>CAZXHS010000005.1:0-281669 GCA_964639845.1 uncultured Desulfobulbus sp. | reverse complement strand
AGCAGGTTGCCCGTGGAATCCTCCTTGGCTGTGCCAACCCCGAAACTTGAGTTATGAGAAAACAACGAGAAATCTTCGCAGGGTGTCAGAGCCCCATTTTGCCGTTTCCTATATGGCCTATGCCGTTACTCCGGGGATCGTATTAAATAGCTGGGAGGGTCTCAAAAATACCTCCTATCCCGTTGAATATCGCCGAGGGGCAAAAATTCCTGAAGCTGCCCTCCCGGCTGTTGTCAGGCCTGATATGTTATCTGATGTCAAAATTGCCGAGCTGGGATTCAAGAAACTTATCGAGGGACGTATTGTTGTTTACATCGAACAAGAAGCCGTTGCCTTAATGACACTCAAGAAATTGAAAATGGCTGATTTTAACACAGAATCGGTTTACGCGGCAGGAATCATGTATTCGGGGGAGAGCTATGTTTATCTGCACAAAAAACATGCCGACAAATTACCAAAAATTGCTGACACCTTGAGGGGCATGAAACAAGAAGGCTTGGTCGATCGGTATAGAGATGTCGCTCAAGAAGGGCGATGATACTAAATTTCATCAATAATATCCTGCGGAAATTCCACAGATGTTCAAGTTGTAATATGGGTGGGTGATGAGGATTGTGCATTATGTGTTTATATTTTTATTATTATGTATTGTTAGCTCATGTAAATCAGATCATAAACCTGGCTCGCTCGATGAGGTTAAAGGAAAAATCAATGGGCAATCTAAATATGATTTAGTAAAATATGCAGTTATTAATAGAAAAATACATGAAGATACAAAATGCGGATATTATATTTCTGACAATGTTTATTACTTGTATTTATGCCCATGGAAGAAAAATGAAAAGTTCGAAGAGTGCACAGTTAGCAAAAATGATAATATATTGTTGAATTTATGTATAAATACTGCAATTCAAATGTCAGGTGGTGACAAATCGAACACTTGCAATCATTTGTCAAATAATTCAATTAAATCTATTGACAGCTACAAGGAGATGAAACTGTTGATAGATGATGTTTTTGTCGATGATTTTACGAATAATAGGTATTATATCAGTGGATGTCCTGATCCTATTTTGAAAAATGAAGAATTTGATAAAGATAGATTGTCCGTTACTAATGGATATTTTATCTTGTTGAATCCTTTCAAGGTTGGAAAACATCAAATAAAATTTTCGGCAGCAAATATTTGCTGGACTGATGAAAGGGACGATAAAATTGGAAAATGTCCTCAAATAATCAAAAAAGAGAGACGTGCTATAAGTTTAATATTAAATGTTAAAGATTAAAATTTACAGAATAAGTCCGATATATTCTAACGAGAGTTTCGCACACCCCTCCATCGGGTAGAGGGTGAAGGAGCTCGGTTGGGGTGAGGTGCGAACCCCACCATTGATTATTTGCTGGTAGCTTCCTGCCGCAATGATATTTTTCGCATCAATATAGGGTAGATACCTCGCAACCGTTCTCTCCTGTCCACCTCAGCCCTTCCTCCCCACCTTCACCGGATTCTTGCGATAGGCATCACTGGGAAGGCCGTCGATGTAGATATTCTCCAGGTAGGAGAGTTTTCTTGGCAGTTGCTGCGGCGTTCCTCGGGTGACCAGAAAGGTGGCGTGCCGCCCCACCGTCAGTGCTCCGAGCCCCTCCAGGCCAAAGAAGCGGGCGCCAACCTCCGAGGCGCAGTGCAGTGTTTCCTCTAACGAATACCCAGCCTTGAGAAAGAGTTTCATCTCCTCAACCATTGCCTCGCCATGGAGGATGCCCGTGCTGCCGGCCCCGGTGCCGATGGCAGTCGGCACGCCTAAGGAACGGGCCAGTCGCAGTTGTGCCAACTGGCCGGCAAGTATGGATTTCCAATAGGCCTCGGCGCCGGGGATCGTTTTTCCCGGTGCAACGAAGCGCAGGGAGAAGCGGCAACAGACATCGCCCCCGGAGGCTGATCCATCCAACCCGTTCTTGGCCCGCAACAGGCTGGGAATCCACAACACCTGCCGTTCTCCCATCGCCCGCAAATTCTCCTCGCCCATGGCATAGCCCTGCTCGATGGCATCGCACCCGGCATCTAGTGCCTCGGCCACCGCCTGTGGACCGTTGGCGACCACCACCTTCTTGCCGTGCCCGGGCTGCGCCAAGAGACGGCAAAGTTCTGCCGCCTCAACTCGGATGGCAAAGGGATCCATCGCTTCGATGTCGGCACAAGAGGCAATGCGGAGGAAATCGTGCTGGCAGCTATCGGTTGCGAACCCATCACTGCCCAGGCATTGCCGGGCCGAACGAACGATGACCGGAAACCGTGACCCACTTCCCGCCGCTGCGTGCGGCCTCAAGACGGCTTGATCGCTGTGGTCGGCTAATCCGAGCACGCCGTGGTTATGGCTATCGGCAAGGTGTCGATCAATCAGGCGCATGGTAGCCTTGTTGTCATTCTGCTCTTCCGTGTGCTTTCGCGTGGCGACGGCAGCTGAACTGGCCAGGGCAACACTGCAATCCACCAGTGGCGGGACGATGGTGCAATGGGAGAGGTCGTCGATGGGTGTATCGGCGGCGCGAGGTAGCTCTGTCACCGGCCCGACCGCGGTAATGATGCCGTTCTCGACGCTCAGAAAAACCTGGCGCCGGCTTGCGGCACCGCTGCCGTCGATCAGGTTGCCGGCTAGGATGTGTCGTGTTGTGGTCATGGATGTGCGTTGTCGCTCTTGTATATGGTGTTCGGGATCAGCAGCGTCAAAGACGCTGGTTGCTGGCGAAGGCTAAGGACATGCAAGGATCACACGGTACTCACTGCATGTAAACTCCGGCAACCGATTTCTGTCGCGGCGCCTCAGGGAAATCTTTTTGGAAAATCGTGGTGCAATCCGGCGAATGGCCAGCAGGCGGCGCATCTTGCCGGCGAGCAAGGCAGAGCATTCCATTGTACCGAGCAGCCCTCGCTGGGAAACTATTTTCTCCCTTGGTAATTTGTCCGTTGGAGCTGCCCCGGCAACTTGGTACAATCATTTTCATATTGATCACAACCAAAAAAACCAAGTTGATTTGATCGGTTATTCGTCGTTGTCAGGATAGGGTTCACATACCCTGATTTTCTCATCAAACGCGAGGGCGTGCCATGGATACCTTCTCAGATGTTTATTCATCGCTTGTTAGTCAGTTGCAGACGAAATCGCTCGACAGCAGTTGGAGTGAGCTTGAGGGCGAGCTGAAATCACTCTGCCAAGCGGACGGGCCGGATGCCACCAAGGCCACCTGCTTAAAGAAGGTCAGGGACAAAATCGAAGCCTTTGGCGGTATTCAAAACCTACTGCATCCGGCTAAGGTGCATGCAGATGTCATCCTTAAGGCGGCGAAATCTCCCGGTGCCGGGTTTCAACAGCGTGCTGCCATGCTCAAAACTTTCAAGCATTTGTATTTTCAGACCAAAAAGGGCAATCAGAGTATCTGGGTGGTGGATCATCCCAAGGCTTATGGGACCTGGGCCTTTGATCAGATGGATGCCAAACCGGCCAAGGATGTGGACGCCGTGCTGCAGCACGAGACAGAGGCCTTTGGGGCATCACGGCGAAGAATGATGTCGGACTCGTTGCAGTTGGCGCGTAAGTGGGTCATGGATATTGTCGTTAAGTTGGGCAATGGCGATGCCGACACCTTGGCGATTGTCAAACGCTGGTTTCATGCCGATACGGATACGGCAGCCCAAGTCGCGGCCACGGCACTGGTGTTGAAGGAGGGGTTCAAGAAGATCGAAAATGTCTGTAACTCCACCACTGTCATTTTTTCAGACAGGCCGCACAAACGGGTTGATGCCAGTTGGAATGAAGGTACCTTCGCCTCGGTGCGCTCCGATGATACCATGCCGGTTATTTATATCTTCCAGGCCTTTCTCGATGCCGGCAAGCGCACCTTCTTTGGCAATATCCCCAAGCTCTGGCTCTGCGCCTTGACCGTGGTTCATGAACTCTCCCACAAAATGGTGCAGACGGAAGACATCAGTTACGACTATCAGGGCCTTAAACCCGGCGCCAGCGTCACTCCGGCCGAGGCGATCAAAAATGCTGATAGCTGGGCCTATTTTGGCGCGGATATCGTGGGCGTGCTCAGCCAGGCAACGAAAAACGACGTGCTGAAATGAAACGAAAAAATTTGTGTATCGTCTTGTGCAGTATGGGCATGCTGGCTGTCGGTGCAGCCGCATTGGCCGAGGGTTCCGGCCATTCAACATCCACAAAAGAGGGAGTAGCGATGGAGGAGAAAGCAAAACGCCGGGCGCCAAAACCCGTGAAAGCGGTGGAGATCAATAAGGTTCGTTATGAAATAGCCGGTCGTCTCAAAACCCGTGCCTTTGGCCAGGATGGTGGCGTGATCACCGCTGTTGATACGACAACGGGTGCGGAATTGTGGACCATAGCGGTCTATAAAACCGTCTACGATGCCAAAGAAGAGCGGGACGTGCAGGAGGTGTACATCACCAGCATGATGCCCAGCGGCGATCAACAATCCTTGATCATCGAAAATGAAGCGCACAAATCCTACAAGCTCAACCTGGCTACTCAAGAAGTTTTTGAAATAACAGGTAAATGATGTTGGGCGGGAGGCTCGTTGCGCTTGCCCTGGCAAGGGATCAGGGTGCGGCGAGAAGACCTAAAAGAGAACAACGAGCAAGAGGGAAGGGCTTGGTCACGGCACAACAAACCGCCCGACGGCAAAACCGTCGGGCGGTTTGTTGTATTGCGGTGTATAGGGGGAGTGTTTGAAAAGGTATTCCGGCGGCAGGGCATCTTGCGCTGCTCGCTTCGATGGAAACTCTTTGACTCGCTGGGTCCGTAAAAAACGTGAAAAACGCCAATCGTCATCAGAAGCCACGACCCGGGAAATCAAAGGAGCAGATCTTCACCGTCAAGCATGATCACACCTTGCTGGCCTTCCTACTGGAGCAATTGCCCGGCAAGGGACGGACGGCGCTCAAGGCTGCTTTGCGCGATCAGCTGGTTTGTGTTGACGATATCCCGGTCCGTCAATTTGACCATGTGCTCGTGCCGGGTTCCCAGGTCAAAGTGCGTTGGAGTCGGGAGATGCATAAGCACCCTGGCAAGGCCGAGTTGAAGATCATCTTTGAAGACGAGGAGTTGATCGTCATCGATAAGCCCTCCGGGCTGCTCACCATGGCCAGCGAGGCTGAAAAACGCAGGACGGCCTACTCGCTGCTCAGTGAATATGTCAAGCGTTCGGCAGCACACAATAAAATTTTCATCATCCATCGGCTCGACCGCGAAACCTCGGGCCTGCTCCTGTTTGCCAAAAACAGCACGGTCAAGGAGCAGATCCAAAAAACCTGGGAAACAACCGTCAATCAACGAACCTATGTGGGTGTGGTGGAGGGTGCCGTTGACAAGAGGGAGGGGACCATCACATCCTGGCTCACCGAGACCACCGCCCACCGGGTGTATTCGCTCCCCACGGCGCAGGCCGGGAAGCAGGCAATCACCCACTATCGAAAAATTGGCGGCAACAGCAGGTATTCGTTACTGCAAATCAACCTCGATACCGGCCGGAAACACCAGATCAGGGTACACATGCAGGAAATGGGGCACCCGATTGTTGGCGACAAAAAATATGGGGCACTCTCCAACCCCATCCAGCGCATGGCCTTGCACGCCCAGGTCCTTGCCTTCACCCATCCCACCACCGGGCAGGAACATCGTTTCGAGAGCCCTATCCCGCCGCGATTCCTCCAGATCTCGGCCCCGTGAGCAAACAGGTTCAGTCACGCTTTCCCTGGCGACTCGATTGCCCCTGTCTATGATTCTCCCAAAAGAGGCGCGAAAAGAGGGGAGGGATGTATTTCCCCTATAGGAAAGATGCACGTTCCTGTATAAGGAACTGGCGCGGCTTGAGGCCAGATTTGCGTACTGCGCGTGATAATCCATTCAATCGATACTGGAATTGCGGCAAAAGCCGTTCGGTGTATTGATAAGTAATTGCTCAAAACAAGGAGATAACAATGAAGCTCTGGGTAACGCCAAACGGTGACCGTTGGCTCTGCGATGAATGCCAACCTGAATTTGCAGAACAGATTCGGGCTGAACAGTGGCGGGTTGCTTTTGAAGAATTGGACCAGACCTTGCGCTGCTCCCATTGCAATCACTGTGATGTGGATATTCCGGATTAAAAGGAAACCAGCATGCGCCACCCTGCTTCATGCTGTTGCCGCCTCTTGCTGCTCTGCTTGCTGCTGACGCACACCGCCTGTCTTGCCTGGTCGGCCCAAATTGTCACCGCCATTGATGGCGACACGCTTGTTGTTCTCCACGATGGCCAGCGGCAAGAGATCAGGCTGTACGGCATTGATTGTCCTGAAAAAGATCAGAGCTATGGTCAGCAGGCAACAGCATTAACCACTGCCCTGGTTGCCGGACGGAATATCGAGATAGAACCGAAGGATGTTGACCATTACGGGCGGGTGGTTGGCTTGGTGAAGGTTGACGGCTTACTGCTCAATGCATTGATTGTCGAGAATGGCTTTGCATGGGTCTATCGACAACATTGCAAGGAGAAGTTCTGTTCCGCTTGGATCAAGTCAGAGAAAACCGCCCGCTCACAGCGCAAAGGGATCTGGGCTGCCGCGAATAACACCCCTCCCTGGGAGTGGCGTAATCAACAGCGGGCCGCAAAGGCTGAGACTGTAACAGACAATGTCATTCTTATCGGTGCGGACAAACCAGCTTCGGGCGGTTCATCTCGGAATTCGTCCCGGTGTGACGGCAGGATCTATTGTTCGCAAATGACCTCCTGCCAAGAGGCAACATTTTTTCTCCGCAACTGTCCGGGGACAAAAATGGACGGCAACAATGACGGCATCCCCTGTGAGAAACAGTGGTGCAGGTAAGGCCCTTTGCGGTAGGGAAAATCGTCAGGTTGCAGAACGCGGGCGCATGTGTCCACCGGCACACTGGGAAGAGGATCGCGACGCTGCTGCGACCATCCTGCGTTTCCATGTTGGAGCGTGGAAGCGCCCGTCGCGCATTAGTAATTAGTACACTGACCCCTTTATTGGACCCCTTTATTGTTATCTGCCACGGAACTCCCGTCGATAGCGTGCCGGGGAACTGCACAACACCTTCCTGAAATGATGCCGCAGCGCATTTTCGCTGCCAAAACCAGCTTCCATGGCCACCATTTCCAATGGTTTATCCGTTGTTACCAGCATCTGTTGCGCCAAGAGCAATCGTTGGTGGAGCAGCCAATCGGTGACAGTTGTGCCATTGTGGACTTTGAACCAACGGGTAAAGGTGCGCCGGCTCATGCGAAAGCGATGCGCCAGGCTATCCAGGCTATGGGGCAAATGCAGGTTGCGTTGCAGCCACTCCATGGATTGAAGACCATGCTCCCCGCCTTCATACTCCCTGAGCTGCGGTTCAATGAACTGAGCCTGCCCTCCTTGCCGGTGCGGCGATACAACCAGTCGCCTGGCAACCCTCCCCGCAATCTCGGCACCGCGTAGGCGTCTCATCAAATGAAGGCAGCAATCCAGGCCCGCTGCGACACCTGCGGAGGTGACCACATCGCCGTCATCGACATACAGCACCTCTGGCCTGACCTCGATATCCGGATAACGGCGGATGAGTTCGTCGGTAAGTAACCAATGGGTCGTGGCCGGCCGGCCTGCAAGCAACCCAGCAGCAGCAAGCACAAAAGCACCGGTGCATAATCCAACTATGACAGCACCGTTTTGATGGGCGGCAATGATGGCCTCCAACAGTGCTGCCGGAGGATTTTCATCAAGCGTCGGCCAAGTGGGTACGATCACCATGTCGGCGCTTTGTAACTGCGTCAAGTCGTACGGGGCCCGGATCTCCAACCCGGCCTTTGTCGGCATCAACTCACGTTCAGAGGCGCAGATCTTTATCTGAAAACGTGGCCAATCTGCATCCAAGCTATTTTCCCCGAACACCAGGCAGGGGACGGAAAGCTGAAAGGGACTGATCCCGGCAAAGGCGGTGATGCAAATCGTTTCTACGGACACGTTTCCCCCTTGGTTGCTCTTAATCTGGCCCAATGTTGACGAACATTGTCCTATGGGCCACTTGTCTGCAAGCAAAAAAACGACAATACTGTTTCCGACATCGTCAATGGAGCAGGCTACAGAGCGCATATCCTTCAACGCAGGTTGATTGCACCTGCTCCCAATCAAGCCTTCCAGGTCCCGAGGCCCATGGGGAGAACACGACTATGAACACCACAGCATCGTTGAAGGTGTGGCGGGCAACCGCTGAAAAGATGGCGTGCAACAGAACAGTGGCAGAGCAGGAAGAGACCATTCGGTTGCAGGGGAATCATGGGGTGATGTCGGTGTTGCGGGGTGGGTTACTGACAGCCCTTGGCGCACCCAAAGCAAAGGAACACGCCCAGGCATGTGTCATCTTTGGATGTTACCGGCCTTTTTCCACACCCTTTCTTGTCAGAGATATTCTCCGTCTGCTGGAGGTATTGCACATTGATTACACCTACCTCGCCGAGGGATATTGCTGCGGGGCGCCTTTGATCATGCAGGCTGATGAAAGGACCTTGCCCGGTATCCAAGCAACAGCCAACGAATTTATTGAGCGAAATTATGCAGGTGCCAAGAAGAAAGGAGCAAGCAGACTTGTCTATTGTTGTGCCGGTTGCGTACATGCCGCAAAAAACGCTTATCCAAAAACAAGTGATGAGCATGTCTATATAAACGATTTGCTCATGATGCACATGAATAAGCGGCCATTGCACCTGCCTGCAACGACAATGGGCTATTTTCCTGGTTGCCGTACCTTTTTTCGGAACGTTTATCCGGCGGCCCAGACTGACTGGCAAAGTATTCGCCATGGTTTAGAGGCGATAGATGGCCTAACCCTTGTCGATCTTCCCGAAAAGACGTGTTGTAAACTGTCGGCGGACAGGATCATCGAGAAGGCTCTACGGCAAGGTCTCAAGCAAATACTCTGCTCCTGTAATTGGTGTTATTCATCACTGCAACAGGCTGCAAACGGTCAAATCCAGTTGGTTTCACTTCCTGAGTTGCTGTTGCAGTGCGTGCAGGAATAATTTTTTCAAATGTTAAAAATAGAGGAATGGTATGCCGTATCTTAAACTGCGGACAACTCTCGTTCAATCCAAGGAAGCCGCCGATAATATCGTCGGAATTTTGATGCAACACACCGGTGAAGTGCTTGGAAAACGAGCGGAGGTTGCCGCCATTGATATTGAATTCTCTTCGCCGGGGACGTGGTTTATCCATGGGATGCCGGTAGGCGAACAACAAGTCGCGACCTTTCACCTTGATGTCAAAATCACCGAAGGGACAAATACAAAAGCCGAGAAGGCGCACTACATTAAAAAAGTGTTTTCCAGCTTGGAGTCAACCTTTGGTCCGCTTGCTCCTGCCAGTTATATCGTGCTTCACGATGTCCCTGCGGATTCATGGGGATTCCAGGGGCAGACGCAGGAGTATAGGTTCATTCACTCGCAAACGTTTTAGGAGGAACTATGACAAATCAACCACGCCGGGCCCTTGTGGTCATCGATGTTCAAAAGGAGTATTTCAGCGATCTTGGCGGGAACGTGCCCTTGGAATATCCGCCGACGGTTGAGACGCTGGCCAACATCGGCAAGGCTATGGATGCTGCAACATCCCACGACATTCCCATTATCGTGGTGCAGCATCTTGCGCCGTTGGCTTCACCGGTCATGGCCATCAACTCGATTGGTGCGGAGCTTCATCCAGAGGTTGCCGGACGCCATTACGATCATTGTATCACCAAGGCGCAACCTGACGCCTTTTGCGACACTGACCTCGCCCAATGGTTACAGGCCAATGAAATCGACACTATAACGGTGGTTGGTTATATGACGCACAACTGCGACCTTTCCACCATTATCAGCGGAATGCACCGGGGCTGGTCCATGGAATTTCTCAGTGATTGTGCCAGTTCGTTGCCCTATGCCAACCAAGCCGGGCAGGCCACAGCACAGGAAATCCATCGCACGGTGTGTGTCGTGCTGCAGGCCCGATTTGCCGCAGTGATGACAGTGGCGCAATGGATTGCTGTTTTGGAAAATGGAAATGTGCCCGAGCGCAGCAATATTTTGAGTTCCTTCCGTCAGGCGATAGATCACTGACAGCGCCCCTCATGATCAGTGGCCCCGTTATCACCTATTTATTGGGTACTACGGATTGCGGGGTCAGGACTGTTCTCTAAAATGTTTTATAGAGCTAAACCAAGGCAATAATCGGTTGACCGATAAAATAGATGCCAAGGGCGGCGATGCACAAGCCAGCAAGTTTGCGAAAATAAACGCTGCCTTGTTGCCAAGCGTTGTTCTCTACAAAGCGTTTGGCCAAAGCGGTTGAACTGCCGGCAATGACAATGGGCAGGCAATGCCCGAGACCAAAGAGGACAATGAAGAGGAGCCCGGTAGCCACCTCCTGCTGCACAGTGATGATGGCGAGGATGGGGGCGATAAAGCCGAACGTACACGATCCGGAGAGCACTCCGTAAGCAAGTCCGAGGACAAAGGCCCCGGACAATCCTTTGATTTTGATTTTCGCCAGCAGGCCGTTGGACATCGAACAAGAGGCCACACCAAGTATATCAAGGGCCACCCAGATGAGCAGAGCCCCCACAAAAATACTCATATAGGGCCCGACATCGCCAAACATCCGGCCCAGCAGGGAACAGAGCACTCCGATAATCGCGATTGTGATAAAAAGGCCAAGTGTGAAGCAGATGGCATAGCCCGCAGCCTTTCTTCCTTCGACGAGTTGCTTTTGCCCGGCGACATAACTGACCATCAGAGGGATGGAGGCCAAATGACAGGGGCTGAAAAGGACACTGACCATGCCCCAGAGAAAGCAACCGAGGCCTCCGAGAAGAAGCCCCTGGCTCATCCAGGTGTTAATCATCAGAAAGAGGTCATCCATAGGTTCACCGGACTCCTAACTCGGTGAGCTGGGAGACGATGGATTGTTTATCGAGAAACCCTTCGTGCCGAGTCACTTCCTTGCCTTGTGCGTCAAAGAAAATCTGCGTGGGAATGGTCTGGATGGAAAATGTGTGGGCTACCGCTGAATTTTCCCAGACATCGATAAAGATGATCGCCGCACGTTCTTGATACTGCGCTTGCAGTTCTTGGAGAATAGGCGCCATCATCTTGCAAGGAATGCATTTTTTGGCGCCAAGATCCACCATCGTCACCATGCCGGGGACAGGAGCCTGAGGTTGCTGCTCCGTAGTGGCCAAAGAACGCTCAGCTGGCCAGCAATAACCCAAGAGGAGCATGATCAAGCATGCAACTATCCGTTGCCGATGTATGAAATGGTACACAGCTGCTCCTGTTCTCAAAGAAATAATCGTGCTTTGTCGATAATCTGGGCAATCGAGGCAGGGGAGACTGCCGTTTTACCCTTTTCAAAGCCGAGATCGTTCAGGCGAAGATGATTGATCCTCGTGAACCCGGCTTCTTCCAATGTCTTCTTGGTGCAATCAAGGGGACAGCCATCGATGGCCAGAATCGACTGGGCCGTTGCGGTGGTTTTGAGAATGCTGGCGACGCGTCCTCCAACCCCGGCGAGACAAAACATCTTGCCCGCGCCATCGCTATTCAGCTTTCGTGCGGCTTGGTCCGCCAGTTCACCGACATCGGCACAGCCCGAACACGAAAAAATCAGTTTGGGACCATCGTTACTCTGGCAGGTACAGCCACAACCGCAAGTCAAAATGCTCATGATCTTTCTCCTTCTTCGTTGGTAGTTTTTTTAATTGAGTCGTTCATCTCCATGTATCACCGTACCTTTAAGGTGATAGGAGGGGGCTAAAAAAACTCACAGTGCAACGGGGTGGAATGGTAATATCCTCTGATATGAGGCTCGTGAAAAACGAACCTTTGTCGAGTTGTTGCCGTCATTCCCGCGTAGGCGGGAATCAAGAACGCGCTGTTTTTCCGAGGATTGGATTCCCGATAACTGCCTCGGGAATGACAAGAACAGTCATTTTGCAAAAGGCTCATATTAGTGTGTTAATCAGTTGTAATTTGCCGGGTATGGGGTTCTTCTGGCGAAAAGAATGTTGACTTATTGTTCAATATATTTATATATAGCGATATATAAAATTTTACCAGCAAATAATCGATGAAAAAATATGTGCGCGTTATGAAAGCCTTGTCGGACCCCAACCGTGTCCGTGTTCTCAAAATCCTGGAAGGCGGTCCACTTTGCGTGTGCGAGATCCAGGAGGTGCTGGGGCTTGCCCAGCCAACGGTTTCAAGCCACATGAAGATCCTTGAAGATGCGGGGTTGGTGCAAAAAGAGCGGCAAGGCACCTGGATGATCTACAGTCATGCCAATGGCGACGATTCAGTGTATGCGCGAACCATGCTGGTGGCTCTCAAGGATTGGTTGAACGAGGACGATGAATTGCGGCGCATGATTGCCGCCCTACCCGAAGCTGCATGTCGACGCGTTTCTGCGTTGAAAAAATGAGGATACCCATGGAACCACTCCAGTCATCTCACAGTGAATGCGCTCGTCCGACAAGTGGACAGCCTCTCCCTAACCCCAAAGTGCAAGGGGTGAAATTGAGCGTTTTGGGGCTCTTTGGTGTGTTGGGGTGGCTGCTTCTCTATCGTCAGTTGCAACCCATTTCCTCATATCTCACCTACAACCTGCTCTCCATCGAGAAGGGGAGCCAGCTGGGTGATGCTGTTGCGTTTTTCCTGTACGATACGCCCAAGGTCATGATGCTCTTGACGCTGATTGTCTTTCTTATCGGCATAATACGTTCCTTCTTCACCCAGGAACGGACACGGAGGTATCTGGCCGGCAAACGGGAGGCCGCCGGCAACGTGATGGCGGCTGTTCTCGGCATCGTCACCCCCTTTTGTTCCTGTTCGGCGGTTCCTCTGTTCATCGGCTTTGTCCAGGCAGGTGTTCCCTTGGGAGTAACCTTTTCCTTCCTCATTGCCGCACCGATGGTCAATGAGATTGCCCTGGTCCTGCTGTATGGCCTGCTCGGTTGGAAGGTGGCCGCACTGTATCTCGGGACCGGTTTGGCGATTGCCATGGTCTCCGGCTGGATCATTGGCCGTTTACAGCTTGAATCATGGATCGAAGATTGGGTGCAGGAACTGCGTGCTGGTGAGGCGCTTGTTGTTGAAAACAGGCTTACCTGGTCGGATCGCTTGGCCTATGGCAAAGACGCGGTTCGCGATATCGTGGGCAAGGTCTGGATGTATGTGGTCGCCGGTATCAGTGTTGGTGCCTTCATTCACGGGTATGTTCCGGAAGATTTTATGGCATCAATCATGGGCAAGGAGGCCTGGTGGTCGGTACCAGCCGCCGTTGCCGTCGGCATTCCGATGTATTCCAATGCTGCCGGTATTGTGCCGGTGGTCGAGGCACTCCTGGGAAAAGGGGCGGCACTGGGTACGGTGCTGGCCTTCATGATGGCGGTCATTGCCCTTTCCTTGCCGGAAATGATCATTCTGCGAAAAGTTCTCAAACCCCAATTAATCGCTGTTTTTATCGCAGTGGTAGGTGCCGGCATCATTTTTACCGGATATCTGTTTAACGCAATTATTTGATGAAAGAGGAATAAATGGAAATTAAGGTGTGTGGTCCCGGATGCGCGTCATGTGAGAAGACGCAAAAAATTGTCGAGGCAGCCGTTGCGTTGAAAGGAGTTTTGGCGACGGTCGTCAAAGTCAAAGATTTTCATGAGATAGCCAAGATGGGCATTTTCTCAACCCCTGCGGTGGTCGTCAATGGAGAGGTAAAGTGTGTGGGTCGGATTCCGAAACAGAGCGAGGTTGAGGAGTGGATCAGTTGATTCTTCGCCAAACCACACCATGCAGTGAAGGACATCGGGCATCCGCAACCGGTGTTCCGCCTCTCTCTGTTAGAAATTGAACCGAACTGAATCCGCCTCGATTATGAATGCGTATTATTTTATTTTTGAAGCCGAGCCGAAGAATGAAAATCCATTGATTGCTCATGTTTCAAGGGCCGTTGTTCATCTCTGGGTACTTGCAACCGATATCGATGAAGCCAGGGCGCACGCACTTCGTTTCCTTCAATCCGACCATTGGGAAGTAACAACGGAAAAGGATGCGTATTTACCAACTCCAGAGCAGATAGATGGACTGGGGCCTGAGGCATTGTCGAATTATCAAGCGGCTCAGGCAAAAGGAATCCACGCGACTTTTTATTACTGGCACAGGTCTGAGTGAGCTGGAGGTATTTTCCCATGAAGTAACACAAACGAGCGCAGGCCAATGCCGCACTGCACCCCCCAGGGAAAGAGTGCAGAGGAAAAACTCCAAGTCCTTAAAGATCCACAAGTTGCGAGCTGCCGCTTGATCTGTATGTCCAGAACTGAGGTGAATGGCGTTCCTTGCACCGGTTGCTCAGGGCGGCTATGGCAAAGCACCCTCCGTTTGATGATCTGAAAGAAAAGCAAACAGCCCGACGATCAAACCGTCGGGCTGTTTGTATCTTAGCGGTATTGTATTGGCCAAACAATTACGGTGCTGCGGTAATCTCCACCTGTTTTACCTCGCCCTTAGGCAGGGCCTTGCGCGGCATGGTAATGGTGAGCACGCCGTTTTTGAAGCTGGCCTTGATGCCCTCCTGATCGACATCCTCGGGCAGGGAAAGAACCCGCTGGAAGGAGCCGTAGCGCCGTTCGATGCGGTAGTAGTTTTTCTCCTTCTCCTCTTTTTCCTGCTTCTTTTCACCCTTGATGGTCATGACGTTGTTGCTGATGTCCACCGACACATCACGCTCGCTGACACCGGGAATCTCCACGGTGAGCTGGTATTCCTTGTCAGCGCCGCTGAGATCGACCTTGGGCCGCAGCAGGGTATCACCGGCAAAATCGCCAAGATGGCCAAAGCCACCCGTGCGCGGCATGTCCCAGCCCCGGAAAAACTGATCAAAGAGATGGTCGATGTCGCGGTGGATCTGGAGCATGGGATCGCGGTGGCGGCCGGGATACAGCGCTTTCTTCTCGCCGTGTTTCACCGGCACGCCATGATCGCCTTCTTCCTCGTTTTTGAACCAGTTCCACGGTGCCAATTTTTTGAGTTCCATGGTCATCCTCCTCTCTTCTGGGGTTTGATGGCGGAGTGGTGCTCAGCCCGCCGTAATCTCGATTTGGCGCGGCTTGGCGGCTTCGGATTTGGGCAGGTGCAGGCAAAGAAGCCCGTCTTTGAGTTCGGCTCGAACCTGATCGGTATCAATGCTTTGCGGTACCGAGAAATTGCGACGGAATTCTACATCGCCGAACTCGCGCCAGGTGGCTGCACCGCCAGTTGTCAGGCGACGAATGCCGGAGAGGCGCATCTTGCCGTTATCAATGTTGATAGTGATGTCCTCCTTGGCCACACCGGGCATGTCGGCATGGAGCAGGATTTCGTGCTCGTTTTCAAAGATATCCACTTCCGGGGTCATCACCGGTAGTTGTTGCTGGGCCATGGCGCCGGCCTGGTTGTTGCTGGTGACCAGTTCGTTGCTCTCGTTCATGATACCCTCCTTGTTCAATAACCTGTCGTTGTCTTGATTTATTGAATAGCGATCTGCCGTGGTTTGGCGCTCTCCGCCTTGGGCAGCCGCAGGTTGAGCAGGCCGTCTTTCAAAGTGGCCTCGACCTTGGCCGCATCCACCTCGTAGGGCAGGGTAAAGCTGCGTGAAAAGGTGCCAGCGCCGCGTTCGTTGCGGTGGGCCTTGTAGCCTTCCGGGATGTTGGTTTTACGGGAACCGCTGATTTCCAGATAGTTGCCCTGGATTTTTACCTGCACATCTTCCTTGGCCACGCCCGGCACTTCGGCGGTGATCTGTAAGTTGTCGCCGGTGTCGCTGAGGTTGGTGCGGGGGTAGGCCTCGCTGACCATCCAGCCGGCTGCCGCCGGATAGGAACGATCAAAATCACTGAACAGGTTGTTCATGCGATGGCGGAACAAATCCATGGCCCCGATAAATTGATGCATGTCATTAAAACGTGTCAACATGGCAAAACCTCCTTGTTGGATAAAGGGTTGAATTGCTTCTGCTCTTCTCTTGTGTGTCTAGAAAATAAACATGAGCAATATGGCGTCAATGGCTTGCAAATACTTTTTCTTTATATTACTTTTTGTGAAAAGTTCTTTATAAGTAATGCAAGCGATTGGGTGTAGATCATGGAACGGGAAGATGCTAGGAACGGCAATATGACAGAGGCACTCAGCGGATTGTCAGCGGATCGGCTCCGCGGACGGCAATCGGTGCGCGCCACCTTTCGTCTGCCCAGCGAGGTGATTGGCTTGCTGAGCATGGCAGCCAGTCAGTTGGGCTTGAAGCAGAAGTCGCTCTTTAATCAGTTGGTGGAAGATCGAGAGGTGCTGGCCCAACTGGCGCAGATGGCGGATCGATACCAATCTCGCGGCGAGCAACGGCAGCAGAAAACCTATGTGCTCAGCCGGGATGCCCTCTTGACCCTGGAATTTGTTGCCAAATCCACGGGTCTCCCCCGGGATCTCCTGGTGGAGCTCTGCATTCAACGGTTGGTGCCGGTGCTCGATTCCGAACTGGAAAAACAGCAGAAACGCGCTGCGATCTTGGATGAACTCGTGGTGCTCTGTCAACAAACCGCGGCGCTGTATCAGCAAAGTACCGAGCGATTGGGCGAGGATGATCCGGCTACGCGGCTTTTGCATGGTTTGCTGATGCAAAACGAACGTTATTTGAGTGATTTGCGTCAATTGGCAAGCTAGGGAAAAAGGCGTATAATATCAGGAACGCATTCTCTGAAAAATTATGGGATTGCGATTATTTTTTCCTGAAAAACCTGGTGGCTGTCGAAGAAATCATCCCACATTGTGGGGTGGTTTTCCTCCTGTTTTGGCCTGGAAAATGAGCGGCCAATCATCTCCAATATCTTGAAAGAGCATGGAAACATGCTAGTCAAATTTATCAATCAAATGTTTTGACAACTTTCGAGAAATTTGTCATAATTAAATTAAAGAATAAATTCTCGATTGAATGCAGCTACGGCGACAGTGTTGCCTGGTAATCGATATCTTCTTCTTGATTGCAAATGGGGAGTACTGAAGCGATGGACAACGGCACGGTGCAGGCACTCCGGAATATTTTGAAAGGCGCCCCGGAGCCGACGCTGAGACGTTTACCGCTCTACTACCGTCTGCTGAAACAGATGCGTGATGCCGGGCGTAGCGGCATCTCCTGTACCCTGATTGGCTCGGAACTCAAGCTCGACGCCACCCAGGTCCGCAAGGACATCGAGATGACCGGGACGGTGGGGCGGCCGAAGGTTGGCTACGATATCAACGAGTTGATCAATGCCATCGAACGGTTTCTCGGTTGGGATGTCACCACGGAAGCCTTTTTGGTGGGAGCAGGCAGCCTAGGAGAAGCCTTGTTGGGCTACCCAGGTTTTGCCGATTGCGGCCTGAGTATTGTCGCCGCCTTTGACGTGGATCCCAATAAATGCCATCGGGTGATTCATGGCAAGCATGTGCGCCATATCAGTAAGATGCCCGGTCTGATGCGGCGAATGCGCGTCCGCTTCGGTATCATCACCGTACCCGCCTCCGAAGCGCAGCAGGCGGCCGAGTTGCTGGTCGAAGGCGGGGCACTGGCCATCTGGAATTTTGCCCCGGCCAAGATCCGGGTGCCGGAGCGGGTCATCGTCACCAACGAGGATCTGTACTGTTCTCTGGCGGTGTTATCGCAAAAAATGACGAGAAAGCTGGCTGAGTCCCGTTCCAAAGGAGTCTCCAAATCATGATCAATCTTGAGCAGGATGCCACGCCGCAAACCCCGGCACGCCAATTCGATAAGGTGGGCGCTATCCTTGAACAATACGACAAGCAGCCACAACGCCTGATTCCCATCCTCCAGGCCGTGCAGGCGGAGTACCGCTATCTTCCCGAGGATGTGCTGGCCTTTGTCGCGGCCGGGCTCAATGTGCCGCCGGCGCGGGTCTTTGGTGTGGCCAGCTTCTACTCCCACTTCGCCCTCAAGCCCAAGGGCAAATATTTGATTCGACTCTGTGATGGCACCGCCTGCCACGTCAAGCGCTCCCTTCCCATCCTGGAGGCCCTCTACAAGCGGCTTGGCCTGTCCAGCAAGTGCAATACCACCGAGGATATGCTCTTCACCGTGGAGACCGTGGCCTGTCTCGGCGCCTGTGCGCTGGCCCCGGTGGTGGTGATCAACGATGAGGTCCATGGGCAGGTGACCCCCGAGGCGGTGATCAAGATGATCGATGCCATCGCAGCACAGGAGAAAGCATCATGAGCATGCCCTATAACGCCACCCATCCCGACCCGCTCATGGGGGCCCTGCGCCGCGTCGTGCTCTGCGCCGGCACCGGTTGCATGGCCAACGGCGCCATGAAGGTGTATGCCGCCTTTCAGCAGCAGATGCGCCAGCGCAATCTGCCCTTCACCGTTGAGCTGCGTGAAGAGGACGACAACCACCATACCACCGCTTTTACCCGCAGCGGTTGCCAGGGCTTTTGCCAGATGGGGCCGCTGGTGACCATCCTGCCGGAAAACATCCTCTACACCCAGGTCAAGCCCGCCGATGTCGAGGAGATCATCGACACCAGTCTGGTCTGCGGTGGCGTGGTCGAGCGGTTGCTCTACACCGAGCCGGGCAACGGTCATGCCTGCAACGGCCCCGATGATATACCCTTCTACACCCGCCAGCAGCGTTTCGTGCTTGGCGAATGCGGCATCATTGATCCGGAAAGCCTGGACGAATACCTGCGTATCGGTGGCTACGAGGTGGCCAAGAAAGCCTTTCTCCACATGGCGCCCGAGGAGATTTGCGCGGAGATTGCCGAATCCGGTCTGCGTGGTCGTGGCGGCGGCGGCTTCCCCACCGGTGTCAAATGGGAGGCGGCGCGCAAGCAGGCCAGTGACAAGAAGTATGTGATCTGTAACGCCGACGAGGGTGATCCCGGCGCCTTCATGAACCGCAGCGTCATGGAGGGCAATCCCCACTCGGTCATCGAGGGGTTGATGATCGCGGCGCGGGCCATCGGTGCCGACGAGACCATCGTCTATGTGCGCGCCGAGTACCCGCTGGCGGTGGAGCGTATGAAGCGCGCCGTCAAGGATGCCACTGAGCGCGGCATTCTGGGAGAGGATGTCTTTGGCTCCGGCAACACTGTCCGTTGCGAGATCATGGAAGGTGCCGGTGCCTTTGTCTGCGGCGAGGAAACCGCCATGATCGCCTCTATCGAAGGCCAGCGCGGCATGCCCCGGCCCAAACCGCCGTTTCCGGCGCAGAGCGGGCTGTGGGGCAAACCGACCATCATCAACAACGTCGAAACCCTGGCCCACGGCGTGCGCATTATTCGCGATGGTGCAACCCGCTTTCGCGAACTGGGCACACCTGGTTCTCCGGGCACCAAAACCTTTGCCCTTACCGGCCATGTCGCCAACACCGGGCTGATCGAAGTGCCCTTTGGCACTACCCTGCGCGAGATCGTCTACAACATCGGCGGCGGCGTCACCAATTTCGACGGCTCCATCGACCCGGCCGGTTTCAAGGCAGTCCAGATCGGCGGACCCTCCGGCGGCTGTCTCACGCCCGAGCACCTCGATCTGCCCATGGATTTTGATTCCCTGCGCAGCGTCGGGGCCATGGTGGGCAGCGGTGGCCTGGTGGTGATGAACCACGACACCTGCATGGTGGCCGTGGCCCGTTTCTTCATGGAATTCACCCAGCGCGAGAGTTGTGGCAAATGCGTGCTCTGCCGTGAGGGCACGCGGCAAATGCTGGCGCTGATGGATGATATCATCGAAGGCCGTGCCGACGACAACACCATTCCGTTGCTCAAGGAACTGGCCCTGGCGGTGCAGAAGGGATCGCTCTGCGGCCTGGGTAAAACCGCGCCCAACCCGGTGCTTTCCACCCTGCGCCATTTTGCCGATGAGTATGAGGCGCATGTGCGCCATAAGAGCTGCCCTGCCGGGCAGTGCAAGGCCCTGCTCAAACCCTGGATCAACGGGGAGAAATGCAAGGGCTGCGGGCTCTGTGCTAAAAAATGCCCGGTGGAGGCGATCAGCGGTGAGCTCAAAGGGCCGCATCTGATCGACCAGGGCCGGTGCATCAAATGCGGCGCCTGCGCCCAGGCCTGTAAATTCGGCGCGGTGGAAGGATTCTAAGGAGGCCGGCATGCACAAAAACAAAACAGCCACCCTGAGCATCGATGGCCGCAAGATCGCCATCGAGGGGGAAAAAAATCTGCTGGAGTTGGTGCGCAAGGCCGGTATCGATCTGCCCACCTTCTGTTACCACTCGGATCTGAGTGTCTACGGTGCCTGCCGCCTCTGTTTGGTAGACGTGGAGGGCCGTGGCATTCTCGGCGCCTGTTCCACGCCGCCCGAGGCGGGGATGATCATCCGCACTAACACCCAGGAACTGCGCGAGATCCGCAAGATATCGATTGAGCTGCTGCTGGCCAACCACAACCGTGAATGCACCAGCTGTGTGCGCTCCGGCTCCTGCCAGTTGCAGGATATCGCCCGCCGCCTGGGTATCACCAAGATCCGCTACCGTTCGATTCATGAGCCCAAACCGGTGGACACCTCCAGCACCTCGCTGATTCGTGATCCCAACAAGTGCGTACTCTGCGGCGACTGTGTGCGCTACTGCGACGAGATCCAATCCATCGGCGCCATCGACTTTGCCTACCGTGGCCACGAGGCAGCGGTGTTGCCGGCCTTTGGCCATGATCTCGCCTCCACCGAGTGCGTCAACTGCGGCCAGTGCGCGGCGGTCTGCCCCACCGGGGCCTTGGCGCCGGCCTCGGAGATCGATCAGGTATGGCAGGCGATCAATGATCCTAACACCGTGGTGGTGGCCCAGATTGCCCCGGCGGTGCGGGTGGCCATCGGTGAGCAGTTCGGCCTTGATTACGGCCTCAATACCACCGGCCAAGTGGTGGCGGCGATGAAGCGCATGGGTTTCAATATCGTCTACGACACCAGCTTCACCGCCGATCTCACCGTGGTGGAGGAGGCCAACGAGTTCATTGCCCGCAAGACCGGTGGCGAGCGGCTGCCGCTGTTCACCAGCTGCTGTCCGGGTTGGGTGAAGTTTGCCGAGCAGTATTTCCCGCAGTTGCTCGGCAATTTGAGCTCCTGCCGCTCGCCGCAGCAGATGATGGGGGCCATGGTCAAGCATACCCTGCCATCGCAGCTGGGCAAGGAGCGCAAGGATGTGGTCATGGTCTCGATCATGCCCTGTACCGCCAAGAAGTTCGAGGCCAGACGGCCGGAATTCAAAAACGGCGGCTCGCCGGATGTGGACTTCGTGCTCACCACCCAGGAACTGGCACGGATGATCGAGCAGTCGGGTCTGAGCCTGGACAAGCTGCATCCCTCCAGTTTTGACATGCCCATGGGCTTCAAAACCGGCGGCGGTGTTATCTTCGGTAACAGTGGTGGCGTCACCGAGGCGGTGCTGCGCTATGCTGTCGGCAAGATCACCGGCAAAAGCCCGGTGGACCCGGAGTTCGAGGAGATCCGCGGCGAGGAATCCCTGCGCATCGTGCGCACCGAGGTGGGTGGCCTGGAGCTGAAGCTGGCCATTGTCCACGGCCTGGCCAAGGCGCGCGAGGTTATGAACCGCATTCTTGAAGGCTCGCTCATCGTTGATCTGGTGGAGGTGATGGCCTGTCCCGGTGGCTGCATTGGCGGTGCCGGTCAGCCGGTGAGCCGCGAGATTGCCCTGCGCCGCCGCGAGCGGGCCAAGGCCCTCTACAACACCGACCGGCTGCTTGATCTGCACTGCTCTCAGGAAAACCATTTTGTCAACGAGTGCTATCAGAAGTACCTGGGCGAGCCGGGCAGCCGTGAGGCGCATCGCCTGCTGCACACCCATTATCATCATCGCCGCCGCACCAGTGCCGAGGAAGTGGCGCTGACCAAGGCGGTGGAAACCGGTGACGGATTGCTGGCGGTGCGGGTCTGTGCCGGTACCGGCTGCTTTCTGCGCAGCTCCCAGGCCATCATTCAAGGCTTGATGAAGCATGTCGAGGCCAATGACCTTGGGGATCGTGTTTTGGTGCAGGCCTCCTTCTGCTTTGAGATGTGCGGCGAGGGGCCGAACGTGGCGGTGGGCGAAAAGATTATCTCCCAGGCCACTCTGGAGACGGTGATTACCGCCATCCATGCCGAGTTGGCGCAGGCGAGCCAGGCCTGAGAACGACTTTAACCCGTTGCTGTTGAGCGGGTTTTATACAGGAACTCCCGTGGTATGGCGGTTTTCGCGACAGGCCGTCATGCTGCGGGAGTCATCCTGATATCTGCTGGTGGTTGTGCCGGCAATGATCATTGCCGTGATTGTGCAATGGGCACAACACCCAGGCTGAGCTTCAACGAGATTCGACAGCGCTCCCTTACTCCTACTGCGTGGATCCCGGTATGGGCTGATACCGGGGTCCTGTCGAATATGTTGTTGCTGGCCAAGAAGGACTGAGTTTTTGAAAACGGTTGGGTGGACCGGACGGATTTTCCGATGGTGCATTAGCGTGGAGATCTCTCCCGTTGGTCGAGATGACAGGGGAGATCGACAAGACCGTGGAAACATCTTATTGCTGATCGCACCGAGACAACTCGCAGCGTAGGCTGTCATTTCGAGCGCAGCGAGAAATCTCCGCCGTTCTTCTGGCAAGGGAAACGACGGCTCCGAAAAAACAAAATTCATTTTTGATCCCCGCACGAAGTGGCTCCACATTGGGGGAGACGCCATGGCACAAACCCGCACCGAAACCGACTCTCTGGGCCCACTGACCCTTCCCGACAACCCGCCCTGGGGTATCCATACCCAGCGGGCTGTGGCCAATTTTCCCCTCTGCGGTCGCCCCATCCATCGCCAGTTGGTGCGGGCCCTGGGTCTGGTTAAGCTGGCCTGCGCCCAGACCAATCAGCGTCTGGGGCTGTGGCAGGACGACGCTGCCAAGGCTGAGGCCATCGTCTACGCCTGCCGGGAGATGGCCGAGGGCGGTTTGAGCGATGCGGTGGTGGTCGATGCCTTGCAGGGCGGGGCTGGTACCAGCGCCAATATGAACGTCAACGAGGTGCTGGCCAACCGGGCTTTGGAGTTGCTGGGACTTGCGCGTGGCGACTATGAGCGGGTCAGTCCGCTTGATGATCTCAACCGCCACCAGTCGACCAACGATGTTTTCCCCACCGCCCTGCGAGTGGCTGCCCTGTGGCTGCTGGCCGAGTTGGAGCAGCAGGTGGTGGCCCTGCAAGAGGCCTTTCAGGCCCAGGAGCAGCGCTGGGCCCATGTGGTGAAGGTGGGCCGCACCGAGTTGCAGGATGCGGTGCTGATCACCGCCGGCCGCAGCTTTGGCGCCTATGCCGAGGCCATCAACCGTGATCGCTGGCGGATATCGAAGTGTTATGAACGGCTGCGCGTGGTCAACCTCGGCGGCACCGCTGTCGGCACCGGCCTGGCGGCGCCGCGCCGCTACATCTTCGAGGTGGTCGAGCAGCTGCGCGAACTGAGCGGCCTGGGGTTGGCCCGGGCCGAGAATTTGGTCGAGGCCACCCAGAACGCCGATGTCTTTGTCGAGGTCTCCGGCATCCTCAAGGCCCATGCCGCCAATCTGCTCAAGATCTGTACCGATCTACGCTTGCTCAGCTCTGGCCCGGATGCGGGCTTGGGGGAAATCGTTCTCCCCCAGCGTCAGGCCGGCTCGTCGATCATGCCGGGCAAGGTCAATCCGGTCATCCCCGAGGCGGTGAGCCAGGTGGCGATGCTGGTGATGGGCAATGATTTGGCCCTGACCATGGCCTGCGCCAGCGGCAATCTGGAGTTGAACCCCTTCCTGCCGCTGGTGGCCCAGACCCTGTTGGAGAATATCGAGTTGCTGGCCCATGCCGACCAGATCCTCTGCCGCAACTGCGTCAGCGGCATCGAGGTGAACGAGGCCCGTTGCGCCGCCCAGGTGGCCAACTCCACCGCCACCGCCACCGCCCTGTTGCCGGCCATCGGCCATGAGCAGGCGGCGCAGATTGCCGTGCAGGCGGCGCGAACCGGTCGTTCGGTGCGCGAACTCGCCCTGGAGGCCGGCATCGATGCAGCCCAGTTTACCCAGTTGACCAGCGCCACCGCCGTGTGCCGTCTCGGTTTTGTTTCCCCTGTTCACGAGAAGAAATAACATCATGACCATGCCATCCGCCCCCAAGGGCATGCGCCTGCATATTGGCCTCTTTGGCCGCAGAAATGTCGGCAAGTCCAGTCTGCTCAATGCCATCACCCGCCAACAGGTGGCTATTGTCTCCAATATTGCCGGCACCACCACCGATCCGGTGGAAAAGCCGATGGAACTGTTGCCGCTGGGGCCGGTGCTGTTCATCGATACCGCCGGCGTCGACGATGTCGGTGCCCTTGGTGAAATGCGCATCGCCCGCACCCGCGCTGTTTTTGACCGTACCGATCTCGGCATACTGGTGAGTGCCAGCGGCGACTGGGGCCAGTTTGAGATCGAACTGCTCGAGGCCCTTACCTGCCGGGGTATCCCGGTGGTGGTGGTGATGAACAAGGTGGATGAGGCCCCGGCCGATGCTGCCCTGGTGGCGCAGCTGGCGGCGCAGAAGATTGCCGTGGTACAGACCGCGGCCATAAGCGGCGCGGGCATCGGCGAGTTGAAGCAGGCCATCATCAAACAGACCCCGAAGGATTTTCTTGCCGACACCGCCATCGTTTCCGACCTGGTGGGCCCCGGTGAGACCGCCATCCTGGTGGTGCCCATCGACAAGGAGGCCCCCAAGGGGAGGCTCATTCTGCCGCAGGTGCAGGCCATCCGCGATCTGTTGGATGGCGACTCGCTGTGCATGGTGGTCAAGGAGCGCGAACTGCGCCATGCCCTGAGCCTACTCAATAAGCCGCCGAAACTGGTAGTTACCGATTCCCAGGCCTTTTTGAAGGTGGCCGCCGATGTGCCGCCGCAAGTGCCGCTCACCAGCTTTTCCATCCTCTTTTCGCGCAACAAGGGCGATCTGCTCACCCAGGTCGAAGGGGCGCTGGCCATTGAATCCCTCCAGCCCGGTGATAAGGTGCTGATGGCCGAGGCCTGCTCCCATCACCCCATCGGGGAGGATATCGGCCGGGTGAAGATCCCGCGCTGGCTCACCCAGTTTGTTGGCGGCCAGCTCGATTTTACCCATGTGCAGGGCCATGATTTTCCCGCCAATCTGCCCGAATACAAGCTGGTGATTCAGTGCGGATCCTGCATGCTCAACCGCCGCGAGGTACTCAGCCGCATCATCCACTGCCGCGAGGCCGGCGTACCGATCACCAATTATGGCCTGGCCATTGCCTACAGCCTGGGGATCTTTGCCCGCGCCCTCAGCCCCTTTCCAGCGGCCTTGGAACTGCTTAACACCCTGAACGCGGGGGGAGGCCGTTGATCATGGATCGCCAGGAAGTATTGCACTGGCTGCGTTGCGAGGATGCCCAGGAACTGCAACTGCTGTGGAACCGGGCCGATGCGGTGCGCCGCGAGCATGTGGGCGATGCCGTGCATCTGCGTGGTCTGGTGGAGATTTCAAACTTTTGCTCCCGCAGTTGCCATTACTGCGGCCTGCGCGCCGCCAACCGCCAGGTGAGCCGTTACCGGTTGGCAGCCAAGGATATTCTCCGCTGTGCCTTCCAGGCCACCCAGTTGGGCTACGGCACCCTGGTGTTGCAGTCCGGCGAGGATGACCTGATCGAGGCCGAATGGCTTGCCGAGATTCTGCGCCAGATCAAAACCGCCACGCCGCTGGCCATCACTTTAAGCCTTGGTGAGCGCAGCGAGTCGGATCTGCGCATCTGGCGGGAGGCCGGGGCGGATCGTTATCTGCTGCGCTTTGAAACCTCGGATCGCACACTCTACCGCGCCATCCATCCTGATCGTGGCGCCAAGATTTCCGACCGTGTCGCCATCCTGCGCCTGTTGCAGTCGCTTGGTTACGAGACCGGCAGCGGCGTCATGGTCGGCATCCCCGGCCAGAGTTACGAGATTCTCGCCGACGATATTCTTTTATTTCGCGAGCTTGATCTCGACATGATTGGCATCGGTCCCTTCATCGCCCATCCGGACACACCGCTTGGCCGGCATCAGCCCATCATCGATCCCGTCAATCAGGTCGTCCCGAGTATCGAGATGACCTGCAAGGCGGTGGCCCTGGCGCGTATCCTGCGGCCGGACGCCAATATCCCGGCCACCACGGCGGTGGCGGTGATGGATGCCTGGCAGGGGCGGGAGATGGCGCTGCGGCGCGGGGCCAATGTCATTATGCCCAATCTCACCCCTGTCCAGTTTCGCGAGATGTATTCCATTTACCCCGGCAAGGCCGACCGCATCGAGGCCGCCGATCAGAGCGACCGCAAGATTCGCGCCCAGATCGTCGCCATTGGTCGCACCGTTGGCGATGGCCATGGCGGCCGGGGCAGCCATGGTGCGCCGCCCCCCAGGGAACAGTCCGCCACCCTGCGCATTGCCGTATGCATGGGCAGCTCCTGCTTTTCGCGCGGCAACAATGGCCAGGCCATCGAGATGCTGCAACACTGCGCCGAGGCCGCCGGATTCGTGCCGGAGATCGTCGGCCATCTCTGCGAAAACCAGTGTACCCAGGGACCGCACATCACCATCGAGGATACGCTCTATTCCAACGTGCAGCCGGCCTGTTTCCCCGAGCTGCTCAAGCACCATCTCGCCGCGAACCGTGAGGAGAACGATGGATAGACGCTGGCCGATCTACACCGAGAAGCACGAGTGCCAGGACTGCTACAAGTGTGTGCGCCAGTGCCCGGTGAAGGCGATTCAGGTGCGCGATGCCTATGCCACCATCGTCCCCGAGATGTGCGTCTACTGCGGGGCCTGCGTCTCCATCTGCCCCAATGCGGCCAAGCATGTGCGCAACGACCTGCCGCGTGCCCGGCAACTGATCAAACTTCCTCCGCAGGTTTATGTGTCGCTGGCGCCTTCGTGGATCACCGAATTTGCCGATATTTCGGCGGCGCAGATGGTGGCGGCCCTGAAAAAACTCGGTTTTGCCGGCGTCTCGGAGACCGCACTCGGCGCCCAGCAGGTCAGCGCCCATGTTGCCCAGACCCTGCGTGAGGAACCGGGGCGTATCCTGCTCAGTTCCGCCTGTCCGACCGTGGTGGCCTATGTGCAAAAGCACAAGCCGCATCTGGTGGGGGCGATCACCGGTCTGCTCTCACCGCTCTTGGCCCACTGCCGCATGCTGCGCAGCTCTCTGGGCGAGAACATCGCCATCGTCTTCATCGGCCCCTGCATCGCCAAGAAGGTGGAGGCCGACCAGTACCCCGACCTGCTTGATCTGGCCCTGACCTTTGAGGACCTGCGCATCTGGCTGGCGGCTGAACGCATCGATCCCCGCGAATTGACTGCCGGCGAGGAGGCTCGCTTTATTCCCGAGGCGGCCGAGGAGGGGGCCCTCTATCCGGTGGATGGGGGGATGATTGCCGGCATTCAAGCCCATTGCAGTGTCGATGACGGCTGCTTCATGAGCTTCTCCGGCCTTGATGCGGTGGAGAAGGCCCTTGATGGCCTGGAGGAGTTGTCCACCCAGGGGCTTTTTCTGGAACTCTTGGCCTGCGAGGGCGGTTGTGTCAATGGCCCCAGAGTGACGCGGCCGGGCAGCACCGTGGCCAAACGGCACCGGGTGTTGACCACGGCCCGTTTTCCGGAAGCGGCCCAGGTGCCGCGCCTGCCGGCCATCGATATCCGCTGCCCCATCGAGCCCATGCCGCTGTCGCAGGAGCAGCCCAGCGAAGCCCGCATTAGCGAGGTGCTGCGCTCCATTGGTAAACGCTCGATTGGCGATGAGCTCAACTGCGGTGGCTGCGGTTACGACTCCTGTCGCGAGTTCGGCATGGCGTTGATCGCCAAACGGGCCGAACGGGCGATGTGTGTCTCCTGGATGCGGCAACTGGCCTTCAAGAAGGCCAACGTGCTCATCCACAAGATGCCCTCGGCGGTGGTGATTGTCGATGGCGATCTCAATATTCTGGAGTGCAACGAGGCCTTTGTCGCCGTGGTCAACCAGCAGTATCCGGCCAACTCCTCCGCCGAGTTGGAGGGGATGTCACTGTCCCTGCTGCTGCCCTTTCACCACCTCTTTGCCAATGTGCTGAAAAACGACATGGACATCCTGGACCGCGACATCCGTTTCCAGGATACCATCCTCCATCTCTCCATCTTCTCCATCGATCCGCATGCTGTGGTCGGCGCCATCTTGCAGGACATCACCCGGCCCTCGGTGCAGAAGGAGCAGGTCATCCGCCGTGCCCGCGAGGTTATCCAGAAAAACCTGGCCACGGTGCAGAAGATCGCCTACCTGTTGGGCGAGAACGCCGCCGAATCCGAGGTAACCCTCAACACCATCATCGAATCTTTCTCCCCTGACAAGTTGGAGCCCGAGGAGGGCGGGGGCGACGGTGTCTGAGACCGCTTTCATCGATCTCGACTACGCCCTGCGCACCAAGCAGAATCTGTCAATCTGTGGCGATGTGGTGCTCAGTCATCGTATCAAGGAGGAGGGCCGCATCCTGGCGGTGCTCTCCGATGGCCTGGGTTCCGGCGTCAAGGCCTCGGTGCTGGCGAACTTGACAGCCTCCATGGCGCTTAAGTTTGCTTCGACCTGCGCCGATACCCGCATCTGGGCTCGTTCGATCATGGACACCCTGCCCATCTGCGAGGTGCGTAAGATCAGTTACTCCACCTTCACCCTCATTGATCTGGATGAGACCGGCTATCTGCGCTTCATCGAGCACGGCAATCCGCCGCTGCTGCTGTTACGCGGCACCGATGTGGTGGAGCTGCAACGGGCCGAAATCACCCTGGAGCGGTGGAAGGACCGCATCATCTACCATGGCCGCATCCGGTTGCAGATTGGCGATCGGTTGGTCTGTTTTTCCGATGGTATTTCTCAGTCGGGAATGGGTCGGCAGGATATGCCCCTGGGCTGGACCCATGAGGAGGGCGTGGCCTTTGTGCGGGCGATCATTGAGGAAAATGAAGCCATCTCCTCACGCCGGTTGACAGCCGCCCTGATGGAGCAGGCCCTGATTAATGATCGCGGCCATGCCCGCGACGACAGCAGTTGCATGGTGGTGCATTTTCGGGTGCCCCGGCAACTGCTCATCATGACCGGCCCGCCCTTTGTGCCGCAGCGGGATTTTGAACTGGCCCAGGCCGCGGCGACCTTCCCGGGCAAGAAGATCATCTGCGGCGGCACCACCGCCACCATCATCGGCCGCATCCTGCAACGCCCGTTTACTGTTGATCTCACCCAGGTCAACACCGGCATGCCGCCGCCGGCCAAGATGGAGGGTATCGATCTCATCACCGAGGGCTCACTCACCCTGGCCCATGTGGCACAGTTGCTGGCCTCCGGCGTCACCATGGAGCAACTGCCCGTCAACCCCGCCGGTGATATCGTCCGCCACATGCTCAGTAGCGACATTATTCATTTCATCGTCGGCACCCGCATCAACGAGGCCCATCAGGATCCCAACACCCCGCAGGAGCTTGATTTACGCCGCAATATCGTGCGGCGCATTGTTTCGCTCTTGGAGGAAAAATACTTCAATTCCACCTCGGTGCGATTTCTGTAACGTCGATCAGCGGCGGATCTCGATGGGATTGGACAGGGCCGTATCCGGCATCTCCGGGAAGGGTTTGTCGCAGAAGGCGAGTTTGAGCTGGTAGCGGCCGGGCGGCAGGTCGGCGGGCAGGGTGGTGGTGAGAAAACGCGAGGCCTTGCGCTCGCCGATGTTGAGGCAGGCGCCATTGCCCGACTGTTGCAAGGGCAGGGTGGTGATGGGCTGGCGTTGATCGCCGGCACGATACACTGCCACCGTTGGTTGTACGCCGAACGCGAAACTGCTCAGATTGGACAGCGCCAGGCGCAACGAATTCCCCGGCTGGTAGCGGTCATAATCGGTGGAGAGATAGAGATGGCGGTTGTTGTCCGGCTCCGGGCTGCGCGTCCCCGAAGTGGCCGCCTCCCAGAAGCGTGGCCGGCCGGCATCGAAATGCACCGTCTTGCCGCCGTAATGGCCTATGCCGCCGCAGTTTTTATCCTTGATCGTCTGCCACAGCTTTTTCCCCTCCACCCCTTCCAGCCAGAAATCCAGAGCCATGCCGTCGATATGGGCACTGGTGCGCGCCGCATTGTTGCCGGCGGCTCGGATCTTGTCGTTGTATTCCTCGCTGCGATAGGCGGACTCGATATTGATGGTCTTGCCCGGTGCCAGTTGCTCGCTAAAGTAACTCAGCATGAACAGCATGCGCGGCGAGATATGTTCGCCCTTTTCCTTGGTGGGATAATCAAAGACCCAGTCCACGGTGTTGAAATCCGCCTCGTTGAGGCTGCCATCGGCCTTGAGCAGATGCACCGTGGCCTCGCGATTGTTGCGCAGGTTTTTCAAATGCATGGTGCCGCTGCCCATGAGGAAGAAGCGGCTCGGGGTGGGTTGGCTCTGGGCAGCTTGCGCCTGAGCAGTGGTTGAAAGAAACCAGGTTGCAACCGTTAGAAATAAAAGGAAAAGAACGCGCATGATGAAGTCGGATGGGGGTGTTGTCGTGAGTAAGATGGGAAATACAGAGGAAGGAGCAACCGGATTAATCGGGCAGATCCTGTACCTCAATGCCTTTGGCGCGGATGGCCTGCACCAGGGCATCGCGCTCCTTGCCCTTGCTCTTGATCTGCAACTGTAACCAGGAGCGCCATTCCTCCCGCTGCGCGGCCCTGGGGGCGTCGGCTGCCAAAGATGGACTGCTGTCGAGTTGCACCCGCACCTGCTGCATCTCATGGCTCAGGCGATCATACTGTTCCTGAAACAGCGCCAAATCACGAATGGTGGCATAACTGATGGCAATGGTCGAAGCGGTGCTTTCCATGGCGAACACCTCCTGGGGCGAAGTGGGGATGGGCTGTTCCCTGAAACGTGGTAGCAACCTTGTGTGCCATCAACTCTACGAGAAGACAGCGAAAAATGCAACCGGTGTCTGTTGGAGGCAGCGAAAAGCAGGGGCGCAAGCCCTTACTCCACCCGGCGGCAGGTGTTTTCCACCTCCTGCCATTTTTGGGTGAGGCGTTGTTCGGAGACCGGTTGGGCGGTACCCAGTTCGGGGGCGAAGATGGAGACGCGGAATTCTTCCAACAGTTCCAGGTATTCCTGCTGGCAAAGTTGGCAGGGCAGGGTGGGGTTGGTGAAGTGAGTCATCTGCTGGAGGCGGGCCAGGGGCTTGAGCAAGCGTTCGGCCTTTTTGCCGTCCTTGAGCAGGTCATGTTCGGCGCGTTCGATGCGCAGGGCCAGGGCTTGGAGGTAGCGCGGTTTATGCTTGAGCTGCTGTGGTCGCAGGTGGTGGAGGAACTGTTCGGGCACAATCTGTTGCAGGCAGTCGAGGTACTGCTGGTGGCGGGCCTCCTGGAAGCTGCGGCTGGCCTTGGCCCGATTCTTCCACTCCATGATTTTGCTGTGTACGGCGCGGCGTTGCTGCAAGGTGAGCAGCACCTGCTCCAAGAGCGGTGTGGCCATGCGCAATAACCCCTGTTGGCGGATTTCTTCGATCCGCTGCTGATATGCGGCGCAACTGGGCAGCTGGTCGCAGTCGCCAAAGACGCCATCGAGCAGAAAATCGAGCAGATCAGCGCGCAGCACCGTGGCCGAGGCCCGCGCCCCCAGGCTGAGCCAGGAGGCGGAGTGGCTGGTGAGAGCGTTCTTGCACAGCTTGCGCAAACTGGTCATCTCCTTGGAAAATTCCAGGGCGTAGAGATGGTGCAGACCCAGGCGGATGGAGCGTCGGCTCTGCGCTTCATCCACGCCGTACTGGAGGGTGAGGATGCCGTGTGCTTCATCGAACTCCAGCATGGGCACATAGAGCCCAAGGCTGCGGCCCTGGTCATCGGTGAGCGGCAGGCTGGGAGCAATGCTATCCAGATCCTGGGCGGTGATCTCTCGCTTGGCGGGCAGGGTGCTTTGCCGGGTGGCCGGGCCACTGGACTGCATCTGCCGCTGCGCCCGGGTCAATTCATCAAAGGAGCGCGTCTCGGCCAACACCTTGCCCGATTCATCGACCAGGACAAAACGCATGCGCAGATGCGGCGGCAGGGTATCGATCTGCCAGTCGCTGCGCTGCACCGTCAGCTGGTAGGTGCGCAGCAACACCCGCTCCAACTCCTGGTAGAGCGAACCGGAGGCGAGGTTGAGGCTGTCCATGATGCGGTCCACTGCATCGGGCAGCGGCACCAGACGGCGGCGCAGTTGTTTGGGCAGCCGCTTGCCCAGGGCGAGCAGTTTTTCCGGCAGCAGGCCCGGCACCAGCCATTCAAAGATCTGCGGGTTGAGATGACCCACCAGGCTTTGGGGAATGCGCACGCTCACGCCATCGCCAGCCTCGCCGGGGGCAAAGAGATAGCTCAGTTCCAGGAAAAATTCACCGGCGCGGATTGTGGCGGGAAACCGGTACAACTCCTCGCTATCGGGCACGGCCAGGCAGATATCCTCCTCGCTCATGCGCAGGAACTGGTCGTTTCTTTTGCTTTTCAGCAACCGGTTGAGGGTGAAGCGGTCGTAGACCTTGCCCAAACGGGCATCGTAAAAGGCAAAGAGCACCTCTTCGTCGACGACGATATCGCGGCGGCGAAAGCGCTCTTCCATCTCCTGAAAACTTTCCACCAGGGCCTGATTGTGCTCCAGGAACGGGTATTGTCCACCCAGTTGATGCTCGATCAGGGCCTGGCGGATGAAGATTTCCCGCGCCTCGGCCAGGGTGGTGTCGTTGATGCGGCCGTATTCCACCTTGCGACCGGCAACGATGCTCAAGCCAAAGAGGGTGACACGCTCAAAGGCGATCACTCTGCCGCTGCGTTTCTCCCAGTGCGGGTCGGACCAGGAGCGTTTGCACAGACTCCCGCCGAGGCGCTCCAGCCAGTCCACCTCGATGGCGGCTACGCCCCGGGCAAACATCTGCGTGGTCTCGACAAATTCACTGGCCACCGCCCACTGCGGCCCCTTGTTGTAGAGGCCGGAGCCAGGGAAGAGCACCACCTCGCGGTTGCCGGCGGCCAGGTAGGTGTTTTTCTCTTTTTTCAGGCAGATGTTGCGCAGAAAACCGCTGGTGAGGGCAATGTGGATGGCATCGTAGCCAGCCGCGGTCTGGGCCTCGCCAAAACCCTTGGTGTCGCGCAGCAACCGGCTGATCTGTTCGTGCACATCCATCCACTCGCGCATCCGTTGCCAGGAGAGGAAGTTTGTTTTGCAGAAGCGGGAGAGTTTGGATTTCGAGGGCGCATCCTCACCGGGAATAAAGAAGGCCTGCCAGATGTTAAGCAGGGTGAGGAAGTCCGATTTTTTATCGACAAACTGACGATGCACCTCATCGGCCTTGTGCTCCTTGTCCGGCGGGCGCAGGCGCGGGTCCTGAATGGAGAGGGCAGCGGCGAGGATGGTCACCTCGTGGCTGGCACCCAAGGCGATGCTCTCGATGATGATGCGCGAGATGCGGGGATCAAGCGGCAATCGCGCCATCAATCGGCCATTGGCGGTGAGTCGATGTTCGCCGACGGTGGCACCCAGTTCCTTGAGCAGTTTATAACCTTCGCGGATGGCGGTGGAGGGTGGAGCATCGATGAAGGGAAAGCGGGCCGGATCACCCAGCTTGAGGTGGATCATCTGCAAGATGACCTCGGCCAGGTTGGCGCGTTGGATCTCGGGCAGGGTGAAGGGATCGCGGGAGAGAAAATCCTCTTCGCTGTAGAGGCGGATGCAGGTGCCCGGCCCGGTGCGGCCGCAGCGGCCCTGGCGTTGTTGGCAACTGGCCTGGGAAATGCGGCTGACCTTGAGGCTGGTGGTGCCGGTACGCGGGTTGTAGCGCGAGATGCGCGCCAGGCCGGTATCGACGACAAAGCGAATGCCGGGCACAGTCACCGAGGTCTCGGCGACGTTGGTGGCAACGATGATCTTGCGCTTGGGCGCGGGTCGGAAGATTTTGCGTTGCTCCGCCGCCGGCAGTCGGCCAAAGAGCGGTAAAATCAGGTGGCTATCACTCAAGGCCTGCAAAGCGTCGATGGTATCGTTGATGTCGCGCTCGGTGGGCATGAACACCAGCATGTCGCCGCCCTGGGGCAGGGTGGCTAACTCTTCGATCGCGGCCACGGCCTGATCCACATAGGATTCTTCTTCCTCCTCATCCACCTCGCGATAGACGGTGGTGATGGGGTAGGAGCGGCCGGAGACGGAGATCACCGGTGCTGCATCAAAGTGGCGGCTGAACTTTTCAGCATCAATGGTGGCCGAGGAGATGATCAGTTTCAGATCCGGCCGCGCGGGCAGCAGGTTTTTGAGGTAGCCAAGCAGAAAATCGATGTTGAGGCTGCGCTCATGGGCCTCGTCGACGATAAGAGTATCGTACTGGCGCAACTGTGCATCCTGGCGGGTTTCGGCCAGCAGTACGCCATCGGTCATGAATTTTATCAGGGTGTCCTTGGAGGTGCGATCATGAAAACGGATCTTGTAGCCGACCTGATCCGGCGCTTTGATTTCCTCGGCCACCCGCTCCGCCACCGAGAGGGCGGCGATGCGGCGTGGTTGGGTGCAGCCAATGAGGCCGGCCGTGCCCCGGCCCGCCTCCACACACATCTTGGGGAGTTGCGTGGTCTTGCCGGAGCCGGTGTCGCCGATGATGATCAGCACCTGATGGCTGGCAATGGCAGCGACGATCTCGTCGCGCCGCTCGCTGACCGGTAGTTCGGGGGGATAAGAAAGATACATGAAATTATGGAAATTTTATTGAGGATCGCACGGCGTTCGGAGTACAATCAAAAAACTGGCCGCGTATCACGAACCGCCTGGCCCGCTCTTTTTGCCGCAACCTCTGCACGATGGTCTGCATGGGGAAGCCCTTGATACCAAAGCTGGGGGCCCGAGGCAAACAGAATATGGGCAAAGGGCGCTGTTAGGCGAGGTTTTTTCCCACAGATAACGATCATCGACATCATCGACAGTGAGGACTGTATATGAAAGCAATCAGAAAGGCCGTCATTCCGGTGGCAGGACTGGGAACACGTTTTCTCCCGGCAACCAAGGCCATCCCCAAAGAGATGCTCACCATCGTCGACCGGCCCACCATTCAATATATCGTCGAAGAAGCGGTGGCCTCGGGCATCGAACAGATCATCCTGGTGACCAGTGCCGGCAAGTCGGCCATTGAAAACCATTTTGACTACGATTTCCAGCTCGATACCATCCTCAAGGATCGCAAGAAAGATCAGATGCGCGAGGAGTTGAACCATATCTCCAACCTCATCGACATCATCGCCGTGCGCCAAAAGGAGCCGCTCGGCCTGGGCCATGCCATCTGGATGGCCCGCAACGTCATCGGTGACGAGCCGTTCATGGTCCTGCTCGGTGACGACCTGGTGATGAGCAAGACCGCCTGTTGCAAGCAGATGATCCAGCTCTACGAGCAGGTGGGCGAATCGATTGTCGCCGTGCAGCGGGTGCCCATGGAGGAGACCCATCAGTACGGTATTGTTGAGGGGCTGCCCACCGAGCAGGAGCGCACCTACAAGGTTGACCGCATGGTGGAGAAACCGGCGCCTGGCACCTGCAACTCGGATATGGCCATCATCGGCCGCTATCTGCTCATGCCAGAGATTTTTGAGCTCTTGGAGAAAACCACACCGGGCCATGGTGGCGAGATCCAGCTCACCGACGCCCTGCTGGCCCTGTCCAACAAGCGGGCAATGTATGCCTACGAGTTTACCGGCAAACGCTACGATGCCGGCGATAAACTGGGTTATCTCAAGGCCATCGTCGATTTCGGCATGGCCCATAGCAATTTGGGCAAACCGTTTAAAGAGTATCTGCGGAAGATTTGCGCCGAATTGAACTGAACCTCAACAGTGTGGTGAGCGGTGCAGTCTGCCTACGAAGTCGCAGTTGATGCTCCCTTTGCCACCACTCTGACCTACAGCCAGCCCACCGGCAGGATTGATCCCCTGCCGGTGGGCTGTTGTGTTCGTGTGCCCCTGGGTCGACGGACAGCGGTGGGCTATGTGTTGGGACCGGCGGTGATAGCGCAGGAGGGGGAAGGTGGTTTTGCACTCAAGGCCATTGCCGAGGTGCTGTACGAATCCCCGGTTTTTCCCGAAGAGCTTCTCCCTTTTTTTCGTTGGATCGCCCGCTATTACCACCATCCGCTGGGTGAGGTGTTGCGCACCGCCCTGCCGCTGGTTGCCTCCTCCCGCCGCAACCAGCAACTGAGCGCCAAGATGCTCGCAGTCCTGCGGCCAGGAGCCAAGCTAGCCCATCTGACCCTGGCAACCGAGACCATCGATCAGGTGATCGCTGATCTCCAGGTTGAACTTCCACTGAAAAAGGCTGAGAGCAAGGCCTTACGCCTCTTCCTCACCGAGTTTGTGCAGAGCGCCTCGCAACCGGTGGCGCGCAGCCGCATCAATCGCCTCTATGCCGGTGCCGGGCCCCGGCTCAATCGCCTCATTGAACTAGGACTGCTCCAGGAAAGCAGCGAGCGCGTCTTCCGCGATCCCTTCATCGAAGCGCCCACCGGCGCTCCACCGCCGCAACAACTCACCAGCGAACAGAACCAGGTGCTGGGGCAACTGTTGCCGGCCATCGACGCGGCTAACTTTGCGCCCTTTCTACTCTTTGGTGTCACCGGCTGCGGCAAGACTGAGGTCTACATGCAGGCGGTGGCGCGGGTAGTGGCGCAGGGCAAGACCGCCCTGGTGCTGGTGCCGGAGATTGCCCTGGCCTCGCAGTTGGAGGCCCATTTTTACGGCCGTTTTGGTGAGCAGTTGGCAGTGTTGCACAGTGGCCTTGCCGATGGCGAGCGTTTTGATCAGTGGCAGCGGGTGCTGGAGGGTTCGGCGCGGGTGGTGCTGGGGGCGCGGTCGGCGGTGTTTGCGCCGCTTGCGCGCTTGGGCGTGGTGATTGTCGATGAGGAGCACGAACCGGCCTACAAGCAGGAGGACGGCCTGCGCTACAATGGCCGCGACCTGGCGGTGCTGCGCGCTCAGATGGCCGCTTGCCCGGTGCTGCTCGGTTCTGCCACCCCCTCGGTGATCAGTTATCACCACTGTCTGGAAAAGAAATATCAACTGCTGACCATGCGCCACCGAGTGGCCAGCCAGCCACTGCCGCAGGTGGAAATCGTCGATTTATCGCAAACGCAGCGCTCCCGGGCTGACCTGGCCTTTTCCGATCAACTCATCAATGCCATCAGCGACAATCTGGAACTGGGGCAGCAGAGCCTGCTCTTCGTCAACCGCCGCGGCTTTTCCTCGTCCATGCTCTGCCGCGATTGCGGCGCCATTATCCAGTGCCAGCACTGCCAGGTATCATTGACCCTGCATCGTAGCCGTAACACCTTGCTCTGTCATTACTGCGGCTACAGTCGCCATCCCCAGGCCCTGTGTGGTTCCTGTGGCTCCAAGCGGGTGACCGGGGTGGGTATCGGTTCGGAACGCATCGAAGAGGAGGTGGGGCAACTCTTTCCCCAGGCGCGCATTGCCCGGCTCGACAGCGATACCACCACCAACCGCAAGCATTATCTGGCGGTGCTCAAGGCTGTGCGTGATGGCGAGGTGGATATTCTCATCGGTACGCAGATGATCGCCAAGGGACTGCATTTTCCGGGCATAACCCTGGTGGGGGTGGTCTGGGCGGATTCTGGCTTGGCCATGCCCGATTATAAGGCTGCCGAGCGCACCTTTGCCCTGCTGTCGCAGGTGACCGGGCGAGCTGGTCGCGGCGAGATTCCCGGCCGGGTGATCATTCAGACCTACCAGCCGCAGCACTACGCCATCGAACTGGCCAGGCAGCACGATTACGAGGCCTTCGTCGCCCGCGAACTGGCAACCCGCGCCCCGCTGAGCTATCCGCCCTATTCGCGGATGGTCAATATCCGTTTTGCCGGCATGGATGAAGAGCAGGTGAAAAGCGTTGCCGCCCAGGTGGCAGCCTTTTTGCGTGGCCATCCCTGGTCCAGTCGTATCAATCTGCTTGGGCCGACGCCGGCGCCATTGGTGAAGATCAAGGATAAGACGCGCTGGCAGTTGCTGCTCAAAAGTGCGCAGCCCACCATTCTGCATGCGCTCTGCGACGAGGTGCTGGAGCGCAAAAAACAGCTCTGCCCATCAGCGGTTAGCCTGCACGTTGATGTGGATCCGGAAAATATGATGTGAGGGGAGTAAAAAGAAAACGCCCCGGCGGAAAGGAGGGAGAGAACCGCCGGGGCGACAGGAGGGCAAAAAAAGGGAACTGCTTGGGGTGTTACTTGCTGTGGTGTTTCATCATGGTGTTATCGCCGTCATGGAGATATCCCATGCCGTCGCAGCCGTGGCCCATCATCAGCATCGGCAGGGGCATGCCGGCTTCGGTGACCTTGGCACGGAGTTTTTCGCGAATCTCAAAGAGTTCTCCAGCCACTTGCGAGGCCTTGGCCGTATCGGGGGTGCCGGCTAGCATAATGGCCCGCATCTCCGCACTCTTCTGAGCCAGGGCCTTGCGGTCAGCAAAGGTCTCGGTCAGAAATTTATCCCGGGCCTTTTGCATCTCGCCATCGGGTTGATAGTGGCAGGGAGTGTTGGCGTCCTTGCCTTTGCCATCGACCGCACCGTGCTTTTCAGGCTGGGCCATGACCGCCTGGCTGATTGCCAGGGTCAACCCGCTGGTGAGGATGGCGGCCATCATTATTTTTTTTGTGGTCTGTGTGTTGTTCATGGCTTTATGCTCCTGCCCCCTGATTGGGGGTCTATGTCGGTTGTGCCATCACTATAGCGAGATGTATGCCAGAAATTAATTTTTATTTAATACGTTGAAATTATGGGATTTATTATTCGGTCTTTGCGAAATGGTCAACTGGTGGTCCGCAATGAAGTCACAACTGTACCCTTCCTATCCACTGCGGGAGAGGCTGGTGCGTAAAATCTATCCAGACCGGGGCGCAGCCAGCGAGCACAGCCGCGATGATCAGCACCAGCCACGCCGTTCCCTGCGCTTATGGCTCGCTGGTTTGATCTTTGCAAACAATGAGGGCATGAAATGGCGACTGCGCAAAGAATTGATTCGACCGGCCTACATGTTCTCCTCGCCCTGGCTGCTGGCGGCTGCGGGTGGGCTGTTGATCATGATCGTGGTCACCTTTGCCTTTCACAATCTGCGGCTGGAAGAGCGATTGATGACCAATGCCATGCTGCAGAAGGCCGCGACCCTCACCCGTGTGCTGCATTCCGGAGCGCGGGCCTCCTTTATCAATGATCTGCGCAAGGATTACTGGAACAACGAGATATGGACGGTGCACGTACAGCGGGTGATCGATCACCTCGCCGAGGACCCGGACCTGATGTATTTCATGGTGGTGGATGACAAGGGCACGATCATTGCCCATAACCAGCATATCCGCGTGCAAACACATACCGAGGTGCGCGGGGTCAACGAGATGGATGGCGCGCAGGAGAGCGCGGCGAAAATGCTCTACTCCATTCGCGAAGACCGCGATTTCGGGCGGGTCTTTGAAACGGTCCGTCCTTTCACCCCGGTCTTTCCTTCCCTCTTGCCCATGCCCATCCGGCCGTTGCCGGAGAGTTATCGTCATCTCTTTCGCCATCCGCCCGACGATGGGCAAACCCTGTTTCGCCTCTTTCCCGAAGGACCGCAGAAGGGCAGCCCCCATTTTGTGGTCATCGGCCTGGACATGCGCGAGTTTGACCGTACCCTGCGGCGTTTACAGATGCAGATCTTCATGCTTTCCCTGGCTATGCTCTTTGTCGGCCTGGGTGGCTGGTTTTCGCTGTCGGCAGTGCAGGGATTCCGCGTTTCGCAAAAGACCCTGGAGGATATTCAGGCCTTTACCTCGCTGCTCATTGCCCGCCTGCCGGTGGGAGTGATCGCCACCGACGGTCGGGGACGCATCACCACCTGGAATCAGGCCATCGCCAAACTCACCGATAAAGATCGCAGCGAGGCCACCGGTCGCCGGCCACAGGAAGTGCTGCCCGAACAGTTGGCCGCTTTTTTTCAGGAGGAGGATGCTGTCGTGATACCCGGCGGTAATGAGGCCAGGGAGGTGACGGTGCGTTTGTCGCTGGCCGGGCGGCGTTGCGAGTTGCTCTGTCACCTTTTATCTATCGTCGATAGTCAGCAGCAGTACATGGGTAAGGTGCTACTCATCTCCGATGTCACCGAGATTCGCAGCCTGGAGCAGCGCATGCGTGAGAGCGAGCGGCTAGCCGCGGTGGGGCGCATGGCCGGCGGCGTGGCCCATGAGGTGCGCAATCCGCTCAGTTCCATCAAGGGCTTGGCCCTGCTGCTCAAAAACAAATTCCCGGCGGGCAGCAAGGAGCAGGCCACCGCTGAGTTGCTCATCCAGGAAACCGGGCGCATGAACCGTACCATCACCGAGATGCTCAGTTTCACCCGGCCGGCCACGCTCAATTTGCAGAAGATCGATCTGGCGCACCTGCTGGAACGCAGCCTGGAGTTGATCAGGGCTGAGGCGGCGGAAAACGCCATCACCACCAGCTTCGAGGTCGAGGCTGGATTGCTGCCGGTGCTGGGCGATGTCGACCGTTTGCAGCAGGTGATCATGAACGTGCTGATCAATGCCATGCAGGCCATGGAAAACGGCGGCACCCTGGCTATCAGCCTGAAAAACCTGTGGGTGGGCGATGCTGTGGAGCTGCGCATCCAGGACAGCGGCCCCGGTATCGCGCCGGAGCTGCTTTCCCAGGTGTTTTATCCTTATTTCACCACCAAACCGAGCGGCACCGGCATCGGCCTGGCCATCTCACAGAAGATCATCGCCGATCACGGCGGTACCATCGAGCTGGAGAGCGAGCCGGGCAAGGGCACCACGGTGATCGTGCAGTTGCCGGTTTGCCATGGCGATGAGGCCGCAGCCGCGTGAGGGGGGAACGATCAGGCCGGGGGATCGCTAAAATGGCTGTCGAGAAAGGCGCATTCCAGCGGCGTGAGGTCAAAGCGCAATTCCGCCTCCTCGATGATGCGATGCCGCTCTTTTTCCGGCTGATCGCGCAGGGCTTCCGCCATCCATTGGATCGCTTTTTTCATCTTTGCCGGTTGGCTGTGCAGTGGTGATCGGTCGCCCATGATCTTTCCTTTTGTGCAGTGATAGCGGTTGCCTGTTGCCAGGGGAGCGATTATAAACTACCCGATCACAGGGCACCAGGCAAGCCGGCAAACGCCACGACGGCCGGTGCGGGCGTTGCAAAAGAGCCCTTGACCCTGTTTCCGCCCAGATGATAGCATGAGACATAACAGGAGGAGCGCAGGAGCCATCCATGGAAAGTTTAGCCGGTAATTTTCTCATTTCCACCCCGCAGATGCCTGATCCGCGTTTTCAGGAACAGGTCATCTACCTGTGCGCGCACAACGATGAGGGCGCAATGGGCCTGGTGGTGAACAATCCCAACCCCGAGATTACCCTGCTCGACGTGTTCCACGGCTCCCATCTGGCCATTCCCGAAGGGCCGCTGCCGCCAGTATACATGGGCGGGCCGGTGGAGGTGGATGCCGGATTTATCCTCTACTGTCACGACGTCGGTGACCGCTACTCGGTGGAGATCAAACCAGGCATCTATCTCAGCCGCGATTCCCGCCTGCTGGAAGACATCTCCCAGGGCAAGGGCCCCAAGAAATTTTTGTTCATGCTCGGCTATGCCGGTTGGGGTGCCGGGCAACTGGAAACAGAGCTGGTCGATAACAGCTGGTTGACCGTTCCTGGTGATGTCGATGTCCTCTTTCACACCCCGGACGAGCAAAAATGGCGGCTGGCGGCCCAGAAATTCGGTGTTGATATTTCAATCTTCGGTGATATTATCGGCTACGCCTAAAATTGAGCCGCAATTCTCCGCACTTTTTCGCGTCGGCCCTTCCCAGGACCGGCGTTTTCTTTTTTGATAGCCATGACAAACGATCAGACACCCCCTGTCCAACTCTCCGATATCTATGCCTGCAAGCGCTGTGGGTTTTGCTGCCATGGCGAAACCACGGTGTCGCTCGATGCCCAAGACCAGGAACGGATGATCCAGGCCCTGGGGCTGAGCCGCGAAGAAACGCAGGCGCGTTACTGGCGGGTCACCGGCAAGTTGGTGCAGATGCAGGTGGTTGATGGACATTGCATCTTTTTCGATGCCGAGTGCGGTTGTACGGTGCACGAGGGGCGGCCCTGGCGTTGCCGGCAATGGCCGCTGCATCCCAGCATGCTGGCGGATGAAAACAACTTCCACACCATCACCGATTCCTGTCCTGGTTTCAAAAAAGGGATCGCTTACGAAGAATTTTGCCGCATCTTTCAAGCCTTGCTCGATCAGGGCGATGTGGCCAAGTTCCAGCGATGAAAGTGTTGATCCCCCTGCTCGGCAAGACCAAGGAAGGTTACCTCGATGCCGGCATTCGCGATTATGCCGGCCGGCTGAGCCGTTTTCTCAGCGTGGAGATGCCGGTATTGCGCGAGCGGTGCAGCCACCGCGAAAGCGATGAGACCATCAAGCGCAGCGAGGCCGGGCAACTGCTGGAGCAGGCCCAGGGAGCCAATTTGCGCGTGGCCCTGGATCCCCGTGGCGCCACGCCCGACTCCCACGAGTTGGCGGCGATGCTTGGCAAATGGGAGGGGCAGGGGATCTCCACCCTCTGCTTTCTCATCGGCGGTCACCTCGGCCTGCATGCTTCGGTGCTGGAGCAGTGCCAGGTGCAGCTCTCGCTCTCCCGTCTGACCTTCACCCACGAGATGACCCGCCTCATCCTGCTGGAGCAACTCTACCGCGCCTGCACCATCAAGGCCGGACACAAGTATCATAAATAGGCCTGTTCCCCCTCGCTTCGCTGTAATCCCCGCTTGCTGCCCTGCGCACACGCACTTCCAGCTTCAATATTTTGCCCGCCTATGGTACTGATGGGCCACCTATGAACAGCCGCGCAAACGCCAACATCGATGCCCGACCGACCCTAACCGCCAGTGGCGACGGTAATCCGGTCCATCTGCACTGCCCCGACCCCGAGGCCCTGGAGCCCCTGGCATACGCGCTGGCAGCCGTGGTGCGTCCGGGCGATGTGCTGCTCCTGCATGGGCCGCTGGGCGCCGGTAAGACCACCTTTACCCAGATCTTGGCCCGCGCCCTGGGGGTGGGAGAAGATCAGTACGTCTCCAGCCCCTCCTTTGCCCTGCTGCACGAGTACCAGGGACGGTTGCCGCTGGCCCACATGGATCTGTACCGCTTGGCCGATGAGGGCGAAGTAGAGGAGGCCGGCCTGTTGGAGGCCCTGGCCGAGGATCGGCTCTGTTTTATCGAATGGCCGCAGCGGCTGGGCTCGCTTACCCCTTCGGCACGGCTTGATCTGTATCTGGAGCCTGTGTCCAACGGCGGCCGGGATCTCACCCTGGTGGCCCATGGGTCGGACTGGCAACAACGTCTGGCCGAAGTAGCGGCACAGTTGCCACCACTGACGGACCAGAACCCGGGCTAAAGGCCTTTCACCAAAATGCATTGATTTGTTCTGCGTTTTTAATCTCTTCTCCTGATTGTTATGAAACAAAACCTCATTACGCTCAAGTCCTGCACCAAAACCTACACCTTTGATCAGGACAAGGCGCTCAGCCCTGAGGCCACCGTGGCCCGGTTTCACGAGCGACTTAAGGCCACCAACCTCGATGTGCTCAAGGAGGTGCGCCGCATCGATAACGGCCGCCTCGATATTCCCGTCTATTTCAGCGTCTGCGGCGAGGATGCCCGGCAGACCATCGGCAATAAAAAGCAGATGGGTAAGGGCTCGACCCCGGAGCAGTCGCGGGCCAGCGCCTGCATGGAGCTGGGGGAACGATTCAGTTTTTTTTCTTTTTTGAAAAATCCCGATAATTTTTTGCTTGGCGACTATGCCACCATGGAGGCGGCCGGTCATCCGGTGCTGCCCATGGAGGTACTGCTCGCCTCGGTCCATGACACCACCTTGGCTGCGGACAAGCTGCGCCACTTGCTGGCCGAACTGCCGCTGCGTTGGGTCTGGGCCCTGCGCCTCTCAGACGAGGCGCCGGTGCTGGTGCCCTTTTCCTGGTTTTACGCCATCAACGAGTTCAACGGTCCCTCGGCGGGCAACACCTATGAGGAGGCTGTACTGCAGGGAATCAGCGAGGTGGTGGAGCGTCACGTCTGCTCCCTCATCACCCGCGACCGGCTGATCACTCCCACCATCGATCCAGACTCGATCACCGATCCGGTGGCTCTGGGGCTGCTCAACAAGTTCCGCGATAACGGTGTCGAGGTCTATCTCAACGATTTTTCCCTGGATACCGGTATCCCCACCGTCGGCGCCCTGGCCTGGGACCCGGCCACCTTTCCCGAGACGAGCGAAATTGTCTACACCGCCGGCACCACCCCCGATGCCAACAAGGCCCTGATCCGCGCCCTCACCGAGGTGGCGCAGCTGGCCGGTGATTTCAACACCAGTGCCAACTATGTGGCCAGCGGCCTGCCCAAACCGCTGAGCCTGGACGAAGTGGCCCATGTGGTCAAGCCTGGCCGCAGCATTCGCCTGGAACAGATGGCGGATCTCAAGGATGATGATTTTTACCAGGAGCTGCGCAACTGCGTGGCCGCGCTCAAGGGGCGTGGCATGGAGGTGCTGGTGGTCAACACCACCCACCCGCAGTTGCAGATTCCCGCCCTCTACACCATCATCCCCGGTGCCCATTTCCGTGAGCGGGCCATGGGCGGCAATGCGGCGCTGTTTGCCGCCAAGCTGGCTGCTGAGCTCCTCGATGGCGAGCAGCTCGATGCCAAACTCGCCGCCATGCAGGCCCTGCTGCCCGAGTCCTATGCGTTGCCCTTTTATCGCGGCCGTCAACTCTTTGAGCAGGGCCAGGCCGAGGCGGCCCTGGTCTGCTTTCAACAGGCTCTGGAGTGCTCACCCAATGGCGAAGACCTGCCCTATCTCTACTCCTACGCCGGCTGCTGCCTGCGCGATGTGCAGCGCTACGAGGAGGCCATCGTCGTGCTGCGCCAAGGTTTGGCCGAGGATGAGGATCGGCCCGACATCTACAATACGCTTGGTGTCTGCCAATTCAAGCTGGGGCAACACGGAGAGGCTGTGCAGAGTTTTCAGCGGGCCGTGGAACTGAACCCGGCCTCGGCCATTGATTATGCCAACCTGGCGCTCAATCTGGAGCGGATCGGTGAAAATGCCCGTGCCATGGTCAACTATGAGATCGCCCTGTCGCAGGATCCGAGCATCGAGTTTGCGGCGGAGCGGTTGGCCGGTTTGCTGGCGCAGGCGGCCGCTCAGGAGCGTGCATCGTGAAGACCCTGCCGCCGCATCCACAGAAAATCCTCGTTCGTTCCACCAACTGGATCGGCGATGCGGTGATGACCACCCCGGCGGTGCGCACCATCCGCGAAAACTTCCCGGAGAGTGAAATCACCCTGCTGGCCCATCCCTGGGTGAGTGATGTCTTTGCCTACAGCCCACGGGTGGACCGGGTGATCAGTTACGAGAAAAAAGGGCGGCACAAGGGCATTGGCGGCATGCTGCGGTTGGCCAGGGAGCTGCGCCAGGAAAACTTCGACTGCGCCATCCTGCTGCAAAATGCCTTTGAAGCCGCCTTCATCGCCTGGATGGCCAAAATTCCGGTACGCGCCGGCTACACAACCGACGGCCGGGGACTGCTGCTCACCCACGGTGTCGACAAGGCCCTGGAGGTGGTGAAGAAGCACGAGATTCATTACTACCAGCGCATCATGCTCGGCCTCGGCTTGCGGCCGGCGGTCAACGAGCTGGAGCTGTTTCTCCCCGGTGACCAGATCGATGCCATCAAGGCCAGGGTTGGGGTCATGGGCGGGTTCACCGTTGGCAGTCTGCCGCTGATCGGCTTTAATCCGGGCGCTGCCTTTGGCCCGGCCAAGCGCTGGCCAGTCGAAAAATACGCCGAACTGGCGCGCCTGATCGGCCGCGATCCCCAGGCGCGTATTGTGCTGTTCGGCTCCGAGGCCGACCGTGCCACCTGCACCGAAATCATTGCCCTCTCCGGCCCGGTTGCCCCGCGCATGCTCAACTTGGCCGGTGCCACCAGCCTGATTGAGGCCATGGCCCTGATTGGCGAGTGCGATGTCTTTGTCACCAATGATTCCGGGTTGATGCATGTTGCCGCCGCCCTGCATACGCCGCTGGTGGCCATCTTCGGCTCCACCGACCACATCGCCACCGGTCCTTATGCCGATAACGCGGTGGTCATCCGCAAACCGCTGCCGTGCAGTCCCTGCAAAAAGACCCATTGCCCGCAAAAACATTTCCGCTGCATGCAGCTGATCACCAGCGATGAGGTCTTTGCAGCGGTCAACACCATCCTGGAGGAGCGTTGATGACGACTCCCGCAGCAGATAGTACGGTGCCGCTGCGACCGGCGATCTTCCTCGACCGTGACGGCACCATCAACGAGCAGATGGGCTATATCAATCATATCAGCCGTTTTCAGCTCCTACCCGGCGTCGGGGCGGCCATTGCCCGCCTCAATCGCCAGGGGATGCCGGTGGTGGTGGTAACCAACCAGTCGGGCCTGGCTCGCGGCTATTTTCCCGCCGCCCTGCTGGAGGCGGTCCATGAGAAGATGTTTCGCCAACTGGCCGAGGCTGGCGCGCATATCGACGGGCTTTACCTTTGCCCGCACCATCCCGAGGCCAAGGAGGCTCGCTATCGCCAGGCCTGCGACTGCCGCAAACCCAAGACCGGCATGCTGGAGCAGGCGGCCCGAGAGTTGGGGCTTGACCTGCCTCGTTCCTACGTCATTGGCGATCGCTGGTCGGATCTGCGTTGCGGTGACGCCGTCGGTGCCAGCACCATTCTGGTGCGCACCGGCTATGGGCGCGGCGATGCCTGCTACATCGGCCCCACCCAGACGGTGCAGCCCGATTTCATCGCCGAGGATCTCTGCGAGGCCGTGGATTGGCTGCTGGCGCGGGAAGCGGATCGCCGCTGAGGAACGGCATCTTTCCCATGCCGCTGCCCCTGCAACGACCCGATCATCGCCCGTTGATCATTGCCCACCGGGGCTTTCGCGCCTGTTATCCGGAAAATACGCAACTGGCCTTTGCCCAGAGCCTGGGCCGCTGCGATATGATCGAGTTCGATGTGCGTCTGAGCCGCGATGGCCAGGTGGTGGTCTTTCATGACAAGGGGCTCAGCCGCACCAGCAATGCCCCAGAGGTGGCCGCAGACTTGGGCAAACGGTCGCTGGCTCTGCGCGACTGGAGCCTGGAGGAGCTGCGGCAGCTGGATATGGGCTCCTGGTTTCTGCGCGACGACCCCTTTGGCAGCCTGGGGGCCGGTCGAATCGGTGCGGAGCGGATTCACTCCCACCTGCCGCAACGAATGGCCACCCTGGAGGAGGTGCTCCTCTGGGCTGTGCGCCATCGTCTGCCGGTCAACATCGAGTTGAAGGATCTGGGGCGCGAGGCCGACACCCTGCGCCTGGCAGAGGCTGTGATTGCTCTGGTGAAGCAGACCGGGAGCGAGGAGATGGTGCTACTCTCCAGCTTTGTGCATGCGGCGCTGGCCCATTGCCATCAATTGGCTCCCCACCTGCCCCTGGCGGCCCTGCAGGAGGGAGGTCATCCCGCCGATTTACCAACTTATTTGTCTCAACTTGGTCTCTCGGCCTACCATCCCCAGAACAACCTGGTCGATGCCCCCCTCATCCAGGCGCTTGTCAACATCGGCATCGCCGTCAACGTCTTCACAGTCAACGATGCCCGCAGAATCGAGCAACTGGCAGCCTGGGGCGTTACCGGTATCTTCACTGATTATCCCGACCTGAACCATCCTGGCCGGTAAGCGACGGGTTTGCCCGTTGCTGCTCGGCAATATTGCCCAAAAACCGATCCACCTTGGCCCGCGCCACCCGCATTAGGGTCTGCATCAGGGCAAAATGCACCTCGATCAGCCCGTAGCGCGTAATCAGCCGATCACACATGGCGAGCCAGAGATAACTGGTCATCTCGGCATCGGCCAGGGCACGGTGGAAGGTGCCGGTGGTGGGCAGGTCGAGATGGCGCACCAGGGTGGCCAGTTGATGGTTTGGGGCCTGGGGATAGAGGCGCCGTGCGGTCAACACCGTGCAGGCCAGGGGATTGCTGCGCTCGCGGCCGAGCCGCGCCAGTTCGGCGTCGAGAAAGGCGCGGTCAAAACCGACATTGTGCGCCACCAGCGGCGTATCGCCGATCCAGTCGGCAAACTCGGCCATCACCTCCTCGCAGGACGGGGCCGAGGCCAACATGGCATTGCTGATGCCGGTGAGCGACTCGATGAAGCGGGTGATGAAAAAACCGGGCTGCATCAGCGCCTGGAAGCGATCAACAATGAAGCCCTCTTCAATGCGCACGGCGCCGATCTCGATGGGGCGATTACCCCATTTGGGCGATTGGCCGGTGGTCTCAAAATCAAAGACAATGACGGTGGGGCTGGCAGGACAGGAGAGTGGGGTGGGCACGGGAATGAACGCAGGGTGAAGGTGGGCCGAGCCTTTGAGTTTTCAAGGGATCAGCCATGAAAACGCGGTGCGGCGTGGCGGTGAATCGGGTACATTGGCGCATTCTTACACCATTGCAGCACCAACTTCAACGCAGGGGGAAACATGGGTCCGGATGAGATGCGGGAAAAGGCGGTTGATCTGTTTTTAAAACGACTCCATTGCAGCCAGGTGTTGGCCGTGATCGGCCAGGAAAAACTGGGTATCAATGATCCCTCGGTGATCAAGGCCTTGGGCTCCTTTGGTGGCGGCATAGGCGGCACCGGCCATGTGTGCGGCGCCCTGGTGGGTGCGGCCAGCGTCATCGGCACCTTGTACAGCCGCTCCAGCCTGGAAGAAAAGGAAAATCCGCGCATGTGGGCAGCCACCAAGGCGGTGATGAAGCAGTTCGAGGAGTTGACCGCCGAGTACGGTGGTATCGACTGCGGTCAGATTGCCCGCGTTGACTGGATGGACCGTGATCAGGTTAAGGCTTTCTATGGCAATGCCGAGAGCCGCCGCCAGCACTGTATTCGCGTCGTCGGCGAAACCGCCAAATTGCTCGGTGAGATTCTGGAGAAGGAAGCCGAGATCATGGCCGCCAAGGCTGCGGAACAAAAGGCGTAATTAAATAAAAAAATCTGGTGCCTCTTGGGGCACCGTTTCGAAGAAGGGCAGCAGCAGGCTGCCCTTTTGTTTGTGGGAGAGAGAAATGGAGCTGTGCAATTTTTCCAGCGAGGAAACGCAACAGATCAACCGGGCCATCCGCTTCATCGGCACCCGCGAAGTCGATCTGCGACCGCTGCTGGCCCGCACCCTGATCGTCAATACCCAGCATTTTGCCGATGAATGCAAACAGGTCAGTGGACTGTATCCGGAACTGGGCCTGGAAGACGGCGCTGCTCGTCTGGTGTTCAACACCACCCAGGAGGGTAATCACAAGATTTTGGTCAACCAGGAGGTCACCGCCAAACGCTCCTTCATCCATGCCCTAGCCAGCCAGTTGGTCCACCTGGGCAATCTTCACCGCTTCAATGCTGAGCACGGCAACATCTACCGGCTCAGTGCCGATCAGGCCATTGCTGATTACTACTACGAATTTTTGTTGTGGACCCGCTTCCTGGCCATGAAAATCGCCACCCGTGCCCATGCCCTGGTCAGTTGGCATGCCGTCAATGGCGAGGCGCCGCCTGCGGATGGCCGCTATCAGTTTGCCCACGTCGGTTTTGCCGTGGCACCCCTGAACGCCGCCCTGGAGCAGCTGGCCGATGCCACTGAAGTGGTGGCATGGCGGGAGGCGTTTTGGGAGTTTCTTGAAGAGTTGATGGGGTATTTTGGACAGCTGGCCTTTTATCAAAATACCGCCAATCCCGGCGAGTTGGATGAGCATTTTCCAGCCGAACGCATCGAGCGGGAGATCGGCCTGGAAAACTGCCTGCTCTTCTATGCGGCCTTACAAACCGCCAGCGATTATCCGGCCTGGAAAGAGATGCGGGCCAACCTGCGCCGCAGCGTCGTGGCCATGCAGGAGCACGGCAAACAGCGCTTTTCGGATTGATTGCGCCAAGGCTTAAGCAAGCTGTGGCGTTAAAAAAATCGGGGCAGTCGCCAAAAGCGGCCGCCCCGATGTTGTTTTCCCCTCTTGGTCCGACTCTGTAATCAGGGCAACTCCACCGCCCAATTGTCCAGTGGCGGCACCTGGCTGACCACCTTGCGCTCTTGCAGGAAACGGGCAAAACGGTTGTAGCGGTTTTTATCCAGGGCACCGGGGCGCAGGGCAAAGCGCGGCAGGGTATCCTTCCAGGCGCGGCGGTTGAGCTCGTCATCGAGGTTCTCGCGGCCATGGCTGGCGAACAACTTCCAGCTCTCCTCGGGGTGGTTGATCAGATACTGCACCCCTTCCTCGACGGCATCAACAAACTTACGCAACTTGGCGTCATTCACGTCCTTCTTGTTGGCCACCAGGATCAGCTCGTCATAGCTGGGCACGCCAAACTCCTCGACCAGAAAGGCGCGGCCGGGCCGTTTCTCGATGGCCATCTGGTTGAGCTCGAAGTTGCGGAAGGCACCGATCACCGCGTCGCACTGGCCGGTGAACAGCGAGGGCGACAGCGAGAAGTTGACATTGACCAGTTTAACATCCTCCAGCTTGAGCCCTTCTTTTTCCAGCATCACCTGCAACAGCGCCGTCTCAAAGCCCCCCACCGAATAACCGATGGTCTTGCCCTTGAGATCCTTGATCGATTTGATCTTGCCGTCGTCGAGCACCACCAGCGAGTTGAGCGGTGTGGCGATCAGCGTGGCGATACGCACCAGCGGCAGACCCTGATCCACTTGCATCTGGTGCTGATGCTGGTAGGAAACAGCGATATCGGCCTTGCCGGCGGCCACCAGTTTGGGGGGATCATTGGGGTTGGAGGGGGCGATCAGTTCGACCTCCAGGCCACGATCCTTGAAAAAACCCTTTTCCAGGGCCACATAGAGCGGGGCATGATCCGGGTTGATGAACCAGTCGAGCAGCACGGTGAGTTTGTCCGCCGCTTGCGCCGCGGGAGCAAGGAGGGCGCAGCAGAGCGCCACCAGAAGAAAGCGAAATGTTTTCATAGCGTTGTTCCTTGGTTGGGTTGCCAGTAGATGAGTTTATCGAGCAGACGGTCAAGACTGAAATACAAGAGCAGCGAGGCGCCAGCGAGCAAGCTCAGCGCCGCGAACATCAGATCGATCTGCATGCGCGCGTTGGCGTGTAGCATGTAAAAACCAAGGCCGGCGCTGGAGCCGACCCACTCGCCGACCACCGCGCCAATCGGCGCCACCGCCGCAGCCACCCGCACCCCGGAGGCAAAGGCGGGCAGGGACGAAGGGATGGTGATGGTGCGCAGAATGGCCCAGGGGCTGGCATCCATGATCCGCGCCAGTTCGATGAGCTCCGGATCGGTGCGCTGCATGCCGCCATAAAAGGAGGCGGTGACCGGAAAAAAGATGATCAGCACCGCCATTGCCACCTTGGAGGCCATACCGTAGCCAAGCCAGAGCACCAGGATCGGCGCCAGGGCAAAGACCGGGATGGCCTGGCTGATAACGAGGATGGGCAGCATCCACCGTTTGAGCAAGGGCGAGACGATCATGGCCAGGGCACTGGTAGCGCCAAGCATCGTCCCCAGTACCAGGCCAAGCAGGATCTCGGTGAGGGTGGTGCGCAGATGGCCAGCGAGCAGGGGCAAATGGGTGGCTAAGGCCTTGGCCACCGGCCAGGGACCGGGCAGAACATAGGCCGGTACCCCGGTGAGGCTGACCAGGATTTGCCAGAGCACCAGCAGGCCAACAATCAGTATGGGGCCGCGCAGGTGATTCATGATTCCCCCTGCATCAACAGGCCCAGGAGATGCTGGTACAGGGAACTCAGCGTCTCAGTGTTCAGCTCGCGGGGTGGCGTGCCGCCGGGAACAAGGGTTTCCGCCACCGTGACGGGGGAACCCGCTAGCACCACGATGCGATCACCCAGACGCAGCGCCTCCAGGGGATCATGGGTCACCAGCACCACCGTGGCACCCCGGGTGAGGCGGGCCGCCAAATTTTGCAGCCGCAACCGGGTGAGGGCATCCAGGGCGGAGAAGGGCTCATCCATCAGCAAGATGCGCCGATCCTCCATGAGGGTGCGCAGCAGGGCCACCCGCTGTCGCATACCGCCGGAGAGGGTGGATGGCAGGGCCCGTTCGGAGCCGGCGAGGCCAGCCTCGGTGATCAGTTGCATGGCCTTGGCCCGCAAATGCTCATCCACCTCATCGCGCAGGCGGGCGCCGAGCAGGACGTTGTCCACCAGGGAAAGCCAGGGTAGCAGCAGGTCGTTCTGCCCCATCCAGGCGACCTGGCGGCTTGACGAGGGGGCCGGATGAAAATCAATGCGGCCGTCGAAGGGCAGGGGGGAGATGCCGGCAATGAGCTTGAGTAGGGTGGATTTGCCGCAACCGCTGGGGCCGAGGATGCAGGTGGTCTGCCCGGCGGGGAGGGTCAGCGACAGATCGGCAAAGAGCGGCTTGCCATCGAAATCGAGATTGACCCGGTCAAAGACGATCTCCGGGGCCTGGGCGGCCGCATCCTCCATGCTCTTGTCGCGGAACGCTTAGAAAAAGCGGAAAAAATGATGGACCGGTCCGTGTCCGTGACCGATGACGTAGTCGGCACCAGCCCGGATGGCCCCGGAGATGTACTCCTTGGCCAAGCGCACCGCATTTTCCACCGATTCGCCGCGGGCGATGAAGGAGGCGATGGCCGCGCTCAGCGTGCAGCCGGTGCCGTGGTTGTTGCGGGTGGGGATGCGCTCGCCGGGCAGGATGACCATGCGCTGTTCCGTGCTCAGGTAGAGGCAGTCGTTAGAGTCGCCGCTCTCCAAATGCCCACCCTTGATCAGTACATGACGGCAACCGAGGCCGGCCAGTTCTTTGGCGCCCTGCTCGATGGCCGAGGTGGTGAAGGTGTCGCGACCCAGCAGTACCGAGGCCTCCGGCAGGTTGGGGGTGATCAGCTCGGCCAGGGGAATGAGGTATTCCTTGAGCGCGGCGATGGCCTCGTCCTGCAACAGCTTGTCACCGCTCTGGGCCACCATCACCGGGTCTAGGACAATGGTGCGGATATCGAATTTGCGCAGGTTGTCGGCCACGGTGCGAATCAACTCCGGCGAGAAGAGCATGCCGATCTTCACCGCGTCCACACCAATGTCGGAGAGTACCGCCTCCATCTGGGCGCCGACAAAATCAACAGGTACCGGATGGATAGCACTGACGCCCACGGTGTTCTGGGCGGTGAGGGCGGTGATCACGCTCATACCGTAACAGCCGTTGGCGCTGATGGTTTTTAAGTCCGCCTGGATGCCGGCGCCACCACCGCTGTCGGATCCGGCGATGGTCAGGACTCTGCGATACACTTTTTCTACGGCCATGGCTTCTCTGCTCGTTGCTTGATCTGTTGGTGAAGGGCGGCAGCGGCGCTGCGTGGGCAGGCGGCCGCGACGATGGCCGAGACCACGGCGACGCCATCAGCCCCGGCCTGCAACACGGCTACGGCATTGTTCTGGTTGATGCCGCCGATGCCCACCAGCGGCAGGCTGACGGCGGCGCGAATGGCCCGCATCCCGGCCAGGCCCAGCGGCGCGGCGGTATCGCTCTTGGTGGGCGTGGCAAAGACCGGGCTGATGCCGAGGTAATCCGCCCCGGCGGCCTCGGCAGTTAACGCATCTTGCACCGATTCCACCGAGATGCCGATGATCAGTGTGTCGCCGGCAATGCGGCGTGCATCGCCAATCGCCATATCATTCTGCCCCAGATGCACCCCATCGGCACCCACGGCCAGGGCCACATCGAGCCGGTCGTTGATGATCAGCGGGATATGGCGATCAAGCCCATCCAGCAGGGCCTTGACCGCCCGTGCCTCGGCGATGAACTCGCGGGTGGAGGCCTTTTTTTCGCGCAGTTGCACGCAGGTGATGCCACCACGCACCGCTGCTGCCACGATGTTGACCGTCTCCCGGCCCTGGGAAAGGCCGCGATCCGTGACCAGGTAGAGGGAGAGATCGAGCATGCTGCCTGGCGACGAACGTGGTCCAGCAGCGCTGGTCAGATTTTTTCGATGCGGCAGCGGGATTCCACCTCATCCGGGCTGAGGCTGTAGAGGGCATCGAGCAGATGCACCATAAAACTGCCCGGACCGGCCGCCTTGCTCCCCGCAGTCTCGCCGGCCATACCGAAAAAGGCCAGAGCCGTGGCAGCGGCGCTGAGCGGGTCCTTGTCCACCGCATGGAAGGCGCCGATGAGGGCGGTGGCGGAGCAGCCAGTGCCGGTGACCAGCGGCATCAGGCTGTGCCCCCCCACGATGCGCAGGGAGCGGCGGCCGTCGGTGACCAGATCGCTCTCGCCGGTAATGGCCAGGGTGGTGCCGAGCTCGCGCGCCAAATTGGCAGCCGCCTCGGTGGCCTCGGTCACTGAATTGGTGGCGTCGACTCCTTTGGCAGCGTTGCCGGCACCGGCAATGGCAAGAATCTCCGAGGCGTTGCCACGAATGACGCTGACCCAGGTCTGGGCGAGGATGGCCTTGACGGCATTGGTGCGCAGGTTGGTGGCCCCGGCCCCCACCGGATCGAGAATGATGGGTTTGCCCAGTTCCGAAGCCTTGCGGCCAGCCTTGATCATCGTGCTCACCCACGCATCAGTCAGGGTACCGATGTTGAGCACCAGGGCCTGGGCATGATCGACCATCTCCTCCACCTCATTGTCGGCATGGGCCATGACCGGTGAGGCGCCGCAGGCCAGCAGCACATTGGCGGTGGTGTTCATCACCACTAAGTTGGTGATGTTATGGATCAGCGGTTTGGATTCCCTGATTTTTCGCAGATTCTCAGCGGTTTTTGCGGCAAGTTGGGTCATGGCTGGCCTCGGTGGGGCGTAAAGGACACAAATACGTCAGCGATGCGAGCACCAGCCGGCCAGTGTTCCACCTGGCTCAGGCGTGCAGTGCGGCATCGCAGGTCAAGCCCTGTCTATAAAAAAAGCGGCTGCCGGTGTCAAGGTGAACTGCACCGGGCCCAACACCTTGCAGCAAAAGAAAAAATGATCATACTCGACTACGGCAGCCGAACCGTAGCCGAGGTGGCAATGCCCGCCGGAAAACGGCACTCTTCTCCCTGGGGTACGATGCCCAAAAAATGCAGGCCAGTGGTTTGCGCAGCCTGGTAATCGGCCAGAGCGTCACCGATAAAGAGGCATCGATCCGGGGCAAACTGATGGCGGGCCAGAATATCCGCCACAATCACCCCCTTCACCTGGGGCGAACCATGGACTTCGCTGAAATAGGGCGATAATCCCTTGCGCTGCACAATGTCGCGCATCTCCTGCACCGGAGTCCCCGAAACGACGAAACAGGGCACTTTGGCGCGTTGCAACTGCTGCAAGGTGGTGAGGGATCCATCAATAAACGGTGCGGCCACCACCTCGTCCCGCACCAGGGCGGCAAAGCGCTGCCCCAGTGCTGAAAGCCTCTGCTCATCGATGGCTTGGCCGGCAATGACGCAGTGGCAGTGATGGATCTTCTCCAATCGGGGCATGCCGCCGTTATCCAGATGATAGCGCACCACCGCCTCCTGCACCTGCGGCCCAAAGGGGGCAAAGAGAGTGGCAAAGGCACGGGCCTTGACCGGAGTGGAGTCGGCGATGACCCCATCGAAATCAAAAAACACCGCCTGCCAATGCTGATCGCTTTGCTCCATGGAGCACTCCTTGGGGGGGAAAGGGTTAGGAACTGCACGAGAGCATGGAGCAGCCGGGCCGGTGACGGGCCCACTCCGGCCGTTTCTGGGCAAAGGACTCCTTGCCGGGTTGCTCGTCATAAGGGTGACGAAGCACGGCCAACAGTTCGTTGACCAAGCCATAATCGCCTGCAAGAACCTTGTCTATAGCCATTTGCGCCAAAGAGTTGCGCAACACATACTTGGGATTGCACCGCAGCATCCGTTGCACGCGTTCCGGAGCGGTTTGTGGGTCCTGGTGCACACGCTTGGTGTAGCGGGCCAGCCAGTCGGCGAGTTTACGGAGGTAGGGCTCGGTAAGCTGGTCGGGTTGATAGAAGGCCTCCAACAATGGGGTAAGCCTTTCCTGCTCCTGCTGCGCCTCGATGGGCACCAGCGCTAATTGCCGGAAGAAAATGGTCATGTCGGTCTCCACCTCCGGCAGCAGGCGCAGCATCGATTCCACCAACGGTTGATCCGTTGCCGCGACAAAGCTGTCCAAGCCCAGCTTGCCGGCCATCATCGCCTGCCAGCTCTGCTCGAAATGATCGTTGTAGCTGCGCAGCCCTTCTTCCAGGGGGAGCGGGCTGCCGATGAGCGGCACCAGGGCGTTAGCCAGTTGCGCCAGGTTCCAGTGGGCGATCTGCGGCTGGCGGCCGTAACAGTAGCGTCGCCCCATGGCATCGGTGGTGTTAGGGGTCCAGGTGGGATCGTAATCCTCCAGCCAGCCATAGGGACCGTAATCGATGGTCAACCCGAGGATGGACATGTTGTCGGTGTTCATCACCCCATGGACAAACCCGACGCGCATCCACTCCACCATCAGCTTGGCGGTACGCTGGCAGATTTCGGCAAACCACTGCGCGATGAGCTCCGGGCCGGGCTTGCCAAGATGGGAGAAATGGTGGCGGATGGCGAAATCGACCAAAGTGCGCAGGACATCGATCTCACCACGGGCGGCGAGGATCTCGAAATTGCCGAAACGAAGAAAAGAGGGAGCCAGGCGGCAGACCACGGCCCCTGGTTCCAACTGCGGATGACCATCGTAGAACATATCGCGCAGCACCGAATCGCCGCTGAGCATCAGGCTCAACGCCCGGGTGGTGGGGACACCAAGATGGTGCATGGCCTCGCTGCATAAAAATTCGCGCAACGAGGAACGTAGCACCGCCAGGCCGTCGGCGCTACGCGAGTAGGGGGTGGGGCCGGCGCCCTTGAGTTGCAGCATCCAATGCTCGCCGCGCCGGTTGACCACCTCGCCCAGGTTGATAGCGCGGCCATCCCCCAATTGGCCGGCCCAGTTGCCAAACTGGTGGCCGCCGTAGCAGGCGGCATGGGGATCCATGCCCGCTAACAGCGCATTGCCGGAAAAGATTTGGAGAAACTGCTCACTGTGCAGATCCTGTTCGCTGAGATCAAGTAAGCTGGCCGCCTCGATTGATGCCGCCACCAGCAGCGGCGCCGCTACCGCCGTGGGCTGGACCCGCGAGTAACAGGCCCCATAGACCTGGCGGCGGTTGTTGTCGGTGCGGGGATCGGCGGGCAACTCGCGGGTAAAGCGGTTGTCAAAGTTGAAAAAGTCCAAATTTGATACACCATTGCGTTCAAGGCGTGGTCGACTCATGATTTACGGTACTCCCGGTGGTCGAACCCATCCGCCACCGTATTGAATCCCTTGTCAGGGGAAGGTTTTCCGATTATTGCTGGCTCTCATGAACAATATCAAACCCTATGCGGCTGGTCTAGCCGTCGTCTGTATCTGGTCCGGCTGGATCACCCTGTCCCGCCTCGGGGTGCATACCCAGCTGCAACCCGCGGATATCACCCTGCTGCGTTACTGGACCGCCTTGCTGGTGGTCCTGCCGCTGGTGATCCGTTACCCTTGGAAAGAGCGCAACCTGTGGCAATATCTGGTGATTGGGTTGGGTGTCGGTTTCCCCTACACCATGCTCTCGTTTTACGCGCTCAAGGTCATCCAGGCCGCCCATGCCGGCGTGCTGGTCAACGGCATGCTGCCGGTGCTGGGCGCGGTGGCCGCCTGGTGGCTCTTTGGCCTGCGCATCGCTGCCCACCGCTATGCGGCCATCGGCCTGATCTTTGTCTCCAATCTAGTGATGTCCGGCGGATTTTCCCTCTCCGCCGCGCAACTGGGCGGCATGGCCCTGTTGCTCACTGCGGCCATCTTCTATACCGGCCACATGACCGGTATCCGCCTGTGGCAGGTGAAGTGGCAGGATGTGCTGGTGATCGTCCCCGTGGTCAACGTGGTGATTTTTACGCCAATCTGGCTGCTGCTGCCCTCGGGAATGGGACAGGCTTTGTACCACGATATGGCAGTACAGGCCCTTTATCAAGGGGTGGTGGTCAATGTGATTGCCCTGATGTGCGTCGCCTATGCCATCCGCCATCTCGGCACCATCACCGTGTCCCTGTTCATGTCCTTTGTACCGGTGACCACGGCCCTGCTCGCCTGGATTGTTCTCGATGAGGCCCTGCAACCCTATCAAATCGCCGGTATCCTCGGCTGTTCCTGCGGCCTGCTCTGGTATGCGCGCGAACCGCGTCGCTAGCGGTAATTGCTGAGCCTGTCGCGGGCAAAAAAAAACCGCCGGTCAAAAGACCGACGGTTGTTGCACCACAAAAAAGCGTAAAAAGTTGAGCTACTTTTCGACTTTGGGCAATGGGGTGCGGATATCGTAGCGGGGATCCTCAAGAATGACCTGCAACCCCTTGCCCGTCTCCGGGGCGTAGAGGATGGGGCCGGAGAGGTTAAGGGTGATCTCCTTGTTCGAAGAGATGGTGACGATGGCCAATACAAAGCAGGTGCCACCCTCATCGATCTCCAGCTTGCGCCGTTCTTCCTCATCGGGCAGCACCGCATAGTCGAGGAAGAAGTTGGTCGGATCGGTGACGACAAAGGCAAAGGCCGGATCATCAACACTCTGGATCCAGAACAGCGGCCCCTGTTTCTGATTGGGCATGACCAGGAAATTTTTCAACTGATCAAGCCCGATCAATCCCTCGGGGAAGTGAATGAGGTGGGAGGGATCATATTCAACCTCGCCAAAACGGGTATTGATAGTCTTCATTTTTTCAGGGTCCTTCCGGCAAACTGGTCACTGAGGAGATCAAGATCGGTCATATCCCAACCGGCCGCGGCTTCGATGTTTTCCTGACGAATGCGGTCGTAGACTTCCTGTCGGTAAATCTTGGTGTCCCGGGGCGCATCGATGCCGATGCGTATGCCGCCACTTTTCATCTCGATAATTTTGATGATGATATTGTCACCGATGATAATACCTTCACCGGGTTTTCTGGTTAACACCAGCATAAGCTCACACCTGGATTGAAACGGGCTTGGACGATGGAAAGGAGAAAATTCGTTGGCCTAGCTTGCACCTTCTCTGGGGTGAGAGGGATGTGGCCACGCGCACCTTTTTCACCAGTATCGTGGAATTGTCAGGAAAAGGCAAGGGATTTGGCACAGTTGATCGTGGTTAAATGAAGTCGAGGATCGACATTTCCGAAACTTTGGCCGTGACGCTCAACGCCGCCTGAAAAGCGGTTTCCTGCTGCACGATGGCGTTGAAGGACTCGATGGCATCGGCATCCTCATACCGGGAGAGGATCTGCTTGAGATCAACCAACACTCCTCCCTGATAATCGGTGGCCGTTTCCACACGGCTGGCACGATTACCCAGTTGCGAGCGCAGGCGACGGTTTTGCTCGGCAGCGCCGTCTAGGTCATTCATACTCGTTTGCATCAAGGCCTGGTCATTGGCGCGAATGGCCTCCTCGGCCTGGGTCATTTCCAGAAAGAGATCATATCTCGCAGGCTCGGTGCTGTTGTTGGTGGGGACAGCGGTGTCCCAGGTGGTGGTGCCAAAGAAGAGGTCGTTGCCGGTGAGGTTGACGGTGATGCGTTCGCCAGTGGTGATCTCCAAAGTGGTGGCATTCTCATCGCCCTGATACAAATAAGGCCAGGTCGAGGAATCATTGGCGAGATAGCCCGCAGGTGTATAGGACGGATTCTCCACAAAGGGGATGGTGTCCTCCTCGTAACCGGCAAAGAGATATTTGCCATCCACCGTGCCGTTGGCGGCATCGAGCAACTCTTTGCGCAGTTGCACCAACTCGTCGGCAAGCACGGTCCGGTCCGCATCGCTCAACGAACCGTTGATGGCGTTGGTCATGATTTCCTTGGCCCGCTGCATGATATTTTCCACATGCTCCAGATGGCCGTCGGTGGCTTGCATCGTATCCAACGATTTGCCCATGGTTTCCAGGTTGCGCTCGACATTGGAGATCTGCTTGCGGGTATTGAGCACCGGGCGAATGGCGGCCGGATCATCGGAGGGCCGGTTGAGCTTCTTGCCGGTGGCGCCAATGCTGCGCAATTCTTCCAGTTGGTTGGCGACGGTGTTGAGGCGCGAACCCAGCATACGATAGGTGGTTCCTTGCGTGGCTTTCATGGCTTATCCCTTGAGTTGCAGAAGTGCGTTCATCATCTCGTCGACGGTGGAGAGAAATTTAGCCGAGGACTCGAAACCCCGCTGGAACTGGATCAGGTCGATCATCTCTTCCTCCAGCGACACGCCGGAGTAACCGTCGCGCAGGTTTTGCAGTTGGACGGTGGCATCCTCGGCTCCGGAGAGAGCAAGATCGTTGCGTGCGGCCTCAATGCCGACGCTGGAGACCATCTTGCTGAAATAGTTGTCAAAGGTGTCATCGGTGGTGGCCACATGATGGGTCACCTCCAACTCGGCGATTGCCAGGGCGGTTTCGTTGTCGCCGGGCGCGGCACCGCTGTTGCCGGCGGCAGCTACTTCGTAGGCATTGGCAATGGCCAGGCCGACATTGCGGCTGGGTATACTACCCGGTGGCAGCGCGGTGATATCGGTAAAAAAATTGCGGCCGGTGAGACCGTCCGACCCATAGCCAGCCGCATGCACAGTGTTGACCGCACTGGTGAGATCAATGGCCAGGGTATCAAGATTGCTCTGCAAACCGGTCATGAACACATCGCGCATTTCAAGCATGCCCTTGAATTTACCGCCCAGATTTTTCAACCCGATATCCAGGGTGACGCCGGTGGTCTCCAATTGCAAGCTGACATCGGTCCCTGAGGTGACGGTCTTGATGGTAGAGGCCATGTTGCCCTGCACCAACGGCAGGCCGCCGGGGAGTTGCACACAGAGTAGGCCGCGATTGTCGGTGTAGGTCTGCACGCCTAGCGTTTCGGAGAGTTCCTTGATGATGAGATCGCGCTGATCACGGGCGGCATTGGCGGTCTGCCCTGAAATTTCGGTCATTTGAATACGATCATTGAGCTTGGCGATCTCGGAGATTTTTTCGTTGAGATAATCCACCTCGCCGATGATCTCGGTATTCATGTTGGAGCGGACCGTGTCGAGCTGGTCGGTGATACCGGCAAAGGCTTCGCCCAGCAGTTGGCCGCGTTGCAGCACCACATCCCGTTCCACCTCGCCGCTGGGGTTGGCGGTCAACTGCTGCCAGGCATCGAAAAAATCATTGATGGTCGAGGCCAGGTTATCTTCTGAAACGCTGAAGATGCGCTCCAACTCCGTCAACGAGCCCGACTTACCGGTCTCCTCGCCGTACTCGATGGTTTTATCCTGGAGTTGTCGGTTGATGAACACGCTGTAATCGCGTGACACATCCGAGACGGTCACACCCTGGCCAATGAAGAAATCACCGAAGTTCACCGCCGGGATCTGCATCATTTCGGCGCGCTGACGGGAATAGCCAGTGGTGTTGACGTTGGCGATGTTGTTGCCGACGATCTCGATGGCTTTCTGGTTGGTCAGAAGGCTGGTTTTGCCGGCATTGAGCGCGTTGAGCAGGCTGGTCATGGGCTGCTGATCCTTGGTTGGGGCGGAATGGGCGGCAAAGGGTGCTGACCAACTGGGTAAACGATACCGATCAGCAACACATTGTTACGTTACCATTCTATCGGCAGGCGACGGGCTGGAGTTTAGGCAACCAGGAAAAATGAGGTGTTTTCGACTACAAAGGGGGAGGGGGCGGGAAAAAGTGGGACCACCATCCGTGGTGGGCGGAACAACAAACAATCAGACGGTACCGGAAAGCAGACGACCGTTGACGGCGGCAGAGCGGGAGACACCGTAGGGGTTGTAGGTGACGGGGACGGACTTGCGCCCGAAAAATTCCATGGTTTCCTGGATCCAGTTGAGGGTAGCACGGAAGAGAAAGGCGTTGCGCCGGTTCTCGTGCTGGATCTCGCGGGCAAACTGTTGCTCTTCCGGGTGCAGTTCCTGAACGCTGTGCAACAACTGGATCAGCGTCTCCTTGCGGCGAACCGTCGCCATCATCGCGACCATGTCGAGGGCCTTGGCCTGTTCTCGTTCGGCCTGGATGGTCTCGCGCAGCTGCATGAGCAATTCGCGGATATTTGCACGATCCATGGTGTTATCCTTCCACCAAGAACTTGAGTAGGCTGGAGGCAACCTTATTGAGGTCGGGCTCGTACTCACCACTGCTGACCTGTGCCTTCAGTTCCTGTACGCGGGCAGCACGCTCGGTATCTTCAACCTTGCCGCTGAACTGGGCAGCCGATGCCCCTTCCAGAGCCGAGGAAAAGGAGGTGCTGGATTTGCCCTCGCTCTTGCTTGATTTTTGCGTTTCACCGGTCTGTCCGATATTCAGACTGCCGATCTGGCCACGACTAGGGATTCCAAAAAAATTGACGGTCATCTCATTCACCTTCACAGTTGGGGGTCAGGCCACTTCCTGTGCATCCGCAACCCAGTTATCCAGTTTCTTCATCACCGCATCATAGGTATCATAAGAGATCTGCGGTAGCCAGTCGCCAAAAGCTTTCTTGGCCTCGGCAAAGCCTTTTTCGATCCCTTCCTTGATGGCGTCGATACGGGATGTGTCCCCACCGGCGATACCCACGGCGAATTGAAAAATTCGCTCGGAGGTCTTCTCCACACCAAAATATCCATCCTCGCTGATCAGATCCTGCGCCTGATCGGGCGTGACGGCGGCCAGGTCGATCTCACCGTTGTCTGTAGCGACTTTGGTGTTGATTCCCTGCTCTTTGAGTAAATCGTGCACATAGCTGCGCAGTTTTTCGTACCCTGCGTTGGCGGCATCCCGCAGTTGTAAGGAGCCGTCGTAGGTGAGGGTGGAGAGCGAGGAGCTGCGCAGGCTGACCGTGTCCGCAGAAAAGGACCGGCTGCCATCGGCATTGATGGTGGCGGTGGTGCTGGAGATATCAATGCTCATGCTCTTGGTACTCTGGAGCATGCTCTTTGTCTGGTTGGAGCTGATTTCGCTGACCATTTCTCTGCCTCCCTGCAGTATGTGCGGGCCATCCTGGCCCGGTGAACAGGTGACTTTTGCTTCCTGTTGACTCTTTATCGGAAACGGTGGACAAAATCTTTACAAAAAAAACCGATTTTTTTTATGCTCAAAAAAAAAATCGGTCGGGGGAGTGTTGCAGTGATGACGTTCTTACGATTTCAGAAAGTCATTGTGCCTTATTTTTTGGTGTCCAGCATCTTTTCCATCTGCCGATACATCTGGTCGGCCAGTCCAAGACTTTGATGGCGGGAGATATCGGTGGCGATCTGCTGGTCCAACATCTCCTGGTACATCTTGGTGGCATGATCCTGTTCAAAGAGGCCGCCTTCGGGAATGGTTTTGCGCATGGCCTGGAACATGGCCTGAATGTAGATAGCCTCAAATTCCTGGCAGGATTTTTTGAGCCCGGCGCGATCGTTGATCGATGGTGTGGTCGTTGACGGTGTCGCGGCCAGGGGCAGGGTGGGGGCAATGTTTGTTTTCATGGTTAATCCAAAAGATGCAGGACAGTGATTTACAAGATGACCAGTTCGCCATGCAGGGCGCCGGCAGCCTTGATCGCCTGAAAAATGGCGATCAGATCGCGCGGCGTGGCGCCGATGGCGTTGAGGGCCCGTGCCACCTCACCCAGGTTGACACCTGCGGGCATGACCACCAGATTGCCGGCCTCCTCGATGGCTTGGGCGGTGGTGGTCGGGGTGGTGACCGTGTTGCCGCCGGCCAGGGGGTTGGGTTGCGAGACCTGGGCTGATTCGCTGACCACCAGGTTAAGATTGCCGTGCGATACGGCCACAGTGGCAATGCGCACCTCCTGGCCCATGACGATGGTGCCGGTGCGCTCGTTGACCACGATTTTTGCCGGTTGATCCGGTGCCACCTCGATGCTCTCCAGATCTGCCAGGAAGTTGACCATGTCGCCGCCGAATCGGGCCGGCTTTTTAACCCGCACCGAGCGTGAATCGACCGGATGCGCGGTGCCGCCGCCAAAGCGGGCGTTGATGGCCTCCACCATGCGCGAGGCGGTGGTGAAGTCGGTTTCGCGCAGCTGGTAGAGCATATCCCCGGAAGCAGGCAGTTCAAAATCCACCGCGCGTTCAATCAGTGCGCCGCCGGTGATGCGGCCGGAGGTGGGAAAGTTTTTTTGCACCTTCGCCGACTTGCCGCCAAAGGCAATACCGCCGACGGCCAGCGGACCCTGGGCCACGGCATAAGTGTTGCCATCGGGTCCTTTCAGTGGCGTCATCAGCAGGGTGCCACCGGAGAGGCTGGAAGCGTCGCCAATGGAGGAAATCTGTATGTCGATGGCGGAACCGGGGCGGGCAAAAGGCGGTAGTTGCGCGGTCACCATCACCGCTGCGACGTTCTTGGTTTTCATCTGATTGAACATGTCGTCGGTCAGCGCCATACCCATGCGCTTGATCATGTTGACGATGGCCTGCTTGGTGAACACCGATTTCTTAATGTCATCGCCGGTGCCGTTGAGGCCAATGACCAGGCCATAGCCCATCAACTGGTTCTGGCGCACACCTTCCAGATCGGCCAGATCCTTGATGCGGGTGGCCCGGGCCTCGAAAGTGCTGAACAGGCTCAGCATCAGCAGGCCAAGAAAAAGCAAGAAAATGCGCTGCATAGTAAAATTCCCCGCGTTAAAACGGCCAGGTGTTATCGAAAATCCGCATCAGCCAACCGGGCTTCTGCTTATCGGAGAGTGAGCCCTTGCCGGTGTAGGTGATCTGCGCGTTGAGGATATTACTTGAATCAACAGTGTTGCCGGCGGTGACATCATAGGAGCGGACAATGCCGGTGAGGTAGATGATCTGATTCTCGTTGTTGACCGTCACTGATTTGCCGCCGCGAATTTTCAAGTTGCCGTTGGGATAGACGGTGACCACCTGGGTGGTGAGGGTGGCGGCAAGATTTTCCGAACGGGTGGTTTTACCGCCGCCGGAGAATTTATTATCGCTACTGGCGGTCATCAGGGCCGAGGGATTGATATTGCTGTTACGATCCGCCACCGACTGTTCCAGGCCAAAGAGGTTGGAGATGCCGGCGGAGATGCTGGAGGATCGATCCGTATCGGTAGTGGCTTCCTTAGATGCCTTGGCCTGCTCTTCAATGATGACGGTGACGATATCGCCAACCCGCCGTGCCTTGACATCAGCAAGCCAGTTGCCCTCATCACCGTTCCACAGGGTGCCGGCGGATTGGGGCTTGGTCTCGCCGGGAACGGGCTCTTCCAGGGGTTCGGGGGTGGAGACCACCTCCTGGGTGCGCGGCCCGCAACCCGTACTCACAAGAGCCAGCAGCAGGAGCAGCAGGCCCGCGACACCGCGCAGCAATCCTTTACCGCCGCATGCCCTGTGTTGATGTGCAGTGATCGTCTTCATCCCTAAAACTCCACGGAAACCATGCCCGGTCCGTCGACCCGGCAATACACAAGTTTATTGCTGCTGGTATTTTTTACCTTGATGGTCTCACCCATGCGGCCGGCCAACTGTGCGCGACCACTGGTGCTGATCTGGAGGCCACCTCGGCGTGCAGAAATTTTCACCATATCCCCTTCCTTGATCACCGTAGGGCTGGCGATGGTGTTCTGGTCCAAGGGGGCGCCGGGATTGATGGCTCGGGCTACCTCCATGTTCACCACCTGCTCAATGGCTGTAAAGGGTTGTGCCAAACCACCGATATCCTGCTTCTCCAGCCGGACGCTACTGCTGGCAATGCGATCACCCCGTCGTAGGGATACTGCGGCCACCACCACCTCGCCCAGAGCAGCCAGGCGGCCCCGAACCACGCAGTTGCCGGCTGGTTTTCCATCAAGGGCAAAGGCAATGGTAAAACTCGAACTTCCCAGAATACCCGGCCGCGATGGGGTCACCTTCCAACTCAGTGTTCCTTCGGCAAAGAGCATCTCCTCCGGGGCCTGCTGCACGGTGAGGCGGATCTCGCTCGGCGGTAGTTTATGGCTGTTTTCCAGGAGATACTGCTGGAGAATGGTATCTATCTGGTTGCGGCTCACCCGCTGGCCGCGGCGTTCGACCACGATGTTCGAACTTCCCTGCCAATCGACATCGGTCAGTTCGCGCCGGTGTTGCAACCCCTTGATCACACTCACTGTATACAAATCCTTGCTCTTGCCCACCGCCGGCGCTGCACCCACCTGAAGTTGCTTGATCGCCTCAGTCTGCTCGCCGGCAAAGCTGATCTCGGCGATGTCGGCCAGTGTGATGCGCGGTCCGGCCACCGAGGCTGTCGGCTTGAAGTGGACGATGATCTTGGCCAGCCCGTCAGCGGGAAGTAGACAGAGCAGACAAAGGAGCAGGCAGCGAACCATCAAGGATCACACCATGTTGGTAACGGTTTGCATCATCTCGTCGGAGGTAGTGATGACGTTGGAGTTGATCTCGTAGGCCCGTTGGGTGGTGATCATCTGCGTCATCTCTTCCACCAGATTGACATTGGACTGTTCAATATATCCCTGCAGCAAGGTGCCGATACCCTCGGTGCCGGGGGTGCCGACAATGGCCGCACCACTGGCCTCGGTCTCGCGGAAGAGATTGCGTCCGATGGCGATCAATCCGGATTCATTAATGAAATCGACTAGGTCGATGTTGCCCAGTTCGGTGGAGGTGGTGTCGGCGCCAAGGATGGCACTGACTACGCCGGTATCGCCGATGGTGACCTCGCGGGCATCCTCGGGAATGGTGATTTCCGGTTGAATCGGATAACCATCGGAGGTGGTGATGCGGCCTTCGCCATCGAGCTTGAGGTTGCCGGCTCGGGTGTAGGCGGTATTGCCATCGGGCAGCAGCACCTGGAAAAACCCCTGGCCTTCGATGGCCACATCCAGGGTGTTCTGGGTCTGGACGATATCGCCGGTGGTAAAGATCTTGGTGATCGCCGCCGGCTTGACGCCAAGGCCAACCTGGATACCAGTGGGCGATTTGGTGTCCGCCGAGGTGGGGCTGCCCGGCACCTTCATGATCTGGTAGAGCAGGTCCTGGAAATCGGCGCGGCTTTTTTTGAAGCCAGTGGTCGAGACGTTGGCCAGGTTGTTGGCAATCACGTCCATGTTCAGGTTCTGGGCCGACATGCCGGTGGTTGATGTCCAGAGAGAGCGCATTAAACGGACCTCAAATAAAGAGAAAAAGTTGTGGCCTGCGGTGGCGGTTAACCGACAGAGCCGAGTTCATCTTGTTTTTCGCCAAGTTTGGAATATCCCTCAAGCACCTTGGAGTTGGCCTCAAAGGCCCGCTGGGTGGAGATCATGGCGGTCATCTCCGAAATCATGTTGATGTTGGAGGTCTCCAGATTGCCCTGCAACAGCCGGAAATCGGTCATCGGTTGATCGCCACCTTCCTCCAGCTTGTAGAGTGAGTCGCCCACCTTGGTCAGTTGCTTGGTATCATCAACGGAAAAAACACCGATCTGGGTGCCGGCGATGGCACCATTGATGGAAATCTCCCCGGTTTCGGCAATGTAGATGTCTTTGCCGAGCGCGGTGTCAATCTGGATGGGATCGTTGCCGGCACCGAGCACGTTGGCGCCGTCCTCGGTCTTGAGCATGCCGTTTTCATCAAGCATGAAACGACCCGAGCGGGTGAAGTAGGTCTCCTCGCCCTTGCGCACCTTGTAAAAACCTTCGCCATCGATGGCCACATCCAGGGGGCGGCTGGTGGTCTGCATGCCGCCCTGGGAAAAATCGGTGCTGATGGTGCGGATACGGGTCATGTTCTTGCCGCTTGCTTCGGCAACTTGCTGGGTACCACGCAGCACCGAGGCAAAGCTGATGCGGTTTTTCTTAAATCCCGTGGTGCTGATATTGGCCAGATTGGCAGAGACGTTGTTCATGGCCTGTTCTCTGGCTATGGCGCCACTGAGGGCACTGTATTTTCCCGATCCCATGGTGTCTCGTTGGTGATGATTGCAGGGGCTTTACGGTTCTTGTCGGCTGCGGAGGCGGCAATCTTAACCGCCAATCGCTGGCAATCCCGGTGCGTTGGTCACAATAGGCCTGCTCACTGGCCGCACTTGGCTATACTGCTGAGATTGAGCAGTTGATGCGCTTCTGTCCGGGAAACACCGAGAACGGCGGCAATCTCCTCGATATTGAGCCCCTGGGAGGCTAGATTATTAAGAATCCGATATTTTTCGGGCGGTTGTTTGCTGAGCTTGGCCATGGTTTCCAGGCGTGGCCGTTGCAATTCGGTGGTGAGGCTGGCGCTCTGCAGCACCTGGCCAAAGGCTTGGCGCTGTGTCTCAAACCCCGTATCCTCGAGAGCCGCCTCGATTTTTGCTTGCAGATCGACCAGGCGCTGGCGTACCAGCCGGCTTTCATCGCGGCGCCGCAGCAGCATCAGCGAGACAATCAACAGGCAGCTGAGCGCTGCCATCAGACCAACGACAGAAAGAAAGGCAGGGGAGAGAACCATGGCAAATCCCTGTGGACTCAAGGTTCGTAGAGTTCGGAGTTGATCAGCTTGACCCGCAATTTGAGCAGGGCCTGGCTGTGCAACTGCGAGATTCGACCCTCGGAAACGCTCAGTACTTCGGCAATTTCCTTCTGGGTCAACTCCTCGTAGTAGTAAAGGGCGATGACCATGCGTTCCTTTTGCGAGAGCTCATCCAGGATGCCGGCCAGCACCTTGGTCATCTCTTCCTTCTCTAAAATTTCCGAGGGCATCGGCCCGGCAATGTCTTCAAGATTGTCAAGAAAACTGCGGCCTTCCTCGGAATGGTCCAGTGTTTCGTGCAGGCTGACGCAGCCCAGATGGCTGACCTCAGCCAACAAGTCGTGGTACTCGTCCAGTGAGATCGACAGCTCTTTGGCCATCTCGTCATCCTCTGGCGAGCGACCCAGTTTGCGTTCCAGGCGCAGCATGGTCTGGGTGAGCTGGTTTTGTTTGTCGCGCATCGAACGGGAGAACCAGTCGAGCTTGCGCATCTCATCGAAGATGGCACCGCGCACCCGGTATTCGGCAAAGGTCTTGAATTTGACGCCTTTGCTGGGGTCGAATTTGTTGGCTGCATCGATCAGGCCGACCATGGCGGCACTGGTCATGTCCTCCTTGGTCATGAAACTGGGGACCTGGGGTACCATGCGTTGCACCACCAGCTCGACCAGGGGCATATTCTCCCGAATCAACTGCGAGCGATCATCAAGAGGGGGTACCGGTGGCATCATGGATAGCATCTGTCAGCGTCCTTGTTGACTTTAACTCTCATTGAGCGCTCAGCGGCCGCCAAATTCCAAAAGCCGTTTCCAGAAGAACTGGATCGATCCCTTGGGTTCAATGGACTGCGGTTCCTGGACGATGGTGCGTGCCAGTGCCTCAAAGGCACTCGCTGTTTTCGACTCCGGATAGAGCTGCACCAGCACCCGCTGCTTGCGGATGGCATCGACCATCAGTTTGTCGCGGGGAATGGAGCCGATGTAATCGATGGAGATGTCCAGGTAGCGGTTGGCCACCATGGTCAGCTTACGGTAGACATCCAGGGCTTCTTCCTCGTTTTTGATGAAGTTGACGATGAGATTGAAATGTTTCTCGTGATATTGGTTGGAAAGCAGCTTCATCAACGCGTAGGCATCGGTGATGGCGGTGGGCTCGGGGGTGGTCACCACCAGGATCTCCTGGGCTGCGGTGTTGAAATAGGTGACGTTCTCGGAGATGCCGGCCTCGGTGTCAATGAGCACGAAATCAAAATCATTGTTCATAGCATCCAGCGCTTCCAGCAACCGCATCTTCTGCTCGCTGTCTAACCGGGTAAAACGCTGCACGCCGGAGCCGGCGGGAAGGATTTTAATGCCCTCGGGGCCGTCAGTGAGGATGGCCTCCAACCCCTGTTCGCCTGAGAAAAAATGGTTGAGATTGTGTCCCGGTGCCAAGCCAAAGACCACATCAATATTGGCCAGGCCGAGGTCGGCATCGAGGATGAGCACCCGTTTGCCCATGCGGGCCAGCAACACCGCCATGTTAGCGACCACCGCCGTCTTGCCCACACCGCCCTTGCCGCTGGTGATGGAAAAAACGCGGGTAGCGGTTTGCGGTGCGCGCGGTGGCGGGGTGTCGGGCCTATTGAGCGCCCGCAGTGTGCCTGCCTGATCCTTTGGTTGTCCTGTCTGTTCAGCCATGGGTCGGGTATCCGTGATCGTTCATGAGAAGCGCGGCGATGTCCTTGGGCGTGGGAATGAGCAGGTCCTCGGGGACCCGCTGGCCATTAGTGAGAAAGGAGATCGGTGTATCGTTTTTATAGTGAATATTGAGCAGTACTCCCAACTGATCGCATTCATCGATCTTGCTGAAGATGAAGTTGCTGATCGGTAGGATGGAGAAGCGGCGGATGGTCTCCTCGAGCTCACGCTCGCGGGTGGTGGCCGAGAGCAGCAGGTTGTTTTCAATGGCCAGCTGCGGTCGGAGAAAGGAAGCCAGTTCCTGAATTTCCACACCGCTGCGCGGACTGCGACCGGCAGTGTCGATGAGGATCAGATCCAGGTCGCGGAATTTGTCCAGGGCCTGCTCCAGTTCGCTGGGTTTGATCACCACTTCAAGGGGCAGGCGCATGATCTCGCCATAGACCTTCAACTGTTCCACCGCAGCAATGCGGTAGGTGTCGATGGTGATCAGGCCGATGCGGCCCTCGAATCGGCTGAGGCAGTGGGCAGCAATTTTGGCCAGGGTGGTGGTCTTGCCGACACCGGTGGGGCCAATCAGGCTGATGCGGCGCTGGCGGCCAGGGCGCTCTGCCAACAGGTTTTGCGTGGTGAACAGCCGGGCAATGGATTCGCGCAGGATCTGGTGCAGATCGCCATGGTTCAAACTCGGCATCCGCTCGATGGTGTCGCGGCTGAAGCGGGCCACCACCTGGGCCGTCTCCTGATTGATGCCATAGCCGGTGAGCAGGCCGACAACGGGATCAACACTTGCGGCGGGTGGCGGGGCGGCAAATTCCGGCTCCACATAGGCCGTGCGCTGCGGGGGCGCATCCAGGCCGGTGAGCCGTTGCGACAATCCCTTGACCATGGAGCGCAGCTCGGCCATTTCGCGCTGGAGATCCTGGTTCTCCGCCACAGGTTCACGGCGTGGCGCAGCGGGTGGTTCGTATCGATCCGGGGCACGCTCAACAATGCGTTCCGGTTCGCGTTGTGGGCCACGGTTGCGCCACAACTCCTCGTAGGTGATCTCCTCACGAATCTCCGGCTGCCGGGTAACAAACCGTTCCTGGGGCGGCGGTGACCAACTGCGTGGGGCGCGCTCCTGCCGGGGCACGGGCGCCGGCTCCGGTTCCTGCCAGCCGTTGTCAACGGCAGCGGTGATCTCCATCATCGGCTTGCCGAGCATGCCGAACTTGCCGCTGCGGATGGTGCGGGTGGAAAGGATGAGGGCATCGGGTCCCAGGGCCTCCTTGACCATTTTCAGTCCCGTGGCCATGTCCTGTGCTTCAAAGACCTTAACTTGCATCGATGGTCACCGTGCCGATGGATTGAATGCGTACCTGCGAGGTGATTTCGTTATGCGACAGCACCGCCAGGTTGGGGAAGTAGCGCTCGGTCAGCCGGCGCACATGCGGGCGGATCTGCGGCAGCACCAGCAGCACCGGCGGTAGGCCTCCGGTCATGGCGTTGATCAGGGTGTTGAGGCTGTCGAGTATCTTCTGCGCCGTTTTGGGGTCCAGGGCCAGAAAACTGCCGCGTTCGCGGTGCTGGATGGCGGACTGGATCGCTTCCTCGACCTTGCGATCCATGGTAATCACCGACATCAGGCCATCGCCTCCGGTGTAGGCGCTGGAGATGGAACGTGACAGGGCGTGGCGTACATACTCGGTGAGGATGTCGCTGTCCTGGGTCATGTTGGCGTAGTCGGCCATGGTCTCCAAAATGGAGCGCAGGTCGCGGATGGAGATGCCCTCGCGCAGCAGGTTTTGCAGCACCCGCATGATGGTGCCCAGGTTGAGCACATGGGGTACCAACTCTTCCACCAGCTTGGGATAGCTCTTGCCGAGGTTGTCGATCAGCGTCTGCGTTTCCTGGCGGCCGAGCAGCTCATAGGCGTGTTTTTTGAGGATCTCGCTGATGTGGGTAGCCATGACGGTGATGCAATCGACCACGGTGTAGCCGGCGATCTGGGCGCGTTCGCGTTTATCCTCGGTAATCCAGATGGCAGGCAGGTCAAAGGCCGGCTCGCGGGTGGGCAGACCCTTGATGGTTTCGGTCACCAGGCCGGGATCCATGGCCATGTAGTAGCCGGGCATCATGTCGGCGCTGGCAATATTGACCCCTTTAAGATTGATGGTGTACTGGTTGGGGTTGAGCTGGAGGTTATCCTTGATATGCACCGGGGGCACGATAAAGCCGGTGGTAAGGGCGAACTGCTTGCGAATGGCCTGGATGCGGGTGAGCAACTCGCCATCCTGGGCGGCATCGACAAAGGGAATCAAACCATAGCCAACCTCCAGCTCCACCAGGTCGACATTGAGCATCTTTTCATAATCCTGGTCCGGCTTGACCACCGGCTTGGGCCGCTCGACCATGGCCTCCTCAATCAACTGCTCCTTCTCGGCCTTATCCAGCTGATAGGCGATAAGGGCCAGTAGGCCGGAGAGGATGAGGAAGGGAAAGAAGGGCAGGCCAGGGATAATGGCAAAGCCAAGGAGGATGGCCGAGACTACCCACAGGGCCTTGGAATAGCGGGTGAACTGCTTTTTGATCTCCTCGCCGAAATCCTCGCGCCCGGCGGAGCGGGTCACCAGCATACCAGCGGCGGTGGAGATGATCAGGGCCGGCACCTGGCTGATCAAACCATCACCAACGGTGAGGATGGTGTAGTTCTTGGCGGCATCGGCCAGGGGCATACCCTTTTGCAGCACACCGATAATAAAGCCGGCGCCGATGTTGATCATGGTGATGATGATGCCGGCAATGGCATCGCCGCGCACAAATTTCGAGGCACCGTCCATGGCGCCGTGGAAGTTGGCTTCATTGGAGATCTCTTCGCGGCGCTGACGGGCCTTGGCCTCGTCGATCAGCCCGGCATTGAGGTCGGCATCGATGGCCATCTGCTTGCCGGGCATGGCATCCAGGGTGAAGCGGGCGGCCACCTCGGCGATACGGCCGGCACCCTTGGTGATGACGATGAAATTGATGATCACCAGGATGACGAAGATGACCAAACCAACCACATAGGAGCCACCGACCACGAACTGGCCAAAGGCCTGAATAACTGCACCGGCGGCATCCATGCCCTCGTTGCCGTGGAGGAGAATAAGCCGCGTCGAGGCGACGTTCAGTGAAAGGCGAAACAGAGTAGTGACCAGCAAAATGGAGGGGAAAATGGAAAATTCCACCGCCTTTTCGCAGTACAGGCTGATCACCAGGATGAGGATGGCGATGGTGATGTTGAGCGACAGGCAGAGATCAAGCAGCATCGCCGGCAGCGGCACGATCATCAGCATGAGGATGCCGATCAGCCCCACCGAGGCCATGATATCGCTGCGACGCAGCAAATCCATGACTCGGGTGCGATCAAACAGGCTCTGTATGCTAGCTGCTTCCATCAACGCTTTCCTTTCAGCGAATACACATAGGCTAAGATTTCCGCCACGGCCTTAAATATCTCTTCGGGGATGGCCTGGCCCACCTCAACCTTTGAATGCAATAATCTTGCCACGGGCGGATTCTCCACCAGGGGGACGCCGTGTTCTTGAGCAATCTCGCGGATCTTGGCAGCCACCAACTCTTGTCCCTTGGCCAGTACCACCGGGGCATCCATCTTGCCGGCCTCGTACTGAATGGCCACCGCCACATGGGTGGGGTTGGTGATGACGACATCGGCACTGGGCACAGCGGCCATCATCCGTTTTCGGGCCATCTGCTGCTGGATGGAACGGATTTTTGACTTGATGTGCGGGTCGCCCTCGGTCTCCTTCATCTCCTCCTTCTGTTCCTGCTTGGTCATTTTCATCTTCTCTTCCATTTCCCAGCGCACAAAGCTGTAGTCGAGAATGGCCAGCACGATCATGACCGCCGCCACCTTGGCCATCACCAGCGCCGTGGTTTTAGCCAGATAGAGCAGGGTGCTCTCCACTGCCGCTTCCGTCAGTACCAGGGCCTGATCGAATTCGCCGCGCAGGGTCTTGTAAGCGATCCAACCGATGAGGATCACTTTCAAGAGTGATTTCACCACCTCCACCAGGGAGCGTTTGGAGAAAAAACGGCCCATGCCCTGGATGGGATCGAGCTTGGAGAGATCAGGAATGAGGGGCTCGGTGGTAAAGAGCCAGCCAATCTGCAAAAAGGTTGCGAAAAAGCCGACGAGCATGGCCACCAGAAAGAGGGGTATCAGCAAAAAGGCCAGACTGATCGACAGATAATAGCCCAACTGCATCATCGAGGAAACGGTGATGGCATAGTCGCCGCTGCTGCGCCAAAGGGTGATGAGCAGTTCTTCGAGTTTGGTCCAGAAGGTGGGGGCGAAAAAAAGCCAGAACAGCAGCAGCAGGGAGAACATGGCCGCTGCCTGCACTTCGCGGCTTTGGGCCACCTGGCCCTTTTTGCGAAAATCGGATCTGCGTTTTCCGGACGCGGATTCAGTGCGTTCGCCGGCGCTGCTGTCTTCAGCCATGGATCTTTGCGGGTGGTTGAGAGAAGAAGGGGCAGGAACAAAGGCGTGAAGCCTCGTTATTGCTTGTCAGGGAGTGATGAGCAAATAACGCGCCTGATTGAACAATAAAATGGTTGGGGCCGTGATCAGGAGCACTCGCGTGGATGTCAGCGGAACAGCGCGAGCAGGTTGAGAATATGCTCGATCATAGTGTCAAATTCACGGCGCAGCACCGCAAAGGTGGCGCCCAGTGTCAGGCCCATGACAAGCAGGGCGATGCCGATGTTGAGGGGAAAGGAGAGCATGAAAACATTGAGCTGAGGAAAAACGCGGGCGAGGATGCCAAGCACGATGTTGGTCAGCAGCAAGAGCGCTAGCACCGGGGCGCTGAACTTGACTCCCAAGACAAAGACCTGCCCGCCCAGCCGCATCAGTTCCTGGACGGCGCCGTGGGTGAAATCAAGGAGCCCGGGGGGGAAGGCCTGATAGCTCTCCACCAGCATACGGAAAAAGTAGTGATGGATATCCAGGCTGAGAAAGGCCAACAGCGCCAACACATTGACAAACTGGCTCATCAGCGAGAGTTGCTGGGTGGTCTGGGGATCAAAGATGTTGGCAGCGGCAAAGCCCATCTGATAGCCAATCACCGTGCCGCCGAAACTGACGGCGGCTAAGACCATCTGCGCCACCAGGCCGACCATCACCCCCAGCAGTACCTCGTTGATGATCAACAGGCCAAAGGCGGGCATCGACAGGGGCGTCTGCGGGGTATAGGGCAGCATGGCCGGAAAGAGCAACAGGCTGGTCATCACCGCCAGGCCAATCTTCACCTGGGCGGTCATCTGAATGCCGGCAAAGACGGGAATGGCGGCAATTAGCGCCAGTACCCGAGCCAGGCAGATAAGGTAATTTTGCAGTTGATGCAGGGGGATGAAGGGCAGATCCATGGTAGCCGGTCCCGCCTGGCCTCACTGACCGACGGTGGCCATTTGGCTGATGATCCCGGTGGTGAAGGTGATGAGCAACTCCATGATCCAGGGGCCGAAGATGAGCAGGGTCACGAAAACCGCCACAATCTTGGGGACAAAGGTCATGGTCTGCTCGTTGATCTGGGTGGCGGCCTGGAAGATGCTGATGATCAGGCCGATCACCAGGGCAGCGAGCAGCATCGGTGCAGAAGTTAAAAGCACCGTCTGCAAGGCCTTACGCCCTATCTCAATAACTGTTTCCGGACTCATGATCGCCTCCTTGCCGTTGCTGGTTACCCAAAACTCTTCACCAGGGAACCCACCACCAGCTGCCAACCGTCAACCAGCACAAAGAGCAGTAGTTTGAAGGGTAGCGAGATGACGATCGGCGGCAGCATCATCATGCCCATGGCCATCAGCACCGAGGCCACCAGCATGTCGATGACCAGAAAGGGCACATAGATCATGAACCCCATCTGAAAGGCCCGTTTCAACTCCGAAAGCATGAAGGCGGGAACGAGGATAGTGGAGGAGATCGCCTTTTTGTCTTCTGGTTGCTCCTCCTTGGTGATGTCGATGAAGAGTTGTAACTCACCTTCCTGCACCTGGGAAAACATGAAATCGCGCATCACCCCCACCGAGCGTTCCAAGGCTTGCTGTTGGGTGATCTTTTGCTGCATGTAGGGTTGGAAGGCCTCGGTGTTGATGGTGTTGAAGGTGGGGGCCATGATGAACAGGGTGAGAAAGAGCGCCAAACCAAGCATAACCTGGTTGGGCGGCGTGTTCTGCGTGCCCATGGCCTGACGCACGAATCCCAGTACAATGACGATGCGGGTAAAGGCGGTGGTCATCAGCAGTATGGCCGGCGCCACGGTCAGGATGGTCAGTACCAGCAGCACCTGCAACGCCGTGGAAACCTCGGCCGGGGTGTTGGCCTCCTTGATGCCCACGGAGAGTGTCGGAAGATTGACAGCCATGGCCACCGCCGGCAGTAAGGCCAGCACCAGCAGCAGACAACAGGGAAGGGCGCGGCGTTTCATGGTTCGTCCCGCAGCAGTTGAGAAAAGCTTGGTTGCTGCGGCTGCGGCGTGGCACTTGAGAGATCGGCCAGCAGTTGAATATTGCCGCCACTGATACCTAGCAGATACTCACGTCCGCGCACCTCCACCAGGGCCAGACTGGTCTTGGGCAGCAGGGGCCGCATCTCAATGACCTTGATGTTGCCGCCAGCCAGGCCACCCAGGGCAAAACGCTTGCGGGCCAGGGCGTAGAGCGCCAGGATCAGCCCTGCCACCACCAAAAGTGCCCACAGGGTTTGCAGGGCGGCATTGGCCATGGAGGGCGTCTCGGCGGCCCAGGCGCAACTGGGCATCAAGGCGATGAGGCAGCAGGGGAAAGCGCGCATGGTCTAGCCCAGGTGTTCGATACGATCGGATTGACTCACCACCTCGGTGAGCTTGATGCCGAATTTATCCCCCACCTTCACCGCCTCGCCCCGGGCGATCAAGCGCGAGTTGACGTAGAGATCAAGCGGCTCACCGGCCAGTTTGTCCAACTCCACTACATAACCCTCGCCCATCTGCAGCAGGTCGCGCAGCAGGATGCGGGCGCGGCCGACCTCGACGGAAACCTGTAAGGGCACATCGTAGAGAAATTCCAACTCCCTGGCCAACTGCGAGGCGCCGTTGCGTGTGCTAGCAGAGGGTTCGCGCAATAATTCAGCGGTTTCCTGGGGATTGAGGGTGTTGGACCGCTCAGGCTCCAGAGCATCAGGCTGTGCCATGGACTCCTCCTTTGCTGCTGTGTCGACTGGTGATATGAAAGGCCTTCTTGCCGTTGCGTTCACCGGGGATGGCCGTGAACAGCGGCTGATCATCGGCGAGGATGGTCAGGGGCTGGTCGGGGTTGTAGGGCAGGTCGATGATGTCGCCGGGTTGCAGGCTGAGAATACGGCGAATGCTCATGTTGAGCTGCCCTGAGCGGGCCACCACCGGGCTCTCCATGTCCAACGCCTGCTGCAGCACGACCGGGGTCCAACTGTTGGTGGTGGCTTGGGCAATGGTGACCAGGGCCTTGAATTTATCGCGCAGCGGCTCCAGGGTCAGGTAGGGGATGATCAGCCGCATCTGACCGCACTTCTCGCCACCGAGCTGGATAGGGAAACGGGTGACCAGCACCTCGGTTTCCGGCTCGACAATGCTGACCAGGCGAAAGTTGTTTTCCACCTTGCTCAAGCTGATCTGCATCTCGATCACCGGCCGCATCGCGGCTTGCAGATCCTGGCAAATGTCCTGCATGCAGGTGCGGAGGATGGCCATCTCGATGGTGGTGAGGTTGCGGTCCAGGGCCAGCGATTCGCTCGACTGCGAGGAACCGAGCATGATCTCCAGCAGGGTGAAGGAGAGCAGGGTGTCGAAATGAAAGAGACAACCGTGCTTCAAAGGTGACATTGCATAAATGCCGACCGCCCCTTGGCTTTTCAGATCAACCAGGCTCTGCTGGAAGTTGGTGGTGGCGATCTCGTCGCGTTCCACGGCGAAATTACGTTGCAAGACGTTGGTCAAACTGGTGGTGAAGCGGCGGGCAAAATTATCGAGCACGATGTCCAGGTTCGGCACCCGCATCTCGCCGGAACTCTTGGCCCGGGCGTACGATTGCACCAGGTCGATTTCCGTGGAGGGCAGATAGCGGCGGCGCTGCGACGGCTCCTGGTCCACCAGGTCCATCGACACCTGGCCGGCCTTGATCGCCGACAGGAGATCGGCAATCTCCTCTTTGGATAAGATCGGTTCCACGGTTGTTATTGCACCACAAAGTCAGTGAGATAGACGTTCTTGATCTTGCCGGTTTTGAGAAAGGAGTTGATCTTGCTTTTCAACTCGGCCTTGACCTGGTTCTTGCCTTGCAAATCCTGTAATTCCTCAAAGGTCTTGTTGCCGATCAACAACAGAATGGCGTCGCGGATCTGCGGCATGCGCTTGGTCACCTCTTCCTGAGTGGCCGCCTTGTCCAGTTCCAGGGAGAGCGAGGCCTTGACATAATGGGCGGCATCCTCGCCGATGATGTTGACCACAAACTCCTTGATCTCGACCATGGGTCCAATATCGGCCTCTTCCGGGACCGGCTTGATCAGGGCCGCAGCCTTGCTTTCCTCTTCCTGCTTGCGCTTGAGTTCTTCCTGTTTGGGTTTATGCACCAGGAAGAAATAGCCGGCCCCACCACCTCCCAGCAGCAATACCAGTGCGGCGGCAATGATGATGATCAGTTTCTTTTTGCCACCCTTTTTCGGTTCTTCCTTGTCAGCGTCTTTTTTCGGGTCCTTTTCAGCCATGGTGTGATCCTGTGCGTGGAAGATTCCTTAGAAGGGGATAGGGGTGGCGGGTTTGTCATCGAGCACCGGTCGGTCGCTGCGGATGATGAAATCGACCCGCCGGTTCTGTGCCTTATTTTCTGACGTCGTATTGGGTGCCAGCGGTCGACTGTCGCCATAACCAGCGGCGGACATGCGATCCTGGCCAAAGAGCTCACCGCGCTGATAAAATGCCATCACCGATACCGCTCGCGCCACCGAAAGATCCCAATTGCTTCCCTTCCCCACACCTACGGGGGTGGAATCGGTATGGCCCTCGATGCGCATGGTCATCGGCAAGGGGCGAATGATATCGGCCACCTTACGAAGGATAGGGTAGGAAGCCGGGTTGAGTTCGGTTTTCCCTTGTTCAAACAAGACATTATCGTGGATGCGTAAAATAATCGAATCATTATCCCGTTGTATTGCTTCCACTTGTTTGTCGAGTTTGGTCATTTCCAGGTCGGTTTTGATGCGCTTGAATTGCTGCAACGGAGATTGCCGTGGAATGGGCGTATATTGTGATTTCGGTGGTGAAGGCAGGATCGGTATGGAAAAGGGCACCGGTGCTGCCTTGGTGCTCCAGCCAAAGGCCGATTCGATGGAGGTTTTGGCCTGCACGAATTTGGTCGGGTCCATACTGGCCATGGTCAACAGCAGCACGAAAAAGGTGAGCAGCAGGGTGACCATGTCGCTGTAGGTGGCCATCCACATTGGCAGTCCGGGAGGGGGGCATTCTTCTTCAGCCATGATGTGCCTCGTTAATTAAAGACGCTGGTTCGTTTTTTCGGGGCGAGGTAGGTGTGCAGCCGCTGCTCCATGACGCGCGGGTTCTCACCAGAAAGAATGGATTCCATACCCTCAATGATGACCATCTTTTGCAGGACCTCGGTTTTAGAACGGGCCTTGAGCTTGCCGGCCATGGGAATAAAGAGGATGTTGGCCAACACCGCGCCGTAAAAGGTGGTCAAGAGGGCAACGGCCATGGCCGGGCCAATGGCCGCCGGGTCACTCATGTTTTGCAGCATCTGCACCAAACCGATCAGGGTACCGATCATACCCATAGCCGGCCCGATGGCTCCCAGGGTGTTGAGAATCTCCGATCCATAGCTGTGGCGGGATGCCAGGTTGTCAACCTCGGTGGTGAGAATAGCCTTAAGTTCACTCGGCTCCTGGCCGTCCACTGCCATCTGCAGGGCCTTGACGAGAAACTTATCCTCGATGGAATCGATCTGATCTTGCAGGGAAAGGATACCGCCTTTTCTTGCTTTTGCAGAAAAATCAAGCATCTGAGCGATGAGCTTGTTGGTGTCCGGTTCCTTGATGAGGATGGTTTTTTTGACGATTCCGATCGTGCCAATAATATCGGCGAGGGGGAAGTTAATAAGGGCTACACCGATCGAACCACCCACTACAATGGCCACAGACGGGATGTCGACAAAGATACTGAGCGGACCACCCATGAGGATGGCCCAGACCATGAGGCCGAAGGACAGAACAATACCGATGAGGGTTCCAATATCCACGCGGGGTTACCTGCACTGCCAAAAGATTGATCGGAAAAAAGGCTCTCTTGGTTAAGGAGTGTAGCGGAAAAAACTATTGAGAGCAAGAAAGCAAGGAGAATGCCAACTTGTTGTTGGCACAGGGAATGTGCGGCAGGGTGGGGAGATGTCGATGCAGCCGTGAAAGCGAGCCCAATAAAAAGCCGCCCAGACCAAGGGGGCGGGCGGCTTTGTGTCAGAATGTTGACGGGCGAAGCAAATTATCGCTTGAGGTTGATCAGCTCACTAAGCATCTCATCGACAGTGGTGATGATTTTGGAGTTGGCTTGAAAACCGCGCTGGGTGGTGATCATCTTCACAAATTCCTGACCCATGTCGACGTTGGACTGCTCCAGCGAGTTGGTGAACACCTTGCCCAACTCGGGTCCGGGCAACCCGGTACGGATGGAGCCGACCTCGGCCGGTGCGGTGTAGCGGTTGGCGCCCGCCAACTTCAAGCCTCCGGGATTTTGAAATTTGGCCAGTACCAGTTGCGAGATATTGACCTGACGGCCGTTGGAGTAGGAAGCGACCACCACACCGTCACCGTTGATGGCAACGTTGGTCAACTCGCCAGCACTGTACCCATTTTGTTTCTGACCGATGACGATGGATTCGCTGTCGTATTGGGTACAGTCAAAGGAGAGATCAATCACCGAGGCCGCGGCACCGTTGCCCCAGGTGGCGGCGGGGATAGTGATGGTAGCGGTCGCCGGATCAGTATCGGCAACGCCATCGGCATCTTGATCGAGCTTACCGGTGCTGGTGAAGTGCAGCGTTGAGGGGTAGGCGACAGGATTGGCGGTGTCGTTGTCAACCGTGTATGCCGCTGCCCAATCATTGGTCGCATCGCTGATCATGCTCCAGTAGACAGTGATCAGGTGTGATTCTCCTAAAGAATCAAAAATCTGGGACGATGCTGAGTAATTGTAGGTAGAATCGTCCGTGGGGTCGATATCGGCTGCTGTTCCACCGATTTCGGTCTCTTTTTCATCCAGGTTGGTGGTGAAAGTCAACTCCGTGGTGGGATTGGCCTCGATCAAACCGACATTGGCCACCAGAATGTTGGTGGGATCGGCTGGCAGTAATTCGGTGTTGTTGACCGGGTCAAAGGCCTTGCCCTGCACCCGGAACCCTTCGGGATTGACCAGATAACCATCTTCGTTGAAACGAAAGGCACCGGCGCGGCTGTAATAGGTGGTGTCGTTGCCTTCTTCCTTGAGCACAAAAAAACCGTCACCCTCGATGGCGACATCGGTATCGGTGGAGGTGGTTTCAAAGGTACCCTGGCTGAAGATATTATCGACGATGGAGAGGCCGACACCGCGGCCAACCTGGGAAGAGCCGCCGGAGCCGAAGACGCTGCTGGAGAGCAGATCGGAAAACACCGAACGCGAACCCTTGAAACCCAGCGTGTTGGTGTTGGCCAGGTTGTTGCCGATGACGCTCATAACCTGGGAATTGGTGTTGAGCCCGGAAACACCGCTATACATTGCACTTTGAATACCCATAACAACCTCCTGCGTGGGTGAAAATCATTGGATAATTGATACTGCTGTGATCAAGGAAAAAGAGCCAAGGCCTTAACTGCTGGCTAAGGACCAACCTTTCTCCTCTCAATTATCCCCGCGCCGTCCGTTGCATCAGAGATATTGCGACTGCTGTTGGTAACGATGTTACGTTTGTACGACTTTACTTCTTAGGTGGAGCTTTTTTCATAGGCCCCATAGACCGTTGACAGGGTATAGGTGCCCGATTCCGTCACCACCTTGGGCTCGGTCTCGTTGAGATCCACCCCGGTGACCGTGGTACGGATCAGCGGGGAGAGCGCTGCATCGGCAGAACCACCGGTGGCGCTGAGGGTAAAGGAATAATCCCCTGCCGCAACCGCATTGCCGCTAGCATCCTTGCCGTTCCAGGTGAGGAAATGATTGCCGGCGGTGAGATCCTTGGCGGCGATGGTGGTGACAACCTTGCCGGCGCTGTTTTTAACGATGAGGTTGAGCCCGGTGACCGTGCCTTCGACCTGATAGCCAAGATCGACGGATTCCCCCGCTTTAACGGTGAAGTCATCGCCTTCCACCACCACCTCCTGACCAATGAGATTCAGCGCCGAGATGCTTTGCGATTTGGCGGTGGTGCTGGTGAGTTCCTCCATGGCGTCGTTGAGGTTGAACAACTGTTCCAATTGGCTGTACTGCGCCAGTTGTGCGGTGAATTCAGTGGCATCGGCCGGATTGAGCGGGTCCTGATTCTGCAACTGCGCCACCAGCAGCGTTAGGAAATCGTCTTGCCCCAGAGTATTGTTGGTACTCGAAGAGGTTGTCGATGAGGTGGCTGAAGTGACTGACGAGACGGTACTCATGGGGTTCTCTCCCGCAATTAAGCGATGACGCTGAGGTTGTTGTCGATCTCAACGGTGGTGTCGGGTTCTTCGTCAAAACCTTCCAGGGAAAAGACGGCCTGGTTCTGTTTGTTGCCCTGGGAGCGCTGGCTCTGTTGCCAGGCGGTGTTCTCCTGAAACGCTTCGCCGGTGGCATTGTCGTTGGCCGCAACGGTCACGTCCACCTGGCCCAAATGCAATCCTTGTTGCTCCAGAGCCTCACGCAGCTTGGGCAGATGGCGGTCGATCATCTCCTGGGCATGGGGCGACTGGGCAACGATGTGGGCCTTGACGTTGTCCTGCTCCACCTTGATTTCCATCCGTAATTCACCCAATTCCTGGGGATGGAGTCGCAGGTTGATCGTGCCGCTTTCCAGGCGTTTGTTGATGGAGAAATGGGTGATCATCTGGTCGATCACTGCAGTCGCGGGGACGGTGTTGCCGGATGCCAGCCGGTACAGACTGCCTTCGGCCGTGGTGGTGCTGGTGCTCAGCGGCGCACTGGTGAGACCGCTGCTCTGCTGGTGGCTAAAAATGAGCGGTTGGCTTTCCTGGCCGGTGCTGGTCAGCGTTTTGGCTGCAAGTATCGGCTCGGTGGCGGCTGGCAGTTCGGCCTGCTGAGCTGTCTGATTCTGGGGCATCGACTGTCCGGAGTCATTGTTCATGGCGGAACGGTTACCGCTTTCCTCGCCCTTGGTCGCGGTTTCATTGGGCAGATGCGAATGGATATACTGGTTGTTGAGGTCCATGTCGGCTTCGGCGGTACCGGCAAAGGGCGCCACCTGGGCGGCAGTCTGGGCCTCGGCTGCAACGGGCTGTGCTGTGTTTTGCTGGATGGTGATGATCTGACCGTATTGATTCTGCACCACCAGGGGTGCGTTGGGGGCGACTTCGCTTTGCGGCAAACTGCTTTGGCCGTTGGCAACGGTGGCCGCAGTCTGTGCTTCAGCCGCCGATTGCACCACGATGGTGGGCGATTGGGTCACCAGGCTGTCTTGGCTTATCGACTCTTGCCCCGGCAACTGGGCTACGGGGGGCGTCGTGGGCAAGACCGTCGGCGATGAGGTCGGCAAGGGCTCGGTGATGCCAGCCAGCGATGGCGTTACGAGGCTGGGTACTGCTGAAAAGGCAGTGTTTTCGCCAGCGATCTGTTGCACTGCCGCAGTAACCGTTGCCGTAGTTTGTGGTGTTAAGGTTGAGGTTGAGGTTGAGGTTGATGCGGGTGTCGATTTCGATTCCTCCGGCTGGACTTTGCCAGTGGTCGGAGTGGGTGCTGTGATGGCATCGAGCAGGCGGGTCATTGCGGTCCCTGTGCTGGCAGTGCCGACAGCGGTGGAAGTGCTTGTCGTTGCATGGGCTTCGCCATGAGCCGGTTGCGCCGGCAGGGCAGGTGGTGTGGCGTTCATTGTCCCGGCGGTTGCCGTGGCGTCAGTGGTGTTGGCGCTGTTGTCGGTCGCAGCTGGTTCAAAGTTGGCCTGTTCATCCTGGGAAGGGAGTGGCTGGTTGGCAACTGCATCAGTTGCTTGGCCGGTCTGGGCATCTGCTGTTGATGCAGAGGCTTCGGAACGTTGCCCGGCCCGCTGCTGTTTGGTGGCGGATTGCAGATGGCTGGCAAAGGGTTTGGTGCTGCTAGACGACGAGGCGACGTTTGTGGAGGGGGACGGCGCCGATGGTGCGAGATTGGCAGAGAGGGCGGAGAATGCGTCCATGAAGGTACCGGTCATCCAAAGTTGTAGTATCGTAAAAAGTCACAACCAAAAAACTGTGGCATGAAAACAGAGTATTACGATATCCGGCACTCGTTTTCGTCGCTTTTTACGGGGGCGATAACGTTGAAAAGGCTGTGGTCAGTTTGGCGGCCTTATCCCGTTCCATGGTGCCCAGGACCTTGGCGGCAGACTTGGTTTTCATCTTGCCGAGGATGGAGATAGCCAGTGGCGTCTCCAAAGTCCCGATCACAGCAGCCGCCTTATCGGCGGTCATCTTTTCATACATCTTGGCCAATTCCGTGACCCGTTTCTGCTCCTCCGCTCCTTTTTGTTCCAGTAATTTTTCCACCTGGACCCGGAGTTGGTTGAGCTGTTCAATTTTCTTATCGACTTCGCCCTCCAATCTCTTTAGTTCCTTTTGCCGCCGCTCCAACTCCTCGCGATCACTGCTCAGTTGCGGGTTTCCTGCCGCCTTCATCGATTCCATGATCCGTCGTTCTTCTACGGAATCATAGGGTTGCTCCGCAGATGCCGGGCCGGGCGCGGCAGCCGTCTTTTCGGCGGCAACGCCTTGGTTCACAATACTCCCACACAGCAGCACCACCAGCAACGCACACCGCATCATGGTCTTACTCCTGGCGTCTGCGTTCATGGGAAAGGACCGCGATTTCATCGAGCATGCTGGCTTCCAATTTGTCGAGATGGTGTTTGTAGGCGGCATTCTGCTGTTCCTTGAGTTTTTCGATAACCTTGCGATCCTTGCTCGCCTTGAGCAATTGCTGACGTCTCTTGTTAACCTGGACCTGCTGTTTTTCCACAGCCGTCTTTCGCTCGACCACCTGGGTCTTGACCAGGTCAATGCGCTGGTCAAAGAGAATGAGGCGATCCACGGTGGTGCCCTGTTCCTTGTCGCGTTGTAAACCCGTATACAATTCGGCCAAATCCTGTTCCACCTGATGCAGTTCCTCGCGCAACCGGGCCTCGACTTGCAAGGCCTGGGCTAGGCTTTGCAGGGCACGGTCTTCCAACTGGTGGCGGTATTTGAGCACCGCATGCAGAGTAAAGGGCTTCATCAGGCCTCATCATCGCCTTGATCGGTTTTGCGGCGATCAAGCCCCTTGCGGCCAGGACGGCGGCGGTCGCTAGCCTGACGGTCGCTGACCAACTCGCCCATGGAGCTGATCGTCTCCTCCAGTGAAGAGGATTCTTCAAATCCTTGGGTGAGAAAGGTGTTGATGGCATCCATGCGCGAGATGGCATAGTCGATCTTCTTGTTGCTACCGGCCGCGTAGGCGCCAATGTTGATCAGATCCTCGGATTCTCGGTACACGGCCATGACGCTGCGGATTTTACCCGCCAACTCCCGGTGGCGGGCGCTGGTGATATCGCGCATGACGCGGCTGGTGGACATCATCACGTCAATGGCCGGGTAGTGGTTCTTGGCAGCGATGCTGCGCGAGAGCACGATATGACCATCGAGGATGGAGCGCACCGAGTCGGCCACCGGCTCGGTGAGATCATCGCCATCGACCAGGACGGTATACAACCCGGTGATCGAGCCCTGGTTTTGAAAATTACCGGCCCGTTCCAGCAGTTTGGGCAGGGTGGCAAAGACGCTGGGGGTGTAGCCCTTGGTGGTGGGCGGTTCGCCGATGGAGAGTCCGATTTCGCGCATGGCCATGGCAAAGCGGGTCACCGAATCCATCATTAACAGCACGTTCTTGCCCTGCTGGCAAAAGTATTCGGCAATGGCGGTGGCAACAAAGGCACCGCGCATCCGCAGCAGTGGCGATTGATCCGAGGTGACGGCGATGATCACCGAATGAGCGAGGCCGGCTTCGCCCAGGTCTCGCTCGATGAACTCCTTAACCTCACGGCCACGCTCACCAATCAGGGCGATGACATTGATGTCGGCCTTGGCGTACTTGGCCATCATACCCAGCAGCACGCTCTTGCCCACACCGGATCCGGCCATGATGCCCATGCGCTGGCCAATGCCGCAGGTGAGCAGGCCGTTGATGGCACGAATACCCAGATCCAGCGGCTCGGCAATGGTGTCGCGCTGCATCGGTCCCGGCGGCAGGGAGTAGAGCGCCTTTTCCTGGGGCAATGATGGCGGCGGTCCCTGGTCCAGCGGTTGGCCCATGCCATCCAATACTCGGCCCAGCAGAGCCGGCCCCACGCTGATGGTCGCCTGCTCCTTGCACACGCGAATGAGGCTGCCCGGTCCCAACCCTCGCAACTCGCCAAGTGGCATCAGCAAAGCGCGGTCATTGGCGTAGCCGACGATCTCCGCCGGCACCGGTTCACCCTCTTGCAGCGGGCTGATTTCGCACATCGAGCCAATGGAGGAACGCGGGCAGGTCCCTTCAACCACCAGGCCGACGATGCGATGCACCTTGCCGTACACACGGATGGGGGAGAAACTGGGAAGGAGGGCGGCGGCGTCGGTCATCGGGCTATGATGGCGTTGTTGGCTTGTAGGCTTGGTAGCGACAGCTGGCCAGAGGTGCCTGGAGAAGAGAACCCCTGTTCAGGCGCTTTCGCCTGGAGGTGGCAGTGGCTCGTCGTTGCCCTGCTCGGCGATGGCGTCCGGTTCGACCAGTTCCCAGTGCTCCTGGAGATAGTCGCGGGTGGCGGCCAGTTGCCCTTCGATGGAGGCATCCACCGTACAGGCCACCGATTCCAGCCGGCAGCCGCCACGAAGCATGTCGGCATCGGTCTTGAAACTGAGCTGTTGCAGACCGCGGATGGCGGTAATCAACTCCGGTGTCCGTGCCTCGGCAAAGTTGAGGTCGTCGGGGTGCAGGGTCACCTGAAATTCTTCACTGCTGATGGCTTGCTCCAAGGCGGTATGCAGGGTGTCGGCAATAATGTGGCGGGGGGTGGCCAATTCCTGGCCGACAATTTTTTCCGTCAGCGCCATCACCAAGTTGATAAGGTGGCCGGTGCCATTGGCTATGCGCTGCTGATGCAACTCGTCAACTTTTTGGCAGGCCTGGGCAAAGGCGTTGATGCACTGGGTAAACTCGCCTTGCAGACGATGGGCCAGGTCAGCGGCACCCTGCTGGAAGGCCTCCTGGCGGATGGCCTCGATATCGATCTTGGGCTCAGGGGGCGGCGCCGGCTCGGCAAACGGGGTCGGCTTGGCAGCGGTTTCCGTTGCCGGTGGCGGGGCAGCGGTTGGGGCGGATTTACCTGAATGGCCTGCCGGGGCCTCATTCAGTGCTGGCTGCCGCGGCTTGCGCACCGGCGCTTCAATAGCCTCGCGAATGAGGGAGAGCGGGGTGAACTGAGTATCCCCCTTAAACACCTTAGACGAACTCATCGCCACCACTACCTCGGCCAAGGACCAGCTTGCCTTCCTCTTCCAGCTTCATGGCAATCTTGACGATGGTCTGTTGCATGGCCTCGACCTCGGAGAGGCGCACCGGTCCCATGGCTTCGAGATCGTCTTTGATCATGTCGGCGGCGCGAGAGGACATGTTGCTGAAAATTTTGTTTTTGATCTCATCTGAGGCGGTTTTCAGGGCCATGGTCAGCGAGTCGTTGTTGACCTCGCGCAGAATCATCTGGATGGAGCGGCCATCAAGCGCGCAGAGATCCTCAAAGGTGAACATCATCTTGCGGATATTCTCCACCATCTCCGGATCGACCTCTTCCAGACTCTCCAGGATTTCACCGTCGAGATTATCGGTCATGCTGTCGAGGATCTCCACCACCTTCTTCAGGCCGCCTACCTCGCGTTGTTCCTGGCCACCGACGACAATACCGATCTCCTTGCTCAGCGCCTCCTCAATGCGGTCGATGACCGCCGGTGAAACCGTATCCAGAGTGGCGATACGATAAACCACATCAGCGCGTTTGTCCTCGGGCAGCTTGGCGATGATGGCCCCGGCATGTTCGGTGGCCTGGGTGGAGAGCACCAGGGCCAGGGTTTGTGGATGTTCGCGTTCCAGCAAGCCGGCCACCATGGAGGGCTGCATTTTGGCGATGGTTTCCAGGGGACGGGCCTCGGTGCCGGTGACAAACTGCTTCATCAGGCTGCTTTCCCGTTCCTTGCTGCCGGTGCCGGCGATGAGCTTCTTGGCAAACTCTTGCCCCTTGACCACCAGGCCGGCCTGGCTTTCGGCCGCCAGTTCAAAATCTTCGATGATACGCTGGCGCAGATCATCGGGAATATGCTCGATATCCGCCATGCAGCGGGTCACCTTGAAGATCTCCTCGTCGGTCAACTCGCGCATCAGTTGGGTGGCCAGGTCTTCACCGAGGCAGATGAGCAGGATGGCGGCTTTTTTCAGCCCTGTGAGTTTTTCAGCGGCACTCATGCGGGGAATCGGTCATCTTCATGAATTAAATGGCAGAATGGTGGATGCATGGCACCTTCAACCCTGGTCATGGATCCAGCCGCGCAGCACATGGGCGGTGAACACCGGATCAGTCCGCACTCCTCTGCGGATTTTATCCAGCGGATCCTCGGAGGATGATTCCATGGCTTCCCGGTAGGCAGCACCGCCCACCAGGATATCGCTGGAGACCGCTGGGCCGCCTCCTCGTCCGCGCCCGCCAGCACCACCGGTTCTGGCCTGTTCCGCTTCCATCTCTTCCACGGTTTTGTAGTGGGCGGTTACATCGCGGCTCAAGTTCTTCATGAGGGGACGTACCAGAATAAAATAGAGCAATAGACCGGCGACAAGCAGCAGTCCATAGCGAATGAACGGCAAATACTGGTACAAGCGGTTAGAGGCCCCCTCCTCGTCACCACCACCTTCGCTGGCCTCAAGAAAGGGCATGGATGTCACTTCAATTTTGTCGCCGCGCTGGCTATCCAGGCCCAGGGCTGAGGCCACCATCGACTCCAGGGTTTTTAATTCCTCAGCGGAGCGGGCCTCGGTGGTCGGTGGTTGCTTCTCCTTGCCGGGGATCACCTTGTCGGCTACCAGCACGGAAACCGAGAGCTTACTGACCGTTCCCACAGGGTTGATGGTCTTGGAGACCACCTTGCTGATCTCGTAATTGGTGGTGCGCTGCGATTTGCTCGATGGCGGCGTGGCACCGGCTGCCTGGTTGGTGTTGCCTTCAAGATTGGATTGCACGCCGGGAACGCCGCCGGTGATCTCCGAGCCCGATTTTTCTTCACTGTGCTGTTCGGAACGGATGACCGGCTCCTCAGGATCAAAGGTCTCCTCGGTCTTTTCAGACTGGGAAAAATCAAGGGTGGCGCTGACCCGTACCATGGCGTTTTTCGGTCCCAGTGATTTGTCGAGCAGGGTCTGGGCGCGAGACTCCAGCCGCTGTTCCACCTGGGCCTGGTATTCGAGCCTGTCTGGGGATAGATTGCCGCCGCCGCTCTTGTCGCCGATGCGCGAGAGCACATTGCCGTTCTGGTCAAGTACCGTCACCTTGCTGGGATCCAAGCCCTCGATAGAGCTGGAAACCAGGTGGACAATGCCTTCGATCTGCGTTTCGTTGAGCCGTTTTCCCGGTGCCAGTTTGAGAATGACCGAAGCGGTGGCGGCCTTTTGCTGATCCTTGAAGAGACGTTTTTCCGGCAGCGCCAGATGCACCCGGGCCGACTCCACCGGCCCCAGCGAGGCGATGGTACGGGCGAGTTCGCCCTGGAGCGCTCGGGAATAATTGACCTTTTGCACAAAATCGGTGAGGGCGAAGGACTGTTTGTCAAAAATCTCAAACCCAACACCGCCGCCCTGGGGCAGCCCCTGGGCTGCCAGGCTGAGCCGGGCCTCGTAGACATTCTTGGCAGGAATAAGGATGTTATGGCCACTGTTGCCCAACTGATAGGGAATGTTTTGCCCCTTGAGCCACTCCACCACCGAGGAGGCATCGGATTCGGCGAGGTTACCGTAGAGCAGTTGGTAATCGGCCGTGCGCGTCTGGATAATGATAAAGGCAAAAAGCCCGAGAGTGATGGCAGTCACCGCCCCCAGGGCGATTTTGCGCGACATCGGCCAGGCACCGATGGTTGTCAGCAGCTTTTTCCACCCGGCTGGGGGTGGCTGTGGAGCGGTTTCGGTCTGTTCAGCCATGGTCCATCCCTGTCCCTAGTTAGTCGCTGTAGGTGATTGCAAAAAAGAGGGCAAGCTCACACCTGCATGCGCATCACTTCCTGATAGGCCTCGATGGCCTTGTTGCGAACCTGTACCATGTAGCGAAGCGAAATGTCGGCCTTTTCCATGGAGATCATCGCCTCGTGCAGGCTTTGCTCACCACCGGCATGCAACTGCTGAATGGCCTGATCAGCCTGCTGTTGCTGGTTGTTGGTCTCGCTTACCAGCGTGTTGAGCAGATCGCCAAAGGAAGAGGTCAACTCCTTGGTGGTCGAGGTGGCAGCGGGCTGAACCGGTGCGATGGCGGCGGTAACGGCTTGTATGGTGTTCATCTGTTATCTCCCGATATCCAGGGCCTTCATAGCCATGCGTTTGGCCGATTTGATGGTGGTGGTGTTGGCCTCGTAGGAGCGGGTGGCGGACATCATATCCACCATCTCCTTAATGACACTGACATTGGGCATCTCCACATAGCCATCCTCCTTGGCATCGGGATGGGTCGGATCATACACCCGCTGCGGCTCGCTTGTGTCCTCGATGATCTTGGCGACCTTCACCCCCTGGGCCTTGCCCTGCTGCGCTAGTGAGGCGTCGAGATGGCGGCTGAAAGGGACATTCTCACTCTGGAAAACCACCGATTTTTTTTTGTACGGCCCACCCTCCGGAGTGGCGGTGGTCTCGGCGTTGGCCAGGTTGGAACTGATAGTGTTGAGCCGGGTGGTCTGCGCCTTCAGCCCGGATGCGGCAATGTCAAAGGTGGTGAACAGGTCCATGGCGGCCTCCGTAAAAGTAGTCTGCGAGATCTTAAGCAAATTATGAGCCACCATTGGTGACGTATTTGACCATGGCCATCTTTTTATTGAGCATGGTCACCGCTGCCTCGTAGAGGATCTCGTTTTCCGAGAGTTTGACCATCTCTTGGTCGACGCTGACGTTGTTTTGATCACCGATACCGGTCCTGTCTTTGCTGACACTCACTGTGCCACTCACCTGGTCCAGATTGGCCGGGGAAAGCGGAATATGGTTCGGCTGGGTGGTGACCGGCTGCAGGCCGCCCTCGCCCAGAGCACTGTGCAACTGCTGTTCAAAGGAAAAGGATTGGGCGGAATATCCAGGGGTTTCGGCATTGGCGATGTTGCTGCCAATGACCTGTTGATTGGCCTGGCGCAGGTCGAGCACCTTGTGCAGCAGGCGCATGGTGGTGTCAAATTGCTGAATGGTGGACATGGTGTGCTCCGTAGGAAATGGAATGCGCAATGAACCCGGCTACCGTTGCAATCCCAGAATAGCGGCCTCTTCCTTGGCCAATTTTTTCCACAGCGGGTCTTTGCCTTTTTCGGCCAGTTGCTGAAACTGTTTTAGGGCCTGGGATGAATTACCCCGTCGCAGTTCAATCTCTGCCAGCCGAAACAACGCTTGCCCGTTGTTTTCATCGCGACTGAGCATCTGCTGGAACAACTTCTGGGCCTCGTCGTTCATGTTGGTTTGGAAATAGGCCTCCGCCAGGGGTAAAATCAAGTCGTTCTCTGCCAACCGTTTATGCAGCTGGGGTTTGTCGAGAGTGGCAATCACCTGCGGCCATTGTTTGTTTTCATAATAGATACGACCCTTCAGGAGTTCCAATTCTACCAGATTGGGGCTGCTGTCGGCGGTGAGCAGCTTGATAAGCTGATCCTGATGTCCGCTGTAGTAGAGTGCCCGCGCTTTCAAAAGAAAGATTGGCGCCGTATCGCGCCCCTTGTGGAAGCGAAGCTGATAGCGATCGGCATATTCCTCGACCTGCTGATAGCGCCCGGCGGCAAACATCGCCTCGATAAGGGGCAGATAGATCTGTTCTTTGGCCCCATTTTCTGTGATCTCAAAGAGGTATTGATACGTTTGCGCGGCCTGATCCGCCATGCCCAGCCGCGAATAGGCACGGGCCAGGTCATAGAGTGCGTCCGGTTTGATCCAGCCGCGGACAAACAACTGCTTATTCTGCTTGGCCAGGACCAGGGCTTTGACGAATTCCTCGTTTTTGACCAGTTGGCCAATGACACCGGGCATTTGCTGGATGAGTAAGGCTGTGGCCTCAGTGCGCAGGTTGCCATCCTGATACTCGCGCAACAACTGCATGCACAGTTGCACGCTGGTGGCGTTCTCGGCTGTAAGGTGGTTGATCAGCGCCTGCTTGAACAGACACTCCTCGCGCAACAGCACCGATTGGCCTTCTTGGGCATGGCGGCTGTACACCTCCAGTGCCTGTTGCGGCGAAATTTTTTTGGCGGCAAAAGCCAGATCAGTGGCCTTAATCTGGGCGCGGATGCCGCCTTCATCGCGGGGAAAGGCATCAATGAGCTGTTCCAGATCGATACGCGCTTTTTTGTCGGTGGCACGAATATGCAACTGGCACATGGCCAGGCGAAAGAGGGCGAGATCCTGTTGGGTTTGGTTGTTAAGCAGATCACCCAACTGCATATACATTTTGGCTGCCTCCGGGTAGCGTTTGGCCGCATAAAGGCTGTCGGCAAAATTGGCCAGCGATAGCGGATCTTCAAGCAGCAGTGATCCCGGTGTCGAGAGTTGCTGGTACGCTGTCAAAGATTTGGCTTTCTCTCCCCGGGCATAGATCAGGTCGGCCAGGCGCAGCAACCGTCTGGGTTGCAGTGCAGCATTGGCAGCCAGGGAAGGGGTGTCGAGCAGCGATTGCACATCCGGGTACTGCTTGGAAACCAACGCCAATTCCGCCAGCAGCAGGGCAAGGTCATCGGCGTAAGGGATCTGGGGAGATAGTTCGCTGGCAACGGGTTTTAATTCAAAATAGGTGTCGATGTGATCGCCCCGGATAGCTTGCTGATACAGCAGCAGAAAATTGGCCAGTTTGGCCATTTTCGTCTCCGGGTAATGAATCATGATCCGTTGCAGCAGAAAGTAGGGATCACGGTATTCTCCGGCCCGCAACAGGGCCTCGGCATAGCTGAGCACCAACCGTTCCCGCGCCGGTTCCTCCTTGTGGGTGGTGATTTCTTCACGCAGCAGCAGGCAGACCTGAGTCCATTTGCCGTCCTGGGCCAGGGCCTGGATTTCCGGAGTGAGCCACTGCTCCCGTGGCAGTGCCGGCTCCAGGGCATCGGCAAGGGGAAAAGGGGGGAGATGGAAATGTGGAGGCGGGGTGATCGTCACCGGTAGTTCGTAATCGGTGAAAAAGGAAAGCCAGTTTTTTGCATATTCCGTGAGATTGACCGGATTGAGCGAATCGATCTTTGAGCGCTGCACCACGCTGACCCCCTGGAGCTTGGTGGCCAGTTCGGGGTGCGAGGTGGAAAGTTGGTTGCCCAGGAGCACATCTACCAGCAATACACCGGTTTCCTGAAGGCGCTTCTCGGTGACCTGTTGTGGGGGATAGCGGAAGTAGAGCGAGTAAATCGTCTTGCCGGGCAACTCTTTGGGTACAATTTTAATCAGGCGGCCATCTGTTGCCGGCAAGGAGAGATCGGCAATGGGACTGGTCTCTTTTAGCTCCACATCAATGCGACGCGCATTGGTTTCCATCTTGGTCTCTGGCAGATTGTCAAAACGGAAAAACAGCTGGATGGAGGTGGTTTCGTCGGTGCGGTTGATGGATTTGAGCACAGACGCGGCCTGGAGCCCTGTTCCTGAAAACAGGTTGACAGTCAGCAGCAGCAGAGAGAAGATGGTGCATCGAAGCAACATGATGACATCGTAAAAAGCCTGATTGCGAAGTCTACGCTTCACAAAAAAGAGAGATTTGCGAAGCTCGAAACGTCGTTCCCGTGGCTTTTTACGAGAACGACACACAGAGATCGTCGTTATGCTGGGAAGGTTGCTGGCGCCCTGCCAGAAAAGGCCAATGTGTGATCCTTTTAAGCAATAAGCATTCCAGATCGCTATTGTCTAAGATGACAATTTTTGTGTATCGATTGCGCGGTGAGGGGCCATCCTGTGTGGCCGCTAGCGCGTCTGTCAGTCTTTTGACGTGGGTTGACCCACGGGGAGAAAGAAGTGATCATAAAGGAGGATGAACCGATCCTGGAGCAGTTTGTCAGAGAGGTTACCAACCGCGTGCGGGAACTGGCTCCACTGGTGGGGCAACTGGTGGGCGAGCCGAATAGGGAAGAGTTGCGGCACCGGGTGCTTGATGACGGCCACCTCTTCTTTCACAGTTTGCTCGGCCGCAGGGCGGACTTGCCGCTTGAACATCTGCTCGGTCCGGCGGAGGCTATGGGCCAACTGTTAAGCAACCTGCGCTCCACTGGCGGCGATCTCACCCCCCGTTATATCGCCCTGCTTGCAGAAACGTGTACTTTTGTCGAGCAGGGGCTTGCGTTGGTGGCGCGAGAGCGGCACGACCAACGGCTGGCTGCCGCAGCCGCCAGTTTGCAGAGTGCCATTGTAGAGTCGGCCCGGCAAGAGGAGAAACGGTCCCCGCAGCGTATGCCCCTGTTGGGGATCAGTGTGGAGATGCAATCGGCCTTTCTGGAGGAGTGCGACCACCTGCTGATGACTGCCGAGCAGGAATGTGTGCTGTGGGATTTCATTGCCATCGATCATCAGCGAGTGGCTGAACTGTGTCAGGTGCTGCACCGCTTGAAACAAAATTTCGCGATTCATGGCTGCGATGATTTTCAGCGCTTGTGCATGGCTCTCGAATCGACCCTCAACCGTTACCTGCATGGAGAGTTTTTTCAAACTGAATACCCGGAACGTGTCTTTCTTCGCTGTATCGATGCCATGCGCGAGGGTTTAACCCGCTATGCGTTGACCGAGCAGTTGGTCCTTGCCGATGCGCAGACACATCTCAATACTGTGCGGGCGTTGATTCGCCAACCGCTGGGGGCATTGCTGGTCGAGGCGGGGCTAGTTGACCCCAGTACCGTCGATGAGGCCCTGAGCGTGCAGCGCAGTTCGTGCGGTGAACATGCTCCACTGCTCGGCGAACTGTTGGTGGCCATGGGTGAAGTGAGCCGCGAGCAGGTGGAGCAGGCGCTGAAGACGCAGCAACAGGAGGCCGTGGCCAATTTTCCCCGGGATGCCAGTCCTCCACTTGCCGCCGTTAAACCCATCGTGCCGTTTTCCGCTCAGGAAATTCGTATAGATGGGCAAAAGCTGGCCCGGATGGTTTCGGTGGTTCGTCAGATGGCGTCCTTACCGCTGCCCCTAGAATTGACGCCGTATGTCAAAGAGCTGGGCAATTTGCTCCAGAGTGTTTTGGAAAGCCCACATGGCCTGATGCGTTTTTTTCAGCGCATGGTTCACGATGAGGCCATGCAGCACCAAAAGTGGGTCCTTTTTCAGGCCGAGGGGCTGGAGCCATTGCACGATGAGCTGGGTGTTGGGCTCTGCACCGAATTGATACTGCCTCTGCTGCGCAACGCCGTCGTTCATGGCATTGAGGATGGAGTTGCGCGGCAGGCTGACGGCAAGAAAAAGAACGGCCGGGTGGCGCTCACTGTCCTGCGGCAGGGAGGCGAATATTGGATCAGTGTCGAGGATGACGGGCAGGGTATTGACCTGCAAAAAATCGCTGAATTCTGTCTTGAGCAGAAATTGGTGGGTCGGGATGATCTGGAAGGGGTAACCGGTGCCGAGGTGCTGCAAATTTTTCTCAATAATCAGCGTGGTTGCACCGTCTTCGATCATTGCTCATCGCGCACTACCAACTCTCCGGCGCCATGCTGCACCGGTTTGGCAGCCGTGAAGAGCAGTCTTCGCAATATCCACGGTAGAATGGATATTTGGTCGCGGCCGCACGAAGGAACCCGCATAACCCTGCGTATTCCCCGCTCCCGTTGATATCGTTATACAAAAACGATGGGGAGCCGAAGAAAAATTTGATTTCCCCGACAACGTCTTGATAGAATACCCTCAATGAAAAATTCTCCACCCTTGCATGGCAGGTGCTTCAGGGAAGGCGGTGGAGAGAGCAGCCTGCGGTTTCGGTGGGTGTGCCCCCCTGCGAGCCGTGTGGCCAGCCAGTTTTCAAAAAAGTACATGGTTAAGCGATGCACTACGTTTGGGTGCCGATAGAATTGAGAAGAACATTTATTGTAGAAGGTTATTTATCAGTCCATTGTGGATGGAGGAGGAAAGGATGGCAAAGAATGTATTATTGGTCGACGATTCCAGCACCATGCGGAAAATCATCAGCCGCTCGCTGCGACAGGCGGGTTTGGATTTCGGCGAAATTTATGAGGCTGGTGACGGACAGGAAGCTCTGGCCGTATTGGAAAAGGAGTCAGTGGATATCGTGCTGAGTGATATCAATATGCCCAATATGAACGGCATCGAGTTTCTGCGCGAAAAGGCCAATCGCCCTGGCATCAAGGATATTCCAGTCTTTATGATCTCCACTGAAACCGGTGATGACATCATCGGCGAAGCAAAAACCCTTGGGGCCATAGGTGCCCTTAAAAAACCGTTCACTCCGGACAAGGTCAACGAGGTGCTCGGCCCGTTGATGTGATGCAAGACGTAGGTCGGTCCGCTCCGTTCCTTCTTTTCCGGGTAATCCGTGAGGGTTGCCCGGATTCTATTCCATGGAGAATCGTGTGAACGCAATAGCCGAAGTCACAGATAAAATCATCGAGTCAACTATCGAGATTTTCACTGGCATGGTGATGATGGATATCTCGGTAGCCGGTGAGCCGATGCAGAAACTCGGGTCGTTAAAGCAATCGATCACCGGCATGGTGGGCCTTGCCGGGACGCACAAGGGGGTGCTGGCAGTTCACTTTCCCAAGCAGATCGCCCTGGATGTGACCAGTAATTTTCTGGGCATGGATGTTAGCGATATTAATGAAGATGTGCAGGATGCCATCGGCGAGATTGCCAATATGCTCGGCGGTAACCTGAAAACCATTCTTTCTGATAAGGGAAAAGATATTCAACTTTCCCTGCCTTCAACCATCTCCGGCGATCAGTATGCCTTCAGTTCCCAGGCTGACGCTGAGCAGATTATTATCCCTTTTCAGGCACCATCGGGCATTTTTTATGTTGAGGTGGAATTGGAGCATTGACCCTGCTGGCCACTTGGGCCAAGCAAGGCATTTACTCTGGGCGTTTTGACTGTACCCTCAAATTTCACTCCTTGAGTACGGTATTGGTCGGCCCTGTTTTTTTCTATGGTGACGAGGCTAGAACAATTGGAACTGGATAAATATCTCATCGATGCCACCCAGGAGGTGTTCGCCTCCATGATCTTCATCGATATCACAGCCGAGGCAATGAGCGATGAACCGGTCAGCGTCTTTACGCCCAATATTTCCAGCCTGATCGGGTTGGCCGGTGATATGAAAGGCATTCTTGGTATTCATTGCCCGGCGGCGGTGGCCCTGGCAATCACCTCCTCGATGCTGGGTATGGAGGTGGATGAACTGGGCGAGGATGCCAAGGATGCCATCGGTGAAATCGCCAACATGGTGGCAGGTGGTTTGAAGGTGGCCTTGGCGGGCAACGATAAAAAAATAGAATTGGCCATTCCCACCACGGTTATTGGGGAGTCGTTGCGTACCTCCGGGCTCTCCCGTGCCTCGCGCCTCATGCTTCCCTTTAGTTGCGACAAGGGGCGTTTTGGCCTGGAGTTGCGCTATGTGATCGATTGAAAAGAGGTAAATTCTTCAGTTTTTCCTTCCGAAAAAGATAACAGGGAGTATAGAGAGCTGTAACCTGAACAGAGTGGGTGACCAGCTTCCCCGCCAAGGTTTTTCAACACCATTCCCTGTGACCCTCATGAAAGCCCAAGAGCGTTTTGACAAAATACTGATTGCCGCAGCTGGTCGCATCCAGGATGAGGTGACGGCCCTGATCGGCAAGCCGTTCAAGCTGGGAACGCCACAAACCGGGCCAATCGACAAAGAAAATCTGTTCGCCGATATGGGCGGAAAGCAGGTTTTGGCCCATGTCCGCCTTGATGGCGATATTCAAGGAAAAGGGTGTTTGGTTGTTGGCATCAAGGATGCCATTCAAATCGGTGGTACGCTAATCATGCTGCCGGAAGGGGAACTGGCGAGCGTTGTTGCTGATCAACAATATTCCGATGAGTTGCAGGATTCCTACGGCGAAGTGGCCAATATCGTCTGCGGCGCGGCCACGGTCACCTTTGAGGAGCAGTACACCAAGGCTGTCCGCCTCATCCGCACCGAGCAGGAGCTCATTCTGCCGGCCAAAGTCGATATCGAATCCGAAAATCCCATAGCCGATATCCCTTACTACCGGCTTTCTGCGCCCATGGAGTTGGATGGTAAGGCGCTGGGTAATCTGCATGTGTTGGTGCCAGCTGAGCCCTTTGGCCTAGTTGAGGCGAAACGCAAGGAAACTCCGCCCACCTCCAAGGCGGAAGCAGCAGCCAAGCCAAAAGCCCAGGGCGATGAAGGCGATCATGAGACTGTTGGCGTTGTTGAACGGGAAGCAGCGCCTGCCCCGGCAGAGGCGGTGGGGGTGGTGCAACGTCCGGAGAGTACCGCAGGCGACGAGGACGCAGTTGCTGTCCAGGCAGCGCCCAAAAAGCGGGATGTCTCGAAACAACGCAAACTGATCGACGGCCTGCTCAAGAACAGTTGGGAGAAGATGGGCGAGGAGGTCAGCGCTCTGCTTGGCGGAACGCTCAAGGTGACTCCGCTGGAGAACCGGGCCATCACCAAGGAGGATTTCCTCGATCAGGCCGGCGGCAAGCAGGTGATGACCCGCATGGACCTGCGTGGAGGTCCCGATGGCGAGGCCTTTCTCTTTGTTGATCTCAAAACAGCGGTCTATCTTGGTGGCTGCCTGATCATGCTGCCCGAGAGCGAACTAGAGGAAACGACTCGCAGCGAGTCCTTTGGTGATGATGCTCGTGACGCCTTTGGCGAGGTGACGAATATCATCGCCGGCGTGTTCACGACCATCTTTGAGGAACAGTATCGCGGTAAAATAGGCTTTGTCAAAACTGCCACCGATCCGGTGGTGCCGGCCAAAATCGATCCCGAGAGTGATGATGTTTTTGCCAACCAGGGCTATTATTTGGCCCTGGGGCAATTGCAGTACAACAGCCGCGATCTGGGACGGGCACAGTTCTTGGTGCCGGCGCAGGTGTTTGAGTTGGAGGAGTTGCTCCTGGCCGTTGAAGAGACAACCGAGGCCCCTGGCAAGGCTGCTGGTCCTGCTGCCGCTGCCGGATCTCAGGTTAGGGGTGCTGAACCGTCACGGTTGCGCGATTCGGGAGAAGGTGGCGTTGACATGCTGATTGTCACCGACGATGAACGCGAGTCTGAACGCCTGGTACAGGTATTGGAAAGCGAAGGCTACGGCTGTCGTGTTCTCAACTTCAAAGACCCAGTCAACGCGGTACTCTCAACCAGGACGCAGATGGTGTTTCTGGTGATGCAGGAGGTCAGCGAACAGGGATTTGGTGTTGCCATCAAGATCAGCAGTAGCGGCTACCCCGTTCCCTTGGTGGCGGCAGGTCCGGCCTGGACCCGAACCATGGTCCTCAAAGCCGTAAAATACGGAGCCTGCGACATCCTCATCACACCGGCTACAACGGTGGACATCCGCGAAAAACTGGCCACCAATCTGGTGAAAAAGGCCGCCTGAGCCTGCCTCGAACGAACTGGGACAATCAGTCGCTGTCCTCGTCTTCGGACCAGGTGTCGATCAATTCTTTCTTCTTAATCTTTTCCAGTAGGGTCGTGCGTTTGAGATTGAGCAACCGAGCCGCCTCCTTTTTGTTGCCCTGGGTGAGTTTCAAGGCCTGCACGATCAGTTGCGTCTCGAAATCGTTGACCAGTACATTGAAATCCACACCGGTTTCCTGCCACATCTCCTTGATGATGGTCGTGGAAGAAACGAGCAGCAGCTGTTCGTTGCGGCTGACATCCTCTTGCTTTCGGCTTGCCGGCGGTAAGGGCGGTGGCAGGGTGGGCGGAGGACCGCTGCGGTATTTTTCCGGCAGATCCTGGTAGCCAACCTCTTCCCCCCCGTGCAGGATGGTCATGTGGTGGATGAGATTTTCCAGTTCACGCACATTACCTTTCCACGAAAAACGGGTGAGGGCAGCCATGGCCACGGCATCGAAACCGGCCAATGGCGACTTTTTGCTCTGGCCGATGCGGTGGACGAAATGATCAATGAGCAGGGGGATGTCCTCGGCCCGGTCCCGCAGCGCGGGAATGGTTACGGGAATGACGTTGAGCCGGTAGTAGAGATCCTCTCGGAAACGGCCTTCGGTGACCATTTGCTCAAGATTGCAGTGGGTGGCGGCGATGATGCGCACGTCCACCGGAATGGCCTTCAGGCCACCCACTGGCTCGAACTCCCGCTCCTGCAACACCCGTAGCAACTTGGCCTGTAACGACGGTTTCATGTCGCCGATTTCATCGAGGAAGAGTGAGCCGCCATTGGCGTACTCGATTCGTCCGATTTTGGAGGCGGTGGCCCCGGTAAAGGCCCCTTTGGTGTAGCCAAAAAGCTCGCTTTCCAACAGGTCGTCGGGAATGGCCGCACAATTGACCGGTACGAAGTGTTGCTTGGTGCGTGGGCTGTTGGCATGGATGGCCTTGGCCACCAATTCTTTGCCGGTGCCCGATTCCCCTTGAATGAGCACCGTGCTCTGGTCGTCTTCGGCTAGTTTGCTGATCAGCCGAAACAGACGCTGCATGGATTGACTGCGGCCGATGATACCGGAGAATTCTTCGAGATCGCTCCTCATTGCTGTTCCAGTTTGTCGGCGAGTTTACTGGTGGTCAGGCGCATGTTGAGGCTCAACAGGCGCATGATCTTTTTCAGGAGAGTTACACTGAGGGCAGGGTAGCGGTCGGTGAGTATGTCAAATCCTTTTTTGGTCAGCAGGAGAACCACCGAGGGCTGGCGAGCGATGACTGTCGCAGAGCGGGGTGATTTGTCGATGATCGACATCTCGCCAATAGTGTTGCCCTTGCCCAGGCGGGTGATGACCCGGTAGTCGCCGGCCGAAGTTTTCTTCAACACATCGAGCAGTCCACGCACCACAAAGCACATGAAATCGCCCTGGTCGCCTTCAAGAAAGAGGTGTTCTCCACGCATGATCTCCATGTGGTTCATGTGGCGGGCCAGGGTGTCGAGTTCATCGGTCTTAAAGGCATCAAACAGTGGCAGGGTGAGGATAAGATCCCTGGTTTTTTCTTCTGTTTCAGAGAGTTGTTCTTCAGGAACAGCCATTTTTTTCATGCCGGGATCAGAATGCGATCAAAGGGTGGCGGGTGGCGAAAACACACTGTGTGGGGCCATGGATACATGTAGGCTAAGCCTACCACAGCGCGGTTGCTGAAAACAAGGGCGTTTGCTGAAAAAGTGTCATTTTATTGACGGAAATGCTCGGTTGGTATGTTTGGGCTGTGCAAGGCCTGGTGATGCCAGAAAAATAACGATCAAAATAGGGGGCAAAATGAACTGGACAACGGTTGGCGGACGGCGAGGAAAAAAATGGCAATGAGGAGAAAAGTGTTTCGGATCGTTGGGCTGGCTATGGCAATGATGTTTTATCTCGTCGGTATAGCAGCGGCCTGGGAAGGGGTGGTGACGCGGATTCAGGACGGTGATTCCTTCCAGGTGCGTCAGGGGCGTAGCACACAGACCATTCGTCTCTACGGCATTGATTGTCCAGAGTACCAACAGTCGGGTGGTCAGCGGGCCAAGAAGTTGACTTCTTCGCTCGTGAAGGGACGGCGCGTTGAAATTCTCCCCATGGACACCGATCGTTACGGTCGGATAGTCGCGGTGGTACGATTGGGAGGGCTGGTGCTGAATGCCGAACTGGTACGGTCGGGCTGGGCGTGGGTCTATCCCCGCTATTGCACTTCCCCGTCGTTGTGCCGGCAGTGGCAAGCCTGGGAGCAAGAAGCCAGGAGGTCGCGCCTGGGTATCTGGCGGGATGCCCATCCTGAGCCGCCATGGCAGTCCAGAGCAAGAAATGACAGTTAACTTTAAATATGAATTTAAGTGATAGTTGATCGATGCTTTTTTGATATGGACTCAATCTCGTTTTGCCTTGTTTCCCCAAATTGCGATGATACAATTTTGCTAGTTGCAGCGGGAGGACCAGCGGGTGTGGTTTGTACGGGAACCGCCAGTCTTCTTTGACATGGGCTCTTACCAAGGAGGTAAATGAGTATGAGTGTTCCCCCTAAAACAAACCCATTGTGGGCCGATATTGTCACCGGTCGGAAAACGTTTGCCCTCAAATTTCTTGCCGCCAAGATTCTTCTCGGCCGGGTGGTGCGGACCGTGTCGGCTGCACCCACCACCGAAAATGTCCGTGACGCCGTTGATCAGCTGCACTCCATGTATGAGAAAAATGCAGCGAGCCCGTCGGTGAAAGATGATCTTAAACTCATTTTCGGATAGGAGAAGCCATGCAGCAGAATATGTGTAGTGTCGCCGAGGTAGAAAAACTTATTCACGATGGCCGGGTCCTGCTGGTTGCTGGAGAAGAAGGATTGCTCAGCAAGCTGCCGGCGGGAAAGTGGCTGGGGGGAACCATTCCCTATTTTGTCGCTCCTGGTAAGGGGGGAACGGTGAGTCAGGAGCAGGTCTTTGTCACCGACCTTTCCGCATTGGCTGCATCGGTAAAGGTGGCTGTCTATGATCAGAACACTCTGGGCAAAGTCTACACCGATGCCGAAGGCAGTGGTTTGAGTTTTATTATCGTGCCGGCCGCCAGCCCGACCCACGCCTCTTTTGCCCTCAATGCCCCCAATTACAAAGATTTTGGCTGCCGGCCGTTGATTGGCTGGGTTTCCGGCGTACATCTCAACGATCTGGGCAAGATCACGCCCAAGGTCTTTGACGGCACCACCGGCACGGGCTATGCACAAGAGGCGGTGGTCATGCATGTCACCTTGCCGACTGGAAAATCGGTGGATGTGGGGATCATCAACCTTTTTGAGCAGGGTGACGGCGATATTCTCACCTTCACCGCCGATGGTTTTGCCGCCACCAATGTCATGGTCAACGGTGTTAAAGAGAATTTTGCCGACTATATCACCCGCAATCAGTTGGATACCAAACTCCCCCTGGTGGCCGATTATTACGGTGCCTTGGTCAATATCAGTTTTCAAAGTGTCGAGCCCGGCGGCGAAGTCAAACTCTATGCTCCGGTTTTCTCCGGGATCCGCTACAAGTTGGCCAAACCGGTGAGTAACTACGCCGAGGCCTTTGATGGCCAACTGCAGAAAAACAGTCCGGATACCAAAAGTTTGGCCTTTTCCTGCAACTGCATCCTCAACTATCTCTATTCCAATTTGGAAGGCAAGAACACGGACCCCTTTGTTGGCCCGGTTACCTTCGGTGAGATCGCCTATCAGCTCCTCAATCAGACCCTGGTCTACCTCGAAGTGCACGACAACTGAAACAGACGTAATCGAACCCATGATCAAGGTCCGGAACTTTCCGGGCCTTGGTCGTGCACCGCGTTTGTTTTCACCGAGCAGTGCCACATCTCCTGGAATGCCTCCTCCATCTGACGGGCAAAGCAGGCCTTGTTCATTGTCATCGATTGTTGCAGGCTCTGCGAAATGCTGTGGCGCAGCGCCTCCCCGCTCTTTCCTGCCCTGGCGATTTGCACAGCTTTTTCAATATACTCATCGGGTGTGGCCGCGATATAGTCACTCAGACCGAGATGAGTCAGGATGCTCGTCCCCACCCGGCTGCGATGGCAATCACCGCACAGGCTCAGCACCGGTACCCCAGCCCACAGGGCCTCAAAGGTGGTAGTGGTGCCGTTGTAGGGATAGGGATCCAACGCCAGATCCATCACTGCGTACAGATGGAAATGTTCCTGACGTGTAGCCGTGGCGGATCGCATATCGAGTCGCTGCCGATCAATTCCCTCCTCTTGAAACCAGTCTTGCAGCCGTAGCCGGGCGGCAGCATTAGCCAGGTAGCGGCTTTTAAGCAGCAGGATGCTCCCTGGGACCCTATGTAGGATCGCCGCCCATGTATGTACCAGCGGTCGTGTCATTTTCTCGATGTTGTTGAACGAACCAAAGACGAAAGACGCCTGGCCATGGTTTTCCAAGCCTGCGGAGGTGGGCAGGGGGACATCCAAAGGATCGTAGCACAGAAACCCCCCAGGCAGGCGGTACAGGGTTTCGGTGTATTTTTCTTCTTCACCGGCCGGGTCGGCTACCCAGTCTGTGAGGCGGTATTGGATGGTCGGCAGCCCGGTGGTGTTCGGATATCCCAACCAAGAAACCTGGATAGGTGCCGGTTGTTCGCTGAGCACCTTGAGCAGGCGGCCGCCGAAGGTGTACCCGGAAAGTTCCACCAGAATATCAATTTCATCCTCACGAATGCGTTGCACCAACTCTTCGTCAGAGAGCCCTGCAACCGGGCGCCAGTGCTCTGCTGCCTGCTCGATTCTGGAGGTTATGGTATCGGGCTGTTTGACGCCGCTGTAACAAAAGATTTCAATTGCCCCGCGATCATGCGCCTCTATGAGTGGTACGAAAAAATAACTGACGGAATGTTGGCGAAAATCAGCGGATAGGTAGCCCACCCGTAGACGGGAATGTGCGGAATGCCGATGCGTCGTCCCCTGGTAACCCGTTGTGCAGCATTGGCTGGCCACCCAGTGCAGTGAGGGGCGCATGATAGTCCGGCTTTTGTCCTCTGCAAAGAAATTGCACAGGTAAAGCAGGTTGAAATGAGCCGCATGATTGTCGCCCTGTAGGGCAATGGCCCGTTGAAACAACGCGCAGGCGCGTTCATGCTGCAATTGCTGCATCAGTGCCTGGGCGGCGATATTGCAGGTGTCGGTCCTCTCTCCCTCACGCCTTATCGCTTCCTGCAAATGGTCCAGGGCTTCTTGGGTGCGATAGAGTTTGATATACATCTTGGCCAATCGAACCTGGGCGTCGATCATTTCCGGGGCATGGGAGAGGGCTTGTTCGTAGGCGGAGGCGGCCTCTTGATGCCTGGCCCAGGCTTCATATATCATCCCGATGTTGTAATGAGTGCCGGCGAGGCCCGGAGCGATACGCTGGGCCCGCTGAAAGGCCTGCAAGGATTCTTCAAGTCGGTTATTGTCATAAAGTTTGCGGCCCAACTTGAAATAGACCTCGCAGGCGCGGATATCCTGAACGGGGAGCTGATTGAGGGCGGCAAAGGCCTCAGCAATGCGGCCTATGGCGATCAGCACATAAATTCTGCCAAAACTGCACTGCAAATCTTCACCCTCAAAGGGTTGGCCAGCCTCAAAGGTGTGCAGCGCCTCGACAAAACGACCGACTTGCAGTTGTGTTTTGCCCAGCATCTGGAGAGCGGGCAGGTGGTCCGGTTGCCGGTTGAGGATGGTCTGGAGCAGTTGCTGACAACGGTCAAATTGTTGGGCAAGAAAAGATGCATGGGCCTCAGTGAGCACCGCGTCAATGTGAACAAACGAACCGTTTGCAATAGGGTGGCGGTGGTGGCTGCCTTTGGTGGTGTGGCCAGCTGTTCTGGCTTTTATCTTAAGCGTGCGAAGGCTCATCCGTGCTCGTTCTCCTGGGGCTTGGTTCCAGTGGTGCCTGGATGGTGATTGGAGGCGGTCGATGCGGGAAAAAAGTGCATGGACGTGGTGCGAAACCTTCAATATACATTTGGATGTTTTGGATTATTTCAAATTCAGGTTAGAAATGAATAAGGAATCCGCTTTGCAACACCTGGCCCTATTGGTCTTTCAGAAATAAATCCCAAGATTTACCAAATGATTATCAGCGCCAGTCGGCGTACCGATATTCCCGCATTTTACGGGCCCTGGCTAGTCAACCGGCTACGAGCCGGGTCGGTGATGGTGCGCAATCCCTTTAATCGGCACCAGGTTACTCGTGTCAGGCTTACGCCCCAGGAGACTGGTTGTCTGGTGCTCTGGACTAAAAACCCTGCTCCTTTGTTGCCACATTTGCAGACGATTACAGAGTTGGGGTATTCGATGGTGTTCCACTACACGCTGACCGGTTGTGATCCAGCTTTGGAACCAGGTTTGCCGTCACTGGAAGAGCGCATCGCCACCTTTCGTGCGTTATCCGGTATTCTTGGGCCGCAGAGGGTACTGTGGCGCTTTGACCCCATAGTGCTCACCAAGGCACAGGGGCCGCAGGACTGGTTGCATCGTTTTGCTGATCTCGCTGGGCGCCTCAACGGCGTAACCAAGCAGTGTACCATCAGTTTCGTCAGCCTCTACGCCAAGTGCCGCCGCCATCTCGCCGGTATTGGGTTGCTCAATGTGGAGGAAGCGGTCAAGCGCGCCTTGGTCAGTGGAATGGCGCAGTTTGCGACCTGCCATGGTATACGACTGGTCGCCTGCTGCGATCCGTTTGTTGCCGGGCAGTGTGGTATTGAGCAGGCGCATTGTATCGACGCCATGCAACTGGGCGTGCTGCTGGGACGAGATCTTGTCGCAGGGAAAGACACTGGGCAGCGACCAGGTTGTGGTTGTAGTCGTAGTATAGATATAGGGGCCTATGACAGCTGTTCCCATGGGTGTCGGTACTGCTACGCCACCACCAGCTTCCAGGCTGCGGGGCGTAATATGTCCTTCCACGACCCGGATTCGCCCTTGCTCATCGGTCAACTTCGAGGTGATGAACGTATCCGTGATCGCGAGATTGTCGCATCGATCGGTGGGCAACCCCGCCAATTGCCACTGCCGACCGGGGGGCAAGCTGGAGAGTGCAAAACTCCACCGCTAAACCCCGATGCCCTTGACAGTGTTCTCTCCTCCCGGTAATCCTCACAGATATCGGCTGCGTGCCACCAAGCCTGTACAATTCTTCGCTGCAGTAATTATCCTCAGAGCCCGACAACACGGGGAGACCTTCTATGTATCGAATCGTGCATGACCAGGATGCTATCCTCATCCGTTTTGAAAAAGATCTGGTGGATGGCGAAACCCTGTCACGTTTTTTGAGCCACATCAACCTGCAATCCATGCTGAAAAAGAGTGCGGCCGGTGATGCCGGGGCTCGATTACGGGCACGGACCCGCCTGGCCGGGTTGCCCACCGGCATTGCCCTGCTGCGTGATCCCAGCCTCAACAAGGGTTCGGCTTTCACCCTGGAAGAGCGTGAGGCCCTGGGGCTAACCGGTCTGTTGCCGCCCAGGGTGCATTCCTTGGATGAACAGGTGCAGCGCATTTTGGAAAATTTGCGCAAGCAGTCCACCGACATCGAGCGCTATGTGTATTTGATTGCTTTGCAGGATCGCAACAAAACCCTCTTCTACCGGGTATTGCTCGATAATATCGAGGAGCTGATGCCCATCGTTTACACGCCCACCGTCGGGCAGGCCTGCTTGCAGTTTGGCCATATCTTCCGGCGGCCACGCGGTATTTACATCACCGCCCGCGACAAGGGAAGAGTGGCAGAATTGCTCGGTAACTGGCCGTTCAACGATGTTAAGGTGATTGTGGTCACCGATGGTGAGCGCATCCTTGGTTTGGGGGATCTCGGTGCCGACGGTATGGGCATTCCGGTGGGCAAGCTGGCCCTGTATTCGGTGTGCGCTGGCATTCATCCCTCGCTCAGCCTTCCCGTCACCTTGGATCTGGGCACCGACAATGCCAGCTTGCTCAACGATCCGCTCTATATTGGTTTGCAACACCCGCGTATCCGTGGCGAGCTGTATGATGCGTTGGTCGAGGAGTTTATCCTCGCGGTGCAGCAGGTTTTTCCCGGCTGCATGATCCAGTTTGAGGATTTTGCCAATCGCAACGCCTTTCGTCTGTTGCAGCAGTACCGTGACCAGGTCTGTTGCTTCAACGACGATATCCAAGGGACCGCAGCGGTCACCGTGGCGGGTATATTTTCAGCCCTGCGTATCACCGGTGGTGATTTGAAGAGCCAGCGCTTCCTCTTTCTTGGTGCTGGCGAGGCTGGTCTTGGCACTGGCGAGTTGCTGGTTTCTGCCCTGGTCGAGGAGGGGCTCTCGCCGGAGGAGGCCCGCCGCTGTTGCTGGTATGTGGATTCCAAAGGTTTGATCGTTAAGAGTCGGGAAGATCTCACCGGTCACAAAGTGTTGTATGCCCACGATCACCCGCCCATCGCCGATTTCAAGGAAGCGGTGGAAGTGTTGCGGCCCCACGCCATCATCGGTGTCTCTGGGCAACCCAAGCGGTTCACTCCGGAGATTTTAGAGCTCATGGCCAAGATCAACGAGCGACCCATCGTCTTTTCCCTTTCCAATCCCACCTCTAAGTCGGAATGCAATGCCGAGGAGGCGTATACCTGGACCGAAGGCCGGGCCATCTTCGCCTCGGGCAGCCCTTTTGCACCGGTGCAGACCCATAACCGCACCCTCTATCCTTCCCAGGGCAACAATGTCTACATCTTCCCCGGTGTGGGAATGGGGGTGATGGCCAGTGGTTCCACCCGCGTCACCGACGAGATGTTCCTGATGGCTGCCCGCGTTGTGGCGGGGGAAGTTTCAGAGGCTGATCTCAGCTACGGGCGGGTCTATCCACCGCTGCCTCGTATCCGCGAGGTATCGTTGGCTGTGGCTGTGGCAGTGGCGGAAGTCGCCTACAAAGAGGGATTGGCGGCCAAGCCCCGACCTGATGATTTGACTGAGGCCATCCGTCGATTAATGTTTGAACCGGAGTATCAAAGCTATATTTGATGATCGCCGGGACAACATATCAGGGAAACGCTGCGCCTGGTCGGCGCCACTGCAAATGAGTTGCGTTGATTGTGTTGTGGAGGCATGTCTCACTCAAAAAAGAGCATACCCGCCAGCTCGCCCCCAATATCTTGGCAGATGGAAAAGTGCGGAAACGAAGTGGCTGGGGTAGGGCGATTATTTATTTTTTGTCGTAATATTTAAGGGAGATAACTGGTCCCCGTTGCAGGTTTGGCTGAGATGGAAGGGTGGTCAAAGATGGTAATTTTTGTTGACAGTCCCCATGTTTGCTGGTAATTGACTTGCGGTTTGCAGCGAGCTGCTGTATATAGCCACTCTCAACAGACAGAATGATGTAGGCGCGTAGCTCAGTGGGAGAGCGCTACCTTGACGTGGTAGATGTCGTCGGTTCGACCCCGTCCGTGCCTACCAATTTCCAAAGGCTAGGATGCAGAGAATTCTGCTCGTTAGCCTTTCCTTTTTACAGGCACAATGGCAGAGATTCAGGTATCCGTCCAAGACGGTGAAAGTAAGGCTTTTCCGCAGGGTACAACTTTTGCGGAAGCGCTCAAGGAGTTGGTTTCCGGAAAGCAACGCAAGCAAACCGTGGCTGTGCGCAGCGATGGTCGTTTGCTTGATCTTTCCACCCCGCTCATGTTGGATACCGTCTTTGAGCCTGTCTTTTTGCAGTCGGAAGCTGGCGAAGAAATTCTTCGTCACTCCACCGCCCATCTTATGGCTCTGGCAGTCAAAGAGTTGTTTGGCGACCGGGTGAAGGTCGCCATTGGCCCAGCCATCGAAGACGGCTTCTATTACGACTTTGATCGGGATAAGGCATTCTCGCCTGAGGATTTCGAGCAGATTGAAGCCAAAATGACCGAGCTGGCCAATGCCCGGTTGCCCTTTACCCGCCAAGAAGTGAGCCGGGAAGAGGCGATTGGCTTTTTCACTGAATTGGGTGAGGTTTACAAGCTCGAATTGCTCAACGAGATGGATGTAGACTCCGTCAGCCTCTACACCCACGGAAAATTTGTCGATCTCTGCCGTGGGCCGCATGTGCCCGATTCGTCCTGGATCAAAGTCTTCAAGCTGCTCCGTGTTGCCGGGTCCTACTGGCGCGGTGATGAAAAGCGGCCGATGCTGACCCGTATTTACGGAACAGCCTTTGCTGACAAAAAAGACCTCAAGCAGTATCTCGAACGCCTGGAAGAGGCGCGCAAGCGCGATCACCGCCGCTTGGGTAAACAGTTGGGGCTGTTTACCATTCAGGATCAGATCGGCCCCGGCTTAATTTTGTGGCAACCGCGCGGTGCGCTGCTGCGGCGCCTGCTTGAAGATTACTGGAAGGACGAGCACTACAAAAACGGCTACCAGCTGCTCTACACCCCACACATAGCCCGCCAGGATCTGTGGAAGACCTCAGGGCATTTGGATTTTTATGGCGAGAATATGTATTCGGCCATGGAAATTGACGAGGTGATGTATCAGCTCAAGCCGATGAACTGCCCCTTTCATATCGGCGTCTACAAGGCCGATAAGCACAGCTATCGTGAATTTCCCATTCGTTGGTGCGAATTGGGCACGGTGTACCGCTACGAGCGCACCGGTGCGTTGCACGGCTTGATGCGGGTACGCGGTTTTACCCAGGATGATGCCCATATCTTCTGTCGGCCGGACCAGCTCGAAGAAGAAATTTTTAATATCATTGATCTCAACCTACACATTCTCCAGACCTTTGGTTTTGATCAATATGAGATTTATCTCTCGACGCGACCGGAGAAGTACGTCGGTTCTGACGAGCACTGGCAGCTTTCAACCCAGGCCTTGAAACAGGCACTGGAGAAAAAAGGGTTGCAGTACCAGGTCGACCCCGGTGAAGGCGTCTTTTACGGACCTAAAATCGACATCAAAATTAAGGATCAATTAGGGCGCTCCTGGCAATGCTCCACCATACAGGTGGATTTCAACTTGCCCGAGCGTTTCCAGATGAGCTACACCGGCGTCGATGGCGCCGAGCATCAGCCCATCATGATCCACAGGGCATTGATGGGATCGTTGGAGCGGTTCATAGGGGTGCTGATCGAGCATTACGCTGGAGCGTTTCCGCTGTGGCTGGCCCCGGAACAGGCACGGATCATGAACATCACCGATGATCAGGCAGAGTACTGCCAACAGGTATATGCCAAGTTGCGTAGCCTGGGGTTACGTGTCGAACAGGATCTGCGCAACGAGAAGCTCAATTACAAGATCCGTGAGGCGCAAATGATGAAGGTTCCTTACATGCTCATTATCGGTGAGCGCGAAAAGGAAGAGGGGACCATCACCGTACGGCGTCGAGATGGAGAAAATTTACCAGCCATGACCCCGGAGGCCTTCGTTGATCTCGTTATCGACGCGTGCCGCCGTCGCATAGCCTGATCACGTTTATCATTCACTGGAGGAACGAACATTAAAAAACGAGGCGCTCGCAAACCTTCTACCCAACAGGATCTGAAGATCAAAATTAACGAGGATATCGACTACAAGGAGATACGACTCGTTGATGCCGATGGATCACAGCGTGGCATTGTTAGTGTCCGGGCTGCATTGGAAATAGCTCAAGAGCAGGGGCTCGACTTGGTCGAGGTTTCGGATAAAGCCGACCCACCGGTTTGTCGCATCATGAATTTCGACAAATTCCGCTATGAGCTGAAGAAAAAGCAGCAGGAAGCCAAGAAAAAACAAACCGTCATTGAAACGCGCGAAATTAAGTTCCGTCCGAAAACTGAAGAGCATGATCTCAGTTTCAAGATTCGGAAAATAAAGGAATTTTTGGCGGAAAAAAATAAGGTCAAGGTGACCATGCGCTTTCGCGGTCGCGAAATCATCTATGCCCAGACCATTGGTTTGGATGCCTTGACCAAAATAGCTGATACCCTTCGCGAAGACTGTGTGATCATCCAAGAACCAAAGATGGAAGGACGACAACTCGTCATGTTCGTTGGGCCGAAAGCCTGATCGTTCGTTCGTGATAGAAGCACCAAAAGCGGTGTTCATGTCCAGCGATGTGTGATTTTGAGGTGGGCCGTGGTGGCCCAATCAAACGAATTGACACATCACATTGCCGGGTTGATGGAATCGTAAAAAGTCAAAATGTTTATTATCCACCACAAGTTCCGGCACAGCAAACGGCCGGCTGTCATGTAAGGAGTGCATACCATGCCGAAAATGAAAACCAACAGAGGCGCCGCCAAACGGTTTAAGGCCACCGGTGCCGGTCGGATTCGCCGGGCCAAAGCCTTTTCCTCTCATATTTTGACCAAGAAGTCGACGAAGCGGAAACGTAATTTGCGCAAGTCTGCTTTGATTGCCGAGGTGGATACCAAGGCTGTTCGTCGGATGCTTCCCTACCTGTAAAAGGGAGCCGGACGGGATTTTTCAGCCATCGCCCCCTCTGCACAGGAGCGTGGCTTTTCATTGTTGCGTTTGAACGGAGAAAACAATGCCTCGTGTAACCCGCGGTTTTAAAGCACGCCGCAGAAGAAATAAAGTGCTGAGTTTGGCTAAAGGATTTCGTGGCGGTAAGCACCGTCTGTTTAGAAGCGCTGCCGAGGCCGTTGATCGGGCTCTGTGTTATGCCTATCGGGATCGCCGCGTTAAAAAACGCGAATTCCGTCAACTGTGGATCAGTCGTATCAGCGCAGCAGCCAAGTTAAATGGCGTCTGCTACAGCCGTTTGATCAATGGCCTGAGCAAGCAATCCATTGAGTTGGATCGTAAAGTGCTCTCCAACCTGGCCATTGTCGACCCTAATGCCTTTACCGCTGTGGTCAAGGCCACTGGCGTTGCCTCCTGATACCCTCGGAACCTTTCATGGAAAGCGAGCTGCTGCGGCTCCAGCAAGAGGCGCAACTTGCCCTTGATGGCATCAAGGATACGACCGAATTGGAGTCTTTTCGTATCCAGTATCTTGGCCGTAAAGGTGGTGCACTAACCGGTGTGATGCGGCAACTGAAATCAGTTGCCGCTGAGGATCGACCCCGGCTTGGGCAGCTGGCCAATGACATTAAGCAGGCCATTGAACTGCGCTTTGAGGAACTCCGTGGGCAACTCGGTGGCGATTTAAACCTGGGGCAAAGCGGTGCCATTGATTGCAGCTTGCCAGGCCGCATGTTGCCGTATGGAACCCTGCATCCGGTCACCCAAGTTATGGAGGAGATCTGTTCGATCTTCGAAGGGCTAGGGTTTGCGGTGGCCGAAGGGCCTGATGTTGAGACGGACTACTATAATTTCGAGGCCCTCAATATCCCGCCGCATCATCCTGCCCGTGACATGCACGACACCTTTTATGTCTCGGATTCCCTGCTGCTGCGCACCCATACCTCGCCGATGCAGGCCCGAATCATGGAAAAAAATGATCCGCCGCTTCGGTATATCGCACCGGGTAAGGTCTATCGCTGTGACTCCGACATCACCCATACCCCGATGTTTCATCAGGTCGAGGGGTTTTTAGTCGACACAGACGTCTCCTTTGCCGATCTTAAAGGGGTGCTGACGAGCTTTACCCGCAAGATGTTTGAGCGCGACCTTGCACTGCGGTTTCGGCCGAGTTTTTTCCCGTTCACCGAACCGAGCGCCGAGGTTGATATCGCCTGCGTCATCTGCGGCGGCAGTGGGTGTCGAGTATGTAAGCGCACGGGATGGCTGGAAATTCTTGGTTCAGGTATGATTGATCCTGAGGTCTTGAAAATGGTCGGCTATGATCCCGATGTTTACTCGGGGTTTGCCTTTGGTCTCGGTGTTGAGCGTATCGCTATGCTCAAGTACGGCATCGACGATATTCGCTTGTATTACGAGAACGATCTCCGGTTTCTTTCCCAGTTTTAAAGTTCGACCTCCGTCATCGCGTCCGCATCCATTGCAAGGTCGCGGGCAGCCGGATGAGATAGACCACACCGGAAGCGCATGTCCTCTGGTGTGGTTTTTGTGCTTTAACGCCGTACTACCGGAACCATAACTCCCGGTATCAACTATTGTTCGCTTCACGACTATGCTGTCTGCAGGAATACCGTCATGAAATTCACACTCAGCTGGCTCAATCAATTCGTCTCCACCCAGGGGCTCAGCGCAATCCAGATTGCCGATCGCCTCACCATGCTTGGTTTGGAGGTCGACAGCGTCGAAGAACTGTTCACTGAGCTGGCGCCCATCACTACGGCGAAAGTCACCGAAGTGACCAAGCATCCCGATGCTGATAAGCTCACCATCTGTACGGTGGATACCGGTGAGGAGACAGTACAGATTGTCTGCGGTGCCCCCAATGTACGCGCTGGATTGGTGACAGCACTGGCCAAACCTGGGGTGAAATTGCCCGATGGCACTAAAATCAAGAAATCCAAGGTACGGGGTGTTGCCTCGGCGGGCATGCTCTGCTCGGCTCGGGAGTTGGGCATCAACACCGATCATGCCGGCATCATGGAGTTGGATGCTTCACTGCAACCTGGCCTGCCACTGGTTGAGGCCATGGGACTGCGTGACACCGTTATAGAGGTGGATCTCACTCCGAATCGTCCTGATTGTGCCAGTGTGCGCGGTATTGCCCGCGAGGTGGCCAGTTTTACCGGGGGAGTCGTGCAGCCACTGGTGGCCGCTGTTTCACCATTGACCGGAACCGATGTTGATTATCAGGTGGTCATTGATGATGCTGAGCTTTGCCCACGTTATACGGCTCGAATACTGCGCAACGTCACCATTGGCCCTTCGCCGCAATGGATGCAGCAACGGTTGAGCGCTGTCGGCATGCGCCCAATCAACAACATTGTCGATATCACCAACTATGTCATGCTGGAGAGCGGGCAACCTCTGCATGCCTTTGATTTCGAGACCTTGCAGGGCAAGAAAATCGTGGTCCGATGTCCCGCAGCCGGCGAGAGAGAAATCGTTACCCTTGACGGTGCCACCCGTCAGCTTGATAAAGACACGTTGCTCATATGTGATGACAAGCGCCCCGTGGCCCTGGCCGGCGTCATGGGGGGGCTGGAAACTGAGATCACTGCCAGCAGCACCACTATTCTCATTGAATCCGCCTGCTTCAACCCTGTGTCCATACGCCGCACCGCCCGTAGACTCGGCATTCCTTCCGAGGCCTCTTATCGTTTTGAGCGGGGCGTCGATCCCAACCTTGCCGCCAGTGCCCTGCAACGTGCCGTCGATTTGATGGTCGAGCTGGCCGGTGCGCAGGCTGAAAACGATGGTGTCGATGTCTATCCCGGTCGTAAGGAACCGGTGCGTCTGCACCTGCGGATTGATCGTGTCTGCCGCCTTTTGGGCATGACGCTGAGCCGAGAGCAGGTGGCGACCTATCTGCAAAGCATCGAATTTGCAGTCAGCCCCATTGATGCCGGTACGCTTGAGGTCGTTGTGCCCAGCTTCCGCATTGATATCGAGCGGGAAGTTGATCTGGTGGAGGAAGTGGCGCGGTTGGTGGGGTATAACGAAATCCCTACCTCCCAGCCGTTTATCCGTATGGATTATCCCAAGCGCGATGCGCTACGGACGCTGCGCCAGGATCTCTCCCGTTTGATGACTGCTCAGGGATTTTCTGAGGCCATCAATTACAGCTTTGTTAGCGAAGCACACCTTGACCTCTGCCGACTGGGCCAAGAGGATCCTCGACGCCAACTCACTCGGTTACTCAATCCGCTCTCCGAAGATCAGGCGGTGATGCGCAGTTTGCTGCTGCCAGGATTGCTGGAAAATATTCGCCGCAATATCAACTTTCAACGCGGCGATATCCGCCTCTTTGAAACCGGTAAGATCTTTTTGCAGCACCAGCAGGGGCATTTGCCCGAAGAGCGGATGTATCTCTGTGCCGTTCTCAGCGGGCAACGATATCCCCAGGCGGAACAGCTGTACTACGCCGGACAGGATGGGGATTTTTTCGATATCAAAGGTGTGGCCTCCGCACTGTTGCGAGTGCTGCGTATCGATGAGGGCGAGCCTGGTTCCATGTTTCAGCTGCATCCCGAATCGCTGCAACCCTATTGCGATCCCCAATGTGGTTTATTGCTTGGTCCGCAGGGAACGACTATCGGTGCCTTGGGATTAGTGCATGCCGAGACATTGAAGGGCTTTGGCATCAAACAGGCTGTCTATTTCCTGGAAATCGATCTCGAGGCCCTGCTGCAACTGCAACGAATCCCCAAGCAGTTCCAATCATTACCTAAATATCCCTCAGTGAAGCGAGATATTGCTCTGGTGGTTCCGGATGCTCTACCGGCCGATACTCTGCTGCAGGCAATTCGTCGCCAGTCACAGAAATATCTTGAATCTGCTGAGATTTTCGATGTATATCGGGGCAAACCCATCCAGGCCGGTCACAAGAGCGTGGCCCTTGGCCTCACCTATCGATCACTGACAGCCACCCTTGACGATCAAACGGTCGACAAGGTTCACCAAAAGATTGTCCAAACACTCATGGCAGATTTTAATGCCCGTTATCGCGAAGGATCCGAAGTATGAAAAAAAAGAATGTCACCCGTAAGGAACTTGCCATTTCCGTTAATGAAAAATTAGGCGTTTCACAGCGCAACGCCGCTGAAATCGTCGATACGGTCTTCGCCACCATGAAGAACACTATGGTCGCCGGTGAATCCATTAAACTGGTGCAGTTTGGCACCCTGACGGTTCGCGATAAATCGCCTCGCCGTGGTCGTAACCCCCGCACTGGTGAATCCATGACCATCACCAAGCGCCAGATGGTTTCCTTCCGCCCCAGCAAGCGTTTGCGTGAACGCCTGAACACGGATGATTGATCCCGCCAGTGTGGCCTAAGTTTTCTCCGCGATCCATGTAAGCAATCCGGAGGTTTGACGATGTGAGTACCGAGACTGCCGAAGTTGCCCAGATACCTGATAAGGTCTACTTTCGTATTGGCGAGGTGAGTGGCATCGTCGGGGTCGACCCGCATGTGTTGCGCTACTGGGAAGCGGAATTTTCGGCCATCAAACCGGTACGCGGTAAATCAAAGCAACGCTTATATCGTCGCCGCGATGTTGAATTGCTCTTGCACATCAAGGATCTATTGCATCGTCAGGGATTCACGATTGCTGGTGCTCAAAAAAGAGTGCAACAAGGTTCGTTCCCAGCAGGCGGGCATACGCAGATTCGTTGCCCAGTGCTTCAGCCTTCTGAAGTTGTACCCATTCTCGATCAGGTAAAGCAGGAACTCAAGACCCTGCTTTTACTGCTCGGCGTGGATCAGAACATCAAAGAATAAAAGGGGTTGACGAGAGCAGTCGACAATGCTAAATACAGCCCCACTATTTTCGGAATGTAGCGCAGCCTGGTAGCGCACCTGAATGGGGTTCAGGGGGCCGGAGGTTCAAATCCTCTCATTCCGACCAGTAAAATCAAGGGGTTAGATGCTTTCAAGAGTGTCTAACCCCTTTTTTTATGCCTACCCCAGTGTTTTCAATGGTTACAGCCGGTCTCGGTATGTAACATGTTGTTTTTATAGATTATTTTTTCAAGTTGCACTCATTTTTAATCGTTGTATATCGTTGGTTGTCGTTTCCTGTGCACGGAAATTTACACTCAAATTTACACACGAAAAGCGATGGCAACGATTACGAGGATCGATAGAAAATACGGACCAGTGTTTCGCGCAGCAATTTGCGTCAAGGGGAGACGGGAAACCGCGACATTTGATAGCAAAGCAAAAGCCATGACCTGGGCCGAGGAGACAGAAGCGCTTCTTCGTGCAGGACAACCGTTACCCGGTGAACTGCCCGCGAATGACCTCAGATTGAATGAGGCCGTCGAAAAATATACCATGGCGGTAGCGCCGAGAAAAAAACGCAACACTCAACGGCTGGATCAAGAGATCGGTGGCCGGATCATTCGCTACTTTGATGGCAAGTCCTTGCAGACCATCACCTCAAAAGATATTGCTGCCTACCGCGATTACCGGTTGCAGGAAGTCGGTCCCAGCTCAGTTATCCAGGATTTATCCTTTCTGTCCTGCATGTATCGCATGGCCAGGATTGAGTGGGGACTGGATGTGAATGATCCGGGCGCTGAAATTCGACGCCCCTCTGCTCCGAAAAACAGACTCTCCTTGCTCACCCCGAAGCAAATCGACACCCTGCTCGACTACTGCTGCGTTTCCAAATCCGAAAAACTCTACTGCTACGTTCTCCTGCTCCTCCACACGGCCATGCGCCCTTCAGAAGGCGCAGGCTTGCGTTGGGACCAGGTATTGATTGGACAAGGTATGATTGATCTCACAGAGACCAAAACGGACCCAAGACGCGTTCCGATGACGAGAACCATCAGGAAGATGTTCGAAGGGATGAGGGCGGCAGGGGAGGGCGAAAATGGCTTCGTATTCCTGCCACCTGGGAAAGAGTACCGTGATCAGCCCCACCGTTATTTTCGGCGATCCTTTGATAATGCCTGCCGATATGCGGGGATCTGTAATTTTACCCTCTACGGCTTGCGCCATTCTGCAGCAAGCTATTTGATCATGAACGGAGTCGACATTCGAACCGTTGCCGAAATTATGGGGCACCGAAACATTAGCCAGACCATGAAATACACCCATTTCCTGGATGACCATAAACTGAGCGCTATCGGAGCTATTGATAAGCTAGGGCGGTAAAAAAATAGTTTAAAAAATCAGTACCTGTTAAATACTTGCAGTATGATCAGTTATGCATTCAGGCTATCTACATTCATGATAGTTTGCCGGGCTTGAACTCTTGGCAGAATGTATTTGTCGAGATGTTGATTCATACCGCCTCTGCTATCTGCAAAATAGGTGGGGATAAAGAGGCAAGCGTTATTCATATACAGCCTTAACAAGGCAACATAGGTTTCACGCCCTCATGATTACTCCCTTTCACGCGAAATATTACTCTTTTGAGCTGAGCCGCACCGGTGGTAGCGGTGTTGATAGGCTTGGCCGAGCCCTTTTTGATGCCTGCGTTGATCTCAACCCGCACCAAATCGAGGCCGCGCTTTTTGCTCTTCGCTCGCCAATCTCTAAAGGCGTGCTTCTTGCCGATGAGGTTGGCCTTGGTAAAACCATTGAGGCAGGGCTTGTGCTGTGTCAGTATTGGGCCGAGCGCAAGCGAAACATTCTGGTCATTTGTCCGGCCTCGCTTCGGAAACAATGGGCGATTGAACTCTCGGAAAAATTCAACCTACCTAGCCTGATTCTCGATTCCAAAACCTTCAAGGAACATCAGAAGAATGGCTCTCCGAACCCGTTCAAGGAACAGGGCATCATTATCTGTTCCATGCATTACGCATCCGGTAAGGCTGAAGAGGTCCGTAACGTCGTCTGGGATCTAGTCGTTATTGATGAGGCTCATAAGCTCCGCAACAGCTATCGTCAAAGTAACCGTCTCGGGCAGCGTATCCGCTGGGCCACGGAAGACCGCAAAAAACTTCTGTTGACCGCCACGCCTCTGCAGAACTCCCTGCTCGAACTATATGGCCTGTCGACGCTGATTGATGAACGGATTTTTGGAGAGTTGGCCTCCTTCCGCACCCAATACATCAATTATGGCGGCGATATCTCTGGACTCCGCGAACGATTGAGTGTTTTTTGCTGGCGTAGCCTTCGATCCCAGGTGACCGAATTTGTTCGCTACACTGAGCGGAAACTGATCACTCGACCGTTCAAGCCGACCGAACAGGAACAGAAACTCTACGAGGCGGTCTCCGCCTATCTCAAACGCGACGAGACCTATGCATTGCCGAGTGGACAGAAACATCTGCTCATTCTGCTGGTTCGCAAGGTTCTGGCTTCTTCTCCCCATGCGGTAGCTGGCACTTTGGAGATCATGCGGGATCGATTGCTGAAGCTGAAAGAAGAGGCTCGTCAGCAGGCAACGGCGGTCGATTTTCTGATCAGCGGCGAGGAAATCGACGACGACATTCTGGATGAACTCCTTGAAGACGAGGAAGACAGTCTGGTCGAAGAATCCCCGGACGAACCTGACACGAGTTCACATTCACCTGGTTCAATACAGATCGATCTCAAAAAGCTCGACGCTGAAATTGAGGAATTGACCGATTACATCCGCTGGGCGCGAAGCATCGGCATTGACACCAAAACCAAGGCCTTGTTACAGGCCCTTGAAATCGGTCTCAGCAAAATGGCGGCTGTGGGAGCTGCCGGAAAAGTGGTGATCTTCACCGAATCACGGCGAACCCAGAACTGGCTCAAGGATTTTCTTGAAGGCAATGGGTACACCGGTCAGGTGTTGACCTTTAACGGTACCAACAACGATGAGGCCTCCAGCCTGATTTATCAGGAATGGCTGGCGAAGAATCAGGAATCCGGCCGGGCGACCGGCTCAAAACAGATCGACCTTCGCGCAGCGATCATCGATCACTTTCGAGATCATGCGTCCATTCTCATCGCCACCGAAGCAGGGGCAGAGGGGCTGAATCTGCAATTCTGTTCAGCCGTCGTCAATTTCGATTTGCCTTGGAATCCACAGCGTATCGAACAGCGAATTGGGCGTTGCCACCGGTACGGGCAAAAGTTCGATGTAGTGGTCATCAATTTCCTCAACGAGCGTAATGCCGCCGACCAGAGAGTCTACGAGTTGCTGGAGCAGAAATTTAACCTGTTCAGCGGCGTTTTTGGGGCCAGCGATGAGGTCCTTGGTTCTATCGAGGCGGGTATTGATTTTGAACGCCGCGTTCTTGAGATCTACCAGCAATGCAGAACTGAACAAGAAATCCAACAGGCTTTTGAGCAGCTGCAGCTTGAACTCGATGAACAGATTCAGAACAGGATGCAGGATACCCGCAAACTTCTGCTCGAACATTTTGATGAAGATGTCCATGAGCGGCTCAAGGTCAACCTGGCCGGAACTCGTGATCGTCTTGATCGTATCGGCCGTCTTTTTTGGGCTGTCACCAAGCACATTCTGGCCGATAGAGCACGGTTTGACGACGAACAGTTCCATTTCAAGCTGGAAAACAGCCCGATTGCTGAAGCCTCTCGCGGCAGATACTATCTCATCTCAAAAAAACAGGAAAACACCCCTGGCGAATATCTCTATCGCTTAAGCCATCCCCTGGGAGAGCATGTTCTTGCTTGCGCCCAAAAACTGCCTTGTCCTCCGGCAGAGGTCAGTTTTGACATCACCGGGCATCCGACCCGAATCGCTCTGGTGGAGAGCCTCAAGGGGCAGATCGGCTGGCTCAGCCTGCAACACATACGCATTGATTCCTTTGATGCCGAAGAATACCTGCTCTTTTCCGCCGTTGACGAGCAGGGTAAAAACATCGACCAGGAAACCTGCATCAAGCTGTTCCATTGTGAGGGACAGGCTGGTTGTGACCCCATCCATGTCCCGGACACTGTTCAACACCGCCTGCAACTTGATCAAGAACGGCACGCCCAGGCCACGCTGGTGCGAAACCTGGAAGAGAACAACCGCCATTTCACCGAAGCCTGTATCCAGTTGGACAAGTGGGCTGAGGACATGGAGTTGGCGACCCAGAAGGAATTGGACGACATCAAGCGCCAGATCCGCGATCTGCAGCGCCGCAGCCGCCAGGCTCCAACCATGGATGAACAACATGGGCTGCAGGAAGAAATAAGCCGTTTGGAGCGGAAAAAACGAAGTCTGCGCGAAAAAATTTTCGATATCGAAGACGAAATCAACGGAAAACGTGATCGTCTTGTTGAGGCACTCGCAAAGCGCATGCAGCAAAAGACTACCATCACCCCGCTCTTCACCCTAAAGTGGCGGGTCATCTAACCAACGTGACCGGATCGGATTGACCGGCCAGTATGAACAATGAAAGTTCAGCATTCCGGCATGGTGTCAGCACCGGAACCATGACTTTCATTTACAGAATACCAGGAACCTCACATGCCAACTGCCGAACAACTGCGCAATCGTCTTCTAAAAAAACTCAAGGAACTCTTCCAGCTCGATCAGCCGGACCTGGATTTTGGCTTCTATCGCATCATGCATGCCAAAAGCGCCGAGGTGCTTGAATTCATTGATAAGGATCTCTTGCGTTTTGTGACAGACGCCTTTGGCGAGGTGGATGACGCCCGTAAGGGAGAGTTGGTAGCCGCTTATGAAAAGGCGCTGCAAACCGCCAAAGAGTTCGGAGCGCCCAACCCGGAAGAGGCGGAGCCGGTCAAAAAGGCAAAGGCTGCTCTCGACGCGGTCAAGGACACTGCCAGCGCCGAGGCCGATATTTATGACCATCTATATCGATTTTTCGAGCGCTACTATGATGACGGCGATTTTATCTCCCGCCGTTACTACGTCCGGGAGACTTCCGGTAAGGCCGCCCCTTTTGCCGTGCCCTACAACGGCGAGGAGGTGAAGCTGCATTGGGCCAACGCCGACCAGTATTATATCAAATCCGCCGAATACTTCTCCAACTTCACCTTCGATCTCCGCCAGGCCAAGGAGGTGCGGGCCGCTTTGGGCAGCCTGCCCATGGGCGGTATGGATGCTCCGCGCAAGGTGCACTTCCGTATTGTCGCGGCCAGCGAAGGCGAACACGGTAACGTCAAAGCGTCGGAGGCCACGAAACGGTTTTTCATCCTCCATGCCGACAACCCGGTTGTCTTGAACGAAGATGGCGAGCTGGTCATCAATTTTGAGTACCGGACGGACCCAGAAAAATCCGGCCAGGAAAACACCTGGCGGGATAAACGCAATAAAGAGGCGGTGGAAACCGTGCTGCAGCGGCTGCAAGCCCTGATTGACGAAGATGATGCTCGGTGCAAGCTGTTGCGGGAGTATCAAGGTCTGCTGAACATCACCGCCTCCACTGACAGTGACAAGATCTGGCCTTTGCTTGCCAAGTACGTCAATCAGTACACGGCCCGCAACACCAGGGATTACTTCATCCACAAGGACTTGGGCGGATTTCTTCGTCGGGAGCTGGATTTCTACATCAAGAACGAGGTCATGCGGCTTGATGATATTGAGGATGCCGATGCTCCGGCAGTCGAGACCTATTTGGCCAAGATCAAGGTGCTACGCCGGATCGCCGGCAAACTGATTGATTTTCTCGCCCAGCTTGAAGATTTTCAGAAAAAGCTCTGGGTGAAAAAGAAGTTCGTTGTCGAAACCAACTACTGCATCACCCTGGACCGGGTTCCGGAGGAATTGTATCCCGAAATTGCCGCTAACGAGGCGCAGTGTGAAGAGTGGATCAAGCTGTTCGCCATCGACGAGATCCAGGCAGATTTGGTGTGCCCTGGATTTTCACGGCCTTTGACAGTCGATTTTCTCAAGTCCAACAATAAGTTATTGCTGGATACGCGGTTTTTCGATGATAGCTTCAAGGAACAGCTAGTGGGTTCGATTGAAAAATTTGACGAGCAGTGCGATGGGCTGTTAATTCACTCTGATAACTTTCAAGCATTGAATTTGTTGCATGACCGTTATCGAGATCAGGTAAAATGTGTATATATTGATCCACCTTACAATACTGGGGGCGGAGATTTTTTATATAAGGATACTTATAGGCATTCATCATGGATCAGTTTTTTATTCCAGCTATTCAATATTTCAAATCCTCTTATCGAAAAATCGTCATTAATTGGCTGCTCTATTGATGATAATGAAATTATTTCAATCGGCAGCCTTATGGCAGATTTTTATGGAGAGTCAAACAAATTAGCATATGCCCCTTGGAAAGCTGAGCCAAGCGGTGGAAAGCAGAAAACTGGTATTCGATTTGGACATGAATATTTGGTTATTTATTCTAATGGAAACAAGAAAAATATTTCCAGGGATCAAACAGAAGTAGGTAGTTTTAATTTTGAAGATGAAGAAGGACCATATGTGAAAGGAAGAGAACTACGCAAATGGGGAGACGCTTCTCTGCGTGAAGACCGGCCTGCACAATTTTTTCCGTTGAAAACTCCTGATGGAGGCCAAATATACCCCTATCGCAATGATGGGAAAGAGGGACGGTGGCGGTGGGGGGCATCCAATCCTTCAATTGTCGAAGCGAAGGATAACCCTGCCGTTTTTCATTGGGAGAAAACTCCTTATGATCTAGGAATTGAAGTTGAGGGCCAAAAAGATAGATGGGACCCATTTGAAAAAATTAGAGAAACCACAAAACAATCTGGTTGGGGGACATGGCTTGATGAACAAGGAACGAACGCAGATGCTACGAAAGTATTAAAAAATCTTTTTGGTTTAAAAAATTTTAACACTCCTAAGCCTCCGAGTCTTATTAAATGGTATGCTAATTTAAGTGCTTCATTAGATGGGATTCATCTTGATTATTTTGCAGGATCTGGAGTTACCGGACAGGCTACTGTTGAATTAAATCGGCAAGACGGTGGAGAGCGACAGTATTTACTAATTGAAATGGGTAATTATTTCGACACTGTCCTCAAACCCCGAATTGCCAAAGTCGTCTATTCCGATAACTGGAAAGAAGGCAAACCCATCGCTCGCCATACCGGCATCTCCCACTGCTGCAAATACCTCCGTCTCGAATCCTACGAAGACACGCTCAATAACCTCCGTTTTGACGACACTCCCCAGCGTGGCAAGGCAGTGGGCGTCAATCCGGCGCTCAAAGAAGACTACATGCTCCGTTATCTGCTCGATGTCGAGACCCGGGGCAGCCAATCGCTTTTGAACATCGACGCTTTTGCTGACCCGACCGCTTACACCATAGAGGTCAAGAAGCCGGGCACAGACGAATACATCACCCGCGCAGTCGATCTGATCGAGACCTTCAACTATCTAATCGGGCTGCGCGTGCTGCACATCTCCGTGCCGCAAACTTTCCAGGCGGCGTTTACCCGCATCAACGACCCGGAGTTGCCCGATGACCAGCAGGTCAAACTGGTGGTGGACGGCCGTATTCACCAGGATGCCGAAGGCCCTTGGTGGTTCCGCAAGGTTGAGGGCTGGGCGCCCAAAGATCCCGCCAATCCCAACAATGGTCAGCGGGAAAAGGTGCTGATCGTCTGGCGAAAACTCACCGACAACATCGAACAGGACAACCTGATGCTGGATGAATGGTTCAAGAAGAACCGCATCAGCACCCGCGATTTCGAGTTCGACACTATCTACGTCAACGGCAGCAATAATCTCCCCAACTTGAAGCTGGATGAGGACCATTGGAAAGTTCGCCTCATTGAGGAAGAGTTCATGAAGCGGATGTGGGAGATGCCGGCATGAGTGAGCCTAACCATCTTCCGGCTAGGGCGGAATTTTTACTCTATCAGACAGAAGACGGACACGTTCGTCTTGAGACACGGCTCCAGAACGAGACGATCTGGCTTACCATCAACCAGTTGGCCACGCTGTTTGGGGTCGATAAATCCGGAATCAGCCGCCACCTGAAAAATATTTACGAAACCGGAGAGTTGCGGCGAGAGGCAACTGTTGCAAAATTTGCAACAGTTCAACAGGAGGGGGAGCGCCAGGTTTCCCGTGAACTGGAATGCTACAACCTGGATGCGATTATTTCGGTTGGTTACCGGGTGAATTCCATTCGCGGCACCCAGTTCAGGATATGGGCAACCGAACGGCTCAAAGAGTTTATCATCAAGGGGTTTACTCTGGATGACGAGCGGTTGAAGGAACCGGACAACGGTCGATACTTTGAAGAGTTACTGGCCCGTATCCGGGATATTCGTTCTTCTGAGAAAATCTTCTGGCGCAAGGTGTTGGATATCTATGCGACCAGCATTGATTATGATCCGCACACTGAAACCTCGAAGATGTTGTTCAAGCAGGTGCAAAACAAGATGCATTGGGCCGCACATGGGCATACAGCAGCCGAGTTGATCTACCAACGGGCCGATGCGGATCGTCCCCATATGGGTATAACCAACCATCCCGGTGCCAGGCTGCTGAAACGTGATGTGGAGGTTGCCAAGAATTACCTGGGCGAGGAGGAGCTGAACATCCTCAATCGAATTGTCACCGCTTACCTCGAAATCGCCGAGCTTCAGGCAATGAACCGTGCCCCGATGACCATGGCGGACTGGATTGAGCGTCTCCACCAGTTCCTGACCATGACCGGACGGCAACTGCTGACCCATGCGGGAAGCATCAGTCACGATACCGCGATGGCAAAAGCCCACGATGAATATGAAAAGTTTCGACTACGCCAGTTGTCTGAACCAACCGAGGTGGAGAACCATTTCATTGAAGCGGAACGAGAGCTGAAACAGATCGAATCGACCAAGAAAAAAGGGGGCAGGCATGGCAAAGCGTAAAGCCAAAGGCCTCCAGAAGCACAGCTTCCGCAATAAATTGGTTTTGAACCAGTGGTTGATCAGCCTGTTTGGTATCGATCCGCTGGTTGAGCAGAAATTGGTCGGCAAGGTCGTGCGCCCCTTTCATCGGCTGGCCGCGCCAATTCGCGATACCCGGATGGAAGGCCTGGATGCCGACAATATCCACAAATTCTATCACAACTTGGTCTCCAGCGAACTGTTTTGGAATGAGCAGTGCGCACTGAGCAAAGATCAGCTGCTCATCTACGAGGAAAACATTGTCCGCCACACCCAGGCCATTAACGAAAAGCGCCATCGCCCGGTGGTATGGAAATACTACCAATGGCTGACCCTGCTCTTTGTTGAGGTCTATCTGGATCGTTTTTTCGGCAACCGGGAAGGGCTACTGCTGGAACTGAACGGATTTGTGGAACGCTTCAATCAGCATTGGGCCAACCGCCAAGAGCCGTTTGCCCCGATCCCTCCCTATTGCGAGGACGATCTCAATAAACTCTGCCTGCAGAATGCCACCGGCAGCGGCAAGACCCTGTTGATGCACGTCAACCTGTTGCAGTTTCGTCACTACGCCGGCAAGCACGGCAAGGATAAGGATATTTCCCGCATCATCCTGCTGACGCCCAATGAGCGGCTTTCTGAACAGCACGTAGCCGAATTCCTGCAAAGTAATATCCAGGCATTTTCCTTTGCCCAGCGTGCAAGCTACTCGCTGCCGCAAACCAATACAGCGCGGGTTGACGTCCTGGAAATCACCAAACTTGGCGAACAGGAGGGGCCGAACACCGTCGCCACCAGAAGCCTTGGTGACCAGAACTTGCTGCTGGTGGATGAAGGGCATCGCGGAATGAGCGGCAAGGAAGAGGGTGTCTGGTTTACCAGGCGTTCTGACCTGTGTGCCAAGGGTTTCACCTTCGAATACTCGGCAACCTTTGAACAGGCGGTCCAGGCCTCGGCGAGTTCAGATTTCGAGGACAGTTACGCCAAGACCATTCTCTTTGATTATTCCTACCGCTGGTTCTATGAAGACGGATTCGGCAAGGATTATCAAATCCTTAACATGCCCAATACGTTCGCGCAGGTTCAGTTTGCCTACCTGACGGCGTGCCTGCTGAAGTTTTATCTGCAACTCCGTGTTTACGAAGAAAAAGCGAAAGATTACGAATCGTTCAATCTCGAAAAGCCACTGTGGGTGTTTGTTGGGAGTACGGTTTCAAAGGCGAAAGGCGGTACGAACGACGAAAAAATTGTTGCCGCCGATGTTGCCCAGATTATCTGCTTCATTGCCGATTTCCTTGATAACCGCACCAACAGTCAGGCGACAATTAATGCCATGTTGACTGGTGGCGGGCTGAGCCTCGGGCTTCTGGATCAGGACGGCAACGACATCTTTGCCGGAGCATTCACCTACCTGGCAAGGGCGATGAATGGCGGCGAGACCATTGATGCCTTATATCGAGACATTCTTTCCCGGTTATTCAATAACCCCGCCGGCGGTCATTTGTCTTTGGAGCGGATAAAAGGAGAATCCGGAGAGGTGGCCCTGAAGGTTGGAACGTCGGAAACGCCTTTTGGGTTAATCAATGTGGGTGATGCCAAAAGCCTGTGTGACCATGTCGCCGAAGTGGCTGCGCAGAACAACACTCGCCTGACGGTAGAGGACAGCGATTTTACCGAGGCCATGTTTGCTTCGGTTAAAGACTCATCCTCTTCGGTAAACCTGCTTATCGGCTCCAAGAAATTTGTTGAGGGCTGGGATTGCTGGCGTGTCAGCACCATGGGGCTGATGCATGTCGGTCGTTCAGAAGGCGCTCAGATCATCCAGCTGTTTGGCCGTGGTGTCCGCCTGAAGGGTTACGACTGGAGCCTCAAGCGGAGCGGCCATTCCCATGCTCCCCTCAACCCTTCATTTATAGAGGAACTGGAAACCCTGCATGTTTTCGGCATTGAAGCCGACTTCATGGAAAAGTTCCGCCAATTCCTGAAGGATGAGGGACTGCCCGGTAACGAACGCAGAACGGTCATCACTGTTCCCCTTAACGTCACCTATGACTTTGGCAAAAAACTAAAGATTTTGCGGCCGAAGCGGAAGGCTTCCGACGGCAAAGAGTACGACTTCAAGAAGGATGCGGCTGTGCCGACTGTCGGGGACATCCCAGAGTACATGACGCACAACACGGTAGTCGCCGACTGGTATCCTCGCATTCAGGCGATGCAATCACGTGGTGCGGGGCCGGCAACGCAGAAAGACAAAGTATCGCTACGTGAACAGCATCTGGCACTGCTGGATTACGACACGCTCTTTTTTGAGTTGGAGCAGTTCAAGCGTGAACGGAGTTGGTACAACTTCAACATAACCAAGAATGGTATTGCCAACCTGCTGAGGAATCCAACCTGGTATACCCTGTATCTTCCTGAAACTCGCTTGAACCCGTCAGATTTTGACGGTGTGCTTTTGCTGCAGCAGGTAGCCTCGGAGCTTTTGAAACGGTACTGCGATCATTTTTATAACTATCGCAAGCGGGAGTACATCGAGCCTCGCCTGGAACTGCGCGATTTGACGCCGGAAGACGACAATATTCCGCAAGAAGAATTTTACCAGCTCATCGTGAATGGCGATGAGGAGCAAGTTATCCAAAGCATCCAGCAGATGAAGACGGATCTGGAGCAGAAAAAGGATGAGTTGCTGAGGTTCGGGGATCTGTCTGCCTGCAATCTTGGGACACATTTATTTCAGCCACTTTTTCATGTCCGGCGCGGAGGTAAAATTACCGTTCTTCCTGTCGCCCTTGGGGAGAGCGAGTATCAATTTGTCAGCGACTTAAAGGTTTGGTGTGACGAGCACAAAATTGATCTGGAAAATGAAGGGGTTGAACTCTTCTTGCTGCGGAACATGAGCAGAGGGAAAGGTGTGGGATTTTTCGAGGCTGGCAACTTTCATCCAGATTTCATATTGTGGGTACTCGCCCACGGCATACAGCATGTCACCTTCATCGAACCACACGGCTTACTGCATGAAGGCCCCGGCAGCCAGAAAATTCAGTTCCACAAGCGGATCAAGGATGTCGAGCAGAGGCTGAACGACCCGACCGTGATCCTCAATAGTTTCATTCTTTCCTGGACGCGCTTCCCACAGTTGCAATGGGACAGTACCCAAGATGAGCTTGAGGATATGCATGTGCTGTTCATGACAGATGATCGAGACAGATATATCGACAAACTGTTCGATCGCTTGCAGCAGATATGATTGTGAAAATTAGCTTCAAAGCCGAATTCGCCCACTATCCGAGCTATACACATTCCACCTAATTCTATGCACATGTGTATAAGTGCGTGTATAGGATTTTGGCATCGAATGAGGTTGGTCATAATTTCGCAATGATATAAGTTGTTGAGATTGTTCTCAGCGATATTCAAAAAGCTTGGTTGGAAAAGATGTTTATGTGGCAAAGGAGCCTCCCATGACCTTGGAAAACAAACTCGGCATCACCGATGCGGTTGAGCTCGCCCGCGTAGAAGAGCGTATCAGCAAGGCAAAGGCGCACCACCTCTTTGCCAGCGGCAGGCTAGACACCCTGCAGGCTGGCACCTTTCAGACATTGGCAGAGATACACAAATATCTGTTCGACGAGATCTACGACTTTGCCGGGAAAATTCGCACCGTCAACATTGCCAAGGGCAGTTTCAGGTTTGCACCTGTGATGTATCTGGCGGCAGCTTTGCAGCATATTGAAACCATGCCCCAGTCGACATTCGAGGAAATCATCGAAAAGTACGTGGAAATGAACATCGCCCACCCCTTCAGAGAGGGCAACGGGCGCAGCACACGCATCTGGCTCGATTTAATCCTGAAACAAGAACTACAAAAGGTTGTTGATTGGAGCCGTGTTGACAAGAATGATTATCTCCTTGCCATGGAGCGTAGCCCCGTCAAGGACGTTGAAATCAAGTTCCTGTTGCAACAGGCCCTGACCGACAGAATTCATGACAGCGAAGTCTATATGAAGGGCATTGACGCAAGCTATTATTACGAGGGCTACACCGTCTACAGGGCAGAAGATCTGGGTGGAAAAGAGTCTTGATCTTTGCCAGAGAAGACGACTTTGACAAACCCCTTATAGAGATGCTGAGAAAAAAGGTTGGGAGAACAAGCTGATCAGCTACCCAACCGAAGAGGACCTGCAAAAAAATAGGCCGCGATCCTCTTTGGGAATCTCGTGGTATCGATCATCTGAAAAAATAGGTGAGTGATCCTGCTTTGGTAAAAGCTGCAATAAAAATTATTAATTCCCTCCAGCCGATTTGATTTCGCTCATCGGCGACAACGTATTTTCTTCTTTCCGTTTTTTTTGCCACACCGCCATTTCTTCAAATCGCTTAGGAAATTCTTGTATGAAATCAATGGCGGTCCTGGTGCTCCGGCCATTCTCTTCGACCTGCCATTCTTTTATGAGTTCGAAAAACTCGTCCATAATTTGATCGTAGCTGTCCTTCTCCGGATATTGTCCTGAAGCAGTAGGGCTAAAAAAAGCGCTACCCCTCGTTGTTGAACGATCCTCATAGCGGATCAGCTCGTCCTTCGAAAGCCCGAATTTTTCCTCAATGATGTCGAACCAGGTTTCTGGGATTTTATTCTTCCTTTTCGCGTCAGTAATGGCTTGCGGAGAAATCCCAAGAGCTTGCGCCACTCCCTTTTGATTTTTTCCTCTCGATATCTTCTTAATTTTTTTGAACAAATCCTCAAAGCTGAGAGATTCCATTTGGCTCACCAAATTTTTGCTTGATCTGCTTTATTTTTTGAAGTAAAAAATAAAGCAGAATAAAACAGAGTTGGAGGGGGTAAAACAAAGCTGCGGATTATCCTGGAGGAAATGGAAAAAATCACACCAGGATTCTGAAACAAGCGACAAGAGCAAAAGAAGAGTGTCGCAATTCAAAAATCACAAAAATAATAAGTTGTAACTAATACAAAAAGAGATTCTGCGGTTGCCATAACCAACGAAAACTAAACCGTAATCTTTTGTAAGTCGTCCAGGGATGCCGATTACAATGTCCGTATCTTAGCAGCTGTTTGTCATTTTACGCAAATCAAATAGTGTCAAAAATACTCAAAGTTAAATCTTGCATCAATTGTCCACGAACTTCGAAAGATGTCAAGCTGACAGATCATGCCACTCAATTAATGATAAAGGCATGTAAATAGAGGGCGGAGAATACTGTTCGATTAGAAAGTGTTATCCGAATAATCGGAATATTCCATGGCATGAGATTCGATCCTGCTTTGGAAGGATTTCATTTAACAAATGGTGGCAGTCATTTGCGCAAACGATGGAAGGACAATTGGATATCCAAAGAGAGCAAATTCCTGAACTGCCAAGCACTGTTGAGCCGTATGGAATTCCACGGCTGCCGGAGGCGGCGCAAAAAAATCACGTTGCTCCCAACACTTTTTTGCAATCTGCCATGTTTGGCATGGTGCAACGTGGTCACCGGAAATATTTGGAAAAACGGAAAATTTTCTCCTTTCGAAATGTGACCATTTATTTCACAGGAGGCGCTCTCGATCAAGGGGATTTGGACGTAATTCTTCATGCCATGCATCTTGCCGCACAACAATCAGCGGCAATGAAGGCGAATGGGTTGGTTGAATTTTCGGTACGGGGCTTCTTGAAGGCGTTGAATAAGCAGCCGGGAAAATCAGGCCAGGATTGGCTATTCAATTCCATCCGGCGGTTATGTGCTTGCCTGGTGGAAGTTCGGTACGGGGAAAACGTGCGGCAACCGGTGCTCAGTAAAATGGGCATTTATGGTGGACCACTCATTTACGATTTCTACCACGATTCGGTGAAAAATAAATTTTTCCTGCGAGTAAATGCGGATTTAGGCTCATTGCTGGATCTTGGTTGGACTTCAATGGAGTGGCGTAAAAGGCTGTGTCTCAAGAACAGCCTCGCCAAATGGTTGCATGGCCTTTACAGCAGCGCTGACCTTTATCCTCTAAAAACCGCCACGATTTGCCACATGAGCCGATCCACCTGCAAAGAGTTGTTCAAGTTTCGCCAACAACTCAAGAAAGCCCTCAATGAGTTGGTCGAGATTGGGGCAATCGGATCATGGACCATCGATGACGAGGATAAGGTCCATGTGTTTCCGTGCCAAGAGAGCGTGGCATAGCAGGTAGGGACAACCCTTTAACCCGTGGCGTAGCAGGTAGGAAAGCGTGGCACAGCGGGTAGCGCTCCGTGGCGTAGCGGGTAGGAAGGCGTGGCACAGCAGGTAGGTAGACGTGGCGTAGCGGGTAGGTAGTGTGGCGTAGCAGGTAGGTAAACCGTGGCATAGCGGGTAGCGAAGCGTGGCATAGCAGGTAGCGGAATTGGGCCTGTCGCTCGCGCTTAATGTCAATAAATCGGTGAGATATCGGATCAGGCTCGCGACGGTAAAAAGTATTTAAAATATTCTTAAAAAAAGAAAGGGCACTCCAGAAAGAAAATCTCAAAGGGAGTAGGGAGCGATATGAGTACCGTTCATTTTGTTTTGCAGGGAAAAGGTGGCGTCGGGAAATCTCTGATTGCTTCTCTGCTCTACCAGTATTTGCACCAACAAGGACTCGTTGTCGTCGGCGTCGACACCGATCCGGTCAATGCGACTTTTTCCGGCTACAAAGACTTGTCGGTGCAGTCACTGGATATCATGGTGGGAGATGATATCGATCAGCGCCGATTCGATTCCCTCATGGAGAACATCCTTCAGCAACCAGAAGCCAGCCACATTGTCATCGACAACGGTGCCTCAACTTTCCTGCCTCTTTGCTCCTATCTCAAGGATAATGCAGCTCTCGATCTGCTCGACCAGGAAGGGCATGCTGTTCTTTTGCATACCGTTATGACTGGAGGGCAGGCCGTTGTGGACACTGCCTCGGGCCTCAAGACGTTGGCGACCTCCTTTCCCACTGCATCAATTGTCATCTGGTTGAACCGTTATTTTGGCGAGATTGCCATGAATGGCAAGGCCTTTGAGGATTTCAAAGTCTACCAGGAGCACCTCGACCAATTTCGATCCATCATTGAAGTGCCATCCCGCAAACAGTCGACCTTTGGCAAGGACCTAGAATCCCTGCTCTCTCGTCGGGAAACCTTTGAAACCGCCATTCATTCCAACCTGCCGGTCATGGTGCGACAACGACTGAAAACATTCTGGGCTGAAGTCTCGCGGGAAGTGGACAAGGCGCAGTTGGTCGACGTGGTTTGAAAGGGCAGGGCGATGGATAGTCAAGATTCTTTGCAATCATCACAAGCAATGCCGGAGCTGCCTGACGGTATCGGCCTCAGTTTAGAAGAGGTCCGTACTCTCTTGGCCGTGAAAAATTCGGCCTCGGTGTCCCCTGATGATCCGATTTTGATGATCGTCACCGTTCTCAATGCCTTTCTCGCGGAAGAAGAAAAGCTGCTTTATCGCCATCGTAAGGCGCTGACAGCCATTCTTGCGGAGCGAACCGACGGTTACGTCAGGGCGGTGGAGCAGACCACTGCTCATTTGGGAGAAAGCCTCTCCAGTGCCTCTGCAAAGGAGATGTCTCGGTTATTCTTCGAGCATGCCGGGCGAATGGGCCGCTTTAACACCAGCCTGTTTTGGTTGACCGCCATTGTGACGATCTCGGCATTGGTCAATCTCGTGATTTTTATCTGGCGGTGAGGATTGGACAGATGATTGCCGACAACCGTTTACTTGCTTCGTTGGAGCATAATCTTGGCCCGGTCATCATGTCTGCCCTACGGGACCCGGACGTGGTGGAAGTCATGCTCAATCCGGATGGAAAAATTTGGATCGAGAAATTGGGCCGTGAAATGGAACCTGAATCGGTCATGGCGCCTGAACAGGCCCGGTTGGTGCTTTCGTTGGTTGCTTCTGGACTCGGAGGAACCGTCACCGTTGAGCAACCCATTATCGAGGGTGAGCTGCCTCTGGATGGTTCCCGCTTTGAAGGGTTGATGCCGCCGGTGGTGTCCTCTCCCAGCTTTACCATCCGCAAGAAGGCCAGTCGGGTTTTCGGCCTTGATGAGTATGTCCAGGCCGGGATTCTGGAGCCCGACGTGGTGCCGGTCCTTCATGATGCATTAAGGCGCCGGGTCAACATCCTTGTGGTCGGCGGAACCGGTTCGGGGAAAACCACCCTGGTGAATGCACTGATTCTCGCACTTGCCGGTATTTGTCCGATGGATCGATTGCTGATCCTGGAAGATACCATGGAACTCCAGTCAAAAAGCGAGAATACGGTTTTCTTCAGGACCTCGGATCATGTGGACATGAGGCGCTTAGTCAAAGTGACGATGCGATACCGGCCAACCAGAATCATCATCGGGGAGGTTCGAGATGGAGCCGCCCTCGATCTTCTCAAGGCATGGAACACCGGTCATCCCGGTGGGATTGCCACGGTTCATGCCAACAGCGCGGCCGAAGGCCTGGATCGACTTGAGGAGTTAATCGCAGAGGCAACCCCGGCGGCAAAACAAAAGCTCATCGGAAAAAGCGTTGGGTTGGTCATCTTTATCGAGCGGGTCCCCGCCGGCCGCAAAGTTTCAGAAGTCCTGCGTATCCATGGCTACGATGCCAAAACCCATACCTATCAAACTGAGGTCGTTCATCATGCGTAACAAACTTGCCCTGTCTCTACTGCTGTTTGCCATCGTCGTTGTTCCTGAGGTGGCATCTGCCTCCGGCGGAATCACCGAGTTTTCCAGTCCACTGGAAAAGGTGGTCAATACCGTTACCGGCCCGGCAGGCAAGTGGATTTCCATCGTGGCCATGGCCTTGTGCGGTGTGATTTTCATCTTGAACAAGGATGACCTATCCGGCGGTTTCAAGCTGCTGCTGCAGGTGGTGTTCGGCATCAGTTTCATCGCCTTTGCCACCTCGATCGTCAACAGTGTGTTCTCCTTCTCCGGAGCAGTGATCTGATGCGCACCGTGCCGATCAGACAGAGTCTGCACCGCCACAATCAGGTGTTCGGTGCGGAACGCGAACTGGTGATGTTCAGTGCCCTGATCGCGTTTTTGGTCGGTGTCGGCGGCATGACCATTGTTGCCGGGTTGTCGGCGCTGGGTTTCTGGTTGTGCTCGATAGCTGTTCTGCGGCTCATGGCAAAACAGGATCCCTTGATGTCGAAGGTGTGGGCACGGCACATCGGGCAACAGGAATATTATCCAGCCAGAGCTTCTCGTTGGAAACTTGCGGGAGGGTTCAAGTGCTGAAACTCGCCGATTACCGTTCAACCGCCAAGGGATTGCCTGATCTGCTGCCCTATGCTGCCTTGGTCGCTCCTGGTGTGGTACTCAACAAGGACGGCTCCTTTCTCGCGGCTTGGTCGTTTACGGGACAGGACACGGCTGGATCCACGCCTGATGAACTGGCCTGGGTATCTCGCCAGGTAAACAACAGCATTAAACGGCTGGGGACGGGCTGGATGCTGCATGTGGATGCTATCCGCTGTCCACACCAGGCCTATCCTCCGGTTGAAAGTGGGTATTTCCCTGATCCGGTGACTCGCTTGATTGATGAAGAGCGACGGGCCTTTTTCGGCAGTGGTCTCTGTTTCAAGACGGAAACCGTCCTGACTCTCACCTACAAGCCGGATCTGCGAACCACCAAAATGCAGCAATCGATTCGCACCGGAGCTGCCGGTTGCAGTATAGATCGCAGCATCAATGATTTTGTGGCCACGCTCACGGAATTGGAAGACTCACTGTCTTCCGTTTTGCGGATGGAACGGTTGGCGGAATATGAGGATGAAAACGGAGCAGTCTTTTCTTCGCTGCTGTCTCATCTCCAGCGGTGTTTGATCGGAGAATATTTTCCAGTCCGAGTACCAAGCGTTCCCATGTACTTGGATGCCGTACTTGGTGGGATCGATTTAATCGGTGGCCTGCAACCGCGTGTTGGTGATCAGTATCTGTCGATTTTGGCCATTGATGGTTTGCCGCATGAATCCTGGCCGTCAATGCTGTCCGCTCTCGATGGATTGTCCTTAACTTACCGATATTCAACCCGGTTTATCTGTCTGGACCAGTTGGACGGGACCAAGGAGATAAACATGTACCGCAAGGGTTGGCAGCAGCAGATGTTCAGATTTCTGGATCTGTTCCTAAACAACCCGAATGCGAGGGTGAATCGCGATGCGCAAATGATGCGGGATGATGCCGAAGAGGCCTTGCTGGAAGTCCAATCTGGTGTGGTCGGTATTGGCTACCTCACCTCGTGTATCGAGTTGCGTCATGATCGGCTTGAAGATCTGCACGAAATGGCGCGGGAACTGAGGAAGGTCGTACAGACGCTCGGGTTCGGTTGTCGGATCGAATCCGTGAATGCTCTTGAGGCCTGGCTGGGATCTCACCCCGGTAATGGATACGCCAATATCCGCCGGCCTCTGGTCAATACTTTGAATCTTGCTGATCTTTTGCCGCTGGCCACAACCTGGACAGGAAGTCAGTTCTCTCCCTGTCCCTTTTTTCCTCCCCGATCTCGGCCGCTCTCAGTGCTGACCACGGACGGTTCAACACCATTCTGGTTCAATCTCCATGCAGGTGATTTGGGCCATACCTTTGTTGTCGGGCCAACAGGATCCGGCAAGAGTACGCTTTTGGGGCTGATCACCGCGCAGTTTTGCGGTTACCGCAATGCGCAGATTGCCGCCTTTGACAAAGGAATGAGTTTATTTCCTCTCTGTGTGGGCGTCGGTGGCGACCATTACAACATCGGCCACGGATCGCTCTCCTTCGCCCCCTTGCAACACATCGACGAATCAGAGACTGAATTTGCCTGGGCAGCCAACTGGATCGCTTCCTTGGCTGAACTGCAGAAGCTGACCATCCTCCCCGGCCATCGTAACGCCATTCACACTGCTCTTGAAACATTGCGGCATAATCCGGCGCACATGCGTTCATTGACTGATTTTTGGCATGTTTGCCAGGATGAGGAATTGAAAGTGGCCCTGACGCATTACACTGGCAAGGGCGCCATGGGGCATTTGTTGGATGCCAAGGAGGACCGTTTGTCAGTTTCTCATTTCATGGTGTTTGAGATCGAGGACCTGATGGAGATGGGGGAGGCCAACATGATACCCGTGCTTCTGTACCTCTTCCGGCGGTTCGAAAAATCTCTAAGCGGCCAACCCTCATTGCTGGTTCTAGATGAAGCGTGGGTGATGCTTGGTCATCCGGTGTTTCGTGCAAAGATACGAGAGTGGCTGAAAGTGCTCAGGAAAGCCAATTGTGCGGTTGTTTTGGCCACGCAAAGCCTCTCTGATGCCCGTAACTCAGGGATCATGGATGTCTTGATTGAATCCTGTCCGACCAAGATTCTCCTGCCCAACCATTCGGCTCGGCAGGAGAATCAATGCAACCTTTATGTCGATATTGGCTTGAACAGCCGTCAGATAGATATCGTCGCCAACGCTATTCCAAAACGCGATTACTACATCATCTCCCCCGATGGGCGCCGATTGGTGCAACTGGCCCTTGGCCCTCAGACGCTCGCCTTCATTGGCGCCTCGGATAAAGAGAGTATTGCCCGGATTAGGCAGTTGGTGGTTGAGCTAGGCCAGGGGAATTGGACGGATGCATGGTTACAGGAGAGAAAAGTATGAAAAAACAATTGTTAGCGATCGCGCTGGTTCTGGCAGCGGTTCGGCCGGTTACGGCGGAGGTGGTGTACTGCACCAATTGTTCCAGCAAGTTTACTCAGGCTTTGGACCGTGTCACCAACCTCTCGCAACTGAGCACGTTGACTAACCAATACACTGAAGCGATTCAGCAGACAGCGCAACAGATTCAGATGGTGCAGAACATGATCCAGAACACTGCATCTCTACCAGGAACACTGAAGAGCCAACTCGCAGGGCAGCTTACCGACCTGGCTTCACTCACCAGCACGCTGAAAACCCAGCGTGGTGAAATCACCGCTTTGGCAGAGGTATTCAACACCCTGTTTCCTGATCAATCGGAATTTGCCGATCTGGCCGGTGCTTCTCCCGCCGAGATCACAGCAGCAAATCAGGCTTACCGCGATCATTACGACGCTTGGTCGAATGAAGTGGATAAGGCCTCCCAAGCGACTTTTCAGCTTTCCGGTGAGCAGCTTCAGGAACTCCAGGACGCCGGCGAGCTAGAAAATTACATCAGCAACCTGCTCGATACTCCCGACGGGCAGATGAAGGCGCTGCAGGCAGGAAATCAGTTGGCAACGATTCAGGTTCAAGAGGTCAGGAAATTGCGTGAGTTAATCGCGACAAACACGCAGTCAACCCTGGCTGGCCAGATGAAGGCGGAAAAGGAGTCACAGATGCAAAAGGAACGGTGGCAAAACGCGACCAACACTGAAGGGTACGATTTTTCTAAATATAGCGAATCCGTCCCGTGAATCAGGGTACCGGTTTGCTGTATTTGCTGAAATCATGCCCGGAGGTATCGGTAGCCTTTTTCCACGCCTTCGCTTTTTCGTCATCGGTCGTTGGCGCGGGTTTCGGCTCTTGAATGTTTTGCGTTTGCGATATCGAGTTGTTGTTAGTCACTTTTTTTGAGGTTTCATTCCTATTGTCACACCCTGAAACAATGATTCCGGAAGAAACAAACAAAACGACAAGAAAGGATTTCATGCGCATCTCGAAGGGCCTCTTTTTTGTGGTGGTGATTGTATTGATAATCATATTTGACAGTCAATCATGTTCTGCCAGTACTGATGATGTTGTGTACAATATTTTGAATAAATTTTCCATAAAAGCATCGTCTTATGGAAGCGCATTGCAAGCATATGCAGAAAAATTGTTTTACTGGTGCCTTGTCCTTGATGTTGCTCTTCTTGGTGTCAGAGTGTCTTTGAAAAGAGACGATATCCCTTCGGTGTTGAAGCAGTTTGTATTCATATTGCTGTTTTCAGGGTTCGTGTTTTCCGTAATCAAAAATTTTGGCGTATGGTCGATGAACCTGATCAATGGGCTGCGAACTCTGGCGACCGGCTTGGGTGGCCCCGATATCACCTTGGACGCTTTCAGGATAGGGGCAAATATCGTCAAACAAATAATTGATATGACATCGGCCTGGTCGCCGGTCGACTCGTTAGGGTACCTGATTTTGGGCTGTATCATAATGGCCTGTTTTGCGCTGATGGCCGCACAGGTTGTGCTCATTAAGTGCGAGGCCTTTGTGGCCATGAATGCCGCCATTCTTTTGCTTGGTTTTGGTGGATCGAGCCTTTTGAAGGAATATGCCATCAACACTATGCGCTATGCCCTGTCTGTAGCCTTTAAACTGTTCGTGTTGCAGCTTGTCCTGGGTATCGGTCTTTCGTTTATCACCGAATTCGAGACCACGGATGCGCATGTTTATGATTTGCTGGTTCTTATAGGCGCTTCTGTTGTCCTGCTCGCCCTGGTAAAAACCATTCCGGAAGTATGTGCCGGAATTATCAATGGAACCCATACCGGCAACGGTGGTGCGCTTCTCTCTACTGGCGCCATGGTGGCCGGTGCCGGCGCGGCAGTCGGGGCCGCTATCGGTGGCGGCATGGCAGCTTCCGGCAGGGCCGCCAGTTCAACCAAGGCTGCCGTCGATATGGCTGGTTATGAAGGAAAAACCGGCTTGGGTAAATTTGGCGCAGCTGCCAGCAATATCTGGAATGCCAATAGCGCTGCCAGGCGAGAGCGTAACGCCTGGGGCTCGATTGGCCAACGAATGAATTCTCATCTCAAGGATGGTCGTGACGCCACCAAATTACAGTCTGAACTGTCCTCGAACAGCCCTACCGCATCAAAACCACCTCCTCCATCTACATCAGATCAAGCCGAATAGCTTTCCGGCAGACAATTTTTCAACAGAAGTAACCCACTGAATTTTCAAAGGGTTACTCAATCAATCAGGAGCAATAGATGGTGTTTTGTCAAAAAACAAATCCATCACAGGATAAGTCTGTCCAAGCCAATCCATATCTGAATGCCCGTGAAGAATGGCTGGAACGATATGGATCCTACATCAGCCGTGCCGCACAATGGCGGGCAGTGGCATTTATCAGCCTGAGTTTGCTGGCCTTATCTCTGGTCGGCAATGTGATGCAGGCCAGGCAGGTCAAGGTCATCCCCTACGTTGTGGAAATGGACAAACTGGGCAAGGTGAGCAACGTGGCCAGGCTTGAACAATCGATTCCCACGCCACGAAACATGGTCCAATCGGAGATTGCGGATGCGATTGTCAACTGGCGCACCGTGACGGCTGATACCGAGTTGCAGAAACAGATGATCAAGCGCTTGTCCCAAGTCATCACCGGCAGTGCCACTGGTGTCCTGAAACAATGGTTTGAAGAGAACAGCCCCTATGAGATCGCCAAAGCCGGAAAACTGGTGCATGTCGAGATCAAGGGATTGCCCTTGCCGGTCAGTGACAGCTCGTATCGCGTCGAATGGATCGAAACGATCCGCAATCATGCAGGGGCACTCCTTGAACAGCATAGTTTCGAGGCAACGGCGACAATTCAACTGCGGCCACCGCAAACGGAACTAGAGGTGATGGCCAATCCCGGTGGTGTCTATATCACTGCGCTTGCCGCCTCAAAAATCATCAGCAACGAGGGAAGGTGATCAATGAAGACACTCTTATCCAGTATGTGCTTTCTGGCTATTTTGGGAGTAGCGCTCGACGGCAAGGCGATAGCTGATCAGACTGATTACCTCAATCAGGTCATGGTGCCGTTGACCGCCAAAGAACGGAAAGCGTTGCAGATTTCCTCACAATGGTCGACCCAAAACGATGTTCAGCCGTACATGACGACTGGCGGCAAACTCATGTACGTGCATGGCGCCTCTGTGCCAACGATCATCGCGGCGCCGTTCCAGGTGTGTGATGTCGAACTGGAACGCGGTGAATTGGTCAACGAGGTTGTGGTCGGAGATTCAGCCCGCTGGCTTGTCGAATCTGGAACAGCCGGAGGAACCACGCACCTGTTCATAAAACCAGCAGATGCGGGGTTGGAGACCAGTGCGGTAATCACCACGGATCGGCGAGCCTACCATTTGCGACTGATTTCGCAGCTTAAAGGGCACACGCCCTACGTTGGCTTCGCCTATTACGACGCCATGCGTCAAGATCTGCAACAAAAGCGCAGCGAGGACACCAAGAAAAAGGAATGGGGTTCAACAATCGGTGGAGATGGAAAGGAAGTCGACCTCGCTCAACTCAACTTCAACTATGAGGTGGAAGGCAACGTCTCTTGGAAACCGGAGCGGGTTTTCGACGACGGGCTGAAAACGTACATCAAGTTGCCCCGGTCGACCAGGTCCGGTGAGATGCCGGCATTGCTGGTTCGCAAAGGAGGAGCGGACGTGCTGGTCAACTACCGCGTCCAGAATGAGACCGTGATCGTTGACGGCCTCTTCAACACCATTGCCCTAGTCGCCGGGGTAGGAGGAAACCAGGAAAGCATCGAAATCAGGAGGAGCAAATGAACGCGAAGGCCATGCTGTTGACTGTTCTTCTCTGTGTACTGGTTTTAGGCGGTTGTGCCGGCCGTGCCGGTGTCGGCAGCTCTTTTGTGGGGCAAATACCTTCGGAGGGAATCGATCCAATCGTGCAAGATGCCACGAATCAACTGGTGGAACTGTATCCCCCTGGCCGCACCTCAATCAAACTGCTCGCACCTGAGCAATCCGCTTCTTTCAGCCAGTCTTTTGAAAACAATCTGCGCAAGCAGGGCTTCACCCTTTCACCTCGTGGTGAGGTTGTCATCAGTTACGTGCTTGATGCGCTACGGGGTGTGACTCCATCGGTTTGGTACCTGCAACTCAGAATCGTTGATCATTCTCGCACCATGACTCTGAGCCGTTCCTATACAGCAGATGGAAAACCCGCTGCGGGTTTTTCCTGCCTCAAAAGCGGAGGGGAAAGCAATGAGTGATGGATCGCCAAACAGTCTGAAACCACCGAAAGTCACCACCACAAAGATGAAGAAATGGCCGCTTTATGCCGTTTCTCTCGTCGTGCTCGGGCTCTTTGGCGTGCTCTTCTATAGCGTCAATTATGGTTCGGGATCCAGAAAATCAACAGAGAGTAAACCGGTTGCGGTGGCGCCGGAAAAGTCGCTGGCCTCCCTGGAAGGGCATGGATTGTCTCTGCCTCCTGCTGCCAATACGCCTGCGGTGATTGCGGCGCCGGAGAGTGAAACATCGAAAAGAAAAGAACCGCTAGTGGTGGTTCGAGCGGATCCAGCCAAAGAAAACGAGGAGGCGCTCAAGCTGGACCGAGAAAGAAAACGGGCCAAGGAACAGGCTCTACATGAGGCATTGAAGTCACCCCTGATTGCCAAACGCATGGAGGCCTCAAAGGAGGAGCAAAAGGGAACAGGCACACCGGTAAAAGGTGGGGGCGGCCAGACTGCCATGGTTCAACAGGCCGGTATACCCTCAGAAGAAAGCCAGTCAGCGGATTTCAATGCCGCAGATCGTGACAAAGAGCAGTTTTTCAGTCGGGCAGGTCGGGATGAGTGGCTTTCACCTTATACCCGTGAACCCGGAAGGCCCTTTGAAATCAAAACCGGGACCGTCATTCCCGGAATCATGATCAGCGGTATCAACTCAGACTTGCCAGGAAGCCTGATCGCGCAGGTTTCCCAGAATGTCTACGACACGGCCACCGGCCGCCACCTTCTCATTCCACAGGGATCCAAGCTCTACGGAGTTTATGACGCACGGGTTGTGTATGGCCAGAGTCGGGTGCTTGTGGCCTGGAACCGGCTCAATTTTCCCGACGGCTCTGCTGTTACTTTAGGGGCGATGCCGGGAACGGATATCTCCGGATATGCCGGTTATGAAGACCAGGTGAATAACCACTATCTGCGGATTTTCGGTTCATCGTTGTTGATGAGTCTGGTCACCGGCGGAACCAGCTATGCCATGGATAACGTTTCCAACTCCAGCGACAACCGTGACGGCACCTCAGTACAGGATGCCATGGCTGCCGCTCTGGCCGCACAAATGGGGCAGGCAACCATGAGCCTGTTGCAGAAGAACCTGAATATCAAGCCGACCTTGGAGATCAGGCCAGGCTATCAATTCAACGTCATTGTCACGAAAGACGTCGTCTTTCGGGAACCGTACACCCGATTCAACAATGGCTGAACAGCAGTATGGACATCTCAGCCGCACGGCAAAGAGAAGCCTCTGGAGATGGCTGGTTTTACTCCTGGTTGTGCTTTGGGGACTGGCGGTGCTGATGTGGACATTACAGCGAATTGGCAACCTGGTAGGGCATCATCCCGTGCTTGGAGAATCTTTTGTTGCCTTTGGCCGTCATTGGTACCGACCTTGGCTGGTCTTGACCTGGCCACAAGCGCTCCTTACCTCTCCAGCGGTTCAGCCGTTGGCCGATCAATCCATGCTCCTTTTCATGGGGCCGTTGTTTCTTGTGGCCATGGGGTATCTCGCCGTCAATCAGACGCCTAAAGGGCGGAAAGACCTGCATGGTACGGCACGATGGGCCACCGGCAAGGAAATCAGGGCCATGGGATATTTGTCCGGTCGGGGCGTTTATATCGGTGGCTGGTTTGATTGCAAAACAAGAACACAGTTCTACCTTCGTCATAACGGTCCAGAGCATCTGCTGTGCTTTGCTCCGACCCGCTCGGGAAAAGGCGTGGGGTTGATCCTGCCCACGTTACTGGCTTGGGAGCAATCCAGCGTGGTGTTTGACATCAAAGGTGAAAATCATGCCCTGACAGCTGGTTATCTCAAAAGTCAGGGCAACAGGGTCCTTCGGTTCGAGCCGGCGGACCCGACCGGCGCCACGGCCTGTTTCAATCCTCTTGAAGAGATACGCCTGGAAGGGGATCGGGCAATCGCGGATGTGCAGCAAGTGGCCAATATGGTGCTCGATCCAGACGGCAAGGGGCTGCCGGATTACTGGGACAAGGCGGCATGCGGTTTCTTTGGTGGAGTGTTGCTGCACTGTTTGATCACCACCAGGTTGCAGAGCGACCGGCAGGCCAGTCTGTACGATGTTTCCTTGATGCTTGAAGATCCTAATCGGCAAGGTGGCCCCAGGGACCTGTTCGAGGAAATCATTGCCACGGATCACGCCGCGATGCTGGCGGAAATGTTTCCCGAATTGGACGCAGAGCAGGGCAGGGCCGCCCATATTTTTTGCGCCTCAGCCGCCAGCGGCATGCTTGCCAAGGCAGACAAGGAAATGGCCGGTGTCGTCTCAACCGCCACCGCCAATTTGGCGCTCTATCGAGATCCGGTTGTAGCTCGCAACATCTCCCGCTGTGATTTCCGAATCCTGGATTTGATGAACCATCAGGCAGCGGTGAATCTGTATTTGATGGTGGCGCCAGCGGATATCGACCGGCTCCGTCCGTTGCTTCGTATCTTCATGACCCAATTGCTGGGGCGACTGACCGAGAAGATGACCTTTGCCGACGGCGCCAGCCAGGCTGCGTATCACCATCGGTTGTTGCTGATGCTCGACGAGTTCACCGCTTTGGGCAAGTTGCCGATATTTGAACGGGCCATTGCCTTTATGGCCGGTTACGGCATCAAGGGATACTTCATCGTCCAAGACACCAAGCAACTCAACAACACCTATGGCGTCGATAATGCCCTGATGGCCAACTGCCATGTGCGCATTGCATACGCTCCCAACCTGCCCGAGACCGCTGAATACCTCTCCAAATTGACCGGCACAACGACTGTGGTCAACAAGAAGGTATCGATCAGTCGAGGAAAGGGCGGACGATCACGCTCGATCAGCATCAACGAAACCTCCAGGCCACTCTTGACGCCGGATGAATGCTTGCGTCTGCCTGGGGCGGAAAAAGACGCTTTCGGTAATGTCACCGCACCAGGGGACATGTTGATCTTCACGGCCGGACAATCTCCCGTCTACGGTCGCCAAATCCTCTATTTCCTTGATCCGGTATTTTCGGTCCGCGCGCGAATCCTTCCCCCCACAAAGTCTGACAGTCTGTATGAAGCACCTGTGCAGGAAAAGCCAAAGGAACCGAATGCGCCTGTCATTACTGAAGCTGACTATGAAAAGTATCTGTGCGATTAGCCTATCGTTTTCGATTTTGGCAGTTGTTTTCTGGCATCTCGGCTACCGCGTCAACCTGACCCCTTCGCTTCCTGTTGGCCTGTATCGGTTCGTGAATGGTCCACTGCAACGCGGACAAATTGTCGCATTTTGCCTTGATGATCCGGCGTTCGTTCAATTGGCGCGAGAAAGAGACTATCTGGCAGCTGGCTCCTGTCCTTCAGGGCTAAGGCCACTCCTCAAGGAGATAGCCGGACTAGGCGGGGACAATATTCGCCGTCATGGCGACTTGATCATGGTCAACGATCAAGTTCTGGCACACACCGAAACGCTTGGCATGGACAGTCAAGGACGTTCCATGCCGCCATCTGATCTCCACACCGGAGCGATTCCTCCAGGAAAAGCTCTCCTTCTCTCACAACACCACGACGGCAGTTTTGACAGCCGATATTTCGGACTGGCGCCGATCGTTTCTCTCAGACCGGTTGAACCGGTCATAACCTTTTGAGGAAGTAGCTCATGGAATATCTGCAAGCAGCATCGAGAAGGGTTGAACAGCAGGCCCTGGACAATCGGGGACTAGGGATTCCGGTGGATCCGGATGTGGCCGATTACATGGGGGCGTTTCTTGGCGACGAGGACTTGGGGGATGTGATTGAGGGGGACGTCGATGAAGAAATCTGATCGAAAAAGCATAGCGGAAACGTTCACCGAGACCATTGTCGAGGAGTTGCAGAAGGGGACTGCGCCCTGGCAAAAACCCTGGAAAGCAGGAGAGTTCCATCGTCCCATGAATCCGGTTACCGGGACGGTTTACAGAGGCGTCAACACTATTATGTTGGCCCGCCATGGCTATGCCGATCCACGCTGGATGACCTTTAAGCAGGCCAATGAGCAAGAATGGCGCGTCAAGAAAGGTTCCAAATCCCAGCAGGTCGTGTTCTGGCAATGGACGGACCGGCAACCCATTCTCGATGAATCCGGCCAACCTACTTTGGATGAAAATGGTGAGGAAAAAAAGGAAACTGTTCAACTGGAACGTCCGCGTTTGCACGTGTTTTCGGTATTTCATGCAAGCCAGCTGCAAACGCTTGATGGTCAGGATATTCCGCCCTACGAGGAGCCGGAACGTACATGGGATCCCCTCCAGAGAGGTGAGGAAATTTTAGCAGGATCAGGGGCAATTATCAGCCACGATCAGGCAGATCGTGCCTTTTATCGGATGTCCACCGATGACATTCACTTGCCGCCAAAGGAGAGCTTTCCTGAAGCAGGCAACTATTACAACACGGCGTTGCACGAATTGGGTCATTGGACCGGGCACCCAACCCGAATGGCGCGTGAGTTTGGTCCGTATGGATCGGAAGTCTACGCCAAGGAGGAATTACGCGCGGAGATCGCCTCTTGGATGCTCAGCCAGGAATTGGGCTTGCCCCATCAACCAGATCAGCATGTTTCCTATGTCGAGAGTTGGGTGAGTGTTCTGCAAAAAGACCCTCAAGAGATTATGCGGGCTTGCCGCGATGCGGAAAAAATCAAGGAGTATGTCATGAACCTGGAGCACGAACTGGCCGTTCAGCAGACGGAAAATGAGGCAGGAGTATTTATTATCAGCGGGTCATCCCCGAAAGTGTATCAGGAATATGCGACTGCTCAGGAGGCAGGGTCTGCGTACCGGGTGTTATGCGAGACACACCGGCAGGGTCCGTTACATTGCGAGTATCAGGATGATAGAAATATTTACCTCTTGGCGAGTCGAGACCATGATTTCGCGGATCAAACAAAATTCATCCTCAAATTTGAAGGGTTGGAAAACCCGCCACCCAAGGAGATGAAGGAAAGTTTCATCGCTGGCTATGATCGGTCGGATAAACTCCTCGCTCATGACGTTGCAGCAAGAGAGGCCAGTCTGATTGCTGAAACCAAAACCTATTTGAATGTTCCCTATCGAGAGAAAAATAAGGCCAAGGCGGCAGGGGCAAAATGGGACAGTGAAGCGAAACGTTGGTATGCGCCGGACGGCACGGATTTAGTTGCTTTGGCTGCATGGTTGCCTGAAAGAGAACCAGCATCCTCAACACCTAGCCTGCCGCCGGCACAAGAATTTGCTCAAATGCTTCGAGGGGCTGGACTAATAGTTGAGGAGCCGATTCTTGATGGAAAAATTCATCGCGTTCCTGTTGAGACGGGCAAATCCGGAGCCAAGGATGGGGCGTATTGTGGATACGACGACGGGCGACCGAATGGCTGGGGGCATAATTACAAAACCGGTGAACAGGTCAAATGGATTGCAACGGGTCACACCTTAACTGAAGCACAGAAGGAAACGCTACAGGCAGAGGCCTCGGTGCGAAAAATCGAGCGGGAACAGCAAATTCAAGAACAGCGGGCCAAAGCCATGAAACGGGCGTATGCCAAATGGATGAATGCAGAACCGTCGAACGAACACATATACCTCAAAGACAAAGGGGTTGAGGGGTACGGATTGAAGCAGGATAGCCGAGGTAATTTACTCATTCCCGGTTTTGATCTTCGTACCGGCCACATCCAAACACTGCAATGGATTGAACCCAATGGTGCAAAGAGATTTGAATCTGGTTGCCCCCAATATGGGGCCGCTCTGGTCATCCCTTCGCCGGAATTATCAGATAATGGGGAGATTTTCCTCGCGGAAGGGTACGCAACGGCTGCAAGTATACACATGGCCACCGGGCAAACCGTTGTTGCGGCATTCACTGCCCACAACCTATTGCCCGTTGCCGAGATATTGCGTGAACAGTATCCAGATTCTGAGATCACTATTTGTGCGGATAACGATCATCACCTGGTTGAGCAAATCAATGGCACGCCCATTGGTAATGTGGGGCTGAGAAAGGCTAAGGAAGCTGCGGAGGTAATCGGCGCCAATGTGGTGGCGCCAAGCTTTAATCGTGAAGAGATGTTGAAGAGATACACCGATTTCAATGATTTGCACAAATCGCGGGGACTCGACGCCGTTGCCAAGCAGGTGAATGCCCAAGTCGTTGAGGTTGAACGATGAGGCGAAAGGTGCTGGTTCTGCTTGTATTAGGGGGAGCCGTGGTGTCTTCAGTTCATGCTGAACAGATTTCGCCCATGGGGCCATTGTTTCAGGAAGCGGCCCAGTTTTGGGGTGTTCCCGTTGCTTGGACGCAGGCCATTGCCGATGTCGAAAGCGGTCACAATCCCTGGGCTCTGAACATAGAAGGAAAGGGGTATCAGTTTGCCTCCAAGGATAAAGCTTTGGCCATGGCAAAGCAGGCAGACGCTGAAGGCCGTTCCTTTGATTCCGGGATAATGCAGGTGAATAATTTTTGGCTCAAGAAGTACGGGATTCCCTTGGAGGCAGCCTTTGACCCTCAGGCAAACATATACTTGGGGTCATGGATCCTGAAACAGGAAATTGACCGCCACGGCCAGACCTGGGAGGCGGTGGGAGCGTATCACTCTCCAAATGCAGCCAGGGGAGGTAAATATGCTGAGATGGTCAAAATAGCCTTGAGCAAAGGTCGGGAACCAGGAGCGAAAATGACTCATGCCTCATCTCCCGCTGCAGCCCAAAAAACAAAGGATATGGGTGAAGCGGAAGTTGTCACAAGCAGAGGAGACCATTCACGATTGATTGTCTCCAAGGGTAATCCGAAACTCAATAACAGTTCAGGGCAAGAAGGGCGATCTGACCAGTTTGTAAAACGGTTTGCCAGGAAAATTTAGGAGGTTAACTTGCTGCAAATACGAAATTGCTGACCGTCATATTAGAGACGATGTTTAGCGGGGAAAGAAATAAATTCTTCCCCGTTTTTTTTGGGGGGTGAATGGCAAAGGTGCCACATTGTGGATGGGTGAAAAATATATAAAAAAATCGTTCTTTCAAATTGTTGTACAGATAACCTGAGGGTGTTAGAAGAGAAAAATTGTTTTTGGTCGTAACGAGGTGCAGAGAGGGGGGAGAGCCTGGCTGACCTCTGAAAGTCATGACTTATTGGAATAATGGTGACTCTTGAATAAGAATGTAAAAAGCCGATGCTGCACACCGGTCCGGCTTAATTCTGGAAATAGAATATATGACCACCTGGAACGTTGCTGAAACCCGCGAAAGCATTAAACGTCGCTTTGGCCTACCCCAGCTTACCTTGGCAAAACCTAGCCTTGACTCGTTATTGGACAGACAAGCCTATGCGAGATATCATTTTCAGGAAGTTCTTCGTCTTCTCAAAAGATTCACGAAGGTTCATCTATCAAAGTATCCTCTGATAGTAGTCGCGTGCGGAAAAAACACGGGAAGAGAAAAATTTGAGAATTTCATGGTAAAGAGCGGAGCTCACGCCGTGGCATGCGTGCAATCTATCCATTCGTTTCCAGATTTATTGGCACATGCGATCTATTTTTCTTTAGGATTGAATCTTCAACCCAACCCGCTTCGAGAACGAGAGATTTCGTCTACCAGGGTTATTCAAGTGTTGCAACGCAACGTACTGTATCAGTCATTGGAAACAACATTGACAGAGCTTTGCAATGCCACCAACTCCAAACATGTTGCGGCACTATCAAACAAGGCTAAGCACCAAGGAATCGTGAAGCACCAATTGAACGAAGACTGGACTGGAACAAGAATAGATAGACACGAGATTCGATTTGGGACCTTCCAATATTCTGGAACATGTTACTCTGAAGTACCAATCGTCGACCTGTTGGAATCAGCCTACGCTCTTGCTTCGAGAGCAATAGTCGCATCCGGTAACGAGATTAACCGGCTTTATAATACCAACGCGGTTTGACAGTTTCGAATCAGATACCGACTTATTGGAACAATGTTTACCTGGCTTGTTGATAGCGTTCTGATCCAAATTAATCTCAAGATGGACCATCGTCTTATCAAGCAAACATATAAAACGTGAGGAATAATTGTGCTCCCTTTTATTGCTATACCGATTCTTCATTCTTCAGGTGCGTGGATCGCTTCAACTGCTGCGGGAGGTTATATTGCTGGAACCCTTTCCACTACTTGGATTGGAGCTTTCGTTGCGGGTAATGCTGGGATCTTATCAGCTCTTGGCCTCACTTCAGCTGCTGGTGTATACGCTGCTCTTGGAGGGACATTGTCATCTGCAGGCACTGCGATAGGCAGTGGACTTACTGCTGTAGGCTTGTCCGGCTTAGCTCAAAGCCTTGGCCTCGCGCCAGCAATTTTTTTTGGGCTAACCTTTGTCAGTTGGGGCGTTGTCGCTTCCGCCATACTTAGTTCTGGTTTTATCTATTTTTTTGCCCGTAGAAAGCTGCAAGATATTAATGATGAGCGCAAGAGGGGAGGCCTTTCGGACACAACTTGGCGAGAAATTCTCAAAGAAGCTCAGAATTATGAAAAGCAAGCAATGATTGATATCTTGGTAAAATTAGATGAAGAATGTAAGGATATTATCTTTATCAAAGGAAGCGAGACTGCCGAGATCAAAGGCGTAAACTACAACATACGGGACTTAAAATATGTGGTCGAAAAAAACGGGGCAGAAAGAATCGTAAAATCAAGTTTGATCCCGTTCCAGCGTATTGTTGTTTATACGGTTAAGGGAATATGACAGTAACTAAATTATCGTCGATATCTGGATTAGCCTAGCAGTCACAGTTTATTTGAAAAGACTTGACCGTCAATGCTGGCAGATGAGGAGGCGAATAACCAACACCTTATTATTCGCATACCCCATGAGAACGTCTTCCCAAGTGACGCAAAGATGCATATGACAGTTTTCGCCTTATCTTCGGATTATATCTCAGTAGAAATTTATAAAAAATTTGACATTTTTTAGGAAAATAGCCACTCAAATATATGATCATTAAGGATTTATTTGATGGGATTTTTTAAAAGCTTATTTGGAATAGCTATAATTGCTGTTAAAGCAATAAATTATTGCAGTCCAAAAGAGAGAAACAGTCGCCAATACAAAAAACGTGCTCAGAAAGATTATGAAAAATGGGATAGAAAAATTATCAAATTTGGAGATCCTAAAGGGACTTGTTTTAAGTGTGACGGCAAGGGAGTTGTTACATTCAATTGTGGTATTTGCAAGGGAACGGGTAAGTATGAAGGGAATTGTAGTATTTGCCATGGAACTGGAAAGTTTACCTTAAACAATGTGTCCTGTAAAAAATGCGGAGGATCAGGTGATTTTATTCTACCTCCACCTATATGCAAAGAATGTAAAGGGTCAGGAACAGTAGATAACAAAAACTGTGTAAGATGCAAAGGATCTGGAAGGCTCCCTAGGGCTACCCAAAGATGCCCTCTGTGTATTGGGTCAGGTGTTTACTCTGAACAGGTTTGCAAACAATGCCAAGGAAGCGGCCGAGTTGATAAAATTCGAACCGTTTCATGTAAATTTTGTGCAGGGACGGGTAAACTACCCTCCAGGGATGTTAAATGCAAAAAATGTGACGGTTGTGGTTCGTTCTCCACGATATGTAACAAATGTAAAGGAACTGGAGATTTTCAGGTTCGATGCAAAAAATGTGGTGGATCAGGAATCTATAAATATTAAGGTTGATAAATTATCACACTTATTACGATAAAATATTAAGTGTTATTATTGTCGATGATGGGCAATATACCTTTTCATATATTTCACTGGTGTCAAAGTTCAAATATCTCCTGTTTACCTTGACCCACAGAGGTGGCTCCTTCGACCTCAATTATCAAAAAATTGTCCGTCACAATGAGTGATTGTGTTGGGCGCCTCAGCGCTCCATGTCACTGCGTGCATTATCCTGCAGAAACATTTTTGATCTTTTTCCGATCCGAACCACATCGAGTTCGGACAGCTGGCGCACGCTGTGTTGATGGTTTTGTTGAGCGCGAGCAATGTTAGGCTGGTGAGTTCTTGATCGGGGGAAGTCGGTTCGTTTATCGTTTTTTCGTTCAATGGTGTTTCCTTTCAAAAGAATATTTTTTCCAAACCTTGCCAGTCCATACCGAACAGCCGCACGTTCCGTGGCTTCGTCACAAGAAAAATAGAGTTTGCTGCCGGTGTCTCGGATAGTGCCTCCGCTTGGTAATGAAAAAATCACGACGCCGTTGTTGTCGATAGTATGGTGCGTGCCCGAAAAAATCGCTGGCTTGCATGCATCGGTTGGCCGATTAATTTCTTCTTGAGCTTTTAAGAGTTCCATTTTAGTGACGGCCATCAATCTTGACCGATACTTTCCAGAGATGCCTGCTGTCACTATTTGCTTTTCACATTGAGCAATTGAGGCGTTGGCTTTGGCATGTGTCTCCGTCAAATTTTCTGGTGTTCGTTCATCGGCTCTTTCAATTGTCGACTTCTGGAGCCTTGATCGGAGTACATTCAGAGCGGCTTCGTCCCCTTGATTTGCCTTCCATTTCAAATACCCATTCCAGTTGTTGAACGGGGTCGCTTCTCGAATTTTTAGGATTTTTTCTTCATAGGAGGCACTGGTGTCAGCCAGGGTTGACCGTTTCTCAAGATAGAGAAGCTGCACCAGCTTTCTTTTTGTTTTGCGTGGAAGAATGCGTGCTTCAATCGCCTTGAGCTGATGGCTGAACAAGCAAAGAATCTGTTTTTTCCCGAGGAGATATTCATGCCGAGATTCTTGAAGCCAGATCTGCCGCTCGGCCCTGAGGCGTTCATACTGATGAAACAAGGCCTCGCGAGCTTGATTCTTTGGTTGGATTGGTTCGCGTTCATACCTATTCTTTTGGGGAGCAGGTTGACTTGGCGGCGAATAGTTTCCTAAACGCTGTATGAGTCGAGCTTTGGCAAGATTCCGGCCAAGGGCACTTGCCTTGATGGCGCCCCGCCCGTCGATACTGGCAACTGCCATCCCGTTTCCTCTTGGAACAATTTTCACTCCAATCTTGGCCAGGGCCGAATGGGCCTCAGTCCAGTTCCTGGAATCTGCTAAAGCGCTTTCGATTTCATCTTTATGATCGATAGCGAATGATTGGAAAGACTTCTCTCCGCTGTGGGCTTCCATGCTGGCCGCACGTTGATTTATTCGGGGCTGTTTTCCTGTTTCGTGCGTAACGCCGTTGTCAACCGCCAGCTTATATCGCTGCTCCATCTCTCGGCAGACTTCAGATAATCGGTAAAAATCGCGAAACGGTTCGTGTTTGGTGAATCGTTCGGGATGGATCATGTTGTAGGCGATATGCAAATGCAGGTTGTTGGTGTTCTTGTGGACGCCACAAACCCGCTGATGATCGCCAAATCCAAGGGCCTCTGCAAAAGCCTTTTCGATACTTGTGATATTCTCTTGAGTCAGCGAGGGTTCGTCTTCAGGCCGAAAACTGATCATTAAATGATACGTTTTGCTTCCCTGACACCTCGTGTTCAGTCCTTGGGTCGCCTCGATCTCAAAAAGGGCGGCATCATAGGTTTCGGCTTGGCACCCGGAATGCCAGGCAAACAATAATTTTTCTCCTGCATGGCTGGCGTCGGCGATGTACCGACCGAGTCGACCGGAATTATCGTTGGCCTTATCAATGTTGATCCGTTTGGCGATCATTGCCCCAGCACCATTTGCTTGAGTTTGTGGCAGGCCGTTTCAAGCAGGATAATGATACCAGCCAACATGAGAGTGATTAACCAGAAGAAGCAACGGCTAATCCAAATGGTTGCCCAGATTGCGATAGCCGCAGTAGCCAAGATCACCATCACTTTTCCTGCTCCACTGAAACCGCGAGTTTGCCAAGACAGTGCCAAGAGGGTGCAAATAATCAAGCTTCCGGCGAGATAGAGAAAATTATGGAAAATTTTCATCTGTAGGTTTCCTTGGTTGTCTTCTGGAGAATCCCTCGATCAGTGCGTTGAAGCGACGCACCATATGTTCCTTCGCCAATTCAATATTTTTCAAAATGCTACGAATCTCTGGAGAACTATTGCCTGCAGAGCCTTCGGATAACGACATTTTGAAAAGGCCTCCAAGCCGGCCAAGGTCGGCGTTGGCTTTGGTCAGTGCGAGAACCGCTTGGTAATCGACAGTACTTTTGACGGAGTGCCCTAAGCAAACCCTTTTGACATATTTTGAAACCGACAGGCCAGTCTGAGCTGCTGCTCTGGTCATGCATTGGTATTCTTCGTCCGTAAGATAGGTGGTGATGCGCTTTTTCGTGCTGGGCATGATTTCAATGGGCTGTTGCGTTGAGCTGAAAGCGAATAAGCATTCCTCGGACGGGGCAGGGGAGTGAGGTGCGCGGTAGCGCTACCTCACCTATCCTGCCTTTTACTCCAGATGAAAAATCAGGAAGGAAAGCAGAACTTTGACGATAACCATAAAAAATCGTGCATTTTGTATGATTTTCTATCATATATTCCCTATATTGTTTGGTTATTAATTAAAATATATCGTATTTTATTATTTCTATTATGGAACGATTGAAAAAAGGATTGGCAAGGATTGAATTCTTCGCTGTGCGCCAAGAAGTTGAAAAATTATTGGCTGCCGGATACAGCATTAAGTTGGCCTACGATAATTTAAAAGATAATGGCAAAATAACGATGAGTTATCAGGCTTTTTATAGGAATTTGAAACCCGGCAAAAAATCAGCCTCGAAAGAAGGATTAGCGAGCCCAAGTAGCAGGAAATCCGGTGTCGAGAATGGGACGGCGGTTCATCATGATAAAAATCCCAACATGGATGATATTATTTAACATTGAGTAAATTTGGTTTGTCGGAATTGATCACAGATTGAAATTCTGGATTAATCTAACAACTGCAATCAAGCAGTACAAAAAAACGCATGCCACAATGTGTATCTTTTTTTATTTTTAATACTCCCTAAATCGTTTGGTGTTGTTGGGTTTCGGGAAAGGGGGACGATTTCTTCTGTGTAAATTGGTTGTGACTCGGCAGGGCTACCACCCTAAATTCATTTGCAAAATCCTGTGAAATATTGCTAGGATGCCGGATTGCGGATTTTTTTTGATAAAACAGTATTTTTCTGCAAATCAAAGAAGTTACGTTTCTTTTATCCAAAGCTCTGATATCGGACTATGTGTGAAAAATGCAATAGCCTTCATGACACTGGCTGTAGATCTTTTTCCGTTAATTACCTGATTGACAAACTGAGCAGATACTCCAAGGAAAGCGGCAATATCCTTTTGCCTTATGTTGTATTGTTTTAACAATTGCTTTATTTTGCTTGTGTCGGCCTTGTTCATGTTTGATTTTTAATCGAATCGCAAAGCCCTATCAAGTATAAGTTTGGAGAAAATAATGGAGCGGGAAGATTTTGAAGATTTATTCAAAAAGATCAAATCACTAGCAGGAGGAGGAAGTCAAAAAGAAGTCGCTGAAAAACTCGGGATTTCACCTCAGGCAATTTCTGATGCCAAAAGGAAAAACAGGATCCCTGAATCATGGTATGGGATTGTTTACGAACAGTTTGGGGTAACCAGGGAAACGCTTCATACCCAGACTGATGGACAGCCTTGTAAGATCGTCCCGCTTTTCAAAACCTATCCCCCTACATCCAAACGAGATAACGACACTGCTTCGCATGCTCAATCGTCAGATGCACAGGGATACGAACAGATCATGAACGAGTTCTTCGAACTTGTAAAACAGTGGCAGGCTGAAATTAACGGTCGGTGTCCCCGGACGGCGATTGATTTTATCCAGGAGTTTCCTTCACGATTCGGGGAGATGGAAGAGTGGCAGAAAAAGAAAGAGAAAGGGAAGCTGTGTAAGTTTGATAGTCGAAAGCCAGGTGAGTGTAGAGTGAGGAGAAAGTAGTTAAACCGATTGATTTTTCAGGAAATTATACATCGAGATCCGATCTGGCGTGCCATGTTTCCATGCAAAGGACATAGCTTGTGCTTCTTCCTCCATCGGCAGTTTTTTGTAGTACTCCTTTTGTAGTAAGATCTGCCAGGTCTCGGCTGGCGGTGATCTTGCTGCATTTGGTCATGCCTGCGTATTTTCTGGTTGTCATGTTGCCGATGAATTGACCACCAGCATCCAGAAGCCGGTTGATTACTTTTCTCTGCCTCTCATTGAATGGTGTTTCTTTGTGCATTTCCCAGAAGCTGGTTTTCCGTATCACAATATCGACCATCCACTGTGCTTCCTGCATTGCCGTAATGGCTGCTTGGAAAAACCATTTGAGCCAGACGGTGATGTCCAGCCCACCTTTGCCGGCCTGTTCCAGTGCGGCATAATACCCTTTTCTGTTATGGCTAAACTGTTTAGAAAAAGAGATGAGCTGCATCAGTCTGGGGTAATGGACGGCCATGATAGAATCGATGATAGCCCGTCCAACCCGACCATTGCCATCATCAAAGGGGTGAATCATGATGAACCAGAGGTGGGCGATTCCGGCCTTGAGCAATGGAGGATGTTCTTTGTTGGTGTTCACCCATCGAAGAAACTGTTCCATTTCCATCTCCAGCCTACTATGCGGCAGGGCGATGTAATGAACAGTCTCTTTGCCCAGTGGACCGGAAACGATCTGCATTTCTTCAAGACCTCTGTATTGACCGACACGAATTTTTTTGAGTCCTGAAAAGCCGGTGGGGAAGAGTGCTGCATGCCAGCCCAGGATCCTCGTCGAAGAAAGAGGCTCTTGTATCTGGCTTCTGGCGTCAAATAGCATAGCAATGAGCCCATCTGTCCGAATGTCTTGGTCACCCTGTTCTTGAGGTAATCCCAGTCTTCTACGGATAGAAAATCTCACTGAGCTCCGCCGGAGTGTTTCTCCCTCGATTGCCGATGTTTCCATGGCATCATCAGATAAAACGCGCTCCAGCGCCGCTGTGTTTTCCTGATCGCTGATCGATCGGCTAATTGCTTCCAGCGTGCCAATCATCTGCGAGGCTTCCCCAAGATCATTCAGAAGTTGGTCAGCATGAAATGAAAAATGTGGCCAGTTAGGATGTTGCCAGATCCATTGATGTGTTTGCATGGTTTAATCGTATCAGGCATGATGCGATTAGGGAAGGAAAACATATCAAAGAGCTATCAGCGCCTTTCTGTATTGTACGACTGAGGCATCGGTTGGCTGCCGCAGATATTTGCAGCATGCACAAAATATGGCATGGGGGGTGTTTACGAGGGGAGCGGACAATATCGCCAAATGAACATGCCGTGACAAACCGAAGGCGCCTTGTGTCAGGGGTAGTTGTTTTTGGGTGGGTGTGTTCTCGTTTGAATGAAATTATAGGAAGTTATTTGCACTGAATGTTCCTTCTTGGGCGCCCTCGTCGTGCAATAGGTTTGACTTTGGTTGATTGAAACCAAATATTGAGGCTTGCTGAATCAAGCAGGGTTTCTTTGCCTGGACGGTAGGCCTCGATAACGCCAGTTACAACAAGACGTTGCAATCTTGATCTGCCAACGCTGTATAATTTTTGGGCCTCAGCGTATGTAATATATTTTTGGTTCAAAATACTCATGACGCTTTACTTTGATCGTAAAATAATAGTTCATCCAGCTTGCAACCTTTCATGTGCGCAGAACATGGTGAAAAGTATTTTCTGTCCTACGTTCAGGGTGCAGCCGCTGTTTTTTCGACAGCTAGAATGTACGATAAAAATAAAGCATTATCAAGCAAAATACGCAATCGCTGGCGACTCGCTTTACCGGGCTTTCCTCGTCAAGGCAATCGAAGGTTGGGTGTCAACGCCGTACCCGCGATAGTGTCGAAGAATCGATCTGAAGATCTGCCGATTATTCCATTTTGAGGCCACGTTTTTTCGAGGCGCCATTCTTTTTGCCAAATATTGCCCAGATCCCGACGGCATTTTTGATCATGACATCTTCAAATACCTGTAAAATGTTGGTTTGCTGATTTCTAGTAATTGGCAAATTTCACTTATTGTATACTCTCGAGAGTCATACATTTTTTTGAGGGTCAGCTTTTTGCCGTTATCCAATTTGTTACTCCTGCCTCCTACACGTCCTCTTGCCCTGGCGGCAGCTAAGCCCGCCATGGTTCTCTCTCTGATCAGGTTCCGTTCAAACTCGGCTAGTGCCCCGAAGATGTGAAAAATTAATTTGCCGCCGCTGGTGGAGGTATCCAGTCCCTCCTGCAGAGAGGCTAAGCCAATACCTCGTGTTTCTAACGCCTCCGCCACCTCAATCAGATGTTTCAGGCTACGACCAAGTCGATCTAATCGCCACACAACCAGGCAGTCATCCTTTCTCAAATATTCCAACGCGTCCTGAAGGCCAGGTCGATCTACCTTTGCCCCGGATACTTTATCAGAAAAAATCTTCTCGCAGCCGGCTTGTTTTAGCGCATCAAGCTGGAGGTCGTGATTCTGGTCGAGTGTTGATATGCGAGCGTATCCAATCTTCATTAAGTATCTGCTGATTGAGTAAATAAACTCGTTTGGTGGTGTCATACCGTTACTTTGATTTATTTATCAGTTTCTTTACTATGGTTCCAAAAGAAAAACCAGCTTTTACGAGCTGGCCAATCAGAGTAAAGAAAACGAACCTTTGATTTCTCGGGCTCGGTTTAGATGTTCAGGAAGTATGTTAAGTGCGGCCGGGCAAGGTCGTGTATTTCAGCGGGTGTGAAGTCCGCCCCGGAAGGCTGGCCAATCACCGGGTAGCGAGTCGTTGGAGGCTTCATGGTAACATGGAGTCTTAAGCGTAGGATAACCACATGGAAGCAATAAAGGATGAGAACTCAATGCAAAAAGCTAATTCTCCAACTTCTGACGTCCTAGATTATGACCCACCATATCGAAAGGTTGCACTGCTAACCACCGGTGGAATTATTAGTCTTGCCAGGTTGGCTTTGGCTGTCACGGGAAACGACGTACGTGATATTACCGTGAGCTAACAGGTGGTCCAGATTCAAACCTGGATGAAACGGAAATTGAAAAGGTTTTTTACCCAATGCATTGAAATTATAGAAAAAGTAAATGATCGAATGTGTTCAGTTATTATCGAACACGAAAAAATGGATGATTCTTCATCCAATCATTCCTTGAATTAATAAAATTGAGCCTGCAAAATATTTATATTTTGCCTCTCTTTGACCATAAATAATGGGATACTTAATCAGTGAAGGCGAAGCCAGGACAAAAAACATCGAGCTTCGGCGAAAAGGGCATGCGTCTTGTGCGTTCATGGGAGACGCTGTTCCTTCCACTAGTTGAATGTTAACCTCCTTTAACTGCTCAAGAGATAAACGAGATTATCCATCGTAATCATCCGTTCTGCGACCATCAATGTGCTATCCAAACCACACGGGAAGACCTTAAGACCCTCCAAAAGAGTGGCTTCCCAGTTTGCATGGTTGATGATCAAGGAATAGAAATAGATGCTGACGAGATGGAGTCCGGCCAGGGGGCGCTTAAATAATGTTAAATGGCAAATTCGTGAACAACAAAAACTCGGTGAATTAACAAATACTTATCACCGGCTATCTGCGACTTTAGACTTAGTGACCCTTTCTCTCAGCCGGGCATTATTAAACGATGTGATACCGCGTCATTATCCCTTGTATCGCTCGTTGTCATAAATGCTTGATGAACTACAGATTCAAACCAACAGAGCGCTTAGAGTCGGTGATACGGGCATTGCCGATCTGCATGGCAAGGTGCGGGTTCTCGGTCGTAGATTTGTTGGAGACTCGAGCTCAAGTGGGGAATGGTCAATAATGACGACGGCGATTGCTCAGCGACAGGTATTGGTGGCTGATTATGAAAATCGCATGGGTGAAAAGAGTCATGTTGATATTGCACCGTTGGCTGTCTGGTTCGCGGATGGGCGAGCTTACTTGCTGGCCGCAGGTGCTATTGATCAAAAATTGATGGTATGGCGCATTGCTAATTTCTCAAATATTTTGGTTGATTCGACGAAGCAAGCGCCAGCGATTTCCGAGGAGGTGATTGAAGGCATACTGAGGAAAAGCTTCAAAGGATACATCTCAGACCCGGCAGTTGTTTGTCTCAAGGTAAAGCCAGATTCCGCTTATCTGTTTCGTGAATTTCAGTATCATCCTACCCAGGATATCGTTGAGCTTCCTGATGGCAGTCTAGAAGTGACGATCGAATGTGCTATAGGATGGGGGTTGGAAGAGTGGATTCTTGGCCTGAGTGGATGGGTTGTTGTGCAAGGGCCTGAAGTGCTAAAGACACGAATAAAAGATAGGCTGGCATCTGGCCTGAACGAGTATTGTTAATTTCTAATGTATTATTAGAATATTTTTTATGATTTATTAGTAGAAATAATAAACAATTAATGTTCACCCTATTTCAAATGAGGAAAAAATGTTTAAATTCATTGGTGATGCAGTCGTGTATGGTTTCGCAATTTATGGATTATTTACCTATCTTCAAAACGCTGAAAAAGACAATGAAAAAATAAATGAATATTCAATCTGACATATTTGCAAATTTCAAACAGAAACGTCTAGTTCTTTCTGTGAAGTTAAAGTCTTCGAGAATAATTGAGGGTGAATTTCATGGTCATGCTTCCGCCCGGAGTTAAAGAATCATATGGGATAAAATGTGTATCATGCTCATATAGCAAGATAATTCATGGCGAGAAGGTATGGCAATTGAATCCTATCGGATCGTTATTTAAATTAATTTTTCACCCTAAATGTCCGAAATGTGGAGGTGAAATTGTAAGAGATAATTCTATTATAAGGCATTGATTAATATTTGATTTGTTGGAGTAATTGTTTGTTTTAAATTATGAACATGAATATGATTATTAATCAATTTAAAAGTTAGCGAAAATTAACTGTTTTTAAAATCATGTAATTGTAGTTGTTTACTCACTGGCTTCATGTTCGGCAATCAATAAACTGGTTAATAACCTGAAATAAATCTGCATTTTGAATGGATGGTAGCACGAAATCGCTAAGTTATTTCAAATCCAGATTTCATTGTTTATATGTTATTAAAAATGACTAATTTTTATGATAGAATATTAACTTGTTAAATATTAACTATCGATATTTTTATTAAATGAACACTTATGCGAATAAAATACAATTATATTTTGTTATTTGCTTTTTTCATTCAGCGTTCATCAACGCTAAACACCCAGGTCGCATCGATCTGCTCTTGACCGATTTAGTTAGATTTCAAGACGAGGTTCGGTTGCGACCGCTAAGTACAGATACAGAAATGTTGGTTAACTTAACGCTGTATCGCAGCCATTAAACAATGCTTTGAAAAGCGGAGACAAAAATAATAGATGATTGCATGAAGCTGAATTTAGATAATCCAAGCAACCTGTATCGTGCGGTCAACGCTGAACTGGATGGCATTATCGGTGAGCTGACCACCGAGTCAGACGATGAGCAATTAGATGGTGCTCAGCGTGAGGCCCATTCCTTGCTCCGAGAGCACCGGTTGAACCTTCAGGATCAGCTGGAAACCTTTGAGGCTAATGCTGAATGGGATACCTTCACTATTGCGTTTTATGGAGAAACGGGTGCGGGAAAATCCACCATCATAGAGACTTTGAGGGTATTGCTGAAAGAAGCCAGTAAACTGAAAAATCAGGAAGCATTCCGGGATTTCCAGAATAAATACAGGCTGACATGTGAAAGACTCGACGGGCTCCGTCAGGAGGCAGAGCAACTTGGCCGAGAACTTGATAATCTCCGAGATAAATATAAAGAAGCCTCTGCCAAATATGAGCAGCTAAATGCGGAGTCCAGTAACAAGATCGCCAAATATCGTGAGCTGGTGATAGAGCAAAAACGGACGGCGTCCTTGTGGCAGAAGTTTCTGCATCTATTAAAAAAAATGGAGGAGGAGCTGGCCCTTGCCCGCGAAGAGCAGCAGTTGCGGAAGATTGAGGTAGAAAGCGAGAGCACACTTTCTACCCTGAACGAACAGAAAGCCGGCTTGAAAAGCCAGCTGGCTGTTGCCAGGAACAACCTGCAGGAGTTCAAGGAGCGTCTGCCAGAGCTTGAGTCCCTGTCTGACGGCGAAATCATAGGTGATGGCCGCTCTGATTTCACTCGAAGGACGCAGCGGTTCGACTTCAGCGTAGATGGTCAAGGGTTCGCTTTGCTCGACGTACCTGGGATAGAAGGAACTGAGCGCCTGATCGCGGAGGAAATAGAGAAAGCGCTTCAAGCCGCTCATGCGGTTTTCTACGTCACCAATCAGCCCGCACCGCCACAAACGGGTGACCAGGAACGGAGGAAAGGTACCCTCGAGAAAATCAAAACGCATCTGGGAGCTTCGACAGAAGTCTGGTGTGTTTTCAATAAAAAAGTAACCAATCCCAAGTATGCACTGAAAGACCGCCCCCTGATCTCCGAAGATGAACATGCCAGCTTGCAGGAGCTGGAAGGGAAAATGAACGAACAGCTGGGTTCGCATTTCCAGGGTGTGCGTCCGTTGGCATCACTCCCGGCCTTCCTGGCAGCGACAGATCATTTTGCGCCCGATACACAAAACGAAAGACGCCGCAAGAAAGTTCTATCAGAATTTGAAACAGACCAGCTGATCGAATTATCCGGCGTAGAGGCATTTATTCGCCTGATACAGGACAGTCTGTTGAAAGGTAGTCAGCAAAAGATTCAACGTGCCAACCTCTTCAAGGTTAAGGACGCTCTTGACAAGACAGCCTTGGTCCTCGACCAGGTAGGAGAGGGGATTTCGGAGTTGGCGTCGAACCTGCGCCTTGGCGAGCAGAGTTCAAGGATGCAAATCAGAAGTGGCTTTTCGTCGTTCAGAAAGCGCCTGAAGTCGTCCGCCGAGACCTCGTTTTACCAGTTCAACAGCGATGTTCTGAACAAGGTTTATTTAGAAATCCAAAACGATATCAGTAATGACGCCTTTAAAAGGAAGTTGGAACAACTGATTGAAACCTATCAGGAACTGCTGATTGAAAGATTGAAGAAGTCGATGGCGAAAGAGATCGAACGCTTTGAAAAAGAGACCGAGAATATAGTGAAGCGTTTCGAGGATAAAAGTCGTGAGTTGACGGATATCTACACCACTATTGCCAGTGTTGATATTGATCGTGACTTCGACCTCAAACTGGATATCGACAATGGTTTGCGGTTGACGAATCTCTTGGCAGTCGTCGTTGGCGGAGCGCTGCTGTGGTGGAACCCCGCGGGCTGGTTAGTTATCGGAATGGGGGCTGCCAGTTTTGCAATCGGTGCCATTAAGGCCGTACACCGATTCCTGAGCTCCAATTACAAAAAAGCACAGCAACGCAAAGCTGCTGATGAAAACCTCAGAAAAATTACCGAACAATTGCGCGAATCACTGCAAGAAAGCCTGGAAAAAGGCCTCCCGGAAATGGAAAAAGCGATCAGTGAGATTGAGCAGGCACTTGCCAGGCCTGCGAACAAGGCAAGGGCGCAGGCAGACCTGATTACGCAGTCCAACACAAAAATCAAGACATTGTCTGGCATGATTGAAGCCACAGGAGCTCTGTAATGAAAGACACTCTCAATACTTTCAAGGACCAGCAAAACGAATCTCTGGAGCTGTTGAACAGACTTTCGAAGTTTTTGACGCAGGGTGAAAAGGCCGGAGTTCCGATCGATCAGGGGTTGCGGGGCAAGCTTCAGGCAGCCATACAATCCGTGTCCGGCGAACGGCTCAAGGTTGCGCTCATAGGTGGTTTTTCAGAGGGTAAAACGTCTATTGCCGCAGCTTGGATGGAACAGCTTGATAAGTCGAGCATGAAAATCAGCCACAGTGAATCTTCTAATGAAGTGAAGGTTTACGAGGTCGGCGAGGACTTTGTACTTATTGATACGCCAGGCCTGTTTGGTTTCAAGGAAAAGTACAACGCCGAGAAGCAGGCTATCGAAAAATATAAGGACATCACTAGGAAATACGTGAGCGAAGCACACTTGATTCTGTATGTCATGAATCCGACGAACCCGATCAAGGAGAGCCACGAGGACGATCTGACTTGGCTGTTCCGGACCCTGGGGCTTCTGCCCAGGACAGTATTCGTACTCAGCCGCTTCGACGAAGTAGCGGATGTGGAAGATGAAAATGACTACCGGGATAACCTCAAAGTTAAATATGACAACGTCGTTTGCAGACTTCGCGCGACAATAAAGCTTAGCGACGAAGAAGAGAAAGAACTATCGGTGGTTGCTGTAGCGGCTAATCCGTTTGATCTGGGCGTTGATCACTGGCTTCAGAACCCGGACCAGTTTAAAAAACTGTCGCATATTTCAGAGCTTCAGACGGAGACGGCGCAGAAAATTCATAACAATGGTGGTGCAGCCGTTCTTGCAGGAGAGATGCGGGCCAGTGTTATCCACGATGTTTTAAGTAAGCAGTTGCCGATAGCGATAGAGAACGACCAGAAGATCTCACAGGAAGTCTCCAAACTGGATGAGCTTAATAACCACCTTAAACTACAATTGGGGACCACTGAGCGGGATATCGAAGACGCGAGGATAGGACTTCGAGAGTTCGCCGCCCGATATTTTTCCGACCTGATCCTCAAGGCGAAAGGCTGTAGCCTTGAGACCTTCGGTGGTTTTTTTGAGCGGGAAATCGGCTCTGAAGGTATTATGATTACCATTCGGTTACAGAATGAGTTCAGCCGTCAGGTGCAGCCGATTACTTTAGAAGTAGAGAAAATGCAGATTGGCTTTGACAACGAGGTTAGTCACTTCAATACCACAATCAAGTCTATGGGCAAGCAGGGCGTAAACCATGTTCTGAGCGGAAAGTTCATTAACAAAGACTCGGTTCTGGCCGCCCGGGACGGCGTTGTGAATGTTGCGAAGGCCGTTGGAGTCGATCTTGGTAAATATCTTAAATTCAAACCCTGGGGTGCGACCAAACTTGCCAAAGGAGCGAACGGGGCACTTGCTGCAGTAGGGTTGGCCTTTGAGGTATGGGATAGCTGGGAAGAACATAAACGCCAGATCGAGTTCCAGAACGCTATTACCAAAATGGTGAGCAATTTCGAAAAGCAGCGGGAGGATCTGCTGACACTGATCAACTCTGAGCAGTTCAAGGAAATGTTCTTTGGGAATTATATTGAACTGCGGGAGCAAGTTGCTGAGGTAGGGCAGATGCTCCATAAAAGTCGAGAGAGTCAGTACCTCTTCCATGAATGGAAATCCGAAGCGGAGGCAATAAAGGAAGATTTCAAACGTATGAGATGAATATAAGCTCTGGATAATAAGCTGTAGTAGTTAAGACTTGATCTGACAGTTGCCAGTTTTGGCTGGTGCCTGTCAGGTCAGATTTGATTCAAGTTTTTATCCTGCCAGAGTTTCTTTCCTTTTTTGAATACTGTCTTTTTCCTGCCCATTACCCCCTCTTCTCACAATACCCACCTCTCTTTTTAGCTATTTTTTCTGGGATGAAATTACACAATATTTTACACCTAAACCGTTTAAATATTTAAAATTATAATAATAAAATATGAATGGGGTTCAGGGGGCCGGAGGTTCAAATCCTCTCATTCCGACCAGTGAAATCAAGGGGTTAGATGCTTTTAAGAGTGTCTAACCCCTTTTTTTATGTCTATCCCTGTGATTTCAATGGTTACAGCCGGTGTCAATGCATAACATACTGATTTAAAAATTTATTTTTTCAAGTTGCACTCATTTTTAATCGTTGTATATCGTTGGTTGTCGTTTCCTGTGCACGGAAATTTACACACGAAAAACTATGGCAACGATTACTCTTTCACAGAGACCAAAAAGAGTTACAAGGAAGGCGGCGAGTTCAACTCCCGGTTTCAAAATGATGCAAGTTCATGCAAGCGAATAAAAAAGGGCTTACAGAGTCAATCTCTGTAAGCCCTTGATTTGTTTTTGGTGCCGGGGGGTGGAATCGAACCGACACGGGATCGCCCTCGATGGATTTTGAGTCCGATGGGTGGGGGAGGGGGGCTTAACTTTGGCAATGGAGCGGGAAACGAGATTCGAACTCGCGACTTCAACCTTGGCAAGGTTGCACTCTACCACTGAGTTATTCCCGCTCAGCTTGACGAGGGCGAAATTGATACCAGAATTATCTAATGGATGTCAAGAGATAAGCGGTCACAAAAGGAGTTCAGTGAGTCAGGCCGCGTTTTGCAGCTTCTCGGCGATCCAAACCTTCTCTAGGGCCTGTCGGGTGATGCCGAGGCGTTTGGCCTGCTTGTCCAGGCCTTGGACTACCCAGCTGGGGAAATCGATATTCACCCGTTTGCTTTCCTGGTTTACCCGGCGTGCCTTGGAGAAATCCAGGACATTGGTTAGATCTTCGCCGGATTCAAATTTCTCGTCAAACTCCTGTGATTTCATAATATTCCACCTCTTTCTCTCTGGAGCGCCGGACGTCGGGCTAATAGGCTGAGGCAGAGATGGGTGGTGTGCCGTCGCGATAGAATTTATGGGAGCCGTACTGACCGGTATAGCGCTTACCGGCGGCCCATTTCGGATCGACATCCACATGGTGATAGAAGGTTGAACCACTGGTGAAATCAGGGGTGGCCATGGCCTTGAGGGCGATGCGCAGGCTGTCTTGCAGCGGATTGATTTCCAGCGGCACGTAGGATTTTTTCTGAAAGGTCCAGCTGAACTGATTTGGGGCCATGATCACATCGGCCAGGCTTTTGTTCTCTTCCAGGGCACGGTTGAGGGTGACATGGGCCACGGCCAATTGGCCGATTTCCGGCTCTCCCCTGGATTCGTGATAAACGTTGAGACTTAACCACAGCAAACTTTCGACAAAACCAAGCGGCATAATGCTCCTAAACCGCCTCCACGGCGCGGATGGTCGGGAGTTCGCTTTTGACGAACTTCTCGATTCCCTCTTTCAGGGTAACGCCTGACATGGGGCATCCCTGACAGGCCCCGGTGAGGCGGACTTTGAGTACCAGATCCGCACCGAGTTCGACGAACTCGACGTCGCCACCATCCCGCTGAAGGGTGGGGCGAATTTGCGCCAGCACTTTCTTAACAGTTTCCTGCAATTGTTCCATGGACGACTCCTTTACCGCATTGCAATTATGGAGTATGAATGGGACGAATATAGCATCAGTCAATCGATCAGACAAGAAAACAATTTCAATTACGGTTGATCAGGATTGGAACAGGCGGATATTCAAGAGAAAATTCGTGGTATAGTTGAGCGGGTCACCTACCACAACGAGGCCAGTGGTTGGACGGTTTTGCGGGTAACACCTTTTGCCGGATACGGGGCGTTGGAGACGGTCATTGTCCACCAGATGCGGGTCTTTGCCGGGGCCACCATGGAGTTCGTTGGCACCTGGGTGCAGCACCCGAAATTTGGTCGGCAATTCAAGGCGAAATACGCCAGCGAGCTACGCCCGGCCACTGCCGGGGCTCTGGAAAAATATCTGGGTTCCGGCATGATCAAGGGGGTGGGGTCCAAGACCGCCAAGCGGATCGTGCGCCATTTCGGTGAGCGCACCCTGGCGGTGTTTGAGGAGAGCATCGAACAGCTCACCGAGGTGCCGGGCATCGCCACCAAAAAGCTGGCCATGATTACCGCGGCCTGGGTCGAGCACCGCGCCATCCGTGAGGTGATGATGTTCCTCCAGGCGCATGGCATCTCGACCCTCTTTGCGGTGCGTATCTTCAAGCAGTACGGCGATGGGGCCATCGCCCTGGTGCGGGAGAATCCCTACCGGCTGGCCCAGGATTTTTACGGCATCGGCTTTTTCACCGCCGATCGGGTGGCGCTCTCCCTGGGCTTTGCCCCGGACTCCGCTCTGCGCGTGCGCGCCGCCATCCGCCATGTGCTCTCCGCAGCCCGCGAACAGGGGCACTGCTACCTCAGCCGCGAACAGATCACCTCCCAGGTGGAAGAGCTGCTCAGCCTCAGTCTGGTCCAGGTTATCCCCGAGCATCTCACCACCATGGCCAAGGAGGATCAGCTCAAGATCCGGGTGTTGCCGCAGGCGACAACCGGGGAGGCCATGCCCTGTTACTACGCAAAATCGCTGTATTTTGATGAGGATTCTGTGGCCAGGCGTCTGGCAACGGCGGTGGGAACGCGCGGTGTGGATGCGCAGCGGGTGGCCCATTGGGTACATCGTTTCACCAGCGGTCAGGGCATGGCGCTCAGTACAGAGCAGGTGGAGGCGGTGTGCCGCGTGGTCGATCAGCGCTGCTCGATCCTCACCGGTGGACCGGGTTGCGGTAAAACCACCACCACCAAGGTGATAGTTGCCCTCCTCCAGGCCATGCACCAGCGGGTCTTGCTCACCGCGCCCACCGGTCGGGCAGCGCAACGCATGGGCGAGGTGATCGGCTGCGAGGCCAAAACCATCCACCGGCTGCTCGAATACCAGGGCAGTGGCTTTAAACGCAACGAGGAGAACCCGCTGCAGGCCGATTTTCTCATCGTGGACGAGAGTTCCATGCTCGATATCAGCCTCACCGCCAGCCTGCTCAAGGCGGTGTCCAGCGAGACCGCCATGCTCTTCATCGGCGATGCCGACCAGCTGCCCGCGGTGGGGGCCGGTAATGTGCTGCGCGATCTAATTAACTGCGGCACGGTGCCCTGTTTTCGCCTCACCACCATCTTTCGCCAGGCCCAGGAATCGACCATCATCCGCACCGCCCATCAGATTAATCGGGGCGAGATGCCGGCCCTGGAATCACCCTTTAAAAATCCCCAGATCTGGAAAACCACCGACTGCTTTTTCATCGACTCCGCCGAGGCCACCCAACAACAGCTCCACTTCATCAACCGGGTCAAACAGCAATACGGCGAGGTGGAGGCCCGCGAGGCCCTGTTTAACCAGACGCCCTATGAACCGCGAGAGCCCGAAGAGGAACCAAGCTACGCATTCACCGTGCCGGAACAGTTCCAGCATGTCTCCCTTGGCGCTTTGGTGATGGCGGATTCGGCGGCTTCGCAGTTGATGGTACTGGCCAAGAAGACCCATCCTTGGTCCTCGCTCTATTACGGACTGACCGCCCTGGAGGTGATGCGCAAGCTCTACACCCAGTGGGTGCCCAAGTATTTTCCCGGTGCCGAGATCCAGGTGCTGACACCCATGGTGCGCGGCACCTTGGGGGCGGCTAATCTTAATACCGCACTGCAGCAAAGCGTCAATCCGACAAGCTCGGACAAGGCGGAAATCTCTATTGGCGAGCGGGTGTTCCGTGTGGGGGATCGGGTGATCCACCGCCGCAACAACTACGATTTGAACGTGTTCAACGGCGACATCGGCCGCATTGTGGCGATCAATAATGTGGATCTGCTCTTGGTGGTGGAGTTTTTACCCGATCAGCGGCGGGTGGAATACAACCGTGATCAGATCACCGAGCTGGAGCTGGCCTATGCCATCACCATCCACAAATCCCAGGGCTCGGAGTTTGATGTGGTGCTGATCCCCATCCTCAGCCAGCATTTCCGCATGCTCTTTCGCAACCTCATCTACACCGGTCTGACCCGGGGCAAAAAACTGGTGGTGCTGGTTGGTGCCCGTCAGTCCCTGGCCATGGCGGTGCAAAACCAGGACACCTCCAAACGGCAGACCGCCCTGGCGCTGCTCATCCGTGAGTATCAAGGGACAGGGGAGGGGAGTCGGGTCACGGTGATATAGATTTGATTGCCAGTGCAGCTTGAGAGCCAGTCTCGCCTTGAAATGTTCTCCCTTCGTGGTAGGGTAACTGTTCTTTCAATGCCATCCTTTTTTTGAATCCTTTTGTAGAAGTGACGACCATGCCCGCACGAATCATCAGTGGTATCGAAACCGCCAAGGCCATCCGTGAAGAGATTGCCGCCGAAGTGACTGACCTCAAATCCTGCCATGGACTGGTGCCCGGTTTGGTGACCATCCTCGTTGGCGAGGATCCGGCTTCCCAGTCCTATGTGGCGGCCAAGAACAAGACCGCCCACGCCCTCGGCATCCATTCCGAACAGGTGACCCTGGACGCTGCCACCAGCGAGGAGGCACTGCTGCGGTTGGTGGGGGAGTACAACGTTAACCCTGCCATTCACGGTATTCTGGTGCAACTGCCCCTGCCCAAACACATCAATGAGGCCAAGGTGCTCTTTGCCATTGATCCGGATAAGGATGTTGATGGATTTCATCCGGTGAATGTGGGCAAGATGATGCTGGGTGAGCGCTGTTTTCTGCCCTGCACCCCGCATGGGATTCTCGAGTTGCTGCAACGCTCCGGTACCGAGACCTCCGGGGCCGAGGTGGTGGTGGTCGGTCGTTCCAACATTGTCGGCAAGCCCATTGCCAATCTGATGCTGCAAAAACGGGCTGGTGGCAATGCCACGGTCACCATCTGTCATACCCGCACCAAGGATATGGAGTTCCATACCCGCCGGGCCGACATTCTTATTGTTGCCGCCGGCGTGGCCAAGATGATCAAGGGCCACCAGGTCAAGGAGGGGGCGGTGGTGATCGATGTCGGCGTCAACCGCATTGGTCAGGCCGAGAGCGGCAAGGCCATCCTGGCTGGTGATGTTGATTTTGCCGATGTGGTGGACAAGGTGGCCGCCATTACCCCGGTTCCCGGTGGCGTTGGCCCGATGACCATCACCATGCTGATGAAAAATACCGTGCAGGCCGCCAAACAGGCCGCCGGGCTGGTGTAATTCCTGCGGGGGTGACCCATGGGTGAAGAGGGAAAAAAAGTCTGTCAGACCTGCGGAGGCAGTGGCGAAATTGGTTTTTTTCAAGGAGAAAGCCGGTTTTTCATTACCCGTGAGGAGTGTCCGGCCTGTTGCGGCTGCGGCTATGTGCTGGAGGAAGAAGATGGACCTCTTTCTGGCAGCTCCGGCGCATCCGAGGACGACGATCCTCCTGCGTAAAGAGCGCAGCGCAAATCAATCGTTTTCACCCCCTGGAAGGATGCTGCACCTGGTTACCGCGAGGAATGCAGACGGTTGTGACGGCGGAACTGCATCAGTAAAAAGGTCAGTTCACGCAGGGAGAGGAGCTCTTTTTCCACGAGAATGGTGCCGAATTTTTTCTGCTGTTGACGTTGGTACCTGAGTAGTGCCCGGAGTTGGCGCTCATCGAGCAGTCCCAGGGCCATGGCCGTCTCACCAAAGGGGGTGTTGGCGGCTTTTCTTTTGAGGATGTGATGGATATCAGTGGGTTGCAGCAGGCCTAGACGGGTGCCCAACTCACCGCAGCGGGGCCGGCCGCGTTGTTGTTGCACCAGCACGGCAGTGATGGTGCGCCAGGTGGTGAGGCCGCAGTAGTAGAGAAAATGGCCAAAGAGCAGGGGACGTTCAGGCAAAGGACCCTGGTAAAGGCGGTCGATGGAGGCTCGGTGCCTTATTGGTTGACCTGAGGGCGCCAGGATGATCGGCTCGATATTTGCCAGGGAGAGGGAAGAGGCAGGCCGAGGTGTCCCCGGCTTGGCACAAGGTGTGTGGGGTGGTGAGGCAGCTGTGACCCTCCTGTTTCGCAATTCGCGCCGGCGAAGATAGCTGGCCAGCAACTGGTAGGCCTGTTGAATGTCGTGAAATTGTGTTTTCCCCGCGGCGGAGGAGACGGAGGAGAGATCGGGATGGGTTTCGCGGGCACGTTGGCGGTAGGCCTGTTTGAGTCCAGCCGGTTGCAGGTAGTCCAAAAAGCCGCGACCAATGATCACCTCCTCGCCAAACAATAATGCGCAGGCCTGGAACAGCTCAAAATCCTTCATATGCTGCTGCAAGTTCGCCCAGGGCAGGAGAGCCACCCTTTCCTGGAGCGGCTTAATCGCATAGCCGCAACACCTCCTGGGCGATGCGTTCCAGCGGCATCACCTTATGGACGCCGCCGTGCTTGATCGCCTCGGCCGGCATGCCAAAGACCACGCAGGTGGCCTCATCCTGGGCAATGGTGATGGCGCCGGCATCATACATCTCCTTCATGCTGCGCGCGCCATCATCCCCCATACCAGTCATGATCACTCCCACCGCATTCTTGCCCGCATAGCGTGCAGCGGAGCGAAAGAGCACATCCACCGAGGGCCGATGCCGTGAGACCAGCGGTCCCTCCTTGATCTCGACAAAATATCGGGCGCCACTGCGTTTGAGCAGCAGATGCTGGTTGCCAGGGGCGATGAGGGCCCGGCCTCGTACCACGGTATCGTTGTTTTCCGCCTCCTTGACCGTCACCCGGCATATCGAATTGAGGCGGTTGGAAAAGGCCGAGGTAAAGTGTTCGGGCATGTGCTGAACAATGACAATGCCCGGCGAATCCTCGGGCAGCATTTCCAGAAAGACCCGCAGCGCCTCGGTACCGCCGGTGGAGGCGCCGACCACCACCACCTTTTCGGTGGTTTGCAGCATGGCCTTGCTCTTCACCTCCGGTTTGGCGAGCATGGCGTCGGCGGTGAGCTTGGGGGCACGCTGGATGGTCTGCTGAGTGAGCTTGCGCAGCTTGGCCTGGGCAGCGGCCTTGACCGCGTCGCAGATGCGCATCTTCGACTCCTCCAGAAACTGCTTGGTGCCGACGCGCGGTTTGGTGATGATGTCTACCGCGCCGCATTCCAGGGCCTTCATGGCGCTGGCTGAACCATCGCCGGTGAGGCTTGAGCACATCACCACCGGGATGGGATGCTGGCTCATGATCTTCTGCAAAAAGGTCAGGCCATCCATGCGCGGCATCTCCACATCCAGGGTGATCACATCCGGGATCTCCTCTTTCAACCGGGCCGCGGCGGCAAAGGGATCATTGGCCGTTGCCATGACCTCGATCTCCGGGTCACTGGCAAGGATATCGCTCATGGTCTGGCGGACAACGGCGGAATCATCGACAATCAACACCTTAATTTTGTTGCTCATGCCTCCACCTCAGTGCCGGAGTTGTCCTGGGGTAACCGCAATAGCCCCCCGATTTTCCTGTTCTTTTCTCGGGCGCTCACCACCTGTTCTGCCATCTGCATCTGCTCTTTGCGCACTCGTTTGATAAAGACCTCGCCGGTATCGCAGAAATACACCAGTTTGCGGCCCTGTTCTCCGCCCACCTCGACCACCGCCGGATTGATACCCACCTCGTCCAGCGTGTTCAAAGCAGCCTGAATGTTTTGGGCGCCGATGGTGCCCTGGTCGCGCAGGCCTCGCATCTGCGGGAACATATCGGCACCACCAAAGACCTTGGCCACCAGATGGTCTGGAGTTACTTGCTTTTCTGTAAAAAAATTAATCATATACCGAACGGCTTGGTCAACGTATTTCCCCGGTTCCACATCCATGCCGCTGGGGAGTACCCCGTGACAAATCGCGCTCAGGCAGGTCTGCGGGGAGAAAAGGGTCACCGAGACGCAGGAACCGAGCACCGTGGTCACCGTTGCCGGGCCCTCGGCCAGGACAATCTCGGCGGGATTGAGATAGATGGCAACCGCCTTGCGGGCCGATATCGGATTCATGCAATCAAGTGCATGGTGCGTAAGTGTGCAAGGAGTTTGGCCTTGTCGATCGGCTTGACCAGGTAGGCATCGCAGAGGCCGGAAAAGGCAGCGATGACATCCTTGGGATGATCCAGTGCCGTGATCATGATCACCTTGGCTCCATCGCTGGAAAAGATGTTGTTGTCCTCCTCCAGTTGTCGCATCTCACGCAACGCGGTCTGCCCGTCCATCTCCGGTAGCATGATGTCCAGGCAGATGAGGGTGTAGGGTTGGTTTGCTTCCTGGGCCCGACGAAAGGCATCGACCGCCTCGCGGCCATCGACGGCAAGATGGGTTGGACCAAACCCCTTCAACAACTCCTGCAATAATAAGCGGCTGGTGAAATCGTCCTCAACGATGAGCGTCTTCATCCTGGGCTCCTTGCAACCAAAGTGGTGGTGCACCGGTGGTGTCGTGATCGTGCGGTAACTCTTCCCCCGTCACCAGTGGGTTTTGTAGCATCTTTTGCTTGAGAAGTGCAAACTCCAGTCGAAGCGCTTCAATGAATGCCTGGAGGGTGGGTATATGTCCCTTTGGGCCTGCTTGCTCCAGTGCTACTACCGTCGCCCGGAGTCGTTGTCCCCCAACAATGGCCGCTGCCCCCTTGATGCTGTGAGCCTGCCGCATGATCGCCAGGATATTTCCTCGCAAGAGGCTTGTGTCCAAGGCCTGCATCTGGATGGGGATGTCGATGAGGAAACCCTCGATAATCGTTTGTGCCATGCCTCTATCCCCCATCAAGCGAGCAAGCATCCCGCTTTTATCCCAGATTGGCAGGAGGGTGGAGGTCTCCTGCCCTGGCTGTCCTGGAGAAGTTGGTGGAGAGGCCTGTTGTATCCAAGCTCTGCCTTTGGGTAACCATTTGGCGAGTATCTCTACCAGGGTTTGTGGCAACACCGGTTTGGCTAAAAAATCGTCCATGCCGCATTCCAGGCACCGCGCCCTTTCAGTCAGGGTGGTGCTTGCTGTCAGCGCAATCACCGGCACCTGCTGATCATGCACCTTTGAATGCCCGTTGCGGATTGCTCTGGTGGCTTCATAGCCATTGAACACCGGCATCTGGCAGTCCATGAGTACGAGCGCGTAGGGCGTAGCTTCCAAAGCCGCTATTGCCTCCTGACCGTTGCCCACGGCATCGGCACTGATTCCCAGATTTTCCAGGATGGCCAGGGTTGCCAGCTGAGTGGTGAGGTCGTCTTCGGCAAGGAGTATGCGTGCTTTGTGCTGGGTCACTTCGCTGGCCGCCTCCCGGGCTTGATGGTCAAGAAGCGTTAAACGTATGAAAAATCAGGGTAATGAATTGCGATAGATGGTGGGCGCAACCTGCACGAAGGGGGTCTGGTAGCCGTGCAGGGACTCCGAATGACCAAGGAAGAGAAAGCCACCGGGGTTGAGATGGCGGCTGAACTTCACCATCAGCTTTTCCTGGGTTTCCTTGTCAAAATAGATGATGACGTTGCGGCAAAAGATGATATCCACCATCTCCGGCAGGCCAAAGTCCTCATCCATGAAGTTGAGCCGTCCGAAACGGACCAGACTGCGCATTTCAGGGGCGATGCGCACCTCGGGGTTGCGCTGATCCCGTCCTCGGAGCAGGTATTGTTTGCGGTGCTGCTGGCTGATCGGTTCGATACGCTCCAGGGGATAGACGGCGCGCCGGGCAATCTCCAGCACCCGCGTGGAAATATCGGTGGCCAGGATGCCAAAACGAAAACCCGGGTGATTCGCCTGGTAATCGGAGAGCACCATGGCCAGGGTGTATGGCTCCTCGCCGGTGGAACAACCAGCGCTCCAGATCCGCAGGGGGCGGCGGGGACTGAAGCGCTGGTTTTCCTGGAGCACAGTGAGGGCTGTGCGGGTCAGGTACTCGAAATGGCTTGGTTCGCGAAAAAAATCCGTTTTATTGGTGGTGACCGCATTGATCAGGTGCACCATCTCCTCCTCCAACCCCTTGGGACTGAAGAGGAATTGGCAATACTGCGAGAAGGTGCCCAAACCCAGGGCACGCAGTCGCCTGGCCAGCCGGCCGGTGAGCATGGTGTTTTTGGTTTCCGGCATCTTGATGCCCAGTTCGCTGTAGATCAGCGAACTCAGTTGCTGGAAATCAGTGCTGGTGAGGGTGGCGTCCATCGCTCGTTCCTGTGGTCAGGCCACCGGGAAGCGCAAGACTTCCCGGTGGTGTCAGCTGTTGTTAAAACCGCTCGAATTGATCGTCGAGTTTATCGCCGTCGCTGCCCATGTCCAAATCCAAGCCCTTGGAGGCGGATACCTTCTTGACCTTGGGCTCATGTTTGGCCGGCGGCAGGGCCATCTGTTTCTTCTTGGCCGGGCGGGCAATCATGGGGGCTGCCTTGCGCATCTGGCCGCCGCTGCGGGTGTCGATCTTAAAGAAGGCCATGATATCTTGCAACTGTTCAGCCTGGCTGGAGAGTTCTTCAGAGGTGGAGGCCATCTCCTCGGAAGCGGAGGCATTCTGCTGGATGACCTGATCCAACTGCATGATGGCGCGGTTGACCTGTTCGGCGCCGGTATCCTGCTCCTTGCTGGCAGCGGAGATTTCCTGCACCAGTTCGGCGGTGCGCTGGATGTCGGGCACCATCTTCGCCAGCATCTCGCCGGCCTGCTCGGCCACCTCGACACTGCTCTCGGAGAGATCGCTGATCTCGGCGGCGGCGTGCTGGCTGCGTTCCGCCAGTTTGCGCACCTCGGCGGCCACCACCGCAAACCCCTTGCCATGTTCGCCGGCACGGGCTGCCTCGATGGCGGCGTTGAGGGCCAGCAGATTGGTCTGGCGGGCGATCTCTTCGATAATCGAGATTTTTCCGGCAATTTCGCGCATGGCCGACAAGGTCTTGGCCACGGCCTCGCCACCGGCCTTGGCATCGTCGGCGCTCTTGATGGCGATTTTTTCGGTCTGCATGGCGTTGTCAGCATTCTGGCGAATATTGGCCGCCATCTGCTCCATGGAGCTGGAAGCCTCCTCGGCTGCGGCTGCCTGCTCGGTGGCGCCCTGACTCATCTCCTCAGACGATGCCGACAACTCCTGGCTACCAGAGGCAACATTATCCGAGGCCGCCTGCACACTGGCCACCACCTCTTTGAGTTTATCGACCATGGTGTTGAGGGCGGAAGCCAATTGGCCGATCTCATCTTTTTGGGTGATGTCCAAAGTCTTGGTCAGATCGCCATCAGCCACGGTTTCGGCAAATTTGACGCCCATGAAGATCGGTTTGGTGATGGCACGAGTAATGAAGAAGGCGATGAGGCAACCCAGAATCACCGCCACAATCAGGCCGACCAGCATCACCGTGCTGGCAGTGGTCAGCGCCACCACCGTCTCGGTGGATATCTTGGTGGTGCCTTCCATGCCGGCAACGGAGACCTCGCGCGCCTCAGCGGTGACGGTGTTGCCGACCTCGGTGCGTTTTTTGGAGATATCCTCGTTTTTCAGCCACAGGGCGAGGAATTCGTTCATCGCCTTTTTGTAGCCCTCGGCCGCCTGCTCAACATTGGCGAGGTTTTTGGTGTCCTCCTCGGAACGGATCGTTTTGCGCAGGGCGGTGAACTTTTCCTTCATCCCCTCGAAATTGGCATTGGCATCTTCGATATACTTGGCCTGGCGTTCCGCCCGTGAGCGCAACACCGCGCCCCTGGTCTGGTTGCCGATGTTGATGATATCCGTGACCAGATTTATTTTCTCCAGCCGTTCCAGCAGGGCGGTGGCCTCTTTGCCAGCTTGAATGTCACTGTTCATCTTGCTCTTTTGCGTGGAGAGCAGGGTGAAGCAGTTTTCCATGAAGCGGTTGCCGTTGGCGGCAAGATCGCTCCACTTTTCTGCCATCTGTTGGTTCACGGTGACCGTCTCATTGGTCAGTTTCTCATACTCTGCCGTTGCCTTTTCAACCTTTTCAACCGCTGGCTTCAAGGCTTTGAGATTAGGCGATTTGTCGCCCAGATCCTTGGCCTTGGCCAACCGTTCGTGCAGGGCCTGGATGTTTTCTTTGGCATTGTCGAGAAAGCTCTTCTCAGCGGTCAGGCCGTAGCCACGCATCGCATACATGGTACGAAAGGCACTGCGCTCGATCTGATTGGCGATGCCCACCTCGGGCACATACTCCTGTTCGAGCATAACGGATTTGGTTTTCACCGTGCCCATGTTGATCATGGCAAGGATGCCGAGCGCGACAGCAATCGCCAGCAGTGCAGCAAAGCCAAGGCCGATTTTGAATCCTAGTTTCATGGTGTTCCCCTCTTGTGTTGGGTTGTCAAATCGTGGTGAGAAAAGTGAGGCTTTGCTTACGCCGCATCCTGTGCAGGTGTCTCTGCCCGCTGCACCAGTGAGAGCTCATCGCTACTGAAAACTTTGTCAATATCGAGCAGGATGATGAACTGATCCTCCCGCTTGCCCATGCCCTTGATGAACTCGGTGTTGAGCTTGGTGCCAATCTTGGGGGCCGGTTCGATCTGCTCCGGCTCCAGTTCCACCACCTCCTGCACCGAATCGGCCAAGGCGCCGAGCACGGTGATTTCCCCCTCCATGCTGATCTCAACGATAATGATGCAGGTGTTGACGGTCTTTTCCGTCTGCGCCAGGCCGAATTTGAGGTGCAGATCGACCACCGGTACCACGCTGCCGCGTAGATTGATCACCCCGCGCATGTATTCCGGAGTGCGCGGTACCTTGGTGATGGTGGTGAAATCGAGCACTTCACGCACCTTGCCAATGGCCAGACCGAACACCTCATCCTCGAGTTTGAAGGTGAGATACTGGTTCGTCTCAATGCTGTTAGTTTCCGCCATAGACGCCTCTTCTGGTGTGGTGAATGGATTGCCGCTGATTTTGACCAAACAGGGTTATTCCCCCGACTGCTCCGCCCAATAGGCCAGGTGGTTGATGTCGAGGATGAGGGCAACGCTGCCGTCGCCCAGAATGGTTGCTCCGGAAATGCCGCGTACTTCTTTATACATTCGCCCCAAACTCTTGATGACGCTCTGGTGCTGGCCGATGACCTGGTCGACCACAAAGCCGACATGGTTGCCGTTGACACTGGTGATCACCACCTGCTGTAACTCCGGTGCAGCGGTAGCGATCTCAAAGGCCTGGCGCAGGGGAATATAGGGCACGATCTGGCCGCGAACATTGATCAGATGGCGGCCATGGGCACGGGTGATATCGGCCTGGCTCAGTTCGACGCACTCCTCGACCACTGAGAGCGGCAGGGCGTAGGTATCCTCCTCGACACTGACCAACAAACTTTCGACAATGGCTAGGGTGAGCGGGATACGAATGGTGATGGTGGAGCCGTGGCCGGGTTGACTATCGATGGCAATGGTGCCGCGCAACCCTTCAATGGCCCGTTTGACCACATCCATACCCACACCGCGTCCGGAGATACCGGTGACCTGTTTGGCGGTGGAAAAACCCGGGGCAAAGATGAGGTTGAACACCTCGCTGTCACTGAGCTGGCTGTCGTTGGCGATCAGGCCCCGCTCCACGCCCTTGGCGAGGATGGCCTCGCGGTCCAGCCCCTTGCCGTCGTCGCGGATGAGAATTTCGACACTGTCGCCGGAGTGGGCTGCCGCCAGCAGCACGGTGCCGGTCTCGGGCTTACCTGCGGCCCTGCGCAGTTCCGGTGATTCGATACCATGATCGAGGCTGTTGCGGATGAGATGGACCAGGGGATCGTTGAGTTTCTCGATGACGGTCTTGTCGATCTCGGTCTCGGCGCCGGTGGTTTTGAGATCCACCTTTTTGCCCAGCTCGTTGGCGAGATCGCGCACCAAGCGCTTGAATTTGCTGAAGGTGGTGCCAATGGGCAGCATACGCATGTTGAGCGAGGTGTCGCGCAGTTCGGCGGTGAGCCGTTCCACCTCCTCGGCGATGGCCAGCAGATCGGAATCCTGCCGGGTAGCTGCGGCCTGGGAAAGCCGTGCTTGCACGGTAACCAACTCGCCGACCCGGTTGACCAGATCATCGAGGCGATCCGCCGGTACCCGCACCGAGGAAGCATTCTCCTTAGCCTGGCGCTGACTGCGCACCTCGCGCACCAGTTCCTGCTCCTGGAGGGCGGCCTGCACCTTGGCACTGCTCACCTTGTTGAGATCAATCAGTTTTTGGCCGATGGGCTTGTTGAGGCCGAGGATGGCATCGAGTTCTTCCTGGCTGATGTCGCCGCGTTCGACCAGGATCTCGCCGATGCGCTTGTAGGAGGGATCACCATCAAGGTTGTTCCCCTCATCGATGACCTCGATTTTGATCTCAGCGTCGTCCTCGACAAAGATGAACACATCCTTGATGGCATTGATGCCGCAGTTGCTATGGAGGATGATATCCCAATGCACATAGCAATGTTCCGGATCATAGTTATCGAGCAGCGGAATGGCCTCCGGCTGCGCGACCACCCGGCAAGGGCCGAGTTCGGTCAGTTCGCGCAGCAAACTCTCCGGGCGGGTTCCGCTGGCGCTGATATCCTCTGCCAGGCGCAACCGAATGCGGAAGGTGGTCTCATCCGTTGACGAGATTGCCTCGTCGGCAACAAGGGCAGGCATGGGGCAAGGTTGCGCAACTGGGCTGTCTTGCCCCTGGGAGGCGGCGGCTATGTCGCGAAAGGTCTGCATCAATTCGTGACCCCGGGCACGATCCACCGGATCACCGTTTGCTTCTTCGAGCAGCGAGCGGATATAGTCACGCGCCGCCAGGCTGTGACTGACCAGGTGCCCGTTGACCGCTAACTCGCCCTTGCGCACCAGATCAAAGACCGTCTCCACCTCGTGGGTGAACTCGGCCACCTCGTCGAAGCCAAACATGGCGCCGGAACCCTTGATGGTGTGCATGGCCCGAAAGACCTGGGCCACCAGTTCCTCGTCCTGGGGAGACTCCTCAAGTTCGAGCAGGGCCGACTCCAGCGAGCTCAGCAGTTCTGCCGCCTCTTCTCTGAACACCTCGATATGCTGATCAGACATGGACCGTATCCTTGGTAATAGAGAGCTGGGTTATATCCACATACAGTCGACTTCTTGCGGGCACAGGGCGCAGCCGCAATGGCGGGTGAAACCGGTGGTGCGCATGGCTTCGCTGACCTGCTGCGGTCGACCACCATCCCAAACGAGCAATTTGTGGCGGCTTACTGCGGTGCGGTGCGCGGAACAAAGCAGTTGCAGACCAAAAAAATCGATGCTGCTCAGTTCCTCCCCGTTCAGACGCACCTGGGCCTGGTCTTCGCCATAAGCGGCCAGCAAGGCCTCGCGCAGATCGGCCACTGTTTCGATGGTCAGATCACCGTGCAGATTGAGGATGAGGGTGTCGGGTCCCGGGGTTGTGTCGATGGTCAACATGGCTGCATCTCCAAAGCTCGTGGTGATCAGTTGCCTCTGCTGTCTCTATTTAAAGCGATACTCAACCCAGCACCTTCTTCACCACGGCCACCAGTTGTTCAGGTTTGAACGGCTTGACGATCCAGCCGGTGGCACCGGCGGCCTTGCCTTCCGCCTTCTTGCTGTCCTGCGATTCGGTGGTCAGCATGACGATGGGAATAAACTTGTTGAGCTTGGAGGTTCGCACCCCTTTGATCAGGCCGATGCCATCGAGTTTGGGCATGTTGAGGTCGGTAAGCAGCATGTCCACCTTGTTGGTGGCCAGTTTGCTCAGGGCATCCTGACCATCCACTGCTTCGACCACGTCGTAGCCATTTTGTTTCAAGGTGAAGGACACCATTTGACGGATGCTGGCCGAATCATCGGCGGTCATGATGATTTTTCCCATGATCGTAACTCCTTATGTGTGACTGATAAAACGAGGGAAACTCGGTGGTAAGGTCGTTGGCTCCACGCCTTGGCCGTTCGGTTCGGTGGCCGTATGGGCAGAAGCGGCGTTGAGCGCCTTGTCGGTATTGCGGGCAATGAATTGCCCAAACTGGAAATCCGATCCCTGAATGTGGGTGATCAGCCAGTGATAGAGAAAGGTCAGTGTTTTTAATGAGGTATAGCTGTCACCACGAAGATGCAGCCGTCGCAGCTCGGCAACATGCTCTTTGAAGGTGGCGTGTTCCTGCTGGTGGTTGGCGAGTTCGGGATACAGCTGCCCCTGCATCCACCGCTCCTCGATGGTGAAGTGGTAGACGGCGTAATCGTCGAGATTGTTGAACACTTCGTCCAGGCTATTGGGCAGCGCGCCAGAGGTGATGTCGTCGTAGAGTTGGTTGATCAGCTGCAACAGGTATTTGTGTTGGTTGTCGATGATCGGCAGACCGATACGAAAGCGATCATCCCAGGCTATGGTTATCATGCGTTCTCTCTGGTGGCGTGCAGGTTAAAACAGATCGACATTGTCGCCAAATTCGCTGCTGGGTTGCGGGGAAGCAGCCGGCTTGGGTTTGGCGGTGGTTTTTTTAAGGGTGACACCGTGGCGGCGGGCAATCTCGGCGTGAATGCGGCGCTCGCTTTCCATGGTGTAGCGATCAGCCAGGCTGTGCAGCTCCTCTTTAAAGGCGGCACTGGCCGGGTAGAGGGCTCGCGATGCAGTGATGATCTGCTGCAAATTATCCAGGACTCCGGTGGCTTGGCGCTGAATACGCACATGCACATCGATACTGCGGGTGAGCTGATCAAACTCCTTGGCCAGTGTCTGGCCTTGGCTCTCAATCTGGCGGGTCAGGCTGTGCAACTCGCGGCCGACTTGCTCCAGCGCTCCGAGCAATTGATCAAGCTGCTGCTGCATATCGGCCAATTCCTGCGCCAGGGCGTTTTGTCCGGAGCCTGCTTCACCGGTCAGTGATTGGGTGATGTTGTGGATTTCGCCCAGGGCTTGGGAGATGATGTCGGTGCGCTGTACCGCATCCTTGGAGAGCTGGCCCACCTCATCGGAGAGGGTGCTCATCGCTGCCCCGTCCTGGCCGGTACAGACCGCCTTGATGCGAGCGTTGAGGGCAATCTGAATGATTTCGGAGCCGAATTGCTCAATGTCGCCGACAAAGGTTGTGATTTCGCCCATGGTGCGCAGCACGTTGTGCATCATCTCATCCAGAGTCTGGGTGGTGGTACCGTATTCGCGCAGCAGGTCGGTGACCGAGGCAATATTGCTGGTGATCTCGCCCAGGAAAGAGGCATCGTTTTTTCCGCTGGTATTGCTCGATACCATGCTGCTGGTGATGTCGCGTTGCGATTGATGCAAATCACGCAGCTTGGCAATGATGGTTTCCACCGACTCGTACAGGGAGGAACCGGCAAATTGCAGTTGTGCCTGCTGGATCTCGCAGACATCGCCGATTTTCAGCACCGCTTCCTGCTCTGTAACGGCTGGCGCTGTTTCCTTCCTGTCCAGCAGCGGCAGTATCCCTTCCAGGGCCTCGGCCACATGCTCGACCTGCTGGCGATAGGTGTCGTGCATCTGCATCGATTGCACGATGTCACTGAGGGCCTCGGAATTTCTGGTGGCAATTGTCTCGATCATCGCCCCGGATCGCAGATAGTTGCCATGGATCCCCTCCAGAGTGGAGAGGCTGGCTTCGGTGTTGGCGATGGCGGATGTTTTGCGCTGCTCTCCCTGGGCGATCTCCTGTTCAAAAAAATGATTGTTTTGCACCACCGTGGTCGAGAGCGAATCGATGTTTTGTTGAATGGCGGAAGTCTTACCCCTGATTTGAGTGGAGAGTTTTTTGATGTCTGCGGCAAGATTAAGAAATTCACCGCCCATTTCCTTGAGATAGGTGCTCTCAATTCGGATCAGCACTTCAAAGATGTAGAGCTGTTTGGCCATGCGACGGAAATCTTCCACCGGTGTTTTCACCTGCTTAAGCACCGCTCCGACCCGGGAAATCTGGCCGCAGTTGTCAATGCTGCGCTGCTGGGCTTGATTCAGGGCGTCAACCATGTCTTCCAAGAGCCGATGCAGCTGTTGCATCACCGTGGCAATGCGCTCCCCGCTGGCGATTTCCACCAGGTGCCGAGCCGTTTGCGAGAGATTGGCTGTCTGTTGATAGGCGCCCTGCATCTGATTGCCGATGCGAAGGAAATCCTGCTCGGTTGCTCCCGCCAATTGGCGCAGGATGTCTAGCGAGCGGGCGAGCAAAGGCCGCCAGTTTTCCTGGAGCCCTGAGTTTGTCGAGCATTTTTCGTCGATGGGTGCGGAGCTCAGCGTATGCATGATTTCCTTCGGCTTCCTTTGCGAGGTGAGGGCAGCAATGACTCAATCACGCTATGCATGAATCTTGCCATATGGAAATACTGGATTATTCCTGTTACTATTTTGTTTGTTTTCGATGAGTTATTTGTATTGCCGATGAGGCGTTATTCAGATGCGGCGGTTGTTGTTCTCTGCTTAAAATTAGGGATGCTGAACAATAACTGGCGGTTGTGAAAAGAAAGAGCGTAGGCCTCTTGTTACTGTGCGCGAGGATGTATTTGGGTAGTCTTCTGAAATAAAACGAAAAATTTGGTTGGAGCGGGGATGGGCGTTGGAACGGTGGCGAAGAGTAACAGGGGAGGGGGCTGTTAACAAAACAGGACGAAAGGGCAGGGAGCTCTGTCCACAAAAGTTTACATGTTTCCTTTGTGGACTGCGCAAAGCGCTTCGATGATCACGATTTGGCGCGCGGAATGAGGTGGTGCGGGGCGGGGGGACAACTCATGCCGATGCCGCTGAGGATGATCAACAGACAGCCGCCCAGTTGCATGGTTGAGAGGGATTCGGCAAATAGTGCCCACCCAAAGATGACCACGGCTATCGGTTCAAAATAGGCCAAGGTGCCAAAGGTGGCTGCCGGCAAGCGGTTGAGGGCAATAACCGCGCACAGGATGCCGAGAAATCCGGGAATCAATCCCACGCCCACCAGCCAGGGCCAGAGTGGCAAGGGGAGATCCGGCCTGCTCCACAGGCAGAGTGGCAACATCACCAGGGCACCAATGAGCAGTTGATAGAGCGTGCGGGTGGCGATGTGGATAGCTGGGGCAATGGTACGGTTGATGAGGATAAATCCGGCATAGCACAGGGTGGAGAGCAACCCCAGGCCAATACCTAACGTTTGCCGGCTGCCGCTGGCCAGGTCAAGGCGCAACTCCATCATCAGGGCAAAGCCTCCCAGAGCGAGGGCGATGCAGCCGGCCCCGAAGAGGTTGATGCGTTCCCCCAGAAAGAAATGGGCATAGAGGGCCGCCAGGGGCGGAGCGAGATAGACCAGCATAATGGCATTGGCCATGGTGGTGTACTCCATGGCCTGCACATAAAAGATGATGAAGCCCGCCAGCAGGATGCCATTGATCAGCACTGGCCATGAGGGCCAACAGCGCAGGTAGCGGGTTTTGCCAGTGAGTACCAGTGCCAGCAGCATGAACAGTGCACCCAGACCGAGGCGAAAAAAGGTGATCACCTCGGCGCCCAGACCGGTTTTTTTGGCGAAGATGCCCACAGTGCCCATACTTAGGGCGGAAAGGACGGCGGTGCCTATGCCGAGTGGATCCATAGTCAGTGCGTGTCGGAAAGAGTGGGGGGCTGCGTGGCAGTGGCAATGACAAAACCCGCAATCCCCCAGGGGGAGAACGGGTTTTCCAGTCTCAACGGGTGCAGTCGGGGGATCAGTTATGCCCCGGTCGGGATCATTTGGGCGCGGGTCTTGGAGCGCTCGATGGACTGCAAGGCCAGGTAATTGGCACCGAATTTCTTCATGTTGCCCATTTCGTCATCGTACTGGTTGTAATGTCGCTCTTCATCAACTACCAGATCTTCAAAAATCTTCTTCGAGGCACTATCCGCACCGGTGCCACACTCGTTGGCCCAGAGGTTGTAATGGGTGGCGCTATCCAACTCCATCTGGCGTGCCATGATCAGCATCTCATTGACATCCTGCACGGCCTGGACCGGGCCGGCGCTGACCATGTTGACATCACCGCCGAGAAAGAGGATGCGTTCGGCCAGGCGCTCGACATGGAGCATCTCTTCGATGGCGGTACGCTTAAACAGGCCGGCCAACAGGTCGTAACCCTGGTCGTCGCAGTGGAAATGGAAATACATGTACTGATGCAGGGCGGCAATCTCTTCGCTCACCGCCTGGTTGAGCAGTTTGATGCTGTTCTCGTGCATAATCATCACCTTGATTGGGGGGTTAAAGGATAAAATGAGGTGTTCATATCTTACTTTTCTCCACGTCGGTCGACAACAACAAAGGGGCGGAACAGGATTTCTCCCGTTCCGCCCCAATGCTTGTCATGAGCAGTGGTTACACCGGAACGTCAGCCATGGCAATGCCCAGGGCCGCAGCCACGCCTTTGCCATAGTCGGGATCGGCCTTGAAGCAGTTGACGATGTGGCGGATCTTGATCTCCTGGGGCGCATCGCCCATGGCGCGGGCGGTGTTGCCAAAGAGGGCTTGCTGCTGCTCAGGGCTCATTAAGCGAAAGAGCTTGCCCGGCTGGCTGTAGTAGTCGCTGTCGTCCTCGCGGGCATTCCAGTGGGCCGCCGCTCCGCTTAGTGAGAGCGGTGGTTCAGAGAAATCGGGCTGTTCCTGCCATTCGCCATAGCTGTTGGGCTCATAGCCCAGGGTGGAACCGTGGTTGCCGTCGACGCGCATCTGACCATCGCGATGGTAGCTGTGGAAGGGGCAACGCGCCTTGTTTACCGGAATGAGATGATGGTTGACGCCCAAGCGATAGCGCTGAGCATCGCCATAGGAGAAGAGGCGCCCTTGCAGCATCTTGTCCGGGGAGAAGCTGATGCCGGGTACCACGTTAGCCGGGTTGAAGGCCGCTTGTTCGACCTCGGCAAAGTAGTTGTCCGGGTTGCGGTTCAACTCCAAAACACCCACCTCAATGAGTGGGGCATCGCTGTGGTACCAGACCTTGGTGAGGTCAAAGGGGTGATAGGGGAGCTTGGCAGCCTGTTCCTCGCTCATCACCTGCACAAAAAGCGTCCAACGGGGAAAATCGCCGGCCTCGATGGTATCGTAGAGATCGCGCTGATGGCTCTCGCGGCATTGACCGATCATGGCCTCGGCCTCGGCATCGCTGAGGTTCTTAATGCCCTGTTGCGATTTGAGGTGGAACTTGCACCAGAAACGTTCGTTGTTGGCGTTGATGAAACTGAAGGTATGGCTGCCGAAGCCGTGCATGTGGCGATAGGTGGCCGGAATGCCGCGATCACTCATCACCACCGTTACTTGGTGCAGGGCCTCGGGCAGGGAGGTCCAGAAATCCCAATTGTTTTGAGCGCTGCGCAGATTGGTGCGCGGGTCGCGCTTCACCGCGTGGTTGAGGTCCGGGAATTTGAGCGGATCACGCAGGAAAAACACCGGGGTGTTGTTGCCAACCAGATCCCAGTTGCCTTCCTCGGTATAAAATTTGATGGCAAAGCCGCGGATATCGCGTTCGGCATCGGCCGCGCCGCGTTCACCGGCCACGGTGGAGAACCGCACAAAGAGTTCTGTTTTTTTGCCGATTGTTGAGAAAATCTTGGCGCGGGTGTAATCGGTGATGTCATGGGTGGTGGTGAAGGTACCATAGGCCCCGGAGCCCTTGGCGTGCATGCGCCGCTCCGGGATCACCTCGCGATCAAAATGGGCCAGTTTTTCTAAAAACCACACATCCTGAAGCAACTGCGGGCCACGCGGCCCAGCGGTCATCACGTTTTGGTTGTCGGGTACCGGGGCGCCGGCGTTGGTGGTCAGTTTGTGTTTTGGGTGGTGCATCGGAACCTCCTTGTCATGTGGGTGGGCTGGAAGGGAGCCGTGGCATTGGGGATCAATGCAACGAACAAACCGTACCTCAAGGAGTTTCGAGTGTCAATCTCAATTAAGATAAATTCTGAATAAGGAAAAGATTGCTGCGAAGAGTTGTTGATTATCAAGGCGTATCAGCTGTTTTTTGATCATTGCTAGCTTGGACCCATGATGAAAAAGGATGTCGGCAAAGCCGAGCGTTGTAGTATTTTGCCTCGCCGGTGACCTCGGCTCCCACCCACACAGGACGCGCAAAGGATTGCTCCTCGCTGGTCAATTCGATCTCGGCAACGATCAACCCCTGGTTGTCACCGAGAAACTCATCGATTTCCCAGAAAAACCCTTGGTATTCCACGGTATGGCGGATTTTCTCGATCTGTGGCTGCGCGCAGAGATGATCGAGCATGGCCAGGGCGTCGGCCACGGGAATGGCATACTCGTACTCGTCGCGACTCATGCCCTGGGTGGCGCCTTTGATGGTGAGAAAGCCTTGCTCACCGGCGATACGCACGCGAACCGAACACTCCCGGCTGCTGTGCAGATAGCCCTGTCGGTAATGGACCGGTGTGGCCTCTTGACGCCAACTGTTGCCCGTTACCAAAAATTTCCGTTCGATTTCCCGTGCCATTCATGTCTCCTGCTGGTTGGTAATAGAGCTCGTTGTGTCCGGCTTTGGCAGTGGTATCAGTGCTGTCGTCTGATTATTTCCTTACAGGCAACCATCTAAAATGACAATGTTTTATTGCGATAATTGTTCTTGATTTTCTCCGTCGATTATCTTGATCGTGCTTGACAGTCCCCCCGCCTCTTGGTATCACAGTTCAGCATTTTTTCCTGCGGTTTAAGGTTGGAGACCCATGCGCATATTCCCCTCACAAGTTCTGCCTTTTTTGCTGGTCGTGGTCCTGCACTCCGCTGTGATCCATGCCGATGACAACGTGCTCAGCACCATCCGCGAGGCAACGCGCCAGTACGAAGCCGGTGATTATACCGGTGCGGCCTCCAATCTCGATTATGCCGCCCAACTGGTCCGCCAGCAGAAGAGCGAACGGATGAAATCATTGTTGCCCGAGCCGCTCAGCGGCTGGGAGGGCAAGGAGACCAACGCCCAGGCACTGGGTGCGGCCATTCTTGGCGGCGGTATCACCGTGAGTCGCGATTACAAGCGCGGTTCCTCCAGCCTGAGCGTGGAGATAGTCTCGGATTCGCCGGTGTTGCAATCGGTGCTGATGATGGTCAATAATCCGGTCTTTGCCGGGGCCGGTGGTGGCAAGCTCGAAAACCTCAAGGGGCAGCGCGCCATCCTCAAATTTGATAGCGGCAAAAAAAGCGGCGAGCTATATGTGGTGGTCGATAACCGCTTTGTCATCACCATCAAGGGGCGGCAGGTGGCGCGCGAGGATCTGATCGGATACGGCGAGGCCATCAATTACACCATGTTGGAAAAACACTGAGCACGGCACATTTCCGTATAAAGAGAGAATGGTATCGATCCCAACCGAGCGGGATCAATGCAGCAAATAAACGAAAAACCACGACCATCCGGGGAATGCTGGCGAGGTTTTTTCCGCGAATAGTGGTTCTCCCCTGTTACACTTGGTAAAGAATTGGCCTTCTTCCTGTGACAGGGGTTTTTTTATGGCCAGATGATGGAGTAGGTGCGATGGGGGCCGAGGATAAACGCCAAGAACCGGTGCGGCAGGAGATCAGCGACGAGGCTATTTTTAAGGTGGCCAAGGAGATCGTCGTTAAATTCATTGAGGTGGGACGATTGACGCCTGCCTCCTTTGATGAGAACTTTGCGCGCATCTACCGCGCCATCGAACGTACGGTACGCCAGCAATGAGCGGCGCTATGCTCGATCCCGCCTGCAACCGGGCGCCGGTGGCTCCGCGCCACATCCATCTCATCGGCATTTGCGGCACTGGCATGGCAGCGATGGCGGCCATGCTCCAGCAGCAGGGCTATGTGGTGACCGGCTCGGATCAAAACGTCTATCCGCCGATGTCGGTCTATCTGGCCGAGTTGGGCATTGAGGTGATGGCTGGCTACGTTGCCGAACATCTCAGCCCTGCGCCGGATCTGGTTATAGTGGGCAACGTGGTGCGCCGCACCAACCCCGAGGCCATCGAACTGGGCCGTCTCGGCCTGCCCTATCTCTCCATGCCCCAGGCCCTGGGTCATTTTTTTCTCACCGGCAAAAAATCCCTGGTGGTCGCCGGTACCCACGGCAAAACCACCACCTCGTCCCTGCTGGCCACCACCCTGCATCGCATGGGCGCGACACCGGGATTCATGATCGGCGGCTTGGTGGAGGCCTTTGGCCGCAATGCCCAGGTCAGCGACGGCCCCTATTTTGTGGTCGAAGGCGATGAGTACGACACGGCCTTTTTCAACAAGGTCTCGAAATTTCAGCATTACCAGCCCTATGGTGCCATCGTCACCTCGGTGGAGTTCGATCACGCCGATATCTTTGCCGACCTGGAGGCGATCAAGGCCTCCTTTGCCGAGTTCATCGGTCGCATTCCCGCAGGTGGCGTGCTTGTCGCCCATATCGAAGATGCGGTGGTCGCGGAGTTGGCCGCTAAGGCCGTCTGCCCGGTTATAGGCTATGGCACGGGTGGTGCCTGCCAGTGGCGGTTGGACGAGCTGGTCGTCACCGGACTGAGCAGCGAGTTTTCAGTCTATCACCAGGGCGTGCAGCTCGGTCGCTGTCGCCTGCCCATGCCCGGCAAGCATAACTGCCTCAATGCCCTGGCGGTGATTGCCCTGCTGCACCACCTGGGCTTTGGCTTTGCGGAGATCACCTCCGGCCTGGCCGCCTTTGAAGGGGTGAAGCGGCGGCAACAGATTCGTGGCGTGGTGGGTGGTGTGACGGTGATCGATGATTTTGCCCACCATCCCACCGCAGTGCGTGAGACTCTCAGTGCCCTGCGTCTGGCCTGGCCGCAGAATCGGCTTCTGGTGGTCTTTGAACCTCGCACCAACTCTAGTCGTCGGGCGGTGTTTCAGCAGGACTACACCTGCGTCTTTGATGCTGCCGATCAGATCCTCATCCGCGAGCATGTCCCGCTGGACACACTGCCCCTGGCGGAGCAGTTTTCCTCACCCCAGTTGGCCAAGGATCTGCAAGCGCGGGGCAAGGCTGCCCAGGCCTTTGCCGACACCGAGGCCATCCTGGAGACACTGGTGCAAACCTGCCATTCCGGTGACGTCGTTGTTATCCTGTCCAATGGCGGTTTTGACAACATTCACGAGCGTTTATTGACCCTGTTGGCCAAGCAGGCGTGAGTTTTTGCCAGACTACCCTTTGCCTTACAGCGCATAGCACTCTTGCCCGGGACAACCGTCGTTGCCCCGGGCATTTTTTTGCCCCGTCTCAGGCCGCAGCCAGCTTGGTTTGCCGGTAGGCGACCAGATCCTCAATGCTCAACACCCCCAGGCCATGGGCCTCGGCAAAGGCCACCACCTCGGGCAGGCGGGCCATGGTGCCATCGATGTTGGTCAGTTCGCAGAGCACGCCGGCGGGTTGCAGACCCGCCAGGCGCATCAGATCGACCGTGCCCTCGGTATGGCCGCGTCGGGTGAGCACGCCGCCAGGTTGGGCGCGCAACGGAAAGACATGGCCGGGTCGCGAGAGATCGCCCGGCTTGGCCCCCTCGGCAATGGCGGTACGAATGGTGGTGACACGATCCTGGGCGGAAACCCCGGTGGTGACGCCCTCGCGGGCCTCGATGGTGACGGTGAAAGCGGTGCCGTTTTTGCTGGTGTTGTGATCGACCATCATCGGCAGCTCCAACTGGCGGATACGTTCGTCGGTGAGGCAAAGGCAGACGATGCCGCTGCATTCACGGATCATCAAAGCCATCTGCGCGCTGGTGAGGTGTTCGGCGGCGAAGATGAGATCACCTTCGTTTTCGCGGTCCTCATCATCGACCAGCAAAATGCCTTTACCTTGGGCCAGGTCGGCCAAGGCGCGTTCGACGCGCTGGGTGGGATTGCCAAAACGAACTAACAGAGAAACATCAAAGGTCTGATTCATGGTTGCCTCCTCGGCAGTGCTGACCAGAATCAGGGCGTGCGGGAACTCCGGCCCCATGCCGGTTGGTGGAGTGCGGACGACAACGCGCAGCACCGCCACAGGGAAGACGACCCCAGGCCGCAAAACTCCCGTTGACGATGGCAGCCGTGCAATCGATCACCCCACCGATTCTCTCCCATCCGGACTATCACCGTCGGCTCCGGTTTCGCACCGGATCTGCTTGACCCTGGCTCCCATGGGAACCAGGCGCTCGCGGGCTCATCTTTGCTCACTTACGTTAGGAATGACGCAAAAGATTTACCGCCGGTAGGGAATTGCACCCTGCCCTGAGAATGGCGGCACCATAGCGCAAAGCAGGGCACAGGACAAGAGCTTATACGGGCGGTGATGTGGGATTTTTGAGAATATATTTGTAAAATCGATTGTTTGGAAAAGATGCGCCACTGCGGGGAAGAAGTGTTTGACAGGGGGGGCTGTTGCCGGTAAGTATGTGCGGAATTTGGATTATCCCTCCCGGAGAGAGTATTTGATCGCCTGTTGAGGTTGCCCTCCGCCCGCACCCGCAATACTCCTCTCCCGAGAAAACCACACTGCTCATCGGTGTTTTTTGGAGTACATCACATGAAACGCTGCCTCACTGCTCTGCTTGTCGTCTGTTGTTCAATCAGCCTTGCCTGGGCTGCACCGCCTCCTCCCTCTGCCGCGCGCAAACCGCTCGCCACCATCGCCCAGGATCCCTATCTCGCGGCCCTGGTGATCGATGCCGATACCGGCAAAACCCTGTTTGAGGCCAATGCCGATGCCAAACTCTACCCGGCCAGTGTGCTCAAACTGATGGATCTCTATGTCATTCTGGATCGCATCGAACAGGGAGCGCTCAAACTCGACGAGATGGTGGCCGTCACCCCCGAGGCCTCGAAAACCGGTGGCTCCCAGGTCTACCTTGATCCCAAGGAGACCTTCACCGTGGAGGAGTTGCTCTACGCGCTGATGGTACAGTCGGCCAATGACGCCGCCGTGGCCCTGGCCACCCATATCGGCGGCTCCAAGGAGGGCTTTGTCGCCTTGATGAACGAGAAGGCCAAGGCCCTGGGGATGAAAAATTCGGTGTTCAACTCGGTACACGGGTTGCCGCCCTCCGAGGGCCAGCAACCCGACGTCACCACCGCCCGCGATATGGCCATTCTCTGTCGCGAGCTGACCAAGCGGCCCGAAGCGCTCAAATACACCGGCACCCAGAGCAAGGGGTTTCGCGGCGAGCAGTTCATCATGCGCAATCACAACAAGCTGCTCGGGCAATATAGCGGCTGCGACGGCCTGAAAACCGGATACTACCAGGCGGCAGGATTCTCCATTGCCGCCACCGCCAAGAAGGGCGGGGTGCGCATCATCACCCTGGTCATGGGCAGTAAGGATCGCAAGATCCGTGATGCCAAGGCCATGGAATTACTCTCCAAGGGCTTTGCCATGGTGCCGCCACGGCCGGATACGGCTGCACCGATGCCCACCGCCACCACCACAACAGCGCCGGGGAAACCGGCAGTGGGCAACAACACGCCAACCGCCACCGATGCCACCCCCATCGATACCGCCACTCCCAGTCAGCCAGCGGGCCAGGGCAAGAGTAGTTGGGGCGTTTTTTTCATCGGCCTGGGGGTTGGATGTCTGCTCTTTCTCGGCGGGCTGGTGGTCGTTGGCATGGTGATGAAGCGACGTTCCGGCACGGTGCGCTCCAAATACCATTCCCGTGAATAGTGCTCTGTCGGCGGGGTTGGTGGTGAGCCTATTTGCGGGCGCGCGGCAAACGAATGGTGAAGGTTGAACCCTGCCCCGGTTCTGAGGTGACCTCGATGTCGCCATCATGCTTGTTGAGGATGACGTTGCGGGCGATGGCCAGCCCCTGACCGGTTCCTTTGCCCACCTCCTTGGTGGTGAAAAAAGGATCGAATATTTTATTGAGGATATTCTCAGGGATGCCGCAACCGTTATCGGTGATGGTCAGGATGACATCTTTCTCCGCAGCGGTGGTGCGAATGAGGATCATCCCCTTGATCGAATTGGGCGCTTGTTCGAGCCGTTCCTTGATGGAATGGGCAGAGTTGAGCAACAGATTCAACACCACTTGACCGATATCACTGGGGTGGCAATAGACCTGCGGTAAGTCTTCGGCAAGAGCCAGTTCGACATCACTGCAATACTTCCACTCGTTACGGGCGATTTGCACCGTTGTCTCAATAATTTTATTGATATTGGTGGGTTCCTTGTCCTTGGAGCCGGGGTGCGAGAAATCCTTCATTGCCGTCACCAGCTTGCTGACCCGTTTGACCCCGTCATTGGCCTGGTGAATGGCCTGGGGAAACTCCTCTATGAGATAGTCCAGGTCGATGTCTTCTTGACAGGCTTGAACCTCCGCAATGTGTTGATCGGTATTTTCTTGCCGTTTCACTGCCTCAAGAAGGGCGTTGTATCGCTCTATCAGGGTGGTGATATCGTGAAAGGCCTCCTCCAGAAAAGAAAGATTAGTGCCAATGTACTGGATCGGCGTGTTGATCTCGTGGGCGATGCCCGCCGCCAACTCCCCGACGGACTCCAGTTTCTGGGTGTGCAGCATCTTGGTTTGTATCTGTTCTTTTTCCTTCTCTTCCAAAAGCCGTTTGGAAATGTTGCGGACGATTGAAAAAAATCGTCCCTGCATGCCTGCCGGGGCAATGTATTGCACAAAGATCTCCACCGGCACATCAACACCGTTTTTGCGTTTGTGCGTGGTTTCCAAGAGCAGCGATTCCCTGGGATCATCAATGAGCGGCGCAAGTTTTTGCACGAGTTGGTCGCGGCTGTGGGCTGAGCCCAGATCGGCAAAACTCATGCGGCAGAGTTCGGCCTCGCTGTAGCCGGTGTGATTGATCCCTCCCTGATTGACATAGGTGAAGAGCAGGGTCTGCGGATCAAACATGAAGACGCAGTCGCTGGTCTGGTCCAGGGTCCGTTTGAATCCCTCCAGATTCGCCGCCACCTCTCGGTAGCGGTGTTTTTCACGCTCGGTCTGCTCGAATTGCTCGATGACCAGGTTGGCCGTCAGTTCTGCGGCCTCGTGCAGCACGCGAATTTCCTGTCGGAGCAGCCCATTCTCTTCTTTCAGCTCGCTTATCATGTGACTTCCTCGTTGCGTAGTCCGGAACCGTTGGACGCAAGCGCAATACTTAAGGCGGCCGCCTCATCAAGCACTGCACTGCTGCATGGACCTTCCAGGCCAATCAGCGTTATTTCCTCCGGCATGATGCCTTCGCAGACATGGGGCAGTATCGCCAGGAGATAGGGCAGGCCCGCATTGTGGCCATAGGTTGGCTCGGCGGTTTGGTAGAGCAGGTCGTGTTGATCAAGCACCACAATCTGGCCATCACCGGTGAAGCCGGAGACCGCATCGACAAACACCACCCGGCCCCCGCGTTCCAGCAGTGGCAACAGGTCTAGCCCGGCAAGTCCACCTTCATAGAGCTGGATATCGTTTGGCAGCGTTTGTTGCCGCAGCCGATCATACACCGCCGGACCGGCGGCATCCTTTGTCACCAGGCGATTACCGATGCAAATGATGTGATGCATCGTCGCTAACGTCGTATGAGCGATCTTTTTTTCTGCACGGTATGCACTGAGCAGACCATGCAGGGGTCAAAGGAGCGGATGATATGTCCGGCCTCGATGGGATTGTCCGCATCCTTGATAACGGTGCCAAGCAGCGCCTGCTCCCAGGCCCCGTGGTTGCCTGCGCCATCCCTGGGGGAGCCGTTCCAGGCGGTGGGCGTAATAATCTGGTAATGCTCAATTTTTTGATCATACACCTGGACCCAATGGCCCAGTGCACCCCGCGCTGCATGGATCAGACCGGCGCCTTCGCCGTTGGGCACATCGCCAGCCTTGAAATAGAAATTTTTGCCCGTGTTGCGGGTCAACTCATCCAACCAGGTGGACATCGCCGGCAGCAGCAGGGCGGTACGGGTAAGACGGGCCAATTGCCGGGCCAGCACGGTGGCCCCCTGTCGTGCCACCATATCCTGGTAAAGTGCCTGGCCACTGAGGATCATTTCAGCCAGGGGCCCGGTTTCAACCACCTGACCGGCATAGCGGGGGGCCTTGATCCAGGAGTAGCCCGCGTCGCGTTGCATCACCACCTCGCCAACCGGCACCGTCTTGCCCCGTGCGGGGTGCTGTGGCGCTCGGGTCGGTTCATACCAGCTGTGGGTGGTGTCCTCGGTGATGTACTGCTGATCAAAGGCTGCCTGGGCGATGCCGTCGGCAAAACCGGCGGCAAAAAAACGGCCGCCGTAGCCGGTGACCGCCGTCTTGGTCGGCAAGGTGAAGTTGCCGTAGGAGAGAAAGCGGTTGGGGCCGACTCCCTGCTCGGCGGCCCCTGATTCGCGCAGACAACGAATGAGAAAACCGACCTCGCTTTCCCGATGCTCCTGTTTGTCGCGCAGCCAGATTTCAAGCTCGGCCAGGCTGGATACCTGTTGCCAGGTTTCGATGGAACAGCCAAGGACGGTGCGCTCATACCAGGCGCGGAATTGTTTGACGATCATGTTGCACTGCAACAGCCGGGAGGTATCGGGCATGGAGGCAACGCCGCCTGGTACCATGAAGGAGGTGTGCGGCCATTGCCCGCCGATGATGGCCACGATCTGTGGCATCTTCTTGGTTTCCTTGATGACCTCATGGGCGATGCAGCCCTTCAACGGGTCGTAACGGTGCATGGCTTCGGTAAAAAACGGCGCTTCGCGGTACGCCTGGGCCTGGGCAAAATCGACCATGAACATCAATGCACTATGGCGGATGTCGTTTTGTACCGTTTCCGCCATCAAGGCAACATTGCGCAGTCGGCGGGCATTGTCCGGTGGCGTGATCTGGCAGATGGCATCCAGCGCCTCGGCAGCGGCATTGAGATGGGTCAGGCTGCAAATACCACAGATGCGTGGCGTGATAACTAGGCCATCCAGCGCGCCACGCCCGAGCATCAGCTCTTCAAAACCGCGAAACATAGTACCAATGCTGTGCGCCTCGGTGATGACGCCATCCTCAATATTGACCAGGATTTCCAGATCCCCTTCAACCCGGTTGAGCGGGATGTTGACGCTCTTTTTCATTGCCTGCATTGCCATGGAAGCACCTCGTGTGATTAAACCTTTTGGAATCGTTTTTTCAGGCGGTCAGGAGCGGCGGCGGCAGCCATGGTTTTATAGACCATGTAATGGGCGCGGTTGATGCCCATGGGTAGTCGCAGAGGAATGCCTTCGATATTGGGGGTTTGGAAGAATGGCTCCTGGCCGGGGAAGCGGGGATCGGTACAGCCAAAGCAGGGCACACCGGAACGGGGTTTGGAAGATTGCTGATTCCAGAGTAGTTTATTGCAGGGTCCGGGCACGATCGGGCCGTTGCAGCCCAGATGAAAAAAGAGGCAGCCCGATTCGCCAAAACAGGATTCCTCCACTCGGTACTCATGATACTCGTTGCGGGTACACCCCTGATGCACCGAGGTGTTGAACCATTCCAGCGGTCGCTGGAAGCCGTCAAGCTCAAGCTGCTGCCCATGGGCCAGGGCAATGATCGTACCGGTGATAATGTCGTGATGACAGGGGCAACCGGCAAGATTGATCACCGGCATGCCGGATTTACTGGTGAAATCTTCGCCCAACAATCCGCCCCGTTCGTTCTTGTCGTATTGGAGACCAATCGATTGTACCCGTTCCCGCGCATTGACCCCGCCGTAGGCGGCACAGGTGCCGACCGCAATGACATGCTGGGCGGACTGGGCCAAATCGCGGATCAGATCTTTCTTGGGTTGGCCATCGCGGGCATCAAACATGCCGGTACCGTTGGGGCCAAGGAGCGCTGCTCCTTCGAGCATGAAAAAATCAAGGGCAATGGCACCGGAGCGGATTTGCTCGTGCAGTGCTGCCTGCTGCTGCACCGTGGTGTTGGAGAGGGAAGGGTGCCAGAGCAGATCGATGTTCAGGGTGTTGCAGAGATCATAAAGATTGGGGGCATCACTGCTGAGCAGCGAAAAGGTATCGCCTCCGCACCCTGCACCCTGTAACCAGTAAAGTGTCGGCATCTCCGGTCCTCCCCTATGTGTCTGGGAATATTGGTGGTCTGACTCTCGTCAGCAATGTGCACTGCAAAGAAACTTGTTGGAGCGTGGGAAGACGGTCGTCTTCTTTCCCTGATCAACCGGCTGTCAATACCTGCAACAGCATGGGCAGGGCGGTGGCGCTTGATTGCTGCAGAAAAAATCCTTGGTTGCTGTTTTGTGCCAGCTGGGAAAAGGGGTTGGCTTCGATGTTGACATCAACGATCACGCCGTCGTTCTGGTAGACCTCGCGAACGACCTGGTTGGGCAGATTGGTGGCGCCGGCAGTGCCGACGACGATCAAGAGAGCCGTTTGTCGCGCAGTGCTTAAAGAGCTGTAGAAGTGGTAGTGATGTTCGTTGTAGCTCTCGTCAAAGAGCAGGATATGCGGGCGGGAACGTCCGCCACAGAGCGGGCAGCGCAGGAATTGACGATCAGCGTCGGTGAGGTGTTCGTCCTTGCTCTTGGGTCGTACAGCTTCGGGGATGGGGTAGACAGCTTCACTGCAATCCAGGGAGCAACGCATGTAGGAGACGTTGCCATGGATCTGATAGGTGCGGGCAAGACTGTTGCCGGCGCGCAGATGCAGGCCGTCGACATTCTGGGTGATGAGGGTGAATCGGTCGCCGAACTGCTCTTCCATGGCTACCAGGGCCAGATGACCGGGATTGGGTTCGGCGGCGCCGCAGACACCTAGGCGGTAAAGGTACCATTTCCACACCTCGTCGGGCATCTGACAGAACATGTGAAAGGTAGCCATTTCCTGCGGCTGATAGACCTTGGAGCCCACCGTCCAATAACCCTCCGGACCGCGAAAGGTGGGGATGCCGCTCTCCGCCGAAATGCCGGCGCCGGTGAGTACGGTGATTTTGCCGCTGCCCGCCGCGATTTGCCGCAACAGCCGTTGTTGTACCTCCTGCATGGGGCCTCACTCCTTGGATGCTGATCTGATCAATCCTGTCTGTGAACCAAGCGCACTGTGTTTGCTGTCTCCTAGATTAAGGGCAGGAAATAGGAATTATCAAGAAATTAAAGCAACAGAGGGGTTGATTGTTCAGCGGCTGGTCATGGCCAGCTTGATGGCCAGGGCGGCAAAGATGGTGCCGGCAGCACGGTTGAGCCATTGCTGCACCCGTGGTGTACGGCGCAGCCAGGAACCCAGGCCGCCAGCCAGCAGGCTGATGGCGCCGAACACCACCAGGGTGGCCAGGATGAACAGAGCACCGAGCACGGCTATTTGTAAGGGCAGGTGGCCGGACTCCGGGTGGGTGAATTGGGGGAGGAAGGCAAGGAAGAAGATCGACACCTTGGGGTTGGTGACATTCATCAGGATACCGCGCAGGTAGAAGCGGCCCAGGCCAGTTTCACGACCAGCTGCCGCTTCAAGCGGTGCGGCCCCGGCGCGGAAAGCACCCCAGGCCAGCCACAACAGGTAGGCGGCTCCAGCGAATTTGAGCAGGGTGAAGGCCGTGGCCGAGGTCTGCACCAGCGCCGCCACTCCCAGGGCCACGGCACTGGTATGCACCACCAGCCCGGTGCAAAGCCCCAGAGTCACCACCAGCCCGACGAGCCGACCCTTGAGTGCCGCCTGGGTGAGGACGAAAATATTGTCCGGCCCTGGGGCGAGGGCCAGCAGCAGGGCGGTGGCGGTAAAGAGCAATAGGGAGGGGACGTCGAACATGTTGGTCACGGGGGCTGTGATCGCCAGTGGATTCAGTGTGTTTATGCGGAAGCGGCCGCAGGGGATGATGGCTGCTGCTGGGAAGGGAAAATCTTGAATTTTTCTATAAATCCGGTGGGTTTATAACTGAGTTTTGCCTGGCGCAACCCCTGGTCGCCCATGTCCTGCTCACGGTTGATGGTCTCGTAATCCTCGGGCAGCACCGAGGCAAAGGACTGATTGATGAACTGATACAAACCCTTGTAGCCAGCCACCGCTTTCTCAAAATGGATGAGGTAGGTGCCCATACCGGGAAGCTCTTCGCCCAGCGCATAGGCCACCGGCCGCTCCTCGACATAGTAAATGCCGCCACAGAGTTGCAGAATGTCCATCTGCTCCAGGGCCTCGCGGGCGGCCTGATAATCGCCGGCCTGATCGCTTTCGGCACGCCAATCATCAAGCACTTGCAGCGCATCGGTGAGATACTCGGTACGCAGCGGTTTGGCGGTGTAGCGGTGCGTTGAGACGAAGGCTTTGATCAGATTACGCTTTTTGTGATAGTAGCGCCCGCTCAACTGGGCCAGATCCTGCCGGCGATAGAGATAATCAAAGTTATCCCGGTCGGCGAGGACGCGTAAGCCAGAAGCCGCCAAGGTTTCAGCCTGGGCCTTGGTGGCGCATTTCATTATGCCCTGCTCGGCCAGCAATTGCTTGAGAAGGTCGAGCGGTGGCAGACCAAAAGGGAGCATGAAAAAAGAGACATCTCTATCGCGGCCAAGCAGCACCAACGTACCATCTTCCAGCATGGAGAGCCGGTAGTTGTGCGTTGCTCGAAACAGATAAATGTTGGCAAAGGTGAACTCGGAGATACCGGTACGCAACTCGCCCAAAAGCGGATGCAGCAGAACGCGTTGATTGAGCGTCAGTTCAACGGATTGGGGGTAGGTGGGGAGCATGGAAGTTGTCGGATGAGACGTTGAAGAGGCATACAGTCAGGGAGCCGGCGCCGTTATCGGGTGCCGGCGGAAACATTTTCGTTGCGCCGCAACCATAGCCATCGTTGTCCCATTGGGCAAGTTGCCGGATGGAGAGCCGCTGTCTCCCCAAACGATTCACTGCTCTGTGCCCAGCACCTTAGCAACGATCATGGACTGGGTATGGGTATCGGGCTCCGGTGATTTCCAGCGAATGAACTGTTTCACCACGCGCATGTAATCACCATTGTCCTTTTTGCACTGCGGACAGATTGCCTCCGCCTGGTCACGGTACATAATGATTTTACTGGCTGCGTCACCATGAACGTCGACGGCAGCCATCTTGCGACAGCCGCAGTCCAGGCGGATTACCGCCACGCCGACTGCCTCGGGGCTGCCTTCGATGATGGCCTCGATCATGGCCTGTTCGCCCTTTTCGGGTGCGGGGATGGTGGTGCTCTTGGAAGAATGGTGCTTTGCCATGGGAAACTCCGGGGAATAAATGATGAATGTGCCCCTTCTTACCGCTGTTTGCCGCTGGCGCAAACCAAAAAAGTGGATACCTTGCGCGGTCGCAGCGGGTGCATCCTGCCATCTATACGGAAATACATAACTAATTAAGAGGTTAGGAGGGGGTCGTCCGGTGCTGAGGGTATCTTTTATCTTGACAAAGAAGGGCCTGTCTTTTAAAGAAAATCGATTCTTGCGTATTGTTTTGCCTTGTACCCGAGGTTGTAACAACATCGTGTTTCGAGTTATCAAATCATTCATTCGGAGGTTGTGCCATGTGGGAAATCGTTGTTGATAAAGACAAATGTTCTGGTGATGAAGAGTGCGTAAACGCTTGCCCGGCTCAGGTTTTTGAGATGCAGAGTGGCAAGGCCGAGCCGGTAAACTCCGACGAGTGTCTTGGTTGCGAGACCTGTGTCGAAGTGTGCCCCGAGGGCGCCATCACCGTTACCGAAATCTGATTTTTTCAGTTTTCCGGTTGGTTTGCAAGCCCATCCCCCTGGCGGGGGTGGGCTTCCTTTGTTTGTAGGGATACGGGTTGCCGCCATGGCGAGTGGGCCGGGGAAAGGTTTGTGCCGGGTGAAGCCGGGGGTGCCGCGTTCGGTGCATTTCTTTGCCGCACCAATGGTGTGGACGATGGTCGGTGGCTTTTTACTGGTGCGCGGCTGGTGCTGGCTGGGCACCGGACAGGGCCGCTGGTGGCTGGTGTTGGCCATTGCCTTGGGTAGCCTGAAATCGCTGTTCATCCTTGATCGTGTTGCCCGTAAATCCATACAACGTCTCGTTCACTTCCAGGACGGCACCTGCCTGGGAGCCATCTATTCCTGGCAGAGTTGGTTGCTGGCCTTGCTGATGATGGGGGCGGGTTTTCTGCTGCGCCGCTTCGGGCATCCTGGGCAGGGGATAGGTGTTCTCTACTGCGCGGTGGGCTGGTCGCTCTGTTTTTCCAGTCGCCTGGGGTGGAGGCAATGGTTAGTGCAGCGAACAATTCACGACGAAAAGCCATGAGATCACTCAATCGTGTCACTATCAGCCGTGCGGCGCTCATCCATAATTTTTCAGTGTGCCGGCAGTTGGCCGGCGGGGCAGCTATCCTGCCGTTGGTCAAGGCAGATGCCTACGGCCATGGGCTGATCGATTGCGCCCGCCTCTTTGCCGAACAGGGGGCGGCGGCCTTTGGTGTTGCCGAAGTGGTTGAGGGTATCCGTTTACGCCAAGCGGGTATAACCCAGCCGGTGTTGGTGCTAGCCGGTGTGATCCCGCAAACCCTGGAAGTTCTGGTTGAGGCAAACTTAACCCCGGTGCTGGTCGATGGCAGTCTGGTGGCGGCCCTCTCCCGCGAGGCGGTGCGGCAGGGGAAGGTGATTGATGTACATCTCAAGCTCGACGCCGGCATGGGCCGCCAAGGTATGCTGCCTGAAGATTTTGCCGCCACGGTGCAGGCCGTGCAAGGTGCGGAAAATCTACGCTTGGCGGGCGTAATGGCCCATCTGCCCATGGCCGATGACCGGCAATCAACCAACTCCGCTGAGGTGTTGCGTACCTTTGTCACGACCACGGATCAACTCAAGGTATTGATCAAAGGGAAATGTTGTCTCCATCTTGCCAATTCGGGCGGTTTATTTTATGTTGCCGGCGCCCGGCTCGACATGGTGCGACCCGGCATCGCCCTCTATGGGTATTACCCGGATGGTGTTGCCGGCCGCGTCGATGCTAAACCACCACTGTTGCAACCAGCCATGCGCTTTACCACCCGCGTGCTCCAGGTTCGCGAGGTACCGGCGGGCAAGGGGCTTGGCTATAGTCATCTCGCCACCACCACGCGGCCAACCACGCTGGCAGTGATCCCGGTGGGCTACGATGATGGCTATTTGCGCATCCTCACCAACCGGGCCGAGGCGTTGGTCAATGGCCGGCGAGCGCCGCTGTTGGGCCGTATCTCCATGAATCTGAGCCTGGTGGATGTCACCGGCTTGGGGCCAGTGCAGCCGGGGGATGAGGTGGTGTTGCTTGGTCGTCAGGGCAGTGAGGCGATCACCGCCGATGAGTTGGCCGCCTGGATGGGAACCATCAATTACGAGGTGCTGTGTTTGCTGGGCAACCTCAACGACCGGGAGATGGTCGACTGAATGTTTGTTCTGCTTGTCGCTCCCCACAAACCGGCCTGAAGCCGCTGAGAATGCACCATGATAAAATCACAGATTAAAGCAATTGTTGATCGCTGTTTTACCGCTGGCGTCGCCCAGGGATTTTGGAGTGACGGAGCCCGTGGCCGCTATGCCATCGAGGTGCCCAAGCGCGAGGGGCAGGGCGATTTCTCCACCAATTTCGCCCTGGTGGCCGCTGGCCTGGATAAACGCAAACCCCGCGATCTGGCGCAACAACTGGCTGAACTGCTCGGTGCGGAGCCAATGATCGAGCGGGTGGAGATCGCCGGGCCGGGGTTTATCAATCTTTTTCTCAACAAGGCCATCTGGGCCACGGTGCTGGCCCCCATTTACCAGCAAGATGATCGCTTCGGCTGCTCGGAGATCGGTGCCGGTAAAAAGGTGCTGGTTGAGTTCGTCAGCGCCAATCCCACCGGCCCGCTCAGCGTTGGCCATGGTCGCAACGCCGTGCTCGGCGACGCCATTGCCCGGGTACTGACCGCCGCCGGCTTTCAGGTGCAGCGCGAGTACTATTTCAACGACGCCGGCCGCCAGATGCGCGTGCTCGGCGAATCGACCCGAGCCCGCTACCTGGAGTTGCTCGGCCTGACCAATACCTTTCCTGAAGACGGCTACCAGGGCAGCTATATCTACGACATCGCCCAGTCGATGGTTGATGAGGGCGGTGATGGCTTCAAGGAGGCTGAGGTGTCAGTCTTCAAAGACCGCGCCCAGCAGGCCATCTTTGCCGACATCGATGCCACCCTCAAGCGTATCGGCATCGGCTTTGACACCTACTTCAACGAGCACACCCTCTATGAGGATGGCCGTGTCATGCAGGTGGTGGAGGATCTGCGTGCCAAGGACCTGGTCTACGAGCAGGAGGGTGCCACCTGGTTCAAGACCTCGGAACTGGGCCAGGAACAGGACCGGGTCATCATCAAGAGCACCGGCGAACCCACCTACCGCCTGCCGGATATCGCCTATCATCTTGATAAGTTCAAGCGCGGCTACGACTGGATGATCAATGTGTTCGGCTCCGATCATATCGCCACTGTGCCCGATGTACTGGCCGGGGTGCGCGCCCTGGGGCACGACGATGACCGTATCACCGTGGTGCTCTACCAGTTCGTTACCCTGCTGCGCGATGGCAAACAGGTGAAGATGTCCACCCGCAAGGCCACCTTTGTTACGGTGGATGAGTTGGTCGATGAGGTTGGTCCCGATGCCCTACGCTTTTTCTTTTTGATGCGCAAGCCCGATAATCTGATTGAGTTTGATCTTGATCTCGCCAAAAAGCAAAGCCAGGAAAACCCGGTCTTTTATGTGCAGTATGCCCATGCGCGGCTGTGCAGCATCGAGCGTCAGGCTGGCGAGCAGGGCGTGAGCGCCACCGGTGATGCAGCAAGCCTGCAACGCCTGGTGGAGGCCGAGGAGTACGCACTGCTCAAGACACTGGCCGACTATCCGCAACTGGTGGCCGGTGCCGCCACCGACCTGGCGCCGCATCGCGTTATTTTTTACCTCATGGAGTTGGCTGGCCAGTTCCACGGTTTTTATAACAAACACAAGGTGCTGGGTGAAGATGCCCAGTTGAGCGGGGCACGGCTCTATCTCTGTGGCGCGCTCAAGCAAGTGTTGCACAATGGTCTTACGTTGATTGGTCTGTCGGCGCCCGAGAGTATGTAGCAGCAAGTGGTTGGCCGTATTGCTCCGCCGATTTCCCGCTTGCTTTTTTAGCGGAAAGTCTTACCAAATACGCGGGACATAACCCGGCCCCGTACGGCCTGTGGCTGTGTGCCGTACACCTTTTTTATTCTTGATGAGTGGCGCTTGTCCATGGGCCTGTTCTCGCGCAAAAACGCCACCGAAGCAACTCCGCAGCAGGGAGCTGCACCGCCACGGCCAAAGGCAAAACCCTTTCGCATTGAGCTGGGTTGGCGAGGCATGTTTTCGCTGGTGCTGGTCGTTATTTGTTTGTTCTTTTGGATGTTTGTACTCGGCATCTGGGCCGGGCAGACCATCCTCTTCCCGCAACGGGGAGAGCGGCCTGTCGCGGCAACAGCTTCAGAAAAAACTGCTCCGGCGCGGATGGCCGATCAGCCCGCTCCGTCCCGGTAAGAGCCGTTTCCTGGTTGGTATTTGGTTAGTCAATGAACGAAACCCGAAGAAGGCGAACCCCGACAACAAAGCGCGGGTCCATGATGGCAGGGCTGGGGCAGTCCCTGCGTCGACATGTGCAGCAGCGGCTTGCCTGGTACATTCCGGCCTGCGCGCCCTTGGCCGTTTTGCTGTTGGCGCACCTGCTTACCCTGCTCGCCTTTTTGCTCGTTCGCTTCCACATGCTTGCGCCGGTGCAGGAAGCGTATAAGATCCTGGTCACCTGGGCGGTCTACGGTTTTGTGCCGCTGTTGTTCAGTTCCTACCTCTGTTTCCTTGCCCTGGCTCGGCCGGCGCTTGCCCGGTTGGCGCGGAAACTGCCCGAGTGGTCCGATCTGCATTTGCATCTGCTCAACGGCCTGCTGTACGGGGTGGGGATTGGGCTGCTCCTGCTGCTGCTGTTGCAGCCAGGTGTCGGCATCAAGGCGCTGATGATCTTCCTCACCGGTCTGGTGGTCGGACTGGGCAACTGGCTGCTCTATCGCCAATTGGCCCCGGCAGAACCGCTGGCAGGTCTGCGACCGGCCCACGATGCCGTCGAAGAGATCGCCGAGATCTGAGGACAGCAATATTTTTTGGTACTCAGGCGGGAAGCGCAGCACGAAGAGCCTTAAGCCGCTTCCCTGTTGCAATGGATTTGTTCATGACCGGGCTTGTTGCCTGGCCTGTTGATTTGAGAGAAACGTATGTCTGCACTTGCAAAGGGGCCTGCCACAGGCCGCATTCGGCCGGCACGGATGGGCGATGTTCGTCCAATCCATGCCCTGCTCAGTATCTTCGCCGCCAAGGGCTTGATGCTACCGCGCTCGATCTCCTCGCTCTACGATAGTCTCCGTGATTTTGTGGTCTACGAGGAGGAGGGCGCCATCCTCGGTATCTGCGCCCTGCACATCTGCTGGGACGATCTCGCCGAGATCCGCTCCCTGGCGGTGGTCGAAGAACGGCAGAAGAGCGGCATCGGCGCCCTGCTGGTGGAATCCTGCCTGGACGAGGCCAACAGCCTGGAAATCTCACAGGTGTTCGTGCTCACCTATCAGGCTGGTTTCTTTCGCAAGTTTGGCTTTGTTGATCGCGACAAGCAGGATCTGCCGCACAAGATCTGGAGTGATTGCATCCACTGCTCCAAATTCCCGGATTGCGACGAGGACGCCCTCATCCGCACCACCACACCCAATCCCGCCGGCTGAGACCGACACAATACCCCATTTCTCCCCCCTGCACCCCAAGGCCTGGCCTTTGATGGAGTCATCCCATGCTCGGAAAGTTACTGGCAAAGATTTTTGGCAGCAAAAACGATAGAATGATCAAGCGCTACCGCAAGGTCGTCAAAACGATCAACGCCTTGGAGGAAACAATTGCGCCGCTTTCCGATGAGGAACTGGCCGGTAAGACCGCCGAGTTCAAGGAGCGGTTTGCCCAGGGGGCGACGCTGGATGATCTGCTGCCCGAGGCCTTTGCCGTCGTCCGTGAGGCGGCCAAGCGGGTGCTGGGCGAGCGCCACTACGATGTTCAGCTGATCGGTGGCATGGTGTTGCATCAGGGCATGATCGCTGAGATGAAGACCGGCGAGGGCAAGACGCTCACCTCGACGGCGGCAGTGTACCTCAATGCCCTCACCGGCAAGGGCGTGCATGTGGTCACTGTCAACGACTACCTGGCCCGCCGCGATGTCGAGTGGATGGGCCAGGTCTATCGCTTTTTGGGCATGACCACCGGCTGCATCCTTCATGAGTTGAATGATGAGGAGCGGCGCGAGGCTTACAGCGCCGATGTCACCTACGGCACCAACAACGAGTTCGGCTTTGATTATCTGCGCGACAACATGAAATTTTCCTTGAAGGATTACTGTCAGCGCGGCTTCAACTTCGCCATCGTCGACGAGGTCGACTCCATCCTCATCGACGAGGCACGCACGCCGTTGATCATCTCCGGCCCGGCCGAGCAGTCTACCGACCTCTATCTCAAGGTCGATCGCATCATGCACAACTTTCAGGCCGAGGAGCATTACACCAAGGAGGAGAAATCCCGCCAGGTCATGCTCACCGACGAGGGCGTCGCCCTGGCCGAGGAGTTGCTGGAGCTGGATAACCTCTACGATCCACGTCATATCAATTACCTGCACCACGTCAACCAATCGCTCAAGGCCCATTTCATCTTCCAGCGCGATGTCGATTACATCGTCAAGGGTGGGGCCGTGGTGATTGTTGACGAGTTCACCGGCCGCACCATGGAAGGGCGCCGCTACTCCGACGGCCTGCACCAGGCCCTGGAGGCTAAGGAAGGGGTGAAGATCGAGAAGGAAAATCAGACCCTGGCCTCGATCACCTTCCAAAACTATTTTCGCATGTACGACAAGCTGGCTGGTATGACCGGTACCGCCGATACCGAGGCCCCGGAGTTCAAAAAGATCTACAATCTGGACGTGGTCATCATCCCCACTCACCAGAAGATGGTGCGCAAGGATTTTGCTGATCTCATCTACAAAAACCAGGCGGCGAAGTACCGCAATATCGTCAAGGAAATCATTGATCTACACGAAAAAGGCCAGCCTATCCTCGTGGGCACCATCTCCATCGACATCTCCGAAAAGATCGCCAAGATGCTCGCCAAGGAGGGGATCCCCCATGAGGTGCTCAATGCCAAACAGCACGAACGCGAGGCGGAGATCATCGCCCAGGCCGGTCAGCAGGGCAGGGTGACTATTGCCACCAACATGGCCGGTCGTGGTACCGACATCAAGCTCGGCGAGGGCGTGCGCGAGTTGGGTGGTTTGCATATTCTTGGCACCAGCCGTCATGAGAGTCGCCGCATCGACAATCAGCTGCGCGGCCGCTCCGGACGCCAGGGCGATCCGGGTTCCTCACGCTTTTATCTGTCGCTTGAGGATGATCTGCTGCGTATCTTCGGCTCCGACCGGCTCAGTTCGATCATGGATAAGCTCGGCATGGAGGAGGATGAGCCCATCGAGCACTCCATGGTTACCCGGGCCATTGAGAATGCCCAACGCAAGGTGGAGGGTCACAACTTCGATATCCGCAAGCATCTGCTTGAGTATGACGATGTCATGAACAAGCAGCGCGAGGTGGTCTACAGCCAGCGCCGCGAGGTGTTGGAGGGCGAGAACATTCGGCCCATCATCGATGATTTCATGGGTGAGTTGGTGGAGCAGGTGGCCGGTGAGCTGGCCCCCAACCGTGGCAGCACCGAGGATTGGGACTGGTCAGCCATTGAGGAGCGGGTGGGACAGCTGTTCAACCTCAAGTTGGAATGGAGCGAAGACGAGCGGCACGATCTGCGGCACGATAGCTTCATCGACAAACTTCGCGCGGATGTGCAACAGGCCTATGTCCAGCAGGAAGAGCGCAACGGCGTGGAACAGATGCGTCAGTTGGAGCGGATGGTCATGCTGCAGATGGTGGATGGGTTATGGAAGGAGCACCTGCTGCAGATGGATCACCTCAAGGAGGGGATCGGTCTGCGCGGTTATGGCCAGAAGAACCCGCTGATGGAGTACAAGCGCGAGGGCTATGCCCTCTTTGCCACCATGATCGAGGCGGTCAAACAGCACACCATCGCCAATCTGATGCGCATTCAGCTGGTGCAGGACGATGAGCTGGCCCGTCTGGAGGAGGAGCGTCGCCAGCAACGCGAACGCGAAATGGCGGAGATGAAACAGCTTGCCGCCAGCGCCACCACCTCCGAAGCCGAGGCGGATCGCACACCTATTCAACGCGTTGATGATAAGATTGGCCGCAATGCGCTCTGTCCTTGCGGTTCGGGGAAGAAATACAAGAAGTGCTGTGGCTTGACCGCCTAATAGATTGCTTCAAAACAAAGACTGGCATGACAAAGCCGCCATTCCCCGGAGGGGATGGCGGCTTTGTGTTTTCACATGCTGGTGAATAGTGATGACCTCGTAAAAAGTCAGAGACCGACGATCTCCATATCGAGTTCAACCTGTTGCGAAGCTCGAAACGTCGTTCTCGTGGCTTTTTAGGAGAACGACAATAGTGCCTTTGACTATTTTTTAACCACAGCCGCTGAAGAGTGGGGTAGGGTCAACTGATAAATAATTTATGCTTCATCGCAAATATCTCCACCTGCCCTTTCGTCGGGTAGTCGTGCATCATCATAAATTCCCTCATCAACTGTTCGTTTGCCAAGAATTCGCTCACCCATCGCTGTCGCTCCTCATATCCTTCAGCGACTAGGCATCCGTCGATTCTTCCTACCCCATTGTAATAAAAAAGCATGAGTCGGCTTTCTGGCCGGTTTTCATAAGTGATCAGAAGTTTCTTGATTTCTTCTGCCCCCTGATCTCCCTGTCCTCTAGGTTGCCGAACAGGCATCAATGTTGAGTAGCAGCCGACGCTGTAGTTAATGAGGTTGTTGAGAGTTAGTGGCAACGCCACCTCAAGCAGCGAATGGTGCCCGCCAGCGACAATGGAGGCCAGCGGCAGTAAGTAATAGATAGGGTCATTAACAATTCGTCCGAACTGTTCTAAGAAAAAAATGTTATCCGTCGTAGTGCCAGAGATGGTAGCGCCGGGCATCAGTCCAAAAAACTGGTCCATTTTACCTGTGATGTCTTCGGCCATGATCGCCCATTTGGCAATTCCAGCATGAGGCATTTTGTTCATCAGTTGCTTGGATGGTGTACTCATGCCCAGATAAATATCTTGATGGGTTTCCATCAGCAGTTCGAATTCAATTCTTCTTCTGAGTTTTTCTGGTGAGAGTTGAGGTTGATTCAGGCTCTGACCTTTTTCAGCCGAAGGTTTTGGCTTGCTCCAACTCCCCGAAGGTCCAGTTTGGTAAGCAGATCTAACTGCATTCTCATTCTTTCCAAAAAAATTTTGTTGTTCAACTATTTCGCCGTAAACGCGAATCCAATCACCACACTCTGATGCATTCCATGTTTCTGCATATTGTAGTATGGCATCGACATTCCAACCAGGAACGCCTCGAAAACAGGCGTACTGCTTCCATTTATCAATGAATTGTGCCCTGAATTGTACAGAACCGCCGAGGAGATCATCTGTTTTAAAGATCGACACAAGGCACATTGATCTCAAATTTGGGAGGAGTTCATCGTTAAAGACCTCCTGGATGTCAAGAGCCATGGCAACTTCAATGCTCTGTTTTTCCATGAGGAATTGATTGGCTTTCCCACGATCATAGTCAATCATACTTACACTCCTAGTCACTGTGTTGAATTAATCGGAAGTTCAATCCAAAGTGAATTCATGCAAACACGACGGTTAAGTAAGCTTGTTCAATTCAATTGAACCCAGTTCTTTCGGCTGGGTTATGGTCGTCGTGTACCCCTTGTGAGGGTCGGGTAAAAGTTTAACAATGATAAAAGTGTTAAGTGGAGTGTGGAAAGAGGATGTTTTTTTGTTGCAGGAGAAGGACTCGTGGGCAGTTTGCGACGGATGCACATCGGTGCCCAATGTGAGTACGTGTAAAAATGGGTTTGCATTGAGCATGCCCATGTTGCACTTTAGGGAAGTATGTAATCTCAATGATGGAGGTTTTGCAAGTTGTTTTTATATTTTTGCACGAAAATATAGTGGGTTAAATAATCGGTAGGATGGGGCGGCAGTGTCGAGCGCTCTATTGGAGCATATCGGATATAATCGCTTTTGTTATTGTGGAAGATGAATTTTGATGTGGCTTCGATAATTACTTCTTCTTGCTGTGCGTTTTGGGCAAACTGTAAGGATGTGAAAAATGAGTGGTGCAAATGGCGGCTTGTTGCTAGAGTGGCTCGACGTGGATTACTCTTCCCTCTGCCCGTTGGGGCGGCGTTGACTTTTGGAATAGAACCGCATGACCTTGGCCCTGCCCGCCGCATCAATCACTCCCTCTGCCCTGCGCATCAATGTGCGTGGCATTGTGCAAGGGGTGGGCTTTCGACCCTTTGTCTACCGCTTGGCCCATGAACTTGGGCTGGTTGGCTCGGTGATCAACGACGGTGATGGGGTGGAGATTCTTCTGGCTGGGCCGGAATTGCTGGTGCACTCCTTTGTCGAGCGACTGCGGGGTGAGGCGCCGCCCGCCGCCCGCATTGTGCATCTTGACGTACAGCCCTCCGCGGATTTGCCCGAAAACGATTCTTTTGTGATCCTTCCGAGCCGTTGCGGTAAGCCTTCCTCCACCCCCATTGCCCCGGACATGGCCATCTGTGCCGATTGTCTTGCGGAGATCAGCGATCCTCTTGATCGCCGCTATCGTTACCCCTTCACCAATTGCACCAACTGTGGCCCGCGTTTTTCCATCGTTGAGCGTATTCCCTACGACCGGCCCAACACCTCGATGCGGATCTTTCCCATGTGCGAGGCGTGCAGTCGCGAGTATCATGATCCCCTGGACCGCCGCTTCCATGCCCAGCCTAATGCCTGCCCGGTCTGCGGCCCGCAAATGAGCTGGCACGATGGTGTGGGAATGCTTCTGGATGGAGACAGTCTCAACCACTGTGCCCGAGCCTTGGCCGATGGACAAGTAGTGGCCATCAAAGGCCTGGGTGGCTTTCATTTGGCTGTGGATGGCACCAATGAGGCAGCGGTGCAGCGCCTGCGTGCACGCAAGCACCGGCCGGCCAAGCCGCTGGCTATCATGGTCAGAGACCTGGAGACGGCAAGGCGGTTCTGCCGTATCTCCGCAGCCGAGGCGGAACTTCTCCAGTCGCCCGAGCATCCCATTGTCCTGGTGGAGCGCATTTCCGGTAGTCCCATTGCCGATTCAGTTGCGCCCGGCCTGGAGGTGATCGGTCTGATGTTGCCTTACACTCCACTCCACCATCTCCTGCTGCGTGAACCCGGCGTGCCGGAGGTGCTGGTGATGACCAGCGGCAACCGGGGCGGCGAGCCCATCTGCACAGGCAATGATGAGGCCCTGCGCCGGCTGCACGGTCTGGCCGATTTTTTTCTGCTGCATAACCGTGATATCCTCACCCGGGTCGATGATTCGGTGGCCAGGATCATGGACGGCAAGGTGCGGCTGCTCAGGCGAGGGCGGGGCTACTCGCCGGTACCAATCCTCCTTGCTCAACCCACCGCTGATATCCTTGCCTGTGGCGGTGAGATGAAAAACACCTTCTGCATTATCCGCCAGCAGGAGGCCTATCTCAGCCAGCATATCGGCGAGTTGGTCAATACCGAAACATACGCTTTTTACCAGGAGAGCATCAACCATCTCCAGGCAGTGCTGGAACGGGTACCCGAACAGGTGGCCCGCGATCTCCATCCCGATTACCTCAGCACCCGTTACGCTCAGGGCCGCAGCCACCATTACCGGGCGGTGCAACATCATCACGCCCATATCGGTGCAGTTCTGGCCGAGCAGCAACTGAGCGGATCGGTGTTGGCGGTGGTGCTGGATGGCAACGGTTTTGGCCCCGATGGTTCCATTTTCGGCGGAGAAATCTACCGCGCCGACCGTCGCCAGTTCACCCGGCTGGGGCATCTGGCCACCATGGCCCTGCCCGGAGGTGACCGCGCCGCGCTGGAGCCTTGGCGCATGGCCCTTTCTTTGCTCTACACGCTCTTGGGCGACCAAGCCTTTCAGCCGCACCATCAGCCCCGGGCCCTTCGCGGAATTGAACAATCCAGGCAACAACTGCTTGGCCAGATGCTTGCAAAAAAGGTAAACTGCCCACCAACCTCAAGCTGTGGCCGGCTCTTTGATGGCGTCTCAGCCCTGATAGGGCTCTGTCTGGTCAGCCAGTACGAGGGACAGGCCGCGATGCTGTTGGAGCAGCAGGCCGCTCTGGCGACTAACGACGCTGCTCTCGGGCGCTATCCAGTTGTTATGACTAAGATTGATGAGCAACTCGTCATCGATTCCAGCACCATGGTGGCAGGCCTGCTGGAAGATCTCGCCCATAGTGTGGCGGTTTCGGTGATGGCGCGCTCCTTCCACCTCTGGCTGGTGGACTCCCTGGTGCAAAGCCTGATCCCCTTTCGAGAAGCCACCGGCCTTGATCAGGTGGTCCTCGCCGGTGGCTGTATGCAAAACAAACTGTTGTTTGAACGGCTCTGTCAAAGCCTGCGCGCCGACGGGTTCACCGTCCACGCCGGAGAGCTGGTACCAATGAATGATGGCGGCCTCGCCCTGGGTCAGGCCTATATAGGAGGTGTTCCATGTGTTTAGCCATTCCCATGCAGGTGGTGGAACTGCGCGGCGGTAGTGATGATTTGTTCGACCCCCGGGTGGCCATGGTCGAAAGCGATGGCATCCGCAAGGAGATCCGTCTGGAGATGGCTGATCGGGTCCCGGAGGTCGGCGAGTACGTCATCATCCATGCCGGGTTTGCCATCCGCACCCTCACCGAGGAGGAGGCCGAATACAACCTCAGCCTGATGCGGCAGATGGCCGAGGTGCTGGAACGGGAAGGACGATTGCCCGGAGCACCGGAATGAAATGCACCGATGCCTTCCGCTCCAAGGCGGTGACCGCGCCGCTGGTGGAGGAGATCAACCGTAGCCTCATCCGGCCGGTGCGCATCATGGAGGTCTGCGGCACCCACACCATGTCGATCTTCCGCCATGGCATCCGCTCACTGCTGCCGGATGGTATTACCTTGCTTTCCGGGCCTGGCTGCCCGGTCTGTGTGACCCCGACAGAGCATATCGATGCCTTTCTTGCTGCGGCCGAACGACCCGAGGTGATCATCGCCACCTTTGGCGATCTCATCCGCGTACCGGGCAGTCGCGGCTCGCTGGCCGCGGCCCGGGCCCAAGGAGCGCGGGTGGAGATCGTCTACTCGCCCATGGACGCCCTGGTGTTGGCCAAAAAAGAGCCAGAGCGCATCGTGCTCTTTCCAGCCATCGGCTTTGAGACCACGGTACCAACAATCGCCGCCACCATTCTCCAGGCCGAGCGATTGGGGATCGAGAATTTTGTCATCATCGCTGCCTGCAAGACCATGCCCCGGGCCCTGGAGGCACTGATGGCCGATACCGAACTGCACATCGATGGCCTGCTCTGTCCAGGCCATGTCAGTGCCATCATCGGCAGTGAGGCCTATCAGCCCTTTGCCGAGCAGCACCGCCTGGCCTGCGCTGTGGCCGGGTTTGAACCAGCCGACATCCTTGCCGGTCTTTTAAGCCTCATCCGACAGATCAATGCGAGTGAGCCCCGGGTGGAGAACTGTTACACCCGAGCGGTCACCGCCCAAGGCAACACCACTGCCCAGAAACTGATCGATCAGGTCTTTGAAGCGGCGGACAGTCCCTGGCGTGGTTTGGGTGTGATTCCCGGCAGCGGTTTGGTACTGCGGCAGCGCTATCAACGCTTTGATGGCATGTTCCGGCTGGGACTGAGTGTGCAGCCTGCGCAGGAGCCCAAGGGCTGCCGCTGCGGCGAGATCCTCAAAGGGCGAATGCAGCCGCCCCAGTGCCCGCTCTACGGCACCACCTGCACCCCGCTTCAACCGGTCGGGCCGTGCATGGTCTCCAACGAGGGCACCTGCGCCGCCTATTACCGCTACAGCGGTCAGAAAGGCGGTGCCTCCTGAGCGGTTTTTAGCCAGTTTTTTTGATCAACCTATTTTTTGATCAACCTCTTACCAAGGATTCCATGAAAGCAGACTCGATCATCAGTCTTGATCACGGCAGCGGTGGCCTGGCCAGCCAGAACCTGATCAGCGGCCTGTTTTTGCGCTATCTGCGCTCACCTCAGTTACACGACCTGGAAGACTGCGCCATGCTCGGCGAGTATGCCGGGCGCATCGCCTTCTCCACCGACAGCTATGTGGTGGATCCACTCTTTTTTCCCGGCGGCGATATCGGCAAGCTGGCGGTGCATGGCACCATCAACGATCTGGCCATGCGCGGCGCCCGCCCCATCGCCCTAAGCCTGGCTTTGATTATCGAGGAAGGCTTTCCCTACGCCGACCTGGAGCGGGTCATCGCCTCGGTGGCCCAGTGCTGCGAGGAGGCCGGGGTGGCCATTGTCACCGGTGATACCAAGGTGGTGCCATGGGGCAAGGTCGATAAGCTCTTCGTCAACACCACTGGTATCGGCATTGCCTCGCACCGCCACGATATCTCCGGTAAAAAAGCCATGCCCGGCGACGCGGTCATTGTTTCTGGCACCTTGGCCGACCACGGCATCACCATCATGAGCGCCCAGGCGGGTATTGCCATCGAGGGTGACATCCAAAGCGACACCCAGCCCCTGCACCGGCTGGTGAGCGCGCTGCTGGAAGAGGATGCCGGGCAGGTGCATGTGTTGCGCGACCCCACCCGGGGCGGCCTGGCCACTACGTTGTGCGAGATCGCCCGTTCCTCGGGGGTGGAGATCACCATCGAGGAGGAGCGTTTACCCATTCGCCCAGCGGTCAACACCGCCTGCGAGATGATTGGCCTGGACCCGCTGTACCTGGCAAACGAGGGCAAGATGATCGTCATCTGCGACCTTGACGGTGCCGAGGAGTTGCTGCAACGGATGCGGCGTATGCCCGAGGGCCGTGATGCCGCCTTGATTGGTTGTGTGGGCGAGCGAGGCGAGGGCAGGCTCAGTCTCACCACCCGCATCGGTGGCTCGCGCCTGTTGGAGCCGTTGACCGGTCAGCCGTTGCCACGGATTTGTTAAGGCGGCTGGGCAACCAGCGCCATTACCCATCTGCGTTGGCAATACCATTGGAACGTTGCCTTGATGGCAATGAACGCATCACCCCTGTCATTTCGGCCGCAGGGAGAAATCTCTTGCATGGTACGGCATTTCAGGTCGCAGGATTTCTTCAGGTAATTTCAGATTTTCAGTGAAAGAGCTATTGTTTTAGGAGTCAATCCCCCATGCACGAACTCTCACTTGCCCAGAGTCTGCTCGACCAATTGCTGGGCCTGGCCCGGGAACATCAGGCCGAGAAGGTTACCCGGGTAGCCATCACCATCGGTCCTTTTTCCGGCATTGTCCGCGACAGCTTTGAGTTTGGTTTCAACATCCTCAAGGAGAATTTACCGCAGACCAAGGACGCGGAGCTTGCAGTGGAAACCCCGGACCCGGTCTATATCTGCCTGGACTGTAATAAAATATCGGTCATTCCCTTTGCCCAGCCCGGTGAAGCCACCGAGATGCTGCTCAACGGACCCTATCCGAAAAAATGCCCCTGGTGCTGCCTCAACCGGCTCTCTCCCAAAGGGGGGACCGAGCTTATCCTCAACCAAGTAGAAATGGAGTAACCCATGTGTGATACCTGCGGCTGTCAACTGCACGACCATCATCAGCACGATACCAAGGTGGTTGAAGTGAACCGGAGCCTGCTGGAGGCCAATCAGAAACAGGCCCATGCCAACCGCCATCACATCGAGGCGATGGGTGCCCTGGCCATCAACATGATCTCCAGCCCCGGATCAGGAAAAACCACCCTGCTTGAGCGGACCATCGAGGCCCTTAAGGACACGGTCAAAATCGGGGTCATCGAGGGGGATATCGAAACCGAACGCGACGCCGAACGTATCCGCGCCAAGGGGGTGCCGGCGGTGCAACTGACCACCGGCGGCGCCTGCCATCTCGATGCACCCATGGTGCATGGCGGTCTGCATGTGCTGGAGCACTTCGGTAAGGGGCAGGGCTTTGATCTCATCTTCATCGAGAATGTCGGCAACCTGGTCTGCCCGGCCACCTTTGATCTGGGCGAGCACCGGCGGGTGATCCTGCTCTCCGTGCCCGAGGGCTCGGATAAGCCGGCCAAGTATCCGACCACCTTTCGTGGCGCCGACCTGGTGCTGATCACCAAAACCGATCTGCTGCCCTATTTTGATTTTTCCCTGGAAGAGGCGCGCAAGGAGAGCGAGACCCTCAAGCCCGGCGTGCCGATCATCGAGCTGTCAGCCACCTCCGGCGAGGGCTTTGATCGCTGGATTGATTATTTACAGCAGATGCTGCGCAAGTAGACCTTCACCAGTAACACCTTGGCCTTCTGGAAAAGAGCGGAAGGCCATGCCCGCGGTTTTTGATTTCATCAAGGGGGCTGATCGGGAAACGGAAAAAATCGTCTGCTCAGCCTTGGTAACTATTGGTAGTGGTCGGAACTTGCCCTGTCGACCTGCTCGCTCTGCTGCCAGACCTGATCCCGGTCAGGGTGATGTGCTCCCAGCCCAATGGCGATAAGTGTATGGTTATCGCCTGATCAACCGGCTCAACCTTTTTGCAATAAAGCGCCATCCCCGCAACATGAGGATGGCGCTTTTCTTTTGTCCTCTTACAACCGGGACAACTGCCAAAGACTCTTTTTCGCTTTGTCGCCGTGGGAACGTGGCCACTCGCCAGCACTCAATGGGACATGATCTTCCCTCTGACCGGCTCAAGATGGCTGGAACACAATTCTTAAACTTTCTTCAAATTTTTTCCATTTTCTTTAAAAAAGAACAGTTCGGGTATTTATTTGAAATGATACAACAATAGCGAAAAAATAAGTAAAAACACCTATCTTTAATACGGCAAGTCTACCTATTGTTTTTCTTGGTTTTTTCGGTAATGGTGGGCCATTTGCCTACTAACCTTGACAGAGGCAATCAAAAGACCGGCCGACTCCGAAAACGACGTACCGAATTGGTGTGTTTTGGGAAACAGCGAATTAGTTCAAGGAGTGAATGGATGAAAGGAGATGATTTGACTCAATCCATTGTTTTTCCTATATTTTTTTAAGTGGTAGGTGGAATTTAAATGCATCCCTTTTTCTTTTCGGATTTGGACGGCAACCGCGACGGCAAGGTGGATGTCGCCGATGCCGCGTTCAGCAGTCTGTGGGTGTTGAAGAACGGCCAAATGCTGACCCTGGGCGAGGCCGGGGTGCAGAGCCTCAATATCGCCTACACCAGCCAGAACGTCACCGACGCCGCCGGCAACCAGCATCTCCAGGCCGGCACCTTCGCCAAAATCGACGGCACGACCGGCGTGATGGACGATGTCTGGTTCAAGGTGGATGCGGCCCGCACCCTCGATCTGGCCGAGGTTACCATCAGCGAAGCCATCACCGCCCTGCCGGAACTGCAAGGCTTCGGCAATGTCCACAGCCTGCATACGGCCATGGCCCTGGACAACGGCAGGCGAATGTGCCGAAACAATTCGTTTGTTCGTCACGCATTTTCTTTAATGCTCCTGCTGGGATGCATTTTCATATCAATTCAAAATGCTATTGCAGGAGACAGTTTAACATCAAAAAGCAACGATTTTAGGGAAAATCGTATCGTTCCAATATTGATACGAGCAAATTTATGCACATCGAGACAAGATTGCAGAAATAAAGAAATGCTACTTTGCTCATCATCATCAACAGCGACATCCTGCGATTTCTATGGAATTACAGATGAAAAAATAATGAAAGAAATAATAGTTGAAATAATGTATAGCAACACTCTTATAAAGAGTGTTTTCTTTTATAGAAATACAAAAAAAAATACAGGTTTTTTTGAAAATTCTATCATGATGTATTCCGACAAATTGACAGGAGATAAATGAACATGGCAACGCCGGCAACTGAAATCTCTGCGCCAATCAAGACAGTGGAATTGTACAATTTTGTTGGCAAGAAAAAAATGACGGCACCTGGGAGTTGATACCCCACTCATTTTTGAAGGTCACAGACATCAATGGCAATGAATCATTTGTTGGTTTTGCGCCACAAGTACCAGGCCTTACAGGTAGCGGGCAAATACAAAATGATTTTGACCAGGAAAAAGGGGACGCATTTAATTCTGACGTTTACGCGCTCACTCATGTTCTGCGCCATCCACTGACAACAAAGGCAGGACCCATGGCCCTGACTTTGCTGTCGAGATGGTCTCTCCAGCTTTACACTGGCGCAAGGAACATACTGTCATCAGCGGTAATATGGGGCCAATTGCTGTTCGCTGGGCAAGCTCTCGTAAATATCCCCCCTTGGGCCAATCCAGCCCTGGCCGTGCCGCTTGAGAACCACCTGGGCCGTGCCGCCTGCGGCCAAGTGGACCGTCATGGTAACACTGTCGGCAACAGGCGCAAACGGCATCGGTGGGGGAGGGAGGGTTTTGGGGGCAGGCTCCACCGGTGATGGCGCCACCGCATACCCCTGGGCGTGGGGCTGGTAAAAGACGTTGGCCGCCAGGTAATAGGGCTCACCATTGACCTGTAAGCTGGTAAACCCATTGGGCAGGTTGGGGATGATTGCGCCTGGCGGTGCAGGTACCACCACAAAATGTTCGTCGATACGGGTGAAAAAAAGCCCCTCATGGAAATAAAAGCGCGGCGTTTCCATCCGCACCTCCACCGCCTGTGGCGGCAGTTGTTCGACACTGCGCAGCGGGCTGGCCGGGATAATGGCCGGTGGCCTGGCCATCATGGGGCGGCCGGGATGGGCGCCACCGCCGGGCGGGGGCATGGGAGCGCCGGCCTCCTCCAGCACCGGCGGATGGGCTAGCGCCTCAGTGAGCGGCCAGGCCAACAGGACCAGGGCCAAAGCCGTGGCGCAGCACCATGCGCTTGTTGTTACGTTGCAGCGGCGCGGCTGCCACCCGAATACTGCTCTCATATTCATACTGCCTCCATGCAGTTTGTGATCATCGGGCGGGCGGCCATCCCGTCTCTTGCCCATATTCCCACTCTACGCCCCAGCCCCTTTTCCATTCAAGCTGATCATTGTTGGCCAAGTCTAAAATAGTGTTAACTTGTGTCCGCTCCTGACGTGCTGGTGCTAGTGGCGCACAAAACGGCAGCAAACGACAGCATCCGCTGGAGGCGGGAAAGACGCCTTCTTCTTGGCCGCAATGGGGGACTGTGGTATAGAGACCGCTCAACGGTTTGGGGGTTGTACTTTTTTTAACTGATTACCATTAAGACTCCGCTTGCAGAAATGAGATCTCTCCCTTCGGTCGAGATGACACCCAGGTGGAGCAACATTGCTCGGAGCAACCGGCAACCACGATGTTATCCTGAACGAATGAGAGGGTTCGCACCGTGGAATCCCTGAACTGAGGCTCGATGATAGTCAATCTTTTTATGGATATCCGAGGAGCGGGAAGATGGAGATTGCAAAAATTGTCGTCACCGATCTGATCATGGCCGGTGGCCTGTTTGCCGAAGAAGGGTACGATCTGGAGCAGAGCGCCGATAACCTGGCGGAGCTCAAGTGGCAGATCATCATGGATTATCTGCAAAAACACTATCCCGAGGTGGAGGTCTATGCCGATATCGCCATCCAGCAGGCAGATGAGGGGCGGCGTCCTCTGGAGGTGCTGGCGTACACAGCGGAAGGGGAGCGGATTCAGGAGGCCTGCGAGCAGATGCAGCGCACGCTCAGCCAGTTGATCGCAGAAGCGAGCGCCGATAAGGCCTGGGCGGTGCGGCGGCCATAGCCGATTTGGCGGGGACAATAAAACCGCCCGTTAAAAATCGAAGCCGAACTTGGTGGTGATGCCGTAGGTGTCGTCGCCGTCGAGGGCGTTTTTCGAGCTCATTTCCCGGTCCTGATAATATTCCAGGGACAGGGTGGTGGTGTCGAAGAGCAGGATGGAGGCGCGGGTGGAGTAGCGCTCTTCAGGGAAGTAGCGCGAATAGGTGTCGGCGGCCTTCTGGTAGCCCACCGCCAGGGTGGCTTTGCGGTCAAACCATCGGGTGCGGTAGGCCAGTTCGCTGTTCCAGGCGGTGGGATCATTCTCGCCACTGGAATCCGTCCCCGCTACCTCGTTTTTGCGGTCAACGGCGTGGAGATAGCCGCCGGTGAGGGTGAAGGCATCGATGCTTGCGCCGAGGATGAAGTTGACCGCCCCCACCGTCCCGGCCGGTTCGTCGCCCTCGCCCCGATCATAGGCGGGAGTCATGCCGGTGGTGTCGGAGACGTCATCGATCCAGCCCAGGCCGGCGATCAGCGCGCTCTGGCGGTTGAGGCCGAGGTGGTAGGCAAAGGGCGGCTCGTGCCGATCGATAGGCATCGCTGGGCTGGCGATGCCCTGTTCTGCCTCGCTGCTGATTATCTCCAGGGGGGCGAGCAGCCGCTCCTTCTCGCCAAACAACGCAAAATCAGTCGGCAGCCACGGTGAGAAAGGGGTGAAGGCAATATTGAGCGGTTTAAGCAACAGTCGCTGGCTGACATCGACGGCGGCAAGATCCGTCCAGCGCTTGGATTCCTGCCAGGGCGGGGGGGCAAAGGCCCAGCGCAGCCCCGGTTCCTGACTCAGGCAAGCACTGCCGCTGATAGCGAAATCTTCGGTGTCACTTGCCGCCGGCTCGGCACAGAGCGGTACCCCGGTGTCAAGGCGCTGCGCCAGCTGGACGAAGGGGCTGCGGATACGGCGTTTGCCTGACGTCTTTTTTGCAGCGCGGCCAGGGGATGCGGCGACGGTCGCATCCGTAGCCAGCGAAGAAATGGTCTTTGCACTGGATGGACTGGAGCTGGTTCCATCGCGCGCCACCACTGGGCTCGATGCGCAGAGCACCAAGCCGGCAGGGCCGACGAGCATGGCAAGCACAGCCGCAGTCCAGCAACAGAAAAATCGTTTTGCGATCAACAAGTGTCGGTCAAACCTCGCCATTTACCAGGGAAAAGCATGCTGGTTGGGTACTTTTCTCCCACAGTAGATACTTTTCTGCAACATTGCAAGCACTTCGCTGTTCAGGGCCGTGAGTGTCCCGACTGCCAGTGACTGAGGGCTGCAATGGGATCTAAAAACGAGCCCGCAGCAGCTTGTCGAGGCGGGTATGTGCATTAAGGTAGCCAAAACGGCCGAGTTGCGGTAAGGAACGAAGGCAAAATCCTCTCTTCAATAGGCAGAGTCCATGACAGAAAAAAATCGATTAAGCGCCAGCCAGGAAGATTATCTGGAGGCTGTCTATCATATCGCCCGCGAAAAAAAGGTCGCGCGGGCCAAGGATATCGCCAAACGACTCGATGTTCGAGCCTCCTCGGTGACCAATGCCCTGCGGGTGTTGTCCTCCCTGGGGCTGATCAACTATGCTCCCTACGATCTGATCACCCTCACCGATGAGGGATTGGTGCAGGCCGAGGAGATCGTTGCCCGCCATGTGGCCCTGGCCAACTTCATGGTCACCGTGCTGGGGGTTGATGCCACCGAAGCCGATCAGGCCGCCTGCAAAATGGAGCATTCGGTGCCTAAAACCATTGTCGACCGCTTCATTCAGTATGCCGACTATATCGCCCACTGCCCGCGTGGCGGCATTACCTGGGATTCCGGTTTCGGTTATTACTGTAAGCATGGATGTGAGCAGGAACGCTGCGAACGCTCGCATCCCGTTCAAGGGTTGGTGACGCCAGCCGATGGCACAACGACTTGAGGCGCTGCTTTCTGTTTTGCGCGCGTCGACCGCTCTCAGGGCGGCCCTGATGGTCGTTGCTGCGGTTGGATCCAGTTCAGCCTTTTCTCCAATTCTTTCCTCTTCCACTGTTTCCATGGATCGTCCTGAAATTACCCAACTGTTGTTTCATCCCCGTCATGTCGCTCCCACCGCTGCACCCGAGGGTGCGGTTGATTTTTCCGTGCCCGTGGCCGATGGCGTCAGTATTGCCTGCCGCTTGTATCGTCACTCGCCGGAGCGACCAACGCTGATCTTTTTCCATGGCAATGGCGAGATCATCCCTGATTACGATGAGGTCGGCCCCTGTTATGTGGATGCGGGGCTCAATTTTCTCATTGCTGAATACCGGGGCTACGGCTGGAGCGGTGGTTCGCCGCTGACCAGCACCTTCCTCCCCGATGCCAATGCGGTCTTCCTTTTTGCCCTGAGCTGGCTCAAGGAACAGGGGCACACCGGAGCGGTCTTTGTCATGGGACGCTCCCTGGGCAGCGCCTGTGCCATCGACGTGGCCGTCAATCACAGTGAGCAGATCACCGGCCTGATCATCGAATCCGGCTTTGCTCGCACCCTGCCTTTGGCCAAGGTGCTGGGCGTCGATCTGGAGGCCATGGGGCTGAGCGAGGTGCAGACCTTTAATAACGGTGGTAAGATCAAGGATTTTACCAAACCGACGTACATCCTGCATGGGCAATACGATCAACTGATTTCGCTGTGGCAGGCCGAGACCCTGCAAGCGGAATGCGGTGCCAAAGTCAAGGAATTTCAGATCATTCCCGGTGCCGATCATAACTCGCTCATCGCCGTGGCCGGGGAGCTGTACTTTGCGGCAATCAAAAAATTTGTCGAAAAGACCGCTGGCCTCACCCCGGACTGGCGGGAACGCCGCCGTCAGTTCAAAGCACAGCAGGCGCAGCAAATGCAACAGCAAGGCCCCAGCGATGATCGGTAAACGCCAAGGGTACCTCTCCTGGGACGAGTACTTCATGGCGGTGGCCATCCTCTCCGGCCAGCGCTCCAAGGATCCCAATACCCAGGTCGGGGCTTGTGTGGCCAACGAGCGCAACAAGATCGTCGGGGTTGGCTACAACGGTTTTCCCTGGGGTTGTTCGGATGATGACCTCCCCTGGGACCGCGAAGGCAGCTACCTCGATACCAAGTATCCCTATGTTTGCCACGCCGAACTCAACGCGGTGCTCAATTCAATCACCCCGGATCTGCGCGGTTGTCGGCTCTATGTGGCCCTGTTTCCATGTAACGAGTGCACCAAAGTGATCATCCAGTCCGGCATCCGCGAGATTATTTATCTCTCCGACAAGTACAAGGACAGTGATTCGGTGCGCGCCTCCAAGATCATGCTCGACAAGTCCAGCACCATTTATCGACAATTTACCCCGGCGCGTGATTCCATCCTGCTCAACTTCAAGGTGGAATAAGGTAACCGTTTACTGCACCGCACCCTCAAAGAAGGTATTCGTCGTAGTGCGGGTACTGCTGAAGGATGGTCATCACGCAGGGCAAAACACGGCTCCACTGTCTTTCGCGCCGTGCCTTAACGATTTTGACAGGTCGCAACCGAGACCTGTCCCAGCATTTCACCATAACCAAGGATACTGAATGCGATTTGAAGAACTGGCTCTGCCAGAACCCCTCGGCAAGGGTATTGCCGAAGCAGGCTTTAGCGAATGCACCCCCATCCAGGCCCTGACCCTGCCCCACACCCTGAGCGGTCGCGATATCGCCGGCAAGGGCCAGACCGGCACCGGCAAAACTGCCGCCTTTCTCATCACCCTCCTCCACAAACTGCTGCAAAACCCGGAAGGCAACGGCGGCAATCATCCCCGCGCCCTCATTCTCGCCCCTACCCGCGAACTGGTGGTGCAGATCGAGCAGGATGCCCGGTTGCTCGGCATGTACTGCGGTTTTACCATCCAGGCCGTCTACGGTGGCATCGATTACGACAAGCAGCGCACCGCCCTGCGTGAAGGTGTGGATATCCTCATCGGTACGCCGGGCCGGTTGATCGATTATCTCAAGCAGAAGGTGTATAGCCTCGGCCAGGTGGAGATGCTGGTGATCGACGAGGCGGATCGCATGTTTGATCTCGGTTTCATCGCCGATCTGCGCTTTTTACTGCGCCGTCTGCCGCCCTTTGATCAGCGCCAGAACCTGATGTTCTCCGCCACCTTGGATCACCGAGTGATGGAGTTGGCCTATGAGTTCATGAACGTGCCGGAGAAGGTCTGCGTCGGCGGCGATACGGTCACCGCCGAGAAGGTGGAGGAGGAGTTGTACCATGTGGGCAGCAAAGAGAAATTTTCGCTGCTGCTGGGCCTACTGCGCCGCGAATCAATGAAACGGACGATGATTTTCGTCAACACCAAACGCGAAGGCGAGCGCTTGCAGGCGCTGATGGTGGCCAATGGCCATGCCAGCCGCATGATCTCCGGTGATGTTGCCCAGCAAAAACGGCTCAAGATCATTCGCGATTTCAAGGCCGGCACCCTGCCGATCCTGATTGCCACCGATGTCGCCTCGCGAGGCCTGCACATCGACGGCGTCACCCATGTGGTCAATTACGACCTGCCCCAGGACCGCGAGGATTATGTGCATCGCATCGGCCGCACCGCCCGGGCCGGGGCCGAGGGCAAGGCCATCTCCCTGGCCGATGAGGCCGGGGCCTTGTCGCTGGAGGAGATCGAATCCTACATCGGCCATCCCATTCCCACCGCCTGGGCCGAGGATGAACTCTTTGTCAGCGATTACATCCGGCCGCCGCGCGCCAAACGCAGCCAGCGCAACACCAGCCGTGGCCCAGGTCGACCCAGTAGCGCTGAAGCAGCGGGGGATGCCGAAGGTGGTGGCGACACCAATCCCACCGGCAGCGGCAAGCGGCGGCGTCGGCGACGGAGCAAACCGACACCGGCCTAGCAGTAAACACATGTATCGGGCCGCATGAGGTCGGTGTGCGCAAATAAAAACAACAACGGGGAATCAGCCAGCGGCCGATTCCCCGTTGTTGTTTGCGCTATCCGCTGCTCAGCGTGGCACCAACTCCACCCGCCGGTTCTTGGCGCGACCTTCTTCGCTGGTATTGACGGCCACCGGTGCCAGACTGGCCACGCCATTGGCGGTCAAGCGATTGGCGCTGATGCCATGCTCAGCCACCAGGGCAGCTACCACCGCCTCGGCGCGTTTTTTGGAGAGGCCGAGATTGAACTCGTAATTGCCGACGTTATCGGTATGGCCAACCACATGCAGAACCAGGTTGGGTTCGGCCTTGAGCATCTTGGCGATCTCCTCCAAGGTGGTCTTCGATTCGGGCTTGATCTCGGCCTTGTTGAAATCAAAGAGGATGCCGTAGAGGGCGATGCGACCGACGGTGGTGATCGATTTACTCATCTCTTCAGCCTTAACGGTGACCATATTCTGGGTCATCGCCTTAACCTCGATGATATCGACCGCCGCGTAGGCACCGCGTTTGGCCTTGTACACCTGATCATCCTTGTCCCATTCCACCGTGGTCACCGAGACATAGATATCGCCCATATCCCGCGCCTTTTTGGCGCTCAGTACCTTGATACCTTTCTTGTCAGCGGCATAGAACACATAGGTGCTGCGCAGATTTTTCATCTCCATGCTGCCAAAGGGAACCATGTAGTTGTTCCATTTGACCGCAGCCGCGTCCTTGGTGGAATCGTAGAGGATGTCAAAGCCCTGTGCGGTCAGTTCGTTGGCATAGTTGCGCAGCATTTCGACACTGGAGGTGTCGCCCTGCGACTCGTACCACAGCCGTGTCAGGGAGCCTTCAAGGTGCAGAGGCGGGGAGACAAACTCGCGTTTTTTGGCGTTGAGGTCGAAGTTCTCAAAGGTGGAGGTTTGCAGGTCGTATTCGACAAAGCGCTTGGTGTCGGAGGCGATGATTTCCGAGCCACCGAAGCGTTTGAGCAGGGGATGATCCTTGGCCCCCGGCACATCGGCGGCTAGCGCCGATCCACCGGCGAGGGCAAATATGATAAGCAATCCCGCCCAAGCCAGGCGTAGAACAGCAGTACAATGACAAGGTGATGTGTGCAAGTGGCGCATCTGGCTTTCTCCCATGAAAAGTTCAATGAAATTAAAGTTGAGCAGCTCATGGCAGCACTTTACCCCAGATGGGAGCCGTCGAAAACCTCTTTATCGGCCGTGGGTTACAGATAATCGAGCAGACTCAGCGAGGAGACCCGGGCCGTCACCTGCATGGTGGCCTCAAGTGCAGTCTCCATCTTGGCGATCTCGGACAAGACCTGGGTGAGGTCGACGTCCTGGTGGCTCGATAAGGTGGACTCGAACATCAGTTGCGCGCTTTCGTGCATGCTGATCATGTCGTCCATGCGGGCACTGGTGTTGCCGAGGGTGGAGAGTTGGGTGCGCACCTGCTCGGCAGCCTCCTCCAGGGAAGTGAGGGTGGCGGAGACGTCGGCGGAACTGCCGCTGGCCAGGGCGGTATGCAGGTCGTCCAGGGTGGTGAAGAGATTGACCGGGCTCATGAACAATTCCTCGCCGGTGATGTTCTTGGCCACGGTGGAGCCGGGATTGATCTCCAGCATGATGTGATCGCTGGTGCCGTTGTAATCGATAGTTGTGCCGTTGTCGGTGAAGGGCAGGGTTTGATCGGCATAACCGGCAAAGAGATACTTGCCGTTCACCTGTGTGTTGGCGAGATCGAGCAGTTCCTGTTGCAACAGGCTGACCTCGTCGGCCAGGGTGGTTTTGTCGGCGGCGGAGAGACTGTCATTGGCCCCAGTGATGGCGATCTCCTTGGCGCGCACCATCAGTTCCTCAATGGAATCGAGGTAGATCTCCGAGGTGGTGAGGTTGTCCTGTACGTTCTTGCAGTTCTCCACATACCGCTCGCTTTTGACGATCTCACTGCGACAACTGAAGATACTGCCCACAGCCGATGGATTCTCCGAGGCCTTGGCCACCTCGATGCCGGTGGAAGCCTTGATGTAGAGCTCATTAATGGTGGTGGATGTAGAGCTGAGATTCGATTGCAGATTGCGGTAGGTGGTGGCGTCGCGGGTGATGATCATGGGTGGCCTCGTGGGGTTGTGGCTTGTGAATGACGTTTTTTTAAATGGAATGGGCTGTCAGGTGATGGCGGGAGATCTCTCCTTTTGGTCGAGATGACACAGGGGGGGCAGTGTTTGGCCGGTGCAGGATCATATCGGTGTCATCCCGAACGAAGTGAGGGATCTCCTCTTTTCTTATTGGAGGCTTATGGCCTGTTTCTTCTCACCCGAGGCTGGATGAAGCGGTGTTTTTATCCCTCAACGCCCTTGATCAGGACATCTGCAACAACGTATCAAGCATCTCCTTGACCACGCCGATGTAGTTAGAGGCCGCCTCGTAGCCGGCCTGGTACTGGATGAGCAGCACCATCTCCTCCTCGGTGGAGACGCCGGCAACACTGTCGCGTTTGGTGGTGAGATCCTCCAGCGACTCGCTGCTGGCGGTATACCGCTGTTCATTGCCGGTAACCAGCAAGCCGGCATTGGCGGCAATACGGGCATATTCCTCGCCGTAGGTGGCGCCATCAATGTTGGTGGCCTCGCGCAGCGCCGCCACACTCAGGCAAAGGCTATTGTCGGCGGTGGTGCCGGTGGTGCCGGCCGCTATCAGGGCCGTGTCGTCAAAGGCCACCGCAATAGAGGCTGCGGCCCCTTCCCAGGCATCGGCCAGGGGATCGGTGGGGGCAACCAGGGTGAACAAATCTCCGGCCGTATTGCCATTGGCATCGACGCCGCCGCTTGCGGTAATCATACTGTTGACGTCGGTGGCGATGGTGTAGGCGAGCCGGTCGATATCGCTTTCAAATTCCGGGATGGTCACATCGCGCACCTCCAACCAGCCTTTCAACTCGCCGCTGAGGTCCTCGTGGTCCAGGGCAAAGGAGGTGTTGCCGGTGGTGAGGGTGATCTGGGTGAGGCCATCGACGCGTTCGGTGGCAAAACTCGAGGATACATTGCCGGTCACCAGGGGCAGGCCATTTGCCAGCTGCAAACAGAGCATGCCGTTGCCGTCGGTGTAGAGGGTGGCGCCACAGGTTTCACTCACCTCCTGCACCAACAGGTCGCGGGTGTCGCGCAGGGTGTTGGCATCGCCGCCGGCAAGCTCGGTCTGCATGATAGTCTGGTTGAGGTTGGCTATCTGCTGCAACTGGTCGTTCAGATCCGGGATGGTGGATTCGATGTTGGTGTTGATCGAGGCCACCACCTCGCTGAGTTGCTGATCGATGGTGTGAAAATGCTCGGCCAGGTCTGCTGCCTCCTGAATCACCTGCTGTCGCTCGGTGGTACCGGCGGGATTGGTGCTCAACTCCTCCCAGGCATCAAAGAAACTGTCAATGTCGCTGGAGAGGCTGGTGTCGCTGATATTCAGGATCTGTTCAATGTCGGAGAGCGGGGTGCTCGCAGCCTCGTACTGACCATAGCTGGTGCTCTCGGCCATCAACTGCTCGGTGAGAAAGCTGTCGCTACAGCGATCAATGGCATCCACAGCGCTGCCGGTGCCATAGGTGAGGCCGCCCTGGGTGAGCGGGGTGTTGCTGACCACCTGGGCCACCTGGCGCGAATAGCCCGCAGTACTGGCATTGGCGATGTTGTTGCCGGTGATCTGCACTGCGGTTTGACTGGTGTAAATACCGCTGGCGCCGGTGTAGAGGGAGGTGATCAGGCCGGCCATGGTCAGGCACTCCGGTTGAGCATGCGCGGGCCGGCGCCGATCTGCAGCGAGCGGCCATGGGCGGCGTAGGTCAGGGCCAGACGGCGGAAGGTGTTGTCTTGCATCCGTTTCACCAGTTTGAGGCCGGATTCAAGGAGTACGCGGTTGCGCTCGTTGTTGGCGGTGATGTGGCGGATGATGGTTTTCTCCTCCTCATCCACGGCTTTCTGCTCTGGTTGCAGGGCCTTGAGCAATTGTGTTTTCTCCTGTTGGATAGTGCCTAACTGGTCCATACGCAGATGGGTGATGGCCTGGCGCTCGCGCACCAACAATTCGTTGAGGGCCTGGAGATGGTGACTACGCGGGGATCTGTTCTTCATGGTTCAACTCCTGTTAGCGGACGAGATTGACCAATTCATCAAGCATCTCGTTGGTGGTGGTGATCACCTTGGAGGCGGCCGAGTAGGCGTTTTGAATGGTGATCAGGTCGACAAACTCCGTGGCCAGATCCACATTGGAGAGTTCCAGGGCCTGGGTGATGAGCGTGCCCTGGGAGGCGCCCGGATAGCCGATGGTGGGGGTGCCGGAGATGCGCGATTCCGAAAACAGACTGCTGCCCACTGCATTCAGACCATCGGGGTTGATGAAGGTGGCCAGGGAGATCATCGCAACCGGGATGGTCTCGCCGTTGGAATAGACGGCGCTGACCATCCCGTCGGCGGCAATATCCACATCAGTGACCTCGCCCGAAGCGTAGCCATCCTGATCTTGTGAAAACACGGTGGAGTCGCTATCAAACTGGGTGGTGTCAAAGGTGTAGGTGAGTTGCTGGGTCTGATCGGCACCGTTGGCCCAGGTGAGTATGTTGGCGGTGGAGGTGCCGGTATCCCCGGTGAGGAGGTTGCCGTCGACATCAAAGGTCAGCGTGCCGCTGCCGATATTGGCCAGGGTGCCGGCGGTGCCGCCAATGTCGCCGGAGTCGACGGTCAGATTCCACTGCCAGGTTTGGTCAGTGACCTTGGTGAAATAGCAGGTGAGCAGGTGCGAGGTACCAAGGGTATCGTAGACCGTGGTGGTGGTGGCGTAGTTGGAGGTGTCTTCCGGGGCGGTGATATCAAAGACACCGCTGTTGAGGATTTCAGAGTTGGAGTCAAGGTTGGTCTGCAACTCGACGTTTTCCGTCTGCCGGGCCTCGATCTGGCTGACCAGATCCACCTGGACATCGCTGAGGTTGCCACTGGCAAGGACGCCGTTTGCATTGTAGGTCGAACCCTGCACGCGATAGCCGTCGGCGGTGACGAGAAAACCATCCTCGTCAAAGCTGAAGTTACCGTTGCGGGTGTAGAGGGTGGAGTCGCTGAGTGGGTCGGCAACAATGAAAAAGCCGCTGCCTTCAATGGCAATATCGGTGGAGCTTTCGGTGGATTCAAAGCCGCCCTGGCTGAAATTGGTCTGCACGGTTTGCACCTGTGAGCCACGGCCCACCTGGGAATTGCCGGCGGAACTGGCGATATTGGCGGAAAGCAGATCCGAGAAAAGCGTGGAGCTGGTTTTGAAGCCCACGGTCGAACTGTTGGCAATGTTGTTGCCGGTGACGGTCATAGCCTGCGAGGTCCCTTGCAGCCCGGTAATGGCGGTGTAGAGTGCGGTTGAGAGTCCCATGCGTTGCTCCTGGCAAGAACACCAGTGAAGAAGCAATGGATGATGGACCCGTCGGTCACTCAGCCACAGCCATTCAGTGGTGATGGAAGCGCATCCCTGCAACAACACTCCCCGTCCTGGAGAGATTTTTTTGTATTCGCGATGGGGATTATCCATTTTTTAAGATGGAAATCCCATCTGCTGGCCAATTCCGTTCATGGGAGCGACCAGAAGGGTAGGGGGCGGGAATACAGCGCTGATGGTGGGCGGGTTGTGGTGGGACTCGCCGGAATCCTGCTTGCTCCCTGTGAAGGTATCGGCGATGATGTGTGATTGTTTTTATTGTATAATCGTAGAGTTATATGTAGAACTTGTCAGCTTTTGCCAGATATTGTTGCATCTGTCACAGTATGTTGCCGGCGGAGGACAGTGAAAATTCCCCTGGCAGGTAATGGCTGCCAGGGTGGGGCATCGACTCGATTAACACTTGTAGTGTTGCAATGGAGAGGAAAATGGTGGGTTGGATACGGCGTTCCCCGGCACGATGGTTGTGTGCCTTGCTAATGGTGATAAGCCTCGGTGATGCGGCTGTTATGGCGGAGAATCGTTCTGAAAGGGCAGGTGAGTCCCGGCGATCGACCTCTTTGCAGGAGAATGAAGTTGGTGAAGAATGGGGGTTGGAGTGGGGGATTGGTGCCCAGAGTTGCGCTGAGTGGGCCACCAAGGTCAACCGCTGGCAGGAGCGTATGGCAAGGTGGCGGCCCGCACCCCGACCGGATCTAGCGGATCTGGCCTATGGCAGCAGCCGGTTGGAGCGATTTGACGTCTTTCTTCCGCGCGGCAAAGCGTATGGCAATGCGGCGCCGATCATTGTCCTGGTCCATGGCGGCGGTTGGTGCGTGGGTGACAAGGCCAATAACGCAGTGGTGAGCAACAAGGTCGCCCGTTGGCAGGCTCGGGGTTTTATGGTGGTGTCGGTCAACTACCCGATGGTCAACGAGGGGAGTGATGCCCTGGCTCAGGCCCATCATCTGGCCAGGGCGGTGGCGGCAATCCAGGCCAGAGCTGGGCAGTGGGGCGGCGATGGCAGCAAGCTCATCCTCATGGGCCATTCCGCCGGCGCGCATCTGGTGTCCATGCTCCATGCCGATGCCCAGATACGCCGTGCCTACGACGTTGCGCCGCTGCTCGGTGTTGTATCCCTGGATGCCGGTGCCTTGGATGTGGTGTTGCAAATCGGCCAGGTCTATCCCTTTTTAAAAACCCGGTATCGCGAGGCCTTTGGCGGGGGCGAAGAGGGCTGGCGGCAGGCATCGCCGCTACATCGGCTGACAGGAGAACTCTCGCCCTGGTTGGGGGTCTGTTCCACCAGGCGTAAGGACGACCCCTGCGGCCAGGCGCGCAGTTATGCAGCAAAGAGCCAAGGGTTGGGGGGAAAGGTCGAGGTGGTGCCACTGGCGATGAGCCATCGCGCCATCAATGAGGAGTTGGGCCTGCCCGGCGACTACACTGCTCAGGTCGAGGCCTTCATGGCCGGGTTGGATGCGGCGGTGGCGCAGCGCTTGCACCCCTAAGATGGGGGTTACTGGGGCAGCAACTGCAGGGCCACCTGAGCGGCGCGCTGCGAGGCACCGGGTCCGCCGAGACGCTGGCAAACCTCGCTGAAGCCCTGACGCATGGCACCGCGAGCGGGGGAGTCGTGCAGCAGTGGCTGCAACTCCTGGGCGATACGCTCTGGGGTGACTGCCTGTTGGAGGAGTTCGGGGATGATCTCGCGCTCGGCAATCAGGTTGACCAGCGAGAAGAAGCGTATGCCACGAATGAGCAACCGGCCGAGTAAGTAGGTCAGCGGCGAAACGCGGTAGGTGGCCACACAGGGTACACCGAGGATGGCCAGCTCCAACAGCACCGTGCCCGAGGCGGCCACGGCGGCGTCACAGGCGGCCATCATCGTATAGCGGTCTTCGCTGATGACGCGGATATCCAACTGTTGCTGAGAGGTGGCCAGGCCATGGGCATCAAGCAAAGCACGGTCGATGGTTGGCGCCAGGGGCAAGAGAAAGGTTAGGTTCGGTTGCCCTTGGTTGAGCAGGGTCGCGGTCTGCAAAAACACGGGCAGCAGGGCCGCAATCTCCTTGCGGCGGCTGCCGGGTAAAAGGCCGACCAGGGTGCGGTCGGCCTCGATACCCAGGGATTGGCGAAACTCTGCCGGACTCATCTGCGGCTGCACCGAATCGAGCAGCGGGTGGCCGACAAAATCCACCGTATAGCCGTAATTGGCGTAAAAAGCCTGCTCAAAGGGGAGGATGACCGCCACCCGGTCGGTGAGTCGGGCGATCTTATGCACCCGGCTCTTGCGCCAGGCCCAGATCTGCGGACTGATGTAGTAGAGCACCGGGATGCCGAGCTTCTTGGCCTCCTTGGCCAGCAGCAGGTTGAAGTCCGGATAGTCGATGAGGATGAGCAGGCCGGGCCGGTGGCTGTGCATGCGTGTCAGCAGGGCGCGGCGGGCGGCGAGGATATCGCCCAGGTGGCTCAGCACCTCAAAGGCCCCAACCACGGCGATCTTGGCGGCGTCGCAGAGCAACTCCACGCCGGCGCCGGCCAAGGCCACACCGCCCAAGCCGGAGAAATGCAACTCCGGTCGCAGTTCACGCAGTGCCCGCACCAGATTGGCCCCGTGCAGATCGCCCGAGGCCTCTCCGGCCACAATCATCACTTCCATCGTTTGATCCAGCATCGTGCTCGCTCAGTGCTGGCCGAGGAAACCGAGCAAATCGGATCGACCTTCCTCCACCAAGATCTGCTCGATACATGAGCGGTTCTCCTTGATCTGTGCCACCACCTGTAGGGCCACATCCAGGGCGCGGCGGCCCTGTTCGCCGGTGACCTGCGGCTTGCTGCGGTCGCGCACATGGTCGATGAAGTCGCGCAATTCCAGATCCAGGGCATCCTGGTCCTGGAAGTTGGACTTGCTGATCTCCGGCACCGGCATGGCACCCGGTTCAGCGGGTTGCAGCCCCACGGCCATCACCTCCTTCTTGCCGAAATCAATCGATAAATATCGGCCGGGCTGGAAAATGCGCATGCGGCGCATGTTGTCCATGGAGATGCGGCTCACCGTGATGTTGGCGGTGCAGCCGTTGGCAAAAATGAGCCGCGCATTGGCGATGTCGGTGTGCTTAGTAACCACCGGCGTGCCGGCGGTGAGGATGGAGACAATCGGCGACTTGACGATGGAAAGGACGATATCGATATCGTGGATCATCAGATCGAGCACCACATCGACATCGGTGCCCCGGTCCTTGAACACCGCAATGCGGTGCGCTTCGATGAACAGTGGATGGGTGAGCATGGGTTGAATGGCCAGCACCGCCGGATTGAAGCGCTCCAGGTGCCCCACCTGCAAGATGCGCTGGTGCTCCTTGGCAAGTAGGATCAAATCATCGGCCTCGCCCAAGGTGGTGGTGATCGGTTTTTCCACCATCACATCCACCCGCGCCTGCAAACAGGCCTTGGCAACCTCATGGTGCAAACTGGTGGGCACGGCAATCGACACCGCATCCACCTGGGGCAGCAGCTGGCGATAATCGCTGAAGGCCTGGGTGCCTACCTCGCCGGCCACCTGTTGGGCACGCGCCGGGTCGCTATCGGCTACACCAATCAAATCCACATGGTCCATGGCCGCATACTTTTGCGCATGAAAACGCCCCAGATACCCAACCCCAATCACACCTACTTTAATTTTTGTTGTCATAACCTTCCTGCTTGGTACCCGGCTGGGATCGCACCACTGCGATCGGCACTCAAAGACCGAGATACGCTTGTTGAATAGCGGTATTGCTCAGCAGCTGCGCTGCCTGATCCTGCATCACCACCCGACCCGTCTCCAGGACATAGCCCCGATCTGCCACCTGCAGCGCCAGGTTGGCATTTTGCTCGACGAGAAAGATGGTGGTGTGGTGTTCACTGTTAATGCTTCGAATAATCTCAAAAATTTGCTTGGTGATCAGCGGTGCCAAACCCATGGAGGGCTCGTCCAACAGCAAAAGCCGTGGCCGGGCCATGAGGGCACGGCTGATGGCCAGCATCTGCTGCTCGCCGCCGGAGAGGTTGCCGCCGGATTGGTGGCGCCGCTCGGCCAGAATCGGAAACAGTCCGTAGACCATGTCGCGATCCGCAGCGATGCCCTTGCCATCGCGGCGGAGAAAGGCGCCCATGTCCAGGTTCTCGGCCACGGTGAGTGCCGGGAAGATATGCCGTCCTTCCGGTACCTGGCAGAGCCCGAGTTTGACGATACCATCCGCGGCCATGCCACTGATTTCCTGGCCCTCAAAGATAATCGTGCCTTGCCGGGGCGGCACGATGCCGCTGATCGCCATCAGGGTGGTGGATTTTCCCGCCCCGTTGGCGCCGATGAGGGTGACGATCTCACCCGCCTCAACCTTTAAGCTCACCCCATGCAGGGCCTGGATATTGCCGTAGAAGACATCGATGTCCCGCAGCTCAAGCATGGAGTTCCTCACCAAGGTAGGCCTTGATCACATCCGGGTTGTGACGCACCGCTTCAGGGCTGCCTTCGGCGATCTTGCGGCCGTACTCCATGACAAAGATCTGGTCGGAGAGCCGCATTACCATCTTCATGTCGTGCTCAATGAGCAAAAGAGCCAAACCATCGGCCCTGATCGAGGTGATCAACTCGTTGAGTGCCTCGGTCTCCTGCGGGTTCATGCCTGCTGCCGGTTCGTCGAGCAGCAGCAGTACCGGTTCAGTGGCCAGGGCCCGGGCAATCTCCAGGCGGCGCTGCGCCCCGTAGGGGAGATTTTTGGCCAAGGTGTCCGCCTGATCCGCCAGGCCGATCCGCTCCAACAAAGCAAGGCTCATGCCAACGATGGCGCGCTCTTCGCGCACCGTGGCCGGATCGCGGAAGATGGCGCCGAAAATTTTGGCCTGGGTGCGGCAATGACGGCCGATCATCACGTTTTCCAGAACGCTCATGTTGTTAAAAAGGCGGATGTTTTGAAAGGTGCGTGCCAGACCGAGCTCGGTGATGTGGTTGGGCTTGCAGCCGTTGAGGCGCTGGGCAGGCTGGCCGGGCCGGTTAAGCCAAATATCGCCATCCGTGGGCAGATACATGCCGGTGAGGCAGTTGAAAAAGGTGGTCTTACCGGCACCGTTGGGGCCAATGAGGGCCACAATTTCACCGGCATGGATACGCAGATCCACCCGGTCCAGGGCGCGGATACCGCCGAAATCCATGCTGAGGCCTTGTACGCTGAGCAGTGGTTCCATGATCTGTGTCAATTATGCAACAGTTGAGTTGTTGGCTGTGTAGGATCGACGCACTGGAGTGATGAGGCCCTGGGGCCTGAAGATCATCATCACCACCAGGGTAGCGCCAAAGGCCAGCATGCGGTAGTCGGCAAAGGCGCGCAGGTACTCGGGCAGCAGGATCAGGATCAGGGCGCCAAGGATGACGCCAATGATCGAGCCCATACCGCCGAGCACGACAATGCACAAAATGATGGCCGACTCCAGGAAGGTGAAGCTCTCTGGGTTGATATAGGTGGTCTTGGCAGCAAAGAAGACGCCGGCCATACCCGCCCAGGTGGCGCCGAGGGCAAAGGCGCTCAATTTGGTGCGCGTCTTGTCGATGCCCATGGCTTGGCAGGCGATATCATCCTCGCGCAGGGCATACCAGGCGCGGCCGATGCGCGAGTTCTGCAAGCGGTTGACCATGAATATGGTGAAGGCCACCATCGCCATCATCAGGTAGTAGAGGTAGATGATTGACTGATCCAGGCTTAACTCCAGGCCAAAGAGGCCGGGCCGGGGGATATTGGCGATGCCGCTGGGGCCCTGTGAGAATTCGCCCCAGTTTTGCAACACCAGGCGGATGATCTCGCCAAAACCAAGGGTGACGATGGCCAGGTAATCGCCGCGCAAACGCAGCACCGGAAAACCGAGCAAGACCCCGAAGAGGGCACCGAGCAGTCCACCGATGGGCAGCACCGTCCAGAAGCCCAGGCCAAAGTGGAGGTGGAGCAGGGCGTAACTGTAGGCTCCCACCGCGTAGAAGGCCACGTAGCCGAGATCAAGCAGCCCGGCGACGCCAACCACGATGTTCAACCCCAGGCCGAGGACCACGTACATCAACGCTGTGGTCATGATGTTCACCTGGTAGCTGGAAAAGAGGCCGGGAAAGAGCAGAAAGAAGAGGACGCCGAGGCCGAGCAGCAGGCGCAGTAATTGCGGCGAGCGCAGCGGCGACAGGCAAGGCCGGGCAAGGGGAATGATCTCCCCCAGGCGCAGCCGCTCGCGACGACGGGCGAGCCAACCCTGGCCCAACCGGGCCAGCAGGTACACCGCCGCACTGACTCCACCAACCCAAACCATATTGGACCAGCGCCAGAGAATGGTCTTCTCCACCGCATTGACCTTGATCACCAGCAGGGGAAAGGTAAGGAACATGAACCACAGGCCAACAAACAGCGCACGGCGACAGTCGTTGAAGGTGAGCATGATCAGACCTTGTCCATGGCAGCCTTGCCGAGCAGGCCGGCGGGGCGGAAGATGAGGATCAGCACCAGCAGGGAAAAGGCGAATACATCCTCGTAGTCGCTACTGACATAGCCGGTGGCAAAGGCCTCGGTCATGCCGAGCACATAACTGCCCAACACCGCGCCGGGGATCGAGCCGATGCCACCGAGCACTGCTGCGGTGAAGGCCTTGATGCCGGCGATGAAGCCGATGGATACATTGATCTGGCCGATATGGGTGGCAATCAGCAATCCACCCAGGGCCGCCAGGGCCGAGCCGATGATAAAGGTGATGGAGATGATGCGATCGACATTGATGCCCAACAGCAGGGCCATCTTCTGGTCCTGGGCCGTGGCGCGCATAGCCTTGCCAATGCGGGTGTACTTGATCAGCACCATCAGCCCGAGCATCACCAGCGCGGAAACAACGATGATGGTGAGATCGGTGGAGCCGACAATGTGGGCGTAGGGCTCAAGGAAGACAAAATCGGCAATCAGAGTGGGGAAGGGGAGGAAGTCCGGAGTTTGCGCCAGCAGCACATAGTTTTGTAGGAAGATCGACATGCCGATGGCGGAGATCAGCGGTGAAAGCCGGGGAGCATGGCGCAGCGGCCGGTAGGCGAGCCGCTCCACGGTGTAGCCATAGGCCGAGGCCCAGAGGGTGGCGGCCAGGGCGGAGAGCACCAGGATCGCCGGCAGCGGCAGATCAAAGATGGTGAGCACCGAGGCGGCGATCAGCGCGGTGAAGGCGCCGATCATATAAATTTCGCCGTGGGCAAAGTTGATCAGGCCGATGATGCCGTAGACCATGGTGTAGCCCAGGGCAATAAGGGCGTAGATGGAGCCACGGGTCAGGCCGCTGAAGAAGAGTTCGATGAAATAATCCATGCAGCAGGGGACGGGGCCTAGAGAAAGATGAGGACAATCGGAGGAAAGCAGGAACCCCCGGCCTGGAAGCAGCGCACCGCTTGCAGGCCGGGGTGATCAAAAAAAACTTTACTGCACCTGCATGTATTTGCCGTCCTTGACCTGGTAGATGGAAAAGCCGATACCAATGGGCTCACCCTTGGCATCGAACTTGATGTTGCCAAAGGGAGTGGCCACCTCCTCGCTGCGCAACACCTTGGCCAGGGCCTCGGCATCGGTAGTGCCAGCCTTGGCAATGGCATTGGTCAGGGCCAGGGTAGCGGCGACGGCATTGTCAAAGAAGGCGCCGGGATCGCTGCCCTCGGCCTGCTTGAACTTGTCGCGGTACTCCTTGGTGATCGGGTTCTGGGAGACATCGGCCGGGCCGGTGGCGTAGACGCCCTCGGCATCCTTGCCCGCCACCTTGATGAAGGTGTCATCCTTAACGCCGTCATCGGAGACAAAGGGGATGGTCATTCGTTTCTGTCGCATCTGGCCGACGATCTTCGAGGCCTCGGGGTGATAGCCGCCAAAGAGCACCGCATCGGCCTGGGTGCGCTTGATTTTCTGCACCACTGCCGAGTAGTCGACCGCACCGGGGGTGACCCCTTCAAAAAGCACCACCTCAGCCTGGCCGGACTGCTCGATAAAGGTCTTGGCATACTCGGCCAGTCCCTTGCCGTAATCGCCCTTGTCGTGGATGACGGCGATCTTCTTGGCTTTGAGGGTGTTGAGGGCAAAGTTGACCTCTGCTCTCGCCTGGGCATCGTCGCTGGCGATGGTACGGTAAAAATTGGGATACTGGCCGCTTTGGGTGAGATCCGGGGTGGTCGCCGATGGCGAGATGATGAGAACTTTGGCATCGCGGTAGATAGGCAGCGCCGCCTTGGTGGGGCCGGAGCAGATGTGGCCGATCACTGCCTTGGCCCCGCCGGAAACCAACTTGGTGGCGGTGTTGGCGGCAATCTCCGGCTTGCAGGCGTCATCCTCCACCAAGAGTTCCACCGGGGCACCGTTGATACCGCCCTTGGCGTTAATATCTTTGACAATCAACAGGGCGGCCTTTAAAGTCGGCAGGCCGTAGGAGGCCAGATCGCCGCTGTGAGCCCCGGCCACGCCAATTTTGATGGGGCCGGCTGCCAGAGCAAGGCCGGCGCTGAAAACGAAGGCCGTGGAAAATGCCGCGATTTTGCAAAGGTGCATGGTGTACATCTCCTGCGTAAAGATGGGGAATGGATATACTGCAGTCCAATGGAAAAATTTCTTACCCCATTGGGATAATTTTGCACGGAAAAAGACGGAACAAGGGCATCGGTCAAAACGGCTGCCACATTGTTCCCGCTTTGCTCTGCTTGCCTCAAGCAGGAGAGGAGGTGATATACCTATGAAAACCAATGCGGTGTATTTTGCCCTGGGCCGGCCCTTTTCGCCCATCTACAGCCTGGCCATGCGGCTGCGCGAGCAGCTGTATCGTCGTGGAGTGTTGCAATCTCATAAACTGGGCGTGCCGGTGATCAGCGTCGGCAATCTCACCCTCGGTGGCAGCGGCAAGACGCCGATGGTGCAGTATCTTGCCCGCCAGTTGCAGCAGCGTGGGTATCATCCGGCCATCATCAGCCGTGGTTATGGCGGCAAGGCCCGCGACAAGGTCAATGTTGTCTCCGATGGCACCACCCTGCTGCTGTCTGCCCAGCAGGCCGGCGACGAACCGCGACTGCTCGCCGAAACCCTGCCCGGCGTGCCGGTGCTCACCGGCATTGTCCGCCGTTTTCCTGCCCAACGGGCCATTGATATGGGTGCGGATCTGCTGCTGCTCGATGATGGCTTTCAGCACCTGCAAATTCGCCGTGATGTCAATCTGGTCCTGTTTAATACCGACCGATTGGCCGGTAATTCGCGGGTCTTTCCCGGCGGCGATTTGCGCGAGCCGGTGGCGGCCTTGCATCGGGCCACCAGCTTTATCATGACCGGAGTGCGGGCGGATAATCGCGAGCGGGCAGACAAGTTCGCGGCGCTGCTGCAGAGCCGTTTTCCTACAACCCCGGTGAATCTGACCGGCTACGGTGTGCAAGGCCCGGTGCGGCTCGATGCCCAAGGGCGATTGGTGGTGGCCGAGGAGGAGGCTTTGGCACTGGGGCCGTGGTTTGGCTTTGCCGGCATCGCCCATCCCGACTCTTTTCGGCAAACCTTGCTGGAACAGGGGGTGGCCCTGGCCGATTTTGCCGCACTTGATGATCATCAGCGCTATAGTTCGGAATCTTTGGCGAAGCTGGCCCGACGCGCCAGCCAGGCCGGGGCCTGCGGGCTGATCACCACGGAAAAGGATCTGGTCAAACTGGCCACGCTGGCCGGTACCGTCGATCTACCTATATTAGGACTGCGCATGCAGGTGACAGCGACGCCGGATCTGCTCACTACCCTCCTCGCGCCGCTGAAGGCACCCCCTGTCTCGGTGGTCGATTGAGCCGGACTGTGTGAAAACGGCACATGGGGAAACAATCTCGATAGTGTGTTTTTTGCCACAATTTGCGACAAGGGAATCGACCTCAACAAAGGCGGAACATAAAAAATTTGACAAAAAATCTCCTGGTTTCAATTTTTTATACTTTTAGTTTTTGCCCGGTGCGGCGGAGTGGATTGATACTTGCATAGCCTGATACAGATGTTTACTCGGATTTTTTGAGATCACGCATATATAGGATCGTTATGGCATCTCCACTTGAGCCGAATCAATATACCGTCAAACGCGCTGTCAGTTGTTGTGGCGTGGGGTTACATGCAGGTAGAACCGTCAACCTGACCATCAACCCCGCACCCGTCAACACCGGCATCCAGTTCGTCCGCTCCGACCTCGCCGGCCGGCCCACCGTTGCTGCCCGGGTTGAACGGGTGGTCGATACCACGCTCGCCACCACCATCGGTGAAGGTTCGGCCCGTATCGCCACCACCGAGCATCTGCTGGCCGCCCTGCGTGCCTACGGCATCGACAATGCCCTGCTGGACATCGATTCCCATGAGACGCCGATTATGGACGGCAGCGCCGGACCCTTCATTCGCTTGCTCAAAACCGCTGGCCGCCAACGCCAGCAGGCCCTGCGCAAGGTGCTGCGCATCACCCGGCCGCTCACGTTCGTCGATGGCAATAAATCCATCCGCATCGAGCCCTACGAGGGCTTTAAGGTGAGCGGGCGCATTCAGTTTGACGACGCCCTAATTAACGAGCAGCGCTACTCGGTGGAGGTCACTCCGGAACGTTTTATCAAGGAGATCGCCTTTGCCCGTACCTTCGGTTTCGTTGAGCAGGTCGAGCAACTGTGGCAAAATGGCCTCGCCCTTGGTGGTACCTTGGACAATGTCATTGCCATCCATTGGAACCGTCGCTCCATCCTCAACGAGGATGGCCTGCGTTTTGACGACGAATTCATTCGCCACAAGGTGCTGGATGTCATTGGCGATATGGCCTTGCTCGGGTCACCGCTGTTGGGGCATGTCATTGCTGATCGCTCCGGCCACAGCCTGCATCTCGGACTGATGAAAACCATCATTGAGAATCCCCAGAGTTGGGAGTATGTCACCCTGGCTGGTAACAGTGGCTCTCCTCTGCACCAGGTCATTCAGTCTGCCCAGAGCAAGGGACACCGCTTTGCCCCCCTGTTTGCCCCGGTGAATGAGCCCCTGGCTGCGGGAGCGGCCTGCGCGCTGTAACTCTTTTCGTTTTACCAGTCACCAACCGCCGATTACTGTCGGCGGTTTTTTTTTGCCCGTCGCAATGGTTGTCGCCTGATGGCAAGATGCGTATAATGGGCCTCGTTTTGTTGCTCCCCCCTCCCTTAACTTTGCAATGATCACAGGAATATCATGAATTCTCTTGCATCCATCGGCTTTATCGGCGGCGGCCAGATGGCCGAGGCCATGATCCGCGGCATTCTTGCCAGTGGGCTGGCCAGCCCCGCCAAGGTGGTGGTGGCCGAACCTAATCCGTCGCGCTGCGATATGTTGAGCCGGCAATATGCCGTGGCCTGTACCGCTGATCCTCAGGCACTGTGCAGCCGCTGCCAGGTGATCGTGCTGGCGGTCAAGCCGCAGATGGCCACCACCGTACTCTCTGCCTATCGTCCGTATCTGGAGGAACAGCATCTGGTGATTTCGATTATGGCCGGGGTAACGCTGGCGGCCCTGGCACAACTACTGGGCGGTTCACGCCGTTTGATTCGGGTGATGCCCAACACCCCGGCCCTGGTGCTCGCGGCGGCCACCGCTTTTTCCGCCAACTCACTGGCCACCGCCGAGGACCGTGAACTGGCAGGGGCGCTCTTTTCAGCGGTCGGACGCTGTGTGGAAGTGCCGGAGGAGCAGTTGGACGCCGTCACCGGGCTCAGTGGCTCTGGTCCCGGCTATATCTTCACCCTGATTGAGGCGCTGATTGATGGCGGCGTGCTGGTCGGTCTACCGCGCCCGGTGGCCGAGCAACTGGTATTGCAGACCGTCTACGGTTCCGCCAAGCTAGCCCTGGAAACCGGTGAGCATCCAGCAGTGCTCAAGGGCAAGGTGACCTCACCCGGCGGCACCACCATCGCAGGCATCCAGGCCTTGGAAGAGGCCGGGGTACGCGGCACGATCATGGCGGCGGTCGAGGCAGCTACCAAACGGTCGCGGGAGCTGGGTGCATGAATATTGCCTTTGCGGGGGTCGTGACCCGTCCCGACAGCCCGGATGTGGAGCAGGTCGGTCGTGAGGTGGTCGAGTGGTTTGGCAAGCGAAACATCCGCGCTGAGCTCAATCGCATCGATCCGGACATGGATGTGGTGATCGTGCTTGGTGGCGATGGCACCCTGCTGCATGTAGCCTGGGAGGCCAGCCGTTATCAGGTGCCGGTATTGGGCGTCAACTTCGGCAATCTTGGTTTTCTGGCCGAAATTGCCGCCGACGAAATCTACGAGGCCCTGGAGACGTTGTTGGTGGAGGAAGATGTACGCATGGAGCACCGCATCATGCTCTCCACCGCCTTCATCAATGGTGCCACCGGCGAAATGAGCCCCACCGTGCATGCCCTCAATGAGGTGGTCATCCTCAAGAAGAGCACCGAGGCGATGATTCGCCTGCGCTGCTGGGCCGATAAAGAGTACGTCACCACCTATCGGGCCGATGGCTTGATCCTGGCGACCCCCACCGGATCGACCGCCTATAACCTCTCCGCCGGTGGTCCTGTGGTCCATGCTGAACTCGATGCCATCGTCGTTACCCCCATCTGCCCGTTCATGCTCGAATCGCGGCCGGTGTTGCTCGACTCTCAGCATAAATTCACCACCCAGTTGCTGGCGCCGGCAGGCCAGGTGAAGGTACTGGTCGATGGGGCCCTGCAATGGTCGATCACCGAAAATGACTATCTGCTGGTGCAGAAGGCCTCCAAGCCGCTGCTCTTGATCAGTTCACCCTGGAAGAGTTATTTCAATATTTTGCGCAGCAAGCTCAACTGGGGCGGCGCCGACGATGACCTGCCGCTGCCGGCCAAGGTGTGCAAGTACTGTTAATGAGGGGTGGCTGCCGGGAACCGCAGCCCGCCAACAATGCCACGCGCTTGTGATGTGGCATGCCGACTGTGAAGAGGATGAATATGAACATGACGTTGCAAGCCATTGATGATTTTCTCGCCACCTGGGAGGCTACCCCGGAGGGCAACAAGGTCGGCTTTATCCGGCTCAAGGAGCGGTTGGCAGCCCAGCAAGGAGCGGTGCTGGAGTTTCACCCCCGGCCGGGGGTGACCTATTCGCTGCGGGCCAGCGTCGCCGGGCAGTCTCGGCCACTGTATGTGATGGTGGATGTGATCGAGGATGAGCCGCGCTGGCTTTCGGTCTGTTTTTTTGGCGATATGATCAGCGATGGTGAGGAGCGCGGTGCCTTTGTTCCCGGTGGTCTGCTCGGCAACGATGCTCTCTGTTTTGATCTGGAAGTTTGTGACGAGGAGATACTCGCCTATGTCGAGGCGCGCATCAACGAGGCGCACCGGGCCGCTTTGGGGCGCTGATCTGGAGCTTTAGTTGCGTTTGCTGGCGGTGCGAAACATCTCCGCGTAGATCTCGGGCAGGTTGTTGTCGCGCAGGGCATTGACCACGGCCTCGACATCATAGGGACAGCGGTGATGGGTGACGGAGACGCTGCCCTTGTCGATGCTGAGCACGGCGTAGGCCGCCTCGGGGCGTCCATCGAACATGCGGCCCACCGAGCCGGGATTGATGAAATGCACCCCGCCCACATAGCGGGAGTAGGGGGTGTGCGAGTGACCGGTGACGACGATCTCGCAGCTGGTTGCCTTGGCCAGCTCTTTGAACCGTTTTTCTGGGGTGTCGGCAAGGAGGAATTCCTCGTGCTCAACCGGGCTGCCATGGAACAGCCCGATGAAGGTGTGCCCCAGGCGCAACAGTTTCTTTTTTTTCAACTCCAGCATAAAAGCACGGTTCTCCGGGCTGAGGATGGCGGCGGTGCTGGTGTACATGATCCGTTTTTCCGGCTTGGAGGGTTTTTTGAACGTTTTTCCCTTCAACAGTTTGATCACCCGGTCGTCGGTGTTGCCGCGGATGGAAAAGGCGCGATGGGCCCGCAGCCAGTCCAGGGTCTCGTTGGCAAAGGGGGCGTAGACCAAGCTGTCGCCGCAGTTGAGCACATGGGCACAGTCCAGGTGGGCCACCGCTTTGCTCACCGCCTCAAGCGCGGGATAGTTGCCGTGGATATCGCTGATCAGCAGAATGTTCATGCAGTGTTGAGAGGTGCTGTGAAAACGGATGCGTCGACGGTTGTCGACAAGGGGTTCTAAAGTGGCATACTCTTCAAGGACCGGTCAAGGAAAATCATTGGCAGTACGGGTTGGGCCTTTTCATTTCAACGCTATCTGGTAGATTGCAGACGGTCCTTCTTCCTCATAGTTCAAGTGTACTCAGGGTGTTTCATGCAGGTACAAGGTTTTTTAGCAGCCGCTGTTGAGGCGGGTATTCGTTATGCGGGTCGGCTCGATCTGGCCATGATCTATTCGCAGACCCCGGCGGTGGCCGCTGGTGTGTTCACCACCAACAAGGTCAAGGCGGCGCCGGTACTGCTGGATCAGCAACGACTGCATGCTGGCCGAGCCCAGGCCGTGCTGGTTAACTCCGGCAATGCAAATGCCTGTACCGGCCAGGAGGGATTGGATCTTGCCGTGGCCACCAGCGAGATGGCCGCCAAAGAATTGGGTGTAGACCCCGCCCTGGTGCAGGTGGCTTCCACCGGCGTCATCGGCCAGCCACTCAACAGCGAGCCCTTTGCCCGCGCCATGCCGGGGCTGGTGGCTGCACTTTCCCCGAATGGTTTTGAAGCCTTTTCCCGGGCGATCATGACCACTGATCTGGTGCCCAAAACATGTCAGGTGCGGGTGGAGATCGATGGGGTGGAGGTCAATATTCTCGGTATCACTAAGGGTTCGGGAATGATCATGCCCAACATGGCCACCATGCTCTGTTTTGTGGTCACCGATGCAAACATCGACCAGGCCGTACTCAATGCTTTACTCATCTCGGCCGTGGACCGTAGCTTCAACCGCATTACCGTCGATGGCGACACCTCCACCAACGACATGGTGCTGGTGATGGCCAATGGCGCCGCCTGCAACCCTGCCATCACCGAGGCCAGCAGCCCTGCCGCTGAGCAGTTCGGTGCGGCTCTGTTGCAGGTGTGTAAGGATTTGGCCTTGAAGATTGTCGCCGACGGCGAGGGCGCCACCAAGCTGGTGACCGTTCGTGTCAGCGGCGCGCGCAGTGAGCAGGAGGCGGTGAGTGCCGCGCGCACCATCGCCAATTCGGCCCTGGTGAAGACCGCCTTTTTTGGCGAGGATGCCAACTGGGGCCGCATCATCTGTGCCCTCGGGCGCTCCGAAGCCCAGTTTTCCGAACGTAACGTCTCCATTAGCTTTGATCAGGTGCGTTTGGTCGAAGGAGGGCTCTTCGTGGGCGGCGATATCGAAGCGGCTGCCACGGCGGTGCTCAAGCAGGCTGCCTTCACCGTGCTGGTCGAACTGGGCGAAGGCAGTGCCGAAGGCGAAGTCTATACCTGCGATTTCTCCTACGATTACGTTAAGATCAACGCTGATTACCGCAGTTAGAAATTATGCATCCCCCCGGCGCCGACACCTGGCTCATCCCTGCGGGGCTCCGCGAAGAGCAACTGCTTGCCGCGCTGGGCCAGGTCTTTGTCGCCGTGCCTCTGCCGGAATACGATGCCACTGTAGTCTATACTGATACCTTTGACTGGCGGCTTTTCCGCCAGGAGTACCTGCTGCATAATCACGGTCACTCCTGGACCCTCTACCATGGCGAGAGTTGCGAGGTGACTTTGCAGCAGGGCGGGCCTCAGCTGGGCAATCCCTGCTTTGCCACTGATTTCCCGCTGGGACGGCTGCGTGAGATCTTGGAACCCCTTACCGGGGTACGTTGCCTGTTGCCAATGGGCAGGGTACAGTTGCAGGGTCGGCAATACCGGTTGTGCAATGCGGATGAAAAAACCGTGGTACGTCTGGTGATTGAATGCCAGCGACCCCAGGGCCAGGGCCCTGAGTATTGTCTGGCCCGACTCTTTGCGGTGCGCGGTTATGACGAGCAACTCGACCAGGCGCGCCTTATTCTGGCCAACCATGGCGTGGTCGAGGAGATATCGCCGCTGATCGGTTTTGATGCCGCCTGTCGCAGTGGTGGCCGCACTCCCCTTGATTACAGCTCTAAATTCAGCCTGCAACTGGCAGCGGAACAACCGGCCAGCCAGGCCGTGGTGACCATCTATCTGCGGTTATTGGAGACCATTCGCTGCAATTTGCCAGGTGTGGTAGCCGACTGGGATGTGGAGTTTTTGCACGACCTGCGCGTGGCCCTGCGCCGCACCCGTTCCGGTCTGAGCCTGATCAAGGCGGTGTTACCGGAGCGAACGGTGGCCCGCTTCAAAAAAAATTTTGCCGCTTTGGGAGCCCTCACCGGACCGACTCGCGATCTTGATGTCTACCTGCTGCAACAAGGTGAGTACCGTAACCGTCTGGCCCCATCACTGCAGCCGGGGTTGGATCTCTTTTTTCAGGAGTTGGCGCGTCGTCGCCGCCTGGAGCAGAAAAAACTGGCACGCAGCCTGCGCACCAAGAAGACAGCCACCCTGCTGGCGGACTGGCAACGCGCTCTGCAGCAGACGCATACGCAAACAAGCATAGCAGCACAGATGCCCGTTAAAACTCTGGCGGACAAAATCATCCGCCGGCACCATAAAAAGGTGTTGCGCGCAGGCCTGGCCCTGGAGGCGACCACCCCGGATGCCGAGGTGCACCGATTGCGCATCCAGTGTAAAAAGCTGCGTTATGCCATCGAATTTTTCAGCTCGCTCTACGCCAAAGACGAGATTGGGGTGGTGATCCGTCATCTCAAAGCGTTGCAGGATATTCTCGGCACCTTCAATGATCTCTCCGTGCAACAGGCTATGCTCCGCCAGGCCCTGGAGTCGCTCCCCGGCGCCACTCTAGGTGAGAATACGGCCATGGCTGCCGCCCTCGGAGGCTTGCAGCAGCGTCTGTTTCAAGAGCAGCAGGAATTGCGTCGCCATTTTACCGAAGCCTTTGCCCAGTTCAGCGACCCTGCAACCAGCGAACTGTGCCACCACCTCTTTCGTCAGCATCAGGAGCCGATATGAGTGTACTTGCGGTGTATAACATCAAGGGCGGGGTCGGTAAAACCGCCACCTCGGTCAATCTGGCCTACTTGGCCGCCACCGAGGGCAAGACACTGCTGCTGGATATGGACCCCCAGGGATCGGCCTCCTTTTATTTCCGCATCCGCTCGCCGGAAAAGTTCGGGACCAAAAAATTGCTCAAGGGGGGGAAGCATGTCGAGGAGAACATTCGCGGCACCGATTACGCCAATCTGGACATGCTGCCGGCGGATTTTTCCTACCGCAACATCGACATCGCCCTGGATGATTGCAAGAAATCGCAGAAGCGCCTCAGCAAGGTGCTGCAACCGCTCACCGAGGAGTACCAGCACATCATCCTCGATTGCCCGCCCAATCTGACGCTGCTCTCGGAAAATATCTTTTACGCCGCCGACCGCATTCTGGTGCCGGTGATTCCCACCACCCTGTCGCTGCTGTCGCTGGAGCAGTTGTACGCCTTCCTCAATGAGATCGGTCAGGGGCGCGACAAGGTGCGCATCTTCTTTTCCATGGTGGAAAAACGTAAAAAACTGCACAGCGACATGATGCTCACCAAAAAGGATGAGCCCGACGTGCTGTGCACCACGATTCCCTACAGTGCCGATATCGAGCGCATGGGCGTCTATCGTCAGCCGGTGACCGCCGCCTTTCCTACATCCACCGCCGCCATTGCCTACCAGGGATTGTGGCGGGAAATTCGTGAGGTCTTGACAACGCTATGAAGCGACTGCTGATCTGCCGGCACGCCAAATCGAGCTGGAGCCAGAGCGATCTGCGCGACTTTGATCGCCCGCTCAACAAACGTGGCGAGCACGATGCCCCGGAGATGGGTCAGCGCCTGGCTGCCCGTGGCTTGCGGCCGGATCTCATCTGCGCCAGCCCAGCAGTGCGTGCCTTGGCCACGGCCCACCATTATGCCCGGCAACTGCACTATCCCGTGGACGAGATTCGTTCCAACCCGGTGCAGTACTCGGCCACGGTGCCGCTGTTGCTGCAACTGATCCAGCAGGTCGATGCAGCGGTCAACCTGTTGATGGTAGTGGGGCACAATCCCGAGAGCACGGCCTTGGCCAATGTGCTCGGCGCGCTGATGATCGACAACATCCCCACCAGCGGCGTTGTGGCCCTGGATTTTGCCGTGGACAATTGGCAGCAGGTAGCCACCGGCAAGGGGCGTTTATCCTTCTTCGATTTTCCTAAAAACACCGGCGGCTGAACGCTGTTAGTCTGGCAGGGTTTGTGCGATGAGTGTCGAGCGCAAAAAGGTGTCACAGTCACCCAACTGTATGCGGTGCCTTCATTTTTTTGTTACCTACGAGCCCGCCCGTCCCCGGGGCTGCCGTGCCTATGGGTTTAAAAGTCTAGCCCTTCCCTCCCAGGTGGTGCTGACCACCTCTGGTTCACCCTGTCAGTTGTTCAGCCCCCGTCTTGCAGCCTGATTGTTGCGCTCTCAGGTGCTGCTGCCAACACCCCAGGCTTGGTTTTTTGACCGGGAACTGGTAGAAGGAATGGCCGTAGGCGATCTGGCCAAAACACGAAGTAAGCCAAGACGCTTTCATATCTTTTTGCAAGGAATACTCTGGGATGCAACTCTCGGCCTTTGGTGAAAAATTTTCCGCAGGAGCGGGCATACTCTCATTGATGGAAGATCTCGGCGCGGCCATGGCCGAGGGTAAAGCCATTATGATGGGCGGTGGCAATCCGGGCCATATCCCGGCCATCCAAGAAATGATGCAGCAGCGGTTACTCGCCCTGGCCACGGATGAACAGGCCCTACGCCGCTTGATCGGCATCTACGATCCACCCAGCGGCGATGGGGAGTGTTGTCGGGCTTTGGCAGCCCTATTGCGACGCCAATATGGCTGGGAGATCGGGGAGGAGAACATCTGTCTGACCAATGGCAGCCAGAATGCTTTTTTTCTGCTGTTCAACCTGCTTGCTGGCCGCGATAACGACGGTAAGCAGCGCAAAATCCTGTTGCCCCTGGCGCCGGAATATATTGGCTATGCCGATCTTGGCGTCGAGGGTGAGATCTTCACATCGGTGCGGCCGAAGATCGAGGAGATCGGCGAGCATTTCTTCAAATACCGGGTCGATTTCGAGGCTCTGCATATTGATGCCACCACCGCAGCCATCTGTGTCTCCCGACCCACCAACCCCACCGGCAATGTGCTCACCAATGAGGAGATCAACGAACTGCGGCGACTGGCGCGCCTGCACGACATTCCGCTCATCGTCGACAACGCCTACGGGCTGCCCTTTCCCGGCATGCTCTACACCGAAGCAGAGCCAGTGTGGGACGAGCACATGGTACTGTGCCTGTCGCTCTCCAAGTTTGGCCTGCCAGCAGTGCGCACCGGTATGATCATCGCTGCACCTTGGTTGATTCGGGCCATATCCAGCGCCAATGCGGTGATCAATCTCGCCACATCGAGTTTTGGTGCCATGCTCGCCAGCGAATTGATTGCCAGCGGTGAGATCATCCGCATCGGTACCGAAGTGATCCGGCCCTTTTATCAGCGTAAGATGGCATTGGCCCTTGCCGCCATTCAGGAGAGCTTCACCGGCTTTCCCTTCCGGGTCCATGTACCGGAAGGGGCCTTTTTTCTGTGGCTGTGGTTCCCGGCCCTGCCGATCCCTTGCCGCGAGTTGTATCAACGTCTGAAGCAGCGTGGCGTAGTGGTGGTGGCTGGCGACTATTTTTTCCCGGGCCTGGCTCCCGGCTGGCGCCATGTCCATGAATGTCTGCGCATCACTTATTCCCAGGACGAGTGTGACGTGCGACGAGGCATCGAGTTGATTGCCCAAGAGGTCAGTGCCGTGTATCGTGAGAGTGCAGGGCGGCAGCAGGAAACGAGCCCCCGATGAAGGGGGCAAGCAGTAACGAGCAGTTGTCGAGAAGACAAGGAGAAGACGAGATGTTGTGGCAATACCGGACGGTCTTGTTTGAGTTCACCAAGGATGGCATCCTCGGTGATCGCTATGTGGATGATGAGGAGATGGAAAAGACTCTCAACGAGCTGGGCCGTCAATCCTGGGAGCTGGTCAATGTTTCCCTGTTGCAGGATGGCTTGCTGGCCTTTCTCAAACGGGCCCTTGAACAAGATACCTCGCAGCGCATGACCGCAACCCAGCACCATGAGGAGCAGCGACCTCCCATCAATAAAGCCCCCTCGGTGGAGCCGACCATTGCTGTCAACCCGCCACCACCGCCGGTTGAACAGCGAACGCCGCAGATGGGCCGCCAGCCGTTGCTCCATGATCCGATCACCGCCGAGGATCCTGCACCACGACGGAGTTTCGAGCGACCGTTGCGCTCCCGCAAAGAAAGCGACGACAATGATTCTTTCGGTGGCATCCGCATATCGTAAGCACTTCATTCCTTACGACTGAATGCGTTATGGCGATCTATATTGTAAAAAGGCTGCTGTTGATGATACCCACCCTGATCGGGGTGATGCTCATCACCTTCACCGTCACCCAGTTCGTACCGGGTGGACCGGTGGAGCGGATGATGGCCCAATTGAGCGGCTTTGGCGAAGGCAGGGAGGCGGCTGCCAGTGGTGGCCTCTATCAGGGCAACAAGGGACTTGATGCGGAACGGGTCGCGCAACTCACCAAGCTCTACGGTTTTGATAAGCCGGCGCCGCAGCGTTTTATCGAGATGATGCAGCGCTACCTGGTCTTTGATTTCGGCCAATCCTACTACCATCACATGGGGGTGGCTGATCTAGTCGTCTCCAAGATGCCGGTGTCGATGTCGCTAGGATTATGGAGCTTTCTTATCGTCTACTCCCTCTGCATCCCCCTGGGGATAGCCAAAGCGGTGCGTGACGGCTCACGTTTTGATGTGCTCACCAGTTCGGTCATCCTCATTGGCTATGCGATCCCTGGCTTTGTGCTTGGCATCGTGCTGATCGTCCTTTTCGGAGGCGGCAGTTTCTGGAACATCTTTCCCCTGCGCGGGCTGGTCTCTGACAACTGGCAAGAACTCAGCCTAAGCGCTCAGATCCTTGATTACCTCTGGCACATGGTTCTGCCGATCACCGCCTCCACCGTGGGCAGCTTGGCAGTGATGACTCTGCTCACCAAAAACTCCTTTCTCGAGGAGATCCGCAAGCAGTATGTGGTCACCGCCCGGGCCAAAGGGTTGAGCGAGGGGCAGGTGCTCTACAAACATGTGTTCCGCAACGCCGTCATCCCCATTATCACCGGTTTTCCCGGCAGCTTCATCACCGCTTTTTTTACCGGCAGCCTGCTGATTGAAACCATCTTTTCCCTGGATGGTATGGGTCGATTGGCCTACGAATCGGTGCTGAATCGTGACTATCCGGTGGTGCTGGGCACCCTTTATTTTTTCACCCTGATCGGCTTAGTCTCGCGGTTGTTGTCCGATCTGTCCTATGTGATGGTCGATCCTCGCATCAGCTTTGAGGGGCGGCAATAACCATGCAGGTCCAGAAGATGCGTGGCACCAGTCTGGCGCACAAACGCTGGCAACGTTTTCAACAAAACCGACGAGGTTTTTTTTCGCTCATATTGTTGAGCCTTCTTTTTGGTTTGAGTCTCTTTGCCGAGGTGCTCAGTAACGACAAGCCGCTCTATGTGTCTTACCAGGGCCGCTCCTACTTCCCCTTGCTGCACGACTATCCGGAAACCACCTTTGGTGGTAGTTTTGCCACCGCGACCGATTATCGTGACCCCTTCATCCTGGGACAACTTAGCGGTGAGGGCAATGTGGTGCTCTTTCCCCCCAATCCGCATAGCTTCAACTCCATCAACCTCGCGCTTGAGAGGCCGGTGCCCTCACCACCTTCTAACGAAAACTATCTGGGCACCGATGATCGTGGCCGCGATGTGCTGGCACGACTGATCTATGGCTTTCGCCTCAGTGTTCTATTTGGCGCGGCGCTGACCGTTGTGGGTACAGTGCTGGGTATCCTTGCCGGTGCAGTACAGGGATACTTCGGTGGGCGTACCGATTTGCTGATGCAGCGTTTCATTGAGTTGTGGGGTTCCATGCCCGAACTCTATCTGCTGATCATCTTTGCCTCGATCTTCAAGCCCTCGATGCTGCTGTTGCTGGTGTTGTTGTCGCTGTTTGGCTGGATGGGGCTGTCTGATTATGTGCGCGCCGAGTTCCTCAAAGGCCGCAACATGGAGTATGTCAAGGCGGCCAAAGCCTTGGGGGTGAGGAACTTGACCATCATGTACCGCCACCTGCTACCCAACTCCATGACCCCGGTGATCACCTTTCTGCCTTTTCGCATGTCCGGTGCCATTCTTGCCCTGACCAGTCTGGATTTCCTCGGTCTGGGAGTGCCGCCATCGACCCCCAGTCTCGGAGAGTTGCTCGCCCAGAGCAAGGCCAACATCGAGGCCTGGTGGCTGTCTCTCTCCACCTTTGTGGTGCTGGTGGGCATGCTGGTGCTGCTCATCTTCATCGGCGAGGCCCTGCGAGAGGCTTTCGATCCCCGAAAATAAAAAAACGGGAGCGGATGAATCCGCTCCCGTTGCTCAACGCCCGGCGCTGGTGGGTTGCTGCTTTTAGTGGTGGTGCTGCAACTCGTGGCGTATCTTGGCAAACTCTTCTTTCATGTGCAGGCGTAACTCGGCCAACTCGAAATAGAGTTCCTTGGCTGTGTAGTGGTACTGCGGGTCGGTGCTTTCGTTCTTCTGTCCGGCGGCGGAGGGGACCAGCGGCATCAAGCTGCTCGCCTGTTGCAGCCAGGTGCTGTAAATGGCAATGGCCTCCACAAGCACCGCAGGCTGCAATGTGTGGCTGAGCAACTGCTCGTAGAGGTAATTGACCAGGCGTTCAGTATCGTCTTCATCTTTGGCCGGCAGACGGGCCAACATGGTCAGCACCGATTGCAGTAGCTGCCCGACAGCACGGTGTTCGGCAGAAACGCCACTTTGGAGCAGGTTGCCGAGCATTTCTTGGGATTGGCTGATCTGGTCGCGAGCCAGGCTGCGGACGGCAAGCGGCAGAGTGGCGCCGAGTGCTGCCAGATGAATTTGGCGTTCCTCGTCATCGGCTTTTGGGAGGGTAAGGCCGTGTTCCACCGCACTGGTGAGGGATGCCACGGTGGCCAGGGACTCGACAGCGGGTACTGTTTCCACGGGCTCGGCAAAAAAGAAGGTATCGTTCTCCGTGGCCGATGCCGTGAGTTCTTCAGGGATGTTTTCTTTGGCGGCAGGCTCTTCAGTGTCAGCGAAAAAGAGATCCAGCGCCCCATCGAGTTCATTGGCTGGCTCCAGGTTGGTAAGAGCGGCTACCGATTCCCTGTCTTCCTCATCCTGCTCCGAACCTAAATCACTGAGTGCCGATTCCGGAGCGGGCAACTCTTCGACAACCATTTGCTCGATGCTGTCGTCTGCCTGAACGGCTTCATGTTCATCACCAAAGAAGAAATCGAGTTTTTCTTCGATCTCATCGAGCGGTGAATGACCAAGGGAGGCCACGGCCTCTTCCTCGGAGAAACCGCCCTGCTCATCGCTGTCCGAGAGGGCTGCCGCTGGGCTGGTTGGTTCGTCAAAAAAGAGTGATTGCTCAATTTCTTCAACCGCGTTATCGGCCACAGTCGTTTGGCCGGCATCGTTATCGGCATCGGCAAAAAAGCTATCCAACTTGCTTTCTATTTCCAATGAATTGAAATCAGTGGAATGAGTGTTGGACGGACTCATCGCTGGTTCGAACTCGACGACGTTGTTCTGCTCGTCTGTATCAGGTTCTACATCCGAAAGAGCGGCGATCGGGTCTGAGGAAAAGGCCACCTCAAGCTCAGGCGTATCAACGACGATGTCTGCTTTTTCTGCCGCCACAGTTGGTGAGGGCGCAGCAGGTTCATCGCTGTCGGCAAAGAGAAAATCGAGTTGCGCCGCCAGATCGTCCTGGATGGGCAGGTCAAAGGCGGTTTCTTCGACACTGAACCCAAATTCCTCGTCAGAGTCGGCAAGAGCGGGAGTAAGTCCTCGCTTGGTGTTCAGTTCGGCCCCAATCAAATCGTCGGCCAACTCATCGTCCACAGGTTGGATGGCATCCGGTGACAGTATTTCATCGGGATATTGCACGTCGGCTGTCTCCATGGCCGGAATGGCACTCTCCATCGCGGGGGAGGTACTCTCCATAATCAGGGGGGCACTGTCCAAGCCAAAGATGGAATCAAGCTCTGCGCCCAGGGCAGCGGTGTCAGTCGCACTGGTTTCAGTCACTTCCGGACTGGCTGGAGTTGCTGGCTTGGGTTGCACTGCGGGTTCATCCAAGACTAAATCCAGGGGAGAAAGATCCTGGGAGATGGGTGAACTGATTTCGTCGACCACGCCAGCAATAAGTTGCTCGTCAACAGCACCGTTTTTGGGAGAAGCGATCACCATTTTCAGGCTGTTAAGACGGTTGATGCGATCAACCAGCAAATCCTGTACTTCGCTCTGGTCCAAGGCACCTTCACCGCTTTCTCCGACCTGACCCAGCGCCTCATCAAAGGCGTGCAGCAACGAAAAGGCATCCGGGTGCGAGTTGGCCCGCTCCTCGGCAATGTAGTCACCAAGTGCTTGCAAGCCTTGCAACAACACCAAGGCCGCTTTGTTGCCGGTCATATGCTGATGGCAGGTGAGCAGGGTGGCGTTGAACTGCATCAGACTCTCGTCGGTAACCTCCCAATCCAGGCCGAGGATGGCCGCCTTGAGTTGTTGGGCGGGGGGCGGCTCGTTAGGGGACGCCGCTGGTTGCCCTACGGCAAGGGGTGGCGGCATCAATTCCGTGGGCTCTTCCTGAGCGGGCGCTTCACTTTGGGTGATCTGGTATTGCAAAATTCTGAATTTGCGCACATCACCCTTAAGGAGTTGGGTGATTTGATCTCCGGTAATGGAAGGAGAGGAGATGATCTTCTCGAAGTTATAGAAGAAGGTGAGCAGGAGCTTGATGGAATTGGGGTGTGCGTAGGCGCCTTTGGTGCGTATGTAATTGCCGATTTTAGCCAAGCCTTGCAAATACACCTCCGCAACTTTGTCGTCCTGCCACATGGCTTGCAGGCTGACCAGTTCATCGGCTAACTCTTGCAGGATCTCATCGTTGATTTCCCAGTCCAGTGATAGGATGATCGATTTCAGCCTGGTCAGGGGCGATGACTCTTCGCTGGTGAATTCAAAGAGGTCGACGTCCTGGGTATCGAACGATTCGTTGGCAAAAAGCGTCAGATCCTCGAAGTCTTCGCTGGGGGTGTAGGTGTCACGCTGCGATTTTTTCATAAACCAACTCGGGGTGCCATGGCTGAGAATCCAGCCACTACATAAGTTTTTTCTGGATAGAGATGACTGTGGAGGAGATTATTTTTTTCAACGTTTCTGGTACGTTGTATCCAGTCAGGGCGCTTGCCTCGTAGTAAGGGACCTTGAGTTTGCTGTTCAAGTCCTTTTCCAGTACCGAGGTCGGCAAGATGGGAATGCCCTGGTTGCGCAGATCGACCTTATTGTACTGCAGCACCAAGGGGATTTTGAAGATGGATTCCTTGTAACTCAAAAGATTTTCATGGAGTTGGTTGAGGGAGCGGATATTTTTTTCCCGCATCTGTTCCTGGGCATCGGCTACAAAGACGATGCCATCGACTCCTTTGAGGACCAGTTTTCGGGTCGCATTGTACTTGACCTGACCAGGGACGGTATAGAGTTGAATCTTTAACTCGTAGCCTTTGATTTGCCCCATGTTGAAGGGCAAAAAATCAAAAAACAGCGTACGATCGCCATGGGTTTTCAAACTCACCATTTCTGATTGGATCTGTTTTGAAAACTTGCGGTTGATGTACTCGAGATTGGTGGTCTTGCCGCCACGTCCTGGGCCATAATAGACGATCTTGACCTGAACGATCTTTTCCCGAAGATTGATGAAACTCACTCCAATGCCTCGCCTGTAGAACTCTTGGTGTTGCCGCGATGGTTGCGACTATTTTCGTGACCAAATTTTCTTGATACGTTCGATCGCTTCAACAACATTGAGACGTAAAAATCCCAGGGAGATGCTTTTGCCAAACATGGTGATCAGCAACAGCTCATCATCAATTTTGGAAAAATGGATGTTGCACTCTGAGCCCTTGTGAAACAAGAGCGAAAATTCTTGCTCCCCGACGAGCTTGGCCATGGCATCAACCGTGGCAAAGTTGCCAGCTGCCAAAGCAGCAAAGGAATAGACATCATACTTGGAGGTGCCGTTATCCTTGGCAGTGATGATGTTGCCGGCCATATCGATGATGATGACACAGTCCACGCCGATTTTTATGAGTTTTTCACTCAGGATCTCATCGATTTTTTCAAGCTGTTCCTGGCTCACAACGCCATAGTTCATATGCTACCTCGTGTATGTTCTATAAATGTTTGAAAAAAGTAAGTAGGTAGTTGGTCCCTGTGATAGTGTCGGTATTACCGTCGTGTGCACGAGCGGCATTTCTCGAACATTGTCCGTTTCCCGCATGCAAGTTCTTGCCATGGGGGGTAACGAAGGCCTCCTGTAATTTGACAAAGGTGCAAATGGGGCAGCATTGAACCAGTCCAGAAGCAAGGTTTCAATTAAACGTAATGTCAGGGGGATGCCTGATGTTACTTTTGAACTGAATCGCCGGAAACTTGTTCAAGTATCAGGAGTATACGGTAGAAGGATAATTATATGAAGCGTTTTTTTATGGAGTTTTTTTTTCCGTAACCAGGAGTGGTGTATCGTCTCTGTTCAATTTGCATGCAACCTTTGTACTTCTCAATGGGTTTTATGGAGCGATGGGGCGGGCAATGATAGCCTCGATCTCGCGACCGGAGATAGTCTCTTGCTCCAAAAGTACCTGGGTGATCTGGTCGAGTTGAGGGCGGTATTGGGTGAGGATGCGCCGTGCCTCATCCACAGCTGATTGCACCAGCTTTTTCACCTCGCTATCAATCAGCATGGCGCTTTGTTCGCTGATAATATGCGTGGATTGGCCGCTGAGCGGGTTGGAGGGACGGAAGGTGAGTGGCCCGACGGCCTCGCTCATTCCCCATTCGCACACCATTTTGCGGGCAATGTCGGAGACCCGTTCTATATCATTGCCTGCCCCGGTGGTCATCTGGTTGAAGACGATTTCCTCGGCAATACGACCACCCAATAACGTGCAGAGCGTATTGAATAAATAGCTGCGATCATGTGAGTTGCGTTCCTCCTCGGGGAGTTGCATGGTCAGACCAAGAGCGCGACCCCGGGGAATGATCGTCACCTTGTGAACGGGATCGGCACCCGGCAGCATCCAGGCCACCAGTGCATGGCCAGCCTCATGGTAGGCGGTGATGCGTTTTTCGCGTTCGGTGATGATCAGGCTGCGCCGCTCCGCCCCCATCATCACCTTATCCTTGGCCGCCTCAAGAAGGGGCATGTCGATCTGTTTCTGTTGGTTGCGCGCCATCAACAGCGCCGCTTCATTGACGAGGCTGGCCAATTGAGCCCCGGAAAAACCGGGAGTCCCCTTGGCGATGACTTGCCAATCCACACTCGTAGCCACCTTGGCGTTGCGGGCGTGGACCTTAAGAATCTTTTCGCGGCCGCCAACATCGGGCAGTGGCACCATGACCTGGCGGTCAAATCGTCCAGGGCGAAGCAGGGCGGGGTCAAGGATGTCCTGCCGGTTGGTAGCGGCGACAACGATGACATGGTTGTTGGCTTCAAAACCATCCATTTCTACAAGGAGTTGATTGAGCGTCTGCTCGCGTTCGTCATTGCCGCCGGATCCGGCCCCTGAGCTGCGATGACGGCCTACGGCATCAATCTCGTCGATAAAGATGATACAGGGAGCCTTCTTTTTGCCCTCGGCAAAGAGATCCCGTACCCGCGAAGCACCAATGCCCACATACATCTCCACAAAGTTGGAGCCGCTGATGGAAAAGAAGGGCACGCCGGCCTCACCGGCAATGGCCTTGGCGAGTAAGGTCTTACCGGTCCCTGGTTCACCATAAAGGAGTACGCCTGAGGGGATTTTGGCGCCCGCCTCGACGAATCGTTGCGGATTTTTCAAGAAATCCACTACCTCTTCGATCTCTTCCTTGGCTTCATCGATACCAGCCACATCGGCGAGCCGAACCTTGGACTCCTCGGGGCTGATCAGGCGCGCCCGGCTTTTGCCAAAGGCCGTGGCCCGGCCGCTGCCGCCGCCCTGATTGCCACCCTTTTGAAAATAGAAGAAAAAGAGCAAAGCCAACAACAGCATTGGTGCCAGGCTGAGGAGCGTTTGCAGAAGCCAGGGAGTTTGTGCCGGTTCCTCGACGTGAACTGTCGCCTTTTTGGCAATCAACAGGCTCAATGCCTCGCTGTGTTGCGGCACTGCGGTTTTGAAATGATTGCCATCGCTGGTTTCCCAGGTGATGACGTTGGTGTTGATAGTCACCTTGGAAAGCACGCCACTTTGCACCTGTTGCAGGAAATCTGTATAGGCAACGCTGTGATAGCGATCAGGGGATTTGTTGCAGTAGTGCAGCAGCAGCAGAGCGGCCAGGGCAATGACCAGCCACAACGAGAGATTTTTATAAAATTTTTGCATGGTGCTCTCCTGTGGGGGGCGGATGAGAGAAACCCGCTCATTTTTTTCGATGGAAAGGATGGTGTGCATCGATGGCAGGATGGCAAAACGCACCATCACCGCAGTGGAGCTACCATAAAAAGGAAAAAAGGTAAAGTTGGATGGGAGAGAGAAAGAACCCCTCCAAGGCCGCCACCTTGGAGGGGAGGGGGAAGCACGCTCGTTCTCTGGGAATACTCGAGTGGCTGAGTACCTTAAGCACTAATTATTCCATTTTATGAGAGGGGAGGCGGTGGTGATCGAAAATTATTTGGCTGTATTTGTGTTATTTATAAATGGTTTTGCCGTGGTGTTTCCTGTCGGCCAGTGTGATGATTGCCTGGAAGGATTATTTTGCGCCCATGTTTGCGGAAAGCGGCTTAGTTTGCGCTTTGCTGATTAGGTTGAATTTAGGTGGGCGTGGTCGAGTTAATGAAGGTGTTTTTTTCGATTAAAAACACGTTTAATTGAAAAGTTGCATTATGTACAGGTTGATTTGATCGAAAATAATTATTTCAACAAACTGCTACTGATTTATTTTGGGCGAATTGTGATCATGTTATTTATAGGTTTTTTGACAATCAATCGTAGTTTTTGTTGACAGCGGATGCCGGGCCGGATACATAACGACCATTGGGAAAGTGATCGATCATTGGACACGTGCTGCAGCGTGTTTGAACCAGGGCAGAAGGAGGTGTGCGGGGATGAAAATGGAACCGCTCTGGCATCCGCCAATGTCAGTCGGTGAAGAGGGTGTCCTCACCTTGAAAAAGAGGGCAAGGAGATGCAAATGGAAGGCATAGTGTTTTTCGTTATCTGGTTGGGTGGTGCTCTGCTCCATACGCTGTTCGATCTGAGAATCAAACCGGTTCTTCAGGCGGTCAGGGAAGAAAGCGACCTGCCCTAAGTGCATTATGTAGTAAGTCATAGTCGGTAGTTGACACGTTAATATCGAACAGAGATCGGCCACAGAGGGTGCGCCGCTCTCACTATGGAGGAAGCGCTGCCATGGAGAGTATCATTGCGAAAGTCTTGCCCCAGGAAGGGGGGCTCGAAGGGAGCCGGTCCGGTTTATACAACGGCACCATTGCTTTATTGGGATTGTTGACCCTGGTTGGGGTTGCCTTTGGCATGCATGCCTTCTTTGCCGGGCATGAGCATGTTTACGGCGTCACCCGTGAAGTACCCTGGGGTCTGATGCTTGGGGCTTATGTTTTTTTCGTCGTCACTTCCACCGGGCTCTGTCTGGTGTCGTCGATTGGCCATGTTTTTGGTTACGAGGCTTTTAAGCCTATCGCTAAACGATCGGTTTTTTTAGCTATTTCTACCATTGTTGCTGGTTTTTTGGTTATTGCCTTTGAGATCGAAAACCCGTGGCGCATGGCTGTTTACAACATTATTTCGCCCAACCTGAGCTCCAACATTTGGTGGATGGGCACCCTGTATGGTGCTTATCTCTTCTTCATGCTCATCGAGTTTGCCCTATTGCAGGCCGGGAAGCATAAAATCGCTGGGATGTGCGGAATGCTTGGCGTGATCTCTGGTGTGGCCGCCCACTCCAACCTCGGCGCCGTGTTCGGACTCCTCGGTGGACGCGAATTCTGGCACGGACCGTACATGCCTATCTATTTCATCACCTCGGCAATGATGTCGGGTTGTGCCACGGTCATCTTCTTTCATTGGCTGGGCTATAAGATCAACGGCTGGAAGATGAGTGCGCAGCTTGAAGAGTCCCTCCGTTCTGTCGCCAAGCTTGGGGCCCTTCTGTATCTGGTGATCATGTTCTTCACCACCTGGAAAATGATCTCCGGTTTCTCCGGTCATCCGCCGGGAAAATACGAGGCGATCATGTCCCTGATCAACGGTCCCTATGCCAAGAATTTCTGGTACGGCGAAGTGGGGCTTGGCCTAGCTATTCCTTTCCTCATCATCTTGGCTGTACGGGCACGCAATCTCACCGCCATGGCCCTTGGTTCGTTGGCCAGTATCGTTGGCATCTTTGTCATGCGCTATGACCTGGTGATTGTCGGGCAGATCATTCCCGGCTTCCATGAGATGAATATCGTTAACCTGCCGCATATTCTGCCCTATAGCCCCACGTTGCACGAGTGGATGGTGACCATGTCCGGTTTTGCCTTCTGCGGTGTACTCTTTATGATGGGCGAGCGGTTGTTCCGCGGTCATCTGTCCGAAGATCATTAATGGAATCAGTGTCGTATGGTGGGATGATCCCGATTATTTCGGGACCATCGCGCCCCGGCACCCCGCATTGACAGGAGGCCGGCATGGCAAGAAAGAGAACGGAAATACAAGCTATTCGCTCCGACGTGCCAATATACCCCATCGGCGTGGCTGCCAAGTTGCTCAACGTGCACCCGCGTACCTTGCGCATCTATGAGCAGGAGGGGCTGATTCAGCCCAAGATGGTGGGGAATCGGCGGATGTTTTCCGCCGACGATATCCAGTGGATTACCTGCCTGCGCACCTTTATCCATGAGGAGGGAATCAGCATTCCCGGCTTGAAAAAGCTGCTGGAGTTCATCCCCTGTTGGGAGGTGGCCGGTTGTCCGGCAGAGATCCATCAGCACTGCTCGGCGCGGGTGGATCGCTGCGCACCCCGTACCCTGCATCAGGTTGGCGATGCGGCTGCCCTCTTGCAGGCCAAGGAAACCGACAAGGAAAACCGGAGCAATCCAGGGCAAAAAAAAAAGCACCAATCTTCCGGTTAAATTGGCGCAAAGACAACCCGCTATTTCTGGAACGGGTTGGTTAGTGGCTGCTGAAGGTTTGAGGCTCTGGGCGGTTGCCAGGTAATCTGCATGTTGTGAGAGCAGACACCGTAGCGAGCGAGGATAGGTTGCTGGTAGTATTGAAAAAGGCGACGGGAACGATGTTCCTGTCGCCTTTTTTGTGAAAACGGAAGGTTACTCTTCCTCTTCGCCCGCGCCACCCAAGGGGTTGACCAGGCCGTAGCGTTCTATCTTGCGGCGCAGGGTATCTTTGGAAATACCCAGTTCCCGGCAGGTGGTCATCTTGCGCCAATGATTTTTTTCCAGGCTGAGTATGATGGCCTGTTTTTCAATATCTTCCAGGCTCTGCGGTCCGTTCTCGCACGCGGGTGTGGTCGGTAACTCCTCGTTGCCAGTGGCAAAGGGTTCGGGGAGATGTTGCGGTTGTATATAGCCGCCATCGCAGAGGATAAAAGAATACTCGATGATGTTTTCCAATTCGCGAATATTGCCTGGAAAATCATAGCGCATCAGCAGGGTGAGCGCGCCGTTGGCAATGCCGACGATATCCTTACCCTGCTGGGCAGCGTATTTCTTGATGAAATGCTCGATCAACAGCGGAATATCCTCTTTGCGTTCGCGTAGCGGTGGCAGGCTGATCTTGACCACGTTGAGGCGATAGAAGAGATCGTCACGAAAATTTCCCTCCTTAACCAAGGCCTGAAGATCACGGTTGGTGGCGGTGATGATACGCACATCGGCCTTAACCGGGGCATTGGACCCTAGCGGTTCATAGACTTTTTCCTGGAGGACCCGCAACAATTTCACCTGTACCGAACCGGGGATATCGCCAATTTCATCGAGAAAGAGGGTGCCCCCCTCGGCAGCGGCAAAGCGGCCGAGCTTATCCTTGCGCGCATCGGTGAAGGCGCCGGCCTTGTAGCCAAACAACTCGGATTCCAACAATGTTTCCGGCAAAGCCGCACAGTTGACCACGACAAAGGGTTTGTCCTTGCGTTCGCTGGCATTGAACAGCGCCCGCGCCACCAACTCCTTGCCCGTGCCGCTCTCACCAAGGATCAGCACCGTACTCGGGCTGCGGGCAATATCCGGCAGGATGGAGAAGAGTCGCTGCATGGACGTCGATTTGGAGATGATGGCGTCAAAGGTGTATTTTTGGCTCAGTTGTTGGCGCAAGGTGGTGATGGCGGTGAGGTCGCGGAAGGTCTCGACGCCGCCGATGATGTTGCCCTCATGATCGGTCAGTGGCGCAGCGCTGATGCTGATCGGGATTTTGGCACCGCTACTGTTGCGGATGGTGATAGAACGATTGGCCACCGGTGCCCCCTTGTAGAGGCTTTCAGCAATGGCGCAGTTCTTGCCGCAGATGGAGGAGTGGAAGATATCCGAGCAGGATTTGCCCATGGCATCTTCTCGCGGCCAACCGGTGATCTCTTCTGCAGCCCGGTTAAACGAAGTGATACGCCAGTTACGATCCACAGTGAACACGCCATCGGCAATCGAATCAAGAATCAGGTTTTCGCGGATGGATGAGGTGTTGTCGCGAAATGTTTCTATCCCGCCGATAATATTGCCAAAGTCGTCAAAGAGCGGGGCTGAGCTAATCGTCACCGGAATTGAATCGCCGGCCTTGCTCTTAATGAAGATCGAGCGATCAATGTACATGCTGTTGTGATCAATCGCCTTCATCAACAGGCATTCTTCGCCGCAGACGCTGGAATGGAAAACAGCACTGCAGGGCTGGCCAATCACCTCTTCTTGTTTCCAGCCAGTGATCGACTCGGCGGCTCGGTTAAAGGAGGTGATGATGCGGTTACGGTCGATGGTAAAGACACCATCGGCCACCGAGGCCAATATAAGTGCGTTGTTGAGGCTGTCGGAACAGTCGTGGAAGGTTTGCACCCCGCCGATTACACGGCCATTGAGGTCGTAGAGCGGGGTCGAGGTGAGGGCGAGCGGAAAAAAACGGCCGTCCCGATGGGTCATGAACACGGTGTGCTGGGCAAAGGATTTTTCCTGCTCAATGGTGCTTTTGATGAGACAACCATTTTCACAGAGTTCCTCGGGAAAGACATCCTGGCATTTCTTGCCGAGCACATCTTCGGTCTTCCAACCGGTGATCGTTTCCGCAGCACGGTTGAATGAGATGATTTCCAACTCGCGATTGACGGTCAATACTCCTTCGGAGAGCGAATCAAGCAGCAATTGATGGTATAGGGTGGCGTTATTGCTGTCCAAAGTGACCAGGGCTCCGCTGATGGCGCGATCCGTGCCCCAGAGTGGTGTAACCGCAGCCAATACTTCGATAGGGGCGTTGTTATCGCTTCGTCGTTGAAGGAGGGATTGGCGGGTAAGCGTATCCTGCCAGCCGGTTTGCACAAAAAGCTCGGCCAAATTAATGGTAGCTTCTTTGAAAAGCAGGATGCGGTCCAGTGATTGACCAAACAGGTCTGCCAGGGTAGATCCGGTGAGGGCCTCGGCATTCTTATTGAGTCCCATGATGCGGCATTGGGTATCGATGAGTAAAACAGCAAGGCTGTTTTGCAGCATGGGGGGGATCTGGCTTCTAAATTGGGTCATGTGGCCCCTGTGGCTAAGTGATGTGAAAATTACCGTGATGCTGCAAAAAGCGGCGTTGCCGCAAGTGGGTTGAGCGAAGATCCCCGGTGGAGACGCCAACGGTATCGTCTGCTATCATCAACGACGCAACCCTCTCATTCTTCTAATATATCTTTGAAAACTTGCTCTTCTCATGGATTTGGAGTATGTTCGCTCGTTGCGATTTTACGATCATGAGTGGCTATTCATTCTCGGCTGTTTTTTCTCGTGCCATAACAACACATTGTAGCACCAGTTGCCGATGTTGTTTTCGTTACTTTTATCTGAGGGTGTGGAATGAACATTACAGAGCTGGAAAAGTTATCCAATGAGGGGGTCGAGCACCTGCCAACGCTTGAGCGCCGAACCTTTTTACGTGCCGGACTCGCCATCACCGGATTGTTCATGGGGGGCACGATACTGTCGCTGACCTCTGTCCGCAATGCCGAAAGTGCCGTTGGTGCCATGCCGAAAAATGAAAAATATCCTTACAGCCCCCATTATAGCATGGTGATGCGCCAGAATCTCTGTGTCGACTGCGAGCGTTGCATGGAGGCCTGCGTTAAAACCAACCATGTCCCTTCCTATGGTTACCGGACGATCATTCTCGAGCGCACCCGCGAGATCGGTCCCAAACAGAATGAGACCATCTTCATGCCGGTACTCTGCAACCAGTGTAATGAACCACCCTGCGTGCGCGTTTGTCCCACCGTGGCCACCTACAAGGATAAAACCACTGGTATCGTGGTCATGGACAGTAAAAAATGCATCGGCTGCAAAACCTGCATGGCCGCCTGTCCCTACAACGCCCGCTACTTCAACGAGGAAGTTCGTGCGGTCGATAAATGCAACTTCTGTCTTGACACCCGTTTGACCAAAGGAAAAAAAGATACCGCCTGCGTGGAGGCCTGTCCTGCCAAGGTTCGGGTATTTGGCGATCTCTCAGATCCCAATTCTGAAGTCTATAAACTGGTACACAAACCGGAAACCACGGTCTGGGTATTGCGGCCGGAGACCGGCGCTCTGCCGAACGTCTTTTACATGAATGCGTAAGCAGAACAAGGAGAAGGGACAATGAATGCAAAAGTGAAAGGATCCATCCTCCTTGGCGCCTTGCTTGCCGCAGGAGTTTTCTGTGCCGTCGATATGAGTGCCAGTCAACCAGCCTCGGCTGTGGCGACGGCTCAGAAAGAGGCTGAATCCTACGGCGATACCCAAGTGATAGCCGTTGAACCGATTCGACAGATGTTCAGCCACAAATCTCATGTGGTCACTGCCGGTCTCAGCTGTGATAGCTGCCATCCTAGCCTTTTTGAGCGCAAACGTGGCTCGGCCAAGGCCAAGGGCGATTACAACATGGCCTCACTGGATGCCGGCAAGTACTGCGGTACCTGCCATGATGGCAAAACCGCCTTTAATACCACCGGGCCGGAGACCTGCAAGGTCTGTCACGGCAGCGATATGAAACAGCCGGAAACGGTCGTTTTTAATAAGCCCGTAAAAACGGTGACCTTTAATCACAAGGGCCATGTGGAGATGGGGCTTGATTGCGCTAGCTGCCATGACCGCCAGTTTGAAATGCGGGTTGGTGCCGCCGAGGAGCATCCCGAGAAGTTTACCATGGAAGCCCTCTATGCCGGCAAGTACTGCGGTGTCTGTCATAATGGTTCCGACGCCTTTGCCTCTAACACCCGCTGCACCACCTGCCACATTGGCGTGAAGGGCTTTGAGCGCAAATATGCCGCCCCCGTCGAGGCCGGCGCCAAGAAAGGCCACGCTGCCAAGAAAGAACACTGATTTTTTGATCACCACGCCGGGATGGAGTGCTTCTCCGTCCCGGCTTTTCTGTGCCATTCTCCCTCCGTTGATTGTCAAGAACTCCTGACAATACCCTTTGAGAGATACCTCTTTCTCTCACTTGCCTCCGATTCTGTTCCTTCTTTTCTTTCCATTCGTCCTTTTTCCCCTTCATTTTCGCGCATTGGTTGATTGACACCCGCTGTTTTTAGCCGTTTTTCCAGATCGGTTTCCCAGAGTGTATAGATCTTTGGGCGCAAAATGATCCCTTTAAAAGGGTGCCACTCTATTTCATCGATATTTCAACCTGTTGTTACGGAAATTTTCATTTGCTCCATCGCGTTTTTCCTGCGGCAATAGCCCGTGTTTCCCATGCCGAAAATGACCGATCCGACTCATGATCATTAAATAAATATAATAAAATTAGTATATTGCCTGTCGTTCGGCCTGTGGGTTCGTGCCTGGTGATTTTAGGCGTATTTTGATCAGTCTCGCGGTGGAATGATGGGCAATTTATGCGCCATGTCGATCGATTTCTTATCAATCATGATGCACCGAAAAACCTGCATATCAGTTGTTGTAGATGTGAAAATAAACACAACTTCAAAATCTTGTCTTCGTAGTCGCTAAAAACACACGTCATTTTGTGGTGGTGGCACACCCCTTGCGTTGTACCGGGTAACCAATCGCTCCAACCAGCGAACAACGAAAAACGAGGGACGACAATGAACATCATGCCGCACAGTCAAGCCGACCGGACAGAGAACGATGGCGGTCGTTCTCTGTTCACCTGGGTACGGACGCATCTGGCCCACATCATCGAGTCTTTCTGGTTCTGTCTCACCTTTGTGCTCTTCCTGCTCATGGGGCCGTTTTCGGCGGTGGTCGTGCTCATCGGCCTCGGCTCCCTGGCCAGCGAGGAGCACAGGGCCAAGATGTCCGAACCAGCACCGTTATAAGTCTTTTTTTAACCACATTCTTTCATACCTAAGGAGGTAGGATCATGGCAAATGGATTTTTACTCACCGCAACCGCTGAGCCGGAGGTAGCCAATCCTCTGGTCAAAACCCTGACCGGATTGTTCGGCCTGTTATTGATCGCCGGCGTCGGCGTCGGCCTGGCCGGCTTTTTCATCGGTCACGAGCATATTTTCAACAACACCCGCGAGGTGCCCTGGGGTCTGTTGATCTCCACCTACGCTTTTTTCGCCATCACCTCCACCGGGCTCTGTCTGCTGGCAGCCATCAGCCACGTCTTCGGCGGCAACAAGCTGGCCCCCCTGGCCAACCGCATGGTGTGGATCTCGTTGATCACCATCCTCAGCGGCTTTGTGGTCATCGGTATGGAGATCGAAAGCCCCTGGCGTATGGCCATTTACAATATCATCTCCCCCAACATCACCTCCAACATCTGGTGGATGGGTACTCTCTACGGTATGGCCCTGGGCTTTATCCTCATCGAGTTCTGGCTGATCCTTACACGCCATTACACCCTGGCCCTGGTGCTGGGTATCCTTGGCGCCCTGGCCGAGGTGGCTGCCAATACCTGTCTCGGCGGTGTTTTTTCTACACTGGCGGCTCGTCCCTTCTGGTACGGCGCGCAACTGCCGGTCTATTTCCTCTCCTGCGCCTTCCTCTCCGGTGCTGCTGCAGCGGTGCTATTTACCCACTATGCCTACGTCATCCGTGGTCGGCAAATGGAGCAGCATGTGTTTGATGGTGTGCAGTCCGCCGGCAAAGTGATGCTGCTCATGCTCATTTTGGTTGCAGTGGCCACCTTCTGGCGCATGGCTTCCTTCTATGTCGGTGGCGTCACCGATGGCAAGATTGCTGCCAACGCCCTCTATACCGGCCCGCTGGCCTTCAATTTTTGGACCTTTGAGGTAGGTGTTGGTCTGATTGCCCCGGCCTTTCTGTTGCTGGCCAGCCGTATGAAAAGCGTGGCTGCGATGTCCACTGCCGCGTTGATGGTGTTGGTGGGAATGTTCATCTCCCGCTTGAACATGGTGACCGGCGGCCAGATCGTTCCCCAATACCTTGGCTACGATAACCTGCCCACCTACCTGAACTACACCCCCTCTGGCTTTGAGTGGCTTGTGGTGCTCGGCGGTATCGGCTTCACCGGCGTGGCCTTCCTGCAAGGAGAGCGCTTCTTCGGCAAGAGCTTTTCCGATCATGAAGCCCACTGAGTTCGACGGCAACGAGGAAACACTTGACCGGCTCCCTCGGGTGTCGGTCGTGGATTGGAAAAACGGGGGACACCATGGTTGATGAACAAAAAGCGATATTCACCATCGGCGTGGCTGCGCAGATGCTGGGCGTGCATCCCCGGACACTGAGAATCTACGAAGAGGAAGGGCTGATTGCGCCGCTGCGCAAGGGCAAGTGGCGCTATTTCACCATGAATGACATCAAATGGATCGAGTGTCTGCGCGAGATGATCCATCAGCACGGGGTATCGATCGCGGCGGTGAAAAAACTGCTGCTCTACACGCCCTGCTGGAACATCACCGACTGCCCCTTTGAAAAGCGCAAACAGTGCACCGCCTTCATGGCCAGCGGTCTGGTGCCCAAGAAGATCGATAAGCAGAAGATAAAAAAGGTGCAGAACACCGATACCAAGGCAGCTTGAAATCTGAGTGACGAAGCAACAGACAACGGCCCAAGGCAGCAGATGCCCTGGGCCGTTTGTGAGATTCCCACAGTAATGGAGATTTTCCCAGCCTCCCGACGAACCTGCTTGACAAAGATCCTGGGATAGTTTAGATAGCGTGCGTTCCACATGACATGGCCCCATCGTCTAGTGGCCTAGGACACCGGCCTCTCACGCCGGTAACAGGGGTTCGAGTCCCCTTGGGGTCACCACACAAGATCAGCGCTTTAGCTCTAGCCAGCTAAAGCGCTTTTTTTGTCTGGTGAGTTAGAGGTGAGTTGCCCCTTTTCAGCCGTCCTAGATTTCCCCTCGAGCACTCTCAATGAAGCCCGAACAGATTTCAACCTTTGGATGTATTTCTCCGTGGTTGATACGTTCTTGTGGCGCAAAATGTCCTTGATATCGATCAAAGGCACATCAGCTTGCATCAAGATGCTGGCCGTCAAATGGCGGATACCGTGAAGGCCAAATTGCTTCACGTCTGCTCGTTTACATAATCCTTTCAGCCAGCGCCGTCGGTACTGATACGGTTCACCGGTTTTCGGATCAGGGAACACCCATTCACCCTTGGCCTCTTTTCTCCATTCCAACAACAGAACGAAGAGCTTTTCTGTCATGGGCAGCCAATCATATTCCAGCGAGCCGTCACGCCTTTTTCTTGTGTAGAGCCTGATTTGCTGGTGGGCAAAATCAATGTCAGACCAACGAAGGGTGAAAATCTCGTTCCGACGTGCGCCAAGGTGCAGATAGGCAAGCAGCATTACCTGATCTTGTTCTTCTGTCGCTTGCTCGAAGACAGCCCAGAAATCCTTTTCAGGTGGAACGTATCTCCGTTTTCTGACCTCTGGAAATCGATCCACAAAACAAGGGTTCCCAGGGGGGAATTGATCGATGTACTTCGAGCCCCAGTTCCAAGCGGCAATAAAGTTTTTTCGGTCTTTATTGGCACCGTTGCCGGATCGCGTAACCACTTGGCCCTGGAGGTGTGAAAGAATCATCATTCTGCTGATATCCTTCACTGCGGTTTCAGGGGGGATGGACTTTAAAAGCAGGCGAAAGGCCCTCTTCTTTTCCTCAAAGGTCTGTTTGGAATGCTTCCTTTCGGAAAATTCCAGGTATTGCGTGAGAAAATCAATTAAGCAAATTGAATTTGTCCGCTGTTCTTTGGGTGCGGTCTGTTCTATTTCCCACCTGTACGCCTCCTTTTGGGTGCGGAAGAACTTCCGAACATACCTCCCGTTTACTCTGATCTGTCCCACATATCGGTTTTTCTTCGTGTCGTAGTATGGCATCGGTCAAGGTCCTTTTGAAAAACCGGTAAGCCGAACCAACGCGAACACCTCCCAACTCTTTATAATACTTGCGGACGGTATTGACGTCGAGTTGCAAATAGTCGGCAACCTGTTGAGCCGTGAACACTGGCCCAAGGTCCGGCAAAGTTATATTTTGAAAAGACATGTCTTGTTTTCCGGCGAGTTAGAAGACGAAATCAGGTAATAGCCCCGGCAGCCGCATTTGTCGGTTATCGGTGGATTGTTGCTCTTCGCGGACGGCGGCTTTCATGCGCCGAGCACGTTCGTTGACTTCCGGCATATACTCAGCGCCTAGTGGCTTGGAGCCCATCAGACCGCGCCGGGGTGTCTTGAATATCGATTCTCTTTTCATGTCAAAAAAGAGGAAGTGATAGTTGCCCGGTATCCTTCATGGTGGCCTTACGCCGAGAATGCAGGGGAAGAAACAAAGGATTGTCCCAGACGTTTTCCACCCTGCGGCCGAAGTGGAGGACGAGAGCCGGTTGCAAGGAGGCTTGCATGTATTCGGCTCCGGCAATCCATCGGCGTTGTTCATCCTTGCCTTTCCCTGGGCCACGGACCGCGACAACTGAACGGGGGCCGATGTATTTCGGGGAAAGGTCAAAGGTAGATTCATCACCCCATTGGAGAACGGGAACAACGGTTACCCCGTTGAGAAGCCAATAATAGGCCAGGAGGTTGGAACGATAGACCTGATAGGCGGCTATCTCTGGTGGAAAATGGGTTTCGATGGTGAAGTCCGGGGCAGTAATGATGCCGGTGCAAATGGCTTTGGCCAGCCCTTCACCGTGGCGACGCCAAAGGTGCTCGAGTCGCCAGTCATCGACGAAGCAGTGGCGGGCGTCCGAGGTGCCGCCAGAACCGAAACGGGACCAGGTGATTTTGTCCCAATCAGCACCGGAAGGCTGGCAACGAAAGATGAAGTGAGAATATCGCGGCACTGGTGGCAGCTGTATTTTGTAGCGGTAGCTCATTTTTTCCACTCCGGGTCATGGCCGTGACGGCGGTTGAACTCTTTGGCGCACTCGTAGTTGAGGGCAACTTTGCCATCATCTAAATCATTCTGATAAGCAGACATTCGCCCATAGCGTTCAAGGCGATGTTCTGATAATTCACCAACCCATGCCCAGTGTTCCGATGAACTGAAATCTCTACCACGTCCACCCATGTCTTCCTCCCTTGCCGTACCTCAACCTGCACAGCAGTTACATGCTAATAGACCGATCAGAATGGGACCGTATCGAGCAAAATTTCATTCCGTTTTTTCTTCATCCTTTTGATGAACTTGGATTCATCTTGAAAGAACTCTCGGAGGTCTTGTTCAATGAGGTCCTGGGACTGGTTGACGATGGCGTCTATATCTTCCGGCTTTTCAATGAAGAAGGCAGCGATGGACATAAGGATTCCGCGGGCCTGTTTCCGCAGAGCGTCCATATCCTTGTGCTTGATAGGGGCTTCACGGCGTAGTTCGGCAATCCCAACCCACACGACGGCGCGGACGATATTCCAGAACTCAGAATACATGGCGCGGGACTGGTGGTTGTTGTCACGGTCAACGACGTTACCCATGAATCTTGCCCAATCATGCGTGGCGTATTTCCACAAGGCATGGAGCCCGAACAGCAATTGTTTTATGGTGTCGATGCCGTTGCAGTATTCCAGGTGATTGAACTGTTTCAGGACTGGACGCCGGAGTTGATACTCAACCCGTGTAACCGGGTGAGCATCAAAGGTGGGGACGTTCCAAAGTTCGCGGAAAACTTCCTGTTTATTTTCGGAGCGCTTCAGTTCGGCCACCTTGTCATAGATGCGCAGCATGAAGTCACCCTTGCCCAAGGAAATGCCAGTCAATCGCCGGTGAAGGTAATGCGGATCAAAGGTGTGGCTGCGCTGCACCCATCTTTCCTGGTTTTCAATCTCCAGTGTTTGCAGGTCCAGGCCGATGAAATCAGCCGCAAGGTGGACTTCGGCAATTTGCTCTTTGAGAAAGACAGCACGTTGGCGTTCAAGCCAATGGCGCACATCATTGACGACTTGAAGCAAACACGTTTGGGCTGATAGAGAACCGATTTCAAGGCGGAGGTTCGGCATATTGCCTTTGGGCTCCCGACGGCTGAGAAGAATGGTTACATCACCCGCTTTCAGTCGGTAGCTGAATTTTGATGTCCCAGTACGCTGAACGTTCCAATGGAGCCCTTTGGAAATGAACGCCTCCATTTCGGTGTCGTCTGTCTCCTGAATTTTCTTCTTGATCCAGTCAACGGTATCGAGGAAGCCGAAATCGTCCCAGGTGACCTGATAATTGACTTTCAAAAAATCTATGCCTTGATGCACCCGTACCAGCTCATTGGCTAGTATACGGTCGCATGTTATTCGGGTTTGCGACCGAGACCCCGGACCCTGCGGGCCGGGGTGGGAGACCTGGGCAGTTTCCGTTTTCTTGCGTCTGGTTTTGGTCTTCGGTGTGGATGTCGGTTCAAGCATGGTGTCCTCGTTGTGGATGAGTTTTGAGGAAGCGACTAACGCGCTATCGCTTGTTGTCTCCACATGATTTCTGCAAAAAACAAAGGGTGAAGCGTTCTTTGTTTTTCACAGCAAATCACATGGAGAACGGAGAGAGCCGGGTTAGGCGTCACTTATTTTTCAAGAGAAAATCCAGGCAAAAGCGGTTGCCGGGATGTCGGTTTCTGGCACAAAGGATCGTCAAGCAGGGAAAACCAATACAGTTCCTTGTCCCCGGAAGACATTTCTGATTTCCGTTCATAGCGCCGAGGAGTGAAACCGGGTTTCTTGTAGAGTGCTGACAACTCTGCGTCTCTTTGCAGTTGTGCGTTCATGGTCTTTTATGTGCCAGCCGGCCCCACCTCGTGCGCCGCTACGCTCGCGCCGCTAGCGTACGCCGAGGATGGGGACGGCTTGGCGTCTGAATCCCTGCGGGCTTCATCCATTGATTTAGACTTGATGATGTTCGGCGGCACATCAGCCCACCATTGCCCTGCCACCTTGCGGGTAGGATATGGGAACTGTTTCTGGTAATAGATGACATCCTGGAAAACGATGTAGGTAGTGGTGCGGATGAGTCCGCCTTTCTCTATGGTTTCGGAGAAGGTGGAAACCGGCACCGGTACGGTTTGAGGTGCAGCCATGGGGGAAGTGTTGGCAACTGGGATGGTCTTTGCCGGAGCTGATGGCGGATTGTCACTTTGGGCAACGGAGCGCTGCGCCCAATGGGAGTAGAAATACCAGACCCCGCCGGCCATGATCACAACCACCACTAGGGCAACAATGGCGACGGTCCGCATGACCGGGTTCTTGATCTTCTCCGCTTCCCCCATGTCCATGGATTTGTAGAGGTTGAAAATTGCCTGCTCCGGCTTCCAGGCCTCACGCTTGATTACTTCCCCGTCAGAGAGCCATTTGTATTTCATCTCACCGACCAAGGAACGGGTGCGGGGTGCTGCATCGATGAGGTATTCGGCCAAACAGACGAGATCACCGGGCAGCTTGCGGGCGTTCTGGGTGATCAGATAGATGTCATGGCCCAAATGGCGGTGTAACTCGAAATATTCATAGGCTTCATGGTGGCCACGGTCGCCTTTACGCCAAAAGCGTTGGGCCTCATCGATGATGTAGACGATCTGGCCGCCGATCTCTTCGGTCAGGGTTTGTTGATAGGGCAGATTGAAAAAGTCATCCGGCCCGGCGGGCTTGCCGTCCTCTCGTTTCACCTGGCGCATCGATTCAATCAGGTTGCGGTGATCAGGCTTGAACGAATCGATGTTGGTGATGACGGTAACGTCGTCCTTAAGATAGTAGACGCCGTCTTCGCTCTGGTCGCAATAGTGTTTGGCGAGATGGCGGACAGCGTAATAGGTCTTGCCGGAGCCGGGGACGCCCTGAATGATTCGAATAGCCATCAGCCGACGAAGGGAATGAAGTTGAGGGTAAACCTGATCACGATGGCTGTGATGATTAGAGAAAGACAATCAGCCAACATGAGGTGCGAGGCCAGGTATCCGGCAATACCGGAGAGGTGCAGCACGGTGGCGTGCAGGCCGTCGGTGTGCATGTTGGCATTGGCAGCGTTGACCAACTCTTGAAACAGCCAGGTCATGAAGTTTTTGGCGATCACCGGCAGGGTGACGGTCAAGAGGGTGATCAACAGGGTTTTATAGGCGATGAATTTCAGGGCGGTATCGCTGAGGAGCCGACCGGCAAGGGAAGAAAACCAACCGAGAATGGTCGTAAAGATAAGTTGCATGGCCTACCCTCGAATGATGATCATGAAAGAGAGAATGGTACTCACCGAGACCAGGACCAGCCCCATACCGTTGAGGATTGATTCCATACCGCTGAAGTCTATGGTGATGGTCTTGCCGAAGATCTGGGTGGACAGGGTCGGGCTTGCTGAGCCGATATTGATATATGACCCCTTGAAATAGCTGACGATGGGCAGCCCGCCCGAGATGAAGGAGCCGATGGTGTCGGCTAGGCTGATTTCATCGATTGTTCCAACGGTGGAATCATAGGTGTTACTGCCAGGCAGAGCAGCGGAACCGGTGGCGGTGATATCCTTGTTGGCGTTGGTGTTGAGATTGTCGAGCTTGCCGGCGATGGTATCAAGTTTGGTCCCTAGCCCATTGACGCCTTGGCCCACACCGTTGACAGCTGAACCAAGGCCGTTAATTGCTGAGCCAACGGTGTCTATCTTGTTGCCGATATTGTTGAGTTGAGAATTGGCAGAATCGAGCTTGGTTGTCAGACCTGAATCATGGATGGCATCCTTAACCGCGGCGTAGACGTCTGCCTTGCCGTCTGCATTGGTATCTGTGCCGCCTGTTTGGGCTACATCACCATTGGTTGAGGTGTCGGTTGAGGTTTCCGTCGGGGTGGCAGTGTCATATGCAAATTCACTTTTGCATTCACATTTAGCGTAGGTGATGCCATCGCTGACAGAACAGCTATTTTTTACAACGCCACCACGAGTTAAACATGCAGCTTCACATCTAGCCTTAATGTTTGAACAATCGTCATATTTGTCATCATTTGCCGCTTGATCAGCTTTCTGCAATTGCTCTTTGAGACCGTCAGACATTTGCGGAGTAGTCGAAGGCTCCATATTACTGAAAACAGAATTTGCAGATGTTGTATAGCCGCAAGCACAATTCCCTGTTCCGTCGTCACCCTGGCAAGTAGGAGGATCAACAGGATTATGGTTGCCGGTCCAATAAGCGGCTACAGCTCCAGAAACAACTTGATCGTTTACGGAAGAGTTTCGATATTCGACAGTGTTTGAACCATCGCAATTGCCGCTCTGATCGATGGCCATAATTGCCACCTGACCAGTGCCAGCAACCACCAATTGTTGCCAGACACAGTGTTTTTTGTCTGCTGATCCTGGGGTTAAATCGCAAGAATTGCAAACACCGTCATTATCATCATCAATTGATGAGCATGTAGGACAACCTGATGAATAATTCTCAAAAGCTGGAGAGGTTCCTTCAGAATCGGGTATTTTTATAGCAGGAGCTGCAAGTGAAGGAAAAGACGCTGGAAACGTAGATTGTACACCAGTAAAATTTCTTTGCACTCCAAAAGACCATCCTGTTCCTTTGCTGTATAGATAATAAACTCTATACAAACAAACTGTACCGTTTATGGATACCATTGATGGTGCATCAATTGGCATGCTAGGATAAGGACCAAATGAAGCAGATGGTGTTCCCCAAGCTCCGTTGTAAGTGCTACAACCGTATTCTTGGTAAAAAATTTGTGTGCAAATATCTTCAGCATTACAAATTCCTGAGAATAAAATAAATAGGGCCAGAAGCCCTGGAAGCATTCTGACCCTATTCATGATGGCACCTTATTTCTTGAAGATGCCGACGACTTTGCTAACGGCCCAGATGGCTGCGTAGCCACCAACGACGAGCAGTGCAGCGGCGAGGCAAGAAGCGGTGTCCAAAGTGATGGTCGAAAAGTCCATGGTGTAACCTCCTGAATAAAAGTTAAAAGCGAGTGAGGGCGAACCCTATGATGGCGCCGGATATGATCCCGGCGAGACCGTAAAGAAGAAAGAGCGTGTCCGGACTCATACTGTTTCCTCCTTACATCCTGAAAACCCGGATCACTTGGTACAGAAACGCGCCAAGAACCCCGGTCAGCAGTTCGATGGTGAAGAAGTAGTTGAACACCTGCACATAGGCGGCGTTCTCAGTGGTGGCAGCGAGAAACTGAACGGTATTGACCGTGATTACCTGGTCTCTTCCGATCACCCCTTCGGCCAGAGCCGGAGAAGCAGCGGAAATGAGAATCAGGAGAACAAGAAATGATTGCTTACCCATGGAAGCCCTCGATATCTTGGTGGTATGACCGGGAAACATTTGTTATCCGATCGATGATGATGTTTACCTCGATCATGTCCCCGATTTGATGCCGGTTGGCGGAGTCAAGGGGAACGGTCAGGAGGCCGTTGAATCCATCGATTTGTACATCGGCAAGGCTGCCTTGGTAGGGAGCTGTGCGCATGGTGTGAATCATGCCTTTCAGATTGATGGACTGATACGAAAGCATGGCCGCATTAACTGGCTGGAGTGAAAGTGACCTGGTTATTGAACGTGGAATAGCTGACCCGGGATTTGAATTGCGTTCCTTCCTGGAAAGCGCCCCAATCTTGAGGCCGGACCTCGACACGGTGCATTGTCTCAGAGCCGGGGCTGGCGATATGCAGGAAAAAATGCTCTTCACCGTTCTTGTATTTGCGCTGAGTGCGGGCGTTGACGATGCCGACGATGAAAATTCCGTTGAGGGGTGCGTCTTTTGTGTCGCTCATAAGTCACCTGTGGTTTGATTGATGGAGTAGTGCTGTGGTTTAATGAATCACCTCGAAGAGGTGGTATTCAGTACAGAGGACGAATGCGAAGGATGAACCGCATTCGATGCATTCGTAGACGAATTGCGTGCCCCGGTCGGTGTCTTGGAGTCCGGCGGGGATCAGCACGTTTTGACATTTGGGGCAGATTTGAGTCGAGACACAGAAAATCGACTCTTGGCTGAGACGTTTATTTCGCTCTGTGGTCGACATTGGGAACCCCTTAGATGGTATAATCAAATAAAAAACGATCAATATTTCTATCGGTAGATACTGTTTACGATAGAAATATTGATCAGTCAAGGGAATATGAAAGAAATTTTGATCAGAAATGATTTTGATGCAGTTTGGGGAAGGATCAGCGAAACAACAGGCATCAAAAGTTTACGGCAACTTGCTGTAATTATAGATAAAAAGCAGCCAACAATATCAGCGGCAAAAGCTAAGGGTGAATTTCCAGCTGGATGGGCCTACGAAATTGAAAAAAAATATGGATTATTAACAGGCTGGATAATGACTGGCGAAGGGCCAAAACGAATTGACGATGCAGCGAAACACAGAAAGTTGGAAATCTTGAATGAGGTAGAAGAATGGTTGGTTGAGGAAATGAAAAAAAACCCAGGAAGGGAAACATGGTTTGAACTTCAACTGATGGATAACTTTGAATCTTTTAAAAAATGGAAACGAAAAAGAGATGAAGCGAAAGATAGTGGGCAAAATTTCCCATCGTCAAAGGTAGCTTGACGCTGTAAAATATAAAATCAATAATTTTGAGGTGTTACAATGTGGGACTTGAGCGCTATGAAACTTTTGGCGCAAAAGGGAAGGTAAAAGGAGGGGCTGGATGATGATAAGTGGATTTCTTTTGTTGGCTTTCGTTGGGATCGTTGGCGCTGCTCTCAAATCCGCTTGGTTCAAAGGAGTCATTGGAGAATATAAAGTCAATTCTCTGCTTGAACGTAGACTTGATCCCAAAAACTATAAATTAATCAAAGATGTTTTACTTCCAACAGAAGACGGGACAACGCAGATTGACCATATTGTTGTGTCAAAATATGGCATATTTGTTATCGAGACAAAGAATATAAGTAATTGGATTTTTGCAAATAATGGTCGATTTTGGACGCAAAAGATATTTAAAAAAAATTATCCATTTCAAAATCCAATACACCAAAATTACAAACACATAAAAACTTTGGAAAGATTGTTGAGATGTGAAGAAAATATTTTTTTAAATATTATTGTTTTTTCTGGAGATTGCGAATTTAAAACAGATGTTCCAGGTGGAGTTGTCAAAATAAACAAATTGATATCGCATATAAAAACAAAACAAGATCAAATAATTGAAGCATATAAATTATACGAATATGTTGAGAAAATAAACAATAATAAACTTCAAAATACAATCATAAATAAAATTAATCATATAATTCATGTCGATAAAATTATATCAATTAAAAATAAAAATCATAATAAAATTGATAACTTCATAAAGTTATTTGTGATTAAAGCTACTTTTTTTTCATTTTTCTTGGTTTTATTATTTTCGATTCTAAATCAAATACCTAAAATAACATCGAATATGTTTGAAGGAATTTTAAAAACCAACGAAAAGCAGCAAGAAATTATTAAAAATAGACAAAATTCTTTAAAAGAAAAAAGTGATCAGATTATTAAACAGGTAAATTTTAAAAAAGATACTATTCCAGTTGGAATAATATCAACAAATAATGAGCCAACTAAAACAAGACACCAGCAAACCAATAAAAGCGTGATGTATAGCTGGAAAAACGAGCAAGGAGCCAGGGTATTTTCAAACATAGGCTTTCCGGAAGATGGAAAATATACGGAAGGCAAGATCGAGTGGTATTAACTTCAAAATCCAAGTTTCTATGTATTGGAACAAGTGCGCCACGAGGCTGCACGAAAGATGAGGGTAAGTCATAAAACAGCTTTTTCGATCTTGATTGTCCTATCGCTTTCTATCTTTGTTTTTTGACTTTGTCTTATTCATGAATCTAACCACGGGCATTGTTTTAATATGCCGAAATTACATAAATATTTAACATGAACGACGGTTGAATATCTTACGTAAAAGTTGGCCTAACCATACTGTTAACCCCTAAGAAAAATGACTATAGATAAAGAAGAAAAGTTCAATAAGGAAATGGAAGACCTTTATCATGTGGTTGGAAAGACAACAGGATATTGGGCTAATTATTACTTGAGATCTGTTCGTAAATTTGGCGGGTTAGCTCATGCCAAGAAAGCATTATCGAAAATGAACACAGAACAAGATGGCTTTAAAAAGCTTATTGAAGTGGGCAGGCCAGACCTTTCGATAGAAGCAAGTGTGATAAAAGAGGAATATGCAGAACTTTTCTCAAATGAAGAAGTAAATGAAGCTAAAAGGCGTTTGGCCACAGTGCCAGATTATGCATGGAGAAAATGTGTAGAACCTGGTGAGAACTACACAGGAGAAATAGAAAACAGAGAGCTGTTCAAGGAAGGTGCTACAAAACAGGTCACAGTTAACGTATATGAGAGAAATGCCGCTGCAAGAGCAGAATGCTTAATGAAAAATGGATATAATTGCAAGGTTTGTGATATGTCATTTTCCCATGTTTATGGAAAAATAGGGGAAAATTTCATTCATGTCCATCATATTAAGCCCCTTGCAGGTGTTGCAGGAGAGTATGAATTAAACCCAAAGAAAGACTTAGTACCTGTTTGCCCAAACTGCCATGCAATGCTGCATACATACTCACCCCCTTTATCTGTTGAAGAACTTAAAGAAATATTAAGAGAAAATTTGGGTTAACAAAACGTTTCAGCGGAAACCGCGAACAGCGCGGTTCCCGCTGAACTTTACGTTAGCTTGCATAATATCCATGGAAGAGCAAAAAATATTTAGTGCCAAAAAATGGGATATTGAATCATTAAAGCAACAAGATATTCCTCTTGCCAAAGGCATCTATGGTTATATCGACAAATCAGATCATTCTTTAAAATACATCGGCAGTGCAGTTGGATTACAAGGACTGCGAGGGAGAATCTGGGCTCAACATCTGAATGAAAACTACTTGGAAAATAGAGAAGAAAAGTTTTCAAATAAGGACAGAGCGCAGATTGAAAAAAGAATTATAAAAAATGGAAAAATTGTAATTGAAAAAAGCGCGTTCAGAAAAAATATCGCAAGAAAGCACAATCTAGCGCCAGGGAACCAATGTCTCGATTATTTGAGAAAAAATTTTCTTTTAATTTTCATCTCTCTTAGTGATTTGAATGCAGAGAGAATCCACGAGATGGAGAAAAAAATTATTAACCACATGTCCCCAGAATATAACATTCGAAAATTTTAAGGGGGTCACAACAATGGATGACGATTTATTTGACAAGGACAAAGCTCTTGATTTCATCATATACGATGAATCGGAAAAAAAAGAAACCAATCCGAAAAATAATGCCGGGTGCCTTGGGTCTATAGTACTATTTTTGATATTTGCAATATTGTTAAGCTTCAAATCAATTAATTCATAAAGCTAACAAGTCAATAAACCTGACCGGAAATAGCCACGTTCTAAAAGGTGGGCAAGCTCTCGGCCGGCAGGTTATTTCACCGTTAGCCACACAGAAATAATATTAATGAAAAAAAAGCTTACTAAATCGGAAAGAGCATTACTGAGATTTTATAAGGAGATTCCACCTGAATTAGAAAGGCAGAATGTAAATTTGGATAAGTACACAAACCTTGAAAAACATTTACATAGAATTCCTTCTCGAGAGTGGAGAAAATCGGTTAGCAATAAAAAAGACTATATTTTTACAGATTTAGAGCAAGTCTGTGCTGGAGAAGTAAGAGATCAAGAGTACTATTGCCTCTTGTTATTAATCAGTGCATAAATCGCCGAACATTTCGGTGTATTTGATGATAGGATGA
>CAZXHS010000004.1:0-329762 GCA_964639845.1 uncultured Desulfobulbus sp. | reverse complement strand
CTTCAACGCGCTTCACCGCACGGATGCGGATCTCCTCAAGTGCCTTGCGATTTATCTTACGCCCATCGAATTCGTTCATGGGCAGAGTATACTACATGTTCGCTAATTTATGAACTTATTAATAATGAGATCCACGTTTATCCAGTTGCTCCGGTATGGAATAATAGGCGTTCTCTCTAACGCAGTGGGCTACCTTCTCTACCTCGCTATTACGGCAGCAGGGCTAGAGCACAAATTAACAATGACCTTGCTTTATGTCATAGGAGTGGCCCAGACCTTCATCTTCAACAAGCGGTGGACTTTTCGCCATAATGGTATGTACAGACCTGTATTGATTCGTTATTGTATTTCCTATGCGTTTGGGTATGCTGTCAATTTATTGGCTTTGTATATGCTTGTCGATTGTCTCGGTTACCCTCACCAAATAGTGCAGGGTATGATGATAGTCGCCCTGGCAGCCATGCTGTTTCTACTGCAGAAATTTTGGGTTTTCAGCGCGAATCTATCTTTATCAACAACAGGAACGACGCATTTATGAACATACCCTTTAATAAGCCTCACATGACGGGCAAAGAACTCTGGTACATCGCCCAAGCGCATCACGGAGGGCAATTGGCTGGAGATGGTCCGTTTACAAAAAAATGTCACGCTTGGTTGGAGGCGCGCACCTCAGCAAAGAAAGCTCTCCTGACCCACTCCTGCACCGCCGCACTGGAAATGACTGCATTGCTTGCGGGTGTCGGGCTAGGAGACGAAGTGATTATGCCATCCTTCACCTTCGTGTCGACGGCGAACGCATTTGTGCTTCGCGGTGCAGTCCCAGTGTTCGTAGACATCCGGCCGGACACACTTAACATCGACGAGACCAGGATTGAAGCGGCGATTACCCCGCGAACTAAAGCGATCGCTGTTGTGCACTATGGTGGTGTGGGCTGCGAAATGGACGCGATCATGGAGATCGCGGATCGTCATCAGCTACTCGTCATCGAAGATGCCGCGCAAGGCATCATGGCTCGGTACAAGGGCCAACCTCTTGGAAGTTTTGGGCAAATGTCTACGTTAAGCTTCCACGAAACGAAGAATATTGTTTCAGGAGAAGGCGGAGCATTGCTTATCAACGACCTGAAATTCGTTGAGCGTGCGGAAATCATCCGTGAAAAAGGGACGAACCGGAGCCAATTCTTCCGTGGCCAAGTTGACAAATACACATGGGTTGAAATCGGTTCATCGTATCTGCCGGGCGAAATCATAGCGGCGTTTCTCTGGGCACAACTCGAGGACGCAACACCCATAACCACACAGCGGCTATTGCTTTGGCATCGCTACCACGAGGCTTTTGCAGAACTTGAAGCACAGGAAAAGGTGTGTCGTCCGGTCATCCCTCAGCACTGCGAGCACAACGCACATCTCTATTATCTATTACTGCCCACTCTGGACGCACGCACAAAGTTCATTGCAAGCTTGCGCTCGAAAAATATCCAACCTGTGTTTCATTATGTCCCACTCCACAGTTCTCCAGCTGGACTGAAGCACGGACGCACTGGGGGAACGATGCTGCATACTAATGGGTTGAGTGACCGACTTGTTCGCCTCCCATTATGGCCAGACCTTGGAAAGAGCCAGCAGAGGGTTATTGAAGCTGTGCTCGAAGCGGTTTAATGCTGAACTAATTCGATTCAAATTGTTAAACAATGTTAAATGGTCATTTAACCTGTTCTCGAGTTCGTAGGCCGACCCGAACTATGCCCGCTTTCTGGGCGGACTTGATGGGCCAAACAAAAATTCCCTGAGGGGGGAAATTGCATGATGCCAGTGACGATCAACTCCTATCGAACAAATTTTAGCGTTGCGACAATTGCAGCGCTTGGTATTTCAGGCGTATGGTTTTGGCTTACATGGCGATATGGTTTTGATTTGGCTGATGAAGGATTTTATTGGTATGGGGCACAGCGGGTATTACAGGGAGAAGTTCCGTTACGTGATTTCATGTCGTATGACATCGGTAGATATTACTGGGCCGCAGCTTTCATGCATTTCATGGGAAGTGACGGCCTCTTCGCTGCGCGTGTGAGCGCTATCGTTTATCAAGCATTTGGAACCTCGTTGGGGGTATCCATCTGCTTATTAGCATTGAAACGAGAAGGTGCTGTGCGGTGGTTTTTTGCGCTGTTAGCGGCAAGCATTCTAACCATTTGGGTAAATCCCTATTACAAGGCATACGACCATGCGACTAGCATTGCTATTGTCGCAATGTTGGTGCTCATGCTGAAATCCACAAAACCAGCTGCATGGCTGTTTTCTGGAGTATGTCTTGGCATTGCAGCTATTATGGGGAGAAATCACGGTGTATATGGCGCGATAGCATCCTTTATTGTTATTTCGGCACTTTTGGTGAAGGCGCCATCGCGAAAGGCTGTGGCTGGCTTGAGTGGTTATTTTTTTTGGGGCGTTTGGATTGGCTTTTCACCAACGTTGATTATGCTGCTTGCTATTGATGGTTTTTCGGCTGCATTCATTGATAGTGTCGTCGAAATTGTTAAGTCTGGCACCACCAACATTGCCCTTCCAGTTCCTTGGCCCTGGGCTATAAAAGTAGAGAAATTAGGAGTTATTTGGACAGCTATAATTCTAGCAGAAGGAATTGGATTTATATATTTATTGGCTTTTCCTCTGACTGGAAGCTTGGTGCTAGCGTTAAGCAAATTTGATTTGAGTAGCGATGCACGAAAGGTTTTTGTGGCAGCAATCGCTGCCGCTATTCCTTACACCCACTATGCTCTATCTCGAGCCGACCTAACTCACCTCTCCCTCGGAATATTTCCGGCCTTGATCGGTCTGTTAGCTGCATGTGGGTCAACGAAAGGGCTGCGCCCGCTAGTTCTGGCATATTGTTTGCTATCGGCTTCATTGATTACCTTTGCGCAAAACAACGTATACCTGGCGAGCAATTTACTAGGAAAAATATATGTGAAAAATGATATCGATGGAGAGCAATTGTGGATATCTCGAGAGAAATCAGAAAAACTGCAAATGATAGCCACGGAGCTGCGGGGAGTTGCAGGCAGGCCGGGCAAGTTTTTAGCGCTTCCCGATATGCCGAGCATACATGCCATTTTTCGTATCAAAATGCCTATTTGGGAAATTTACCCTCTGTTTTCAAGAGATAAGGCTTTTGAAGCTCAAGAAATTAAGCGATTGGAATCCTCCTTACCAGAACTCATATTTCTATCGGATCATGCATTAGATGGAAATCCAGAGCTTCGATATAGCCAAATGCATCCTCAAACATACGCATGGATTACCTCAAATTACGAGAAGTCAACTAATAATAAATTACCAGAGGTCATGATTTATTCACTCAATCGTTAGTATTCCATTCGGGTCGCCCACGTGGATTCCGGTATGATACCAAAATAAGGAGGCGAACCTGGAATGTCAGATCTTGACCAAGGAATACCTTGTCTTCAAATTTTTCGGCCTCGTTCGCAGAATTTGTGGGTAGCTCTTTAAAAATAAGCCCCAGACACCTGAGCCCCGCCGGAGGTGAAGGTGTGGGGCGCCTGCCGCCCCGTCACCCTTGCCACCTTCAGGTGGAGCAGGGAGGCTCGGCTCTGTCAAGGCTGGGCGCACAGCGCACACCCGCAGGGCTTGGCCTTGATGAGAGGTGGCTCCATGCTACCGACCGCACCGTACTGAAAAACGGTGCGCAGGGTTGAGCCAGCGATCGATTCCAATGCACCTGCTCGTGCTGGATAGCCTTAAAAATCGCTGAAACAATAGGTTGCATCGAAAAGCGTTACCGATCAACCCACACATTCTGCGGAGGAACCATATTTTGTGTGGCTGCCGTGGCGATATTCCATGGCTGCCATGGATAAGTCAGCTGCTAGCAAATGCTACCCGCCTGAAAGGCGGTGGTTTAAACCTTCTTTTTAGGACGAATCAATTTTTAACAGCAATCTCTCTGATAACAGGCGCTGACTCTGCAGAAATAGTAAAAGTGTGAGAATTACCGACTAAATCAGTGGATGAAAACGTGACAATGCCTTGCGCTGAACTTGTGAACGGAGACCCTGTTACTGGTGAACCATCCTTGGTAATTGAAAATACTGCACTGGGGGTGAACTCTGTCAAGATATGCTCAGTTGTTTCCGTTGTCGGAGTGTAAGTGTATGAGAGAGAGTTTATGTTTGTGCCTAGCACGTCTTTGTTTAATACGACTATCTCGTTTTTCGTTGAATCTTTAATATGAACTACTGCTCGTGTTGATCCAGTTCCAGCGAGTAAAACAGACTCGGCAGCAGTTTCATTGTCATCCCCTACATACATGGCAACGAGGAAATGATCTCTTTGTGTAGGTGAGATATTAGTAAGTTCCAGCCTCCATTGACCGGCTTCCTTTATTGAGTCAAGCGTTCCAGTTAGTGGGCCACCCATAAACCAAGTCTTCCCACCATAAGAATCAGTAGCTTGGTATGGAAGTTCTATCGGGAAGTTAGCAGGGTCGCTTCCTTCGACATAAAATTCATATCCTGTACCGCCAACCTTTCTAAGATTTGGGGTTGATGGAAGAAGAACACTACCATATATAGCCGAGTTGTTATATGCTGCACCAGTACCGTTTCGCTGTAATGTATTCGATGTTTTAAAGGTATTTCCAGAATAATTAACTATGTGGTCAGCTACTTCAGTGCTGACAACGCTGCCCATATCCGTAGGTTCATTGACCGCATGAATCAACCATTTTTTTTGAAAACTAGAACTTGTAGCGTTGATTCTGTCAAAAATAATAAAATAGGCTTTATCGTTTGGTTTCCTGATAAAAACCGCTGAACGCGCCATCTCGCTAACCCGGTTGCCATACGATATCGACTTTGTTACAGTATAGTCAAAGGTTTCTCTTGTCTCAAATATTGGGACAGAGCCACCATCAGCAAGCGCTGTATGGAGGTATGCGCTTCCTAAATTTGGAGAACCGAAAGTTTTTGAATATATCCTGTCAATCCCGCCAGGATCAGGCGCTCCGTAAATATGACCATATATCCCTATTTTTAGGGGGCTATCAGAATTATCTGGATCAATAACAAGGATATCGTTATGAGCCGTAGTATTTTTTTGGTATCCGAAATAATTCGATTGCTTGTTATGCTCCCCAATACCATCGTCATAAAATCCGCTATCCATAGCTAAGTTACCTTTCCTATATATGAGAAAGGTATTGGAATCGAAATCTCCATGGCTTGTTTTCGTTAGGTGTGGAGAACTTCGTAAGCAGGCAATGACAGCGTTTGGTCCAAAACTTGACCTCATATAGACTTCCTGCGCTCCTGGAAATTTTTTGGCATAGGGCAACTGTTGATATGTTGCGGTCTTAGGATCTAACGCAGCAAGTGAACTATCTTTATATAAAAAATTGATGACGTTTGCATAAGCACTCGTTTCGTCATAGGAGCTATACGCCAAAAGATGTGTCCCCCCCATACCGCTGTATGAATTAAGCACATTTTTAGCCATCCAGTTATGGTAAGGATTTGTCTGTGCTCCTAGCAAAAACGCAGGCATGTGTTCGGCATGTAGCTTCCAGGTGAAATTTTTACTGGTGGCCCCGTACGAGTAGGTATCATTGTACGTCATGATACCACCTGCACCTTGCGGGGATACCCCTTTATGGAATATGGTACGGTTATAATTAGGGTCAGAATCCCAGGCATATAGTTGGTAATCGGCAACATTCGAGTAGTTGCCATCTTGTCCATAAACTATATCTATTGGATTTGCGGTTCCATAGGTTGCTGCCCTTAAATCCAGAAACCAAGGCAAACCCATTGCACCTATAAAGTAACCTTCTATGGGAACGTAATCATTAGCGTAGGTATAGTATCTTAATATGTCTCCATAAATGCTATCATAAGACCACAACGCCTTATAAAGGTATGCAGCATCGTCACCCATGTTTCTACCGTTCGCTGCAAGATATTCAGCCGTATTATACCCAGCCAATGCAATAGCTGGCCATGCGAAGTATGACCCTGCATCCCACGTCTGTTTATAAAACGTTTCATCCTGCCGCTTGTTGCTCAATGCCCATTTGTACGCTGTAGGTAATGACGTCGTAGCACTTGCTGTCCCTCCTGTGCCACTAAACCACTTCATCTTGGTCGCGATCTTATTGGCTATCGCATCCCTTTGTCCTGACGTCAAACTGTTATAGGCCCAATCAAACGCAAGCGCCCAATGACCAACTGATTGCATGTCTGTCGCCGCTGATGCCATAATTCTATTAAAAACATTCGTTGCGTGTGCTGTTGCCGCTGATGCGTCTGTAGTTTCTAGCACCAGACTAGCAAGCGCAGTGTCGATGATATTTGTTGATCCGTTTGCTGCTGTTAATATTGCAGCCCAGGCTGCGTTTCCGCTCGTGGCCCTACTCCGCAAAGTTTCCAGAAGTGGAGGGGTGATATGTATGCGCGGATGCCCTGTTTTAATCTGCATTCCACTGAGTTTTTCCTCAAGATTGGTAACTCGGGAAAGGCCGTCACTATTGCCGTAAACAGGGCCATCTTTTTCTGCTTCAATGGCTAGGGAGGGTGGAGATAAAGATAGTGTTAAACAGGCAGAAGTAGTAGCAAGAAATAATTGGTAGCCTATTTTCATTCTAAACTCCTATTGTTTTATTGTTTTCGGCCTAAAGCTTCTGACTTGATCGTGTTGACAGTGTTTTGGTTGTGAATTCGCGACAACCCCTTTCCTGTTTGCAGCATATCAACGGGAAAGCTCATGACTGTATCAACAATACGATTACTGCGTTTTTCGGCGATGATGCCAGCAACACTCTAATCCTGACTAACGCTTATGTAACCAACCGTTTCCGCAGCATGGCTCGTTTCGAGATCTTTCGATTGTTCTTCTTGGACCTTTACCGTAAATCCGCTCGAAAGTACCTTTTGGATTCTCAAGCTGCAAGAATCGGTGTTGGCTGTCGTTTGCATATCCGCCAACACGAGTGGTGCATCGGTATGGGCGGGGGCAAACGTCACCGGGTACCAGGCCTGAGTCACCTTCTTGGCTGTGTTGGCCACCCGATAGTGCAGAGCATCGATAGTTCCACTCCCTGGTTCCCAGGCAATATAGCTTACTGTTTCTTTTAGATGCGTATTCTTATTCTTTTCCTGTTCGCGGAATGCGTAAGCAAATGCGGTCGTCGAGATGTTTTTGATGCGTCCACTAATGGTATCACTTTCGTTCGTTGAAGTTATGGACGTCAATACCACAGGAATTTTGGAAAAAGCTTTGCTAAACTTCACCGTGGCAAAGGAGGTTGTGCCCATCAAACTGCCCGCTTCGACCTGAGATCCGTTGGGCAGGGTATGGTGTCCTTTTTCCATTACGATGTAACTTACTGTTTCTGAAGCATGTACTCCATCCAGATAATCCCATTCAGCAAATTTTATATCAAACCCAGCGCCCGTCACATTCCGCAGGCGGATGACACCAGGAGCAACATCATTTGCGCTCGGAGCTCCTGCAATCACTATCGGATTCTCGAAGGTATTCGTCAAGGTGACATGTACCCATGAACCATTCACCGAAACTTCACCGGTTTCAATATTGAGTGATGAGGCCGTCGTATCTTTGGTGATGATCTTTGTCGCAGCGGTGCCAGTAGCCCCCTTATCGTCGGTTACCTGAAGAGTCACAGCAAACTCTGCTGCCGAGGCATACGTATGCGTGACAACTTTCCCACTTCCCACGCTGCCATCCCCAAAGAACCAGAGGTAAGCGGAGATGGAGCCATCTGTGTCAGCGGAGCACGAACCGTCAAAGGTGACCGTGAGCGGAGAGCTTTCGCTCGCTGTCGTCGTGCAAATAGCAGCAGTCGGTGCTTTGTTGACAACCGCAGCCGTCACAACCACTGGGGTTGATACCGAACCGGTAAGTCCATTGCTATCGGTGACCGTCAAGGTCGCCTCATAGGTTCCGGCGGTTGTGTATGTGTGCGTGGCTGTTGCACCGGTGGTCGTGGAGCCATCGCCGAAACTCCATGCGTAATTGGTAATAGAGGCGCTGCCATTAGCACGGGAGGCCGAACCATCGAAACTCATGGCCAGGGGGGCAGGTCCCACCGCAGAGGTCGAGGTACTGATGACCACGGTGGGTTCGATGTTGATGATTTCCGGCGGCGCTGGAGCCTCGGGTGCAGTGACGTTGACCTCCACGGTCGATGAACTACTGGCACCGGTGGCATCATGAATGGTTAGCGTGGCGATGAACTTACCGGCCGTGGTGTATTCGTGGGCAACAGTGGCCGTACTTGCGGTGCTCCCGTCAGCGAAATCCCACTGGTACTGGCTGATAGTGCCGGTTGATGAGGCGGCACTGAAGTTCACTGAAAGGGGCGCTGTACCGGTAACCGGGGTGGCTTGGATGGCTGCCTGTAAGGGGATTGTTACAGGTGCCTCGGGTGCGGTGACGTTGACCTCCACGGTCGACGAGCTAGTGGCACCGGTTGCATCAAAAATAGTCAAGATGGCGATAAACTTGCCGGCCGTTCTATATTGGTGGTCAACAGTGGCAGTGCTTGCGGTGGTACCGTCTGCAAAATCCCATTGGTACTGGGTGATAGTGCCGGTTGAAGAGGTGGCACTGAAGCTCACAGACAGAGGCGCTGTACCCGTAACCGGGGTGGCTTGAATGGCTGCCTGCAAGGGAGGTGTGACACCCCCGCTGCCGCCGTCTTGCCCTGTATCAGTCGACGTAAAGGCGAACGGGGCGGAGTGTGGACTCTCCGTGGCATCGTTGAAGGTGGCCGTCAGGGTGAAATTGGTTGTCGTTGCCGTCAGCGTCACATTGCAGTCCATGGCGGTCGCATTTGGGTCCGCCGACGTGCAAACGGCTACACCTTCCTGGTAGAGTTTAAAGCCCGTGACCGCCGGTTCACTTGGAGGGCTATACCCCCATTCGACGTGTATCGATTGGGCTGCTACCGTGCCGGCAAACAGCACACCAAAAAGCAGGGCGACGAGGAGGTTGCTCAGATATCGGTACATTGTTTTCCCCTCATGAAAAGTTAGGTTTATTGCTTGCCTGAAACAATGCACGGGTCATACCAAAACGGCCAGTTTATTTTTTTCTTTAATTAATGATGATTAGAAGCTTTCTGTCGGTAGGGCTCAGCGGGTGATTACCATATCGTTATTCGCTTTTGGTATCATTGATCTGCTCAATGCGACCCGGCGCTGGCCCACCGCACCCATTCATACTGGGCGGAGGAAAGATCGTTTTTCTTGGCATCAACAAATTTCTCGAGGGCGGCAATGGAATCGAAGGTAATGGAGTAGTAGCCGTCGGCATGTGCGCCACGCCCCAGCAGGGTAGCCTTGCCCGAGTGTTCAACACCGACCATCAGATCCAGATTCTTATACAGGACAGCAGTATTGGTTCGCGTGATGGTGCCGAATTTGGCCTGGATGTACATTCGATATGTAAAACCTCCAACAATGAGCACAAGAACAAGGGCCAAGACTGAAGCAGCCTTTGCATAAGGTGTATAGCTTTGCGGATTGAAAAAATCCTGCCACGACAGACGGGAGTGGCGGTTTATGGCCTTTTGGATATCAGACAAGCGGGCCAGGCAGGGTTGCACGGCCTTTCCCGTGTATTTTTCCACGCTGGAGATGGCTTCGTTGTCGGAGGGATCGGTCATGGCGAGGTTGAGAATAGTTTTGCCATCAAATCCCAAGGGGAGGACCTCAAATTTTTTGCAGAGATAGCGGGGGAGAAGTCCTTGAGCTTCTGGGTTGAACGCTTGCTCCGGATCAATAATCGGTAATTGAAATTGCTGGGAGAGAATATCGATCAACTGGTCGCTGGTGATCGCCCCCAAGTTGACCAGAATGCGGCCCAGCCTGCGGTTGCCACCCACCTGCATTTTCAAGGCACGATCCAGGATGTCCGGGGTGATGAGGTTTGCATCCAGCAGGAGTTCTCCGAGACGTTTTTTTTCTGACATGATAATTCTCCTATTTTGTAAAGAGCAGAATTTTATCGTACTGATTTAATGAGATTAATTAAACATATATGTTATATTATAGGGGCAGAGGCAAGAAGAAGGCAAGCAGGAAGTGAGTTCAATCACCAGGGCGGGTACTGGCGTGATTGGATTATGTGGGTGTCATTTTAGCAAGATGTGCGTGCAGCTTGGGTGTTCACTTAGCCAGAGGGCGGGGTTTCCTTAAGTCATGTGAGCCTTTTGCAAAATGACGGTTTAGTCATTCCCGAGGTAGTTATCGGGAATCAAGCCTTTGAAAAATCAAAGAGTTCTGGATTCCCGCTTTCGCGGGAATGACGAAAAGCTCACTAGTAGTTCATTTTGCAAGAGGCTCATGTGCAATGGAGATTTCTCCAGGTGATCGAATGACAGGGGTGATGATGCTTGGTTGGTGCCGGTCCACCACCGATGTCATCTCGACTGATGTGAGAGATCTTTCTTGATCAAACGCCAGGTTTGGTTCCATGCACCAAGTTTTAATCGCTGACATAGCCCGCACCTTGTATCTACGGCTCTCGGATTGGACATGCGTGGGGGGACAGAACATGATCGTGAATGTAGTGTTGGCGGAAAGAGAAGCGGCGTGGATACGTTCCCACGTTGGAGCATGGGATTGATCGGCAAACGAACAACAACCCTGTATAACAGAGCTGACGGGGCTGTCATTCCGGCGCTGGCCGGAAACCAGGGTTGCTCGGCCAGTAGGTGCGATCTTTTTTATCCATGCACATTGGAGATTTCTCCCGTTGGTCGAGATGACAGGGGTGCCGCGTGCTTGGTAGAGGTGCCGGCCCACCACCGATGTCATCTCGATCGAAAGAAGAGATCTCCGTGGCCGGCTAGACCGCAATGGTGCATGCCCGCGTGGTATGCAGCAAAGAGACTTGCCTGTGACCATCAGGAACATGTTACCACCCCGGAGAAGAGAGTGGTAACATGTTGATGTGATGCTTTATTTTTTCACTTCCTCGCCGACAGTTACTTCGGGTTTGATTTTTTCGATGATTTTCTCGCCAATCCCCTTTACCTTGGTCATGTCTTCGATGGTGGCGAAGTTGCCGTTGGTAGTCCGATAGGCAACAATGGCTTCTGCCTTGGCCTTGCCGATACCATTCAAGGTGGCCAGTTCATCCACCGTGGCCGTATTGATGTTGACCTTGGCAAAGGCAGCGGTGACGAAAAAGAGAACGAGCATCAACGACAAATACCATTTTTTCATAGAACCTCCTGTGAAGTCATAGAAAATGTAATTTGTTCTCGGAAAATCAATGAGAACATCGGTGGGTGCCGCCCCCTTCACTTCTTGTGCGCACAGGTCTCAGTTCGAGGGCTTTTTGGGCACCATTTAATTCGGAACGTTCCGGTTCAATTCATGGTAGAAAAAGCACTCCCCTGCTGTCAAAACAAAAAAGCATCGCATCCCACTGATAAATCGCCATAAAACCCTGAACCCTTTGTGCCGCAATCGTTTTGCCAGATGAGCGAACCCATTTTTATTTTTGTGATTACCATTGAACTTCAGCTGGAAAAGATGAGATCTCTCCCTTGGTCGAGATGACCCCCAGGTGGCGTGGTATCCCTCTGAACGACCCGCCCATTTCGGTGTCATCCTGAACGAATGTGAGGGATCTCAAAATGAGACCCTTGAGCTGAGGTTCAATGGTAATCACCATTTTTTTTATCTCCTCGTGAAATCCTTCAGCGGCATTGTCCCTCTCATGCTCGGCGTCCTCATGCTGATCGGGCTTCCCTTCTTTTTCATTGGCGGACCTGGGTATCACGCATCTCGCTCGTTTCAAGCTGCCTGGGATCTCGGCCATATTTTCTTTTTTTCCATCTCCACTTCTTGGCTTCTCCTCCAATTTCGCGACAGGTTGATCATTTTTCCGCCTATCAGGCTCTTTCCGGTTCTCTTTACCGGTGTCCTTCTCTTGGGCAGCCTCCTGGAATTCTTGCAGATGTTATCTGATGGACGAAACCCGGATCTGGGGGACGTCCTGCGTAATCAACAGGGGTGCCTGGTGGCCTTAGCGATATGCACCGGAAGGGGAAGATACGCTCTGTCCGATGCCGCACGATGGTCACTGCGGGTCACCGTGGTTGTTTTGCTGGCGATGAGCGGATGGCCCTTGGTGAGAGCAGTGGTGGATGAGCAGAATGCTCTCCGTCAATTTCCGGTGCTGGCGGATTTTGAAACGCCTTTTGAGCGGTATCGCTGGGATAATGTACTGAGAACAAGCGAGGAGACTATTAATGTCCGTCATGGCGCAAAAGCCATGCGGGTGCAACTCTCAACGGCCAAATATTCCGGCATCGCCCTTTTTCATTTCCCCGAAAACTGGCAAGGCTTTCGAACACTGCATTGCAGTCTTTTCAACCCGCTGGCCACGGTTTTGACGATTCATTGCCGTATCCATGACATACATCATAAACAGCATGATTCGGAATTCACCGATCGTTTCAATCTGCCCATCAAACTGCAACCGGGCTGGAATGACGTGGTGATTGACCTGCAACAGGTGTGGCATGCACCAAAAAATCGGGTGATGGATGCACAACACATCGAAGGCCTAGGCTTTTTCGTTGTGCAACTGGAAGAACCGATGGCCATTGTTGTGGATCACCTGTATCTCGATCGCTGATTGCATGCCATTGGGACCATTGCTCGGCAACCGCCACCTGATCATTCAGCCGCCTGACACACCGGGCAATAAAAAGTTGATCTCCCTGCCACCACGGTTTTTTCTATGAGAGTTCCACACACTTGGCACTCCTGGCCTTCCCGGCCATAGACCTTTAATTGCAACTGAAAATAGCCGGGATGTCCGTTGGTCCCCAAGAAATCCGCTATGGTCGAACCTCCGGCGGCAATGGCTTGGTGCAAAATATCCCCGGTGGCCAGCACCACCCCCTGCCATTGCGCAGGAAGCAGGCGGTTGGCCGGGAGCAGGGGATGGATGCCAGCGGCAAACAGGATCTCGTTGGCATAAATATTACCGATGCCGGCAATGACACGTCCCTGCATCAACCAGGATTTCACCGAAATTTTTCGCTGCTGCGCCAGGCGGGCGAGTGTTTCAGCGGTAAACTCCGGCCCCAAGGGCTCCATGCCCTGGGCGCGCGAGAATTCTGCCTCCCGATCCCGAGCTTCGGTAGCGGACCATACCACCAGGGCACCGAAACGGCGGCTGTCGTTGAAACGCAACTGCCGCCCATGCTGCAACTGCATGACCAGGTGATCATGCTTATGCATTGGGATCTGTTCATCAACCAGGCTGAGCTTGCCGGTCATGCCCAGGTGGACGATTAACACCGCACCGTTTTCCAGACGAATGAGCAGATACTTTGCCCGGCGGTCAACCGTCTGTACCCGCTGGCCAACAATGTGGGCGCGTAGTTCACGCCGGGGTATGGCGCTGCGCAGTTGATATTTTGAACACCACACACCGGTGATGTGCTGTGCGGGTAACTGCGCCATGAGTCCTAGCCTGGTCACTTCAACTTCGGGGAGTTCTGGCATCCCTTCCTCCTGCCAATGCATATTTCGTTGTTTGCAGCACAGGGTCGTGGCGACGCCTGCACCGACAAAATGTCTAGCTTTATTGCATAATCATCAAAACCAACTCTTTCATTGGCAAGAATGACCCAACGTGACCTTGAGGCTCAAATGTCTCTTGATGACAAAGGCTTGTCATGGGATGACTAATGGGTATAATGATTTGCTATGCTTATTTTTTTGCGCACGGCGTGTACCGACCATTTTTTTTATGATTACCACCGAACTTCAACTGGAAAAGATGAGATCTCTCCCTGCTGTCGAGATGACACCCAGGTGGCGAGGTATCCCTCGGAACGACCTGCCCATTTCGGTGTAATCCCGAACGAATGTGAGGGATCTCACAATGAGACCCTAGAGCTGAGGTTGGGTGGTAATCACCTTTTTTTGATGATGCTCCTGCCCATCCACCTCAGCGTATTCACCTGCAATCATGCCCACCTTCCACAGCCTCAGCACCTTTGATCTGGTGATCCTTTGCATGCTCCTGGCTTTCAGCCTTCGTGGCCTGTGGATCGGTTGCCTGCGCCAATTGCCGGTGCTCCTGGCCCTGGTGGGCGGCTATCTCTTCATGGGGCGGGTGGCGCATGTCCTGCTTCCATGGACCTCAGGCTTTATTACCAGCCCCAAAGTAAGCTTTGTGATCGGCTTTTGCCTCCTCAGCCTGGTGGGGTGGTTTATCTTGAGCCGTCTCGTCAAGCTCATGGCGCGGGTTCAGCGCAAGCAACGGATCGGCTTGGGGGATCGTTTTTTTGGACTGATCCTTGGCGGATGCACCGCTGTAGCTGTCACTTCCTTATTGTACATGGTGCTCGCCTCCACCCTCTCCACCACCAACAACCTGTTGCGCACCTCGCAGACCAACCCGTTCTTGCGGCAAGGATCGGAGATGCTGCGCTCCTTGATCGCAGATCCACTCCTTTGCCAGAGCTTTCTGCACAAGGAACCGGCCATTGCCCCGCAGAGTCCCGCCACCAAGCAGGAAGCGATTCAACCGGAGCCGCAATCCAACAAACCATGAAACGCGCCCCACACCATACACCCACGGAAAACACCATGACCACCCCACTGCGCTGCCTGACCGCCTATGATGTGCGGGGAAAAATCCCCGAAGATTTCGATGCCCAGATTGCCCTGCGCATCGCCCTGGCCTTTACCCGCCATTGCCGTGTGCGCCGCATGGTGATTGGCCGGGACATGCGCCTGACCAGCCCGGAGATCAGCCAAACCATCACCGATGGCCTGCTGGCCCAGGGGGTGGATATCATCGATATTGGCCTCTGCGGCACCGAGGAGGTGTACCATGCGGTGTTCAGCGGCACCAGTGCCGGCATCGATGGCGGCATCATGATCACCGCCAGCCACAACCCTGCTGCCTACAACGGCATGAAGATCGTGCAGCGCGAATCACGCCCGGTCTCCCGCGACTCCGGCCTCGTCGAGATTGGGCAGATGGCTGCCGATCCGCAGTGGTTTGCCGAACAAACTGCGCTGTGCCGAGCACTACCCGGTACTTACACGCGCATCGACAGCAAAGAGAACTACATCAAACACCTGCTGGGCATGGTCGACTGCTCGGTGATGCGGCCGATGAAGATCGTCGTCAATGCCGGTAATGGCTGCGCCGGGCCGGTGCTTGACCTGTTGGCGGCCCACCTGCCCTTTGCATTCATCCGCCTCAACCACGAACCGGATGGCACCTTTCCCAACGGCGTACCCAACCCGCTGCTGCCGGAAAAACGAGAGGCAACGGCCCAGGCGGTGCGCGAGCATGGGGCCGATCTCGGTATCGCCTGGGACGGCGATTTCGACCGCTGTTTTCTCTATGACGAAAACGGTCGTTTCATCGAGGGGTACTATATTGTCGGCCTGCTGGCAGCGGCCATGCTGCAACAGGCGCCGGGCGCCACCATCCTCCATGATCCCCGTCTCACCTGGAACACGCGCGAAATCGTCGAGACTGTTGGCGGCAAACCCGTTATGACCCGTACCGGCCACGCCTTCATCAAAGAAAACATGCGCGCCCAGAATGCCATCTACGGCGGCGAGATGTCGGCCCACCACTATTTCCGCGACTTCGGCTACTGCGATTCCGGCATGCTGCCCTGGATGCTGGTCTGCCGCTTGATGAGCCTCAGCGGCCAACCGCTCTCGGCCTTGGTCAGCGCGCGCATGACGGCCTACCCGGTTAGTGGTGAGATCAATTCCACGGTGGCCGATGCCCAGGCGGTGTTGGCCCGTATCGAGCAGCGCTACAGCGATGGCATCAAAGAATATACCGACGGCCTTTCGGTGGAATATCCCGAATACCGCTTCAATCTGCGCAGCTCCAACACCGAACCGGTGCTGCGCCTTAATGTGGAAACCCGTGGCAACGCGGCACTTCTGCAGCAAAAAACCGAGGAACTCCTCCAACTGATTCGGGCATGACCGACGCAAACCTACCATGAGGTGATCTGTGGCTATTCAACCCATTATTCTTGCCGGTGGCACCGGCTCCCGCCTGTGGCCCCTCTCCCGCGAGCTGTATCCCAAGCAGGTGATCAACCTGACCGGTGATCTGTCGCTGCTGCAAAACACGGTGCAGCGCTTGGCGCAACTCGACGATGTGCGGCCGCCGATCATTGTCGTCGGCGAGGAGCACCGTTTTCTCACCAAAAATCAGATCGAAGCGCTGCAACTCTATCCCCATTTCGAGGTGCTGCTTGAACCCTGCGGCAAGAACACCGCCCCGGCCATCTGTGGTGCGGCCGCCTATGTGGCAGGAAAGGGACAAGGACAGGACGTGCTGCTGGTGCTGCCTGCTGACCACCTCATTCAAAAGGGTGAGGCCTTTGCTTTGGCGGTCAACGAGGCAGCCACATTGGCCGGGCAGGGAATGATCGTCACCTTTGGCATCGTGCCCGATCATGCTGAAACCGGCTACGGCTACATCAAGCGTGGCGAGGGCGTACAGGTAGCGAGTTTTGTCGAAAAACCGGATCTGGAAACCGCCAAGCAGTACCTGGCCAGCGGCAACTATTTCTGGAACAGCGGCATGTTTGCCTTCACTGCGGACACCCTGTTGGCCGAGTTAGCCGAACATGCGCCGGCTATTGTTGAGCAGATGACCCTTGCGGTCAGTACAGGTACACCGGATGGCCTCTTCTTCCGTTTTGCCAAGGAGGCCATGGCCGCCTGTCCTTCTGACTCCATCGATTATGCCCTGATGGAAAAAACCAGTAAGGCCGCTGTGGTGGAGGCGGATATCGGCTGGAGTGATATTGGCTCGTGGCGGGCGCTGTGGGAGGTGGCGGAGAAGGATACCAATGGCAATGCCACCTATGGCGATGTGCTGCTGGAGGATTCTCACAACTCGTTGGTACGCTCGGAGCACACACTGGTGGCCACGGTGGGCTTGCGCGACACCCTGGTGGTGGAGACAGCGGATGCGGTGCTGGTGGCGCCGATGGACCGATCCCAGGATGTGAAACAACTGGTGGATCGGCTCAAACGCGAGAAGCGGCCGGAATACCATACCCATCGCACCGTGCATCGGCCCTGGGGTAGTTACACCACCTTAGAGTTGCAGGATCGTTTCCAGATCAAACGCATCACCGTGCTTCCCGGTGCGCGGTTATCACTGCAGATGCACCACCATCGCCATGAGCATTGGGTGGTGGTCTCCGGCACCGCGAAGATCCAGAATGGCGAGCAATCAATTTTGCTCAAGGAGAACGAGTCCACCTACATTCCCAGTTGCACCGTGCATCGCCTGGAAAACCCCGGTGTCATACCGCTGGAACTGATCGAGGTGCAAATCGGCAGCTATCTGGGAGAAGACGACATCGTCCGTTACGACGATGAGTACGGGCGGACGCAGCCATAATCGACGGCTGTCCGAAAAATAGGCAGTCAGCCCTCACCTCGCGCCGGGCCGACTGCCTGTCTCAGGCCGACAACGAGGGCCAGTCGTCAGAGGATGGCCCGGTATAGTGGGCGTGGAAAGCGATTACATACTTATCGAGGATGCGCTTATCGGCATCCGAGAGATGAAAAAACTCAACACCGTTGTGAAAACGGCCAGCCGCACCAACGGCATAGACAATTCTCCCCATCACATCGATGAGTTGTTCCTTGAGGCCCAAGGTGATCATCACCTGTTGCCCCAGGGGCAGCTGCCGATGCGTTTCCATCAGTATCCCCCCCTTGCTGACATTCAGGGTCCTGGCCATGGAATATTCTCCCTGGCGCCCCTGTTCGTCCACCACCAGATAATCCAGCAAATTCAGTGCTTCGGGCCTGATGAAACGTCTGCGCTCGGTTGTCATTGGGTGCACTCTCCTTGCCATGCACATGGCGGCCATCATGGTCGCCATTTTCCAACGCATGGAAAAGACGACACATTCAACTCACGTCTGCAAAACTCTACAGGCTGGCCACTGCTTTGTCAAACAGGTTGGATTGCCAATACTTGACGATGAAAACCCTGGTCGTAAAATCAGTCGCTTCCAGTTTCACCACCCAGCAGAGCTGCGATACGCCAACCCGATCAATGGCGACAATTATGTTCATTTCGCAACCCATATTGACAAAAACGTACACTTTGCTCTTTACACGGCAAGGCTACTCTAAATTAAAATAATTAATTTCGACAAGTTAGACTAATCATCAATGAATGGCATTGTTATTGTAGTCACTTGCCCAGCCCAACATTTTCGCCATCGTCATTCCCTGCACATGCGGGGTACGGGCTGATCGGCAAGGACATATGCAATGGCATCGCCAGGCGGAGCCATTGCATGCAGTTTTATCGTTGTTCTTTGAACGAAACGAGCGGATCCGCTTGATTATTTCACTCCTGTTTGTTACAGTCGCGTCAAATTTTCTGACGATATTGTTATTTTCTTAACAGGAGGGGCAAGATGATCAATGGTGCGGATACGGCGTTTATCCTGGCGGCAGCGGGGTTGGTCCTGCTGATGACACCGGGATTGGCCCTGTTTTACGCGGGAATGGTGCGCAGCAAAAATGTGCTTGGCACTATCATGCAAAGCCTGGTGTTGATTTCACTCATCTCGCTGGAGTGGGTCTACATTGGCTACACCATGTCCTTCGGACCGGATGTGGGCGGACTGATCGGTGATTTCTCCTGGCTGGCGTTAAGCGGCGTGGGCACTGCCCCCAGCTCGGCCTATGCCACCACCATTCCGCATATCGTTTTCATGATCTATCAGTGCATGTTTGCGGTGATCACCCCGGCCTTGATTGCTGGTGCCTTTGCCGAGCGGGTGCGTTTTCCCGCCTTTGTGGTTTTCAGCCTCTTGTGGGCGGTGCTGGTGTATAACCCGGTCTGCCACTGGGTCTGGGGCAGCGGCGGCTGGCTGGCCAAGTTGGGCGTGCTCGATTTTGCCGGCGGTTTGGTGGTCCATGCCACCTGCGGCATGGCCGCCCTGGCCTCGGTGATGATCATTGGTCCGCGCAAAGGCTTTGGCCACACCAACTTCATGCCCCACAACCTGCCCATGACCATGCTCGGCACCGGTCTGTTGTGGTTTGGCTGGTTCGGTTTCAACGGTGGTAGCGCCCTGGCCGCCAATGAGGTGGCCGCCACCGCCTTTGTCGCCACCCATCTCGGCGGCATGGCCGGCATGGCGATGTGGACGGTCATGGAATGGGTCAAGCTCGGCAAACCGACCACCTTGGGAGCCGCCTCCGGCGCCATTGCCGGTCTGGCCACCATCACTCCGGCCGCCGGTTTTGTTGGACCGAATGCAGCGATTATTATAGGATTGGCCGCAGGCGTTGTCTGCTTTTTGGCAGTCAACATGAAAAGCAGATTCAAATTCGATGACTCACTGGATGTTGTTGGCATCCACGGGGTAGGTGGAATTACCGGAACCATCCTGCTGGGGGTTTTTGCCTCGAAAACAGTCAACCCCAATGGAGTTGATGGCCTGCTGGCCGGTAACGGGGCGCAACTGTTCAAGCAGCTCATCGGTGTTGGCGTCATCTGTGTTTACGCCTTCGTCGTCAGCTGGATCATCCTCAAACTGGTGCATATGTGGATGGGCTTGCGCATCACCGAAGAGGCGGAACACCAGGGACTTGATTACACCGAACATTCCGAGACTGCCTACAACTGAGCATAACCCGAGAAGACACGAATCTGCCGTAACAGGTGATTTCTCCGAGGAGGGCCCATGAAAAAAATTGAAGCCATTATCAAACCCTTCAAACTCGACGAGGTCAAAGATGCCCTCAACGGTATCGGCATCAAGGGGATGACCGTCAGCGAGGTCAAGGGATACGGCCGCCAGAAAGGGCACACCGAAATTTACCGGGGCGCCGAATATGTGGTCGATTTCATCCCAAAAATCAGGCTGGATATCATCGTCGAGGACGACATGGTCGACCAGGTGATCAACACCATCATCGATAAAGCGCGCACCGGCAAGATCGGCGACGGCAAAATCTTTGTGCTGCCGGTGGAGCGGGTGGTCCGGGTACGCACCGGGGAGACGGGCAGCGAGGCGATCTGATGCCACCTACCCTTCGGCCGCAACAAGAAGCCCTGGCCGATGCCTGGCGCCAGGGCCTCAGCGGGCAGGAGATTCTGCAGCGCTGCGCCGAGCTTGTCGATACCTTTATCATCGACACCTACAAGGCCGCACCGGCGGTGCAGAAGGCCCGGGGCAATATTGCCGTCATTGCCCTCGGCGGTTACGGACGCAGCGAGTTCTACCCCTATTCGGATATCGATTTGCTGCTGCTGCACGACTGGTGGTCGAAAAAGTCGATGCAGGTGGTGGTGGAGGCGCTGCTCTACCCGCTGTGGGATGAGGGCTTTGAGGTCGGCCACAGTGTGCGCGGTGTCAAGGATGCCATCCAGTTTGCCCAGGAGGATTTCCATTTTCAGGTGGCCCTGCTCGACGCCCGCTTGCTGGTTGGCTCCGAGGAACTGTTCCAGGATCTCAAGACCCGGTATACCAAAAAGATCCTGGATGGTCGTCGCCACCAGTTTGTGCAGACCATGGAGACGCACATTTTGGAGCGGTGGCAGAAGTACGGCAGCCACACCTATCTGCTTGAACCCCACGTCAAGGAGGGCAAGGGCGGGCTACGCGACTTGCAGGCCATGATGTGGGTGGCCAAGGGGATTTTTGGGCTCAATGATCTGGCAGCCATCGAATCCTCGGGCATGCTGGAAGCGGGGAATCGCCAGGCGCTGGAGAACTCCTGGTCAGAGCTGGCCAAAATTCGCAATCGGCTACATCTCTTAAGCCGTCGTAAAAGTGATCACCTGATCTTTGAATTTCAGCAGGAAACGGCCAACGCCCTCGACTACCAGGATGAAGGTGGTCTACTCGGGGTCGAGCACTTCATGCGCGATGTTTACGGCCACTTGCAGACAGTCTCGGTAATCACCGACCTGTTTTTCGAGCATGTGCATGAGGTGCTGGGCCTGACCAGCGGTGGCGCCGGGGAGCAGCAGTTGGAGCGTTCGATTGTGGCCCGCGCCGGCACCATTCGCCTGGTGGCCGTTGAGGAGCTCAACGAGCGGCCCTACCTGCTGATGCGCCTCTTTCTCCAGGCCGGTCGCAGCGGGTTGCCCTTGCATCATAAGACCCGGCAGTTGGTGACAGCCAATCTGGACCGGGTCAACGATCATTTTCGCACCTCCAAACGGGTGACCCGGGTCTTTATCGAGCTCCTCACCCAGAGCGAAAACATTTTTCCGGTACTGGAGGCGATGCTCTCCACTGGCCTGCTCACCCGCTTTATCCCCGAATTCTCGGCGGTGGAGTCGCTGGCCCAACACGATCTCTACCACCTGTACACGGTGGATCGGCATCAGTTGCAGACCGTGGCCGAGCTGACCAAGCTCCGCCAGAGCAATGCGGAGCTCTTTGCCGAACTCGGCAATGTGGAGGTTTTATATTTGGCTGCCCTGCTGCACGATATCGGTAAGGGGCGGCAGAGCGATCATTCCGAGCTCGGTGCGGCCATGGTCCAGACCATCGGCGAACGGCTACGACTCACCGCCATGGAATGCGATACGCTGGCCTTTCTCATCCGCCACCACCTCTACCTGCCGGAAAACGCCATGCGGCGGGATTTCACCGACCGGGAGTTCATCCGTCAGGCAGCGGATCTCATCGGCGATACCGAGCGGCTGACCATGCTCTACCTGTTGACCATCGCCGATTCCAAGGCCACCGGCCCCTCGGCCTGGTCGAGCTGGAAATCAAGCCTGCTCTCCGAGTTGTACCTGAGCATCAAGGCCTGTCTCGGTGCCAACTGTCATATCGAACAGATGGGCCAGGACGAGGAAGACCAGGGCGTGCGCTGGTTGCAGGAACAGATCCGGCAACGACTCAACGGGCAGGCACCGCGCATCGACATCGCCACCCTGCCGGCGGATTACCTGCTCAGCTACAGCCTGGAGGCGGTGCAGCGGCATCTCACCATTCATGCTGAAAAGGAGGTACGCCTCAAACAGCAGGTGATGCTCTTTGCCGAGGCGAGAAAACGATCCTGGTCACTGTTGATCATGGGGCCCGACCGGGTGGGGCTCTTGGCCAAATTCTGCGGGGTACTGGCCCTGCACAATTTGAGCGTACGCTCGGCGCAGATCTTCACCTGGCCGGACGGCACCGTAGTCGATACCCTTGAGGTGGTGCCCGCCACCAGCCGCAGCTTTGAGGAGCAGGATTGGGAACAAGTCGAGCGCGATCTCAACCTGGCGATCAATTACCGCCTCGACATCGGCTATCAGTTGCACGAGCGCACCCAACCGCAGACCGCACGCAGTCAGCGTCAGATCCAGCAGTTGGAGTGCAAGGTGGTGATCGATAACGAGGCCTCGCAACAGTACACCATCATCGAGGTCTACGGTGGCGACAATCGCAGCGCCCTGTACCAGTTGACGCAGACCCTGGCGGATTTCGGCCTGGCCATCCACAAGGCCCGAATCGCCACCGAGGTGGAGCAGTTGATCGACATCTTCTATGTCAGCACCCAAAGTGGCGAAAAATTGACCGACTCCTCTACCCAGGAAAAAATCAGTATGACCCTGATGCAGATCATCGGCGGCGAACAATCGGCCCCCGAAGCAGCATCAGCCAGTCAACCCTGAGCAACAACATCCGGCAACGCCGGATTTTTACCAATCACCAAGCTCGACTTGAGCTGGAGCAAACACCTTTTCAACCCTTTATGGAGCGTGCACTATGAGTGGAATCCAGGCCCGTCTGAACGCCATTTCGGCAATCATCAACTACAAACCCTCCCATGCCCCGCTGAATTTCAACGAGACCAAACCCACCGACGTGTTCGGTTCCAACGTCTTCAACGACAAGGTGATGAAGGAACGGTTGCCCAAGCATGTCTATAAATCGTTGAAAAACACCATCGCCTTTGGCGAGAAACTGGATGCCTCCGTTGCCGACGTGGTTGCCAACGCCATGAAGGACTGGGCCATCGAGAAGGGGGCCACCCACTTCACCCATGTTTTCTATCCGTTGACCGGCCTCACCGCTGAGAAGCATGACGCCTTCCTGGTACCGGATGGCGACGGCGGTGCCCTGGCCGAGTTCTCCGGCAAGCTGCTCATCCAGGGTGAGCCCGATGCCTCCTCCTTCCCCTCCGGCGGCCTGCGCGCCACCTTCGAAGCCCGTGGCTACACCGCCTGGGATGTGACCAGCCCGGCCTATATCCTGGAAAACCCGAACGGCACCTTCCTCTGCATCCCCACCGCCTTCGTTTCCTGGACCGGTGAGGCCCTGGACAAGAAGACCCCGTTGCTGCGCTCCCAGCAGGCCCTCAATAAGCAGGCCAAGCGCGTGCTCAGCCTCTTTGGCGTCAACACCAAACTGCCGGTGGGTTCCTATGCCGGTCCCGAGCAGGAATACTTCCTGGTTGACCGCAATTTTGTCTTCGCCCGCCCTGACCTGCTCATCGCCGGCCGCTCGCTGTTCGGTGCCCCTTCCGCCAAGGGCCAGGAGTTCGAGGACCAATACTTTGGTGTCATCAATCGCCGCGTCCTGGCTTTCATGATGGATGTCGAGCGCGAGTTGTTCAAGCTGGGTGTACCGGTCAAGACCCGCCACAACGAGGTGGCCCCGGCCCAGTTTGAAATCGCCCCGATTTACGAGCAGGGTAACCTGGCCACCGACCATAACCAGTTGGTCATGACCACTCTGCGCACCGTGGCCAAACGCTACGGCATGATCTGCCTGCTGCACGAGAAACCCTTTGCCGGCATCAACGGCTCGGGCAAGCATCTCAACTACTCCCTGGGCAATGCCGAGTTGGGCAGCCTCTTTGATCCGGGTGACACTCCCCATTCCAACGCCCAGTTCCTGGTGTTCTGCGCCGCCGCTCTCCGCGCCCTGCACAAGCACGGCGCCCTGTTGCGTGCCACCGTCGCCTCTGCCTCCAACGACCATCGTCTGGGCGCCAACGAGGCCCCGCCGGCGATCATGAGCGCCTACCTGGGCGAGCAGTTGGCCGATGTGTTTGAGCAGATCAAGAAGGGCGAGGTCAAGGGCTCCAAGCAAAAGGGCATCATGAACATCGGTGTTGATACCCTGCCGCCGCTGCCCATGGATCCGGGCGATCGTAACCGCACCAGCCCCTTTGCCTTCACCGGCAACCGCTTCGAGTTCCGTGCCGTGGGCTCCTCCCACTCCATCGCCGGTGCCCAGGTAGCCCTGAACACCATGATGGCCGAATCCCTTGATTATGTGGCCACCGAACTGGAGAAACTGGGCAAGGTCAACAAGACCCAGTTCAACGAAGGCGTGCAGAAACTGTTGCAGCAAATCATGAAGGACCATGACGCTGTCATTTTTAACGGCGACGGCTACTCCGAGGCCTGGCACAAGGAAGCAGCCAAACGCGGTCTGCCCAACCTGAAGACCACCCCCGAAGCCCTGCCGGTACTGACCAGCAAGGAAGTGATCGAGCTGTTCACCAAGTACAACGTCCTCTCCGAGGCCGAGTTGAAGAGCCGCCAGGAGATCTACCTGGAGCAGTATGTCAAGGTCATCACCACCGAGGCCAATCTGGTGATTCGCATGGCCCGCACCGTCATCTTCCCTGCCGCCATGCGCTATCAGGGGCAACTGGCCGAAACCTGCGCCAGCCTCAAGGCCATTGGCCATGACATCAAGATGGCCACCTTGGAAGATGTCACCACCAAACTGCGCTCCATGCAGACCGAGGTGGATACCCTCGAAAAACTGCTGGCCCACGAGGGCGGTGACACCCTGGCCCATGCCACCTATATGTGCGACAAGGTACTGCCGGCCATGCTGGCGGTCCGCGGCTATGCCGATGCCCTGGAGTCCGTGGTCGCCGACGATCTGTGGCCGCTGCCCTCCTATCAGGAGATGCTGTTCATCCGCTGATCGCGGATCTGGCGTAACTGATTACATATGGACAAAAAAGGCCGCTCCCGGATGGGGGCGGCCTTTTTTATCCACGCCCTCAGGTCGCAACCCTCCTTCGCCAGGCACTGTTCATCCGCACATTGATGGTTGACCTGGGTGCGCAACTTTCGTACTCTGTCAACAACTCCGGCAAGGTGCCGGCCCTCAGCCTATTCTTTCAGGACAAGGAGATGCGTTATGACCCGTGACCAGATCATGAAAATCATCAAGGAGAAGAACGTCAATTTCTTCCGCATACAGTTTGTCGACATCTTCGGCATGATGAAGAACATTGCCATTCCGCGCAGCCAGATCGAAAAGGCGCTGGACGGGCAGATCATGTTCGACGGTTCCTCCATTGAAGGTTTTGTTCGCATCAACGAATCCGATATGTACCTCAAGCCGGATTACAACACCTTTGTCGTCCTGCCTTGGCGTGAGAAGGACGGCTGCAACGCCGCCCGTATTATCTGCGATGTCTATCGTGCCGATGGCACCCCCTTTGCCGGCTGCCCGCGCGGCAATCTCAAGCGGGTCATGGCCGAGGCCAAGAAGCTCGGTTATACCATGAACGTGGGTACCGAATGCGAGTTCTTCCTCTTCCGCCGCGACGAAGAGGGCCACCCCACCACCATCACCGACGATGTCACCGGCTACTTCGATGTCGAGCCCGATGACGCCGGTATCGACTGCCGCCGCGCCATCATCGAGACCCTGGAGGAGATGGGCTTTGAGATTGAGGCCTCCCATCATGAGGTGGCCGAGGGCCAGCACGAGATCAACTTCAAGTACGCCGATGCCCTTACCGCCGCCGACAACACCATCACCTTCAAATGGGTGGTGCGCTCCATCGCCGCCGAGTTCGGCCTGCACGCCACCTTTATGCCCAAGCCCATCTTCGGTATCAACGGCTCCGGCATGCACACCAACCAGTCCCTATTCAAGCTCGACGGCACCAACGCCTTTTTCGACGAAAAGGGCCCGTTGCAACTCAGCGAGGTCGCCTACAAGTATATTGCCGGCATCATGAAAAACGCCCGCGGTTTTGCCGCCATCACCAACCCGTTGGTCAACTCCTACAAGCGGCTGGTGGCCGGTTATGAGGCCCCGGTATACATCGCCTGGTCCGCCTCCAACCGCTCGGCGTTGATCCGTATCCCCGCCTCCCGTGGCATGGGCACCCGCACCGAGGTGCGCTGCCCAGATCCCACCTGCAACCCCTACCTGGCCTTTGCCATGATGCTCTGCTCCGGCCTGGACGGCGTCAAAAACAACCTGCCCACACCTGAGGCCACCAATGTCGACATCTTCGAGATGACCGCCGACGAAAAAGTCGAGGCCGGTATCGCCAGCCTGCCCGCCAACCTCTACGAGGCCATCCAGGAGTTGAAGGCCAACCCGATTGCCAAAGAGGCTCTGGGCCAGCATATTCTGGAGAAATACATCGAGGGCAAGGAGAAGGAGTGGGATGGTTTCCGCACCGCTGTCACCGATTGGGAGATCGACAACTACCTCAGCAAATACTAAAGCAACGGTTTTTCACGCCACATCTGAGGGGCACCTGTGCAGGGTGCCCCTTTTTTTGGGGCCATGGCCGGGTTCGCTCCATGGCAATTGCCGATCAATTCGCGTATACTGGCCCATTGAACAGATCGGCACCGTTTCGGCCGCAAGGAGACCATATCCAGGCCCATGAACACCAGTACCAGCGTTGACATCAACGGCGACAAAATCCGCACCATGCGCGAACAGAAAGGGCTCACCCAGCTCTACCTGGCCACGGTGGTCGGGGTGACCACGGATACCATCTCCCGCTGGGAGAACCGCCGCTATCCGGCCATCAAGCTGGACAATGCCAAAAAGCTGGCCGAGGCACTGGAGATGCCGCTGGAGGAGTTGCTGGCCGCGGTGCAAACGGCAAATGATGAGGCACAGGAAGAGCCCACCGTCGACCTCCAGGAAGCAATAGCAACGCCACCACCATCCCCCCCATTTCTGGCCCTGTTGGGCAAACGCCGCACCATGTTTGTCGGCATTGTCCTCGTCGTTGCCGGGCTGGGAATTGCAACCTCCTGGTGGTTCGGCCGCTCCGAACTGAGCGCTGAACGCATCCTGCCGCCCCACACCGCCCCCAATCTCCCCTTTCCGGTACGCATCAACATTCGTGGACCGGTGGAACTGCAAGCCTCGCTGCTCATCCGTGAGACCATCACCGGCGAGGCCGAGGCCAGCGGTGCCCTGGAAGAGGGTCAACCCAAGCAGTTCGGTAAAAATCCGCGATGGATCGGCCGCTTGGACAATGGCCAGGCTGTTTTTCTCTATATGATCACCCCCGGCAAGAAGGCCAAGGTCGAGGAAAGTATTGGTTTTGACGGCGATCTCATCAGCCGGGAAGGGCAGGTACTCGGTGACAGCGTTGCAGGGGCCAAGCAGACGCAGCTCAGCCTGTTTCACTGGGCCGACAGCAACCAGGACTCGGTCATCAGCGACGATGAGATCCTCCGCGCCAACGAAACCTACGCCCTGCCCGGCTCGACCATCAACTTCACTGCTTTAGAGGAACTCTGGTTGGCGGGGAAATACAGCTGGAACAAACGAACGCAAGCCTTCGAGCCCGCGCCATCGGCGCCCGGTAAAGAGAAGGAAACAAACACCAAGGGCGTGGCAACGCCATAACGAGGAGGTCTTCCATGTATATCGGCCAAATCATGCACACCAATCTGGTGACCGTATCGCCCGAAACCACCCTGGTCGAGGCGCGAGCGGTGATCGACAAAAACCGTATCGAGCATCTGCTGGTGGTCGATAAAAAGGGCCATCTGGTCGGCATCGTCTCCGATCGTGATCTCAAGCAGAACTGGGCCTCGCCGGCCACCACCCTCAGTGTCCATGAGCTTAATTACCTGCTGCAAAAGGTCGAGGTGCGGATGATCATGGTCAAGACGCTGAAAACTGTGGCGCCGGACACCACCATCGAGCGGGCCGCCTATATCATGCAGACGGAAAATATCAGTTCGCTACCGGTGATGGCCGAAGGCCAGTTGGTGGGCATCGTCACCAGCACCGATGTCATGGCCGTGCTGTTGCAGGCAATCGGCATGAGCGAGGAGAGTCTGCGTTTGGGGGTGTTGGTGGATGATCAGATCGGACGACTGGCCGAGGTGACCGCCATTTTCCAGGCGGCGCGGATCAATATCCAGAGCTTTTTCTGCTGGCCGGTGCCCGAATCCCCGGATATCTCGCATCTGGTGATCCGGGTGGCCAAGGCCGAGGGCGATGCCGCCATTGCCGCGCTCACCGCCGGCGGCTTCAAGGTGCTGACCCGCTATGAACAGGATCTGCGGCCGTTTTTGCCGGCGATGGCCTGAGCTTTTTGAACTCAACAATTATTGGTGTAGGCATATGTATCTTCTTATTATTGCACTGCTCTTGGCCGTGCCAAGCATAGCTTTTGCTAATGCCGGATTACCTATGCTGGCGGTTGTCTGGCCATTATCCCTCCCGGCAATCATACCGGTTATTGCAGTTGAGAGTTGGGTTGTCCAACGTACGTTGAAAATTGAATGGCGCACTGCCTTCATTCAAATGATCAAGGCAAATATCTTTTCAACACTGATCGGTATACCTCTTGCTTGGGCAGCAGCTGTCGCCGTTGAATTTTTCCTCGGCTTTTTAATCGTTAAAGGCATAGGATCTCGATCATATCCACCCGAGGGCGTTGGAGACATCGGACGTATAATTCTCTCTGCTCCATGGCTTGGCCCATTCCATCATGGCGCCCATTGGATACTCCCGGTTGCAACATTGGTCTTATTGGTGCCCTTCTTTTTTGCCTCGTATTGGGCCGAAACTTGGTTCGTCGCACGCCGCTTGTCGCAGAACCCTCAGCAGGCTCGTCGAGCCATTTGGTCTGCAAACCTTATCAGCTACTTGGGCCTTGGCTGCGCTTGCTTCGCATGGCTGGCATTTGGGCTGGCAACTCATGGGCAAGGCCACTGATCAACAAATTCCAGCAAACCAATAAACCACTGGAGCCGGCCTGCACCGGCTCCGGCAGTTCATCGCTGCAAATCCCCGGTCAATTCGACCAGTTCCTTCTCTAGCAAGGTCTCCTTCTCCAGCAGCACCTTGGCGCAGCGTGCCAGCACGTCCCGGTTGGTTTCCATGATGCCATAAGTTTTGCCAAAGGTGTCGTCGATGATCATGCGCACCGAGGCATCGATCTGCTGGGCGGTGGAGTCGCTGATCTGGCAGCCGCTGATGCCGTGGCCGTGCTGGTTGAGGAAATTCTGCTGCTGCTCCTCGTAGACCACAAAGCCAATGGACGGATCCATGCCGTAGCGGGTGACCATGTTGCGGGCAATGTCGGTGGCGCGAGCGATGTCGTCCGAGGCGCCGGTGGAGAGATGGCCAAAGATCAGCTTTTCCGCCGCTCTACCGCCGAGCAGTACCGCGATCTTGTTTTCCAACTCCTCCTTGGTCATCAGGAAACGGTCCTCGGTGGGCCGTTGCAGGGTGTAGCCCAGGGCACCGATGCCGCGTGGAATGATGGAAATCTTGTAGACCGGATCGCTGCCGGGCAGGGCCAGAGCCGCCAGGGCATGGCCGACCTCGTGGTAGGCGACGATCTCGCGCTCGCGGGGGTTGAGCAGCCGGTTTTTCTTCTCCAGACCGGCGATGATACGCTCAATGGCCTGGGTGAAATCCTCCATGGCCACTCCAGTCGCCTGCCGCCGCGTGGCCAGCAGGGCCGCCTCGTTGACCAGGTTGGCCAGATCAGCCCCGGAAAAACCGGTGGTCAGGTCGGCCACCTGCGAGGCATCGACATCACTGCCCATCTGGATCTTTTTCATATGCACCTGGAGGATGGCGATACGGCCCAACTTGTCGGGTCGATCCACCAGCACCTGGCGATCAAAGCGGCCGGCACGCAACAGGGCCGGATCCAGCACCTCGGGCCGGTTAGTGGCGGCCAACAGCACCAGGCCGCTGGTGGGATCAAAGCCATCCAGCTCCACCAGCAACTGGTTCAGCGTCTGTTCCCGCTCGTCGTTGCCACCCAGCCCGGCGGCGGAACGAGCCCGTCCCAGGGCATCCAACTCGTCGATGAAGATAATCGCCGGAGCCGACTTGCGCGCCTGCTCAAAGAGATCACGCACCCGCGCCGCACCGACGCCGACAAACATCTCCACAAATTCCGAACCACTGATCGAAAAGAAGGGTACCCCGGCCTCGCCGGCCACGGCCCGGGCCAACAGCGTCTTGCCGGTACCGGGAGGGCCGACCAGCAAAATGCCCTTGGGCATGCGCGCCCCCAGTTTGCCGTAATCCACAGGGGCCTTGAGAAATTCGACAATCTCCTGCAACTCCGCCTTGCTCTCCTCGACTCCGGCCACGTCCTCAAAGCTGACGCCGGTCTCTTTCTCCACATAGACCTTGGCCTTGGACTTGCCAATGCTCATGAAGCCGCCACCGCCCATGCCGCCCTGTTTGTCGATGAACTTGCGCACCACAAACATCCAGATGCCAAAAAAGAGCAGGGTGGGTACGATCCAGGAAAGAATGGTCGCCAAAAACTTGCTTTCATACACCTGGGTATAGGGCACGCCGAACTGGGAGAGGTGCTCGGCCAGCTTGGGATCAACCCGATTGGCGATCACCACTTTTTTGCCGTGTTCGTCGGGTTCCTTCAACTGGCCGACAATGAACTGCTCACGGATGGAGAGATCCGCCACCTTGCCCTGCTGCAACAGGGTCTCCAACTGGCTGTAGGGCACAGGGGCCACCGTCTGCTGCTCCACCCAGAGTTCATGAATGATCAGAATGCCGAAAGCAGCGAAGATGGCAAAAACGACGTTATACTTATGTTTGTTTTCCATGGTGTTGCTCCAGGGAGATGCACCGGGTTGATGAAAAAATAGGGCGTCAGTTGTCCGCTACCATAGACATGGCCCTGTAATGATGCCAGCACAAAAGCCCATGGCTTCCAGGCAATGGCCAATTCATCGGATTATTGCAGACTGACGTTGATGTGGTGCAGGGTGGCTTCCTTGATCAGTTCGATCAGCTTGGAATCATTGGCATAGGCCTCCTCGAGAAAGACCTCCTGATACTTGGGCAGGGTGTCGACCACCAATTGATGAAAGCTCTGAGGCTCATCGAGCTGCACACTGCCCGCTTTAACAGCGATTACCGCCATCACCTTCACCGAAATCTCACCGTCAAAGCGTTTGTGCGCCGACACCAGGGTGCAGTGATGCTTTTTGCGGGCCTTGGCCAAACGAAAGCGATCCGAGCGGCGAATAAACTCATGGATGACCGCAGTGAGCGCCTCATCCGGACCGGGAAAATATTGTCCCCGACCAAAGACATTGGCAATCACCATGGCCAGCTCCGCTGTTTCCACCTGCTGCATCTGCTCCCTGGTAAAGGCCAGCACCTCCGCACTCTCCGGAATCATGCCGTTCTGCGCTTCTCCCTGGATATAGATAAACTGTTCCACTGTTTCCCCTGCCACCGGCGTTCCTCCTCATGATTCAAGACCCGTCTTTGCCCTTCTGCCCGTCACGGCACACCTTTGCCAATGCGCGCTCATCCTACCGCCCTTGATGGAGAGCGGCAAGATAATAACCTGATTTCAAAGCCAATCTCAAGGCTATTTCCCACCCGACATGCACTCGACATGGCCCGGTGTCGGGGACCATGCCACCCGATGTCCGCTGACGAGAGGGCGGAGCCACGGCTACAGTGATGCTCAAGACAAGGCACCACTCCATTTCTCCCAGCCCTTGAGGAACCACCCACCATGCACCCCTTTGGCCTGATCGTCTGCCTCACCTTGCTGATCGCCCCAACCTTTTCCACCAAACCACGCTCCTGTCTGGTGGTATCCACCACCGGAGAAAAGGTTGTCCTGCAATGTGCGGGACAGGCCAATCTCCGCACCAATGATCGTGTCCGTCTGCACGCTGTCCCCCAGGAAGAGGGACGGTGAACAGGCCCAAACCAATACCACATCACGGAGGCCATCATGAAAACATCCCACGTCCTTGCAGCCCTTCTGCTCTGCTGCATCACCACCACCCTCATCGCCAACCAGGCCAAGGCGGGGGTGTATGTCGGGGTTGATCTCGGCGGTACCATGGTCGCCTTTGACAGCGGCCCGCGCTACGGCTATTACCCGCCGCCGGTGGTCTATCGGCCCTACTGGCAACCTCCGCCGCCGCCCTATCCACCGCCCCGGTGGCACCATCATCGTCCGCCACCGCATCGCTGGTATGGCCATGATCACTACCGGCGGGAGCATCCGCGCCACCACCACCATCGCCATCATCGCTGGTAGCCCTCCATGACGGCAATATCGGGGGGCATCTGCCACCTGCCGAAAAGGGCTCTCCTGGCGCAAGGCCATCTGAGCCCTACTTTCGGGGGAGGCCCCCCCCTGTTTAGGGGATTGCCAGCGAGGTGCGCCTGTGGTAGGTTGGCGCACCTGCTACACAGGAGCAGACGAACCACAACATAAAGACAGTTCTATAAACGGAACACGGTGTAAATCCGTGACGGTCCCGCCGCTGTAACCGGTTGTAAGAATCGCATCCCGCCCCAAGGGGCTTGGGAAGCCACTGATCAGGTATGATTGGGAAGGCGCGATTCGGCAGTCGCCGGAAGTCAGAAGACGTATAGACAGACTCTTCTTGGGAACGCGATGGCAAAGGGTTTCAAAAGGATATCTCCCTTTTGAAACCCTTTTCTCTTTCCGCACTCGGACTGTCGCAACGTACGGAGGATACATGAACACCCAAATCGAGCTCGCCCGAGCTCTCACCCTGACCCCCCAGATGGAGGCCGTGGCTGCTGCCGAAGGCCTCCCCGCCCAATTCATCCGCGAAAAAGTCGCTCTGGGCGAGATCGTCATCGCCAATCACCCCAACCGTCCTCAACAAAAGGTGGTCGGCATCGGCAGCGGCCTGCGCACCAAGGTCAATGCCTCCATCGGCACCTCCTCGGATATCTGCGATCTGCAAGCGGAAATCCGCAAGGCACAAATCGCCGAAGAGGAGGGCGCCGACACCCTGATGGAGTTGTCGGTGGGTGGTGATCTCGACCGCATCCGCCGCGAAATCCTGGCCAACACCTCCTTGCCGGTGGGCAACGTGCCGCTCTACCAGGCCTTTAAAGAGACAGCGCGCCGATACAAAAATCCCGCCAAGCTCGATCCCGAATTCCTCTTTGAACTGATCGAACGCCAACTGGAGGATGGACTGAGCTTCATGGCCATCCACTGCGGCATCAACCGCTACACCATCGAACGGCTGCGCAAGCAGGGGTTTCGTTACGGCGGGCTCGCTTCCAAGGGCGGCACTTTCATGGTGGCCTGGATGGATGCCACCGGCAAGGAAAACCCGCTCTATGAGCAGTTCGACCGGGTTTGCGGCCTGATGAAGAAATATGATGCCATCCTCAGCCTCGGCAACGGCATCCGCGCCGGTGCCATCCATGATAGCCATGACCGGGCGCAGATGGCGGAGATGATCATCAACTGCGAGCTGGCCGAACTGGGCCGCGAGATGGGCTGCCAAATGATGGTTGAGGGGCCGGGGCATGTGCCGCTGGATGAGATCGCCGCCAATATTCAGCTCGAAAAACGGATGAGCGGCAATGCGCCCTACTACGTGCTCGGGCCACTGCCCCTGGATACCGGTGCCGGTTACGACCATATCACCGCCGCCATCGGCGCCGCCAACTCCGCCCGCCACGGTGCGGACCTGGTCTGCTACATCACCCCGACCGAGCACCTGGCCCTGCCCGACGACAACGATGTTCGCGAAGGGGTGCGCGCCACCCGCTTGGCGGTACGCATCGGCGATGTCGCCAAGTACCCGGAGCGCCGCGAGCGGGAAAAACAGGCGGCCATGGCCCGGCGTGATATGCGCTGGCAGGATCTGGAGCAACACCTGCTCTTTCCCGAGCAGGCCAGGGCCATCCGCGCCCAGCGTGCCCCCGAGGCCAATGATACCTGCACCATGTGCGGCGATTTCTGCGCCATGAAAAAGGGCATGGAGGTCTTTCGTGAGGATATCCGTGGCGACAAAGTTTCCATACCCACGACCTCATCCATCTAATTTTTCCGAACAAAGAGCACAGATATGCGCCTTTTAGAGTCCGCCATCGCCGCCATCCAAACACCCGATCAATCTGTTCACCGGCAAGCCCTGCAACGGCTCGCCGACCAGGCCCGTCCCCAGGGCAGTTTGGGCATCCTTGAACCCCTCTCCGCCCGGCTGGCCTCCATTGTCGGCAACCTGGACGTGCAGTTCCGCAACAAAATAATCGTCACCTGCGCCGGCGATCACGGCGTGGTCGAGGAGGGGGTCAGCCTCTTTCCCCAGGAGGTCACACCGCAGATGGTCTACAACTTTGTGCAAGGCGGCGCATCGGTGAGCGTGCTCGCCCGCAACGCCGGGGCCACGGTGCGGGTGGCCGATCTGGGAGTGAACCATGATTTTCCCGCTGATTTACCCATTTTTCATAAAAAAATCGGCATGGGTACGGCCAACTTGGCCGTCGTGCCGGCCATGAGCCGGGAACAGGCGATTCGCTCCCTGGAGGCGGGTATTGCCATCGTCAACCAGTTGGTGGATGAGGAGGGCATGGATCTGCTGGGCACCGGCGACATGGGCATCGGCAACACCACCCCCTCCTCGGCGATCATTGCCGCCTTCTCCGGCTTGCCGGTGGAAACGGTCACCGGCCGTGGCACCGGTATCGACAACGCCATGCTCGCCAACAAGGTACGGGTGATCGAAGCGGCGCTGGCCCTGCACCGCCCCGATGCCAACGATGCCCTTGACGTGTTGGCCAAGGTCGGCGGCTTTGAGATCGGCGGTCTGGCGGGACTGGTGATCGGTGCCGCCAGCCGCGGCATTCCGGTGGTCTGCGACGGGCTCATCTCCACCGCCGGCGCACTCATTGCCTGCGAGCTCGCCCCGGCGGCCAAGGCCTACCTCTTTGCCAGCCACAACTCGGTGGAGGTCGGCCATCGCTGCATGCTTGAGCGCATGGGATTGACACCCCTGCTCAACCTCGATTTCCGCCTCGGCGAGGGCACGGGAGCCGCCGTGGCCATGCACCTCATCGGCGCTGCCACCCGGGTGCTGGCCGAGATCAAGACCTTTGCCGAAGTGGGCATCGCCAATGCCCAGGAGAAGTCTTGAGCGAACCATCTACTCCGTTTCGCACCTTCACCGACCTGCTCACCGGGTATCGCGCCAGCCAGACGCTGCTGCTGGCGCATCGCTGCGGGCTTTTGGCGCAGCTGGGGGCAGGTGGTAAATCGGCGGAGGAGCTCTGTACTGCCCTGGGGTGGGATCCGGCCTATGGTCGCCGCTTTCTTGAGGCCCTCTGCGGTCTAGGGCTGCTGGTGGGTGAGGATGATGGGTACGATTTTGCCCCAGCCATGCAGCCCTTGCTGGCCAGCGACGGAGCTAACCGCCAATGGCAAACCCTGGAATTTGAAGCCCAGATGTTTGATTCCTGGCGGAATCTGGAGGATACCCTGACATCAGGGCAACGGGTCTTTGCCAGTGGTGACAAGTCAGCGGAGGAACTGGAGCTGGCCCGTGAACGTTATCTGGGGGCCATGGATGAGGCGGCGCGACTGCGCGCCATCGAACTCTGGGATGTTGTGGGCGATTTGTCCGCCCAGGGACGTCTGCTTGATCTCGGCACCGGTTCCGGGGCCTATGCACGCGAGCTGCTCCTCCGTCACCCCGGCTGGACAGTCACCTGCTGTGATCTGCCCGAGGTGTTGGCGCGTCCACAACTCCACGCTGCCCTGGCCCCTTGGCAGGTGCAACTCACCTGGATCGGCTGCAATCTCCTCGAACCCTGGCCGCCGTCACTGGCCGCCAGTGACCCGTATGACCTGGTACTGCTCTCCAACCTCATCCACTGCCAGGGCCGGGAGGAAACCACTGCATTACTGAGGATGGCAGCAGCCGCAATCGCGCCGGGGAGCCAGGTGCTCATCCACGATTTCTTCAGCGATCACGGTCCACACGGCGCTCTCTACGATCTGCACATGATGCTCAATACCTATAACGGCAGAACCTATACCCTACGAGAGTTGGAGGAGATGGCGAACGGTGTGGGCTTGGTGATGGACTCGACCTGGCGACTCAGGTCGGGCTCGACCCTGGTACGCCTGCGAGCAGTCAGAGCAGATTATGGGGAGGATTGCTGAGGAAGCGGGGTGGAAAGAAAGCGAAGGCAAGGCCTCCTTGGCCGCTGGGCACCATGACCGTTACCGTGCGCGACGACAGCCATCTCACCGAGACCTCTACTACCGATGGTTTGGTAGAGAAGGCTGGAAACGCCACTACCATTTATGATGCCAGCGCTTCGGATACGTTGAGGATGTTGTTCACGGAAAGAAGCGGTAGATTTCTCTGCGGTGCAAAACCCTGACAAAGGTGATCTGGTTGTTTTCGATGGTAAGGCCCAGCCGGTAATCACCGATCCGAATCCGGTAATATCGTCCTTCAGCCTTGAGTTGTTTGAGATTGGTCAATTCGGTGATCGTTTCAGCCCGTTCGACTTGTTCAATAACCTTTTGAATCTGCTGGAGAAGAATTGGGTTTTTCTTGTGGTTGCGCAGGTCCTTGGCAAAGCTTGTGGTAAACAGAACCCTCATGCAGCCTCTTGAGCTCCGCGCAGAATCCCGAATATTTCATCTCTACCGGCCTCGCCGGAATCCTCGCCTTCTTGGATGGCATGCACCAAGGCCACGTCCTCCATGGCCTCCATCAGGAGTTCGCGTACCAGGTCCTTCTTCTCCTCAAGGGTCTCCATGAGGGCTTGCTTGAAAAGATTCTTTAACTTGGTGTCATCTGTCAGTGTTTCCATTTCTTTCCCCCCTTTCATCCTGCCGATAATCAGGCCACTTGTTCCAATCAGTTTTGCCAATTTCTGCTGACTCAACATACCGGATAATCTTATTTGAACCCTTTGCTGGCACAATTCGCCACTAAAAGGTATCGGTCAAGTCGAAAAAGTTCTCACTCGCCCAGGATCTACCCGTTAAAAATATCACCGATACATACCACGATATTTTTCAATCCCCCTGACACTGAGCGCCGCAAGCGGAGTCGACGGCACCCTGCATTGGAGTCTGCTATCACAATCCTCTACGTTCCAGGCACTCTATCCTGGACACACCTCTCTCAGCGAGACCTTCACCGGCGGCAATCCGGCCGCGTTCATTCCCGAGGGCCTGGGAGCAGGGTACATGGTAACGCAAAACGGGGCTGTCACAACAACAGCCCCGTTTTTATATAATCAATACCAACACAGGTTACGCGCAGACTACATCCGCTCCTTTGACCAGTCGTTGTGCTCGAACTCACTGTGGTCAGGCTTGGGCGGTTTAATCTCGGCCATGCGTTGGCGCATCCAGGTCTGTACCTTGGCAAACTCGGCGACAAACTCATGCAGCGCCTTGCCACGATGGCTGACCGTACTTTTCTCCTCCATGGAGAGTTCGGCAAAGGTCTTGCCCAGGGCGGGAAAGAAAAAGAGCGGATCATAGCCGAACCCGGACTCGCCGCGCCGCTCGTGCAGTAGCTCGCCGTCGCATTTGCCTTCCCAGGTCAGGGCCGGGCCTGCCGGGGTGGCCAGGGAGAGGACGCAGACAAAGTGAGCACTGCGGTTGCTCTGCTCGGCCATCTCACCGAGGAGTTTCTCGCAGTTGGACCAGTCGGTGGCCTCCGGACCGGAGTAACGGGCCGAGTAGACGCCCGGCCGACCGTCGAGGGCATCGACCACTAGGCCGGAATCATCGGCCAGACAGGGCACGCCCAGTACCTTGGCATAGTGCAGGGCCTTCTTGTAGGCGTTGTCGTCAAAGGTTTCGCCATCCTCGATGGCCTCCGGCATGGGGCCGAAATCGGCGAGCGATTTGATCGTCACCGGGAAATCCTTGAGCAGATTCTGCATCTCTTTGAACTTGTTCTTGTTGCTGGTGGCCAGCACGATGATATTGTCCATAATTGCCTCCCGGCGCCCGTGTCGGGGCGTCTGCGAACATATAACGAAAAAAGGTGGGCTTCGGGCCCAATAACTGTTTCAGGGGCTGTCATTCCGAGCGCTAGGAAAAAATTCCTTTGTTGACGAGGCGATGGCTTCAATCAGCCTGTTGCTGCGCCACCGCTGTCTTGCGCTTGCGCAGTCGTTTATCGTAGCGTTCCTGCTCGCTGTAGATGCAGCCGCAGTAGGGTTGACGGTAGAGTCCCAGGCGAATCGACTCGTCGATGCCCTCCTGCCAGCCCTGGCGAAAATCCTCGTACACAAAACAGAGGCCATGCTCTGCGGCCAACTGCTTACAGCGCTCGATCAACAACCGGTGGTTCTGGTATTTCGAGTACAAAAGCGTGGTGCTGAAGCCCTCAAAACCGCCGGCCACCGCCGCCTGCACCGTGCGCAGCAATCGCATCTCATAGCAGATCGGGCAGCGCTCGGCCTCGTGGCCGACCACCTGGCGCAGGTAGCTGGTCAGGCCGTAGTTGTCGTCGATTTCCACACCAAAAGCAACCGCCTCGGCCAACTGCTTGAGCGCGTCGATGCGGCGGCGGAATTCCAGGAAGGGGTGGATGTTGGGGTTATAAAACAGCCCCCTTACCTCATGGCCCTGCTTTCGCAGCCGCGCCAACGGGTAGACCGTACACGGCCCGCAACAGAGATGCAGCAGCACCCGCATTACTTGACCTTGAAATGCTTGGGCTCGATGCCGTAGCTGTGAATCTTGTAATTGATGATGCGCAGGCTGGTTTCCAGGCACTTGGCAGCCTTGGTCTGGTTGCCGTTGTTTTTCTTCAGCGCCTCAATGATAAGTTCGCGCTCGAAATTTTCAACCGCCGAGGCCAGGGAAAGGGGTTTGCTGGAGTGGATCGACTCCGCACTTTGCAGCGAAGGCGGCAAATGGATCGACTTGATGGCATTGTCGTCGCAGATCAGTACCGCCCGCTCCATGCAGTTTTGCAGCTCGCGCACGTTGCCCGGCCAGTGGTACTGCACCAACAGGTCGATGGCCGGAGTGGTTATCCTTTTGATTTCCTTGTTGTTTTCCTGGGCATATTTCTCCAGGAAATATTCGGCCAACAGCAGGATGTCGGTGCGCCGCTCGCGCAGGGGCGGCAGGTAAACTGGAAAAACGTTGAGCCGGTAGTAGAGATCCTCGCGAAAGACCATCTCCTTGACCGCCTTTTCCAGATCACGGTTGGTGGCGGCCACCAGGCGGATATCGGTCTTGATGGTTTTGGTGGAGCCCAACCGCTGAAAGGTGCGCTCCTGGATGACGTTGAGCAGCTTCACCTGCACCGCCGGGCTGATCTCACCAATCTCATCGAGGAAGAGGGTCCCGCCTTCGGCCAGCTCAAATCTTCCCTTCTTGGCCTCGGTGGCGCCGGTGAAGGCCCCGCGCTCGTGGCCGAAGAGTTCGCTCTCCAACAACGTTTCCGGCAAGGCCGAGCAGTTGACCACCACAAAGGGGCCTTCGGCACGGCTTGAGTTATGGTGCAGGGCCTTGGCCACCAGGGTCTTGCCGGTGCCGGACTCGCCGCGCAGCAGCACCGTGGCGTTGGAATCCGCCACCCGATGCACCATGTCAAACACTTCCTGCATCCGCGAGGAGTTACCGATGATCTCCTCGATGCGGTTCTTGGCGGAGAGTTCGCGTTTGAGCTTGGAGTTTTCCTGCCGCAGGGCCTCTTTTTCCTCGTTGACCCGCTGGATACGCTGCACACTCTCCGAGATCAGGCTGCTGACCACGGTGAGGAAACGCAGATCATTTTCCGACTGGGCGCCAAAACCCTCGGCATACTCGCGGTCGATGGACAGGGCGCCGATGGACTGCTGCGCCGCCAAAATCGGCACGCAGAGGAAGGAACTGCGCTTCTTGCGTTCATCGCCACGGGTGCGGGTGCGATTGAGAAAGAGCGGTTCTTCGCCGATCTGCGGCACGATAATCGGTTCGCCGGTGGCCACCACCTTGCCGGTGATGCCCTCACCGAGCTTGTAGCGCCCGCGCCGTTTGGCCTCGGCGGTGATGCCGTGGGCCACCTCGATCTCCAACTCGCCGGTGCTCGGATTGATGATCGTCACTGTGCCGTTATCCATCTGTTTATGTTCGGCCAGGCTGTTGACGATCTTCTCCAGGCAATCCTGCAGACTGGTGGCCGAGGCCAGGTGGCGGGTGATCTCGTAGAGGCAACTCAGGTTGATGAATTCCTGATCCTGATTGGTGTCGACGGCGGGGTTGTTTGCTTTCATGAAATAGAGTAGTCTGTTGACAGTGACCCGTTGAAATGGTATTTACGGCCGGTGTGGAGGAATGGCCGAGTGGTTTAAGGCGGCGGTCTTGAAAACCGTTGTGCGAAAGTACCGTGGGTTCGAATCCTACTTCCTCCGCCACACACCGAAACCGATCTATTCGGAGAGATGACCGAGAGGCCGATGGTGCTCGCCTGCTAAGCGAGTGTGGGGGTTATACTCCACCGAGGGTTCGAATCCCTCTCTCTCCGCCACAGATAAAGGCTGGTTGGCTTTGCCAACCAGCCTTTTTTTATTGCTCGACCTGCGCCAAACCGCCGCTTATCGCTACAGCGGCAAAATCCCTGCCACGGCAAGGGCTTCAACCGGGCGGGATATTTTTCTCTTCGCCAGCGGCCCTCCTCCAGGCCGTCTGTTGTGACAAGTTTGTACCATACTCCTTTCGTTTTTGCCACGGCTATAGACGTAAAATGTAAGATGCGCGGCAACGGCGTTGCAATTCCGTAAAATTGTGCGCCGCCCAAATCGGGTGGGAGGATGGGGCTCAGGCTGTTATCGACAGGTGGGGGGATTGGGCGGAAACGTTTCGGGCAAGTTGCGAACACTCCAACCTCGAATGAAGCGTACAGAACTGATCGAAACTATGACGGGTTTACATTCCCCGTTAGCGCCCGTCAACTTCGCCCGATTGTTGAGCAGCGACAGATGAACATGCCACAAAACGAGCGGCGGTTTCTTGAGGCCTTGCTCAGCGGCTGGTTAGACCAAGGCTACAGGCAAAACTCTTTGGTGTTGTCAATTCGGAGAAGTATGTTCTTCCGTTTCTTATACTTGTCCCGGATTCCGGTCTCGTCACGATCGAGTTGGCTACATCTCAGTCGTTCCACGGCTCTTCCTATTTCACGGGCTCGCTCTTTGTCGTAGGGCTCTTCTCCACCCCAATGATTGCATTCGACGATCCGAGAAAGAAGAGATGCGACCTCCGGTGGCATCTCCCTTTTCAACTCTTGCACGTCACAGAGGTCATCGCCTGCCAAAACCGGGTGGACAACGAGTACAAGAGCAAGGACGACAGCGATTCTGATGAGGTTCATGGCGTTTGGAGGGAGGGGGCTAACGTGGAGTTCTGCGGGTCCGCGCTGTTTGCGGATCCGCAGAAACTTTTTGTTAGATAAACATTTGGTTTTTTATGTTTTTTCTAAGTTCGTGGTAGTGTTTTTGAGTGTCTAAAACGTATTGCTCTAATTCTTTTGTTAACTTGGCATATTGTTCAAATTCTTCTGGTGAACCTCCACCGTCTCGATCTATGTTCCAAGATGGTTGCATACAAAGCCTCATATCAGTTCTAGTCTGAGAGGATGGATAAACAAAGAACCTTAGGCAAAGAAATTCTATAAGTCTGTGTGAGCATGAAAGGAAAGATTGAGCAGGGGTTTTGAGTTCATTAAGGAGGAATTGGTTTTCTGTTTTTACTAGAAAATCACAAAACATTTCGAGTTTCCTGCATTTGTTAATTGTATATGAATGATCATTTAACAACCAAGATAGTAAGTCACTAAATTCTTCCTCTTTCATAAGCTCGTTTGCTTGCTGAAAGATATTTTTATCGTGGGCTTTTTTGCTTTCTATTTCTATATGTTTTTTCTCTGTAGTGAAAAGCTCAAATAAACCTGTATTTATAAGATGATAAATTAAGCCTGTACAGACCAAGCCGAAGCCCCATGCAACGTCTGATGAGCCAGTTAAAGCTAGATTGAATGTTTTCTCAAATAACACTTCAACTAGTTTTTCTATCAACGATGTACTCATCATTGAAATGCCAGCACATACCACTACCCAGGTAATACGATTGTAAAATTTTGGCCGAAAAAAATTCAGAATTTTTAGTACTAAATCTATCGAGTTATTTTGCATTATCTCATCTTTGAATAACTAACAGTATCAATAGGCCTGTTCATATTGTGAATAACAGGTAAGAGAGCAGTCAACTACTACCCTTTCTTTTTTGGGGCAATCGATATTAAAAAATACGTATATTCAGGCCATTAAAAAGATTATCCGTTTTGCTCTCCCTTTCTTCGTCATGATCTCGGCGGTAAAAAACTCCCTCGAGCCACAGGTCAACCTGGTTAGAATTGGTGGTCTGACAAACGCAAAAGACAAGCTAAGTTGCATGTCGGCCACCCTGTCTCCTTGTCCCACAGGTGGGATGTGTGCCGCACGACGAACAGAGAGGCACCGATTCGATTGCGCCTCCTAACAAATCTCGTCAAGAACAGAGCCTGCGCTAGCCCGCAAGCAGATCTCGCCAATCCGATAAAAGATAAAACGGGAAATGCGGCCAGTTGCAGACCTGGCCCTGCCCCTTGCCCCAGGCACGCATCTGGTTGCGGCCGGAGAAGATGCGGTCGCGGCTGGTGATGATCTTGTGGGTGTAGATGTCAATGGCTGGGCCACAGGCCTGGGAGGCGGTGCGAAAGGCCTCCATCTCCTGGCGCAGGGCCTCGATGTCGCGTTGGGGGCGATGGGCGAGGAAACGGTTGAGTTGTTCGTCGTCGTCGAACATGTTGCGGTAGAAGTCGGTGAGGGTCTGCGGGCCGAAATCCTCCAGCATGGCGTTGTAACTCTGCGGGGGAATGCCGCGCTGGCCATCGATGGGCGAGAGGGTGCCGCCGATGGCGGTGCGCGTGGCGAAGGCATGCTGGTGAGCTGCCAGGAGATGGGCCGCCACCCACACGCCCATGGACCAGGCCAGGAGATGCACCTGCTCGTAGACGGCGAAGGGGGCCAGGTCTAGAGAGGCCAACTCGCGGTAATCGTGGATCAGGTAAAAATCGGCGGTGTTGGCGGCAATGCCGGCAAAGGGGGTGGCATCCATGCCCCAGCCGGCAAAAAAGAGGAGGCAGTGTGGGTGGTTTTGGCGTTGTATCCAGGTCTGCTGCATGGCCTTACCCCAGCGCTGCCTTGATGAGGGACGGCAGTGGCGCCAACTGCTCCCAATTCATAGCGGCATTCAGCGACAACCGTAGCCGCGAGGTCCCGACCGGCACCGTCGGTGGCCGCACCGCCTTGACCCAGTAGCCCGCCTCGCAGACCCGCTCGGCCGCGGCCACGGTGCGGGCCGCATCGCCCACCAGCACCGGCACGATGTTGCTGTCGCCGTCGGTGCGCAGCCCTTGATCGCGCAGGGCAGTGCGGAAACGCGCGGCCATCTGCTCCACCTTGGCCCGCTGCTCGCGCATCAGGGGAATCTGCTCCAGTACAAAACAGAGCCAGTGCACCGATACCGGCGGCAGGCCGGTGGAAAAGATCTGCGAGCGGGCGGTGTTGAGCAGGTAATCGATCAACGCTGCCGTGCCCACCACAAAGGAGCCCTGGCCACCAAAGGCCTTGCCAAAGGTACCGGTGAGGATCTCGATCTGTTGGTGGACGCCCTGCTCCTCGGCCAGACCGCAGCCGTTCTCGCCCCGAATGCCCACCCCATGGGCCTCATCCACATAGAGCGCCGCCTGGAAACGATCCTTGATGCGCACCAGTTCCGCCAGATCGGCGGTGTCGCCATCCATGGAAAAGATCGATTCGGTGACGATGATCACCTGGCGGTATTTATGGCGCTCCTTTGCAAGCAGCTGCTCGATGGCCGCATAGTCGAGATGCGGATAGCGCACCACCTTGGCCCGCGACAGTCGCATGCCATCGATCAAGCTGGCATGGCAGAGCTTGTCGGCAAGGATGAGGTCCTGCTTGGTGGTCAGGGCCGGCAGGATGCCGATGTTGATGTGGTAGCCGGAGTTGAACACCAGGGCCGCCTCGGCCTGGTAGAGTTGGCGCAGTTGCCGCTCCAACTGCCCGTACGGATGGGTGTTGCCGGTCATCAGCCGCGAGGCGGTGCTGCCCAGGCCATAGTTCTCCAGGAGGTTGGTCTCCTGCTGCTGCCGGTAAAAGGTCTCCAGCAGGTGCCGATTGGTAGCCAGGCCCAGGTAATCGTTACCGGCCAGATTGAGGTAGCGGTGGCCGTTGATCTCGATCATCCCCTGATCAAGGTGATTGACCGCCACCAGGGAGCGGTGTTGCCCCTGGCTGGTGATGGCCGCGAGTTGTTCCTGTAAAGACGCATCAAGCACGGACATAGGATGATCCTTGAGTTATCCTAAAGAGTTAAGCGAGGGGAGCCTGAGGAGATTTCTCGCTGCGCTGGAAATGACAACCTGCCCCGCAAGCGGTGCCGGTTTATGCCAGACAATAGGCTTTCTTCTCCGGTCTGCTCGATTTCCCCGTCATCTCGACCAAGGGGAGAGATCTCCGCGATGAGTCGTCGGAAAAATTCCGGTGCTCATCGCCTGTTGGCTGAGTACGAAGGTATCAAAACTGACTGTACAACCCTTCGCCAAAGCCGATGTACAACCGCTCGCCGATGCGTAGGGTTGGGGCACGCAGGGTGCCGGAGCGTCCCAGGGCGGCGGCGAGGATGGTCTCCTTGGCATCCACCTGTGGGTTGAAGCTCTGCACCTTCTTGCCCTTGGCCACCAGGATTTCGCCGGCTCCACTCAGCAACTGCCAGGCCGCCTCTTCGCCAAGCGCCGCTTTGCGCGCATCGACTGTTTCTTCCATGGGTATTTGTGATTGTTCAAGCACAGCCTGTGCCTTGATGCACGAGGCTCAGCCCTTGCGTAAATAGGCCCAATCGATCTTCATAGAGGCTCCTCTTTGGATGGCGGCGGGTGACAATCCGGGCATTATAGTCGGCTCCTGCAGTGATCACCACCCTATTTTCCGACGTTTAGCCGTTTGCGGATGCGAGAAAATCCACTATACAACACAGCGGTGACCCTCTCGACACAACCACAGGAGACAGAACAATGACCATGGAACAGGACCAACCCCAAGGCGAACTCCTACTGCGCACCATGCCCATGCCGGCGGATACCAGCTTCAACGGTGATATCTTCGGCGGCTGGATCATGTCGCAGATGGATCTGGCCGGCTCGATGCTGGCCAAGGAGGTAACGCGCACGCGCACCGCCACGGTGGCGGTGGAGAGCATGAAATTCATCAAGCCGGTGCGGGTGGGGGATGTGGTTTGCTGTTACGGGCGGGTGCTACGGCTGGGGACAACCTCGGTGAGCATCATGCTGGAGGTGTGGGTGCGGCCCATCCTCCACGCCGGCAAGGATCAGTTCACCACCTTCAAGGTCACCGAGGCGGCCATCACCTATGTGGCGCTGGGTGAGGATGGCAAGAAACAGGCCATCGACAAGGAACGGCTCAAAGGCCGTTATCTCTAAGAAATATCTAAGGGTTAGCTTGCCAGCACCGCCGTGTCTTCCAGGGCGATTTCCAACTCGGCTAGATCGATCTCGGAGAGGTTGAGCAGATCGGCTTCCAGGGTGGCGGGCAGGATCAGGGAGGGGGCACGCACCAGACCGATGCCGAGCTTATGGCAGACCAGGTTGGCCATGCGCACCAGCAGCATGAGGATATTTTTGTCGTCGAGCTCAGCCGAGTGGTGTTCGCGGGCGATAACGCAAAAATAGTCGGGCATATTCCATTTGGAGAGCAGCTTGCCGCCCTCGCGGGCATGGAGCCGGTCCATCGCCTCCATTAACAGGGCATCGGTGATTTTCAGGCTTTGGTTATGCCGTTTGATCTGCTCGATGATCACCAGCACCAGCAGTTTGCCCACATCATGAAAGAGGCCGCCGAAAAAGGCCTGGCTCTGCTCCACCCCGTAGGTATGACGACGCGCCAGCCATACCGTGCCGTAGGCACAGCCCACCGCATGCTGCCATAACTTTTTCATCAAGAGATTGATGGTCTTATCCGTACTCTTGAAATGATTGCGCGAGGTGGCCAACAGCACCACCTTTGCAATCTCCTGCATGCCCAGCCGCATGATCGCCGCCCGTACTGTACCCACCTCGTTGAGCCCACGATAAAAAGAGGAGTTGGCAATCTTCAGCACCTGGGTGGCCAGGGCCTGATCGGCGGTGATGATCTTCTCCATCACCTGGATGCTTGGCTCGTTTTTCGCCAGTTCCTGCTGAATACTGGTGGCAGCGGAGTTGAACACTGGCAGCACCACCTTATCCGACTCGATAAAGCGGTTGATGACATCGATTAACGAAAAGGGCGGACTCATTTAGTCACCAAAAAGCCGGCAAAGTTCAACATAGGGACGGGGCGGACTGAAAATGGGTAGGCAACGCAGAACCTCATCGATGGTGGTCAATCCCTTGCCCGCCTTGACCAAGCCGTCTTCAAGCAGGGTAATCAGCCCGGAATGGTTGATGCTGATGGTACGGATATCGAAACTGGTCTTCTGCTCGAGGATGGCGGTACGCACCCGTTCATCGAGCACCAGCAGCTCAAAAACGCCGATGCGGCCCTTGTAGCCGCTCTGCTTGCACAGCTTGCAGCCGCGCCCTTTCTTGAAGTTGGCACCGACGAGATCGCCCGGTGCGCAACGCAGCCGCTGCAACTGCATTGGCGTGGGTTTGGTGTCCACGGCGCAGTGCGGGCAGATCCGCCGCAGCAACCGTTGTGCCAGTACGCTGACCACGGTGGAGGAGACGAGAAAGGGGGCAATATCCATGTTCAACAGGCGAATCAACCCGCCGATGGAATCCTCGGTGTGGAAGGTCGATAACACCTTATGGCCGGTGAGCGCCGCCTGCACCGCCACTTCGGCGGAATAGGTGTCGCGAATCTCGCCGATGACGATCACATCCGGATCCTGACGCACGATATGGCGTAGGGTCTCCTCAAAGGTGAGGTCGATCTTGGGATCGATGGAACATTGGGAGATGCCCTCGATCACATACTCCACCGGTTCCTCGGCGGTGACGATACTCACCTGCGGGCTCTTCAGGGCATGGATGCAACTGTAGATGGTGGAGGTCTTACCCGAACCGGTGGGCCCGGTCACCAGCACCACGCCGCTGGGCTGGTAGACCGCATCCTCCAAAAAGCGGGTCAACATGCGCGGCGAAAGGCCAATGGACTGGAGATCAAAGAGTTCCTGCTTGCGGTTGAGCAGGCGAAAAACGATCTTCTCCCCATGGATGGTGACGAAGAAGGAGACGCGCAGATCCAACTGCCCCTCGTCGTAATCAAACATGATGCGGCCGCCCTGGTGGCGCCGCTTCTCGGTGATATCGGCCTGACAGAGGATCTTGATGCGGCTGGTCAGCGCCGGAATAATCTCGCGTGGGTAATCCTTGAAATGGCTGAGCACGCCATCCTCGCGGAAGCGGACCTGGAGACGGTCCTCCATGGGCTCGATATGGATGTCGCTGGCGTTATTCTTGATCGCCTCAAGGATAATGGAGTTGACCGTGCCCACCACGGTGGAGGTATCCACGGCCAGGGCATGACCGGCTTTTTTTTCGGCAAGCAGATCCAGGGTTTTGCGTATAGTGCGGCTCTGGGCGATCACCGGCACGATCTTCTCGCCCAGAAAACGCCGCACCATCTGGAGCGTTTCATGATCCAGGGGATCAGCGAAGGCCACCCGCACCGTGCCGTCGTCGGTCTTGATCGGCACAAAGGCATGGGTGGTCATCAAGGTTTTGGGTATCTTGTCGCAGCGTTCGCGGTCGATGTTGTTGAGGGCGGGCTCGACAAAGGGGTAGCCCATCTGGATGGAGAGCACCTCGATGAAGGACTGCTCCTCGATAAAGTTGTGCCGCACCAGCACCTGGCCGAGTTTTTCCTGGGTGTCGCTCTCCTTTTGCAGGCGGATGGCCGATTCCAGATCCTCGGGCGAGATATGGCCCAAATCCACCAGCAAATCGCCGATGCGGATGGTCGAGGTGGTGGCTCGCAACACCTCCTTGACGTCCTGATCGCTGATGCATTTGAGATCTTTGAGGACCTTGAGCAGCGGTTGATAACTGGTGAGCTTGGCACGGACCCGTTCGGCATGCTGCACCTGGGCGGTGTTCAGCCGCTTGGCCTCCAAGAGGAGACGAATGATGGTGCTGTAGCTTTCTTCAGGGGATGGGGACATGATACGGTTCCAGGGCCTGGGGTTGCAAGAAGCCGGAGCGGTGCAGGCCACAGACCGCTACGGCCTGACAGTATACGGGTAAGCCTGTGTTGATTCAAGCAATAGCTTTACCGGTATCTCTTTTTAATAATTAAGTATTTGCAACATAACGCACTTTTTTTATCGCTTGAGCCCGACCATGGCCTCCGGTCGCACCAGACGATCAAACTCCTCGGCACTGAGCAACCCCAGGGCCAGGGCCGACTCTTTGAGCGTCGAGCCCTCGGCATGGGCCTTTTTGGCGATGGCCGCCGCCTTATCGTAGCCGATGTGGGGGTTGAGGGCGGTCACCAGCATCAACGAGTTGCGCAGATGCTGGTCGATGCGCTCGGGGATCGGCACCAGACCAGCGACGCAGCTGTGGTGGAAGGAGCTGGTCGCATCGGCCAACAGGTTGACCGACTGGAGAAAATTGTAAATGATCACCGGCTTGAAGACGTTGAGCTCGAAGTTGCCCTGGCTGGCGGCAAAGCCGATGGTGCTGTCGTTGCCCATGACCTGACAGGCCACCATGGTCACCGCTTCGGCCTGGGTGGGGTTAACCTTGCCCGGCATGATCGAACTGCCCGGTTCGTTGGCGGGGATGGCGATCTCACCCAGCCCGCAGCGCGGACCGCTGGCCAACCAGCGCACATCGTTGGCGATCTTCATCAGGTTGGCGGCCAGCCCCTTGAGGGCGCCGTGGGCAAAGACCAGTTGGTCGTGGCCGGTGAGGCCGTGGAATTTGTTGGCCAGGGCATAAAAGACCTTGCCGGTCTCGCCGCTGAGTTGCGCGGCCACCATCTCGCCAAAACCGGCCGGGGCATTGAGGCCGGTGCCCACCGCCGTGCCGCCCACCGCCAGAAAACGCAGTTGCTCCAGGCCGTGGCGTAGCTGTTCGATGTTGCTGGCAAGCATTGCCGCCCAGCCGCTGATCTCCTGGCCCAGCGTCAGCGGAGTGGCATCCTGGAGATGGGTGCGGCCAATCTTCACCAGGCCGGCATACTCCTTGGCCTTACGGTTCAGGGTATGTAAGAGCTCTTCCACCGCTGGCAGCAAGCGGTCCTCCAGGGCAAAGACCGCCGCCACATGCATGGCCGAGGGAAAGATATCGTTTGAGCTCTGCGACATGTTGACATGATCGTTGGGATGTACCGGCCGTGGCGGTTGCAGATGGCCCTGGGCGATGATGGCGGCCCGGTTGGCGATCACCTCATTGACGTTCATGTTGCTCTGGGTGCCGCTGCCGGTCTGCCAGACCGACAGGGGAAATTCATCGCAATAGTGACCGCTTAACAGATCATCGCAGGCCTGGACAATCAGCATTGCCAGGGATGCATCCAATTTGCCGACCCGTCGGTTGACCTGGGCGCAGACGCGCTTGAGCCGGATCAACCCATCCACCAGTTCCAGCGGCATGCGTTCGTTGCCGATGGAAAAATTGCGGCGGCTGCGTTCGGTCTGGGCGCCCCAGAGCCGCTCGGCCGCCACCTCGATCTCGCCCATGGTATCGCGTTCAAGACGCTGCTGCATTGCACTCCTCCTTGGTTGACGCTCAAATCGGGCAGCACCTGCCCTTCCCAGAAGAAAAATTCCGCATTGCTTCCTCGGCAAAATGGGGCTATGACGAAGCCACTTTCCCCATTTTTCCGGACATCGCAAGGACAGAACATGAAAACCGCCGCCCACGAACAGCAGGCTGCCCAACGCAACCGCCGCAGCATGTGCGCGGTCCAGGTCGGTCTGGCCGCCAATGTGCTCTTGGCAGTGCTCAAGGCCTCAGTCGGCATCCTCGGCCACAGTCCTGCCCTGTTGGCCGACGGCATCAACTCCACCTCGGATGTGGCCTATGGCATCGTGGTCAGTATCTTTGTGCGCCTCTCCGCCAAACCGGCGGACCGCGAACACCCCTATGGCCATGATCAGTTGGAAAGCGTGGCCTCGGTGGTGGTCGGCGCCTTTGTCATTACCACCGCCATTGCCATCTTCTGGAACTCAGTGGACAGCGTCCACACCCTGCTCTCCAACCCGGACCAGGCCCAGGCGGCCAGTCTCACCGCCCTGGGGATCGCCCTCTTTGCTATCCTGCTCAAAACCGGGCTCAGCCTGTGGACCTACACCGTCAGCCGCGCCACCAACCACTCCGCCGTACTCGCCCTGGCCCAGGATCACCGCAACGATATCTTCGCCTCGGCTGCGGCGGCGGTGGGGATTCTCTTTGGCCGTTGGGGCTTTGCCTGGGTCGATCCCCTGGCCGGGGCAGTGGTGGCCATCATCATCCTGCGCACCGGTGTGGAGATCCTGCGATCAGCCACCGATGACCTGATGGACACCCTGCCGGGACGGGAACTGGCCCAGGAGATCAGGACCGCGCTGCATGATGTGTACGGGGTGGAGGAGATTGAAGAGGTGCATGCCCACCGGTTCGGGCCGTATCTGATGGTCAACCTCACCATCGGCGTGGATGGGGGGATCAGCGTGGCCGCCGGTGACCGCATCGCCACCGAGGTGGAAGCGACCCTGCTGGAACGGATTGAATTTCTGCGCCGGGTTTATGTGCATTACCATCCGGTCAGCTGCGAGAGCCGTTGAACAGCCCTCACATGGTATGGCGTTCCACCCGGTTACGGCCGCCGTCTTTGGCCAGGTAGAGGGCCTGATCGGCCAGTTGCAGCAGGCTGGAGGCAGAGGGCGGCTGATCAGAGTTCAGGCTGGCGACGCCGATACTTACCGTTACCGGCCATTGCCGTCCCTGATCGCTGAACAGGAAGGATTCCACGATGGAACGGATTTTTTCCGCCACAATCAGCGCCTGTTCCATGCCGGTGTTCGGTAGCACCACCACGAACTCCTCACCACCGAAACGGGCGGCGAGATCGCCGATACGAACGTTGCTTTTTACCAATCTGCCGACGGTCTTTAACACATAGTCGCCAAAGGCGTGGCCGCAGGTATCGTTGACCTGTTTGAAATGATCGAGATCGAAAAAAAGGCAACTGAGATCACTGCCGATGCGCCGGGCCCGGGCATACATCTCCTCAAAGGCCTCCTGAAAATAGCGCTTATTGCGCAGGCCGGTGAGCGGATCGTTGACCGCCCGGTCGTAGAGGTTGCGGTTCATCTCCTCCAGATTTTTCATGTGCCGCCGCAACTGCAAGTGCACCTGCACCCGGGCCAGCAGTTCCTCGGCGATGAAGGGCTTGACCAGATAATCACTGGCCCCGGCGCGGAACATGCGCAGCACGGCCTGGGTTTCGCCAGCGCCGCTTAAACTGAGCATCGGCAGCAGTTCGACCTCGGGGAACTGGCGGGCCAGGTGGATAAACTCGTCGCCGCGCATCACCGGCATATCGTAATCAACAATGCCGATATCAATCTGCGCCAAGTTTTCTTTGATCACCTCAAAGGCCTGGCGTCCGTTCTCCGCTTCGATCACGCCCAGGCCAATGCGTTCCAGACAGGCACCGACCATGCGCCGCAACCCCTGGTTGTCATCGACCACCAGCGCCGTCATGCCGGCAAAGGTGTTCTGCGGCCGCAACACCTTGCTGATGGCTGTGGCAATCTCACCGCGAACAAAGGGCTTGGAGATAAACTCCAGACTGCCGAGATGAAAACCTCGGCTGCGGTTGTCAAAGGTGTCGTTAGCGCTGACAAACAGCACAGGAATTGGATTTGTTGCCTGGCCGATGACGCCCTGCGCCTCCCAGTCACGAATCTGCTCGCAACAGGTAAAGCCGTTCATGCGTGGCATGTCGATATCCAGGGTGATCAAAGCCGGTAGCTGCCGCATCCAGCGTAGGGACGCCAGCGCCTCCACGCCGTCGCCAAAGCTCACCACCTCGTAACCGCCCAGCTCCAGTTCCTTCTGGATAATGGCGCGCATGGTGGCACTGTCGTCCACCACCATGATGGTTTGCGGAGTCGGTTTGGGCAGTGGGTGAATCTGCGTTGTTGAGCTGGTTATTCGTTTCATGCCGTGGTGGTTCCCGGTTGCGGAGCGATTATGCCTGGTTATCTTTGTTGTTTCGTTACCAATCCCGAGAACAACGTTGCGTGCTTCGTCACGCGTTGCTTTGCGGTTGCGTGCGTTTCCGGTTGCCGACTTGCTGCAAAGCCATCATCTTGGTCCATTGTAGAAAAAACGACGACCGAAACAAACAAAAAGCTATCCATACAACATTCTTTCTGAATTTCCAGCTCATCCGGAAGTTTTCCGCTGGAAATACGGTGCAACAATGGACACAACCACCCCCAATACCCACCTGAGCCTTACCGCACTCCAGACCAATGACCTGATCATCGATCACTTTACCGCCCGGTCGGGTGAGCTCTGGTGCTTGATAGGCGGCAACGACTCCGGCCTGGAGACCCTCTGCGATTTGCTGACCGGGGAGGTGCGACCGCAAAGCGCCGGCTGTTGCACGCTACCGCGTAAACTCGGCCTGCTTTCCTTCAAACAGCAGCAGTCGATTTTTGAGGCGGAACTGCAAAAGGATGACACCGATTTCCTCAACCGGATCGATCCCGGCACCCCAGCTCGCGCCTTTCTGCACGACCTTGAGCGCCACCGCCAGCAGATCGCCCTCTTTCACCTGGAGGAGCTGCTGGATCGCGGCTTTCGCCAGCTCAGCTCCGGTCAGGCCCGCAAGCTCTGCCTGCTGCAACAGATCACGCAGGGGGTTGATTTTTTGGTGCTGGAAAATCCCTTTGAAGGCCTTGATCAAGCCAGTTGCCGCGAGTTGGATCGTTGCCTGAGTCGTCTGCGTGACCAGGGGCTGGGGCTGTTGGTGCTGGTCAACAATACGGTGGATATCCCCACCGGCAGTACCCACCTGGGGTTGCTGGCCGGGGGGCTGCTGCTGGTGCAGGGCGAAGCGTCAACGGTGCGAGCCGAGATACTGGCCACCCTGGCCCAACAGCGGCCACTGTTTCAGGTGCGGGTCGATGAATTCAGAGAAGAACGGCGAGGCGAAACGACCAGCGGCGACAATCTCATCAGCCTGCACCAGGGCTTTGCCCGCTACGGCGAGGTCGAGGTGTTCAATGGTCTGGAATTAGTCATTAACCGGGGCGATCATACCTTGATCACCGGACCCAACGGTTGCGGTAAGTCGACGCTCTTGCAAATCCTCATCGGGGATCATCCGCTTTGTTACTGCAATGATCTCACCGTGTTTGGCCGCAAGCGCGGCAGCGGTGAATCGATCTGGGAGTTGAAGCGGCAGATGGGTATTGTCAGCGCTGAGCTGCACCGCAACCACCGGGTGGCCGGCAGCGCCCTGGCCATTGTCCTCTCGGGCCTGTTTGATTCGATCGGCCTCTATGATGCACCCACTGCGGCCCAGCAGGAGATGGGCAAACGCTGGCTGGCGCGGCTGGGTCTGGCCGCCAAGGCGAGTAAGCCCTTTCGCGTGCTGAGTTACGGCGAGCAGCGCTTGCTGCTGTTGGCCCGCGCCCTGATCAAGGTGCCGCAACTGTTGGTGCTCGACGAGCCCACCCAAGGGCTTGATGAGAGTAACCGCCTGGCTCTGCTCGATTTCCTGGCCGGAGTCGCCACCGAGGGGTTAGCCACCATCGTCTATGTCAGCCACCGCCAGGACGAATATCGGGATTTTTTTGTCCAGCAGATCAACTTCCGGCCGCAGTAACCTGCCGCCGGGTTTTCGTTTGACACCCGTCGGGCAACTCCTTATACAGGCAAAAACAGATCTTCTCCCATTCCATCGACCACATATCCGAGGAGGAACCATGATCCTGCCCTACCGTGATTATCAACCGCAAGTCGGCAAAGGTGGCTGGGTCGCGCCCAACGCCACCCTCATTGGCGATGCCATCCTCGGCGAGGACGTCTCCCTCTGGTTCGGGGTAGTGGTGCGCGGCGATGTCCATCGCATCCGTATTGGTGCCCGCACCAACATCCAGGATCTCTGCCTGTTGCACATCACCCAGCATGCCGGGGAACTGCGCAATGATACCGACGGCCACCCCACCATCATCGGCAGCGACTGCACCGTCGGCCACCGCGTTATCCTGCACGGCTGCACCGTCGGCGACCTCTGCCTCATCGGCATGGGGGCCATCATCCTCGACGGCGCGGAGATCGGCCGGGAATCAATTGTCGGCGCCGGTTCGGTGGTGACACCGGGTAAGAAATTCCCGCCGCGTTCACTGATCATGGGTACCCCGGCCAAGGTGGTACGCGAGGTCAGCGAGGCCCAGGTGCTGGAGATGCAGGCCTCATGGCGGCGCTATGTCGAGCTGAAAAACGAGTACCATCAGGCCCACATCGGCGACTGTTTTTAGACGGATTCTTCGCCGCAGAGCACCAGCACCGAATTGGCCTCGCCATACTCGTTGGGGGCGTAGCCATCGGCCTGGCTGTCATTGACCCAGACATTGCCGTCGAGCACATAGCGGAACCGGTAATTCTGGGTGGCGGGCAGGGACAAGGTCACGGAAAAGCTGCCGTCCTTGAGCTTTTTCATTGGTGCTGCGGTGAGTGACCAGTCGTTGAATTCACCGGCAAGGACGGCGCTGGCCGCCTGCTCCTCGTTTTCGTACTTGAAGGTGACGCGGCAAACCGTGCCGGTTTTAGAATAACTCTTCTTCAGCATTGGAGCCTCCTTACCTGGGATGGGGAACGTGCATGGATGAAAACCTCAGGTGGTGCCAACGGCCTGTACGTTTCGTTCAACGCCTCGCATAGGCGCGAGTTAACTTTGCATATCTTTTCAATTTTTAACTTTTTCCACCTGCATCCAATTCCGGAAAAAGAGTAAAACAACGCGGTAGATGGGGCAAGCACTATCTTGTCCATGCCCTACCCGGACCGGAACCGTGGATGGCTGTTTTTACCGCAATCCCCTGCATGTTTTTGTTACCTTCCTCCTACAGAGCATCTCGTCATTATGTCCTCAGTTGCCAAACCCATGCCAGCCCTCCCTGAACTGCTCGCCCCGGTGGGCAGCTTTGACAAATTGGTCGCCGCCATCCATTACGGAGCCGATGCCGTCTACCTCGGCGGCAAGGGGTTCAGTCTGCGGGCTCGGGCCGGCAACTTCGACGAGGCCGGCTTACGCCAGGCCATCGACTATGCCCACGAGCATGGCATCAAGGTCTACGTCACCGTCAACATCTTTGCCCACAACCGCGATCTCGAGGAATTGCCACCCTACCTTGCCCTGCTGCGCGACGCCGGCGCCGATGGCCTCATTGTCAGTGATCCCGGCATCCTTTCCCTGGCCCGCCAATTGGTGCCGGAGATGCCCCTGCATCTCTCCACCCAAGCCAATGTCACCAATAACGCCAGTGTCAAGTTCTGGGCCGGGCAGGGCGTGGTGCGCCTCAACCTCGCTCGTGAATTGGGCTTGGAGGAGATTCGTGCCATTCGCCGGGCCACCACCGCCGAGCTGGAGGTCTTTGTCCATGGCGCCCTGTGCATCTCCTACTCGGGTCGCTGCATGCTGAGCAACTACTTCACCGGCCGCAATGCCAACCAGGGTGACTGTGCCCACCCTTGCCGCTACTCCTACAATGTGGTTGAAGAAAAACGTCCGGGGCAGTATTTTCCGGTGGAAGAGGATGACCGTGGCACCTATATTTTCAATGCTAAGGATCTCTGCCTGCTGGCGCAGTTGCCGTTGTTGGTGGATGCCGGTGTCGATGCTATCAAGATCGAAGGCCGGATGAAGTCACCGGGCTATGTAGGGGCGGTGGTACGGCTGTACCGCTTGGCGCTGGACTGGATAGGCGCGCAAGTTTTTTCTGGCCAATCCGCAGTTAGCCTCACCCTGCCCGATGCTTTTCACAAGGAATTGAGCAAGATCGGCACCCGCGGTCAGACAGAAAACTTTTTCAGTGCAAGGCCTTCATCCGAAGACATGCTTTATGATAGAATGCGAACTGAGCAAAGTTGGGTTCCGGTCGGCATTGTCCGTCAGCCTGATCCGCTCTTGATCGAAACCCGGCATGTGCTCTGCTGCGGTGACCAGGTGGAATACCTGGGCCACGTCATTGAACCGGATCTGGTCACGGTCACTGCCATGGAACGCGAGGATGGCACCTCCCTTGAACGGGCCAACCCGGGGAACCGGGTGCTGCTACGAACCGAGCCAGTGCTGAAACGAATTGAACACCACGCCTTGTTGCGTAAGCGTATCGAATCATCATGAAACCTTTTCTCAACGTCCCTTTTCTCCCCGAGGAAAGGTATATCGATTTTCTCTGCCAGTGCGCCGGCGACCTGGATTCCGTGCATTTCAGTCTGCTGCACAGCCGCTCTCTGGACAGCCGCATTCAGCTTGAACCCCTGCCGGCCCAGCAATCCGTCATCAATGGCCTGGAACGGTTGCAGGGCCCCAAGAAGTACGCCCTGCTCAACAGCCGCTTCTACACCCCGGACTTGCTCATCGATCACAGCCTGCTCAAGCCAGTGCTGCGCACCCTGGAACACTGCCTGGAGCACCAGGTGATCGATGGTATCGTCTACTGCGATCATTACCTGTTGCAGGTGATGGCCGATGAATCGCCGGTGATCGCCGCCCATCTCGAAGCGGTGCCCAGCGTCAACACCATGCTCGACTCCTGCCATAAGATCGAGGCCCAGTTGGCCTACATTGGTCAGACCGGCTTCAAGATGCCGGGCAAGGTCATTCTTGATCGCTCGCTCAACCGCGATCTTGACCAGTTGGCCACCATTGCCATGAAGATGCACCGCCAATTTCCCACGCTGAAGATCGAGGTGCTGGCCAACGAAGGCTGTCTGCCCTTCTGCCCCTTCAAACTCTCGCACGACTCCTACATTGCCCTAGCCAACCTCAACGGTCGCAGCCAGACCCATATTATCAACTGTGATATCGGCTGCATGCGCCTTTTGGATGAGCAGCCGCACCGCCTGTTGCAATCACCCTTCATCCGTCCCGAGGACATCGACCTCTACCTCTATCACGTCGATACCATCAAACTCTGCGGCCGCACGCTGGGTACCACCTTCCTGATGAACGCCATCAAGGCCTACCGCGCCCGGCGCTACAACGGCAACCTGTTGGATCTGATGGATGCCATGTCCTGGCTGGCGGATCGGCTCTATGTCGATAACCGCATGCTTTCCTTCGATTTTGCCAACATGCTCTCCCAGTGCGACAATCACTGCGACAGCTGCGGCTTCTGCAAGGAGTTGTTCGACTCCATCTCCCATCCCATGCCCCTGACAATCAAAGATCAGCGTGCGACTGCCGATTGACAGCTCCGGCAAGCACAGGTAAGGTTTGGTGCATGACGCTTGCGAGCGAACGGCTCTGCAAGAAAAAGACGATGCGTATCCGGTGGATACAGAGACAGTGGCGGTGATGGAGATGGAATCGTTCGAGCAGTTGCTTGCGGAGTCGACACGCATTCATGGCCATATCTGCGCCGGCCAGGTCATTGGCGTGCGCATGGCCATGGAGGGCCTGGGGCGGATCGGCATCGATGAGCCCAAAGGTAAGGATCGCAAGAAACTCTATGTGCTGGTGGAGATCGACCGCTGCGCCACCGATGCCATCCAGTCGGTCACCGGATGCAGCCTGGGTAAACGCTCGCTGCGCTGGCTCGATTTCGGTATCATGGCCGCCACCTTCGTCAATCTGGAGAGCAAGCGCGCTGTCCGGGTGACTGCCCGCGAAGAGGCGCGGGAGCTGTCCAAATCCTACTGTCCCGAGATTGTCGACAAATATCAGCGGCAATTGGAGGCCTACAAGCTGATGCCCCTGGAGGAGTTGTTTGTTTTCCAGGAGGTCGCAGTGCCGCTCAAGGACTGCGATATGCCGGGACGGCCAATGCGGCGGGTGCAATGCAGCCAGTGCGGCGACTGGGTGCAGGATTGCCGCGAGCTGGAAAACGAGGGCAGGCTCCTCTGCCGCGCCTGCGCCGGCGCACGCTACTACCAGGTGGTGGACAGCGCCGCCTGAGCCTTGTCCCCTCCAGCCATGGAGCCACCCCGCCTGCGCAGCTTCAGCCAGGACTGCCGTGAGCGTTACGGTCGTACCGTTGGCAAGATCCCGCTCGATCTCGGCCTACCCTGTCCCAACCGCACCCTCGGTGGCTGCATCTTCTGCCACCCCGCCAGTTTCACCCCTGCCAGCCTGCGTGCCACCGACCCGCTACCCGAGCAGATCAGGCGCGGTAAAGCCTTGCTGCTCAAGGGTCGTTTCCGCCACTATCTCGCCTATTTTCAGCAGGAAACCTGCACCGCTCTCCCCACCGACAGGCTGTTGCCGCAGCTTGCCCAGGTGCTGGCCGATGCCGACTGTCTTGGCCTGATTCTCTCCACCCGGCCAGATGCCATCGCCAACGAACTGCCGCCGGCACTCGCGCAACTCACCAAGGAGCGCGGCAAGGACTGCCTCATCGAACTGGGCCTGCAATCCCGCCATGCGCGCAGCCTGGCCTGGCTCAATCGCAACCACAGCTTTGAGGATTTTGTCCAGGCGGTGGAGTTACTGTCCCGACATGACCAGCTGCGCATCGGTGTCCATCTTATCCTCGGTATTCCGGGCGAATCCGAGGCGGACATGATGGACACTCTGCGGTCCGTCTGTGCCCTGCCCATCCAGACCCTCAAGCTGCACCATTTGCAGGTGATCCGCGATACGCCCCTGCACCGCCTCTACGAGCAGGGCCAGGTGGAGGTCTTTGGAATGGAGGCGTATATGGAGCTGCTGTTGTACCTCTTGCCATGGATTCCACCATCGATCACCCTGCATCGCTTATGGGCCACCGCCCATCCGGCAATGTTGATTGCGCCTCGGTGGCATGTGGTGGCTGCGGAATTGAGCAAACGATTACAGCAGTTGATGGCAGAGCGCGATATCCGCCAGGGTCAGGCCATGGCCTGAAAGGCCTCAGCCAAAGAGAGTGCGCAGGATGGGAGCGCGGTTGGTGCGGCGCAACCGCTTGAGATAGAGAGGAAAATCCAGGCCAAAGCGCTGCTGGAATTGCGGGCTCTGCTTCTGCGCCGCTTTGATGCGCTGCGTTGGAACCGCCTTCGGAAAGAGCAGCACGATGACGTTGCTGCGTTTCTTGACCGCCATGCTCAGCATGCGTCCCTCGCTGGCGGCGTCACAGGCCTCCAGGGCCTGGCGGTAGAGGGAGCGATCACCGCTCCATAAATTGATTGCCAGGATGCCATCATCGGTCAACTGGTGCAAAAGCAGGCGGTAGAGTTCGGCATCAAACAGGGCCGGGGCCATGGCACCGGGACCGAAGATATCGAGGAAGGCCACCTGAAAGCCTCCGGGTGCTTCGGTGCGGGCAAAGTGCAGCGCTTCCTGGTGACGGATGTCGAGCCGAGGGGAAAGGGGCAGGTGAAAGAAGCCGTGGGCCAGTTCGATCACCAGTTGCTCCTTCTCCACCACGGTGGTGTGGCCCTGGGGAAAATGGTGCAGTAAAAAATGTGGCAAAGCGCCGCCGCCCAAGCCCACCACCAGAAACCGCTCAGGTTGCGGATGCAGCAGCAGGGCCGTGGCCATCCAGCGGGTATAGGCCAGTTGCAGCACCTGCGGCTGGTGCAGATCGATACAGCTCTGCCGCTCCTCGCTGCCAAAACGCAGGCTCCGCAAACCGTCCTGCTCGGTGATCTGCACCGCATGCGCCTCGCCCTGTCCTGCAAAGACCACCTGCTCCATGCGCTCCCCACAAAAAAAGGCCGGCGCACTGTCAATACAGCACGCCGGCCACAAACAATCAATCAGCCCCCATCCAGATGCGGGGCCAAAGGGTCAAACATCATTTATTTTCATACACGATGAAAATCAGTTGCAGCCCTTGAGGCCTCAGCCACCGGTTTTGGCCGGAGCCGCCTTCTCTGCCTCGGAGGCGGAGCCGCCGATGGCGCTGCGGGTCACCTTGATGCGCACGTTCTCAGCAATTTCCAGAGTGACGACGTTGTCGGTGATGCCAGCGATCTGGCCGTAGATGCCGCCACCGGTGATAACCTTGTCGCCCTTTTTCAGGTTGGCGAGGTAGTTCTGATGCTCTTTGGCCTTCTTCTGCTGCGGCCGGATGAGCAAGAAGTAGAATACGACAAAGATAAGGATCAGCGGGACAAATTGGGCCAGGTTGGCCATGCCCGCGGGGGCGGCAGCAGCGTCGGCGGCCCAGGCAATACCGTTCATGTGGGGTTCCTCCAGTTACTCGGTTTCGTTAGCCAACGGTTGAGTCCGTTGTTCGTAAAAATGACGGCGAAAGGCAAGGAAGCGATCCGCTTCAATCGCCTGCCGCATCTCGGCCATCAGGTTGCAGTAGTAATGCAGGTTATGGATGCTGTTCAACTGGTAGGCCAGGATCTCACGGTTCTGAAAGAGATGCCGCAAATAGGCCCGGGAATAGTGACGGCAGGTATAACAGCTGCAAGCTGGATCCAAGGGACGCGGGTCCTGTTGAAAACAGGCGTTTTTTATAACAACTCTGCCCTGCGAAGTAAAGAGCATTCCATTGCGGGCGTTGCGGGTGGGCATGACGCAATCAAACATGTCGATGCCGTGGTAGACGCCCTCCACCAGATCCTCGGGCGTGCCCACGCCCATGAGGTAGCGGGCATAATCAACGGGCAGGTGATCGGCGCAGGTGGCCAGCATCTCTTCCATCAACTCCTTGGGCTCGCCCACTGACAACCCACCAAAGGCGTAGCCATCAAAGCCGATCTCCACCAACTGCTCAATGGCCTCGCGCCGCAGGTCCGCATACATGCCGCCCTGAACAATACCAAAGAGGTGCTGGCCGGTGTCGCTCTGGGCATCGCGGCAACGCTGGGCCCAACGCCGGGTCAGCGCCGTGCCCCGGGCCGCCTCGTCGCGGCTGGCGGGATAGGGGATGCAGGTGTCCAGCGCCATCATGATGTCCGCGCCCAGGGCCTCCTGGACATGGACCGCATCCTCGGGGCTGAGGAAGAGCTTGGCCCCATCGATATGGGAGCGGAAGGCCGCCCCCTCCTCGGTGATCTTGGCCAGTTCCTTGAGACTGAAGATCTGGAAGCCACCGGAATCGGTGAGAATCGGCCGATCCCAGTGCATGAAGCCGTGCAGGCCGCCGAAACTGCGGATCAGTTCATGGCCGGGTCGGATGTAGAGATGGTAGGTGTTGCCGAGGATGATCTGGGCGCCGATCTCCACCAGGTTTTCCGGGGTCATCGCCTTGACCGTGCCCAGGGTGCCCACTGGCATGAACACCGGTGTCTGGATGGTGCCGTGCAGGGTGGCAAGCTGGCCGCGCCGCGCCTTGCACTCGCTGGAGCGGCTCAGCAGGGTATAGGGTGAGGCCTGGTTCATGCAGCAAACAACCCCTTATTCCACACTGAGGATGGTGACATCGAAATGCAGCACCTGCCCGGCCAGGGGATGGTTGAAATCGATGGTGGCGGTCTGCTCGTGGATGGCGGAAACCATGCCCTCCAGCTCCTGGCCCTCGGGACCGACGGCGGTGATCACCGCGCCGGGTTGGCGGCCATCGTCGGGCAGATGATCCAGGGGAATATCGATAAGGGCATCCTCGGAAACGGCGCCGTAGCCGTCTTCTGGGCTGATGCTCACTTGCAGGCTGTCACCGGCCTTCTTGCCCTCAAGGGCCTGCTCCAGGCCAAAGATGAGCTGCTCGTCGCCCTGGACATAGCTCAGCGGTTCCTGGTCGACATTGGAGTCAACCACCTCGCCATTGTCGAGTCGCAGGGTATAGGTGATAGCAACGGTTTTGCCGTCTGTAATGGTCATGGTCTGCCTCGTTGTTCGTGGGGTTGGATGGCTGGGGCCTGGGGCCACCGGGCGCAGCGCCGTGCGGCGGGAATGAATGTGGCACAGCTATAAACCGGCCGGGGGACAAATGCAAGCCGCAGGACGAAATCCGGGAGAAAACACCGTGGTTTTAGCGCTCTTGTTCCAGCAAGGCCTGGAATGTTGCTTCGAGTTGCTGCTGCTGCCCCAGGATGGATTGGCAGAGTTGCAACTGCACCAGGGCGCGGTGCAGGTTCTGGTTCGGTCGGGTGATGGTGAAGTAGCGGTTGCCGGCGAGATGATCACTGAAGAAGCGCAGCCCCAGCTCAAAACTGATCACCGCCGCCGCGCTGACCAGCAGGGCACGGTCGGCCACGCCCAACAGATCGCCGGCCTGCTCCAGGTAGCCGCGCATCAGAGCGGTAAACAGTTCGGGCACGAAACGGATGGCCTCAACATCATCATGCCCTTCTCCCAGGGGATTGCAGCAGGAGCGCAAGCAATCGCCCAGATCATGGAGCAACAGGCCGGGCTTGACGGTATCGAGATCAATGAGGCTGATGGCCGTATCCCCCTCGGCGGCAAAGAGGAAGTTGGCTGCCTTGGGATCACCGTGGATGACGCGCTCGCTCAACACGTCGCGTTGCTCCTCAAGCAAGCGCGCCAGGGGGCGGAACTCTTCGATCAGTCCGGCGCAGCGGCGTTCATCACTTTGGGTTGAGGAGACGCGCGCACTTAGGGCGTCATAGTCGTGCAGATAGCGGGGGGTGACATGGAAACCGGGGAGGGGATCGGCCAGGTGCTCCACGGGGATGGAGACGGTCAGACGGTGGAAACTCCCCAGCAGTCGGCCAATGCCCGCCGCCTGGGCCGGGTTTTGCAAGCGCTCCAGGCACCGGCTCGGCTCGATCATGCTGAGCAGGCGCCAGCTGCAACCGTCGCCATCGATGAACCGATCCTGCCCATCGGGATTGGACCCAAGGCGGAAAAAGCGCATGGTGGCGTCGTCATTGGCCGCCAACTGCGCTGTCACCAGGCGCATATTGGCCATTACTGCGTCGGCCTCGGCAAAGACACCGGGATGCAGCCGCTGCAACACCCAGGTGGCGCCGTCGGCCAGCGTAACGCGCAGGGTGTGGTTGATGTTACCCTGGCCCAGGGGCGACAGGGAATGCACCTCGCGCTCGGGGAAGAAAAAGGCCAGGGCAGCGTCAGTATACATGCTTCAGTCCTGGGAGAGGGGTGGATACTTTTTCGCGTTGATCCCCATCTTCTCCGAGGCCGCCGCCAGCAGGTCGATGCCCAGCCGGTCAGCCAGGCGGGTGAGATAGATGAGCACATCCGCTACTTCATGGGCCACCTCCTGCTTGGCTCCGGGCGAGAGATGCAGACTCTCTTCCTGGGTGAGCCACTGGAAATGCTCCAGCAACTCGCCTGCCTCGACAATCAACGCGGCCGCCAGGTTTTTCGGGGTGTGGTAGCGCTCCCAGTCGCGCTCATCGGCAAAACGGCGCAGGGCATGGGTGAGTTCTTGCAGACTGGTGCAGTGATAGCTGGGGTGTTGTTGGTGCATAGAGCAATCCGTTGCAGGTTGTGGCGCTGAAAACCGATTCGTTTGTGGGTTTCACACGGTCAGGGGCAGTGGCCCACTGTCATCAGCCCACAGACTAGCAACCTTCCCCACTTTTGCCATGGAAAAGTGGGGTGGAGCTTGGTAGAGTTGCCCACGGTATGCGTTTGTTGGCCGAGGGGGCAGCACCGCAGCAACGATCCTCAACCAAACCCGTTCTTACCGCCGACCACCGCCAACAATACCCAAGACCCTATACTCCCACAGGTAACCCATCGGCAAGCTGTGCATCAACCGCAGGAGTGGCCTGCGGCGTGCGCCCCACGCTTGCCCGTGCTCTACCGCCGAATTTATGAGGAGAAATCGATGAACCGTTTCCTGTACCCTACTGTTTCGTCCCGCCTGTTGCTTCGCATTTTACCCTTGTGTTGTGCAGCTCTGCTCCCCACCCTTTTCTGCCGGCCTGAGCTGGCATTAGCCCAGCAGCGCAAAATCGTGCTCAGCCAGAACCAGTTCCAGGAATCCTACCTGGAGAAGGTGACCGTCTCCGGCGGCATTCGTGCCGGCTTCATGCAGCAGAGTCTGCTGAGCAAGGTCGATCTGGAGCAGCTCTACATCCATGTGCTGCGCGATATCGAGGAACCCAGTGCCATGCTCTGCGTCAACATGGTCAGCCGCGACGGTCGCTACTCCGCCTCCTGGCAGTATGATTTGGGCAAGCAGACCGCTGGCCTGCTACAAATAGAGATCCCTTCGAAATATCAGGAAAAAATATCCAGCTATACCCCGGATAGCCTGGTTATCCTCGCCGCCATCAGCCAGCAGGATTGCGCCTCCGGCAACCTCAAGTATCTCCCCGCCTCCTGGGGACCGGCCAACGACCGCAACTACCTGCTCTACATCAACTCCGGCAACACCGAGACCGCCACCGGCGTTCCCGGCATGGCCGAGCGCGGCACCTGCACCAAGATCAGCGCCGACAGCACCATTGCCTACGACACCACCTGCGTGGTCAACAAGGAGTTGCTGGCCACGCCACGCAGCATCTTCGTGCTGCGCAACAACTTCGGCAACCGTCTGCCCAACGTCGAGTTTCCGCTGAAATGACGCCGTGAAACTGCGGCGTTTTTTCATCAAGGCCGGGGATATCATCCGGGATGTGTTGCTGGCGGCGGTGGTTTCCGAGCCGGAGAAGAAGGTCTTTTTCTACATCTCCAAGGAATATCCCCGCACCCTGCATTGCATCGCCTTCTTTTTCAGCCTCTATGTGGTGTTCCTCGGCCTGCTGATCGCCAAAATCGTGTTCAACTCGCTCTCCCCGGGTTCGTTCATCGTCACCGCCCGCAGCGAGCGCATCGAATATCAGGCCGAGAGCATCGATCCGCCGCGCATTCCCTTCCGCAATGCCACCCTGCATTGGGAGGAGAGCAACACCGGTGTCTTTGATCCCCTGGCACCGGAGGCCGCGCTCGCCAAAACCTATCAGCATAGCGGAGTTGGTTCGTTACAGATTCAGGGCCGGGCGACGCTAATTTTCAACCGCATCGGCAAGGGGCCGTTGCACATCCTCATCAAGAGTTCGGGCAAGAACCTGGTCTTTGATGAAAACGATCAGAAGATTCTCACCCTGCCGGAACTCATGGATCTGACCATCAACAATCCGCTGGATCTGATCCAGGATGGCGTCGCCTGGCAGTATAACGTCGACGGTCCCCTGGTCGTCGGCAAGGTGCCCACCTATGATGCCTACCAGCAGGATGGCCTGCTGCTCGATGGTGAGATCCACATGGTGGCGCGGCAGTTGCTTTCCGGCAACCATTACAAGGTCGATCCCTACAAGCTGCAACTGGGCGATGGTTTGCAGTTTTTTCCCGAGGCCCCCAAGACCAGCGGCATGGTCACCTTTGATCTCGATAGGGGCTTGCAGGTGGTCGCCATTATCGAGGCCGACTCCGCCACCATCAAGAAATTCCGCAACACCAACCTCAAGATTCGCAACAACCTGTGGTCGAAACTGGGCAAGGACGAAGAGTTGGTCATCACCTGGGCCATCATGCTGGCGGTACCGGGCATCCTCGTCTTTGCCGTGCGGTTGTTGTATTTCCATTCTCAGATGAAACTTAAATAAATCAATATCATGTCATCAATACGAGTGTGTACCCTTGCCGGGGCGTTTCTTGCCCTCTTTTGCGTCACAGCCTCAGCCTCCGACATCTTCCTCAAGGTCGATGACAACGAGTTTGGCCAGGGTATCCTGCGCCCACGCGGTACCGAGTGCCTGATCATCACCCCGGCCCATGTGGTGGAGAACGGTTTTGCCATCGAGGCCACCACCGCTGAACAGATCCACGCCCCGGCGGAGATCCTCGAACTCTTCCCCGGCGACATTGGCGTGCTCCGCCTCAAAAGCGACAGCCCCATCTCCTGCCGTCGCAGCTCCTGGCCCAATCACTCCACCCTCAACAACCTGCTGGGCACGGAGAAAGAAGGTGAGCTGCACACCATGCTCGCCGACGGCAGCATGCGCAAGACGCCGGTGGAGATTGTTGGCTTTGACAAGTTCCGCAACATCTACATTCGGCCGCAAGCGGGCGAGGATGCCCTGGCCAAGGGGTTCAGTGGCAGCCCGCTGTTCATCGGTAGGCAGTGCGCCGGCATGCTGCTTTCCGTCAACAACAATGGCGTGGGCAATGTCATCCGCCAGGATGCCCTGGCCAACACCCTGGCACTCTTTTTTGAGGACAGCGGCGGTGGCGGCACCAGTGTAGCGGTGGCCAAAAAGATCGAGCCACCGCCCGTGGTGCCGCAAAAGCCCGGCGAACAACAATTTTCCGGCCAGATCCTGACCAATGTCACCAAGGAGCATAGCCTGCGCTTGCAGGAGAACAGCCCGATACGCATCAACCTGGTGCCCAGCGGTGATCGCGTCAAATACGCCATCGAATTGGTGGACAGCAGCCATCGCATCTCATGCAGCCACACCCTTAAGGGCAGCCTGGAGCAGGAGGTGACCTTCCCCTGCACCCCGCAACGCAGCGACGACTTCACCCTGCGCGTCACCGGCACCGGCGGCGAAGGCCGTTACCAAATCCAGATAGCGCCGCTGGTGGCCGATACCGCCCTGCGCGGCGACAACAATATCCTGCAGGTAGATGGCGAAGAACAGAGCGGCACCATCGCCAAGGGGGCTGTGGCCGAATACCGCGTTAAACTCTTTGCCAACAGCCCGGTGCGGCTGGTGCAGACACCGACCTCCGAGGCCTATGGCTACCAGATCGAGGTCGTTGATCCGCAAGGGAGTGTCGCCTTTCGCGCCACCAGCACCGCCAAGCCTGAACAGGCGCGCCAACCCTTGACAGTCGCCAAGACCGATACCTATGTACTGCGGGTGCAGGGCCGGGAAGGGGTGGGGCCGTACAGTCTCGCCTTGCAGTCCATCGCCTTTGATGCGCAGCTGCGCGGCCAGGCCAATGTGCTGCAACAGGGCGGCAGCGCCATGCGCGGTGTCATTGCCAAGGGCGCGGTGGCGGAATACCGCTTTACCCTGGCTGCCTATACGCCGGCAGCCTTTGCCTTTGCTGCCACCGGCGACAAGGGACGATTCACGGTGGAAATCTGGGATGAGCAGGGCACGCTGGTCTTCCGTGATCCTTACCGCCGCTTCAGTGGCCTGGAGAACGCGCAGTTGCCGGTGACGGTGTCCAAGGCCGGCAACTACAGCCTGCGTTTGCTGGGGATTGAAGGCGAGACCCGCTACCAGTGCTCGCTGGTGCCGGGCCGCTGATCGGCTCAGCCCGGGAGTGCCGGCCTGCTGCGGCGCGCGACGAAATACTCGCTCAGGGCCAGCAGCACCACCAATGGTGCCAGCCAGATTAAGCGGCTCTGATACCGGTGGTGGGGGTTAGAGAGGGCGCCGCAGATGAAGGCATTGCCGAGCAGGGCCACGAGCACGAACAGAGCCAGGCCGGCCAGGGAACGATGGTCGCGGCGCAGGCCCCACCAGGCGATGGGAACGAGTAGCACCATCGCTGCCAGGGCCACCGGCACATGCAGCCGGTTCCATCGGGCCAGCAAATCGGCGGTGAGTTGCTCCTGCTGCTGGCGGGCACTGTTGAAGGCCGGCGAGATGCGCGGCAGAAAGGTGGAGATGATGCCCCGACTGTCCCAGTGCTTGGCATCAAGATCATCGCCGGTGGCAACGCTGAAGAGCTGTTCGCCGGTGGAGGTGAACGCCGTGACCAGAATCATCCCCGGATAGGCCTTGGCCATTTCCCACACCAACTGTCCCATCTCCCGCTGCACCTGGCTATCCTGCCAATCACCGATCTTCTTGTAGGGCGATTCCTTGCCCCACAAAAAATCATCCGCCGTCTCCGGCAGTTGGTCCTTCCACCCACAGAGCTGCACCCCGGGCGCCGGGCAATGCTCCACCAGCCAGCGCTTGGCTACCCCATCCTGCACCAGACGACCAAAAAGAAAGGTCGAGCCACCGGGGGTAAAGCCGCCGCGCCCAGTGAGCAGGCTGTGCAGGGCGGGCATCAGCACCAGCACCGCCACCACCAGCACTGTGGGCAACAGGATACGCAGGCACAGCGGCCAACGGGTAAGGAACAACCGCTGCACCATCAGCACCGCTACCAGCCCCAGGGCCAGAGCCAGACAGGACATGTGGCTGAGCAGCCCGAGCAGCACCAGCCCTGCAAGTCCCAACGTTTCCAGCCGGGAAAGGGCGGGGCCGTGGGCGCTGAGCAGCCACAGCGCCAGCACCACTAGCGGCACGAAGATGTCGGGCATCAGTTGGCCCGCATACCAGGCCAGGCTGGTGGTAGTGGCCATCAGCGTGGTTACCAGCAACAACACCGCTGGACCTGCGGGCAGGCGGTGAGCGCGCCACAGCAGATGGATCAGCCACAGGCTCAGCGACGCTTGCAGCAGTACCGGCCCCCATAAACTGGTCCAGTGCAGGGAGGTGCTTTGCAGCAAGAGCCCGTAAAACAGGGAGCGTCCCGGCACCAGCCGCATCTCCCGTGCCGCCTCGATGTACCCGCCGGTGTCATAAAAAATCAGCGCATAGCCATTCCAGAGGGCCGGGGCCAGCAGAACGGCAAGGCTGGCCAGCAGCAGGAAGAATCGGGGGAGAGCGGCAAAACCCTCCCATGGGCGCACATTCGCATTGAGCAAGGTGGAAACACTCTCTGAGGCTGTTTTCATCGGCAAGGACCGGAAAGAGGAAACGAAGGATCCTTGCTGTGTATGCAACCACTGTCAGAAAATCGTTAGCAGCAGGTTAGAAACACATCAGCGTAAAACGATGCACTGCCATGACGGCGATAAACCCAGCAGAGCCGTAATCAAATTGTAACCAAAACCAAATCAACGGCAGGTAACTATGCTAATTTTAATAGAGAGTCATCCCGGCCACCCTGCACAGGACTGGCCCCTTTTCACCAAGGCACAGCGACGGAGTTTTCACCGCCATGGACCAGTACCCGATGCCTTTGCTCAACCCGGATCTGCACATTGCCGTGCTCATCCCCTGTTATAACGAAGAGGCCACCGTGGCTACGGTGATTGGCGATTTCCGCCGCGCCCTGCCCCAGTCCTCCATCTATGTCTACGACAACAATTCCCGTGATCGCACCCGGCAGCTGGCCCAAGAGGCGGGGGCCATTGTCCGTTCCGAGCCATTACAGGGCAAGGGCAACGTGGTGCGGCGCATGTTTGCCGATATCGAGGCCGATATCTATGTGTTGGTGGATGGCGATGCCACCTACGATGCCGCCAAGGCCCCGGAGATGATCCACTGCCTGCTCGACCAACGTCTGGATATGGTCAATGGCGCCCGGGTGACTGCTATCGAGGAGGCCTATCGGCCGGGACATCGTTTCGGTAACTGGATGCTCACCGGCATTGTCCGCTGGATCTTCGGGGATCGTTTCCGGGATATGCTCTCCGGTTATCGTGTCTTTTCAAGGCGCTATGTGAAAAGTTTTCCCTCGCTGGCGGGTGGCTTTGAAATTGAAACCGAATTGACCGTGCACGCCCTGCACCTGCGCATGCCCACCGCCGAGATCGACACGCCCTACCGGGAGAGGCCGGAGGGCTCAACCAGCAAGCTCTCCACCTTCCGGGATGGCTGGAAAATTTTGTGGATGATCCTGGTGCTGGTCAAAGAGGAGAAGCCCATGCCCTTTTTCTCGGTGATTTCGGCCAGTTTCGCCATCAGCTCCATCCTGCTTATGCTGCCGATCCTCTCGGAATTTCTCGCCACCGGGCTGGTACCGCGCCTACCGACGGCGGTGCTCTCCATGGGGATGATGATCCTGGGCTTTCTCTGCCTGGCCTGCGGGTTGATTCTTGATACGGTGACACGCGGCCGCTGCGAGATCAAACGCATGCGCTATCTCAATATCCCCATCATCGAAGGTTGAGGCGGCTGGTGGCTGGAGGGCGGGTAATGGTGCCTGGGGCGGGAAGCCCCTTACTGGGGCAGATGGGGCGGTTTTTGCTGGTGGGCACGGCGGTCTTTGGTGTCAATGCCGCGCTGATGGAACTGCTGGTGGCCGCAGTGGGGCCACTGTGGGCCCAGGCACTGGCCTTTCCCGTTGCCGCCACCCTGGCCTGGTGGCTCAACCGCCGTTATACCTTTGGCGCCAGCGACCGCAGCCTGCGGCGGGAATGGCTGCACTATCTGTTGGCCAATGGGCTCGGCTGGTTGCTCAACAACGGTGTCTATCTGCTCTGCGTTGACCGCTTTGTCCTGGCGGCACGCCATCCTTCGTTGGCGGTTGCCGCTGGCTCAATTGCCGGCATGGTGGCCAACTTCATCCTCTCCCGCCAATTGGTCTTCCGCCCTCACCGCACCGATCAGGACGACTGACCGCCCTCGCCCTGTTGCAATTGTCTAGCCGCATCGATCAGGGGCTGCCAGGCGGCGCTGCTGCTCTCACGCAGATCGGGCAGAATCACCAGCCGCTGGGCAAAGCCGTAATCGGCCAGGGCCTTGCGGCATTCCACCAGGGTATCCTGCACGATTTCCTTGGGATGCTCGCCATAGAGATTATACACCAACCCCAGCAACGGCAGGTTGCGCGCCTTGATCGCCTCCAGGCTGAGGCGGATATGATTGATCGAGCCCAAACGCGGCGAGCCCACCAGGATCATCGGCAGGCGGCGGGCGGCGTAAAAGTCAAGCAGCAAGAGGTGAGCGGTGAGCGGCACCAGCAGACCGCCGGCCCCCTCGACCAGTACCCATTCATGGCGTTGTTGCAGGGTGGTTAGCGAGCGATCCAGCACCGCCTCATCGATGCTTTGGCCGACCATGCGCGCCGCCAACAGCGGTGAGGCGGGAAAGGGAAAGAGGTAGGGGCAGGTGGTGCCGTCGTGGTCCACCTCGGCGAGCGGTTGGCCCATCAACTGGCGGTGCAGCTTGATATCGTCGGAAAGGCCGGTGCAGCCGGTCTGCACCAGCTTGAGCGTGGTGATGGTGTGGCCCAGTTGCAGCAGGTGACGGGCCAGCAGGCCGGTGACATAGGTCTTGCCGACATCGGTGTCGATGCCGCCGATGGCGATGGTGATAGGTGCGTGCGTCATGGTAGTCCCTTGCCTGTGCGGCGATGCCGTCGCTGTGCGCTACGGCCGTGGGCGGGCGACGACGAACATGGGATGGTAGGTGAGGCGGACGCCCTGCTCGCCGCCGAACTCGTGCTGATAGCGCTCGATAAAATCGGCGACTTGCCGGCGGGTCCAGGCCTGCTGACCGATGGAGTTGACGCCGGTGGCACGCAGGTGCTTGAGCACCGCCAAGGGATCGCTATACCACAGGGTTTCCTTGCTCTCCTCGGCGCGCAGGATCTCAAAGCACTCCGACACCACATGCAGCAACTGCTCCAGGCTGCGATAAACAAGGCCCACACCGGTGGTGGAGCGGATCTCCCACAGGTTGTCCTTGCCGTAGAGGGAAAAGGCGAGGATGCCATCCGGCTGCAAATGCCGGTGCAGTTTGGCACAAAGCGCCGGCAGGTCATGCACCCAGTGCAGGGTGGAAGAGGAGATGATCAGATCATAACAGGTGGGCAGGCGTACCGACTCGACATCGCCGGCGATGAAGCTCATCTTCGCTGCCTGGGGGCCAATCTTGCGGCAGACGCAATCCTCGAAGGCGGCGACCAACTCGCTGATGCTCAAGTGGCTGAGGCTGGGGTAGCGCTCCAGGATGCGCTCGGTGAGCAGGCCGGTGCAACAGCCGATCTCCAGGGCCTGTTGCGGCTGCAAGTCCGGCGCCATCGCCTCCAACAGGGCGAGCAGCCGCACCGCCACCCGGTGCTGCACCGTGGCATGCTGTTCATAGGTGGCCGCAGCCTGTTCAAAACGAAGCCGGATCAGCTTCTTGTCAGGAATCATCGGTATCGCTCGGGTTACGTCGTACATATTTCCAAATCCTCGCAACCCGACGAACAAACGCGGTGCAGATGGGGAGAAAAGAATACGATGAACTGCTTAACGATTGAGCTCTGCTGCCCGCCTGGCCACTTCAGCGCCCCCAGAGCAGACTGCCTTCCACCCAGCCGCGCACGCCCTGGGCATGCTCGACATTGACCCAAGTTCCCTTGGTGCCCAGCACCTTGAACACCACCCCATAGTTGGCCTTGGCCACCACATCGGCGCTGGTATTGGGTTCGCGGCGCACATTGATCTGCTGATCGCTATCCTTGTTGGCGCGCACGATCACATAGGGTGTCTTTTGGGTGGTCTTCTTATGCACCCAGCCGCTGCTGCCCTCAAAATCCCTCACCTGTAACCACTCGCCCTTGGCACTGACCACCTCCAAGGGGAAACCGGCACCCAACTGCCACAGCACCGGTTGATCGGCACCTGGAGCGGAGCGCATGTTGATTTCCTCACCGACAATGGCCACCATCTCGGCCCCCAGGGCAGGGTGCAGAGGCAACAGGAAACAACAGGCGGCGAGCAGCACCGTATGGGGAATCTTCATACCCGTGCTCCTTGGTGATGGGGTTGACGAGAGGGTTGTGGGCCAAGTCGCAGCGCAAGGCCGGCGATCTCCAGGCCGATGGCGCCATAGCGGCAACCCTCGGTGGCGCAGCGCAGACAGCGGATACAGGCATTGCTGTTGGGGGTCTCGTCGACGCGGATCTCCACCGGGCAGACCGGGTGGCACATCCCGCACTTTGTACAAGTATCCGCATCAAATTTCAACCTAATCAGGCTGACGCGGTTGAACAGGCCGTAAAAAGCCCCCAACGGGCAGAGGCTGCGGCAAAAGGGCCGCGAGCTGGCGATACTCCACAAAAGAATCAGCACCAGCACCCCCATCTTACCGGCAAAGAGCCAGCCAGCCGCCGGTCGCAACCCTGCATCGAGCAGCAGCATGGGGATACCCGCCTCGAGGGTGCCGGCCGGGCAGAGGAACTTACAGAACCAGGGCATACCCATGCCAAACTTATCGATCCACAGCAGGGGCAGGAGCACCACCAGCAGCGCCAGCACCAGGTAGCGGCCCCAGCCCAGCCAGCCAGGCAGGGAAAACTTAGGCGAGGGAATGCGGTGCAGCCATTCCTGGATCAGGCCAAAGGGGCAGGCCCAGCCGCAGAGAAAGCGACCAAAGACCGTGCCCAGCAGGCCGATGCAGCCAATAACGTAGGTGCCGATATAGAACTGGCCAGCCGCCAGCGACATGCGCACCCCGAGCAGCAGCTGTTGCAGGCTGCCGATGGGACAGAAGGTGGTGGCCGCGGGGCAGGAGTAGCAGTTGAGGCCAGGAGAGCAGAGCACTTTGAGCGGCCCCTGATACAAGGTGCGGCTGAAGGGAAAGGCCCAGTAGCCGTTGCTGAGCAGGGTGCAGGCCAGCTGGATGATGCGCCGCAGCCGCTGCATTCAACCGATGCCGATGCAGGAGAGGCAGACCGACTTTGCCTGTTCAAGGACCCGAGTCGGCTCGTCGACAGCGATACCGATCACCAGCAACAGTAGGAACAGGGCCAAGAGCAGCAGCGGTGCCCTGCGCAGACGGACTCGGTTGGATGCAGGAGGGACGCCTCTTCCCTGATCGCTGTGCATGGCGCTCTGCTAACGGGATAAGAGACCAACCAGACGATCGAGGTCATCGCTGGAGTAGTACTCGATCTCCAGCTTGCCGCGGGCACCCTGCTGCACGATACGCACCTTGGTATGCAGCAGGTTGGTCAACTGGTTCACCAGGGTGTTGCAGTAGGTGGCGGGCAGCTCCTCTTTCACCGCTGTTTGTGTGGGCGTGTCTGCCGCCTTTGGTGGCGGTTGCTGCGGTTTGGAGGCACATAAGCGTTCCGCGGCCCGCACCGACAGGGCCTCGTTGACGATGCGATCACGGATAAGCTGCATCTGCTCGGGCTGATCCTTGACGCGCAACAGCACCCGGGCGTGGCCTTCGCTGATGCGGCCCTGCACCACATCCTCCTGGAGACTGGCCGGGAGATGGAGCAAACGCAGCACATTGGTGATGGTGGAGCGCTGGCGACCGACCCGCTTGGCCACCTCCTCCTGGGTCAGTTGAAACTCCTCCAGCAGCCGGTTGTAGGCCTGGGCCTCCTCAATGGGATTGAGGTCGTGGCGTTGGATGTTTTCGATCAACGCCAACTCCAACCGTTCCCGGTCACCGGCTTCATCCATCACCACCACCGGTACCTCGTCGAGCCCGGCCATCTTGGCGGCCCGCAGGCGGCGTTCGCCGGCGATCAGGGTGTAGCGGCTGGAGCTGCCCTTGATGACGAGCAACGGCTGGATAATTCCTTTTTCTTTAATAGAATCGGAGAGTTGCTGAAGTTTCTCTTCGTCGAAATAGCTGCGCGGCTGATGGGGGTTTGGCGTTATCTTGTCGATATCGCACAGAAAATACTTCTGCTCCTCTTCCAGATCATCGCCGGGCAACAGCGCATCCACCCCTCGGCCCAATACATTCTTGGCCATCGATCAGGCCCTCCCTTGGCTACGCTTGAGAAATTCGCCGCCTAACTGTTTGTAGGCCTTGGCCCCTGGGCAGGCAGGATCGTATTCGATGATGGTCTGCCCGTGGCTGGGGCTCTCGCTGAGCCGCACATTGCGGGGGATGACGGTTCTATACACCTGCTCGCCGAAATGCTTTTGAATCTCCGTGGCCACCGAATGGGTGAGCCGGTTGCGGCGATCGTACATGGTCAGCAGCAAGCCCTCGATGAAGAGGTCACGGTTGAGCGTCTTCTTTACCTTGCGGATGGTGGCGATCAGTTGCGCCAAACCCTCCATGGCAAAGTACTCGCACTGCAAGGGAATCAGCACCGAATCGGCAGCGGTGAGGCTATTGATGGTGAGCATGCCCAGCGAGGGAGGACAATCGATGAGGATGTAGTGGAAGCCATCGCGCAATGGCCGCAACATCGATTTGAGCCGCTTCTCGCGGTTCTCCTGACTGATCAGCTCCACCTCCACACCCACCAGATCGATGGAGGCCGGCAGCACTGACAAGTTCTTGAGATTAGTGGGCAGGATGCAATCGACCGCCTCCCTGGCACCCGTGTAACAGTTGTAAATGTTTTTCTCGGCGCTGGTCTTGAAGACGCCGACGCCGCTGGAGGCGTTGCCCTGGGGATCGGAATCCACCAGCAGCACCTTCTTGCCCTTGCTTGCCAATACCGCCGCTAAGTTGAGCGCGGTCGTGGTTTTGCCGACACCGCCCTTTTGATTGGCCAAGGCGATAATATGCGTATCCACCGTAAATCTTCTCCTGACAACTCTTTGTTAATGAAACATTCAAGGAGTATACTATACTCTCGCTCCCCAGAGAACAGTTCTCTTGCCACCACAATCACTTTGCCCTTGTTGATCTTTTCTAAAAGCGTTGAACAAGGGAAAATGGACCATTGACTTTGACAAAGTCGCCCATGTTTCACGTGAAACATAGGCGGCGTGGGACCCACGAATGACGGATTATAGCGATGTACTGATTATTGGCAGCGGGGTATCGGGACTTTCGTTTGCGTTGAAGGTTGCGCAGTTTTCCAAGGTAACCCTGATCACGAAAAAGAAAAAGGCGGACACCGCCACCAATCTCGCCCAGGGCGGTGTCGCCGCTGTGCTGTCGGTGGAGGATTCGGTGGAGGCCCATGTCGCCGACACCCTCATTTCCGGCGACGGGCTGTGCAACGAAGAGATCGTGCGCATCGTCACCACCGAAGGCCCGGATCGGGTGCGCGAGTTGATGGATCTGGGAGTACGTTTTCAGCGCGGTGAAAATGGTGAGGGCTTTGACCTGGGCATGGAGGGTGGTCATTCCGCCCGCCGCGTCGCCCATGCAGCTGACCTCACCGGCAAGGAGATCGAGCGCGCCCTCATCGAGCAGATCGCCCGCAACCCCAATGTCACCGTGTTAGAGGATCATCTGGCCATTGACCTGCTGATCGAATCCAAGGCCAAGGGGCAGCCGCGCCGCAATGGCGATCGCTGCCTCGGCGCCTATGTGCTCAATCGCATCACCGGTGACGTCGAAACCCATCTCGCCGGGGTGACCGTGCTCTGCACCGGCGGCTGCGGCAAGGTCTACCTCTACACCACCAACCCGGACATCGCCACCGGCGACGGCGTGGCCATGGCCTACCGGGCCGGCGCCCAGGTGGCCAACCTGGAGTTCATCCAGTTTCATCCCACCTGTTTTTTCAACCGCGAGGCCAAGAACTTCCTCATCTCGGAAGCGGTGCGCGGCGAGGGTGGCACGCTGATCAACATGCAGGGCGAGCCCTTCATGAAGAAGTACGATCCGCGCGGCGACCTCGCTACTCGCGATGCGGTGGCCCGTGGCATTGATGCCGAGATGAAGGCCACCGGTGCCGACTGTGTTTTCTTGGATATTTCCCACCAGCCAGCGGATTTTCTCCGCGAACGCTTTCCCAACATCTACTCCACCTGCAAAAAGTACGGCGTCGACCTCACCAAGAAACCGATCCCGGTGGTGCCAGCGGCCCATTACATGTGCGGCGGGGTACTGGTCGATGAATGGGGACGCAGCTCAATCACCAACCTGATGGCGTTAGGGGAAACCGCCTGCACCGGGCTGCACGGTGCCAACCGGTTGGCCTCCAACTCGCTCTTGGAGGCGGTGGTCTTTGCCCACCGGGCGGCGCAGCTGGTCAAGGAACGGATGCCGGAGATTCGCGCTCTGGAACGTATCGAGGTCGAGCCCTGGCGCACCGGCGGGGCGGAGATCCTTGATGAGTCAATCCTTATCAAACACAACTGGGATCAGGTACGCCAGTTGATGTGGGATTATGTGGGCATTGTACGGCGGCGCAAACGGCTGGATCTCATCCAGACCCGGCTGAGCTGGATGGTCAAGGAGATCAAGGAGCATTTCTACGACTATCTGCTCACCCCCGATCTGGTGGAGTTGCGCAACCTGGCGGTGATCGCCGATCTGATCGTGCAGAGCGCCACCCTGCGCAGAGAGTCGCGCGGCCTGCATTACATCCTCGATTATCCCGCCAAGAACGATCGCGACTATCTCAAGGATACCATCCTGCAGAAAGGGTAAAACATACGCCCCCGGCACTGATCCTGTGCCGGGGGCGCTTTGGTTAACGCTGTTGTTTCTGCATCTGCTGCATCGCTTCCTGCATCTGCCGCATCATCTCCTGCTGTTCTTCCTTGCTCAACCCGTCTTCTTCCATGGCCTGCTGCATGGCCGGTGCCATCATTGTGGCAGCGCCGCCCTGCTGCATTTTTTTGGCGCCATCGGGATCTTTCAGGCTCTGCACCATTCCTTGAATGGTGGAGGTCATCATCGAGTCGGCCTCCGTATTATGCACGGCAGTGATGCCGGCGGGGTGGGTGAAGGCGGTGGCGGGGATGGCGGTGGAGGTGTCGATTTTGGTGGCGACGGTGCTGTTTTGTATGCCCATCACCGACACATCGGTGCGCAGGGGCAGATCGCTGCCGCGTAACTGATAGACGGTGGACATGCCGTTGTTGACGGTGATCACCTCGCAGTCGTAGCCCAGTACCTGGCCGCTAGAGCGGCTCACCGAACCGCCGAACTGGTTCATCATGCCGGCGCCGAATTCCTTGGCGTTCTTCTCGAAATTCTTCTTCTCCGTGGCGCTGAGTTTGGTATATTCGGCCTGGTACACCTTAGCCGGATTGGTGGTTTTGGCGCCGGTCTTGGCGACCAGATCATAGGTGTAGATCCAGTCGGGGTCAATGAACTCAACGGTGTCGTTGCTGGTGGTCACCCCCATCATGGTGGCGCTGGCCTTGTGGTATTTGGCGCGCAGCTTGCCGGAGTCCTTGATATACAAGGTCTCTTGCCCCTGCTGACTGCCGCTGAGTGCATAATGGATGGTGGCCTCCTTGAAGGGCAGTTTCATCTCCCAGGGCAGGTCGGCACAGAAGGCCGGGGTGGTGGTCAAGACGCCCAGAGACAGGGCCAGTACGAATCCTTTGTTCATTCTTCGCTCCTTATGATTGGTTGGGTCGACAGGTCGATGGTTGCACAACATCACTGTAACCCATTGTAACGACACACAGCCTCCACGCAAGCAAAACACAGCCCATGCTTTCCATCCTCCAGCAAATTGCCGAACGCAAGATCCTCCAAGCCATGGAGGAGGGAACCTTGGCCGATCTCAGCCATTGGAAGAATAAGCCCCTGCCGCAGGAGGACCTCAGCCATGTGCCGGAGGACCTGCGCATGGCCTATCGCCTGCTGAAAAATAGTGGCTTTGTGCCGGAGGAGGTGGCCTTACACCGGGAGATTGTGCAGGTGGAACAATTGCTGGCCACCTGCACCGATGAGCGGGAAAAGATCAAACAGCTCAAACGCATTGGCTGTTTGCGCACCAAGCTCGAATGCCGCATGGGGCGCAGCATCGAGCTTGGCGAAGATGGGCCGTACTACGAGAAGGTGGTGGATCGACTCTCCACCACCAGCAAGGGGTGAGCGAAGCAATCAGAGTTCGGTGATCTCGCCGAACAACTCCTTATCCTGGGCGATCTTGTCGCCGTTGCCGATGGTGGCCCGAAACTGCTGGGTCTGCAACTGGGCAAAGAACGGGGCAAAGGAGCGCAGTTCCGCAACGCCGGTCGCCACGATTTCCTCGATGCGTTGCTGGCGGAAGGCAGGGGTGATACCGGTGAGATAATCGTTGCGGGCGGCGGCCCCCTTGGTGGACGGCCCCTGATGCGGGGTTGCCGTGCCGTAGGCACCGACAATCAACTGTTGCAGCGATTCCGGCGACAAATCCAAGCCAGCAATGATGCCCGGCAGGGCCTCGTAGGCCTCATAGGTCTTCCTCACCTGCGGGTCACGATAGCTGATCATGCCGAAGTTGCCACTGAGGTGGTTGAACTGGATGAAACAGCCGTAGGCCCCGCCCATCTGCCGCACCGTATTCCACAGATAATCCCGCGACATCCAGGTGCGCAGCACTTCAAAGCTGCCGTTGTATTGCCCGGCCTGCGGGAACAGGGTGCAGGTCTGCACGTTGTACACCACCTCCGCCGAGGTGGTGTAGGCCGCGGTTGACGGCATCATCGGAAACTGGAGTTGGGCCGGGGCCACCAACTGCTCGGGCAGTGCCTGTACCAGGCCAAGACCCAGCTGCTGAAAACGGCTGATATCCTTGTGCTCGGCGGTGACGGAAATCACCATCCCCTGACGGCGCAGCAGCAGGTCGCGAATCTGGCGCAGGGCCGCGTGCAGTTTGGCCTCACCGCCTGCATAATCGCTGGCGAGCCCTTTGAGGTGCAGGTAGGCGGTAACACCGTTGATCTGCTCGTTGTAGTGGCCGGCCAGGCTAAGATGGGAGAAGGCCCGCGTCGATGCCAGTGAGTAGCCCTCGCTCTGCACCGAATGCTCGGCCCAGGCGAATTCGCGCTGCACGATCTCTTCAATATGGTGCTCATCGGAGAAGTCCACCGAGCTCAGCACCTCGGAGAGCAGAGCAATGGCCTGCTCCAAATAGGGCGAAAGCGCCTTGATGTGCAGCCAGAGGATCGGTCGCACCCGGTCGCGTTCGCCGGCGTGTGCATAGGTCTGAAAGGAGTGGGTGAAGTCGCCGGTGCAGAGGTTGATCGCCTTGGCGAACTGCATGTAATCCTTGGTGGCGGTGCCGATCTCGGTGAGGATGGTGCCAAAGAGATCGAGATAGGGCAGCAGCTCAAGCGGCAGAGCCGAACAGTCGAAGCCAAAATCCAGGTAGCAGATGCCGTTGGTTTCCAGATCGTTAATCAGCAACTCGCTGCCGCCCAGGCTGCTGGCCTGCACCACATGGAAGGGTGGCCGGGGATCGAGATCCGTCAGGCCAAGCCGGGGCAGACGACGCAGATCCTCCACCGTGTTGGCCGAGGCCTGCAGGGTCATTAACTCCTGGGTACGTGCCACCAACTGCTCACGGCCGGCGGCATCGAGGCTGGCATTGAATGCCTCCAACCGCTGTTGTTCCTCCAGTACGTTCTGCGCCATCTTCTCTGGGTCAGGCGCCAGGGTGACGGTGACCGTGGCCGGATTATCCAGCAGGTAGCGGCGGATCAAGCGCTCAAAGTAGCCATCCTCGGTGGCCTCGCGGCGAATCTCCGCCAACAGGGCATCGATCTCCAGCACCTCAAAGGGGGCCATGCCGGATTTCATCGCCGGCAGGGCCTTGCTGATCAGATCCAGGCCGCGTTGGGCCTTGTTCATCTCCTCGCGTACGGCAAACTCATACTTATTCAACTCGGACAGCATCAGCTCACGGTCCAGCCCCTGGTCCACCATGCGCGTCAGGGTGGCCTTGTACAGGGCCAGGAAGTGGTCACGTTTGGCCGCGTCTGTACCCACCAGGTAGGTGATGATCAGTGATTTGATCGACGAGTTGGCCAGGAAGAGGCCACCAAAGTCCTTACAGACACCGGAGTTGAACACCGCCTTCTTCAGTGGCGAGCCATCGGAGTTGAAGAGGATGTTGGCGATAATCTGAAAGGCGGTGTTGAGTTTGCGGTCATGGATGGTGCCGATGACCGAGCTGATGGCCAAAAATGTCCGCTCCGTGGTCGGGCTGCCCGGTTGGACCGGGTAGCTGTCCTCAATGGACAACGGCGCGGTCACCTCCAGCCCTTCCTTGATGCGTGCCTTGTCCACCGGCTGGTCGAATTTGCTTAAAAACCGCTCCTGGACAAAGGCCAGTTCTTCTTGCAGATCGGCATCGCCGTAGAAGAAGAGGGTGGCATTGGAGGGGTGATAGTGGGAGCGATGGAACTCGACGAACTGCTCGTAGCTGAGATCAGGAATGCGACGGGGATCGCCGCCCGACTCATGGGCATAGGTCGACTCCGGCATCAGCCCGCGATAAATGTGATGGAACAGAGCGCGAATGGGGTCGGAGAAGGCGCCCTTCATCTCGTTGAAGACCACGCCCATGAACTGCGGTTTATCCTCGGCCTGCTCCAGATGGTAATGCCAGCCCTCCTGCTCAAAGGTGGTGCGCAGCAGCAGTGGGTTAAAGACCACGTCGCAGTACACATCCATGATATTGAAATACTCCTTGGCATTGCGGGTGGCAAAGGGGTACCAGGTGGTGTCGGCGCCGGTCATGGCGTTGAGGAAGGTCATCAACCCGCCCTTGTTGATCTCGCCAAACACATCCTTGACCGGATACTTCTTTGAGCCCATCAGCACCGAGTGCTCAAGAATATGGGCCACGCCGGTGGAGTCCTCGGGCACGGTCATGAAGGAGGCGCAGAAGGTCTTGTTGGGGTCCTGGTTCTTGATCGCCAGGGCCTGGCAGCCAAGCACCGCGTGGGTGAAGAGATAGACGGTGGAGTTGATTTCCTCGATCCGCTCCATCCGATCAAGGGTGAAGCCGTGGTAGGTTGCGCCAAGGGTCAGGGGGGTCATAGTGCTCCGTTGTTAAAATATTTTATGGGAATCCAAAAGAATGGTGACCGGGCCATCGTTTGTCAAGGAGACGTCCATCATGGCCTGGAAGACACCGGCCTCGGTGGGAATGTCCCGGCGCCGGCAACAATCAAGAAATCGTTGGTACAACTCTTTGGCCAGGGCCGGTGGCGCGGCCTCGTTCCACGAAGGGCGCCGGCCCTTGCGGCAATCGCCATAAAGGGTGAACTGGGACACCACCAGCAACTGACCGTGGATGTCGACCAGTGATCGGTTCATCAACCCCTGATCATCCTCGAAGATGCGCAGATGCTGAATCTTCTCGACCATCCACAGCAGATCCTTGTCAGTATCGTTGCGGTGCACTCCCAACAGGACCAATAAACCCTGTTGGATGGCACCGCAGACCTGCTGATCGACGGTCACCTGGGCCTGGGAAACTCGTTGTACAACTGCACGCATGGGTCAGGAGGGAGGTTGAGATGAGGATGAGGCAAGCCGCGGCCGCAGGCTACCACTCAAGTATTGCACAATGGCCGTGGCAGCTAGGGCAGCGGTCTCGCCGCGGAGGATGCGCGGCCCCAGGGAAAAGGGGGTAAATTGCTGCTGCATGAGCGACTCGATTTCCTCGGCCTGCAAGCCGCCCTCGGGACCCAGCAGCAGACAGAGCGGGCCAGGAGCCTCGATGAAATCCGTGGGCAGGGGGGCTGATTGCTCGCCCTCCCAGGCCACCAAGCGGTGGCTGAAGGGAGAAAAGTCGGCCTGATCCAGGGGGGTCACCGGCATGATGGCCATGGGGGTGGCACGGTGGCACTGCTTGCAGGCCTCGATCATGATGCGCTGCCAACGCTCCAGGGGATCGCGCTCGCCACGGTTCTCGCAGTAGCGGGACACGATCGGCAGGAAGTTGTGTACGCCCAGTTCGGTGGCCTTTTGCACCAGCAGATCCATCTTCTTGCCCTTGAGCAGACACTGCGCCAGGGTCAACGGAGTCGGATCGCGCTGCATCTCGCATCGCCGCTCGATAATCTCGGCGGTGATCAGGTGTTTGTCCGTGCTGCGCAGGATGGCGGTGAGCACCGTGCCCTGGCCATCAAAAAACTCCACCGTCTGGCCGGGCCGCAAGCGCAGCACCGTGGCCATGTGCCGGGCCTCGGCACCACAAATTTCGATCTGATCGCTGCCCAGGTGTTCTGGATCAAGGTAAAAGCGTCGCATGGACGTTCTGTAGCATAAAAAAGGCGTCGATGCAGTAAGAGCGGGATGGTTGGATCAAGAATCAGTCGTCCACCACCGGTTTACCGGTTCGCCGATAGGTGGACAACGTCACACCGGGGGCCAGGGGCCGGTTGTCAACCAGGACAAAGCCCAGATGGTCAAAGACGGGGAAGAAGACATCGCCATCGACCTCCCAATCCAACCAACTGAGCAGCAGGGTGTCGGCCAGGGGTAAGGCGGCCTGGTAGAGCTGGCCTCCGCCGATGACAAAAACCTTGGCCGCATCGGTGCAGAGCGAGAGCGCCTGCTGCACACTGCCCACCTTGGTGCAGGCCGGATGGGGCTGAAAATCGGCGCTGCGGCTGACGACAATACATCGGCGGCCGGGCAGGGGACCGCCGATGGAGGCGTAAGTGTGCCGCCCCATAATCAGCGGATGGCCCATGGTGGTGGCTTTGAAGTGGGCCATGTCTTCCGCAATATGCCAGGGGATGGTATGATGGCGGCCGATGACCCGGTTAGCGGCGATGGCGGCGATGATGATCAGTTCCACACTCGTCCTCTCGGGTTCACAGGAAACACGGATTGACTAACCGTTACCCCTCATTCTTCATCGTATTGCTCAACCCGGCAGCCTGCACACCAGGTACAGGGGAGGAAAAGAACATGCGCATTCTCATCTACGGAGCCGGCGCCCTGGGACAGGCCATCGGCTGCATGTTGGCGGCGGACGGTCACCGGGTCAGTCTGATGCTGCGGCCCCGCTTTATCGATGCTCTCAAGGCCGGCGGCCTGGCGGTCACCGGCATCTTTGGCGACTACCATATCACCGGCGAGCAACTGGAGCTGCTCACCAGTCTGCGCGGCCAGAGCGGCGCCGCCTTTGACCTCATCCTCCTCACCACCAAGACCTATGACACGGACAAGGCCATTGCCGATATTCTCCGCCTGTCCCAGTGTTACTGTCCGGTGGTGTCCCTGCAAAACGGCTGCGGCAATCTGGAGAAACTTGCCGAGCGACTGGGCCGTGAGCGCAGCCTGGCCGGACGGGTGATCACCGGCTTTGAGATCAAAGAGCCCGGCCGCGTCACCATCACTGTCTCCGCCGATGCGGTCCATATTGGCGGCTGCGTGCGCGGCGTCATTCCCACTGCCGCCAAACGACTGGCCGAGGCCCTGGATCATGCCGGCCTGCCGAGCATCGCCGTGGAGGATGTCTTCCAGTCCCTCTATGCCAAGCTGCTCTACAACTGCGCCCTCAATCCCCTCGGCGCCATCCTCGGCGTCCATTACGGCGCCCTGGGCGAGAACGCGGAAACGCGCCGACTCATGGACGAGGTCATCGACGAGACCTTTGCCGTCATCGACGCCATGGGCGGTACCACTCCCTGGGTCGATGCCCCTGCCTATCGCCAGGTCTTCTACAATAAACTCCTGCCTGCCACCTATAACCACCGGCCTTCCATGCTCCAGGACCTGGAAAACCGCAAGCCCACCGAGGTTGAGGCCATGGTCGGCTATGTGGCGGCCCAGGGAAGGAAATTTGGGGTGCCCACCCCGGCCAGTGATTTCCTCGCCAGCCTGGTGCGCTTTAAACAGCAACAGGGCTTGGCAGTTCTCTGATTCCCCGGCTAGGCAAGACGGCTGAGCAGGGTTTCCAGCAGGTGGTTGATGGTGGCAAAGTGCGCCGGGTCAGCAGCCCTGATCTGCGCCTCGCTTTGGATATATCGCCCTGCCACCAACTCGTCGCCGCAGTGGTCCAGGATTGCCTCCACCGTCTGCGGTGTTGATTCAAGATGGAACTGGAGGCCAAGAATGCGCTCATCAACCACAAAGGCCTGACTGACGCAGCCTTCGCTCTCGGCCAGATGCACCGCCCCGGCCGGGACATCGAAGGTGTCACCGTGCCAGTGAAAGACCACCGGTGCGGTGGGCAGTCCCTGCCACAGCCCCGTCTGGCGCCCCGCCTCCGTCACCTGAATCGGCAGCCAACCGATCTCCTTGTTCTTGCCGCCATAGACCTTCGAGCCCAGGGCATCGGCCAACAACTGCGCCCCCAGGCAGATCCCCACCGCTGACTTACCCGCTGCAATTGCCCGGCAGATTAAGTCGCGCTCCGCTGCCAGCCAGGGATAACGATCATCCTCGTAAATATTCATAGGCCCGCCCATGATCACCAGCCGATCAACGTCATTCAATGCCGGTAACGCATCCCCGGCGTAAAGATGGCTGATGCGGAGACTGTGCCCCTGGGCGGAAATCCACTGTTCAATATGACCTAGGCCTTCAAAGGCGACATGCTGCAAGGCGTGAATGCGCATGAGCGCTCCTCCTGCTTCGTTTCAATTCATGGTTGTCGAAACGATACAGTAGGAGAACCACACCAGCGTGGCAATTGAAAAATGGCCCCTGAGCAGCAGGCTTGACTTTATCGCCACCGCTGTTATCCTCGAACCTATATCCCCCAATGGTTTCACGGGATGCCCTCGCCAGCACGCATCTGATGATCGTTGTCTTTCGTGGAGGTTCAATTGACTCGGAAACCTTTGCCCGCACTCTCCCACCTCATTCAGACCCCCTGGTGCCTGACTGCACTGACCTTGCTCTTTGGCACCCTGATCAGTTGGCAGGTGGCCCTGCTCAACAGCCAACAACAACGCCAGGAAAAACAAAGCCAGGCCGTCAGCGAACTGGCCTCGGTGCGCGCCCGCCTGGAGGGGGTGGTGTTCAACGTGTTGAGTGCCACCGCCGGCATTGCCGGAGTCATTGCCCACGGCGGTGACATTCCCCAGGATCTTTTCGCCGCCCTCAGCCAACAGGCCATCGACGCCCACCCCTATATCCGCAACATCGGCATCGCCCCCAATGATGTCATCACCCAGATCTACCCCATCGAGGGCAACCGTCAAGCCATTGGCCTGCGCTATGCTGCCAACCCCAGTCAGCATGAGGATGTACGCCAGGCTCGGCAAACCGGAAAGCCGATTATCTCCGGCCCGCACCAACTCGTGCAGGGCGGCACCGGCCTGATTGCCAGGGTGCCGGTGTTTACCACGGCCCATGCCGGCACCGAGCCCTTTGCCCGCTACTGGGGCGGAGTCTCGGTGGTCACCAAGGTGGATGCCCTGCTCGATGCCGCCGAGGTTCGATCGACGCCGGCCTTTGCCATCGAACTGCTGAAAATTGCCGAAACCGAAGAGGGAAGCGACACTCTTTTACGCGGCGGCGACGATGGACCCATGCCCAATCCCGTGCCCGTGTGCATGCCGGTGAAGGTTCCCGGAGCGCAGTGGCAACTCTGCGCCGCTCCCCGCGAAGGCTGGCCACAATTTTCCGCCCTGCGCTCACCGCTGTTTTTCATCGGGCTGCTCAATACCGCCTTTCTCAGCGCCTTCATCGGTTGGCTGGTCGGTCGCCCGCAACGTATCCAAGGCCACAACCGGCAATTGCAACAACAGATCAACGAGCGTGCCAAGGCCGAGGAGGAGCTGCGCTTTTCCGAACAGAAGTATGCCTCCATCTTTCACTTGATGCCGGATATGGTGGGCATCACCCGCCTGGAAGACGGCTGTTTTCTGGAAATCAATGCCGGTTTCACCCACGTTTCCGGCTGGAGCGCCGAGGAAGTCATCGGGCAAACCTCACTCAAGCTGGGCCTGTGGACCCTGGAGGTGCGCAAGCAGGCGCTCGCCCTGCTTACCGAGTACGGTATTCTTGAAAATTTTCCCTTTCTGCTGCGTGTCAAATCCGGCGAACTACGCCATGCCCTGATGTTTCTCACCCCGATCGCATTGCACGGCCAGAACTGCCTCTACTTTATGGCCCGCGACATCAACGAGCTGAAACTGGCACAACTGCACCTGGAGCGAGAACAGGCCCGCCTGCGCAACCTGTTGCAAACGGTGCCGGCATTGATCTGGATGAAGGATATGCAAGGCTGCTACCTCAGTTGCAACAGCCGCTTTGAACGCTTTGTCGGCCGTGCCGAAGGAGATATCGTCGGCCATAACGATTTCGATCTTTTTGAGCGGGAGCAGGCGGAATTCTTCCGCGCCCACGATCAGAAGGCCATCGACCTGGGCCGCTCTTCGGTAAACGAGGAATGGGTCACCTATGCCGACGACCAGCACCGCGAACTGCTGGAAACCATCAAAACGCCGGTCTCCGATGCCGGTGGGCAACTGCTCGGCGTGTTGGGCGTGGCCTGGGACATCACCGACAAGAAACGGATCGAGGAAGAGCTTGTGCAGGAGCGTACCCGCTTCCTCAACCTGGTGGACTCGGTGGATGGCATTGTCTGGGAGGCCGATGCCCAGACGCTTGCCTTCACCTATGTCAGCCGTGAGGCGGAACGGCTGCTCGGGTACCCCATCAACGACTGGCTGTCCGAGGGATTTTGGGAGCAGCACCTCCACTCCGAAGACCGGCAGCACACCCACGCAGCCACCGTCAAGGCCACCGTCAATGGCGAAGACCACGAGCTGAGTTACCGTTTTCTCGGCAAGGATGGCAACGTGGTGTGGATTCAGGACCGCATCAGCGTGGTACGCGAAAACAATCAACCGCGCTGGCGGCGCGGCATCATGGTCGACATTACCCAGGAAAAGGCAAACGAAAGCAGCCGTCTGACGCTGGAGAATCAGTTGCGCCAAGCACAGAAGATAGAGGCCATTGGCCGGCTGGCCGGTGGCGTGGCCCACGATTTCAACAACCAGTTGTCGGTCATTTTCGGCTATGCCGATCTGTTGCAGCAGGGACGGGTGGCCGAGGAGAAACGGCACAGCTACACCAACCAGATCATCCGTGCCGCCACCCAGGCCCGCGACATTACCCGCCAGTTGCTGGCTTTCTCGCGTCAGGAAATGATCTCGCCCCAGGTGCTCGACCTCAACCTGCTGGTCAAAGGCATGCAGAAGGGACTGGGGCGCTTGATCCGCGAGGATATCCGCTTCGAGGTGCGTACCGCCCCCGACCTCTGGCCCATCTATATGGATCCCACCCAGGTTGATCAAATTCTGATGAATCTCATCGTCAACGCCCGCGATGCCTTGGCCGGTCCCGGTCAACTGAGTATCGAAACCGCCAACATCAGCCTGGATGACGCTGACCTGTCACAGTATGCGGAACTGCCAGCCGGCGATTATGTGCAACTGCTGGTCCGTGACACCGGCAGCGGCATGAGCGCGGAAACCATGCTCCACATCTTTGAACCCTTCTACACCACCAAGGAAACCGGCAAAGGGACCGGTTTGGGCCTGGCCACGGTCTATGGCATCGTGCGCCAGAACCGTGGCTTGGTGCAGGTGGCCAGTGTGCTCGGCCAGGGATCCACCTTCACGGTGACCCTGCCGCGTGGCCAGGACACCGCCAACGGCGAGCAGCAAACGGTTAAAGAATCGGCAGAAAAACCCCGTCATTCCGGTATTATCCTGCTGGTGGAAGATGAAGCGACCGTGCGACAGATGGCCCAGGATATCCTGGAGGAAAGTGGCTTCACCGTGCTGGTCGCCACCAGCCCTGCCGAGGCCCTGCGCATCTGCGCCGACCCGCAACAGCCTATCGATCTGCTGCTCAGCGACGTTATCATGCCGGAGATGAACGGCCGCGAACTCTGCACGCGGATTCGGGCGCAGCGCCCGGGCCTGAAGACGGTGTTCATGTCCGGCTATGCCGGCGATGTTCTCAACGAGGAGGGCGACTGCCAGGTACCACTGCTGAAAAAACCCTTCACCATCCAGGCATTGCTGGCGGCTATTGTCGAACAACTTAAAGCAGTTGAAAAAAATTAAATGATTTTAGATAATAACACGCTGCGATTAACTGAAATGTCACTGTTTGAAGAGCGTTACCATTATGTCTTTTCTTTCCACCAAACTTGTGCGACAATGCCGCATCCATTCACCAAGACATCACAAGGAGTAAGACCATGTCGACCAGATGGACTATCGGCAAGAAACTGATCCTCGCCTTTTTAAGTATTGCCACCCTCATTCTGCTCAGCATGCTCTACTTCAAGAGCACCATCGACGCCATACGCATCAAGGGACCGCTGTATCAGCAAATCATCGACAGCAAGGATCTGATCGCCGATATCCTGCCACCGCCGGCCTACATCATCGAAAGCTACCTGTGCGCCATGGAGGTGACAGCCACCGAGGATGATGCCGGTAAACGCGAGCAACTGCTTGTCCGCCTCAAAGAACTTGCACAAGGGACAGGATATTTTGAGGAGCGGATCAAGTATTGGAATACCACGCTCACCAACGCCCAAATACGTTCCGTGTTTCTCCAGGAGGCCACACAGCAGGCCCACGATTTCTACACCATCGCCCTTGGCCCCTTTGCCGCCGCCGTGCGCGGCAATCAGATGGAACAGGCCCGACAGATCTTTCATCAGCAGCTAAAACCTTCATTTGTGCGCCATCGCCAGGCCATCGACAAGGTGGTGACGCTGGCAAACGCCGATTTCACCACCCAGGAGGAAATGGCCCAGCGGTTGCTCGCGAAAAAGATGATGACCATGTTCCTGATTGCCATGTCTTTGGTGATCCTTGCCCTGGTGCTCGGGATGTTCATTGCCCGCAGTATCAGTCGCCCAATCACGGCTGGGGTGCGGATTCTTGAACAAGTGGCCCAAGGCGACATGCTCCAGAGTGTGCCCATGGAGTTGCAACAACGCGGCGATGAAGTCGGGCAGATGGCGATTTCTCTGCACGCCATGGTCACCCAACTTGGGGGCATGATCCGCGAGATTGTTACCGGTGTCCACCAACTGACTGCATCTTCAGGAGAGTTGCACACTATCTCCGGGCAACTGCTCAACGCCTCGCAGGAGACCACGGAGAAATCCGGCACCGTCGCCACGGCAGCCGAAGAGATGAACAGCAGCATGCAGTCGGTTTCCGCTGCCACCGAGCAGTCCTCGACCAATGTCGCCCTGATCGCCGACTCCACGGAACGGATGATCAACACCATCCATGACATTGCCGAGAATACGGACAGCGCCCGCTCGATCTCTGCCGATGCGGTTCGGCAGGCACAGCTTGCCTCGGAAAAAATGGCATCATTGGGGGATTCGGCGCGCAAAATCGGCCGTGTCACCGAGACCATCACCGAGATTTCCGAACAAACCAACCTGCTGGCGCTCAACGCCACCATTGAAGCTGCTAGGGCTGGTGAGGCGGGCAAGGGCTTTGCCGTGGTGGCCAACGAGATCAAGGAACTGGCCAAGCAAACCGCTGAGGCCACTGTCGATATCAAACATCAAATTGGGGAGATGCAATCGACAACCGCAGCCACCGTGGCGGATATCGGCACCATTGCCAAGGTGATTGAGCAGATCAACGCCATGATCAGCGGCATTGCCACAGCGGTGGATGAGCAGGCCAACACCTCGCGGGAAATTGCCAGCAACATCACCCAAGCCTCCCAAGGGATTGGTGAGGTGAACCACAATGTTGCCAGCAGCACAGTCGTTATTGCCGAAGTAACTCGAGAAATCAGCAACATCAACCAGCGATCGGCCTGCGTCGAAGCAAGCAGCAGCCGGGTGCGAGAAAGCGCGGCCCAACTCAATCAGTTGGCGGCACAGCTAGAAAAGCTGATGCAACAGTTTCGAGTGTGAGTGGGTGCGGTAACGGCGATATAGTCTTGTCTTCCCGCCTCTTTTTTTCCTTTAAGACTGGGGCGCCACCACACCAAAGCGGCGATAGGTCTCGAGTAACCGTTGTACCATCGGTTGCAGGCCGTAGCGCTCGGCAATGATCCGGTGTTGCTCCTCCATACGCGCGGGGTCACGGCGCGGCAGTTGCAGCAACGCTGAGATGCCCTCGGCGGCAGCCTCGACATCGCCGTAATCAACCAGCCGATGAGCGTCAATCAACCGCAGGGCTTCCATGGTCGAAGGAATGCGGCAGCCGAGCACCGGCAGTCCGTTGAGCATGGCCTGGATGAGGGCCTGGGAGATGCCCTCTGCCTCGTTGGAGGAAAAAAAGAACAGATCAAAGGCATTTAAGAAGCGCTCTGGCTGCTCCTGATGGCCAGCAAAGATGACCCGCTCGGTGATGCCCAAGCGCTTTGCCTGCTCCTGTAACGGGGCCAACTCATCGCCACCGCCAACCAGCATGGCGCGATACGGCGAAGGGAGCCGGGCCAGGGTGTCGAGGATGAAGGGATGGCCTTTGTAGTGCCGCAGAAATCCGACATTGCCCACCACGATCTCATGCTCGCCGATACCGTAGCGGTCACGGATCTCAGCCCGATGTTCCGCAGAAAAACGAAAGCGCTCCTCGTCATTACCGGTAGAGACGACCACCAATTTCTGCCGCTGCACCCCCTGGCTGGCCATCTGCTCGGCAATGGCGCCGCTACAGGTGAGGATGACATGGGGAAAGAGGTTGTAGCTCAGCTTGGAGGAGATCGAGGCCAGGACGTGGCGGGTGCGGATGATCAGCGGCACCCCGCAAAGCCGGCCAATAGCTCCACCCATCCACGAATCTTCTGAGGAGTGGGTGTTGAGCACGGTTGGCCGCAGATGGCGGATCAGCGCCGCCAACTCCAGCCAGGAGGACGGCTTGAGCTTGGCAAAACAGGCCACCTCATGGACCGGGATCGCTTCCGCCGCTGCCCGCCGGGCCAGTTCCGCACCATGCGGCACGATCAGGGCAACGCGAAAACCCAAACGGCGCATCTCACGCAACTCGGTCAACACCCGTATTTCCTGACCGCCCCAGGCGCGGCTCCAATCGGTATGCACCACCAAGGGTGCCGGTACTGCTGTCACTTTTCTTCCTTGCTCCTATAGTTTGTTGATGCTGCTGATCGTGGCTGGTCCAGCAGCCGGGTAATGCTCATCTCACAGCGCTCGCAGTGAAATGCCACCAGATACCGGCCGGTGTTGTCGGCCAGGATGAGTGATTCCGCGTCAATATGGGGTTCCTTGCCCATCCGGGCACAGAGGCCCAATTGGCGGCGGATACAGTATTTGGTGGTCATCAGGGCGCAATCCTTGACCGCCTCCGGATGCAGGCGGGATGGCTCAATCTGCCCCACTCCATGCCGGCGGAAAAAGGCCATGGCCTTGCTGTTGGCGATGTTGTCGCGGTAATTAACCTCGGCGTTCAGCCAGGGGACGTCATTGGGTATCAGGGCCAGGCGCTGCGGTTGATAGGACTGCTGCCGCACGAGACGATGGTTGTCCAAAGCCTGTCGACGCAGTTCATTGAAGATTGCCGCCGGCACGAAGAGATCATCCGACAGCTCCACCTGCACCTCGTCGACGCGAAACACCGTGCCACCACTCTTGGCCAACTGCTTGCGGGCGACAACCGCAATCGATCCGGGCTTGTTGGCCTGCTGCTTGGCCACTGCCATCTCCAAGCTCGAACAATGCCCATCCTCATCCTCCACCTTAAGCTGCAACCCTGTTGCCGTTGCACTGAGCAGCAAGCGCAGGTCAATGGTGCGGCAGTATCTGCTCTGATCCAACTGGGCGTTGAAGGCAGCGTCGCTGTTGCGATAGAGTTCCGTGCCTACCAACAGTCCCAATTGAGCCAGGCCATCCTTGGGAAAGATCAACGATCCTTCAACCCGGTTCACCCGCAACCCGACCAGCGTATCCTGGCGATCAAAAAAACAGAGGCCATCTCCGTTATGGAGTACCTCGGTACCGTCGAGAATGAAGGCTTGCCCTTCCAGGGCTGCGACGCGGCCAATGCGTTTGCCGATAGCCTTAGGGGTGCGCATCTCCGCCATCTTGCCCCGCGCCCCCTGGAGAAAATACTCGCTGCTGCCGCGGCTAAAGGAACGTGAGGGGTCCGGCGTAAAGGCAAAGCGGCAGCGGCCCGAGGAGGCGCGAACCAACTCCGCACGGCCATCGATGATCACGTCCAGGGCCTGACGATAGGCGGCGGTGACATTTTTCACATAATGGGCATCCTTGAGCCGACCCTCGATCTTAAACGAGCGCACCCCGGCATCGATCAAGGCGGCGAGGTGCCGGCGGAGATCGAGATCCTTGAGACTCAGCAGAGTACGATCCTTGGCCAATTGATTGCCCGCGATGTCGAAGAGGTCAAAGCGGTGACGGCAGACCTGGGCACACTCACCCCGGTTGGCACTTCGCCCGGCCATGACCTCGCTGATGTAACACTGGCCGCTGTAGGCAACACACAGCGCCCCGTGGACAAAACATTCCAGCGCGACATTGGTGGCAGCGCGAATATCGCGAATCTGCGCCAGGTTCAACTCGCGGGCCAGCACCACCTGGGTGAAGCCGACCTGCTCGAGAAAACGCACCTTCTCCGGAGTACGATTGTCGAGTTGGGTGGAGGCATGCAGAGGAATGGGCGGCAGCGCACATTCCAGCAGACCGAGATCCTGGATGATGAGGGCGTCGACGCCGATCTCGTGCAACTGATGGATAAGGGCCACGGCCGGCTCCAGTTCCTCGTCGCTAAGCAGTGTGTTGAGGGCCACATAGACACGCACGCCAAAAAGATGGGCATGCTCCACCAGAGCCTTAATATCGGCCAAGCTATTGACAGCGGCGGCGCGGGCGCTGAAGCTGGGCCCGCCAATGTAGACCGCATCGGCGCCATGATCCACGGCCGCCAATCCACAGGCGAGATCACGGGCAGGGGCGAGCAGTTCAATATCGCAAATGGTCATAGTCCTCGGGTCTTGGCTTTGCTGTGCTTTTGTCAGGGCACGCAACGCACCCTGACGGTGCGCACCATCATAGACGCCATCCTACCTCTTGTCATGGGACAAAAACACCGTTGGCCCTGGCTGGTCAGCAACGATCCGTTCCGGCCCCGATAAAGTCCGCCGATATTGCCCGGGCAAATAGCAGGCCAACGATAATTTCTATTGAATAAAGTACATCTACCCGCTATACAGGAAGAAATTACTATGGGTCCAGGAGCGTTTCACCCTCCTGGAGGTTTATTTGTTAGCCGGGCCGCTAACAGGAGCATTTGCTTCTGTTAGCGGCTTTTTTTTTGCTCGTTTATCTTAGGATGAATGTCGAAACTTGGTCGCAACAGGGCAAATCATCCAGATCTATTACCATTGCACATGGATACCATCAATATGGCTACGAGCAGTAAGCGAACACCCTTGGGAAGAAAACCAAAGTTTCAAGAGCCAAGTTCTTCAATCACCATCACGCTGCCTGATCGAATTTTACAAAAAATCAGTATGGTAGATGCTGATCGTGCCAAGGGAATCGTCAAGTGTGTGGAAAACACGCTTGCCGAGAATAAGAATGGCAATGTCAATGTGTTGAAGATTTCTGACAAGGAAGGGATTTTGACAGTGGGGCCGTGCAATATTCTCAACACCATACCGCACCTAAAACTGATCGAGATCTCACCGCTGCACTACATGATCTCAAAGCCGGCCGGTACGCCGATTGAAATGATCGAAATTGCCCTGATCGATATGATCGAAAAAATCAGCCCCGAGCAGCATGAAGAAAAGGACATGCTGATGAAGATACGCAACTATATTAAAACACATCGGGAAAACGATTCGTTACAGACCAGGGAAATTATTCTCCTCAACATTGCTGAGGAGGGCAAATAGCCCGGATAAGGACCTGTTGCCGACAGACAACAGCTTTTTTACCGAGAACCCTTTCTTTCTCCTCGCCTCAGAAGGGTCGCGTGTGTCGATAGGCACGCCGGATCGCTTCGCAGAGCACACCCAATTCGATGGGATGGGTGATGACGTCAAAGGCCCCATGCCGAATACCAGCCAGCGCCGTCATGGCCGCCCCCTTGCCGGCAAGCAGAATCACCTTGCAGGTGGGTTGTTGCTCGCGAATACGGTCAAGCGTTTGTAACCACTTCTGATCGGTGCCATCAATCCCCAGGACCACCACCCCGTAAGAGGTGTGGCCCAGGATCTCCATAGCCTCCTCCTCCCTATCAGCAGAGGTGGCGGCGAAACCCCACGAGTTGAGATGATCCGTAAGGACATCGGCAAACTCGCTTTCTTGTGTAATAATCAGCACGTGAATCGGTTTCATGGCCAGTGGCAAGGCGGCTTTTTCCTTAGGCCGCATGGCGGCGCGCGGATGGCAGGACGCTTCCAGCCTCCAGCGTGCCTTTGAGAACTCGTTCCAAAGCGTCCATGGCTGAGCCGATGACATTGTCGATCACCCGGATCTTCTTCCACACAAAAAAATTATGAAAATTATCCTCGATGCCGCCGCAGACCACGCAGGTGATCCCCTCCTTGACGATAAGATCGCAGAGATCTTCGGCGTTTTTGCGCGGCAGGATGATGGTGCGTGGTGGGCCAGTCAAGTGGTTGCGGGCGATATCGGCGATGATGATCTCCGTAGCCAGGTCAAAGCGCGGGGCGATGAAGGTATCTTGCAGGGTGAATAGTGCTTTCATGGCCATAATCAATACCGTCTGGCAACTCGGAGTTCTTCGAGGTTCTTTGACAATGAACCCAGCGATCCCACGTTTGAGGAGGTTTGCAGCGTAAGAACGCCCGCTGCGCGCCCGTTATCTGCGATTTCAAGGGGGTTGCCGCACTGTGCATGCCGGCAAGGACCCCTCCCTGCCGATGTTCCGAACAGGGAGGGGCCAGGGGGATCAATGGAACATGTTGTATTGCAGTATGTAGCAGACAATACCGCCGAAGTAGCCGAGCAGGGCCAGCGGGCCAATGCGGCGCGCATACCAGAAGAACTCGATCTTCTCCAGACCCATGGCGGCCACACCCGCAGCCGAACCGATCACCAGGATGGAGCCGCCGGTACCGGCACAGTAGGCCATGAACTCCCAGATAAAGGAGTCGGTGGGGAACTGGGCCAGCGGATACATACCCATGGAGGCAGCCACCAGCGGGATATTGTCGACCACCGCTGAAACCAGGCCGATGATGATGACAATGATGGATTGGTTGCCAACAACCTGATCCAGCCACTTGGCCAGGGCCGGCAGCATGCCGTTGGCGGACATGGTGGCCACCGCCAGCAGGATACCGATAAAGAAGACCACCGAGGCCATATCGATCCGCTTCAGGGCCTGGGTTAGGGTGAGGTGATCCTTTTCCTCTTCAGGCTTGTTGCGATGCAGGATCTCCCCCACCAACCACAGCACGCCCAGTGAAAGCAAAATGCCCAGATACGGCGGCAGATGGGTCACCGCCTTGAACACCGGTACAAAGATCAGACAGCCCATGCCCATGAAGAACATCAGGTTCTTCTCGAACTGGGAAGTGTTGACGGCACCATTCTCCACCTGATCGGGCGGGACCACATTGCCCTTGAGCATAAAGGAGGCAATCGACAGGGGAAGGAGCAGGCAGACCATTGAAGGAACAAAGAGACTCAGCATGATATTGCCGGTTGTGATCTGCCCACCGATCCACAGCATGGTGGTGGTGACGTCACCGATTGGCGTCCAGGCACCGCCGGCATTGGCGGCAATGACGATGATACCGGCAAAGAACAACCGCTGTTTGTGATCCTTCAAAATCCGCTTCATCAGCGCCACCATGACGATGGTGGTGGTCATGTTATCCAGGATCGAAGAGAGGAAAAAGGCAATGAAACCGATGATCCACAGCAGGCTGGAGAGCTTGGTCGCCTTGATACGGCTGGTAATGACTTCAAAGCCGCCATGGCTGTCGGTGACCTCAACGATGGTCATGGCGCCGATCAAAAAGAAGACAATGGCGGCAGTTTCCGCCAGCTTTTCGGTTAACTGCTCGATAACCCCATGGACACCCAAGGGGCTGGCAAACGAATAGAGGGTCCACATCACGCCGGCGGCAATCAGGGCCGTGGCCGATTTATTGATTCTCAAGGGGTGCTCCAACGCGATACTCGCGTAGGCCAGCACAAAAACAACGGCAACAAGGGACATCATGGGTGGGTGCTCCTTTGACCGCTTTGCTGCGGTCCCGATAAAATATATGGAAATCCGGTGAATAGATCCAATCAATCATGTCCACCCCGGCCCTGTATGAAACAAGGAGCCGGGGTGGTTGACTGCTTACTTGGCGACTGCAAAAACCTGCATGCCCATCATCGGCCAGATAAAGGCAACAAAGACCCACAGTACCACCATCAGAATCAAGCTGGCCATGATGCCGTACTTGAGAAATTCGCCGGTGGTGAACTGCTTGGAGTTATAGGCAATGGCGTTGGGCGCCGCACCAATCAACAGAATAAACGGCATACCGGCGGTGGCCAGGGCGGAGAAAAGGATAACCTGCGGTCCCACCCCCAGGTAGGGAGCGATAACCAGGGCCACCGGCAGGGAGATGGCGATGGCGGCCACGTTCATGATGAAGTTAGTCATGACCAGAACAAAGAAGGCCATACCGAGGATGAAGACAACTGCCGGGGCTTGCTGGAACAGCACCAGCCAGTTGACGGCCAGCCATTTGGCGGCGCCGGTCTGCCACAGACAGAAACCGATGGACATGGCACCGGCAAAAAGCAGCACGATATTCCAGGGAATCTCTTCCAGATCTTCGATATCAAGGATGTTAAAGACAAAGAAGGCGATGGTGGAACAGAGGAGGATACCGGTTTTATCGATGGAATCCAGGGCCGGCAGCAGGCTCTTGAGAGCGATCATGACCACGGCGATAAAGATAATAACCGCCGCAGAGATCTCGTTACGGGTCAAGCCACCCAATTCTTTGTACATCCGGGTGGCCTTCTCTTTCAGGCCAGGAATGCGGTCTTTTTCTGGTTTGAGAAAAACCATGAAAAAGCCCCAGAGGATGAACACCATCAGCCAGCCCAGTGGGGCCATATAGAAGGTTAGATCCATGGGAGTCAGTTCCATGCCGGTCATGTCCTTGTAAAAGGCCAGGGCCACGGCGGCACGGGCGGAACCGAGCAGGGTGATAATCGAGCCGGCGCCGGCCACATAGGCCATACCGATGAACAGGGCCTTGCCAAACTTGGTCGGCTTAGTCTCAGTGGTATACATGGCGTAGATGGCCATCAACAGCGGGAACATGGTGGCAGCCACCGCCGTATGCGCCATGACATGGGTCAGGGCCACGGTCATGATAAAGCAGCCAAGCATGATCATAGAGGTCTTCTCGCCGATGATGGAGAGCATCTTATAGGCGATACGACGGGTGAGCCCGGTCTTGGTGAAGACCATGCCGATGACCACCGAGCCGAAGATGAACAGCACCGAGGGGTCCATGAAGTCCTTGAAGGCCTCGGCCGGCTTGCGGATGAGAAACAGGGCCTGCAGGGTACCAATGAGCAAACTGGTGACGCCGATGGGTACCACTTCAAAGATCCACCAGGTAGCGGCCACGGCAAAGACCGCCAGAGCACCCTTGGCCTGCTTGGTGAGGATGAAATGCTCGCCCTTGGGGTCGATGGCATCCGGCCAGGCCGGGCAGTAGTAAATAACAAAGAAAAGTGCCAATCCGAGGAGCAGGAAAAAGGCACGGGACCAGTTAAACGGCGCCTTGGTCTCCGGGAGTTCTTGTACGGTTGCAGACATATCGATACCTTATCGAGAGATGATTGCGTTACAGACTCACAGCGAACAGCTGGAGGCCAGATTTTTAAACAGATCGATCAAGCGCACCACACCAATGACGGCGTTGCCTTCCACCACCGGCAGACAGCTCTGGTTCTCGATCATCATGATCTCGGCGGCGTGCAGCGGGTGCAGATCGGCCTTAATCGACTTCAGTGGCGGCGCCATGAATTGGCTCACCGGCAGGGAACCCTGGCGCTTGCACTCGCCCTGGAAGCTGTCTTCCAGCAGGATGGCCAGATCGGTGAATTTTTCCTGCTTACCGGCAAAGACGCCCTTCTGGTCGCCGTCGAACAGGCTGGGAAAGTAGCAGGTGAGGATGCCGCGGATGGTGAGGCGGCCGACGTACTGGTTCTGGTTGTTGACCACCAGCAGTTCATCATAGAGCAGCTTGCCACCGCCGTTGATGGTATGGGAAAACAACTGGCCCACGGCACTGTGCACCGGTTCGTCGCTGTTTAAATGAGGAAATGCGTCCAAGGGGACGATCAGCTCTTTGACTGTGCTCATGTTTCTCTCTCCTTTGTGCCGCTGTTACCAGCTCTTGCTCTTGATGATCTTGCGCAGCTCTTCCTGGGATTGCTGCTGCAACACGAGCATTTTTTTGCTCTTGGCCTCGCCGATCTTGTCCAGCAACTGGCTGAGTTCCACCGGTTTTTGCAGGAAATCGCCGGCCCCGAGCTTCATCGCCTCCACGCCGCTCTGGATCGAGCCGTGGCCGGTGAGCATGATGATCTCGGCATTGGGGTTGTCGGCCTTGATGCGTTTGAGCGTTTCCAGGCCGTCGATGCCGGGCATGGACAGATCAACGACGATGGCGTCGTAGTCCTGCGTTTTGGCCTCGCTGATCGCTTGTTCACCGCTGGTGACGGCGCTGACCTTGAGGCCGCGCATTTCCAGACGGTTGGACAGCGTTTCCAGAAAGTCCTGCTCGTCATCGACCAGCAAGACCTTGGCTTCCAGTTCCTTCTCCATATGCTTCTCCTGTGAGGGGTTGCTCGCGACTCGCAGCCGGCCTTAGGGCGATTTCCTTTAGGTTTCGCTTTGTTGGGCCGATTGCGGTGGTTTCGGAATGCTGGTAGCACAATGGATGCCAGTCGTAATTTTAATTAAAAAGTAGCGGTATAATTGAATTTTTAATTAAAAATAATCGATGCGCTGAGCAAAGTGAGCGATGCCGCGCCGTTTCGTTTCAAAAAGGAACGGTTCAATGAAACAAAACGGTTCGTATTGTTTCAAATAGAAACAAAAAAACTAACCGCACCACTGCTGCCATGGCGGCAGTAACTAAACGAAGAAAGGCAAGCTCAGGAGAGAGAAAAGGAGAGGAGAGCGGTGACTTCCCGGGGCCCAATGGCCCCAGGAAGGGTGAAAAAGTGAACTGTGAGACGGTGAGATTATGCAGGTTGGATCATGAAACGATCAGTGGCCCAAGAGCAGTTTCACCTTATCACTGATAGCCTCAGTGCCCATGCCCTGATAGGGAATCTGCTCAGACAGGCCGCCGGCGCCATCCTTCCAGGTCCCCATGGAGCCATATCTCGGTGTATATCCACGTTCGAGCAACCACGATCCATAGCGGACGCCCAAGCCGGTTTTACTGTTTTGGGTTTCCACCACCAGCACCATGGGACTGCTCCCTACCTTGGCCAAGGTGGTTTCATCGATGATGTTGAGCACCGGCTTATTGATCAATCCCAGATCGATGCCCTGCTCTTTCAACAGTTCCACAACATGGAGGCAACGGTAAAGCATTTCGCCATAGGCGACAATGAAACCGTCTTTGCCGTCACGGATAACCTCATCCTTCTCGGCGTTGAATTGGTAGCCATCGCCAAAAAACTTATCGCCTTGCTCGTTGAGGATAAAGGGGGTGCCGGAACGGGTGGAGAAGACAAAGCGCAATCCCGGATCGTAAAACACTTTGGAGAGCAGTGCTTTGAGTTGCAGAGCATCGGCCGGGAAATAGAGCCGCGTTAGATCGTGCTCGGCAAGACCGTTGTCGGCAAAAAAATTATTGATACCAAAATGGCAGGTATTGTCGGCCATATCATCGACACCGGAGTGCGAGAAATGGGCAAGAACATTGGCCTGGTTAAGGCGGGCCATGGTGATTTCTGAGATCACCATCTCCTGAAAGGCTGCAAATGTGCCAAAAATGCCCTGCTTGCCGGGGATGGAACCAAAGCCAGCGGCCACGGAGAAGTTATTGCGCTCCATAATGCCGCCATGGACATAGACCTCCGGGCAGTTTTTCCGTATATGGTGCAGACCGCAGGAGCCTTCGAGATCGGAATCCACTACGATCACCTTCTCGGCCGGCTTATCGAGGCCTTGCACAATTTCGCTGATAATCTTACCAAACTCATCGCGATTCTTGGCTTGCTCCGGTGTACTCCCGCGCCAGACCATCTTGCCGGCTTTCTCCACCGGTTGCTGAAGCATGGCCACTGCCTCGGCGTGCCCCTTGGCGGTCAGGTAATCGATAGCCAGCGGCACTGGAATCACATCATGGCCCTTGGGCAGTCCTTCAATCCCGGCGACGCCAACAGCCATCTTACGGCGAATGACCACAGCAGCTGGCCCCTGATAGGTAATCGCCTGACGAATCGCGGTAAAAAGAGCATCCAAATCCTCACCATCACAACTCTGCACCTGCAATCCCTGACCGGCTAAGGTTTTGACAAGATCGTAGCCTTGCATATACTCAGTCGGATGTCCGGCAATGGTCACATCGTTATCATCGAGAAGCAGGGTGAGGTTCAATTGGCGGGCCACAGCATAGCGCGCCGCTTCTGCATCATCGCCTTCCTGTTGTGAGCCATCGCTGCCAAACATGAAGACCGTTTTGCCTGGATGAGCTTCGGCAACACCGTTAACATGGCTCCACATGTGCCCCAATCGACCAGAGCTAAAGAAAACACCTTCTGCCTCATGACGCTCAGGGTGTCCATAGAGGCCTTGCTGAAATTCACGATAATGAAGCAAAGCCTCTGGGGATTTATATCCATTGAGCACAGCCATCATGTATTGAATGGCCACCCGGTGCCCAGCCTCATCGAAATAGACAGGATAGCACGAGTCGTTGCCCTTCATGAAAGCATCGGCAATTAGTAATTCGGGAACTATATCGTAGGCGCCACCGGTGTGGCCCCCAAGCCCCTTTGTGTTTGCCAACGCGGTAAAAAAGACGATACTGTTGCGAACCAAAGCAATATTACATGTCAGAATGTCTTTCTGATCAGGTGTCATAACTTCTTGATCAACGGAAATGCTAAGTGGTTGGTACAGAGATAGATTAAAAGGAAAGTTCATTAGTTACCTTAATAAAAATTATTCAGCGAACGGCTAAACCTGTTCGCGGGTCAGCCACGGATGTGGAAAATGTACATTGAGCAAACAAATAACAGAAATGTCAAATTCTGCAAGCCAGATCTAGGAAATCAACTGCCTAAAAATTGAGTAAAATTATGCCGATAGCAAGAGATGAAGATAAGCGAAAATAAATCCATTATATTCAGGAAGATGAACCCCTACAATACCACCGAATATCGTTGAGGTAAATGTGACCGATGAAAACAATCTGGAAATATGAGTTAATCCCTAACCGTCTTCAGACGGTGCCCATTCCCTATGGAGGACAACTCCTCACAGTCTCGGCAAGTGCGAACAATGCGCCTTTGCTTTGGGCGTTAGTCGATCCGACGATGCCTCCCAAGGATCGACAGCTTGCGATCTATACAACGAACACCGAATTACCAGACGCCCCTGGTAGATATATAGCGAGTTTCACTATTTATGAAGGGAGCCTAGAATTTCATGTATTTGAAATTGAAGAAGAAAAAGATGAATAGAGGAAAGATATAAAACAGCACGCATTTTCAAGTAAAGACAATGGTTCTATTCTGAAAGACAAGGATCTGACGCTGCAAGTAGTGCCATATGGAACGGGAAAGAATGACTTTCTCAAGATCACGGCCCTTGCGAACCAAATCTTCAATGGAGTCGGCGTGGCTGACCCGAATGATGTCCTGGGCGATAATAGGACCAGCGTCGAGTTCGGCTGTGACGTAATGACTTGTGGCTCCGATAACTTTCACACCTCGTTCAAAAGCGGAATGGTAAGGCTTGGCTCCTGGAAAAGCAGGGAGGAAGGAGTGGTGAATGTTAATGATTTTATTGGTGTATTGGCCAATAAACTGGTCGGATAAAATTTGCATATATCGAGCGAGAACTATAAATTCAACACCATACTCAGAAAGTAATTGGAGCTGAGCCCTTTCTTGCTCATTCTTGTTTTGCTCGGTGATCGCGAAACAGTGGAATTCGATGCCAAATTGTTTCGCCACAGGTGCTAATTCATCATGATTACTAATAATAACAGGAATTTCGACTTCAAACTCCTTGGATTTCCAACGAGAAAGAATGTCGTACAAGCAATGGGACATTTTGGACACAAATATGGCCATTCGCGGAACATCATGGGAGAAGTGAAGTTGCCATTTCATCTCGTATCTCTTGGCGATAAGCGTGTCAAAATATTCACCAATCTTGTCATAGGGGATAATGAAATTATCCAATTCCCATTCAATTCGCATAAAAAAAACTTGACGATGCGTGTCTACATGCTGGTCTAAATATGTGATATTACCGTTGTTTTTAAATATAAATTCGCTGACTGTTGCGATAATACCTTTATTATCCGGACAATGAATCAAGAGAATGGCTGAAGAATTGTTGAAGCATGAAATGGAAGCTGACATAGGTATGGTCGTAAGAAAAAAGAGAGAAGATTAAAAAGAATATAGGGAATCAATTAACTTTTTAGATTTTTTTTGGCAAGATGGTTCAGTGAAAAAAACGATAGAAAGGCAACTTCGTATACAAAAAGCGCGGTCCAAGGCCTCAAAAAAAAGTAAATAAAAAAAGGTAGAAAAAAAACCGTTAGTTGCTTGACAAAGACCGGCAATTATGTGCTTAATAGTACACGAGTGCAACCAACAGGAATATCATGGTAAGTTAATCGATTGACCTCTATTTGAATATCAGAATTTCATGGCTAAAAAAGATCATCTTATTGTCGGCGTTGACATTGGATCGTATGCGGTCAAGGTGTGCCAACTCCACCAGACAAATCAAGGGTACAGACTTGGTGCTATTGGCAGTGCTACGATCACTCCGGGAGCTGTTGAAGATGGAGTTCTACAAAACCCGGACGAGGTAGCCAAGACGATAAGCGAACTATTTAAAAATTTAAAAATTAAAAGCAGAAAGATTGGAATATCGATATCAGGCTATTCGGTTATCGTCAAAAAAGTAAGTTTAGAAAAAATGGATGATAATTCGTTGATTGAATATATCAAAAACGAGGCAGAACAATATATACCTTTTGATGTTGATGATGTATACCTTGATTTTCAAAAACTCCCGCAAAGAAAAGACGGTAATGAAAGAATAGAAGTAATGCTAGTTGCAGCTAAAAAAGAAATAGTTGACGACTACATAAAAATGCTAAACGAAATTAAATTAGATGTAGTTTTGGTAGATGTTGATGGTTTTGCACTTGAAAATATTTGGGAATCAGTATCTGGAAAAATAGAAAACGTTGTTCTTGTAGATATTGGTGCATCAAAAATGAACATTAACATAATTTCAGATGGCATATCAGTACTAGCAAGAGATATTGTGGTAGGAAGCGAGCAGTTAACTGATCAAATTGCTAGTGCTCTAAATGTAGAGTATAATCAAGCCGAAAGAATTAAACTTGGAATTGAAAGCATTGAAAATAAAAAAGAAGAAATAACCACTATATTCAATCAAACGTGCACTCAGTGGGTTTTAGAAATAAAAAAAGCTATCGACCTGTACACTGCCAATAATCCAGAAAAACCATTGCAATCTTTAGTTTTAAGCGGTGGCGGATCGAAAGTTAATGGGTTGACAAAATACATAGAAGAAGAAACCGCGTTGAAAGTTATTGCTTTTAACCCATTGAGTGCAATGAATATCGAAAATAAAAAATTTGATCAATCATACATTGAAATGATAGGTCCCGAAATGGCTATAGCATCGGGAATCGCAATAAGAAAATCCCCATTTTAAAACACCATGATATATATAAACCTATTACCAGTTAGAGAATTAAAGAAAAGAATTACTGCAAAGCGACAAATTTATTTTTTCATTTCATTTGTAGTAATGTTTTTTGCTTTGATATCGTCGTATTCATGGTACCAGTTCGATAGCATAGGTAAACTCACAAGCGAAGAAAAAAGATTGAATGATGAAAAAAATAAATATAATAAAATACTGACACAAATTAAAAAAATCGATGAAGAAATAAAGACCCTCGAAAACCGAATTAGTGTTATAAAAACTTTAAAAAAGGAATCCTCTATAACGGTACATGTCCTGGATGAACTTGCTAACCTGACACCTAGCAAACGTATCTGGTTGAAAGCTATAGACCAGGCATCAAGTAGGCTATCAATATCAGGAATGGCACTCGACGATCAAACAATCGCAAGTTATATGGATGATCTTGAAAAATCAAATTACATTGGAAATATCACTTTATCGAATACTACAATGGATAAATTTGCAGAAAGAAATCTAAAATCATTTTCTATATCATGCTCCGTTGGCATTGAACCCAACAAATAAAATATTTTGTTCAATACAGGGCTAAAAAAATGAGCACAGCAATAAGCAATAGCAGATTTGATATATTTATAACTAAAACATATCTTCAACTTGACAAAGGAAAAAAAATTTTATTTTTTTTGCTAATTATTACTGTTCCTTGTTTAGCAATTTACTTTCTTATTACTCAACCTAATATCGAAAAAATTTCCATATTAGAAAAAAAAATAGCCACTTCTACCGATGAGTTAAACAGAGTGCGAAAAGCCGCACGTGATTTGCCTAAACACGAAGATGAGCTAAAAAAAGCGCAAGAAGTTTTCGATCTAACGTCAGTATTACTACCCAAAAGTCAGGAAATTCCCCTGTTATTACGCAATATATCTGATCTAGGGAAACAATCTGGCCTGGACTTCCTTTCTTTTGTGCCAGGAGTCGAGATACCAAAAGATTTTTACGCAGAGATACCCATAGATATAAAAATTCGTGGTCCCTATCATAATCTCGGATTGTTTCTAGACAAAATTAGTAAACTCGAACGAATAGTGAGCGTTAATAACATTAAAACAGAAAAGGTTGATCTCGAGGGAAATGAGATCTTACTCACCTCTTCATGCAAATTGATCACCTATCGCTTTACTAATGTCAAATTAGAACCTGCAAAAAAATAATATTTCAAGAGCCTATTTTTTAAAAAATCTCAAATATCAATACTCATGAAAGTATTCATTGTTCTAACCAGAGTTGTTTTTCTTCTCATCATAGGGATCACCAATGCCCCTATCAGTTCAGCGGAGGGGAATGATATCGAACGATTAATACAGCAAGGATTACTCGAAAAGCACGATTCATACTTTTATAACCATGTGGGTCGAAATGATCCGTTCAAGCCTTTCGTCTCTCCAGTTTCAGCTCCTATTGCTGATCAGGATCCAAATGAGATTATAGAAAGCAATCAGGCATTATCAGGTATGCAGCTTTTTGAACCAGGGCAACTCATATTGGTAGGCGTTCTTTTGTCTTCAACGAGTGAACTGGCCCTTGTTGAGGATCAAGCAAAAAAAGGTTATGTGCTCAAACCAGGCACACCTATTGGTAAAAGAGGTATCGTAACAAAAATAGAATTAGATAAAGTGCATATAGAAGAAACTGCTAAAACACGATCAGGGCAAGAAATTAAAAATACTGTTCTCATGTCGTTGAATAAGGATGGAGAAAGGTGATCATGCGCAACCGTTTAGAATACAATATAATTTCCCTTTTAATAGTAACCATTTTTTCATTCTGTCTTCCGCATGATACCTCAGCTCAAAACTCTGAGAAACCGACAGAATTGAATGAAATACTCTCTATTAGCTCTAGCGAAAACGCTAATATGACCACGGTTCATATACGGGGCGTCAAACCATTTATTTCAACCACCTACGAGTTGCCCAATCCAAAACGGATTGTAATCGATCTTGCCAATGTGTCTATCTCGGAAAAAACGCGTAAAAATATTTCTCTTCCTTTCAAATACAACATTGAAGCTGTCAAAGGGACGGAACCAACTATTGCCCGAATTGAAATATACCCATATGAATTTGAATCCTTCACTTCAAACCATAACAACGAAGAGCTTTTAATTACCCTTAATGGGTTAGCAGAAAAATCAGGCACCGCATCCCCCCAAGCGAATGATGGTAAATCTACTAGATTACCGGTTGTAAAGTATGATCACCAAAACAATAAAGACGTAATTTCCATAAACACCGGTAAAAAAACAAAAAAATATACCACAAGTACCAGTTCAGTAAATACTAAATTTTCTCTGGTGCTAGATATAGATGATATCGAAATAAGTGACTCCTCATTAGGCTCTCTAAATGCTGGAGGTTTTTTAGAAAAAATCACCGTAGCTAAAAGAGGTAATGGCATTCGCATTACCGCGATTTCTAAAAATGAAAAACCACTAACGAGCAATATCAAAGAAACAGATAATGGTCTTGAGCTTACTATTCACGATGAAGCTGTAGTAGAAAATAAAAACAAGAATACAGGTAAAACACCTTCTATCGCAAATCAACTACCAGAAATCAATCCTCTTGAATCTCAAATCAGCCCACAAGCTCGTGAACAACAAATGCAGGATGCTTTCAACTTTTCCGGTTACAACAAAGATCGTATTACTGTTGAATTTCAGAAAATGGATCTGCACAATGTTTTTAATTTTCTCCGACAGGTAAGTGGAGTCAACATTGTTGTTGATGAGAGTGTTCAAGGTTCATTAACACTAGTTTTAGATGATGTCCCCTGGGATTTTGCTCTCGATATAATTCTGAATCTAAAAAATCTTGAAAAAGAAGAACGGTTTAACACAATTGTTATATACCCAAAGGGAAAAGGATTTTTGTGGCCCGAACAAGCCGAAAACAACCTTAGCTTTGAAGCAGATAAGTCGGTAATTGAAAAGGAATCACTAGTTGTTCAGCAGCAGGAAAGACAACCACCCGAGCGAATTGAAGCCAAACAAATTCTTTCGAAAGCACAAGTAGCTGAACAAGCTGAAGATTATGAAAAAGCCGTTGCGCTTTATGAGCAAGCGTTAGAAAAATGGTCCGACAACACACAAGTAGCTAATAAAATATCGGCGATTTACCTTGGCCCACTCCATCAAAATGCCAAATCATTGTATTTTTCACAAAAGGCATTAACCATTGACCCCAAAAACCAATTGGCCTTACTCCATGGGGGGATAGCTTCAGCTAACATGCAAAATTATGCAGAAGCAGAAAGATTCTTTAATCAAGCGACTACTGGTTCAAAGCCATCAAAAGAAGCGTTGATGAATTATTCAGCATTCAAGGAAGAACGGGCTAAATATTCAGAATCTTTGTCAATCCTAGCTGAACATGACCGGCTTCATGGAAAATCCATGGATTCTATGTTGGCAGCGGCGCGAGTCAATGATAAAGCTGGAAATAACGCGCAGGCTGTACGTTGCTATCGCGAGCTTCTTAATTCCGGATATCGTCTACCTCCAGATTTACAGAAATATGTTCAAGAGCGAGTTACACACTAATTCATTTATCACAGTTACTAGCAAGCATATAAAGGGGTTTTGTATATGAGAGTAAATTTTTCCTTACGTATCCTCTGCCTTATAGTTTCTGCATCATGTCTCTTGTCCTGCGGGACGAAAAAGAGCAACAACGAAACTGCAAAGGATGTCAATGGGGCAACTCCACCAATCGTTGCGTCCCCACAAAGACCGACACAACTCCCTGTTCGATTTCAAACGCCTGCATATGTAGCCCCCTCCCAGGGCGTGGGCCTCGGGATTACTGAGCCAGGGAATGACGAATACCAGATTAAAGTGGGTGCAACCATCCGCTCCACCGGTGGCCCCCAGCCACTGTGGGAAGTAATGAAGCGTCTGGCAAACTTGAAGGGAATGACAGTGAGTTGGGCCAGTGACGTTGACCAGACCGTATTGGTAGATGTTGACATAGCTGCCAGCGACAATTTTTACGATGCTGTTGGTAATTTACTTCGGCAAGCAGACCTTTTCCACGATGTGACAGGCAAGAGCATTGTCGTAAAAAACAAAGCTACAAAAGTGTACCAAATCGGTATACCCGCTATTAAGGGCGGTTTCAGTACTAATGTTGGTGGTAATTTTCTCGCCAACAAAGAGGCTGCCTCGGGGGCAGAAGGCACTGTAAAGATTACTAGCCCCGAGAATACGTTCAACGTTTGGGAAAGTATCGAAACTAACTTAAAGAAAATATTGCAAATTGCTGCAGAAGAGCGACAAGAAATCCTCGCGTCTGTGGAGGCGGCAAATGCCGCAAAGCAGGTAAACGATGCATCTAGCGATAAAAATAAATCTAACAATTCGAAGGAATCTACCTCCACCACGCAACAAATCACGAAATCAACAGCTGCTAGTTACGCAAAAGATGGTGGATATTTCGTCATCGACAAAAACGTAGGGCTAATAACTGTCACTGCTAAACCTAGTCTACTTAAAACAGTCGATGGATATATCGAAAACCTAAAAAAATCTTTATATCAGCAAGTTAACATAGAAGCAAAAATCATTGAGGTGTATTTACAAGATAACTCAAAAATCGGTCTAAACTGGGATGACCTCTTAGGAGGTGAAAAAGGACTTAGCACAACGGTTTCCTTTGGTAATGCTGGTCAAATCCACCCCCATACCAGTGGCGACCCCGATAGCTATTCGAATACCTTTGTCAGCCGCGTAGATATGGGTGCCTTGAACTTTAGTGTATTTATCAATGCTTTGAAACAGCAAGGGGACACGCGTGTACTTGCCAATCCTAAAATCACTGTGCTGAATGGCCAACCTGCCCTGATTAGCATTGGCAAAGATGTCGCTTATATAAAATCGGTCACTCGCGAGAAAGATGGTGATACTGGCGATATCACCTATACAGCGGAGACAGGTAATGTTGTGCAAGGCATAGCCTTGGGCGTTGTCGCGTCAGTTCTCGACGGTAAGCGAGTAATTCTCCATTTGACCCCCATCACAACAGATCTCGAAAACCTAGACAGTAATGGCGACATTCCAATGACCACCATAGGTGAAGATGATACTGCCATGTCTCTTGGATTACCCAAGGTGAAGGTTCGCGAAATGTCAACGATGGTAGAAGTAACCAACGGTGAAATGCTCATCATTGGTGGGTTGATTGACAGCACCGAAGGAAATACCGGAAGTTTTGCCCCAGGTGTTGGTGATGTACCAGTGCTCAAATATCTCTTTGGTTACGAAGAAAAAACGGTGCAAAAGCGGGAATTAGTCATTTTACTTACTCCCACCATTATTTAACCCCAGGCCTAAGATTGCAGTTTAATTCAGGAGAATCTTTATGAAATGCTGGCGCCATTTACTTCTCTGCGCATTAGTCATTCTCGTGGGCGGTTGCGGCACAACCACCAAAGAATCATTAAAAGTAGCCCCTGCAACAAAACTCAATGTTGGGGACAATAGAATGGCTGTAATTTTGCCATTTGCTGATTACTCTTATGCCGACAATTTAGAAACGTCGTTTCGACGCAATATGTTTGTCAATGAATGTATTATTGACCATTTTGTACGCTTAGGTTTTCACCTTCCGGTTCAAGAAGATGTTTTTTACTTTCTTGCAGATCAAAATATAATCAATGTCGGTTCGTACAATTCAAAGAAAACAAGTTCTTTGCAGCTTGAATTGGAAAAAGAGTGGTCGCCTGCTATGAAAAATGTACTGCAGGGATATATCGACTCCACCCAAGAGCAAGCTCAGCACTCAGATGTTGGAGAAACCGCTTTAACTCTAGGTCTGAATAATCAAACGATAGTTAAAATTGGGCGACACTTCTCAGCAGACTACATTGTGCGTGGACGTATCATACAATACAAGGATCGTCTTGACCCTTCAGGAGCTCTCTGGAAAAAAGGAGTATTGCCCTTTTTTGTAGGCGGAACTACAAACATGCTTCTCGGCAAGGCGACACCGAATCAATACGATGCCTCGGATACTTTAGATGCCGACTGGAAGGATCTACAATCTTTTGGAGATGTTCCTCAAGCCGTTGTTCAAATCCGTATTTGGGTTCAGGATGCATATACTGGCAATATAGTATGGACTAATCGGGTAAATGTAGAAGTCTCACCCCAGTCTCTCTTTGCTGATTATCAATACGATGCCCTTTTTGAAACCGCCACTGAAAAAGCGGTCTCAGGGCTAATGAATGATTTTGCCTATACAGTTTACAATGTCCCCTTGCCTGTGGTCAGCAAAAAGACTCGGTAACTGAAACTTCTTTTATTGTGTGTCATAAATGCCTTGGATCAAATGTCCAAGGCATTCTTCTTTTTCTATCCATGTCCTTATTGCATCTGTTAGGTTTTAAATAGCCATAAACCTAATTGGAGAGCCAAAAGTGCATAAAAACCGGCAATGATGTCGTCACACATGATACCTATGCCGCCGTGTATATGTCGATCAATCCATCCTACCGGAAACGGTTTGAGAATATCAAAAAAACGAAACAGTACAAACCCCGTCAAAGCGGCACCCGCATGCAATGGCGCCAAACTAAGAGTAATCAGTTGTCCCACAACTTCATCTATCACCACAATCCCTGGATCGCCTTTATCCAAAATCTTTTCAGCAGCTCCAGCACTGATGATCCCAGCAACACACAACACTCCAACAATACTCCAGTAGGCTCCTTGTGGCAGTGATCGAACTGCAAACCACATGAGAACTCCCAATGCAGAACCCCAGGTTCCAGGTGCCTTGGGCAAATACCCGATATATGCGCCTGTGGCGATAAACATGTACAGACGATCCATCAGCTCACCAACTTTGCAGTGGACCGATACACCGCCGCGTATACGGCCTGCAAAGGCACCCCATGCGTTAGCGCAACCTTGCGGCAGGCCTCATATTCCGGAGTGGTGAAACATCCGTCAGGGGTCCATATTTCCTTAGCCAACAAACTCCCCCAAGGAGTTGATACTGTGACCATTTTACGAGGTAATGTTATTCTATCCTCACGATGCAACCGTAGGCCAATCGCACTGGTTTCTCGCAAAATGAGAGTACTTAAAAACGCCCGATAAACCGGTTCACCGATAACTCGCAACAAAAATCCAGGTCGCCCTTTTTTCATCTGCATGGGTATCAGACAAACATCGAGAGCACCAGCTTCCATCAACTGATGACTGAGGTGGGGCCAACCCTCCGGATTCCAATCATCAAGATGGGTTTCTAACACCTCTACCTGTTGAGCCTCTGGCACTTTGGTGACGTGCCCAAGCATCAAGCGAAGCAAGTTGGGCCGCCCATCGCTTCGTTTCATTGTCCCTGCTCCATAACTGGTCTGTTTGAGGAGTATGGGTGGCATTGGACCAAAATCGTGGGCTAATTCCCGGACCAATGCGGCTCCCGTTGGCGTTACCAGTTCCTGTTGCAATTGCACTCCATATACAGGCACACCATCGAGTAATCTACATACCGCTGGAGCCGGTAAAGGAATGTTGCCATGAGCGCATTTTACCCATCCATGACTCAAGGGAAGTGGAGAACAAACCAAATGCTCAATGCCAAGATATGCACAACCGGCCAACACACCAACAATATCGATAAGGGCGTCCGTAGCGCCAACTTCATGAAAATGTATATTTTCAATGTTCATTCCGTGTACAGCAGCCTCGGCTTCAGCAAGGCGTGTAAACACAGACAAAGCGCGTCTTTTGAGGGACAGAGAAAGAAGGGATGCTTGCAAGAGCGAGGAGATATCGGAAAGATGACGGTGAGGATGGGGGTGGTTCCCTGTTTCCTGCTCATTAACGATCACCTGTGTAGCTGCAAATCCCTGAAAACTTCGTTTTTCAATAGAGATGGAAACCCCGTTGATTGAAAGATCATCGAGGGTGGCACGAAGACTTTCTTCCGGATAGCCAGCGTCAAGCAGGGCACCAAGCAGCATATTGCCGCTCACGCCTGAAAAACAATCGAGATAGGCCTGCATCAATTGATCCGCAACGGCAGGGAGAAACTAGCTCCCCGCAGGTAGGTTGCGACCTCCATCCGTTTCTTTCCTTCGGGTTGTATTTCTCTTATGCATAGGCAATTTTCACCCGTAGCCACAAGTAAACCAAGACCATCGGCGCGGAGAATAGTGCCAGGTTCTGCATCCGAATGCAGAGTTACCACCTGCGGATGATAAAACCGAAAACGTGTCGCGTTGATAAAGCCGTAGGCGGAGGGCCATGGATCAAGACCGCGTACCAGACTATGCAGACGATGTGCCGGTAGACTCCAGTCAAGATGCCCCATTTCTTTGCTCAACAAAGGAGCTATTGTCGCTTGACTATGATCCTGCGAGTGCGGGATGAGCAGCCCGGCACTCAAGCGATCGATCGCCTCTCCCAGCGCTTCGCCCCCCAGTTGCGCCAAGCGTACAAACAACTCTCCGGACGTTTCCTCTGGCCTGATCTCAGTGGGCTTCATGTATAAAATATCGCCGGTGTCCATACCCGCATCCATCTGCATGATGCTAATGCCAGTCTCGTAATCGCCATTGATCACCGCCCACTGAATTGGCGCTGCTCCACGGTATTTGGGGAGCAGCGATCCATGCACATTGATAGCGCCCAGTCTGGGCAATTCCAGAATCTTCACCGGGAGGATTTTTCCATAAGCCACCACCACCAGTAAATCTGGTGCGAACCCTGATAATTCCTGGAGAAACGAATCCGTACGGACGGAAACAGGTTGCAGGACAGGGAGGCTGTGTTCTAGAGCCAGCACTTTAATCGCCGGGGGACTCAGCACCTTTCCTCGCCCTCGCGGTTTATCTGGTTGGCAAACTACAGCAACCACCTCATGTGGACCCTGAAGGAGGGTTTGCAGCGACGGAACCGCAAAATCAGGGGTACCCATGAAAACGATACGCAATGGCCAAATCATTCTTTTTCCTTGAGTATCTTCTTCAATTTCTTTTTATACAGCGCTCGTTTCAGTGGGCTGAGGTGATCAATGAAAAGCGTGCCAAGAAGATGGTCGACTTCGTGTTGAATAATGCGAGCAAAACGATCTTCGGCATCAAATTCAATGGCCTTGCCTTCAGCATCTTGGGCTATGACATGAATTTTATAATACCGCTTAACCTTAGAATAGCACTCCACCACGCTCAGGCATCCCTCTTCTTGAACGACCGACCCTTCACCCATGCTGATCTCAGGGTTGATGAGGGCGATGAAATTCCGCTCGTTCTCCGTGGTGGATCGATCTACCACCACCACCCGTCGGGGTATAGCGATCTGGTTGGCAGCCAAACCAACTCCAGGCGCCTGATACATGGTATCCGCCATGTCTTCGATGAGTGTTTTAAGCTCTTGGTTGAACTCGGTTATGGTTTCCGCCTGTTGGCGAAGAACCGGATGTGGGTAAGTTATAATTTCGCGAATAGCCATTCGTAATCTGTCTTCCTGGTGCCTGGCACCCTTGTCGGTTGAAAAAAGGGAGCGTTTTCAAAAATACCGTCCCAAACTGGGTCGACGCTTAGTGACACAAGATATCGCAAATGCGTTTTGCTTATTTTTTGACGTATTCCATGTCGTTTGCGCTTCAGGGTATGTAATAAGTTTGCCCCGTAAAGTAAAGATATCTACACTGGGCCTAAACCGGTTTACACCGCTGTGCCGCTTGTTTTTCGGTTTTTTTTTGTGTAGGGTGCGCCCGAGTACCAGGGGGGTTATGATGACATATACATACGACTTTCAGGAAGGAATACGTCTGTTGAGGCAACCTGTGTTGCCGCTGATAGGCATGCTGCAATTCCTCTTCCTGACCGGCGATTTTGCCACGGTGGATGAGGTCATTAACCAGTTGCCACCCAATATTGAAACGGCGTTTACCACCTATGCAAATCCGATCAAGTCTCTTCAACCATATATTGATTTGTTGCAACCACTGGTTGCCTTCAAGAAGGGGCAGGTTGCACAACAAACGGTGCTAGATGTGAATCTCCAGCCTGTCGACAACTTCACCGCAACCATGGCTTTGGTGGCTCAGGAGGTGTTGACCAGGGAGTTGGAGCAGATCAACTCTGTGCTGTGCGCCCCATGCGGCTGTAACTTATGCTGTATTGGCCCGGATCAAGGGATGCAGCAGTTCTTTTTTGAAATCCCTTTGTGTCCCGAAGAGGTGGACCGATTTCCTCTCGAGTGCATTGATACCCCACTCTCGCGATTGAGACGTAGCAACGACGATACAGCATTGCGGGTGCAGCATAACGAATTTTACCACCACCCAGCCCCCCTCCTCGTTCACTGGCAAAACGGCTGGAGCCTTGTGCTCCCCACCGGCAGCCACTGTCCGCACCTGGAAGAGATGCGCCTTTGCCGTATCTATCCACAACGCCCCAAGGTTTGTCGGTGTCCGCAAATATTTCCCTATGTGGTGGAGCCAAGCGCAGAGGAACACCAAATTCTCGTTCTACGCAACTCACTGCTCGCAGTTGTCGATTGTCCTTATGTCAGTCTTTTGCAAGAAGAAATTAGCGCCTACGGAGCCGCTTGTGAACTGGATGTGATATTCCGGCAGAACAAAGCATAACGTTTCTCCCCCAACTCGAACACCATAACCATGAACAGTATCGGAATGCTCTGTATCTTCTGCTCCTATTGTATAGGTTCCATCCCATTTGGCTTGGTTCTTTCGCGAGGAACAGGTATCGACATCCGCTCCGAGGGGAGTAAAAATATCGGTGCCACCAATGTCACTCGCCTGTTGGGAAAAAAATTAGGCACCCTGACCCTGTTGTGCGATCTCCTGAAAGGCTATTTGCCGATGTTGATTGCAGCTCAACTGCTCAAGGGTACTTCATCACCACATCTTGCCATAGCCCTCTGTGGCGCAGCAGCGGTGTTGGGTCATATGTTTCCCATCTATTTACGCTTCAAAGGAGGCAAGGGCGTTGCTACAGCGCTCGGTGCCTTTCTCTATCTGGCACCGTTAGCCGTCGTTGGCTGTCTCTTGGTTTTTATCGCCTCAGTCTATTTCTCCGGTTTTGTCTCCCTGGGATCGTTGTTGGGTTCACTTTCCATACTCCTTTGGCTTCCGCTGTTGCATGCCCCTCATTGGAAACTATGGCTGGCCGCTTTCATTGTCGCCATCATTTGGATCAAACATGCACACAATATAGGTCGACTGCTCAATGGTAGGGAAAAAAGCTGGAAACAAAAGGATGGGGAAAACAGGTGAATTCAAGGGAGTGGCAGCGGATTGAACAAGCGGCCCTGGTCCTGGGGCTTGGTGATCACGCCACACTGATCGAAATTAAAAAGGCTTTTCACCGCCTCAGCAAACTCCATCATCCCGATACCGGACACAGCACTGATAGCGAGCAAATATACAAAATAACAGCTGCTTACGATATCTTGAGCCATTATTGTCATGAATTTCGCTATCCGTTACGCCAGAGGCATCAGGACGAGCAAGAGTTGGACATTCACGATCCCGAGGATTGGTGGCAAGCCCGTTTCGGTGAGGATCCTGTGTGGGGTGGCAAAAAGCGCAAAAGGCGTTGATACCCTGGTTAGACACACAGGTTTGAAATTCGCATAGATAAATCTATCACATACCCGCCTAGGCCAAACACTGGCTCATCCATTGCAACACTCACCCAGACTTGCAATAATAATATTTTTAACTTCATAAATCGGTGATTCCTTGATGCGAGTACTTCTCGCATATTGATTTTTTCTGATATCGTCAACATAGACTGGTGAAATGCGGAGTGACTCCGCCCACGTTCCAGGTTTGGGTTAACAACACAAGAAGGAGTACGGTGCATGCAGATCACGCAGCTGATTAAAACCCATAAGCCCTTTGTTTCCCTTGAATTTTATCCGCCCAAAAAAAAAGAAGAATGGCCAGAATTTCTGAAAGTTGCCAAGGAGCTTGCTCATCTGCACCCACTTTTTGCCTCTGTCACCTATGGTGCTGGCGGTTCCACCCAATCCAACACCCTGGAAATCTGCGAACAACTGATTCAAACCTGTGGTTTTGAGGTTATGCCTCATCTTACAGGTGTAACCGCCGATCAGGGCAAGGTAGATGAATTTCTTCTCGCAATCAGTGCGCTAGGAATCAACAATGTCTTAGCTCTTCGCGGTGATCGGCCTTCCAATTACAACGGCCCTGATTCGGAACTTTTTGCCAGTTTTCCCCATGCCGAACATCTTGTCAGCCATATACGCAACCATCATCCGCACATGGCCATTGGTGTTGCCGGATTTCCCGAAGCGCACGCCGAAGCATCTTCATTTGCAGACGATCTTGAAGTTATGCGGCGCAAGGTTGAGTGTGGGGCTGATTTTGTCATCACCCAGCTCTATTTTGACAACCGTAGCTACTTTGACTATGTGGATCGATTGCGTGCCCGAGGTGTCAACGTACCTATAGTGCCGGGTATCCTTCCCATACGCAGTCTTTCCTCGTTGCGATTTATTTTGGAGATGTGCAATGCACGCATACCCGGCAGGTTGATCAATGCCCTGATGAAAGCCAATGACGAGGGTGGTGCCAAAGCTGTTTACAAAATAGGGGTGGCATACGCTAGGCAGCAGGTCAAGGAGTTGCTCGATGGCGGAGCCCCTGGTGTGCATCTCTACACATTGAATAAGGCTGATATGTGTCTGCAACTCATGGATGGAGTGCTCATTTAAGATATCGTTTCCTTACTTGATTTTTTACAAATAGCTGTGCGATAATGCCCTTGGATCGTCCATTGCGCAAAAAGGCATTGGACCGGTTTTTAAGTCTACGCAAAGGAGGAGAAGGGGATCGTTTACAACCCCGCCTCACAGATTCAAACAGAACACTTGATGGATGCTTGCAATCCACTATCAAGAAGGCTAGCATCGTAAAAACGAAACGTTGCATAGCTCGAACCGTCGTTTTCGTTGATTTAACAAGAACGACAAATTCAATCAAGGTAGGCGAATACGATGCGTTGCCCGAAATGCGGTTTTACTTCCTATGATCACTTGGAAATATGTAAAAAGTGCCATAAAACCCTAAGTGATGTTGCCACGTTGGTTAACGGCACCACCTATGAGGCTGTAGCTCCACTTTTTCTCAAAATTACTCGAGAAATGGAGCAGATTTCCGTGCCTAATACAGTGCAAAAGTTGGATTTTGAGGAAATTGAGGGCGATGAGGCGGTAAGTGAACCAGTACGACAGGGTATAGATACCGAATTTATCCTCGACGATCTCGCTTTTGATAGCGGTAGCCTGCCAGAAGAAAAAGGCAAAATCGAGCCTCAAGGGGAATTAACGGTTGAACTCGACGATTTTCAGGATGTTTCGCCTCGCGATGAATTTACCTTGGATTTGGATATAAAATCGCAGGATAACGAGGTGGCAGCAATGCCACCCATTGACTTTGGCGATCTAGATATCACCGACCTGGCACCCCCTGCACATCAAGGGGAAGAAACCACATCATCTGCTCAATCAATCCTAGAGAAAGGTTCCGAGCCTGCTCTTCCCCCCAAACCACCCAAAGCCGATGGAAGTCCAATCTCCTCGCCAAAGTCTTTCGACAGAACGCCCGTTGCACCCACTGCAAGCCTTGAAGACCTCAATTTCAACGGGTTAGACTTGGAATCACCAGCTAAGATCGTCAGTGGCAGTGCAGCGGGTAAGCGATACTTGCCCTCCGTGAAAACAGGGACAGCCCTCGACAAATTCGACATCGATCTGGGTGATCTTTTTCCCGAAAAGAAAGAGTAAAAATGAATTGACAATAACCCCGCTTATTTGTTAATAATGCAGGCCTTCAAGCGTCGCCGAGATAGCTCAGTCGGTAGAGCAACGGACTGAAAATCCGTGTGTCCCTGGTTCAAATCCTGGTCTCGGCACCACGAACATTCAAGCACTTAGTCATTCTATGACTAAGTGCTTTTTTTGTTTTCATGCGCCTTGTGCAAATCTGATTTTTTCGCATGAAACCTGCCACACCAACCAGCTGAACCACAAAAAAAGGGGATAACCAACCGGTTATCCCCTTTTTTTCAATAACAACGAAAAAACAATCAGGCAACTTGTTGGAATACAGTACCTTTGGCACCACAGACTGGGCATTTCTCTGGTGTGGTGCCTAATTCGATGTAACCACAGACCGGACAGAGGTAAAAATTAGTGACATCAAGATCAACCCCTTTTTTCACTGCTTCCAAAGCCTTGGCGTATATGTTGGCGTGAACAGCTTCGGCATCCACGGCAAACTTAAACATTGTTTTGGCCTTGTGACCATCCGCAACGGCAAGTTCCACCATGGGCGGATACATCTCTTTGAATTCATAGGTTTCACCATCAATGGCTGCCTTCAGATTGTCTGCGGTGGAGGCAATCATGTCCAGGGCTTTGAGGTGCCCTTCGGCGTGAATACGCTCGGCTTCAGCAGTGGTCCGGAACAACTTGGCGATATTGACAAATCCTTCAGCCTCTGCCTTTTTCGCGAAAGCACGATACTTTTGATTGGCCTGGCTTTCACCAGCAAAGGCTTCCTTCAAATTTTCAGTTGTTGTTGCCATCGGTTTTTCCTCCATTTTTGTTCACAATTGTTGTCATTTAATCAGCCCCACCTGTGAGCTGTATTTCTGTGTGTGCAGTACCTCATGCCAACACAACAAATTGGTACTTTTGTTCCTACACTCCAACAACTGGATTGTACCCAAAAATATTCTGACAAGCAAGTGCAAATAGGAAAAAATCTCATTTAAAATTTTTTCCCATAAATCTAATTTTTGCGCGACCCAAAAACCAGCTTACCACCAACATGGCCAGCAGCACCAACGGCACTCACCACAATGACTGTTAGGAGCAGATATATCCACCGACCACTTGATGGGGTTGTGAGAATTTCTGGCTGGATAGCGTGCCAGATACTGAGAACACACAACAAAATGGAAGTGACGGCTGATGCCGCTATCTTGATTTTAAAGGTGGTGGTCATAGCCCCCTGGTATCGTTTTTGCCATACCTCATAACCGGTAAAAATCACCACAGGCATGTTGACTAGGACAAAAATCAAACTGTAAAAAACAGCTTTTTCGAAATTCGCCCTGCCAAAGAGGAGGGCTATCAGTGTGAACACCAATACCATGGGAAGGATGCCATTGGGTGTGTGGACGGCAATGGGGTGAAGATGGTGGCGCAGGATTTGTTCCGAGGCAAAAGAATAAGCCTTGGCAAGAAGGGTGGTATCGGTTGGTAATGGGGTGGCTGAGACTGACGGAGTTGGTTCGGCAGGAGGGGTCTGTTCGGTGATTTCCACAAACATGCTTTTGTCAGCTGAGCAGACCGGGCATTCATCCGGCGGCTCATCCCCCTCGTGAATATAGCCACAGACGGTACATTCCCATTTTCGCATTAGGCACCTCCTTGATTATTGATAATTTAATGTATTGATATCAAAAAGATATCGTTATACTTTCAATCACCTCGTTCCATATAAAAATAACTGCCTGTCAAAAAGCAGTATGCCATACTACTGCAACTCATGTTTGAGATCCCTTTGAAACAATTCACGTACGGCTTCCGCACATTGTTTATCGGTATAAAGCACTTGGTAGACCTGCTCTAGGATCGGCATATCCACCTTGAGCGATTGGGCTAGGGCAAAACATGACTTGGTGGTTTTCACGCCTTCCGCTACCATTTTCATCTCGTCGAGTGCTTGCTGCAATGTCAGTCCAGAGCCCAATTTCAAACCCACTGTGCGGTTTCGGCTCAAATCGCCGGTACAGGTGAGCACGAGATCTCCCATGCCTCCCAGGCCGGCAAAGGTTTGTTGCTGTCCCCCTAAGGCCACACCCAGGCGTGTTATTTCGGCTAGGCCACGGGTTATCAGCGCCGCACGGGTGTTGAGTCCATAATGCAGACCATCGCAAATTCCTGCTGCGATGGCAATGACATTTTTCATCGCCCCACTAATCTCCAGACCAATGACATCATTAGAGGAATACACACGGAAATAGTCGGTCGAAAAGAGGTGTTGTACTGCCTGGGCAGCGGTAAGCTCTTCAAAAGCTACAGTGACCGCTGTGGGTTGACCATCAGCCACCTCCGCCGCAAAACTAGGCCCACTAAGTACACCGAGTGCCAGCGGTTTGCTGCTGGTAGCCTCCTGCCGCATTACACCGGTCATCGTCAGCCCACTTTCGATTTCAATACCCTTAACCGCTGAAACGACCAGGGTGTTGTCTACGAGTCTGGGAAAAAGTTGGCGGTAAACCTCGCGGTAGCCGTGGGATGGCACCACCATAACAATGCATGAAGCGTCCTCAATGGCCAGAAAGATATCGCTGGTCACGGTGATTGTATCGGGGAAGGGGTGACCTGCCTGGTAACGTTTGTTTTCCCGGTCTCGTGTCAGGTTATCAATATGTTCTTTATCCCTATCCCAGAGAGAAACGTTGATGCCTTTGCGCGCCAGCAGCAAGGCTAGGGCTGTTCCCCAACTGCCGGCCCCGATCATCGCTACCTTATCAATCTTCATAGCTCTCCTCATCATACTGGTCATCGCCATCCATCTCCTCTTCCCGAGCGAGAATGGACATATCCACCACATACTCTTCTTCTTCCAGATTAATTAACCTAACTCCTTGGGTATTGCGGCCAATCAGTCGCACCGAATCCATCGGCATACGGATAATCTTGCCGGAGTTAGCCACCAACATCACCTGGTCTTCATCCACCACCGGTAGTACGCCAACCACTTGACCGTTACGCTCGCTGGTTTTGATAGTGAATACTCCCTTGCCTCCACGGCTTTGCAATCTGTATTCAGAGACCGCTGTCCGCTTGCCATACCCATTTTCGGTAACCGTGAGAATGGAATCATCGCTTTTCAGCACCGCCACTCCGGCCACTGCATCTCCCTCAGCGAGGGTAATACCTTTGACCCCTGCGGCCAGACGCCCCATGGCCCGGACATCGGACTCATGAAAGTGAATGGAGAGCCCCTGTTTGGTCACCAGGAAAATTTCATCGTCACCGGAGGTGATCGCTGCCGAAAGGATTTCATCATCGTCGCGGATGGTTAATCCAAACTTACCCTTCCGCATCGGGCGTTTATACTCGGAAATGAAGGTTTTCTTCACCCGTCCGAATTTGGTGACCGTCAAAACAGAGAGCGAATCATCGACATTGGCCAAATCCGCAATCGGCAAAATTGCCGCCACCTTTTCACCTTCACCCAACTCCAGAAGATTGACAATGGCCTTACCACGGGCAGTGCGTCCAGCCAACGGCAACTCATAGACCTTACGCCAGAACACCCGGCCACGATTGGTGAAGAAGAGGAAAGTATCCAGGGAGGAAGCAGTGTACAGGCTGGTAACAAAATCGTCCTCTAAGGTGACCATACCTTTGACCCCTTTACCACCACGACGTTGCGCTCGGTAAAGGTTGAGCGGATTGCGTTTGATATAGCCGTTATGGGAGACAGTCACCACCATCTCCTCGGGTGAGATCAGATCCTCGGGCAAAATTTCATCGGGGGCGTCGATGATTTCCGTGCGTCGCCCATCCCCGTACTCTTCACGAATGGCCTCAAACTCCTCGCGGATAACCTGCACCACTAGCGCGTCGTCGGCCAACACCTGCTTCAGCCAACTGATTTTTTCCAAAATCTCCTGATAATCACTGACTATTTTATCGCGCTCCAATCCGGTGAGCCGTTGCAGGCGCATATCGAGGATGGTCTGCGCTTGGATTTCGGAGAGGGCAAAGCGCTGCATCAATCCCTCTTTAGCCTCCGCCGGGTTAACAGAAGCCCTGATCAGCTTCACCACTTCATCAAGGTTGGTGATGGCTATCTTGAGCCCTTCCAGGATATGGGCACGCTCCTCGGCCTTGCGCAGTTCATAGGCCGTACGCCGATAGACCACGGTTTTGCGATGAGCGAGGAAATGCTGCAAAATCTGTTTGAGATTAAGAATCTCCGGCTTGTTGTTGACGATGCACAGCAGGATAATGCCGAAACTCTTCTGCAGCGGTGTCATCTTGTAGAGTTGATTGATGACTACTTCGGCCATTTCGTCCTTGCGCAGATCAAGCACCACCCGCACGCCATGGCGGTCGGATTCATCGCGAATCTCACTGATCGAGGTGATGCGCTTCTCTTTCATGAGCAAGGCTATCTTCTCCACCAGGGAGGCCTTGTTCTGTTGAAAGGGAATCTCGGTGATAATGATCGATTCGCCGTTGTTGCCGCGTTGCTCAATATGGGTCTTGGATCGCATCAACACCACGCCGCGACCGGTCTCGTAGGCCTCCCGGATCCCAGCCCGACCGCAGATAAAACCACCGGTGGGAAAATCCGGGCCAGTGATGATCTCCATCAGTTGATGCACGGTGATATCCGGATTCTCAATGAGGGCGATCAAGCCATCAATCACCTCGGTGAGGTTATGCGGTGGGATCTTGGTGGCCATACCAACGGCAATACCCTCGGAGCCGTTGATGAGAATATTAGGGATCTTCGACGGCAGGACCGAGGGTTCTTGCAGGGAGTTGTCATAGTTGGGAACAAAGTCGACGGTTTCCTTGTCGAGATCGGCCACCAACTCCTGATCAAGCCGGGTCATGCGTGCTTCGGTATACCGCATGGCCGCCGCCGAATCGCCATCCATGGAACCAAAGTTGCCCTGACCATCCACCAACGGGTAACGCATGGAAAAAACTTGGGCCATTCGTACCAGGGTGTCGTAGGCCGCAATATCACCATGGGGATGAAATTTACCGATCACATCACCGACGATGCGGGCTGATTTGATGTAGGGACGGTTATAAGTGTTACCCAACTCGCGCATGGCAAACAGGGTGCGGCGATGCACCGGCTTGAGGCCATCACGGACATCGGGCAGGGCTCGGCCAATGATGACCGACATGGCATAATCCAGGTAGGATTTGCGTAACTCCCTGGAGATGGCAATAGTTGGATAAGATGCGTGTTCTATGGGTTCTTGCGTCATGATACAATCCTAGGTGACTCGTGCTCGAGGAAAAAGGGGTGCAGGCCTGCTCAGATATCGAGGTCAGCCACTTCAAGGGCGTGATTTTGAATAAAATCTCGCCTTGGCTCCACCTTGTCACCCATGAGCGTAGTGAACATGTCGTCGGTAATAGTCACATCATCGATTTTAACCTGAACCAGCGTTCGATTGGCCGGGTTCATAGTGGTATCCCACAGCTGCTCCGGATTCATCTCACCCAGACCTTTGTAGCGTTGCAGGTGCGATCCTTTGAAGGTCTCCTCGCGGACAATCTCTATCAATTGGTGCCAGTTTTCTGCCGTCAGTACGGTTACCTGTCCGCTTGATCCGGTGCGGATAAGAGTGAAACTTCCCTGTAAATAGGGTTTGACGGTTTTATAGAGATCCAGTGCATGGCGGTATTCGTTGATGAGCGGGATATTGGGCCCCACCACCGCGGTCATATGCGATTGCCCCGAGAAGGTGGCATCAAATTCAAAACAGGCCGGTCGCCACAGGCAGGACCGCAGGTTACCAATGAAACTGGCTTTATTTTGTATTTGTGCCGCCAATTCTTCTACAAATTCTCTGTTTTCAAACTGAGCCGCAGTATGCACTTTTTGCGCTAAGAGAAACAGCGTCATCGACTCCTGGATATTGAGTCGTTCCAAATGACGCAGCACCCGCTCAAAGGCCGAGAGCTTTTTCAGTACCGTGACCATCTCCTCGGCCGCTATTTCGGTGTCCTCGCCGGTCTGAATGCGAATCATCTGGCTGGCCTGGGAATAGAGATAGGCATTGAGCTCTTCATCATTAAGAAAATACTGCTCTTTTTTACCTTTGCCCAATCGATACAGCGGCGGCTGGCCAATATAGATGTGCCCATTTTCGATCAAGGGCAACATCTGCCGGTAAAAGAAGGTCAGCAATAGGGTGCGGATATGGGCGCCGTCGACGTCGGCATCGGTCATGATGATGACCTTGTGATACCGGAGTTTTTCCAGATCAAATTCTTCCTCGCCGATACCGGTGCCCAAGGAGGCTACCAGTTGTTTGATCTCCTCAGAATTGAGGATTTTATCAAAACGAGCCTTCTCAACGTTCATTATCTTGCCGCGCAAGGGTAAAATAGCCTGAATGGCACGGTCTCGCCCTTGTTTAGCAGAACCACCTGCCGAATCACCCTCGACGATGAACAGTTCCCGCTCTGCCGGAACCTTGCTCTGACATTCGGCCAGTTTGCCGGCCATCATCACCGAGAGCGAGCCCTTCTTTCGGGAAAGATCGCGGGCCTTGCGGGCTGCATCTCTGGCACGAGCTGCCTCCACCGCCTTACTGAGAATAGCACGGGCAATGGCGGGATTTTGCTCCAAATAGGCGCCGAGTTTCTCGTTGCACAGCGATTCAACGATGGATTTCACCTCGGAATTGCCGAGCTTGGTTTTGGTTTGCCCCTCAAACTGCGGGTTAGGGACCCGTACCGAGATAATGCAGGTTAACCCCTCACGCACATCATCGCCACCGAGCTTTTCCTTGAGATTTTTAGGGACAACGTCATCGCTGGCATAGCGGTTGATGCATTTGGTGAGGGATGCGCGGAAACCAGCTACATGGGATCCACCTTCTTTAGTGTTAATGTTGTTAACGAACGAAAACAGACGCTCGGAATAGCCGTCGTAATATTGGAAGCAGATATCCACCTGCACCCCTTCTCTTTCCCCGGTGATGAAGACCGGCTCGGCATGTACGCAGGTGCGATTGCGGTTGAGGTACTCAACATAGGAGACAATACCGCCATCATAATGAAAGCTGTCTTCGGCGCCATCACGCTCATCTTTGAGCACGATGTGGATATTTTTGTTGAGAAAGGCCAATTCGCGCATGCGATTTTTGACGATCTCATATTCAAAGACGGTAATTTCGGTGAAAATTTCAGGGTCTGGCCGGAAATGGATACTGGTGCCGGTTTGATCGCTGGTACCAATCACCTCAAGATCGCTGGTGCGAGCACCAAACTCATAGGTTTGACGATAAACCTGGCCATTGCGTTGCACCTTGGCAATGGTAGCGACACTCAGAGCATTGACCACCGATACACCCACACCATGTAGACCGCCGGAAACCTTGTAGGTGGAATGGTCGAATTTACCGCCGGCATGCAGGGTGGTCATGACCAGTTCCAGGGCCGACATGTTCTCGGTGGGGTGCATATCCACCGGAATGCCGCGGCCATTATCCTCGACGGTGACCGAATTATCCTCATGGATAACGATGGTTATTTTCGAACAGTACCCGGCCAGGGCCTCATCAATGGAATTGTCGACCACCTCGTAAATAAGGTGATGCAAACCCTCAATACCGGTATTGCCGATGTACATGGAGGGGCGTTTACGTACAGCTTCAAGTCCATCCAGGACCTTGATCTGTTCCGCATCATACGATGTGTTGCTTGAATCACTCACTGTAGTCCTTACACGCTAAAGAGATCTGACGAGAAAAATACCAAAAGATAACGGCTCTTAAAGTTTCATCGGCATTATGACACTAAGAAAACCATCATCATCATCCGAGGTTATCATACAGGGGCTTTCCTGATTATTGATACTGGCGGTGATGGTTTTTCCCTCCATAACCTGCAAAGTGTCGATGAAGTACCGGCAATTAAAGCCAAGGGACAGTGGTTCACCGGTGTATTGCACCGTAAATTCGTCCTTGGCGGAACCGTAATCGGCATTTTGCGAGGTCAGTACCATAGTATTTTCGGAAACATCCATCTTGATGGCATGGAAAAGGTCTTCGGTAAACAGACTGATGCGCTTGAGGCTCTCCAAAAACCGGTTTCGATCGATGAATATTGAATTATCCTTTGAGAGTATATTGAGCAACCCCTGAAAATCCGGAAAATCCCCTTCCATAAGTCGAATGATCAGCAGTGAGTCCTCACTCTTCAGCACTGCCTGTTTTTCCTCGATACCAATAGCAAAGGTATCACGATTTTCGCAGAACTTGCGGATTTCCTGGACCCCGCGTCGAGGAATCAGCGTGGTACTGTCTAGGGTCAAGGCATCAAGGGATGCGTCCACCTCTTTGTTCATGATGGTTAAGCGGTGACCATCCGAGGTAACCATCTTCAAGGCCACCTTATCCTCGCTTTTCACCTTCTGCAGCATGGCAGCAGTGAGGGTGAACATGTTTTCCTTATCTTGAGCAATGGAGAAGATGGTTTTATCCACCAGGTCAACCATGACGGAACTAGCCATGTTTATCATTGTTTCTTCGTTATATTCAGGAAACTGGGGAAACTCATCGGCGATCATACCAGCTAGACGGTACACACTGGGTCCAGCTGTTATTTCGACCCAATGGTTGTCTAACTCCTGGAAAGAAAGTTGGGGCGATCCAGACTCACGGGTTATTTCAAAGAGTTTTTTCGCCGGCAATGTCAATACACCCATTTCCATTACCTCGGCAGGCACTCTCTGTTTGAGGCCTATCTCCAGATCTGTGCCAGTGATGATGATTCTCTCTTGTTCCACTTCCAGCAAAACATTGGATAAAATAGCCAACGTACCTTTTTTATTGGTAATGTTCTGCTGAGCACTGATAGCGCGCAGGAGATCGTCTCGATGGATGGTGAACTGGAAGGCCATAATAAGGATCCTTTTTGAATATAAAAATTTGTTGTTGTTATTAGGGGTGTTGAGATGTGGAAATCAAATGCAAACTACTGGTTTGAAAATAAAAAATATGTTTAGAAGGCTGTTGGAGCCGGTGGGATAATGTTGGGATAACGGGAGAGTGACTGTCGAGTTTGTTGCATCATAGAAATATACACAGATTTTCAACAGTCTTGTTAACACGTTTTTCCACAGGAGAAAATACTCGAAAAATAAGGAAAAATCAAATATTTTATGAGAAGAATAATGGTAAAATTCCATGGAAATTCAATTAAATAATATACTCGCATCCCAGGCGGCTACCGGACTGCAACAAGGAGTCTTTTGTGGTATCTCAGCTGGGGTGAGTTTTGGCGCTGGTGATCAGCGCATCCGTGCTTTTTATAGCGGTGGTGTTACACGAAATGATGCATTGGGTGTTGATATAACCAAATCAACCCTCTTTGATCTTGCCTCGTTGACAAAACCCCTTTGTAGTGTGCTTTGTGCCCTGCATCTCATCGATAAAGGCAAGCTGCATTGGCAAAGCACTTTGGGCCCATGGTTTCCTCTCGATAAGCAACACATAACCCTGCAACACCTTTTACAACACACCTCCGGTTTTCCCGCGTATCACCCCTATTTTAAATTATTTCCTGCCCAGCAGCATGACAAACATAAAGAAAGATTGCTGGAGAGTGTCAGCAGAGAATCGCTTGTCTATGCCACGGGCAGTACCTCCGTGTACAGCGATCTGGGTTTTATGGTGCTGGGTAAAATACTAGAAGAACGGAGTGGAAGCCCATTGCATCACCTCTTTAGCTCGCGGATAGCCACACCGCTTGGTATAGAGGATCAACTTAGATTTATGCCCTTGGATTTTAGTCCTCACCCGAACATGAGCAGAATAGCTGCCACGGAGGTGTGTCCATGGCGTAAGAAAACCTTACAGGGGGAGGTGCACGATGAGCATTGTTGGTTGTTGGGGGGAGTGGCTGGTCATGCAGGTCTCTTTGGTACAGTGGAGGCGGTGGTACGTCTTTGCGAATGTTTACTTGATATATGGAAGGGACGAGCCAGTCATCCGGGCTTTACTGCACCTTTGCTCATTAACGCCCTGAGCAGCAAACATCCTCATTCGAGTTGGTGCCTTGGTTTTGATACCCCCTCAGTGGGCGTATCGAGTAGCGGAAAATATTTTTCACCACAGAGTGTCGGTCACCTGGGCTTTAGCGGCACCTCTTTTTGGATAGATCCAGAGCGGGAGGTTGTAGTGGTTCTGTTGACCAACCGCATTCACCCCAGCAGGGAGAATGCAAAAATTCGGCAATTCCGCCCAACCTTCCATGACCGGATTATGGAACAGATATTGGAGGGATGAAAAAAAAGAAACCCTCCGTCGAACTTCGACGGAGGGTTGATGCGCTGGTACCTATTGGAAAAGATTACCACCAACAAACGGTCTTGTCGTTGGCAAAAATCTTTTGCACCAAGGTATCGTAATTCGGCTCGCCAATGTAGAGTTTGAACTCATCGGCAACCCGATCACGGTTGAGGATCTCCACCAGTTTTTTGACATCATCGGTGGGTTCGGATTTGTAGACCTGCAGGATTTTCATTGCTTCATCACTCATTGTCCTATCTCCTCTTATTCGCTACATGCCGCAGGCGGCTCGTGGGATTGTTTGGGAAGGCCATAGGGAATGATGAAATCGGCTTCTCTCATTGCCTCGCCAAGTTCTTCCAAAGAAATGTTGGCAATTTCAGCATCTGCCGGCAGTTCGGTAGGAGCCTCGGCACCGCAGCTGAAGACCTGTCCTTCCATGTCCATGATCCAGGCAATGTTTTCCGCCATGTAGTTGGAAAAACGAGGAAACTCGCCATTCATGATGACGGGGAAGGCGTAGTGGTTTTCAACCGCCAGGCCCAAGCCAGAACGGATACCGTCATTGTATACACGGTTGGCGATCAGAATATATACTTTCAATGATTCCATGTCCGTATCTCCTTACATGACGATATACTTGGCGCATTCATCGAGAATGGCACCATGGAAAGCCTGGGTTCGCATCTGTTTGTCGATGAGACCACGGGGAATGTCATTGACGTTGTCAAAACCCTCGCAGATGTAGCTATCAGCGCAGATGGCTATATCTTCAACGGCGCATAGCTGGGTCAGCTCGTAGAACATGGGGTTTTTGGTCAAATGGATGGACTTGAAGGTGAAGAAAACCATGACCTTCTTGCCAGCGCGGACCGCAGCCTTGGTGATGCCAAGAATGTGGCGCATGTGCTGGGGACAAGTGACGAAAATCCCGAGTTTATTTGGATCAGCAGACATTAGCTTGTTCCTCCTTAAAAAGGATTAGTTCAGGATGATCATCCTTTTTTAATAAAAAAGCTAATGTAACCAGCCTCTTCTTTCTCACCCATGTACTCGTGACCAGCGCGCTCGCACCAACCGGGGATATCATTACGGGAACCGGGATCAGTACCCTGGATGTGGAGAATTTGACCAGCACTGATTTTGCCGATCTCTTTTTTGGTGCGCAGGAGGGGCATCGGGCAGCTCAGACCGCGTGCATCCAGAACAGCGGCAACATCCAGACCTTCGGGTGCTACTTTTACGTCACTCATTGTGTGGTCTCCTTAAAGATAATGCTTGTTATAAAAGGCCTTTTATACATGAAAAAAAGACGATTTAGTTTATAGATTAAACCATTTCTTGTCAAGTTAGAAACAAAAATTGAATGACTCCTCAGAAATGAAGAGCAAATCATTTATTATTTGTAATAAAAATAATAAATTATTTGTGTATTCACTTCATAGACGCCACTGTTGACAAATAGCGAGGGCACAGGTATTTTTGCACCATTCGAGCAAAATATGCTTGATTTTAGGAAGTTTGTCGTTTTCGCAGCGTAGCTGCGAAAACGGCGGTCCTTGTTTCGTAACGCATTGTTTTTGCAATGTGCGGCGTATTTTTTGGTTTTTCCAAGGGTATTGAGATCGAGTGGGTGCAATTTTCAATTAGGGCAAAGGAGGCTGTGCGAGAATGGAAGACTTGAAGATTTTGTGGCAAAAAATCAGACATTTGTACAAGGTGCTCTGTGAGGAGGAGTGGAACCCGACCATCACAGGTATTGTGGTGGCCCTGCTGAGCATTCTCATCATGGCCTGGTGGCGTCCTTGGGGCGCGGTTGGGGCTATCCGTAACTGGGGTGATTGGATGCTGTGGCATGCCGGCATTTTCAACGGTGACCTGGCGGAATTGGTCGGTTTCGTCAACGAGGACGGCGACAAGGTGCTCACCAAATCCATCCTCTTTAATACCGGTTCGGTGATTGGTCTGGGCTTCATCGGTGGCGCCTTCATCTCCGCCTGTTTGGGTGGTCAGTTCGCCTTCCGTTTTCCGCCCATCCGCGAGTATGTCAAGGCCATCATTGCTGGTATCCTCATGGGTATTGGTGCAGCACTGGCCGGTGGCTGTAACGTCGGTGGTATGTACAATGCTATCGGTAACTTGGCTGCCAACGGTTTTGCCATGTGGATTGGTTTGATTCCCGGCGTACTGCTCGGTCTGTGGCTGCTCTACAAAGAGATGGAGCACATCTCTTGGGGCGGTGGCGGTTCCTGGACCCTGGAAATCCCCTTCTTCATCCAGTTTGTCTTTGGTATTGCCGGTCTGGTCGCTCTGGTCTGGTGCGCCAATTTTTATGCTAAATTCGATGGCGATTTCGCTAACTATATCAACTCACTGCCGGCAGTTGTCCTTATTGCCGCCGGCCTGGGATACACCATGCAACGTGGCCGCTGGTGCATGATTCAGGGCTTCCGCGAGCCGCACATGACCGGTGACTGCAAGATGGCCAAATCCGTGGCCCTCTCCATCCTCATCGTTGCCTTAGGTGCAGCTGTGCTCAAATACGGTGTGCCCACCCGCATCGGTGGTGAGCCGGTGCTTGATCCCATGAACTATGTACGTGGCACCTTTGGTTGGGGCGGTGTGGTTGGTGGGTTCATCTTCGGTTTGGGTGCCATGCTGGCCGGTGGCTGTGGTTCCGGCGCCCTGTGGCGTGTCGGTGAAGGACAGATCAAGCTGTGGGTGGCTGTCCCCTTCTTCTCCCTGTCCAACTCCCTGGTTTCTGCCTGGTTCCAGGCCTATTCTTTTGAGGAGAAAGGCTATTTGGGGAGTTATGTCTATATTCCTGATGTCCTGGGATATGGGTACACCCTGGGTCTGATCACCGCCTTTGTCGCCATCTGGTACCTGGTGGTCACCTGGAACGAGGATTCCAACAAGCTGTTGCTGCCGATGTAAGGTTGCGCAGCATCAGTTAGGCTTTGAACAAGGCGGCATCCTTCGGGTGCCGCCTTTGTTGTTGATGGGGAAGACATGCAAGAGGATGTGCTTTTACAGCGGGGGGAACTTCGCCGTAGCATACTGATGCGGCGGCGGCAATTGAGCGTGGCGCAACGAGTGGGAATGGAGCGTGATCTGCATCAGCGGCTGCGCTGTCTGCCAGTCGTGCAGGATGCAGAAATTTTTTTCATCTACTGCGCCTATGGCAGCGAGGTCAGCACGCTCGAGTTGATCGATCACCTGTTGTCCCAAGGCAAAACCATCTGCGTACCGCTCTGTGAGCCAACCACCACATCCCTACGCGCAGTGCGCATCATCGATCCCCACAAAGAGCTGGTCTCCGGATACAAGGGCATACCAGAACCCGACCTTCAATTGGTGGAGGAGCGAACTACACCGGCAACCAGCCTGCAGGTGGCGATCATTCCCGGCTCTGTCTTTGATCGGCGCGGCTTTCGGCTTGGTTATGGTGGCGGCTATTATGACCGCTTTCTCGCCCTTGAAGCACCCCAGGCCTTGCGCATTGGTCTGGCTTTTGATGTGCAACTCGTCGATCACCTACCCGAAGAGCTCCACGATGTGCCCATGGATCTCCTGGTGACCGAGCGGCAGTGCCTCAGTTGGTCGCGCCCAGTCGTCGCTGCACCCCAGGGGCATTGATCGCCAGGTTGCTTAAAAACTGACCGGTACAGGTCTCCCAGGAGTATTGACCGGCAAAAGCGCGGCAGGTATCGCGGGAAACAGAAAGCGCCCGCAGGGCAGCGGCCTGGAGATCGGTGTCCAGGCACCCGTTGACCCCCTCGCGGACCAGGTATTTAGGGCCGGTCACCGGAAAGGCCGCCACTGGTACTCCGCAGGCATTGGCCTCCAGCAAGACCACTCCAAAGGTATCGGTCAGGCTGGGAAAAACAAAAACATCAGCCTGGGCCAGATGCCAGGCCAGATCCTCCCCGCGTTTGGCCCCGAAAAAGCGCACCTCGGGATAACCGTTGCGCAGATCGTGTAGACTCGGGCCATCCCCGATCACCCATTTTCTCCCGGGCAACTCCAAATCAAGAAAGGCCGACAAATTTTTCTCCGGTGCCACCCGCCCCACATAGACGAAGTGCGGTTCGCGGTGCAGCGGTGTGCTTTCCAGGCATGGCCGGAAGAGGGTGGTATCCACCCCGCGTGACCAAGGCACCAGGTGGGGAAAATTCTTATCGGTCAATTCGTCGATGATGGTCGGTGCGGCCATGGTGCGCTCGGCTGGCCGGTGAAAGCCGCGCATCAATGCATAGCTCATGGCCATGGGCACCGGCGCCCGCATGCGCACATATTCGGGAAAACGGGTGTGATAGGAGGTGGTGAACTGCAAGCCCAGGGTCCGGCATGCCTTGCGGGTCGTCCATCCCAGCGGTCCTTCAGTGGCGATATGCACTGCCGCAGGGTCGAACGTCCGTAACATCCGCCCAATGGTCGTGGCAGTGACCATGGAGAGCCGGATCTGTGGGTAGGTTGGACAGGGGATGGTGGTAAACTGATCCGGCGAGATGACCATCACCTCATGGCCCCAACCGCGCAGGGTTTCGGCGGTGCGGGTCAGGGTGGTGACTACTCCGTTAATTTGTGGATGCCAAGCATCGGTTGCGATACAGATCTTCATAGATTTTACCGGCGACCGCCTCCTGTAAGGGTTGATGGTTGTGCCATTCGATGACGCCCAAACGGCCGCATTGATTCTCTGCCAGGGCGGTACAGCTTTCTACCCAGTCGCCTGCGTTGGTGTACAGCACCTTGTTGATTTCACGGATGCCGGCGCGGTGGATATGGCCACAGATCAGGCCGTCAACCCGGTTGTTACGGGCCTCCTGGGCCACCACTTCCTCGAATTTTCCCATATAGTTGACGACGATCTTCACCTGATGCTTGATCCAGGAGGAGAGTGAGCGGTATTCACGCTTGACGGTGCGTCGCCCCAGGTTGAACCAGCGGTTGAGCACCAGCAACGCCTCATAGGCATAGGAGCCGATGGAGGCCAGCCAGGGGATGTTTTGTACGATGGGATCAAACTTGTCGCCGTGCATCACCAGGTAGCGCTTGTCATCAGCGGTTACATGGATGGCACTGTTCTGGATAAGGATGTTGTTGAAGGTGCAACCATGGAATTTGCGCAGCATGTGGTCGTGGTTGCCGGGGATGTAAATGACCTTGGTGCCGTTGGCCGCCTTGGCGAGGATGGTCTGCACGATACGATCATTAATGCGCGGCCAGTGCCATTTTTTCTGGGCCTGCAACAGATCAAAGATATCTCCAACCAGGTAGAGAAACTCGGATTCGGTCTGCAGGAGGAAGTCGAGGAGTTTTTCGTTTTGCAGGTGTCGGGTGCCCAGATGCAGGTCCGAAATCCAGAGAGCTCTGAAATGTTGCGGCGGCATGCACTTTCTCCTTTTTGTTCGCTCGGTTGATCCTCATCTCCCCCGGTGCGATATGTTCACCTGGGGTCGGTGGTATGGTTCAGCGAACAGTATCCCCCTTCTGTTATCCTTTGGTCAGTGTCGTGTTTTTTTCGGGTTGCGAGAGTGTTTGTTTTTGGTTGGGACAAGGCCGGTGTTCTGGCAACAATTCCCGTTTTAGATCGCCTGCTGCCGGACCTCGAAGGTCAGGGTGGCCCCGGTGACCATGCTGCGGCCGAAATGGAGAAAAAGAGCAAACCAGAGTCCCTTGAGCCCGAGGATCAACAGCGGATTAAGGAGCAGCGACACCCCCTGGCTGATATCCGGAGCAGCCAGTATCGGTAGTGGCACGGCCAAAGAAATCACACCACCGTAAACAATGGCCGCCAGGCTCATCTTCTGGTAGGCGGAGATGGAGGAAAAGCCGCGGAAATCGGCGCGGAACATCTCCGAGAGTACGCGCCAGACCTGGGAAACCAGCAGGCAGAGGAGAAAGGCGCTGCGAAAATGTCCCTGGAGAAAAAGGTGACAAGCCACCAGCGCGGTGGCGGTGTAAACAACACTGGTGATGCCTTGAATGGGGACCAGTTGTACCCCGGCCAAACCGCCTTCATAAACCGCCTTTTTGGTAGGTGCGGTGAAGACCACCGCCAGCGGTTTGAGCAGTCGGGTGGCCACCCGGCCGCACTGGCTCAGCGGTTTGCCATAACAGCAGCCAAAACTGAGACAGGCCAACCGCCCCAGTCCTTCACCTAAAATATAGCCAATGCCCAGGGCCGCCAGCACCACCTGCATGGGTAAGGTGGGTCGTTCCAGCAGCAGGCAGCCACCATTGATCAGGAGAATGATCAGCGGTGTGGCCACCAGGCCGCAGAAAAAAGCGCCGCCAATGGTGAAGGTGTACAGTTTCTTTTCCACCAAGCGTGCCACCCAGCGGGCAGCCGGCACGCAGAGGCCGATGATGGCCGCCAGCAAAGCGAGCAACGGCGCCAACGCAAGCCCGGCGGCGCGGCAGAGCATGAGCACAAAGAAGATGGCGATAACGGTGGAGGTAGCCAGCAGCAATCCGTACCAGGTGAAGTTGATACCCTGCCAGTGCCCCAACGCATCACGGCGCACCGGTACGGTGGCCAGAATCTGGAAGCGGTCGTGGGGCAGATAGCGCCACCCCAGGAGGATCATGGTGCCAAAGAGCAGGCTGCACAGAGAAAGAAAAAGCAATTCGTTCATAACGCCTCGCGTGGGAATGAAGATTGGGCCAGCGGTGGGGTTGAGCGGCGCAGGGCTAAGGTGGAGCGAACCGCGACATCGGTTTCCACCAGGGGACGGCCCAGGCCGGCGGAATACCGGCTTTGCACATCAGAGCGCACCAGGTTGGCGCGCAGATCCTCGCTGAATTCGATGCGGTCGCGCTGGAACAGCAGAATGTCGGTGGAGCTGCCCGGCCGGTACAGGCTTTTAGGCTGACCCTTGTCCACGAACAGACCTGCTACCACCGGCTGTGGCGCTTCGTAGGCCGTGGCGCTGTAACATTGCACGATCTCGCCGATCATCAGGGCCACCACCTCGACCATGGCCACTAGGCCGACCTGCGTACCACCATCGACATCGGTATCAATGATGGTCACCACCCGCCGGTTCTTTGCATGAATCGAGGCCAGGGCGATCTGCGCCTCCGGGTTGCAGGAGTGGCAGTCCCCGTCCACGGTGTAGATGTCGGCGACCCTGCCGCTCACCGGCACATGGTTGTAGTGGTATTTGTCCGGGGTGAGGCGGCAGATGGCGAAATCGCCGCCGACAAAGCGATCTTTCCAGGTAGAAGTCTGCCCCAGCAACTCCTCGGCGGAGAAGAATTTCTCCTTGATGAACAGCTCGGGGATGTCATCCAGAGTACCGATCAGCACCTTGGCATCGGCCGGTGAAACCACGGTGTCGGCCTCGACCGCCATGGGACGACATTGCCAATAGCGGATCTGCCGTTCAAAGACATGACGTGGCGTGGTGAAACTCTCATGCGGGGCCAGGCATTCCTGCACGTTCACCCCCATGCGCTGCAACAGAGCCAGCCCACGGCGACCGGGGATGGGCAGGTTGATGTCGAAATGCAGATAACCCAGCACGCTGGACATGCGTTTGCTGGTCAGGGCGCGAAAGAGGCTGGGGGCCCGCTCGCGCAGGTTGTGGTAGAGCAGAGCAATGCTGCGGTCACCGATGAGCTGTTCATCGACGATCCCTCCGGTGGCCCGGCTGATGTATTGATGGTTCATGGTCATGCAAGTATGCAATCAGGTGGAAAGGGAATCCGGGCCGTGCATCGCCCGATGCACGATGAGCAAGCCCACCAGGATAAGGGCGTGAATCTCCCGGTCCGTGGCCTCGCCTGCCAGCAGTCGGCAGCCGGTTTCGCGGATGAACAGGGCCGCCGGGGCAGAGCCGATGAGTTGTTCCTTGATGGTACCGATCTCGCTGTCCTGGCACTCATCCAGGGCCTGGGCGTCGTCCAATAGGGTGGCCAGGCCGTTTTCCAGGTGCAGGCGGCAGAGATCTTCGCGGTAGTAGCGCTCGGCATTGCGGTTGAACAGTTCGCTGTTGATGCGCATGGGGTCGCTGCCCCGTCCCAGCTTGGCAACGATGGCGGCACTGAGGCGGCCGGCGGCGGTGGGCTGTCCTCCATTGAGCATGGATTCCAGGTTGTCGAACAGATCTGTACAATCCGTGCCCTGGCAGCCAGCCCCTTCTTCACGTCGCAGCAGATTCAGGCAGGCGCGTTGATAGGCGGCCAATTCGATGCGCACATAGCCCCGATAACGGCGACTGGGCCGCTGTCGTTCCACCAGGGCGAGGATGCGCCGCAGCAGTTGGTTGCCGGTGTTGGCGCGGATGAAGACAGTGGGCAGGCCGATGGCGGTAGCAAAGAAGATTTGCCGCCGCTCGCTCTCGGTGCAGGGGTCGTCGGGGATATCGGCATGAGTTACCGTGCCTTGCAGCACCCAGCGGTAGGCCATGGCCGTGACCAGGGTCTGCAAATCAACGGCCAGGGCAAAGGATTCTGCCAGGTCCGGGAAGAGAGAGTAATGCCGGCCTTCGAAGCCGGAGAAGCCGTACTTGGCCTGGTTGCGCATGCGGTAGGGCAGGTAGATGGCCATGCGGCTGTCAAAAACTCCCATCTCTGTGAGATCCGCTTTGAGCCGTTCATGGTTGCCCATCACGCCGTTGAGGGCGGGATTGTGGTCGACGCTGTGCAGGGCAACCAGATAATCGATCAACCGTACATCGGGCAGGTAGTCGCCACGCAGCCGCAGCAGGCCACTGGTGATCCGGTCGAGCCACTGCGGTCCCAGTGGCGTGAAACTATGGCCACAGAAGCGCAGGTCCGCCTTCTTCTTCCACCGCCGCCACAGCATACGCAGGTGGGTGTAGTCCAGTTCGTGGGGCAGATACCCCAGCACCTTTTCGGGATGGAAATCCCTGAAGGCCAGGCGGTGCGGGGCGGCGGTGCAGGTGGTGACGAACAGCGGCAGGAAATGCTCGACGATCTTGATCACCAGATCACCATAGTATTTTTCCACCACTGCCCCCTCTTGGCCGTGAAAGCTCTCACTGAGCAGGCGACTGCCCAGGGTGATATGGGTGCCGTTGTTGGCCAGCGAGGTCGAGGAGGTGTTGGGCAGCACCACCAGGTTGTTGACGATGATGCCCGCCTCCTTGAGTTTGGCGATGGTGTTGAGCTGGCTGCGCGACAGGGTGCGGTGGCAGAGCCCCATGTACTGCTTTTTGACTTCCCCCTGCTGCCAGCCGGACAAACAGGGGTTGAGGAACAGCTCGCGGTAGAACTGATCGGAGATCAACTCGTTGAGCTGCTTTTGCCGAAAAGGCGGATTGGGCGCCATGTACATGTGGCAACGCTGGCCATTCCGTTTCAAATGAAAGATGCGATTGGCAAAATCAATGAGCAGTTGCAGCAGCAAAAAGCGGCGACTGGTTTCGCGGGCGGTTTCGCGGCCGGGCAGTTGTCCGTTCTTTCCCTGACTGAGCGTGAAGCTGATGATCTCCGGCGAGGAGTTGTCGCTGATCAGAAACTCCATCAATTGTTCGCCGGTGTGGCGCAGGCGGGGATGCAATCCAGCATTGCCTGTGCTCCATGACCCGATGGCTTCGGCCAGGGCCAGCTTGAGCAGGTAGCTGATGGGGATGCGCATCCAGGACTCGCCTTCCTTGGTAAAGAGGAAGGTGTCGATATCCTGGCGGGGCGGACTGTGCTGATCGCCCTTGTCGGCCAACAAATCCCGTTGCAGCACCGAGGCTGCGTAATCGCCAAGCAGGCGGCGGGGAAAGCGCACCCAGGAGTTCTCCCAGATACGCTCCTGATCATTGCTCAGAAAGGCGTTCAGTTCCTTGAGCAGGTGGGGGCTGAGGTCGCCGCGTGCCGCCCGGGCCTGCAAATTGGTGTAGGAGGTGGAACCGACCAGGGCCAGGGCCAGGTCCACGTCGTTGCGGTCGCCTTCCACCGCCACCTGAAACTCGTTTTCCACGCCAGCGGTGGTATCCCCGGCGGAAAAGGGCAGGCCAGTATGCTGGACGAGCAACCGACGACGAAAACCTTCGGCCAGCTCGGCGGCTGATCGAAGGGAGGTAGAAGGAGCAGGGGGGAAGGGTAGGGTCATATATCGCAACGGTCGATGGCAGGTAACTTTCTGCCAAGATGTACCGGGCGATTATTAGGTTTGGGCTACGATGTGATCAGGGTTGCATCAGAGCCGGGTGGTGAGGCCGTGCTATTCGATGGGGCAAGATCAGAAACTGGGCGGTTTGCCGTCGAGGAATTCGGCGCCGGCCCGGTTGTTGTGCAGGCTGGTGATGTGAATCTTGCGCAGGGTTGAGTGTCCGGTTGCCGAGCGGTATTTGATTCGGGCATGGTGGACGCATCCCAGGCTGCGGGCAAACTGGGGGGCGACATTGAAACCGATGCCGCCTAGGGAGAGATCGATGAGGTAGATGGGGATCTCGTTGCCGTTCTCCAGCAGCACAAAGGCCTTACCCCAGATCGACTCACGTTCATAGAGCCGGTGATTGATGGTGTAGAGTACCGACTGACCACAGATGCAGCGGACCTGTTTTTTGCGCACCCCGGCTTGCACGGGTACATACCGTTTCTTCTCACACCGGGGGCAACTGACGCGAATGCGCCCATCCTTGGCCTTGATGGTTTGTGATCGTCCAGGCACGGGGGACCTCATTATGGCAAGAAGTGTTGTTTTGAGTCTCCAACGGACTACAGACCATGGCGCGGGTTTTGTCAATGCCGCACGGTGCAGAAAAGAGATCCTTGGCAGGCCTCAGCCTTCTGCATCACGAGGAATGCCTCCTGGCAATGCCCGATATTCCAGGTAAAGCCGTGCCATTTTTCTGCTATTGACGTTGTTTTTTGGGAGAAATTCCGGTTGTATGGAGTGAAGACTTCAGGAGCTGGTTGAAAAGGAGGGCGCCATGGAACAATTACAGGCTATTTTGCAGCGTTTGACCTTTGCCGAGCTGGAACGCTGGGCCGGTAAAAAGATCGTCGATCGTGGCCGGTCGTATCTGAAACGGGTCGATGGCCTGTGCCGCCATGGCGCGGAGGATCTGGTGGCCTGGGTGTCGGGCACCGAGGACTACGCCACCCTGGTACGACTTGATCCGGATCATCAGCACAGCTGGTACTGCACCTGCCCCTATGACGATGGTCCCTGCAAACACGCGGTGGCGGTCATTCTCGCGGCGGCGCAACAGGTGAAAGACCAACAGGAGATCAAGGAACTGGATGCGGACGATGACCTGTCGTTGATGCTCTTCGGCGATCCCGAGGATGACTGTGAGGAGGAAGAAGAGATCGAACCGGAGCCAGCGGCCAAAGGATCGAAGGGGACCGCCAAAGAGGGGAGCAAGGTTCGCAAGCTGCTGGAGGGCAAGACTCGGGAGGAGTTGGTCGATCTACTGGTGAACCTGGCCAAAATCCATCCGGACATCGAACAATCGCTTCGGGAAAGCGAGCAATTGTGTCGTGGTCAGGTGGCGCCGCTGGTGCGTGCCCTGCGCAAGGAGATTCTTCATCTCACCAGTGAGCCCGCCTGGCGCAACCATTGGAACAATGAGGGCAGTGTCCCCGATTACTCCCATGTGCAGCGACAATTCGAGGCCTTCTTTGCCGCTGGTCATTTCGATGAACTGCTTGAGCTGGGCGATCTGTTGTGGCGTGAGGGCAGCACCCAGGTGGAACAATCCGACGACGACGGCGAGAGCGCCAGTGATATCGGTGAATGTCTGGAAGTGGTGGTGGCCGCTGTCCCCAAATCCTCGCTGCCACGCCCGCAGCAACTGCTGTGGTTGATTCAGCGCCGTCTGAGCGATGAGTTTGGTCTGCTTGATGGAGCTATGTGGGTGCTGGAGAGCAAGGAGTATAGCCGGGACGATTGGCGGGTGGTGGTCACAGCACTGGAGGAGCGTTTACAGGCGAAAACGGTCTCAAGAACGGCTAACTCTTCCGAAACCTACAGTCGCCATGATGAGGTGAACTGTCTGCTCGATGCCTATCAGCGCGCCGGTCTCAGCGAACACATCCAGCCGCTGTTGGAGGCCGAGGTGGAGCGGTGCCGCAACTATGAGCAACTGGTGCGTCATCTCTTACAGGCCGGAAATCGCGACTTGGCGCGGCAGTGGTGCATCCGTGGCTTCAACGCCACCATCGAGCAGAGTCCTGGCCTGGCCGCCGATCTGCAAAAGCAGCTGCGCACCATGGCCGAAGAGGAGAAGCAGACCGAACTTGTTGCGGCCTACCGGGCCCAGGATTTTTTCCTCCATCCCACGGTGGACACGTTTAAGGAGTTGCGCAAATCTTTGGACAAGAGCCCGCGCTGGCCCAAGCTGCGCGAGCAGGTGCTTGCCTTTCTCGAAGGAGGGCAACGCCCCGATCTGCCCGGTAAAAAGGGAGTAGCGGCCGATTGGCCACTGCCGGTGCCGGAGGTGGTTTTTCCGCACGACAAAGGGCGGGGCTTGCCGGGAGGCAGGATGGTTGTCCTGATCGATATCGCCATCCTGGAGAAGCGCTTCGATGAGGTGGTGCGTCTGTACGAGGTGGCCAAGAAGAACAGGATCGAGGGCTGGGGCCTGGGGGAACGGGTGGCGCAGGCTGTGGCAAAAACGCATCCCGAAATGTCGCTTTCCATCTGGCGTGCCAAGGTGGATGGATTGATCGAGCAGGTCAAGCCCCAGGCCTATAACGAAGCAGCGGTCTTTCTTCGCCACATGCGCAAGGTCTACGAGGCCGGCGGACAGATGGCCCAGTGGCAGGCCCTGCTCTCCGAGCTGCGGCAGACCCACAAGGCCAAACGGCGTTTGCTGGAGGTGTTGGATGGCCTGAGTGGAGCCAGTAAGAAGATCGCCTCATGAGGGGAGAGAGCCTTCGCCACCCCTGACCTGCTGCACTGTTTCCCAGAAGGCCTGGATCACCGCATTGGACAGGTGCCGCTGATGGGTACAGGCACCGATGATGAAGGGCGCCAGCTCCGGGGTAATGGGCGAGATATGCACCCGGTCGCGCAGCGGGCTTTTTTCCAGCACCAGCTCCGGCACCACCCCCACACCGCAACCCAGGCCGACCATGGCCAGCAGGGCCTCGTTACCGGCCACCTCGGCGTAGATGTTGGGTTGGATGTTTTTTTCCTGAAACCAACGCTCGATACGGATACGACTGAGGCCCTGTTCGGCGAGAATCACCGGGGTGTTACTCCAGTCGATACCACCGTGACCATCCAGCACCGGCAAACCGCCCGCCTCGGGCACGATGAACAGCAGTGGTGTGCGCGCCAGTTCGAGGAAAATCACCGATTCCGGTAACTGTTCCGGCAGGGCGGCGATGGTGACCTGGGCGGTGCGGTTGTTGAGCCGCTCCAATGCCTCGGCGGCATCGCCGGTTTGCAGTTTGATCTGCACCTCGGCATGCTGGCGGCGGAAGGCACCAAGGATGGAGGGCAGAATCGAGGTGGCGGCGGTCACCGAACAGTAGAGCGAAATCTCGCCGTGCAAACGGGTCTCGTCGCCCAACTCCTGCATCAGCAGTTGCCATCGTTGCTCCATTTCCTCGGCATAGCGTTTGAACACGATCCCCGCCGGTGTCAGACTCACTTTGCGGTTGTCGCGGTGCAGCAGTGGCTGGCCCAGCTCCTCCTCAAGTCGCTGGATTGTGCGGGTGAGGGCCGAGGGGCTGAGGTTGCAGGCTCGGCTGGTGCGGCCGAAGTGGAGCGAATGGGCTAGGTGATTGAAAATGGTGAGAGCGCGGATATCCATAAGGAAGCGACAAAAAAGGTTGTTTTATGGTATGAAGCCTTGCACCGCCCATACTGGTCTTTTGTTGCGAATCGCGCAACAATGAATTGCGAATTAATCACTTTCCGCAATGAAAAATTCGGGTATGCTGCACCCAAGCCAAAAAGGTTCCGGGATTTTATCGGCCCGGCCTTCCTTATCCGTACACCTGTTCACCCACAACCACAGAGAGGAACACATCATGGGACAGAACTACTTTAATACCCTGCCGCTGCGCTTGCAGCTCGAAGAGCTGGGCAAATGCCGCTTCATGGACGCCTCCGAGTTTGCCGACGGCGTTGACAAACTCAAGGGCAAGAAGATCGTCATCGTCGGCTGCGGCGCCCAGGGCTTGCACCAGGGTCTCAACCTGCGCGACTCCGGCCTGGACGTGAGCTATGCCCTACGCGACGCCGCCATCAGCGACAAGCGCCAGAGCTGGAAGAACGCCACCTCCAACGGCTTCACCGTTGGCAACTACGAGCAACTCATCCCCACCGCCGACCTGGTGATCAACCTCACCCCGGACAAGCAGCACTCCAAGGTGGTGACCGCAGTGATGCCGCTGATGAAGAAGGGCGCCTGCCTCTCCTACTCCCACGGCTTCAACATCGTGGAAGAGGGCATGCAGATCCGCGAAGACCTCACCGTCATCATGGTGGCGCCCAAATCCCCTGGAACCGAGGTGCGCGAGGAGTACAAGCGCGGCTTCGGCGTACCGACCCTGATCGCGGTGCATCGCGAGAACGATCCCAACGGCGAGGGCTGGGACATTGCCAAGGCCTATGCCGCCGGCACCGGCGCCCATCGCGCCGGCGTGCTGCAATCCTCCTTTGTTGCCGAGGTGAAGAGCGATCTCATGGGCGAGCAGACCATCCTCTGTGGCATGCTCCAGGCCGGCTCGCTGCTCTGCTTCGACAAGATGGTCGCCGGCGGCATCGATGCCGGTTACGCCTCCAAGCTGATCCAGTACGGTTGGGAAACCGTCACCGAGGCGCTGAAGCACGGTGGTATCACCAACATGATGGACCGGTTGTCCAACCCGGCCAAGCTGCGCGCCTTTTACCTCTCCGAGGAGATCAAGGAGATCTTGACGCCGCTGTTTGAGAAGCACATGGACGACATCATGAGCGGCGACTTCTCCCGCACCATGATGGAGGACTGGGCCAACGACGACAAAAACCTGCTCACCTGGCGTGCGCAGACCGCGGAGACCGCCTTTGAAAAGGCCGTTTCCACCGATGCCGAGATCAGCGAGCAGGAGTTCTTTGATCACGGCATCCTGATGATCGCCATGGTCAAGGCCGGTGTCGAGCTGGCCTTTGACACCATGGTCTCCGCCGGCATCAAGGAGGAGTCCGCCTACTACGAGAGCCTGCACGAGGTGCCGCTGATCGCCAACACCATCGCCCGCAAGAAGCTCTACGAGATGAACGTGGTTATCTCCGATACCGCCGAGTACGGCTGTTACCTCTTCGCCCACCAGGCCGTGCCGCTGCTGGCCGATTTCATGGCCGAGGTCGACACCGATGTCATCGGCAAAGGCCTGGAGAGCAGCGACAACTCGGTGGACAACATCGAGCTGATCAGCGTCAACTCCGCCATCCGCTACACCGTGGTCGAGCAGGTGGGCGAGGAGTTGCGCTCCTACATGAGCGCCATGAAGCCGATCATCTGATGGTGCTTTTCCACCCGTTGCCTCGGGTGGTGTGCTTGCGGAAGTAAAAAAAATCCCCCTTGGCCTGTGGCTGAGGGGGATTTTTTTTAGGTGATACCCATTTAAGCTCAGCTCAGAGATCTCGTTGTGAGATCCTTCACCTTCGTTCGGGATGCCATCGTCATGGCCGGTCGATTCGAGGAGTGTTGCACCACCTGGGTGTCATCTCGACCAGAGGGAGAGATCTCCTTTCTTCAAGCTCAAGTTCGATGGTCTCATGACGGCGGCTTAGGGGCATCGATTGCGGTAGGCAGTCGAGATTTCGCCTCGCTGACCAGGTACTCACTGAGTTTGCCCAGGATGGTGGAGGTACGGTTCCAACAGTGCCAGTAGAGCCGCACCGGCACCAAGATACCCGGCGCCAGGTCGATGATCCGTCCCTGTTGCACCAGGGATTGGCTCTGCTGATCGGGCAACATGCCGTAGCCCATACCGGCGGCGATGACCTCGGCGAACTTCTCCGAGGAGGGCAGGTAATGGGTGGGCAGCGGCGCGGGGATGGCACCGAACAGCTGGGTGAACAACTGATGATGCACCTCATCCTTGCGGTTAAAGAGGATGAAAGGGGCGCGGTGACAGGCCTCCAGAGTCAACCCCGCCCCACCGAACCACTGCGCGGCAAAATCCGGGCTGGCAAAGACCCGGTAGGGCATACAGCCCAACTCGCGTATCGAACAGCCCTGCACAGCAGTAGCCTGGGTGCTGATGCAGCCCATGACCTCGCCATTTTTCAGCAGTTGGTGGGTCTGATCCTGATCATCGACCCGCAGGTCGATCAACACCCCTTCCCGGCGCACAAAGGCCGGAATAATGGCGCCAAACCAGGTGGCCAGACTGTCGGCATTGATGCCGATGGCCAGGGTCGCCGCTTCCTGGCCTTGGCCGCTAATCTGCCCCTGCACCTCCTCTTCCAGCTGCCGCACCTGCAAGTGGTGCCTGAGCAGGATGCGACCGGCCGGCGTCGGTTGCGGCGGCGTGGTGCGGGCCAAGAGAATTTGGCCGCACTGTTCCTCCAACTGCTTGATGCGTTGTGAAACAGCGGACTGGGTCAGACAGAGCACCCGTGCCGCCTTGTCGAATCCGCCCTCCTGGAGCACGGCGGCCAGGGCTTCGATGAGTTTGTAGTCGAGCATGGCCATGTATTAGCATGGCTGATGGATGTTTAAAAGAATGAATTTTACTGAACAGCTCCTGCCGCGTATGGTGGCCGCACTGCACACCAGCCAACAACCAGGAGGAGTCATGAATACCACCGCAGCCTGGGCCGCACTCGGCCAGGGATTTGCCACCGGCATGGGCTTGATTGTTGCCATCGGCGCCCAAAACAGTTTTGTCCTCTCCCAGGGCATCCGCCGCAACCACCACCTGGTGATCGGCCTCATCTGCATTGCCTGCGACGCCCTGCTCATTGCCGCCGGCATCGGCGGCATGGGGCAGATGGTGACCGCACTGCCGCATCTCGGTCAGTGGTTGCGCTGGATCGGTGCCCTCTTTCTGGTGGTCTATGGTGGCTCGGCCCTGCGTTCGGTCTTTCGCAGCGGTCAACTGACCGTTCAACAGCGTCCCCTGCTCAACCGCCGCACCGCCGTGGCCACCACTTTGGCCCTGACCCTGCTCAATCCCCATGTCTACCTGGACACGGTCGTGCTCATGGGCACGCTGAGCAGCGGCCATGCAGGATTGGGTCGCTGGTGTTTCGGCCTGGGGGCGATCCTGGCCTCCACCCTCTGGTTCACCAGCCTCAGTCTGGGGGGCGGTCTGCTGGCACCGCTCTTTGCCCGGCCGCTGGCCTGGAAGCTGCTCGATGCCCTGGTCTGTTTGACCATGTGGGGGATTGCCTGGTCGCTCGTTGCTGGCGGATCACACTTTTTCTGATTTCGTGTTGGGTTTTGTGTGAAATATTTGTGAAAGATATTATGATCGCCGCAGACCGGCTCCACGCACGCCTTTCCCCAACCACGGAGAACCCCCATGTCACGCAGCAAACCTGTGATCGCCTCCAGCTCCCTCATCGCTCTCCTCGCCTCTGCCTCCCTGTGCCACGCCCACTTCGGCGCGGTCATCCCCTCCGATGACATCATCACCCAGCAGGATGCCAAGAAGATCGAGGTGGCGGTCAAGTTTCTCCATCCCATGGAGGGCCAGTACATGGAGATGGCCAAGCCCAAGCGCTTTGGCGTGGTGCATGGCGCGAACACCACCGACCTTTTGCCGAACCTGAACGCCAGCAAGGGCAAGGGAGCGGATAAAATGGCGACCTTCTGGACAGCCGAATACCAGATCAAGAAGCCCGGCGATTACCTCTTCTTCATGGAACCGCAACCCTACTGGGAGCCGGCCGAGGATTCCTTCATCGTCCATTCCACCAAGGTCTGCGTCAATGCCCTGGGGTTGGAAGAGGGCTGGGACAAGCCGGTGGGCCTGGAAACCGAGATCATCCCCAAGACCCGGCCCTATGGGCTGTGGACCGGTAACGTCTTCACCGGCCAGGTGCTGATCAAGGGCAAGCCTGCGGCGGATGTGGATGTGGAGATCGAGTATCTCAACGAGTCCAAGGGCAACCCCAAAAAGGTGCAGCCGCCGAGCGACCCATTCATCACCCAGGTGGTCAAGACCGATGCCAACGGCCTCTTCACCTATGCCATGCCGCGTGCCGGCTGGTGGGGCTTCGCCGCCCTGAGCATCGCCGATTGGACGATCAAGCAGGATGGTGCCGACAAGCCGGTGGAACTGGGCGCGGTTCTCTGGGTGCACACCACGGATATGCGATAAGGGGGAGGCGCCGATGCAACGACTGCTGCCTCTTTGGGCTAGCGCCCTCCTGCTTCTGGCCTGCACCTCCGGCCCGGCCTGGGCGCACAAGGTCAACCTCTTTGCCTATGTCGAAGGGGACAAGGTCTATACCGAGAGCTATTTCGCCGATGGCCAGAGGGTGATCGGCGGCGAGATTGAGGTTGTTGATGCCAGCGGCGCCAAACTGCTGACCGGCAAAACCGATGACAAGGGGCTCTTTGCCTTTCCCCTGGCGAAGAAACAGACCCTGACCATCACCGTCAACTCCGGCATGGGCCATAAGAACAGCTATGTGCTCAACAAAGAGGAGATGTAGCGTGGGCCGCCGTCCCTGGCGGGCGTTGGTGGTGGCGGCGATGCTGTGCCTGCCCGCCGTAATCGCCGCAGCCGAGGAGGTAGCGCAGCCACCGGCCCAGGTGCTGGATTGCCCGGCTCTGGCCAGCCAGGTGAGCGAGGAGAACCGCCGCCTGCGCGAGGAGGTGCGCCAGGTGAAACGGGAGCTGGCCCTGCTCAACCAGAACCTGGAAAAACCAGGGGCGCGGGAGATTATCGCCGGCATCGGTTTCATCCTCGGCCTGTTCGGCGTGGCGGCCCTGGTCAGTGCCCGTCGCCAGGGCGCAAGGGAGGGGCAGGATGCACATCGCTGACGGTGTGCTGCCCACCGCAGTGGCTGTCGGCTGCTACGCCTGTACCCTGGCCGGTGTCGGCCTCAGTCTGCGGCGGCTGGAGCACCGGGAGTTGCCCAAAATCGCCGTGGTCACCTCCTCGTTTTTCGTGGCCTCCCTCATCCATCTCCCCCTGGGGCCGACCAGCGTCCACCTGCTGCTGCCGGGGTTGGTCGGGGCCCTGCTCGGCCCGGCCGCTTTGCTCTCCATCAGCGTGGGCCTCTTTCTGCAAAGCCTGCTCTTTCAGTTCGGCGGCCTGACCGCGCTTGGTGCCAACAGCCTGATGATGGGCCTGCCCGCCCTGCTCTGCGGTCTGGCCTTTCGGCGCTGGCGTGGCACCACCAAAGTGTCCAATGCCGTGGTCGGTGGCCTGCTCAGCGCCCTCGGTGTGCTGTTGGCCGCCGTTCTCTTGGCCCTGCTCCTGGCCAGCGGCGGCGAGTCCTTCCTCGGTGTGGCCAAGATGGCGGTGGTGGCCCATGTGCCGGTGATGGCGGTTGAAGGTCTGGTCGGTGGGTTTGTGATCACCTTTCTCTTCCGGGTGAAACCGGAGTTGCTTGGCCCGCGTCAAGCAGGGCGGCAGTCATGAATCTCGACCAGGCCCAGGTCACGGTGCTGAATGGCGCCCAGACCATGGCCCTGATGTCCTCTCTCTTTCTGCCCTTTTTTTGCGCGCTGGTCGCCTGGCTGCTCAAGACCGAGGAGCCACCGCCGCAAGGCCCTGCCGGTGGCCCGGACTGGTCCATCCCCACCCTGGACCAGCATGGACAGGGACAATCGCTGTACCACCGCTGGGCCCCGCCGGTGAAGATCGCTTCCTTGATGCTCTGCTCCTTTCTCATCGTCTCCCTGCACAGCCTCTTCTGGGCCTTTGCTGCCCTGGTACTTTGTGTGCTGGCGGTGCAGCTGAGTGGCATGCCCTGGTCACGCCCCCTGAAGCGGCTGGCCGCTCTGAGCGGATTTCTCGGTATGCTGGTGGTCATCCTTCCCCTGACCTGTCCAGTCCATGCCGGGGACACAGTCCTTCTCCTTCCCTGGCTCCCATCCTGGCCGCTCAACCTGGCCGGTCTCCACCTGGCCCTGACCATCCTCTGCAAGGCTGCGGCCGTGGCCCTGCTGATGGAGCCGATGCTGGCCACGGCCACCCTGTCCCAGACCCTCAAGGGGTTCACCGACCTGGGTCTACCCGATGCCCTCAACCAGATGATCCTGCTCTGCCACCGCTATATCTTCGTGTTTCAGCAGGAGATGCAGCGCATGCAACGCTCGATGCGGGTGCGCGGCTTTATCCCCCGCACGAATCTTGCCACCCTGCGCACCTTTGGCAATGGTTTTGGTATGCTCTTCATCCGCTCCTTCGAGCGCACCGAACGGGTCCACGAGGCCATGCTCAGCCGGGGCTATCAGGGCGGCTTTCCCGGCGAGGTACGGCAGCCGATCACCAGATGGGACTTGGGAAAAGGGGCGCTCTTTATTATGATCGGCGCCCTGTTGCTTGCCGCTGACCGGCTGCTGCCGATCAGCGCTTTCTGATTCTCCCTCTGCCCCGAGTTCACTATGCACCACATGGTTGTCCGTCCCCCCGAGGAGGACGAACGCAGGCCGCTCTTTTCCCTGCGCCGGCTGGCTTACACCTACCCCGACGCAACGCCGGGGCTGCGGGAGATCAATGTCGATATCTTTGCCGGGGATCGCATTGGCCTGGTGGGCCAGAACGGCTCGGGCAAATCCACCCTGATCCGCCACCTCAACGGTCTGTTGCTGGCGCAAGCGGGCGAATGCCACTATCAGGATCAACCGGTCACCGAGGCCATCACCCCAGCATTACGGCAAAAGGTGGGCATCCTCTTTCAGGACCCCGATGACCACCTCTTCTGCAACACCCTCTATGATGATGTTGCCTTTGGCCCGCGCAACCTGGGGTGCAGCATTGAGGAGGTCGATCACCTGGTGCGCCACTGGCTGGGTGCGGTCGGCCTGGCGCCTCTGCTGTTCAAACCGGCCCATCATCTCAGCTACGGCCAGAAGAAACGGGCGGCACTGGCCACCATCCTGGCCATGGCGCCGGAGGTGTTGATCGTCGATGAGCCCACCGCCAACCTTGATCCCCGGCAGGAGGCCATCTTTCGTCAGTTGCTTGCCGATTTTGCCGGCACCCTCATCGTTATCGAGCATGACCTGTTGTTCCTCTACGGGCTTTGCGAGCGGGCCATCGTGCTGGCCGAGGGTCGGGTCCACCACGACTACGGCTTTAATGAGCTGGCCGCCCAGCCCCAGTCCCTGCGCGAACATGGCCTGGACTTCACCTTCCGCTTCACCTGCTGCGGCCATCACCACGATGAGGCCCATCACCACCACCATCATCATGCCACCCATGAGCACGGGCATCATGGCGTCCATCTGCCAGCCGACACCGGGTTGCAAACACCGCTCATCGAGTTGCAGCATTATTCCTACCGCTACCCCGACGGTACACTGGGGCTGAGCGACATCAACCTCAGCCTCTTTGCCGGCGAGACCCTGGCCCTGATCGGTGAAAACGGGGCCGGCAAATCGACCCTTGCCCACGCTCTGCTGGGCTTACTGACGCCCCGCCCGGGTGAGGGGTATTATCTGCTCGATGGCAAAGCCTTGGCAGCGGAGGATTTTCGTCAGCTGTGGCAACGGGTGGGCATGGTGTTTCAGAATGCGGCGGACCAGCTGTTCTGTCCCTCCTGCTGGGAGGAGGTGGCCTTTGGCCCGCAACAGCTGGGGTTGAAAGCCGATGTGGTGGCCCATCGGGTACAAAAGGCCCTGGCCCAGGTGCATCTGAGCGGTTTTGAAGAACGGCCCCCCCTGCACCTCAGCGGCGGCGAGCGCAAGCGCTTGGCCATTGCTGCGGCGCTGAGTCTCCAGCCCGAGGTGCTGATCCTCGATGAGCCCACCGCCAGCCTTGATCCGCGCAGCGAACAGCTGCTGCTGGAGATCCTGGAAGCTCTGCCCATTACCAAGGTCCTCATCACCCATGACCTCTTTTTCGTGCACCGCCTCAGCCGGCGCACGGTGGTTTTGCATCAGGGGCGCATCATCCGCGACTACGCCACCGCCGAATTCCTGGCCGACGAGCATCTGCAGGCGGTCAACGGCCTGGACTACACCTACAAGAACAGTTGTTATGAGGAGATTGCCGCCCTGCAACGGGCCAATGGCGGAAGTCAGGCGATTTGAGTGCAACCCGGCCCCACCAGACGGCTGCAACCGTCGGCACCGGGCTGGAGTTGGATGCGCAGGCCGATGCGCTCCTTGAGCAGGGGCACATGGGAGATGATGCCGATCAGTTTGCCGTCCTGTTGCAGTTCAGCCAGGGTTTGCAGGGCGGTGTCCAGACTTTCCTCATCCAGGGTGCCGAAGCCCTCGTCAAGAAAGAGGGAATCAACGCGGACGTGGTGACTGGCCATGGCGGAGAGTCCCAGGGACAGGGCCAGGCTGACGAGAAAGCTCTCGCCGCCGGAGAGGTTACGGGTGGAGCGGATCTCGCCGGCCTGGTAGTTGTCGATCACCAGCAGATTGAGCGGCTCCTTGGCATCGCGCAGCAGCAGATAGCGGTCGCTCATCTTGCGCAGCTGGCGGTTGGCATGGCTGACCATGACCTCGAAGGTCAGGCCCTGGGCAAAGACACGGAATTTCTTGCCGTCCGCCGAACCAATCAACTGGTGGAGCAGTTCCCAGCGCTGCTGCTCCCGTTGTTGTTCAGCCAGGGCCTGGCGCTGCTGGGCAAAGTCCCGGGCTAAGCGGGCGTTGGCCGCCAGCCGCTCCCGGTCGGCACCGATGCGTTGCAGCAGGGCTTCCACCTGGTGGTGCAGCGCTGCTTTTGCCTCCTGCAACTCCGCCTGGGTCTTGATCTGATCGAGGCCCGTCTCTTCCTTGGTCAGGGCCGCGACCTGCTCCGCTTTGCGGGTGGTGAGCAAAACCTGCTGCTGCTCCAGTTGCTGTTGCTTATGCGCCAACTGCTGCAAGGTTTGCAGTGGCAGGAGAGCAGCGGTGAAATCGATCATATCAACAAACCCGGCCGCCTGCACCTCAGCCAGCAGTTGGCCTACCAGCGCCGTCTGCTTGGGACGCAGCCGTGTCAGTTCTTCCCGGTCCAAACGCTGCTGTTCATTGAGGCTGTGGAGCTCTTTGTCGGTGGCTGCCAGTTGGTTGCGGGCCGTCAGTTCCTTGGCTTCGGCCTGCTGCACCAGGCTGCGCAGCCGTTGTTCCTCCACATTGGGATCAAGCTCGCCATAGAGTTTGCGCCGCTGCTGCCCAAAGAGCTGCTGTTGCTGGAGCAGGGCGCGGTGTTCCTGGGATTGGTTGCTGAGCTGGCTCTCCACATGGTTCAGCTGCAGGTCCTGTTTGTCCAGGGTGCTGACCAGTTGTCCCTCGGTCTGGACCAGTTGCTCCTGCTGGACCACCTGCGCCTTCCATTGGTGTAGCCGGCTTTCCAGGGCAGTGATCAGCTCCTGGGCGCTCCGCGCCAGCAGATCGTTGCCGGCAAAGGGGTGCAGGCTCTGGTGCAGTGCTTCCCGCCCACTGGCCAGCCAGGTCTCTGCTTCCTCAAGCCGACTCTCCACATTGCGCAGATCGTTCTCCGTTGTGGTCACCACCTGCTGATTGGTTTGGGCCTGTTGTACGGCCCGGGCATGGACATCGGCGGTCTGCTCGATCTGTTGGGCCAGGGCCTGGAGTTGGCCGTCGATTGTGTCGATGGCCGCTAGGCGGGTGCGCAGCTCTTCCGCCCGTTGATGACCTGTTTCCAGGGCCGCAGCAATGGCAGGGATGCAGGTGTCGAGTGTGCCCAGATGCTGCTCGGACAACAGGGGGACAAGGTGTTCGGTCAGCTCCGCCATCTGGAGGCCATGCTCGGTTTGAACCTGGCCGAGGTGCTCCAGGTCGCGGTTGACCACGACCTGGGTTTCGCGGTGCCGGGCCAGCTCGACCTGGGTCTGCTCCAGCCCGGCCCGTGCCTGGGCCAGTTCGACGGCCCGGTCATCGACGGGTGGTTGGGCCGATTGCCAGGGATGGTCGATCGAGCCGCAGAGGGGACAGGGCTCTCCCTTCTGCAAGAGGCCACGTTGCTCTTCGTAGCTGCGGATGCGCAGGCTGAGCTGGTGGTTTTCCTCGCATTGCCGGACCAGTTGCTTGCGCAGCAGGAGTTGTTCTTCCAGGTGCTGGAGCTGTTCCTGGAGCTGTTGTCGGTTACTGAGTAACTGCTGGCCCTGTTGCTGATGGCGGTCGCGTTCCTGCTGGAGCGCGTGCAGGCGCTTGGCCCAGTCGTTGCCCCGTTGCAACTGCTGGAGCCGGGCCTCCTGCTCGGCCAGGTCCCGGCGGATTTGCGGCAGCGGCTGTTCGTCCAGCAACTCTTCCCGCTGCCGCTGGATGGAATGTTGTTGCTGCCGGCGCGAATCGAGCGCCTCGGCGGCCCGGGCCACGGCCTGGTCCATCTGCTGCTGTTGTCCAGCAGCCCGTTGCTGGTGTTGCTGCATGTTCGTGCGGGTTTGCTGCAACTGACGGCGCTCTCCCTCTTTCTGCTCCAGATGCAGCAGTTGCTGCCGTAATCCGGCCATCTGTTCAACCAGCAGCGCGTCCGTGGCATGCTCGGTGAAAAAGCGGTGCAATGCTTCCTTGCGGGCTTGCAATGCTGTCAATTGCTGGTGCAGCTTTTGCCGCTCCAGCCGGAGCGTTGCCCGCTCCTTTTCCAGCTGCGCCATGGTTGCCGCCACCTGTTGCAACCCCTTGTTTTTCTCATGGAGCTGAAGATCAAGGGCGCGCACCTCCTTTATCCGCTGCTGCTCTTTTTCGCGGGTGGCCTGGCTCTCGCCAAGATGTGTCAGCGCCTGGCCATGCGCTTGCTGCAACTGGTGCTGGGTCTGCTGCAAGGATTGCAGGCCCAGGCCCCGCTGGCTGTCTCGTTGTTCCAGGGACTTGATCTGTTCCTGGAGTTGCACCAGAGCGGTCTGCTGGGGCAGCAGGGGTTGGGCCCGCTGGCCCCGCTCCAACCGCACTCGATCCGTCTCGCTTTGGATCCGCTCTTCGGCCAACTGCGCCAGGGCCCGCTCACTGGCGGCCAACTGCTCCTTGAGGGCGGCAATCCGCGCCAACCTTTGCAGGCTGGCCTCCACCTGTTCCTGCTGCAGGCGCAGTGCAGCGGCGGCCTCGGTGTTGGCGGTAATGGCCGCCTCGATCTCCTGCTCCTCTTCGGGGGGCAGCAGCCTGAGCGAACCCAGGGCCTCCTGGAGGACGGCGGTCTTTTTGCGCTCCTCGCTGGTGCGTTCGTGGGTGGCCATGGAGAGGCGGGAGTAGATACCGGTACCGGTGATCTGTTCCAGGATTGGCGCCCGCTGGTCGGCATCGGCCTGGAGAAAGGCGGCAAAGTCGCCCTGGGCCAACAGAATGGAGCGGGTGAAGCGCTCATAGTCCATGCCGGTGACCTGTTCCACCAGCCGTACCACCTCGCGGCTGCGGCTCTCCAGCACCTTGCCGCTGTCCACATCCACCATCTCGTGGCGGGGTGTCTGCAACTCTGCCCCGGCTTTGCGACGCGCCCGGTGCTGACCCCAGTGGCAGCGGTAGCGGCCGCTCTGCGTGGCAAAGCTGACCTCGGCAAAACAGTCCCCGGCCCGGCGCGACATGATTTCGTTGCTTCCCTTGGTAATCGATCCCAAGCGGGGCGTGCGGCCAAAGAGTGCCAGGCAGATGGCATCGAGCAACGTCGATTTACCGGCACCGGTCGGGCCGGTGATGGCGAAGATGCCTGAGGCCGCGTACTGGGGGGCAGTGAAGTCGATCTGCCAGGTACCGGCCAGGGAGTTAAGATTGTGCAGGTGGATGGCGAGGATTCTCACGGCTCCTCCTCCTGCTCCAACGAGCGGTTCAGTTCGGCAAAGGTCTGGCGCAGCACGTCGCGCTGCTCGGCCTCGATCTGATATACCTCCAGACAGCGTTCAAAGACCTCGTCGACACTGAGTTCATCGAGGGTCTCCGCCTCCTGGCTCTGCTGCAGGGCGTAGTCAAAGATGCGGTTGTTGCGGATGCGCAGGATGCTCAGGGGCGAGTCAGCCACCGCAGCCAGTAACTGCTCGCGCAGATCGGCAATGACGGTTTCGCCCTCGTAGTGCAGTTCCAGCCAGCAGGATGATTCTGCCCTTTTGAGTTCGTTGATTTGGGCAAGCAGGCCAGCGAGATCACCGCGCAGAGAGGCCAAAGGCTGAAAGGAGGGCACGGCCAAGGGCTCGACGGCAAAGCTGCGGCCATCGTTGGTGAGCAGCAGCACCTGTTTAACCTGCCCGGCCTCAGTAAAACTCATCGGCAAGGGAGCGCCGCTGTAACGCCGGCTAGGGTTGCCTGCCACCAGCTGGCCGATGTGCAGATGCCCCAGGGCCAGATAATCGATGCCATCCGGGAAACTCGCGCCCTCGATGCGGTCCAGACCGCCGATGGAGAGCTCGCGTACGCCATCGCCCTCCCTGGTCTGGCCACCGGCGACAAAGAGATGGCCCAGGGCCACCAGGGGCAGGTTGGCATCGATCTCACCTCGCATCTGCTCGGCCTGGTCGCAGATCTGCTGGTAATGGTCGCGGATACCCTCGCGCAGCAGCCGTCCCTTTTCCTCCAGGGTTTCGGCCGCGCTGGCCTGGCGGATATCGCGGTCGCGGAGAAAGGGCACGGCGCAGACCAGCAGTTCGGGCTGACCGCCGCCATCGCGCAACAGCAGGATCTCTTTGTCCACCTGCTCCTCCACCATGCCGATGACATGGATGTCCAGCTGACGCAAGAGCTCACGCGGCGCCTCCAACAGTGAGGGCGAATCGTGGTTGCCGCCGATGATCACCACATGGCGGCAAGGCGTGGCGGCCAGCCGATGGAGAAAGCGGTAGTAGAGTCCCTGGGCGCGACTGCCCGGAGTGGTGGTGTCGAAGATGTCACCCGCCACCAGCAGCACCTCGACTGCCTGCTCGGTGATCTGCGCCAACAACCAGTCAAGGAAACAGGTCTGCTCCTCATGGCGCATCCGCCCATGGAAGCGGTGGCCCAGGTGCCAATCCGAGGTGTGCAGCAGCCGCATGATTGCTTAATGGCGAGGATTGCGTTTAATAATCGCTGATGGTGATGTCCATGGTGAATTCCTCACCGTCCACCTCCTTGACCAGGGCCTGGCCGGCAATCACTGTCTGGCCGTTGAAGGTCAGGGTCGGACCGCCGTGGAGCTGCCAGCCACGGTTGAGCTTATCGGAGACACGTTTGCAGAAGATGGCATCGTCGGGACCGGTAATACAGGCATAGAGTTTCATGGACTCACCGTAACAGTTGGATAGAATGGGATTTGTTGTGTGCGAATGCAGCCAAGCCGCGCCACTATACCCGATCCGCGCCAAGGAGGACAAATGAATAGCGATGGCCGTCAACAGAGGAAACAAGAGGAGGCTGCCCCCGCGTCCCGGCAACCCATGGCCAGCCGCGAGACGACCTTTGATCCCTTTCAGGATCGCCTCAGCCGTGATATCCGCAACCAGCTCTCCGAATCGATTATGGCTTGTCTGCGTACCATGGACCTAGCCCCGGCGCGGGAGGTGGCGGAGCGCTTCCTTGCCCTGCAACCCGGCCCGGAGCAAGTGGCCTACATCAAGCAACGCCTCATCGGTTATGCGCGTTTCCTGGAGCGGGTCAGCACCGGTCCCGAGGATGTGTTGTGGCGGGGATTGGTGCTCTGGGATCTGGGGCTACATTTCGAGGTTCATGAGGTCCTCGAACAGGCCTGGCATCAAGCCCAGGGCGAGGAGAAACTGCTGTTGCAGGCGATGATCCGCGCTGCCGGCGTCTATATCAAGGCGGATTACGGCTATGCCGAGGCCGCCGCCAAACTGGCCGCAAAAGCCCTGCCGGTGCTGGAATCACAGCGGCAACGGCTGACCGCCTATATCGATCCGGAGCGGCTCTGTGCCGCCATGCGCAACCCCACCGCCCCGGCCCCGCTGCTGCTTGGCGGCGCTATTTTGCGGCAACCGCGTTCGCATGGTTGACGCTTACCAACCTTTCCGGGTAGTATGCCCACCTCTGCAACACCACCCACCACGCCGCGCCCGTAGCTCAGCTGGATAGAGCACCGGACTTCGAATCCGGGTGTCGGGGGTTCGAATCCCTCCGGGCGCGCCAAAGCTACCCCATCAGATCGATTGGATTTCCGTGCTGTAAAAAGGATTTAAAATCCTCAGAAATTCGACTATCCGATGCAATGCGTTGCCAAAAATCTCGTGCCATTTTCAGGACTATTTTTTTTCCTTCTACGCCTAGCAACGGTATCTCCGGGAAGACGGGTCTAAATGTATAGGGCAGGAGCTCTCCTCCACTTTTTGGTGCAAATCCCATCGAACACATGTCGTAGAGAGGCAGAAGTCTAAATACCCCTCCTTCAATAGCCATGCTCAAATTGCCCAAATGCATGTCGGTGTTATTAATCAGTTGTCCAAAATGCCATAGGCACGTTGCGTCATAAACATGTTGCCAACTCACTAAACTTTGTTCATGCAACGCATCCATCACCTGGGGCCAGTCTCTTCCTAATCCGGTAAATTCAGCATCGATTGATCTCAGCGAAATCATTGACATTCTACCATATTCGCCGGATCTATCAAATCGCTGAGACTCTAAAAAAAATCTTCCGTCTAGTTCTATCAACCTCGTTTCGGCGACAGGAAAATTCTCCGCGTGAATTGCTTCAGCTGCATGAAACTCGGTTAACAGAATGTCTCTCCATCTCTTGGTAATTTCACTTGTCCCTTTTGGTGAAAACTTAACGATAACATGTGCAGATCGTTTTCCACAAAAGGCTGTAAATTTAGGTTGTTCTCCTCCCGCTGAAGATCCAGGAATGACACCACTCATGACGCTATCAGCAAGTTCTGGGTAATCATTTTCAGAGGTTATAATTGGCTTTCTTCTCACGCGTAATAATGCTTGTTCTCCGAATTTAAAATTACCAGGCAGGTCGTCACCGTTAGAAACAAGGTATCTCCCGATGTGGCTTGTGTTCCAACGCCTGGGATCAGAGGGGAAATCGCTGTTTTGATATGCCATTGCTTCGGCAATCTGCCGACCCAAAAAACCTTGCGGACATAAATCTGCGAGAAAATACGGCAAATCCTCATAAATCCCTTTTCCACCCTCTCCCAACAACAAAGAAGGCATTCCAGTTGCGGGCTCTACAAAGAAACCTCCATGAGCTAATGGTCTGATAAACGCAGCCAACACAGTATTTCCATGGGCGTCCATCATGCACAAAGGGAGTTTATCGTTGCCTCCAAAAGCATTTCGAGTCAAAGCGTAGCGCGGTGTTCTTCCGTTTTGAAACCTAATTACACTATCACCCATGCTATTGAGCTGCCGAGAAACGGCTGCTTGGCTTAAACCGGTGTGAAGTTGTATTTCCTTCGATGTAGCAGGACCACGCCGCAAATATTCTGCTATCGATAGTTGCATAACAAGTTACGTCAAAGTGTGAATAGAATTGTGAATAGGAAAATAGGATCTGTTATGGATAATAACATATATACATACGACATGTTACGAATAATGCGAACATGAAAATGAATAGAATTGTGAATAGAATGCAAGAAAATATGATGGTTGCGGATTAGACCATGAAACACGGGGGGACGAGGATTACTCCTCCCTATGCCTGCTCTGCCGGCGGGTGAGCGATTCCCCCAGGCTGCGGCGCTCTTCTGGTGTTTGGCTGACGTACTCCTGCACCGCCTTCGGCAGCACCCGACCCTTGATCACTAGAATGTCGGCGGCGAGGCTGTCGGCAACCTCGGTCTTTCCCATCCCCTTTTCTTCGACCAGATAGCAAAAAAGCAACTCGCTTAAACGTGGCAGCCCGATCTGCCAGGTGGCGCGGGTTTGGCCATAGAGCCAATGGCTGAAGGCGGCAAAGCCGGCAAAGACATCGCCGTCCTGCCACAGCAGTGGTGCGGTACGGCGAAAGTTGCCGCTGTTGTAAACCAGATCCCAGAAGCGGGCGAGCCGTTTCATGGCCTGCATCTTGGCAAAGCTGATTAAATCGTTTTGCAGGATTTCATACGGTGGGTCCGGCGAGTAAACCATGCCATGCACCTGGTCGTGGCGGTTGATGGCGGTACCGGAGAGTTTTTTGAGCATACCGATCTGAATCTCGCCCTGGGCCAGCGACATCAGGGTATTGAGGTTGCGGCCGAACTGCGCGATCGACTCGCCGGGCAGGCCGACAATGAGATCGACATGGAGATGGGCCGTGGTTTCACGCTCGAGAAAGGCAAGGTTGTCGCGGATACGGTCGAAATCAAGGCGCCGGCTGATGTTGGCGGCGGTTTGGGCGTCAAGGGTCTGGATGCCGACCTCAAGTTGCAGGGTACCGGCGGGAAATTTGGCCAACCGCTCTTTGATTGCTTGCGGGAAGTGATCTGGAATGACCTCGAAGTGGACGTGGAAGGGCGGCGGCTTGGCCAGGAAATAGTCGAGGATGCGCTCGGCGGTGGCCGTACTGCTGTTGAAGGTGCGATCAACGAACTTGAAGGTGCGGGCGCCGCGCTGCCAGAGGTTTTCCATTTCATCGAGAAACCCATCGATGGCAAAAGGCCGCATCTTGGGGTCAATGGAACTGAGGCAGAACTCGCAGCGAAAGGGACAGCCGCGCGCCGCCTCGACATAGATCAATCGGTGGGCCAGATCATTCTCGGTGTAGAAGGGGTAGGCCGAGGCCAGGCTTCCCACCTCCACCGTTTGCGCCGGAATGATTCGTTCCTCGGGCCGCTGATTCGCCAGAATCGACCGGCACAGCGTGGCAAAGGACAATTCGCCTTCACCTTGAATGAGGTAATCCGCCTCGCTCAAATCCACCCGCAGCGGCAGATGGCTGACCTCCGGCCCACCCAGCACCACCACCATCGAAGGGGCCACTCGTTTCAGCACTCCCACCAGTTGCCGCACCTGGGCGGCATTCCAGATATAGACCCCAATACCAACCACCTTGGGGATCGATTCCAGGATTTTTTCCGCCATATCGGTGATCTGGTCGGTGAGGGTGTACTCCTGGATACAGGCCAGGGGCTGCAACTCACCCAGGTTGGCATAAAGCCAGCGCAAACCGAGGTTGGCATGGATATAACGGGCATTGATGGTGGTGAGGACGATGGCGGGCATGGGCGGCTGGCTCGGGTGGAAGGAAAGGGAGGATTGTACTCAGAACGGAGGGATTTGCAACCGATGGCTCCACCTCAGGGTCAGCATTTTTTTAGGGGACATACTCATAGAGCGCAGGGTGCGTGGATGTGTTGCGTTGCAAGGCTTTGCGGCCATGCCAACATCGTCACCGGCCGGCGAAGCTCCGCCACCCTGCCGAAATCTCTTTGGATTGCCACCGGTTGCACCGTATAAGGAATGCAGTTGTTTCATCATCCCACTCTCATCCTCAGGAGGAATCCATGCTGCTTTCCAACATCGAAGAAATCCCCGGCAAAAAAATCATCGCCTTCCATGGTGTCGTTTCCGGCAGTACGGTGCGGGCCAAACATGTCGGCCGCGACATCATGGCCAGCCTGAAAAACATTGTCGGCGGCGAGCTCAAAGGCTACACCGAACTGCTCCAGGAGTCGCGGGAGGAATCGCTGAGCCGTATGCAGGCCCAGGCGCAGCAGATGGGGGCCAATGCCATCGTCAACATTCGCTTCGCCACCAGTTCCGTCGCCGCAGGTGCCGCTGAGCTGTATGTGTACGGCACGGCGGTCACCGTGGAGTGAGCCATGGAATTTCTCATCCAACTGGCCTTCCTGCTCTGCCTTGTCGGCCTGGGCTATTTCTTTGGCCGTCGCGCGGAAAGCAAGCATTACGCCTCCATCCACCTGCGTGAGCGGGAGCAACTTGCCCGGCCTTTGACGGCCAACAAACGGGTCATGGGCGATGATCGCCGTATCGAGTCCACCCATCTGGTCATGGGCAGCGTTGTTATATCCGTTGATTATTTCAAACGGATTCTTGCCATGTTGCGCAGTATCGTCGGCGGCAACGTGCAATCCTACGAAACCCTGGTCGACCGGGCCCGGCGCGAGGCGGTGCTGCGCATGCTCGAATCCTGTCCCCAGGCCGATCAGGTGATCAACCTGCGCCTGGAAACCTCGTCCATCTCCCAGGGGCAGCAAAACCAGGTCAGCTCCGTTGAGGTGTTGGCCTACGGCACGGCGGTGTACTTCGCGCCTTCCCGGCATGGAGTTTAAGCCGGCGCTGCCCCAGCGCAACGACAACGTCAGCCATGAGCGCCCGATGCAGGAGTTTGTGCTGTTGATCACCGGCATCGGCGCCATCTGTACCGTGCTCTTTCTGGCCTCGGGCTGGCTGATTGACGTGGCGGTTTCCCGGATCTCGCCGGAGATGGAGGCCCGCATCTTTGCAGCTGCATCTCCGGCGGCTCAGGATAAAGCGGCGGATACAGACCCGCGACGGACGGTGTTGCAACAAATGGTCGATGCACTCAGGCCCTGCCTGGAGATCGGCTATCCGCTGCGGGTTGAGCTCATGGCCTCGGCCCAGGCCAATGCCATGGCCGCACCTGGTGGGCGGGTTATCGTGCTGGAGGGGTTGTTGGCGAAAGTGCGGTCGGAAAACGGCCTCGCCTTTGTACTGGCGCACGAGCTGGCCCATTTTAAAAACCGCGATCACCTCAGCGGCCTGGGGCGCGGTATGGTGTTGACGGCATTGACGGCGGTGCTCACCGGCGCCGATTCCGGCCTCACCCGTCTCATCGCCCCGGCTGCCGAGTTTGGTGTGGCTAGGTATTCGCAGGAGCGTGAACTGCGCGCCGATGACCTGGCCCTCCAGGGCCTGGTCTGTCGCTACGGGCATGTCGGTGGCGCGGACGAGTTTTTTACGGCCATGGCGGATGAGTCGTTTCTTGGAGGTATTGGCAGCTACTTCGCCAGTCACCCCGAGGCGCGTGAACGGATCAATAAGCTGGAGGAAGCGGCGAAGCGCCGGGGCGTCAAAGCCGGGGCTGTGCGCGAACTGCCAGAGCCAATACAACCAGACGCAAGAAAATAAGAGGGGCAGACCCGGTTATGGTCTGCCCCTGAGTTTTTGCATGTTTCCCAATCAGTGTTTGGTGCCCGGCTGCATCCGCTGCCGCAGGACCTTCTGCAGAATGCCGCCGTGGCGGTAGTAATCGATCTCCATGGCGTTATCCAGGCGCAGCAGTACCTCGGTGGTTTCGGTGCGGCCATCGGCACGGTCGATGCGCAGGCTCACCTTCTGGCCGGGAACAAGTTGATCGGCAATGCCGGAAAGGCTGATCATCTCGCTGCCGTTCAGGCCCAAACTCTGGGCGTCCACCCCTTCGGGAAACTGCAACGGCAACACCCCCATGCCCACCAGGTTGGAACGGTGGATACGTTCATAAGAGGCGGCGATCACCGCCTTGACCCCCAACAGCATGGTGCCCTTGGCGGCCCAATCGCGTGAGGAGCCGGTGCCGTAATCCTTGCCGGCAAAGACCACCAGCGGCGTGCCCACCTCCTGGTAGTGCATGGCTGCGTCATAAATCGGCATCTCCACCCCCTCGGGCCAGGATTTGGTATACCCACCCTCCCGTTCCACCATGCGGTTTTTGATGCGGATGTTGGCAAAGGTGCCTCGCATCATCACCTCGTGGTTGCCGCGCCGCGAACCGTAACTGTTGAAATCCACCGGCTGGATACCCAGGCTTTGCAGGTAGAGACCGGCCGGGGTCTGCGGGCCGATGGAACCGGCCGGGCTGATGTGGTCAGTGGTGATCGAGTCGCCGAACAGGGCCAGAATGCGTGCTCCTTCGATGTTGGTCACCGGCTGGGGTTCGGCGCTCAGGTTCTGGAAGAACGGAGGCTCGCGAATGTAGGAAGACTCCGCATCCCAGGGATAGAGGTCGGAGGTGCCGGCAGAGAGGGACTGCCACTGGCTATCGCCGTCAAAAACCGAGCCGTAGCTGAGGGTGAACAGATCCGGCGTGAGGCTCTGACGCACAGCGGCGCGGATCTCCTCCGCACTCGGCCAGATGTCGCGTAGGAATACCGGCTGGCCTTGCCTGTCCGTGGCCAGCGGTTCCTGTTCCAGATCAATCAGCACCGTGCCGGCCAGGGCATAGGCCACCACCAGCGGCGGTGAGCCGAGGTAATTGGCGCGAACCAGCGGATGGATGCGGGCCTCGAAGTTACGGTTGCCGCTGAGCACCGCCGCCGCCACCAGGTTCTGTTCGCGGATGGGTCCGGCGATGGCCTCATCCAGGGGGCCACTGTTGCCGATGCAGGTGGTGCAGCCGTAGCCGACCACCTGAAAGCCCAGGGCTTCGAGATCCGATAGCAGACCGCTCTGCTCCAGGTAACGGGTAACCACCCGCGAGCCGGGGGCGAGGCTTGTCTTCACCCAGGGCTTGGGGAGCAGGCCACGCTCCCGCGCCTTACGGGCCAGCAGGCCGGCGCCGATCATCACATCCGGGTTGGAGGTGTTGGTGCAACTGGTGATGGCGGCGATGACCACCGAACCGTTGGTCAGTTGGCTGGCCGGATCTTTGGTCTCCGTCGCTGTGGAGGCAGCGAGTTGCTTATCGAACTGGCGATGGAAATCCTCGCGTACCCCCGAGAGCGGCAACAGATCCTGGGGCCGCTTGGGACCTGCCAGGCTCGGTACCACCGTATCCAGCACGATATCGTAGACCACGGTGTAACCGGGTTCCGGATTTTCCGGTTCAAAGAAAAAGCCCTGATGGCGGCAGTACTGCTCCACCAGGCTGACCAAGGTTTCGGGGCGGCCGCTGGCGCGCAGATAGCGCAGGGTCTCCTCGTCCACCGGGAAGAAGCCCATGGTGGCGCCGTATTCCGGGGCCATGTTGGCGATGGTGGCCCGGTCGGGCAGGCTGAGTGCGGCAAGGCCGGGTCCGAAGAATTCGACAAACCGGCCGACCACGCCCTTGCCACGCAAAAAGCGTGTGATGGTCAGTACCAAATCGGTGGCGGTGGTGCCGGCCGGCAGCGAGCCGCTGAGTCGCACGCCCACCACCTCAGGGATCTGCAGCGAGTAGGGCTGTCCCAATAGCACCGCCTCAGCCTCAATGCCGCCCACACCCCAGCCCATCACCCCCAGACCGTTGACCATGGTGGTGTGGGAGTCGGTGCCGAGCACCGAATCGGGATAGAGCACTGCCTCGCCCTGCTGTTCGCCGCTGACCACCACCGAGGCTAGGTATTCCAGGTTCACCTGGTGGACGATACCGGTGCCCGGCGGCACGACGCGGAAGTTGGCAAAGGCCTGCTGGCCCCAGTGGAGCATGGTGTAGCGCTCGCGGTTGCGCTCCATCTCCAAATCGACGTTGGCCTGGAGCGAATCGGCGCTGGCCGAACGATCCACCTGCACACTGTGATCGATCACCAGATCCGCTGGGATGAAAGGATTCATGGTCGTTGGGTCGCCTCCAGCCCTGGCCAGGGCCGAGCGCATCGCCGCCAGATCGACCAGGGCGGGCACCCCGGTGAAGTCCTGGAGAATAACCCGGGCAGGCATCAGCGGTACCGCCTCGGGACTGATCTTTTCCGGCCGCCAGGTGGCGAGGTTATCGATATCAGCATCGCTCACCAACCCTTGCGGGTAGTGGCGCAGCAGATTTTCCAACAAAATACGCAGGCTATAGGGCAAACGATCAATCGGGCCGTAGCCCAGGCTCTCCAATGCCTTTACGAAAAACACCGTGTAGCTCTTTTCGCCTACCTGCACGGTGGTCCGGGGATTGAACTGGCTGAAATCCTTGCTGGCGCTCATAGAGTGCTCCTTGTTGGCTTGGGGGAAAGTATTTTTATAGAATACAGCTCTTTGCACAATACAGTCAAATCAGGCCGGCCATGGCAGCCTTTTTGGGGCGCAATCTTTTTTACATCATAGGATGTGCCCAAGTAAGGGTAGCGGCAGAGAAAATTCTCTCTATTTCTTTACTTGTTTGCTCTTTCCTGCCCATTTGTAGCGTTCTGGATCCAAAGAGAGCAGATATGCACGCATCTCTATTTGCTTTTCTGCATCAAGCCTCCAAAAAATAGTTTTCAGTTCATAGTCGACCTGATCTTCCTTGAATCCCCGTTCTACAGCCTTGGCATACCAGACCCTTCCCTGCTCGAAATTGCCTTGCTCGTAATGTACGGCTCCAAGCAGGGTACAGGGCCGAAAATCGCTTGGTGTCAATTCGTGCGCTCGGAGGCCAAATTCTTGTGCCGGATTGAATTGACGTAGATCACGTTTCACCCCACCGTAGGTTGTGTAAAGCCCTGATTGTAATTTCACATCCGTTATTTGAGAAATTTTTATTCCACCAAGGAGTTGATCTGCCCGCCAAGGTTCTTCACATTTGCGGAAATGCCCGCTTGCGTTGACAGCATGCCACGGATCGCCTGTTCGCTTGAACTCGGCGGATAGATATTCTGCTTCGATCCTATGATAACAGACCTTTACTTCTGTTGTCAGGTAGCACTCATAGTTGTCGTCACCTTGGGTAGAGAGCCAAATGAAATCTTTATCAGAAATACGCTCCCCCTTATCGAGATTGTGCAACAGTCTCATAAGCTTTTGAAAGTTCTCTCGTTTGATAAATTCGTCAAAGCCGTATGTGCGTCGTAGTTCGCTGCTGTGCCTCTTGGCCTCCCACGCCCGTTGCATCTCCTCGTCTCGCTCAGACATCTGTCGGGCTAAAGTTTGACGTTCCTGTTCCGCCTTTTCAGCCGCCTTCTCAGCCACTCGATATCTTGTATTCTGTTCTTCTTGAGCAAGTGGCCGATAATCTTCAAAAGCGATTTTTCCTGCCGCGAATCGATGCAGCGCATGAAAGCCTCGATCCCTTAAAAATTCCAGAAGGATGCTGGAAAGCTGCCCATTCGTCTCGAGTTTCGAGAGAATAGTGGCAAATCTACCACCTGGATTGCACGCACCTTCAATGTCATTGAGGAGATATTTATTAGCTGTTTTCAATAAGATATCATCATTCATTTGGATGTTTGGAAAGTGTTTTTATGAGCATGAATGTGCATGACCCTCTGGAACTCGCCTCACCTTACCCCTGAATAATCCGTTCCAGGGCGGCGTTGACCAGAAAACCGCTGCGCGTTTCCCCACGCGCAGCGGCGTAGCGGTCTATGCGGGCGAGAATGCGTCGGGGAACGCTGATGTTGACGCGCTCGGTGTGATCGTCGAGCAAGGAGCCGTCGACTTCAACCACAGCCCAGGTCCAGCCGGCGAACGCGGGGTTTTTCACATGATCGGCGAGCTTGCCCGGAGCCGGTACCGCACCGTTATCGTCGAGAACGGTTTCTATCCACAAGGCAATGGCCTCCTTGCTGTTTTCGACTGCCTCATCCAGCGTATCCCCGGCGGAAAAACAACCCGGAAGATCAGGAACCACCACGCCAAAGGAGGTTGTCGCATCTCCAGTTTCAATAGCGATGGGATATTTCAGTTTCATGACGACACCTTTTCCTTCAAACCAGCAGCTTTAAGCAGTTTGCTCACCAAACCAATACCAAGATCGTTCTTGGGATGCGGAACACTGATATGGCCAGGTTTCATCGGATGGATGAAAATATGATGGGAGCCCTTTGTACCGCGCAATACCCAACCGTCCGCCTCAAGTCGTTGAATCAGCTCTCTGCTTTTCATGTTGTGTATGCTACACACCGCAAATATCTGTGTCAATGTTCGACAAACCAATTCCTTTGCATGAATTTCCACCATGGCCAGCACAAGCTGGCACATTTCCCCGGGAATGTTTACTGTCGCAGAGGTTTATGGCGCACAGCTTGATCGCCTTGCACGCAAGCAAACCAGACCATCGTGCCTAATTCGTTGTACAAAAAAGCATTTTAGAGGATCTCACCATGCCGACCACACCCACCGCTGCCCTGACCCTGCAGATCCGCGATAACCTGGCCCAGGAATATGCGGATATCTACACGCCCGAAGCCCTGGCAGCGTTGCGCTGCATGGCCCAGTTCAACGGGGAGCAGCAAGCACTGATGGCCCGCCGCAACGAGCGTCGCGCGTCGCGGCTTGGCGAGCGGCGGCCGCCTGCCTTTCTTGCTGCCGATGCCGTGATCAGCGGCACCACCATCAAGGTCCAGGATGCCCGTGAAGGCAAGTTTGTCGGCGCGGTCATTCCCCGGGATTTGCAGCGGCAGTGGGTGCAGGGCACCGGGCCGGCGGCCAAACCCAATGCACCGATCGCCGCCAGCCTGCGCAATGTGGCCTATGCCCTGCTCTCCGGTGCCGACGGCTGGATGTTCGACGGCGAGGATGCCCTGGGCCAAATCACCACCATGTCGCTGGACAACCAACGCAGCCTCAAGCTGGCCATTGCCCGCGATCCTCTGTTCCTGCAAGTAGCCCAACAGGTGGCAGGCGAGATGAACAGTTGGGCTCGTGGTTTTCTCGGCCGTGAGATCATCGCGGATTGGCGGGCGCAGCTCGGGTTCACCACCACCATCTTCCGTGCCCGCGGCCTCCATCTCGATGATCGCCACCTGCGCGTTGACGGCGCCTCCCTGTCGGCCTCGATCGTCGATCTCACCCTCTATGTGGTGCATAATCAGCAGGCCCTGCGTGCGGCCGGAGCCTCCATCGTCCTCTATCTGCCCAAGATCCAGACCGCAGAAGAGGCGGCCTTCTGGAACACACTGCTCAGTGCACTGGAATCCCATCTCCAACTGGAGGAAGGGACCATCATGGCCTATGTGCTGGTGGAACAGTTGGAGGCCACCTTCCAACTCATGGAGATCCGTGCCGCGCTGGGGCTGCATTTTGTCGGCTTCAACACCGGTCGTTGGGACTATATCAACAGCGTCTCCGATGCGCTTTGCTGGGATGAAACCTTCATCAATCCCAATATCGAAGCCATCACCATGACCTACGGCTACATGCGTCACTACGAGGATCGGGTGCGCCGGGCAGTGAATACGCCGGATGCGGGTGGCAACTTCGCCCTGTGGCAGGGCGGCATGGAGCCCAATATCCCGGTGGGTTCGCAACAGGGCGTGGCCAGCAGCATGGAACGGGCACGGGCCGGGGCGGTGCGCGAACAGCAGGAGGGGGCCAGCGGCAAATGGGTGGCCCACTGGAAAATGGTGCATATCATCCGCCCCATCTGGGAGGCTGTCGGCGAGGCCAATCAGTTGGGCCGTGCTTTCCCGCCGCTGGGCTATACTGATCAGGACTCTGCCAACCTGATGCTGCTGGAACCGGCGCCACGCACCGTCGATGGCGCGCGCAATCTGCTCAGCGTTGCCCTACAGTACGGCAACGCCTTTGGCCAGGGCATGCAGGCGGCGGCGCTCAAACCCGCCGATGCCTTTGGCAACGACGATATCCTGTATTTAATGGAAGACATGGCCACCGGCGAGATTCGGCTCAGCATTCTCTGGGAGTGGATTCACAAAGGGGCGCGGCTGCCGGAAGATGATTCCGTCTCCGGGCTCAAGGCCGGCGAGCTTTTGACGCCGGAGATCTTTACCCGCCTGCTTGAGGAGGAATATGCCAAGTTGCTGGCCGCAGGGGATCGCGATGTACATCAGGCCTCCAAAGCGACCACCTTGCCCATTGCCCGCGCCATTGCCCAGGCCTATGTGCTCCACCCCGCCAAGCTGCCCTGGTATATCGACCTGCTCAACATCAATCTCAACAACAACGACCTGGCGCTGGCCGAGCAGAGGATTGCCCGCTATATCAGAACCTTTACCGAGGAAGGTCGGCGCATCACCGAAAACCTCGATACGCTGCCGGCCTGAGCGCTGCGGTTAGGGACGATTGCGGGTTTAGCAGGTTACGGCCCGCTTTTTCGTGGCGGCTGTTGCGTTGCCTTGCTGTTTTGCCGCAATCGTCCTATAGTAGCGCCTTGCGACGAACCCCAGGACCCTTTCTCTGTGAGATTGCGCCATGACCAAGACCTACGCGGAAATTAACGACAAGATTGCCTCGGGCAAGGCGGTGGTGCTCACCGCTGAAGAGGTGATCGATTTTGTGGACAAACGTGGCCTGGAGGCCGCCGCCAAGGAGGTGGATGTGGTGACCACCGCCACCTTTGGTCCGATGTGCTCCTCCGGCTGCTTTTTGAATTTTGGCCACAGCACACCGAAGATGCGCATCTCCGAGGCCTGGATCAACGATGTCATGGCCTACTGCGGCATTGCCGCGGTCGACGTCTACATGGGCGCCACCCAGCTGCGCCACAACGATCCGGCCAACATGTACCATCCCGGCGAGTTCCGCTACGGCGGCGGCCATGTCATCGAGGATCTGGTGGCAGGCAAGAAGTTGCAGCTCTTTGGCCTCTCCTACGGCACCGACGACTATCCCCGCCGCGAGATCCGCACTCTCTTTGATATCAACGATCTCAACCAGGCCATCATGGTCAACCCGCGTAACTGCTACCAGAATTACAATGTGGCGGTCAACTGCTCGGATAAACGTATCTACACCTATTTGGGCATCCTGCGCGCCAAGATGCGCAACATGACCTACTGCTCGGCCGGGCAGTTGTCGCCGCTGTTGAACGATCCCCTCTATGAAACCATCGGTGTGGGTACCGCCATCTGGCTGGCCGGGGCACGCGGCCTGATCTACTCGCAGGGCACCCAGCACTGCTCGCTGGTGGAACGCGGCGACAACGACGTACCAGTGGAAGGGGCCGGTACCCTGGCCCTGACCGGCAACATGAAGGAGATGCTGCCCGAATTCGTGCGCGGCACCAGCTTCAAGGGCTACGGCGTCTCCTTGGCCCTGGGCGTGGGCATCCCCATTCCGATTTTGAATGCGGAAATTCTACGCCGCACCACGGTGCGCGACCGCGACATCCAGGCCTGCGTCATCGATTACTCCACCGATTACCCACAGAAGACCGGCAAGGTGCTGGCCCGCTACAACTACGAGGAACTGCGCTCCGGCGAGGTGGAGTTGCTGGGCAAGAAGGTGCCGGTGACCTCGCTCTCCTCCTACAACAAGGCGCTGAAAATCTGCAACCTGCTCAAGGCCGAGATCGAGGCGGGCCGTTTCCTGCTCGCCGAACCGAGCCAGAAACTGCCGCAGGCCCAGGGTATGCAATCATTGAACATCACAGGACCGGCACGATGATCACCAAAAAAGTCTATCTCTACTTCCCCAAGAGCGAAACCGAGAAGCCGATCGTCTATCAGCTGGTCAAGCAGTTCGATCTCATCGTTAACATCTTCCGCGCCAAGGTGACCAGCGAGGAGGAGGGCTACCTCAGCCTGGAGGTGACCGGTACCCAGGAAAACATCGACCGCGCCTTTGAATTCTTGGGTGGTTTTGATGTCGATATCCATGCCGGCAACAAGGGCATGATCTGGGATGCGGGCCGCTGCGGCCAGTGTGGCGCCTGTATTGTCCACTGTCCCACCGGAGCCTTGTCGATGGTTGATCGGCAGACCCGCGAGATCGCCTTTAACGAGGACGTCTGCATCGAGTGTCAGGCCTGTGTGGCCGCCTGTCCCTTTGGTGCCTGCTCCTCGAATTTTTGATCGCTTGACGCTTGGTGCCAGTGGCAAGCGATGCGCGTCTACCGCTCCTTTTCCTGGAAGGAATCCAACCTGCGGGTGGCCTCGCCGGCCTTTGAGCTGATCACCCGCACCGTGGTCGAGCAGCGGCGGCTACTGGAACGTTACATCGCCCGCCATCCCGAGTTCCTCTCTAGTCTGGTCCCGATTGTCCTATTGGCGGAGGCCCCCGAGGTGGCGCGGCGCATGGCCGTTGCCAGTGAACTCACCGGTGTCGGTCCCATGGCGGCGGTGGCCGGAACACTGGCGCAAATGGGTGCCGAAGCGGCCATCGCAGAAGGTTATCCCGAAGCCATCGTCGAAAACGGTGGCGACATCTACATCCATGCCGAGAGCGAAGTCACCATCGGCATCTACGCCGGCGATAACGCCATCGCCGGCAAACTTGCCTTTCGCCTGGAGCCGGATCGGCTCCCCCTGGCGCTTTGTTCCTCTTCCTCAAAAATGGGCCATTCGCTCAGTTTCGGTCGCTGCGATCTGGCGACGGTGGTGGCCAAGGACGCAGCCCTGGCCGACGCCGCCGTCACCCTGGTCTGCAACCGCATCAAAGCAGCAGCAGACCTCACCCCTGTGCTGGACGAGATTGGGGCCATTCCTGGCATCGCGGGCATCTTTGCCGTACACAGCGGCAAGGTGGGGATGTGGGGCGACCTGCCCCCCTTGGTGCGCAATGAGGATGGGGAGGCCCGGCGCAAGATCACCCGCGACCTCCGTTCTGATTTTCTGGGCTAGTCAGGCCTTCATCACCAGGTGTAGGACAGCGAGGCAAAGAGGCTGCGTCCTGCGCCTGGGTAGGGCTGATGGGTGTAGACATAGGTGGTTTGGTCAGTGAAACCGAGGAGGTAGGTGTCATACGCCTCGTCGAGCAGATTGAGCGCCTGCAGGCCGATTTTCCAGTGCTCGGCAAAGGTCTGCTCCAGTTTGAGGTCCACGGTCCAGTAGGCATCCAGTTCGATCTGCGCTTCGCTGTCGGTGTTCGCAGCATAATAGCCGGGCCGGGCGCCGGTGTAACGGGCGGTCACCGCCGAAGTCAGTCCAAAATCACTGAGATGGCTCAGCTGGCATTTGAACTGGGTGTCGGGTGTGTTGAGGGCATCGCGGATGGCGCCGTGATTGAGTTGTTCTTCGGCATCGGTCAGGGTCAGGGAAAAGTCTGCCTGGATGGCATACAGGGGGCCGAGCTTGAGGTTGAACTCCCAACCCTGGGCCTGGTAGGTGTCGACGTTGGAGGGCGTCCAATAGTTGCCCCAGATCGGACTGGGCTGGCTGGGATCCTCGGCCCAGTTAATCTTGTCCTTGATGTCCCAATCAAACCAGGAGACCGACAGAAAGAGTTTGCCGCGGAGCAGCCCTCCCTGTTCCAGGGTGATATCGCTGTGCCAGCCGGTCTCCGGCTTGAGATCGGGATTGCCCTTGGTAAAGAGATCGTCCGGCCAGAACAGATCGTTCATGGTCGGGGCCTTGAAATGCTGACCCCGGTTGAATTTGAGCGCGGTATCTGTCCACGGGGTGATCACCGCCCCATAACGGACCACATCCTCATGGCCGAACAGGGAATGGGTTTCATAGCGATAACCGCCCAGTAGTTTTACCTTGTCGACGGGTTGATAGCTGAGCTCGCCAAAGGTGCCGTTGGTGAACACTCGGTGATCCTCGTCCAGCATCCCGCCGCTGATGGCATTTCCCCCTGTATCGAGAGCTTGTTGTCTGTTCTCGTAGTCGTAGTTGCGGTATTCGTTCCCCAGCAGCAAGCTGATACCGGCCACAGGATGCAGGTTGAGATTGCCCTCCAAGCCACTAATGGTGTTGATTACATCGGTATCCGTGCCGCTGCCATTATAGCTGTAACGGCTGTAGTTGGAACTCTCCAGATCGGCGTAATCACCCTTGATCCGCCAGTCGAGCCAATCGGTGGCCTCGCCTTTGAAGGTGAGGGCCGCACGCTGGTTGTCGTCTTCGCCGCGGTCGAGCAGTGAGGCGGAATCACCGTTATAAAAGGTGACGCCGCCGATGGTGTACGGAGTGGTTCCCGCCGGCGGCTGCGGGCCGGGCAGGCCGTATTCGCGGTCGACCAGGCCGGCATCAAAGGTGGCCTGGAACTGCTTGCCCTTGTCGAGCAGCAGTTTCAGGGTGGCATCATTGTGGGTGAGGTCGCTGTTGTCACGGAAACCGTCGGTCTCCCTGCGGTTGAGGGTGAGATAGTAGCCAAGATCGCCGACGACAAACCCGCCGTTCTCCGCCGCCAGATGGTAGGTGGCCTCGGTGCCGTATCCAGCCTCGACCTTGGCGTCAAAACCCTCCCGTTTCGGCGCCTTGGTGATGATGTTGACCGTGCCGCCGGCAGCACCGGAGCCGTAGAGGAGCGAACCCGGTCCCTTGACCACCTCCACCCGTTCAATGGCATTGAGCGGAATCTGACCGACATCAGCCGATCCCAGCGAGGGGGAATTGATCACCACCCCATCCACGGCCACCAGGGTGGCGTCGGCGCTCATGCCGCGAATCTTGATCGCCTCGGCTGCTCCGCCGTAATTACCGTAGGTGCGCCAATCCAACCCCGGTTCGTTGGCCAGCAGCTCGCCCAGAGAAGAGGCGGGCGCCTCCTCGATGTCGAGGGCATCCTTGAGAACGATGCTGTTGGCAATTTCCTTGCGGGTCTCCTTGGTTTTGGTGGCGGTCACCACCACCTCGTCCATCACCGTGGTCGGCGTCTCTTCCTCGGTAGCCACCGAAATTGCGGGCATGAGGGCCATCATTGACGCCAGAATCAGTCCAGTGTTCTTCATCCATCCTCCTGAATAGTACGCATTCACTCTTCGCAGTCACCATGACTTCGAACCTATGGACGCGGCCAGGGGCGTGCAGAACCTTGCAAAGAAAAGGCGGAACTGGCCTGATTGTGGACAAAAAAAAATCCCGGATCGATAAAACGATCCGGGATAGCCCTTTTTTATCCACAGAATGGAGCGAGAAAGGCTGCCGTCCACGCAGTGCTTCCCATGTGTTCAGGCAGGTCTTCTGACTTCCGGTTCATCCTCTTGGCTGCGTCTTCCCAACCGTATACGGTCAGTGACATGGTGCAACCTTCGTCCCCGGTTACAGCGGCGGGCCCGTCTCCGATTTACACGGAGTTCCCTGTTAGGTTCGTAATGAACACCTGAACGGGGACAGGTAAAACGTATACGCGGGATGAAGTCAAGAGAAAAGAATGAGGAAATGCAAAGGGTTCAGCACAGATAGCACCGCGCGCTGGTCCTGCAGAGCACCATTGCCGCCCGGTGCTTGGCCGAGACGGCAATGGTGTTGTACGAAAAGAGGTGGCCGATCTTACTCGGCCGCTGCCGGTTCCTCGCCATCCACCGGCATGCCGAAGCCCAGCCGCAGCTTGCGCTCGATGGAGGCCAGGGTTTCCGGGTGCTCCTTGAGAAATTTCTTGGCGTTTTCACGGCCTTGGCCGATGCGCTCATCCTGGTAGGAATACCAGGCGCCGCTCTTGTCGACAATGTTCTGGGCTACACCGAGATCCAGCACATCGCCGGTGCGCGAGATGCCCTCGCCAAAGATGATGTCCACTTCCGCCAGCTTGAAGGGCGGCGCTACCTTGTTTTTTACCACCTTAATCTTGGTCTGGTTGCCGATGGCCTCCTGGCCGTCCTTGATTTGGGTGGTCTTGCGGATATCGATGCGGATCGAGCTGTAGAACTTGAGCGCGTTGCCGCCGGTGGTGGTCTCCGGGTTGCCGAACATGACGCCGATCTTCATACGGATCTGGTTGATGAAGATGAGCACGGTGTTGGTGCGGGAGAGCACGCCGGTGAACTTGCGCATGGCATGCGACATCAGCCGCGCCTGCAAGCCGACATGCTGGTCGCCGACGTTGCCGTCGATCTCCGCCCGTGGCACCAGGGCTGCCACCGAGTCGATGACCACCACGTCGATGCCGCCACTGCGGATGAGGATCTCGGCAATCTCCAGGGCCTGCTCGCCAAAGTCGGGCTGGGAGATGAGCAGGTTGTCGACATCGACGCCTAGGCGCTCGGCATAGTTGGTGTCCAGGGCATGCTCGGCATCGATGAAGGCGACGTTACCACCGCGCTTCTGCGCTTCGGCGATGACATGCAGGGCCAAGGTGGTTTTACCCGAGGCCTCCGGGCCGTAGATTTCGGTGATGCGACCGCGCGGAAAACCGCCGACACCCAGGGCCAGATCCACGGAGAGGATGCCCGAGGGGATGACCGGTATGTTCTCGCGTTCGTTGGAACCCAGGCGCATTATAGAACCTTTGCCGAACTGGCGATGAATCTGGGTGATGGCGTTATCGACGCTTTTCAGGCGGCCTTCGGTCTGATCGTTGGACGTTGTCATGAATTCTCCTTTGCAGGCTATTGCGGTTATCGCGGCAGCAACGCCCGGCGGACCATGTCCATGGCCGTCTGCGCGGTTTTTTCCTGGATTTGGCGGCGTGCGCCGTAGAAGTGGCAGCGCTGATCGCTGAGTTGGCCGTTGCAGTACAGGCCGAGATAGACCGTGCCCACCGGTTTGTCGTCGCTGCCGCCGCCCGGTCCGGCAATGCCGGTGGCGGCGACGGCGATGGCACACCCCAGCCGATTCGCCGCGCCCTGGGCCATGGCCCGGGCCACCTCGGCGCTCACCGCCCCGTGGCGGGCCAGCAGCTCCGGGGCTACATCCAACAGTTCTTCTTTAATGCCATTGGCGTAGGCGATCACCCCGCCCCGGAACCAGTGCGAGCTGCCGGCAGCCTCGGTGAGGCTGGAGCCGATCAAGCCGCCGGTGCAGGACTCGGCGGTGGCGAGCATCCAGCCGCGCTCCAGCAAGAGGCGTCCGGTTACTGCGGGCAGACTCTCCTGGTCGATGCCGTAGAGATCCTCGCCCAGGGCCGCACGGATGATAGCATCCGCCCGTACAAACTGGGGATCCGCCACGCCCTGCACCATGCCATGACCGGTGAGGCTGACATGGACCTCGGCACCCACCGGATAGTAGCCGATCTGGACACCGTCCTGCTCCAGGGCTTGCAGCCGTTTGTTGATCTCGATCTCGTAGAGGCCGCAGGTGCGGTAGACCCGTTGCGTCACCGGCACGGCGCGTGCGGCATCCAGGGCTTGCAGGCCGGGCAGCACCTTGTCGCGCAGCAGGATCTCCATCTGCGGCGGCACACCGGGCAGGAAATAGATGGGCTTGCCCTGGTGGTGCAGCAGGTACCCGGCCATGCGGCAGTCGTCATCCAACACCTCGGCGCCCTCGGGGAGCTGGGTCAGCTTGGTCAGGGAGGCCGCACAGCTGATCTCGCCCTTGGCCAGGCGCGAGTCGATATTGGCTTGCACGCAGGGGTTAGTGATGGTGTTGAGGTGCAGGGCCTTGGCCACGGCCTCGTTGGTGAGATCGTCGGTGGTGGCGCCCAGGCCGCCGGTGACCAGCACAAAATCGGCGCGGGCTAGGGCTCTGGTGAGGGCTTCGCCGATGAGTTCCGGCTCATCGCCGATGGTGAGCATGGCACCGACCTCATGGCCGAGCAGAAACAGCTGCCGCGCCGCCAGGGCGCTGGTACTGTTGAGGATGCGGCCCGAGGTCAGCTCATCGCCGATGGCTATGATTTCTCCTTTCATGGAATCTCCTCGCAGGTTTGCGCGGCAGCTTACCTGTTTTGGCGATTTTCCTCAACAAAGTCGTGGTTCACCAGGCCGTACGCCTGCCCCTCTTCGATATGGGTCATGCGCACCTCCACCACGCGGTGCAGGAGGTTGGTGGGGCCGGCAAAGAACAGGGGGATGTAGTTTTCGGAAAACCCCTGCAACAGGCCGCTGCTCTTATGACGCCGCTCCACCAGCACCCGGTGCACCTGATCCAGCCCCTTGGCCGCGTGATGCTGGCGCTTTTCCCCATCCAGACTGCGCAGCCGACGCACCCGTGCCTCCTTCACCGGCCCGGGCAGATGGTGGGGCATGCTGGCGGCCAGGGTGCCGGGCCTGCGCGAATAGGGAAAGACGTGCAGATAGCTGATCGGCAGCTCGGCGAGCAACTGGTAGGTGTTCTCCGCCTCGGCCTCGGTCTCGCCGGGAAAACCCCCCAGCACGTCGCAACCGATGGCCGCCGTGGGCAGGGCGGCGCGGACGCGGTGGATCACCTCGGCGAACTCGCTGCGGCTATAGCGGCGGTTCATGCGTGCCAGCACCTGGTCATCGCCGCTTTGCAGGGGGATGTGCAGATGGGGCATGAAGTTGGCATGCCGGTTGATCAGCTCCAGCAGGGTATCATTGACCTCGGTGGGCTCAATGGAGCTGAGTCGCAGCCGCAGGGCGGGAAAATCGCGGCAAAGGCGATCCAGCAGCGTGTAGATGGTCTTGCCATCGCCTTGATCCAGCCCGTACTTGCCGACATTGATGCCGGTGATCACCACTTCCCGATACCCCTGCTCGACGAAGGTGGCGGTCTGTTCCAGCACCTTGGCCAGGGACAGACTGCGGCTTGGCCCCCGCGTATAGGGGACGATGCAGTAGGAGCAGAAGTTATCGCAGCCGTCCTGAATGCGCTGATAGGCGCGTGTTCGGCCGGGAAAGCGCGTCACCGGCAGATCGCAGATGGTGTGGTTTTCGCGAATGCGGCCCATGAGCATGACCATGTCCGGCGGGTTCTCGGCCAGGGCGGCATCAACCAAGCGATGCTTGTTGCCGTTGCCGACGATGGCCAGGGGGGCCTCATCCAGGGCCAGCACCCCTTCCGGATCCATCTGCGCAAAACAACCGGTGACAAAGATGCGAGCCTGGGGACGCTGCTTGCGGATGCGACGGATCAACTGCCGCGATTGCTGGGCGGCGCGTCCGGTGACGGTGCAGGTGTTGACGACATAGATATCGGCCTCACTGCTCAAGGGTACCACCTGACAGCCACGGGCCGCAAAGGCACTGGCAAAGGCAGCGGACTCGAACTGGTTGACCTTGCAACCCAAGGTGGTGATGGCCACTCGTTTCATGACACTGCCTCCGTGGCGCCAGGGGCGATAATGGCGCTGCCCAGTACCCGCTCCCCTTGGTAGAAGACGGCGAACTGACCGGGGGTGATGGCGCGTTGGGGTTGATCAAAGACCAGCTGCCAAGTATCGCTGCCCAGCTGGCTGAGTTCGGCCAGGGCTGGTTGGTGGCGCGAACGCAACTGCACCAGACCGTGCCAGGGCAGGGGCGGCGCTCCATTGGTCCAGCGCAGGTCAAGGAGCTGGCAGCGATCCTGCCACAACACCTCCTGCTTGCCGACTACCACCCGGTTCCCCGGTCCATCGAGGCCGACCACATACCAGGGAGTGGCATCGGGCAGGCCCAGGCCCCGGCGTTGGCCGATGGTGTAGCGCCAGACGCCGCGATGCTCGCCGATGATGCGACCATCACCCGTTACCACCGGACCTATCTGCTCGCCCAGGCCATGTTCGGCAAGAAAGGCGGGCAGATCCTGCTCCAGAAAGCAGACATCCTGGCTCTCCTCACCGCCAAATTCAAATCTCAGCGCCGTAGCCCGACGATACACCTCCTCCTTGCTCCAATCGCCCAGAGGAAAGAGCAGGGACTCCAGTTGGTCGGCGTGCAAGCGGGCAAGGAAGTAGGATTGATCCTTGCGGTCATCGCCGCCACGGCCAATCCAGCGGTGCCCATCCTCTTCAACGATGCGGGCGTAATGGCCGGTGGCCATGCGATCCATGCCGGCATCGCGCATCGCCCGGAGTAATCGGCCAAATTTGATGCGATGATTGCAGAGCACGCAGGGGTTGGGGGTGCGACCATCGCGGTAGGTGGCGATGAAGGCATCGATCACCTCGCTCTTGAAGGGCTGGCGCAGATCAACAAGGTGCAGCGGAACATCCAGACGGGCGGCCACCTGGCGCACCCGTGCCTCCAGGGCGGCCTGCCGGGCCAGCGGCAATTGCATGAAAAAGCCCTGCACGGAAAACCCCTGCTCCAGCAGCAGGGAGGCGGCCATGGTGGAGTCGACGCCGCCGCTCATGGCCACGCCCACCTTCACGGGCGCCATGGAGCAACAAACAACAAAGATGAGAAAACGAATGAGAGGGCAGGCATGGACGGGCGAGCAGGTAAAGGCAGGAACAGCGGGCTTACAGCAGTGAGGTCAACACCTCGCACTCGCGGCAGACCTCCATCTTTTCCTTCCAGTTTTTATCGGCAGTGCACTCGCAACGGGTGCCGCTGAGAAACCAGCAGAGATGGCCCGCCTGAAACTCCCAGGCCGGACACTCCTTTTTTTTGTCGCATTTCTTCAGCATCCAACAGTCTTTACGCTTGGTTTGCGCCATACCCCGGCGGTTGACAGCCAGGAAATAGAGTTGCCGCTCAACATGGACCGGAATGGCCCGCCAGCCCTGCTCGTAACTCTGCACAGCCTTGAGAGAGACACCCAGCAACGCGGCTAAAGCCTTTTGCGTTTTGCCCAGTTTTGTCCGTAAAGTGGAGAATATTTCACGATCCATATCTTGCCTCGCCAGATGAATGCTTTGCCAAGAGATACCACAAAGTGCGCAGGGCTTCAATGCATTTCCCCCCGGAACCGGCCCTTGATGGGGTGGAGGAACGGGGCGAATGGCCCTGGGAAAAGTCTTTGAAAAAGAGGGCGGGGACGTGTATTTTGGGGAGCATCTTTTCCTCCCCCTTTCTTGGCAGACGGAGCAACCACCATGAGCGAGCAGCAGAAAATCAACGGCACCGGCCTGGCCCGAATCTATCGCGCCATGACCTGCTCCCGCACCGGCATTGCCACCGCCTTTCGCAACGAGGCGGCCTTTCGTCAGGAGCTCTATCTCTGCCTAGTGCTGCTGCCGCTGGCTCTGTGGCTGGGGCATACCAATGTCGAGCGGGCATTGCTGGTGGGCAGCCTGTTGGTGGTGCTGATCGTCGAATTGCTCAACACCGCCATCGAGGCGGTGGTCGATCGCATCAGCGCCGACCGGCATACCCTCTCCGGCCTGGCCAAGGACCTTGGCTCGGCGGCGGTATCCATGGCACTCTTGCTGACAGTCGCGGTCTGGGGGCTGATCCTGCTGGGGTAGCGGCAATGCTGCCCCGTTTCAACGAGCGGCATCCTCCCTGTTCACCAGGGCCTTCTGCGCGGCCAACTCCACTTTTTCCAGCAGTTCCATAACATCGATGGGTTTGAGGCAGTAATCGAAGGCCCCGCCCTGCATGCCTTCGATCCCCGATTTCACCGAAGCGTGGCCGGTGAGGATGATCACCTCCACCAGCGGCCAGCGCTCCTTCACCTTTCTCAAACATTGAATGCCGTCCATGCCTGGCATATTCATATCCATGATGACGACGTCGATCACTTGGCCTTCAAGGATCTCCAGGGCATCGGCACAGCATTCGGAAACGCTGAGCCGTATGCCCATGCGTGACAAATGTTTCTGCATGATCTCTTTGAAATCACATTCATCATCAACCAACAGAAGATGAATTTTCAGCGCTGCTTCGAGTTTGAAGGCCTGTTCAGTGGTCATGGTGCAGCATTTCCTCAATTTCTTGGATGAATGTGTCACAAAAAAAACGCTGGGCGCCTGCTTCGGCCATGGCCACATCCAGTTGGCGGGTATGGATGGTAAGAAAGCCGAGCACCTTGAGCCGATCCGAAACAAATCGTTCACTTGCCCGCTCTACGCGGGCGGTGAGGGCATCGCCAACCCGGTCGATGCGATAATCAAAATGTTCCAGGATGGCGGCCAGCAGATCGATACGACGTGCTCGTTGCGCCTCTCCCGCAGCCCCGCCTTGGAAGCGAAAAGTGATGTAGCGGTCCGTCGGCCGTTCGCCGAGCATCGCTTCGATCATGGCGTAGTGGTATCCCAGACGAAGGCTGAGATTACAATAATTTTGCGAAAGAAGAAAATAATTCTTCTCCCGCAGTGCCGTTGACCGGGCCCGGTCCAGGCCATTGTTTATGGATGCATGCAGCAAAAAGGAAAACATGGTGCGCAGGCGGGTCGTTGGGGGCCCCTCCCAGGGCACGGCGTGCATGCCGTCCCAGATAGCGAGCATGGGTTGGCAGGCAATATCGGTGATGGTGAGCTCGCGGCGATGGTGATCAAAGCCGGGCTGTAATCCCCCACCGAGGTCGATGACCCACCACTCCAGCGGCAGAGCATCGCGTAGTCGTTTGGCCACGGCTTGATCGAAATGGCAACGGTCGCCGAAATCAAACATCTCTATCACTGATTTTTCATGGCAAAACCTGGTGATATCGTGCAGGGTCCGGCAGTTTGCCGCCTGAAAATCAGCGGCCGTCGGATCGGTGAGGTGGAGCGGCGAGATCAGCTTGAGCAGTTCGATGAGGGTCCGTTGCACTGGACTACCGTCCATAGGGTTGATCCGTTTGCTCGGCTCGTGCAGCAACGCCTCCATCCGGCCGGCATAGATGCAACGATGCGTGGCATCGATTGTGACCACCTCGCCTTCGCGCAATTGTCCGCTGGCCTGCGGCAGGGCAAGCAGAACCGGCAGCTGGTATTCACGGGCGATGGTCGCCAGGTGGCCGGCCTCGCTACCGGTTTCCGCTACCAGGGCAACGGCGCGTTTGAGCAGCGGCGCCCACTCGGGCAAGGGATGCTTGACCACCAGCACCGCTTGTCTGGGAAAGCGGTGCATCGCCTCACGACTGCCAACGAAATGCACCGGTCCGCAGGCTACGCCAGGGCAAGCGGTGACACCGCCACGCAGCAGGAGCTGTTCTTCATCCCCAGCGGTTTGAGCCAACTCTTGGGTGGATGAAGGGAGGGCCGTGATCGGCCGGCACTGGAGGATGAACAACCTGCCGTCCTGGTCAAAGGACCATTCGATATCCTGGGGAGCGGCGAAGTGGTATTCCAACCGCAGGGCCAGCTCGGCCAACTCTCCGATCTGGGCAGCAGTGAGGAGGGGGGGGAAGTTATTGGTGAATGGCAGCGGCTCGACCAGTTCATGCGGAATTTCACGACGGATACGCAGGTGCTGGGTGGCGCAAGTGCCGTCAACAATCCCCTTGGCAGCGCCGGGGGCCAGGAAGAGATCCAGGGTATCGCCGTTGCCACCGATGGAGCGGCTATAGCAGACGCCACTGAGACTCGCCTCGACCATAGCCAGGAAGCCGACGCACATCTCGGTTTCCTCATGGCGGAAACCCTTGGCCAGCCGGTAGGAGATGGCCCGGGGCGAGTATTTCGAGGCCAACACCGCCTTGTAGGCATCAAGGAGATGGTCGCGGTCCACACTCAACTCCGTCTGGTAGAGCCCGGCGAAGGAGGCCTGGCCCAGATCTTCCCCCAGGGCACTGGAGCGGACCGCCAGGCGCAGCCCGGGATTGCCGCCAGCGAGGCGATCAAAGGCATCCAAGAGTTGTGGCTCCACCTCTTGCGGCAGCGGGCAGGAGCGAATCATCTCCTGGATAGCCGCGCTTTTGCGGTCCAGATCTTCCAGATTGCCGATATTCATCTGCTGGATGAGGTGGTTGATCTTGGAGTAGAGCTGATTGCGCACAAAGAACAATCGCGTGGCCACGGCGGTGAGGGCAAACCCGGGAGGTGTGCGAACTCCGGCAAGCGAGCCGAGCTCGCCCAGGTTGGCCATCTTTTCGCCGCACAGATCGGCCTGGGCTCGGCCAATCCGATCCAGGGGCAGGAGCAGTTCGCCGCCACTGCGCAGCGTAGCGCCGGTCAACAGGGCATCAATACGCTCCTGCAAGCGATTGAAAATGGTGGTGAGTTCGCGGTAGCGGCCGTCGGCCAGTGTGTTGAGGCTGGTGATAATCTTATAGACATTCACCGTTATCAGGGTGCAACGGGCGCGGATGAAGGTCATCGACAGGGTGCGACCGTCTTGCAGGGCTTGTTCGAGGGCGGCCATGGCCTCCAACGTGTTGGTGTTGGCGGCCAGCAGATCGCGGAAGCAGCGGTAGCGGGAGTGAAAAACCTGTTGCGCCTGCTCCGGGCGCAACAACGGTGGACGTGCCGGCGATGTGCCCTGCAACCGTTGCAACAGGCGGGAAAAGGTGGTGAGCATGGTCATGGCATGCAGAACGAAAAGGCTGCGACGGGGAGGGTATGTCTCCCGTCGCAGCCCCGATGGTTCAGGTTATCGACTTGAAATCAATGATCAAGTTTGATGCCAGCGCCTTCAAACAGATAGAGCAGGCCAAAACCGTACCACATGGTGTAGACCACATAGAAGGCCAGGGCGGCGATGAGCAGGAACATTTCCTCTTTCACCGGCTTGGCTTCCACCTGATAGTAATTGTAGGCGGGTTCCACGGCCTTGGACATGCAGTTCTTAACGAACTTGGCCTGCTCAAAATTACCCGACTTGGTCATGTCCTTCTCCATGGCGGTCAGAGACTGATACCAGGAGTAGACGGTCTGGCGTTCATCCACACCGTACTTGCTCTTCAGTGCCTTACCGTCATTCTTGTACATCAGATCAGCATCCTTGAGCATTACACCGATCATGGCGCCAAAATCGCCACTGACTTTTACCTTCTCACCTTCAGCAGCGGCGGTGATGTTATTGGCGGCGAACAGCTTAGCGGTGACCGCAGCCTCATCAGCGGATTTCATCTTCAATGAGGTGGTGAATTGCTGGCCGTTGTACTTCTCCGCTTTCTTGATCTGCTCGGGGATGTAGTAGGCCGAGCTCTTGGAAAGCTGGTTAAAAAAGTTGTCGAGATAGTCCAGGCCATTGACCTTGCCGCCTTGCGCACCAGGAAACAGCGGCATAAAAATGGCCACCAGGACCGCAAAGAACGATGCCAGCAGGAGAAACCCCTGGGTTTTAAGTTGAGCTGAGCTTGCCATGATCAATGCACCTCCCCTGATTTCAGGACCTTGAGATTAGTGAAAAAGCACCAGAAGACCCACACCGCGAAGGTGGTAATGATGACGAAGAAGCCGATATTGCCGATCATATTGACAATATCCATAAAACCTTTGCTCAGCTGCACATAGCCCATCTTCATCAATTTTTCCGGCAGGGCGCAGACACGGTTAAGGAAGCCGGCGGTGACGGTGATAGCATAGAAACCGCGGATGGTGGTGCCGGGAACGACCTTGGTGACGATGGAGCCGATCTGGATACCGATCAGCGAGCCAAGCAGCATACCCATGGCCAGGGTGTAGAAGATGAAGCCATAGATGGCGTACTGGCTAATGGCGGCATAACCGGCGGTGAAGACGATCTGGAAGATGTCGGTACCAACCGTGGTCATGGAGGAAACACCCAGACCGTAGACGAACATCGGGAAGGTTAAAAAGCCGCCGCCCACGCCCATGATCGCTGCAGCCATACCAACGATGAAACCGCTGATCACCAGAAAGATGGCGGAAATACGACGGCCACCGGGGGTGACGTTCTCGTCGAAGGTCAGCATCGGCGGAATGTTGATGGCCTGAATACGCTTACCCATGGCCGGGATCTCTTCGGCGATCTTGGTGGCGCCTTCCTCGACGACTACTGCCTTGGAGCGGGATTTGAGATAATCGCTCATCGCATAGAAGGCCAAAAAGCCAAGGATGACAACGTAGATCGAGGTGATGAACATATCGCTCAGCACCGGGTTGGCATCATAGATGGTCCGGTTGATATAGCCACCGGTGGTGGAACCGACGATGGCGCCGATGAGGAAGGTGACGGCCAGGGACACCGAGATGTTGCCCATCTTGCGGTGCAGCACCGAGCCCATGATCGCCTTGGCGAAGATGTGGAAGAGGTCGGTACCAACGGCGAGGATACCTTTGACGCCGGCACTCATCAGGGCCGGAGCGATGATGAAGCCGCCGCCGGCGCCGATACAGCCAGTGATCAGACCGGCGCAGATGCCGACCAGCACCGAGGCGCCGAAGATGAGATTGGTGTAGTGGGATGGCCCATAGGCCTGTTTGCCGCCAATGAAGGAAGGAAGCGCCTGGCCGACGGCATCGGCAAAGGCATATCCGCCGAGGAATACGGGAATGAGCAACAGCCCAAGGACCATCAGCCGTTTACGGCTCTTGAGAATGTTGTTGGACATTTCCAATTCCCAATGGGCCTGGGCCTTGGCCCCTGCCACCATGAATTGGTTCAGATCTCGAAAAAACTTCATTTTTCTCTCCTTTTTGGTTGTCGATAAAAACGGGTTTTTGGTTGCTACAAAAAGTCAATGGCAGGGCCGATTCAACCGGGACGCACCATGTCTTTCTTGATCTGGGCCATCTCGATCTTGTTCTGTTGTTCGCGCTTGCGTTCGTAGGCGGCATTGAGCTTCTCGAACAGGGGATCAAGTTCCATGGGTTTCATCAGATAGTCAAAGGCGCCATACTTGATGCCGTTGATGCCGGATTCCACCGAGGCGTGGCCGGTGAGCATCACCACCTCGGTCATCGGGGTCATCCGCTTGATTTCGCGCAGGGTTTCGATGCCGTCGCGCCCCGGCATTTTGACATCGAGCAGGACAACGTCGTAGTTCTTCTTACTGATCATCTCCAGGGCGGTATCGCCGTCCGGGGCGCTTTCACATTCGAGATCGCGCTTGCTCAGCCGCTTCACGGTCATCTCACGGAATTCCTCTTCGTCGTCAACGATCAGTACGGTATACAGTGCCATGGTCATTCTCCTTGCTGGATGTGAATGTGAGTCAGAGATAGGGGAGAGCGCGCGGGATGCGCATCTCTCGAAGGCCGCCGGTCATGGCTACAACTCCGATGAGCTCGTTCGGAATCGTGGTGCATGAGTGGCGGAATGGGCAGAAATCGAGCAGCACCGGTGCCTGGTGCGGTCACTGGACGGTCGAACCGGATGGCGCCGGGGTGGGGGATTCCCCGGCGACCATGACCGGATTCGACACAACCGCTGCTAGGGTGCAGCGGAAAATCATGGCCCAGGATGGATCTGCTGGTAACAGTCGCAGCAATCACTGCTGGGCCGAGCTTTTTAGGGGATGCGGGTTGTTGCAGCTGCATGCGTCCCCCTTACTCGCAGAGAAATTGATCGAGACCGCTGGTGCTGCCAGCGGCAAAGGTGAAGATCGGTGTGGAGCCGTTGACCAGCTTCTGGAGCTGTTGCGCTGGTTTCCGGTCTGCGGCATCCTTCTGCAAGAGCACGATCTTGTCCGGATGAAAGGTGATGATCTTCAGCTCGATATTGCTGTCGAAACGGACAAAATCAAAGATAAAGGCGTTTTTTTTGCGCAGCTCGTACAGCGCCCAGATGACTTCAGCGGTGATGGCATGGGGTACGCTCTCGTCGGCGAGGACGAAGAGGATTTTCTTGCTGTTGCCCCGCAGCAGCCGATCGGGAATCGGAATGTTGTGACGGACGAGATGCTGAATCAGATCGTGGGAATGGATGAGTTTTTTGCCGTTGACATCGATGACCGGCACCACACCCTTATCAATCCACTTGCCGAATCGCTCGTCGGAAACAGAGCAGATCATTGCCGCCTGTTTCAGATCGAGATACTCGTGATCGCTGGAGGTGTTGGTCGGTTGCCCGTTCGTCATGGCTTCTCCCTGTCGCCGCCGGAAAGATGGACACGCTTGATGCCGATATCATTGCAGAACCGGGGCCAGTTACCGTTTGCACACCATTCTTTAATTTTTTCTTTTGATAACGACCAGTTGCGTTGATGGTCGCAGCGGGGGACAGTGGCCGGGAACGGCTCCAGTGAAAAGTGATTGTGTGGATTGGGTGACAGGAAGAGGAGCGTGTCGCTGTATTATGCTGAATTTATATATAATTTTTATATGTGCAAATTCAGTGACAGTGCAAAGAGTGACTAGACGGGAATGTGTAAAAAAGGTGAAGCTGCCGGCAGGAGAAAAGCAAACGCTCTCCCCTGCCGGTGGTTGGAAGAATCAGGAACGAATCGGCAGCTTGAGGGTGAAGCGGGCGCCACCGCTGACGCGGTTTTCGGCGGTGATCGAACCGCCGAGCTTATGGGCGATGTCACTGCAGATGGAAAGACCCAGGCCGGTGCCCTTGCCAGCCTCCTTGGTGGTGAAGAAGGGATCCCAGATGCGCTGTAAAACCTCCTGTTTGATGCCGGGACCGTTGTCGATGACCATGATGAAGATCTCGTTGTCCTTGCTTTCGCTGGTGATATCCACCTGACCCTCCGAACCCACCGCATCCAGCGAGTTTTCAATCAGATTGAGCAGCACCTGCTGCACCTGAGCGCCATCGGTCCTGACAGTGGGCAGGTCTTCCTGGAGGCGCAGGTTGAGGGTGATGTTGTTGCTCTGCGCCTCGCTCTCCAGAAAGGAGATGGTCTCCTTGATCAATTCATTGATCTGCACATCATATTCCGCACTGATCTTGCGCGAAAATCCGAGTAAACGGTGGGTGATGGTACCGGCACGGTTGACATGCTGCTTAATCTTGCCCACCGATTTGCGATACTCGTCCAAGTTAGTTACATCACCGGGATTTTCTTCCTGGAGCAGTTCGTCGATCCATCCGGCCTGCATCTGAATCAGTTGCAGGGGGTTGTTGATCTCATGGGCGATTCCTGCTGCCAACCGGCCGATGTTGGCCATTTTCTCGATATGGGCCATCTGTTGATCCAGGGCGGTCTGCTCCCGGTCGGCCCGTTGAATTCGCTCGACGATGAAGCGGCTGATGGCCACGGCAAAACCCATGAACAGTGCCGCCGTGAGGAAAACCAGGAAGATAATACGGTCACGGTACTTATAATACCCGGCCAAGGAATCGATGATTTTGGTCTTCACCACCAGCAGCCACATGTTGCCGTTGAGCCACTTGCTGGCATAGAGGTAGGTGCCGTCGGAGATGAGTTCCGTACCGGAGTGGTGCTTGAGCATGCCGGTTTCCGGTTCGCTCAATGTTGTGGTTTTTTGCAGGCTGGGAGTCTGGAATTCACCGTTGGAGTTGAGAATGAAGGCATCGCCGTTGGCACCGATCTGCGCGCTGTAGAGCAGGGAATTGAAGATCCCCGAGTTGATGGTGGCCCGCAACACATAGGTTTTCATCGGGTCGGTGAGGGCGATGACGAAGTGGGGATAATTGCGGTAACCACTGAAGACATCGCTGACATAGGTGCCGCGTACCAACACCTCGTTGAACCACGGCGACTCCTTGTAATCCTTACCCTCGACCTTTTCCTGATAGGGGCCGACATAGTTGAGCTGTTTGCCGTTGGTATCGATCAATTGCAGATCGACGATCTCCCCCTCCTTGCCTTCGCGGTTGATGGCGAGAAAGAGCTTGTTGAAATTGGCCTCGTTTTTCAGCGAGTCGAGTTGATAGAGGTTCATCAGGGTGGAGAGAAAGGTGACCTGGCTCTGCAAAAAAGTGTTGATCACATCGTTGCGATGTTCCACCACCTGGCGGGCTGTCACTTCAAGGTCGTTGATCGACAACTCCTTGAAGTTATAGATCGAACCGGTGGCGATGATGAGGATGGGGACTATGCCGCTGAAGAAAAAACCGGTGGCGAGCAGGCGTTTCAAACGGATGTAATTTTTGAGTTTTTCTCGCATGGTAGTTTGACCGTTGGGGTGCATGACAATGACCACCTGCCCAGTCTGAGCGGTCATCCTTTGTTTCGGAGAGAAATGGCGGTTCCTTGCTCCGGCTCTTCGTAGCGGCCCTTTGCCGCGTGGGCCTTACTTTCGCCGGTTTTTCAGACGAAAGCCGATGGCCAGGCCAATGATGATGGAGCCGATGATAATAATGAGAAGTGTAAGATTTTGCACGGTTATCCTCTTGTGTGAAGGTTGACGGGAAGCTGGTGTATCCTGGGGCCTGGAAGCCGGGAACGCATCAAGCCTCCACGGGTGGACTGGTGAGTTTATAGTTGCCGGCCACGAAATTCTCCGCCACCCACTCCACGCTTTGTTCCGACGTCATCAGCATGTCGAGCTGGCGGGTGAAGATCAACAGGCGGCCCAGGATATCGATGCGGCTTTCGATATAGGATTTGGGATATTTCTGCAGGCGGGCGTCGACCTTGTCAGCCTTGACGTTAACCTTGAATCCTTCACGGTCAAGGATGAGGGAGATGGCCCGCACCCGCCGGTTTTTGCGCACATCGTCAGCCGCTCCCCCTTTGAAGGTGAAGGAGATGTAATTTTTGTTGATAGTGTCACCGCAGTAGGCGTCGACCACGCTGTAATGGTAGCCGACCCGTGAGCTGAAGTTGAGATACTTGTCGGCGATGATGGCGTAGCTGCGATCTCCAAAGCGCTCGCCGACATGCCCCGGTGCCAGGGTCTGCTGCTTCATAACCGACAGCAGGCCGGAAAAGTTGACCGGCCGTGGCTCCAACCCGTGCACCTCCTTGTTAAGCATGCCTTGTAGCAGGGCCAGAAAGGGTGTCGAGACGATTTCATCGACCTTGACCGCAGTCCATTTCCCCAAAGCCTCCTCCTTGAGACCGTTGCCCAGATCGATCAGGTGGATATCCATGGGCAGGGCCGCATCGAGTTTGAGCGACCAGCCGTGAAACTTGGAAGCCAGATCGCTGATCTGGAACATCTCCTTATAGGAGAGTTCGTGGCAGAAGCGGGCCAGGTCGTGCAAGGTGGTGCAGCCGGCCGGGGTAAATTCCGGGGCACTGGGGTTGACGAGATTGAGCGGGATAACGTGCTTGGCAATCCGTTGTAGTTGTTCATAGACCGGGGTGCCCTTCATGTGGGCTTCGTCTTTTTTCACCGCTGCCAACAGCTCCGGCACCCTGCCCTCGTAAACGCGGCCGGTGAAGGCATCCACGGTCACCACCGTGCCTGGAGCAATGCGCGAAAGCACCGGCTGGGCGCTGATGATGGTCGGTACGTTGAACTCGCGCGCCAGGGCCGCCATGTGGCCGCTGACACTGCCCGCCTCCACGATGATGGCGCTGCAACTACGCATTACGACAACATATTCCGGTGAAGAATGGCGAGCGAGCAGTACCGCGCCAGAGGGGAAATTGGCCAGATCCTCCACTGCCTGCACCGGATAGACCGGCCCCGTGCCCACCCCCTGGGAGGCGATATCGCTGCTGTCGACAATCAGCGGGTAGCCCTCCAGGGGCGCGGCCTTGAGCAGGCAAAAATTCTTGGGGTTTTGAATCTTCAGCGGTCGGGATTGTAAAATGAGTAGGGTGCCGCTTGGGTCAAGCGCCCACTCCACATCCTGGGGACATTTGTAATGCTGCTCCAGGGCGGCACCGTAGCCAGCGAGCTGGCGGATTTGTGCGTCGCTAAGGCAGGGCGCGTTCTGTTGCTGAGGCTCCACCGGCTGCTCGGCAACACCACCGTCGGGGTTGAGCACCAAACGAACCGTTTTGGTGGAGATGCTTTTGTCCAGAATGGACAACTGTTCATCCTTAGACACACTGTAGGCATCCGGTGAGACTACCCCGTCCACTGCGTAGGGCCCAAGGCCCCAGACAGCGTTGATGAGAATGTGCTCGTTGGTGATATCGTAGGGATGGCGGGTGTAGAGCACGCCGCTGGCCTGGGAATCCACCATCTTCAGGCAGGCCACGGCCATGGCCAGGTCTTCGTCGTAGACCCCCTTGGAACTGCGGTAAGAGATGGAGCGGGCCGAATAGAGGCTGGCGATGATCTCTTTATAGGCCGTGCAGATTTCGGCGCGGGTCACGCCCAACAGGGTCAGGTACTGGCCGGCATAGGAGATGTCGCCATCTTCGCCCACCGCGCTGCTGCGCATGGCCACCAGCACGCGCTCATCCTCGCCCCACAGGGTTTGGCAGGCGGCTTGAATCTCCATTTCCAGCTCGGGTGGCAGGGGCTTGGAGCGGACCAGTTGCAGGGTCTCGGCGCTGAGACTGTTGAGCAGGTCAAGCTCATTGACGTAAATGAGGTTCTTCTGCTTGATGATCTCTTCTTTGAGATCGTTGTACTCAAAAAAGCTATGAAATCCATTGGTGGTGATGGCAAAGCCCTCGGGCACCGGAATGTTGAGACGGTTTTTGATCTCGCCGAGGTTGGCGTTCTTGCCGCCGGCCCAATCGGCACCGCTCAGCAGGATCTCGCTGTAGGGCATTACCGTACGGGGGGCCTGATCCACCTTGCGCTCATCGATGATGGCCTTGATCCGTTCGTTGATCGCCTCCAGTGCCCCGTAAAGCTCACGGTATTTGCTCCCGGACATGACGTTGAGGCATTTGACCATCTGAAAGGAGTGCTTGAGCGACTTGTTCACCTGGTTGTTGATATAGGACAGGCCAAAGACCGTCTCGCCTTTGAGTTTCTCATCCATGTCGGACAGCGCGGTGAGCAGTTCCGAGTTGGCGACCAACAGCTCCTTGAACAGGGCGTAGCGGAAACGGAACAGGGCGTTCATCGCCGAGGGATTGCCGGGTTGCTCCGTGCCGCGATGGCCGCGGATCTCCTTGAACATCTGCCGCAGGTTTTCAAGAATGGTGGGCATGATCTCACCTTATGTGAAAAATTCGTGATCTACGATGGCTGCCCTGATATCGATCTGTGGTCAGTTGCCGCTACCGACGGTGAGATTATCCTTGGTGCGGCGGACATAGGTTTCCTTGGTCGTTCCTTTCCAGATGTAGCTGACCCAGAGGCCACTGATCGTTGCCTGTTGCAGAGCATTGTAAATCGGTGCAGCCTTTTCCTGTAAATACTCGCCGGTAAGATGGGGGTGGACGATCAATTTTCCCGCGCCATCCATGATGAAGACATAGGGGGAATAGGCATCGGCACCATAGCTGGTGGCCTTCTTTCCGTTGTTGATGGCCATCACCACCGCATCGACCTGTGCTTTGATCTGTGCCTTGTCGGCGGCAAAAACACCGGTGGCCATGGCCAGGCAGGCTGTCAGAGACAGCAGGTACCAAACCCCTTTCATTCTTCCTCCAGCTGTTGCGACATCGCGAACCAGTGATCAGACCGCGCAGGTGTACTGTTTTTCCAGCAGGGAATCGATATCCCTGGTCAGTTTGTTCATGTAATAGGTCACCAGGGCACTGTTGCTCATGATCATATCGAGCTGCCGGGTGTGCAGGGTCAGGTAGCCCAGAATTTTCAGCCGGCTGAGCATGTAGTCCATGTCATGGCCCTCCATGCGCGAATCGAGGTTGTCGGCGTTGACCACGGCACGGAAGCCGTAACGCTCCAGAATCTCACGGATGAAATGGACCCGGCCGAGGCAGCGCTCAAAATCGGCGGCTCCGCCCTTGAATTTGAAACCGAGATAATTCTCCGCCGAACGTTCGCTGACCATGGCTTCCATGGTGGAGAAGTGATAGCCCAGGCGGGAGCTGAGGGTGCAGTAGTTCTTGGACACCATGAAGTAGTTGCGGTCCGCATACTTGGACTTCACACCCGGCACCAGGGCGGTGTTCATGGTGGAGCGGAACAGGATCGAGGTCATACCCTTGCCGTCCATGGCCGGCGGCCCATCCCAGGGGATGGCGGCAAAACCTTCCCAAAAGGCGAGCATCGGGATGGAGGCGATATCCTCCAGCTTGACGTATTTGCCGTGGATCTCGTGGGTGAAACCGTCATCCAGGTTGAGGATCCACCAGTTCATCGGCACCCGGTAATGGAGCTGCTTGCTGGAGCGCTCGGAAAAGCTGTGATCCTTGCCAAAGTTGAACATCTCATGCACCGACTTCTCGTGGATAAAGCGAGTGATGTCGTGGAAGGTCTGACAGTTTTGCGGCACGAAGTCCCGCGATTCCGGGTCCAGCAGGTGCAAGGGGATGAGATGCCGGCTGACCTGCTTGAGTGATTCATACACCGGGCTGCCCAGCATCAGTTTGGGTTCCGGCCGCGTCCACTCCAACAGCGGGGCGATGTTGCCCAGATAGACCCGCCCCAGGTCGGCGGCCACAGTGACGGCATCGCCGTTGTGCATCTTGGCCATGGCTCCGCTGACGCCAAAGACTGCTGGAATACCAAATTCGCGGGCCACGTTGGCCAGATGCCCGGCAAAACCGCCCTGTTCGGAAACCACCGCCGCCGCCCGTGCCACCAGCGGTGCCCAGGTGGGCAGGGCCTGCTCCACCACCAGCACCGCTCCTTCGGGAAACTGAAGGATGTCCACCTTTTTGGCAACGCGAAACACCTTGCCGCAGGCCACGCCCGGACTGGCGTTGATGCCGCCGTCCACCAGCAGCGAGGCCGCAAAACGTTTCAGATCCAGATCCGGCCCCGGCAGCACCGTTTCCATCTGTTGCAGGGGACGCGACTGGAGGATGTAAATCTCTCCAGCACTATCGATGGCCCATTCGATATCTTGCGGTGTCTCGTAATACTGTTCGATGCGCACCGCATGATCGGCCAGCAACTGAATCTGTTCGTCGCTCAACGAGGGCATGGTGCGCTGATTGTCATCGGTCGCCGTGCGAATGCAGCCCTCTTCTTCAAAGATATCAATGCGGTAGGCCTTTTCCCGCACATCGCGGCTCAGGATGGTCAGGGCATCATCCCGGCTGACCACGAACAGATCGCAGAGGGCGTCACCATCGACCACCGCCTTGGGCAGGCCCCACACCGAGTTGATGTAGATGGAATCATCTTTGGTGTCCAATGGGTTGCGGGTGTAGATCACCCCGCCGGCCACGGCACCGACCATGGCCAAGCAGCCGACGCACATGGCGATGTCCTCGTCGCGAAAGCCGCGGCTGAGCTTGTAGGCAATGGCCTGCACACTGTACTTGGAGGCCATCACCTGCTTGTAGTAATAGAAAAACTGCGAGAAACCGACATTGAGTTCGCTGCGGTACTGACCGGCAAAGGAGGTGTTTTCGGCATCCTCGCCATAGGCACTGCTGCGCACAGCCATGCGCACCTCCTGGCCGCCCATATCTTCCTTCATGCGGGTATATGCTTCGACCACCGCCAGATAAATGGGTTCGGGAACCTCGGCGGACATGATCAACTGCCGAATCTGCGAACTGACCAGGTCCAGGTTGCGGTCCTCATCAGAACCGGCCACCTGGAATAAGCGGTCAATCTCCCGCTGCAACCCATCGGCGCGCATGAACATTTCATGGGCCGCCGCTGTGATGACAAATCCGGCCGGGACCCGCATATTGAGCCGGTTCTTGATGTCGCCGAGATTGGCCATCTTGCCACCGGCCAGGTCGGTCATGTCGCTGCTGATCCCTTCAAGTGGTATGACCAGCCGGGTATCAGTGATCTGTTTCTTGGCACCGAGCAGGGCGTCGATCCGTTTCTGGATGGCGATGAAGCTGTCGCGCAGAGCCGTGTACTTTCCCGGAGCAATGTTTTCCATGTCATTGATCATGCGAAACACATTGACCGAGATCGAGGTGCATTGCGTCTGCACGAACGACATGGAAAAGGATTCGTTCCCTTGGAGTGCCCGTTCTATCTCGGCCATGGCCTCTAAAATTCTGGTGTTGGCGGCCAAGAGCAGCTTGAAGCTGTGATAGCGGGACTTGAAGGTCAGCCGCAGAGAATCAATCTCTTCGGCTTCCAGAACCGGGTCAGTCTCTTCCTGTTGGAGGAAGAGCAATTTTTTGGAGAACGCTGCCAGTTTTTTCAGCATGAATGGCCTTCATGGGCTGCATCGGTGGGCAAGACGGCGGCATTGCCGTCCATCGGCTATTGCCCCGTTTCCCGTTGCTGCTTTTCGTTGAGTTTTTTTCGGGTAAAGGCGTCCTCGATCTTATAAAGGAGCTCATCGATGTTGATCGGCTTCATCAGGTAGTCGAAGGTGCCCAGTTGCATCAACTCGATGGCATTGTCGACGCTGGTGTTGCCGGTGAGCATGATCACCTCAATCAGCGGATCGATCTTCTTGATTTCGATAAAGGTTTCCGAACCGTGCAAGCCTGGCATCTCCTGATCGAGCACCACCACCTCCGGCGGATCGCTGCGCACTATCTCCAGGGCAGCCTCGCCGCTGGCAGCGGTCTGCACGATAAATCCGCGCACTGTCAACTGCCGGGCCGTGGCTTCGCGGAAAATATCTTCGTCATCAACCAGTAATACCTTGAATCCTCGTTGCTTCTTATCCATTTTCTACTATTGCTTGTCGTGTCGCTTGATGGCCTGTTGGGCCTGTTCGTTGATAGGGAGCAGGATGGTAAAGGAGCTGCCTGTTCCCGGAATGCTATTAACCTTGATCGTACCCCCCAGGTACTTGATGATGCTGGCCGCGATACTTAATCCCAGACCGGTACCCTTGCCACCGCCCTTGGTGGTGAAAAAGGGATTGAAGATGCGTTGCAGGTTCTCCGCAGGAATTCCTTTGCCGGTATCGGCGATAGTGACCAGTACCATGCCTTCCTTGGTCTCGGAGGACACGGTGATGCTGCCCCGGTCACCGATGGCGTCGCCGGCGTTGATGAGGATGTTGGCGAAGACCTGACGCAGCGGTTCGGGTTCGGCCATCACCTGGGGAAGGTTGTCGCCGAGTTGCCGGTTGATATCGATATGCTTGGGCCTGAATTCCACCTTGTTCAAGCGGACAATCACCTCGTCGAGCAGGGTGTTGACATTGCACGCCACAGCGCAAGGGACCCGGCTTTTGCCCATATCCTGGAGTTTACGGGTAATGCCCTTGGCACGGGTAGCGGCGGCATCGATGGTGGAGAGCTCCTTGCAGATGGCCTCGGGGCTGTGATCCAGCTCAAATTCGGGATTGAGCATATCGCGGATGACGCCGCTGGTGGCCATGATGATCGCCAGAGGATTGTTGATTTCATGGGCGACACCGGCGGCCAATTCACCGATGGAAGCCAGTTTCGAGGCGTGGGCCAGCATCTCCTGCAATTGTTGCCCTTTTTCCGCCATACGCCGCGCCCGGTAGACCAGTTTTTTGATGGTGAGAAAGATGATGATCGAGACGATCAGACTCACGGCAATCAGGCCAATGGTCAGCACGAGCCGCGCGCGGATCATACCGGCCTGGGCCACGGCCACCGGCTGCATCGCCAAGAGTGCCCAGGGGGTTTCCTTGAGCCAGGAATAGGCGACCAGAGTCCGCTGATCGTTATGATCGAACTCCTCCACCCCGGCGGCGGCGGTGACTGGTGGCACATAATCGCTGCGGCCGGGCAGTTGGCTGCGGCCGGGATCAACCACCTGGTACTGGCCCTCGCGGTTGACCAGGGTTGATTCCACCTCCTTGCCCTGGCTGATGGCGCGGAGATAAATGTAGAGTTTGTCCGGGTCGAGGGTGGCGCGCATCACATAGGTGCGGCCGTCAAAGACCTGCTTGGTGGCAATGGTAAAATGGGGCACATTGCGAAACCCCATGTAAATGTCACTGATGAGGTAGGTCTTGCTCTCCTTGAACAGGTTCTGATACCAGGTCTCCCGACTGTAATCCTTGCCAAGCAGCGCCGGAAAGGGTCCGGCATAGCCGATTTGCCGGCCTCTGGGATCAAAAAAACCGACATCGACGAAACCGTCGTTGAAATGCTTGAGACTGGCCAGGGCATTGTCCATGTGCGCCTGGGTCGGCGCCAGGGTGAACTCCTTGCTGTGGAAGAGGTTGTAGAGATTGACCACCCGTTCCTGCAGGTAGAGGTCAAAGGTGTTGCGCTGACTTTCGGCCACGGCGATCAGGTTGAGCTTGGCGCCCTCTTTCAAGGTGTGGGTGAACTGAAAATGAAAGTAGGCAGAAAGCAGCGCGTTGGGCAGCAAAAAGCCCAGGACCAACCCCAGAATCAAGCGGGTCTGCAATTGCCTGAAATGCTGACGGATACGGTTCTGGTTGGCCTGGCTATCGGTGTGGTCGTAGACATGCTCGGCGGACGCTACCTTGCTGGCCGGAATGGTATCGAGCAGGTGACTGGTATCCCAGACTCTCATGGTTGTCGTCCACGCAGAAATGGGCGGCCACCCTCAACGGGCCGTGAGACCTCCGTCCGGTGGCGGCCGGACACAAGCACAGCGGCGAGGATGGATATCGGCACTGGATTCAGTGAACGATGCCGCGTTTTTTGTTGTAGGCCTGCCCGATGGTATCAAGCAGTTCATTGAGTGGAGCCGGTTTCATCACATAATCAAAGGCCCCCAACTGCATGCCCTTGAGACCGAACTCCACCGACGCATGCCCGGTGAGCATGATCACCTCGATCTCCGGTTTCATCTTCTTGATATGGCGCAGCGTTTCGATGCCGTCCATATCCGGCATCTTCACATCCAGAACGATAACGTCAAAATCCTTGTTGGCCAATACATCCAAGGCCTTAACGCCACTGGCCGCTCCCTCCGATTGAATTTTCCTCGCATTGAGCCGTTTGACAATGGTCTCCCGGAAATCGTCCTCGTCGTCAACAATCAACACCCGCAAATTTTCCATGCACAACCCTTTTTTTAATGTTTCGGCAGGAGAATGGTGAATGTGGTCCCCTGGCCTACCTTGCTCTGTACCTTGATCTTGCCCCCCAATTTTTCGATGATGCTGTACGAGATCGAAAGCCCGAGCCCGGTGCCCTTGCCGACTTCCTTGGTCGTAAAGAATGGATCGAAAATTTTGTTCAATTCGCTTTCAGCGATACCTGGCCCCGTATCGGCGACGTTGATTTCCACCTCATTGCTTCTTTCGTGATAACAGGTGGAGACGGTCACTGTGCCGTCATGGCCGATGGCATCGATGGCGTTGTTGAGCAGGTTGAGCACCACCTGCTGGATCTGAGAGAGATCGCTGGTGATGACCGGAACGTTGTCCTGGTAACTTTTCTCGATGCGGATGTTGACGTACCGGGCCTCGTTTTCGAGAAAGCCGGTGGTTTCATCGAGCAGGTTGTTGACGTTGATTTTTTCCTTGGCTGGTTCCATGCGGCGGGCGAAGCCAAGGAGGTTGTGGATGATCTTGCGGGCCCTGGCTACATGCTGCTCGATCTTGTCCACCGATTCGTTGAATTCGGCCAAATTAGGACTGGCGGCCAAATCTTCTTCCGCCAGCAGGTCTTTGAGCCAGCCAGCCTTCTCAGCGATGGAGGCCAGCGGATTGTTGACCTCATGGGCAATGCCAGCGGCCATTTTGGAAAGGGCGATCATCTTGTTGGCCTGGAGCAGCATGTCGGAGTTGGCTGCGTTCTCCCGGTCGGTATCCTTGATGCGGGCAATCAGGGTGTTGGTGAACAGCGCCGCGCCGGTGGCGATGATGACCAGGCCAAGCGCGGTGAGGAAGACCATCCAATGCATGCCCTTTTGCAGCGGCGAAAGGATCTCATCAGGGTTTTCCTTGATTACCAGAATCCACTTGGTGTTGGCGATGGGAATGGCGGCGTAGAAGGATTCCTTGCCGGCAAACGTCAACCGGACCACCTTGGTGGTGACGGTGGAGGAGAAGTCCGGACCGCCTGGGGTTTCGAGAAAATCGCCGGTGACACGCGGCCTGGTTTGCAGGAAGTTGTGGCTGTTGACGATGTAGGCATCACTCTGGTTGCCGATCCACCCCTTGTGGACGATATCATCGATATTTTTCAGATTGATCGTGACGCGCAGGATCCAGGAGGTGCCTTTCTCCCGCACCATCACCGCGATGATGAAATGGGGCACCTTACGATATCCCATGAAAATATCGCTAATGTAGATGCCGTTGGCCTTGACGGCACTGAACCAGGGTTCATTCTTGTAGTTGACCTGTTTGAGCACGTCATAGTAGGGGCCAACATAGGCGAGGTGGTGCCCCTCGGTGTCAATGATGCCGATATCCATGTAGGAGTTGGATTTGGCATGCATGACATCGAAGACCCGGTTGAGCGTGGTCTCGTCGGTGAGATCCTTGAAGGTGTTGGTATTGGCGATGGTGTAGAGTTGGGCAATGCGTTCGCTGAAGAAAAGATCGATGGCATCACGGCGATTTTCAGCCGTGCTGCGCAGATTTTCCGTCACCTTTTCGGTATAGATGCGGTCAAAGAGGATATAAAGGGAAATGTTGACAAATAACAGTGGGATGACGGAAAAACAGATGATGGCCAGGCAGTGCTGCCACCAGAGTATGCGATAGTTTCTTTCCATGATTCAATCCTTGCATCAGCGCCATCAGCCTACCCTCTGCGGTCGGATCGGGTATGGGGGCCAGGTCGGGTACGGTGGCGAAATGATCACTTTCCCTCTCCTCGCTCTTCCCGCACCATGCCTGTCTCGCAATCACAACGCGAAGGGGTGCTCGGGTATGCGCCTGTAATCCCTACAAAGCATGGCTTAGGTTGTCAATTCTTTTTCAAATAGCGTGGTTGTCAACGTTTGCAGGGTTTTATGCGTGTGTGACGTGGACACAGGCAACATCGCCCAGGCATACGGCATTGGGTTGATCGACCAGCAACATGACCTCGCCCTTGGCACAACTGGCCACCCTGCACTGGCAGCGCGGTTCACCCGACGGGTAAAAAATCGTGCCTGTCACGCCCGGCTGCACCACGTCGTCACAATGCAGGTCGCAGGTCACTTCCGTCCCCTGCGGTGTCTGGCGCAGTTTGTAAATTTCCCCGCAGTGGTGGGCATGAAGATGGCGTGCCCACAATCGGCCGCAAAGAAAATTGGCCGCCATGGCGATCAGCCCCGTCAGTGCCAGGACAGAAGCGATGATAAAGGGGCTTTGTCCGGTCAAACGGGTCAGGCGTGAGGGCGAATGCGCATTAAGGGTCGCTTGATCGGGCCAAAGACGAATATTGAACACCAGGGCTGGATTCTGTTTTTCCCCGTATGGATCTTTTACCCGAAACACATAGTCGCCTTCCTGGGCATGGGGGGCGACGACAATGGTGCCGCGCCACATCGATCCACCAAACCAGTACCCGGAAAAAAGGGTTTCAGGGATGAGGCGAACCGAGTCATCTTCAGGCTGACCATCAATGACCAAATCCTTGATGGTTTCCGTTCGAGGTGGCAAGGGGCCGCTGATCAGATATTGGGCTCCGGGTATGAGTTCGATCGGGGCATGACCTCCCCGAAGGCCACCCACCAGGGCATCGGCCAGGGCGAGCAGGGCCGCCACCAGCACAATCATGGCCAGCACACCGGTGCGTTTTTGCCAGAGGATGAATCCGAAGCCAGAGGTCATAGAGGCGCGCTGCAGCGGTTGTGCAGAAGACGTTTGCCAATAAAGCCAAGAACCAGGGTGGGGATGAGCAGGGAAAAGATGGTTTTAAAAAAGGTGACGTTGAAGTTATCCGGGTAGAGTGAAGCCCGATACATGGCAATAAAAAGAGCAATAAGGATCAGGCAGTTGACACTGATCACCAGCAGCTTGTGGAAGAGGAAAAATTTATATTCCGACATGGTGAACCTCTTGGTAGAGAAGCGGGCGGGATGGTTCCCGCCCGCTGAAGAGCATGTTACTTCTTGAAGATATCAGTTTTAGAGACGTTCATGAACCGCAGAGCCTGACCAGCGGTCTTGTAGGTCAACCGAACCTCGTCACCCGCATCCCAGGTGCTGTCCGGATAGGAAAAGTACTGATCCGGTACGGAGAAGGTGCAGAGCATTTTCTGGCGCCCGGAGAAGATGGTGATGGTCTTCTTTTCCTTGTCGACCACCGGGAACTTCTTGGCCTTCTTTTCCGCCTTGTCAAAAACCAGAGGGTGTTCCTTGTCGATGGGTTGCTGTAAGTCGACGATGGTGATGGGGATATCCACCAGTTTCTGGGTCTTGGTGTCAAAGATAACGATAATCTTCTTCTCGGTATCCAACTTCATCCGCTGGCCGACCTTGGGTTCAGGACCTGTTTCCTTGGGATCAAGGGGCAGTTTGAACACCGAGGGGGGCAGGACATCGTACACTGGTTTTTGGGGATCCATGGCGCTGTCGTGGATCAGCGTAACCTCTTTGGTCTCTTTATTAAAGGCAATGGTTCGTCCCTGTTCCACCTTGCTGAAATCGCCCTTGCATCCTACGAGGGTCATGGCCATGGAGGTCGCGGCCAGAGTGAGCAGTATGTGTTTAATGTTCATCATAATCTCCTTAAACGGTCTCCTGGTTTAGATTTTCTGCTGTTTCTGAGCCAGCTCCTGCTTCACGCCTTGAACCATTTTGATGAAGATGTAGATCGACATCAAGCTGACCAGACCGAGAACCAGAACCGTGGAAGAGGTGTCCAGTAACGCTTTGTACTGGGGTACCCAGGGTTGGACCAGTTTCATCAGAATAGAGACTGCGCAGCCGATAACGGCCAGACCAAAGGCGATGCGGATGCCATAACCTTTGATGTATTTAGTGGCTACAGCACCAACCTGGGCACCCATGGCGGCACCAACCAGCATGACCATGGCGGCAACCAGCTCAGTCCGACCCTTGAAGGTATAGGTGGCGGCACCGTAGAGACCGGAGATAGCAACCTCAAAGAGGTCGGTACCAACGGCCACATGGGTCGGGCAACCGATCATGTAGATCAGGGCGGGCATACGGATGAGACCGCCGCCGATGCCGAGGATACCAGCCAACCAACCGGTGAGGAAGCTGACGAAAATGGGCAGCCATGCGCTGCAATAGATTCCAGCGACTTCCAGGTGGATCATCGGCGGGATCTTGATTTTATGCAGGGCCTTGTGCCACTCAACACCGGTAGCGCCGGCTTCGAGCTTTTCACCTTTGGCAGCGGCATCGCGTTCTTTTTGGGCGCGTTTGGCCACATCGTGGAAGACCATCCAGGCGATGAAGGCTAGCAGGCCAATATAGATCCAGCGTACAACCTTCTCGACCGAACCGAGGCGCTCAAGCCACATGACCATCTGGGCCCCGCACTCGAAACCAACAACGGTACCGACGAGCATGATCAGGCCGAGTTTGTAGTCGACGTTGCCGAATTTGCCATGGCGCATGGTGGAAATCAGTGATTTACCTGCCATGTGGGCGATATCGGTGCCAATGGCAAAGGCCATGGGGAAACCGAGGATGTTGAGGCCGGGTGTGACCATCCAGGCCCCGCCCATACCAAAGAAGCCACCGATGATACCTACACCGATACCGAGAATAATAAGGCCGGGCCAGAAGATCTTAACGCCGGCAATGGGCATGAGAATATAAAGCCAGTCCATGAGGGTCTCCTTCGTTTCGAATTAATGTTCGGCCAGTTCGCGGGATTTCAGATCAATCCCGATCCATCCCATGATGATGTCTGCCAGTACACCAAAAATCACACCGGTGACCGGGATGATGACGATGGTCAGGATCATGAAGTAGAGATGGCTTTCGTTGTAGAGATTGGCCCACCAGGCCATGATGCCGTCCAGCTTGCGGGTATCGGCAACGATGACAATGGGCGCACTCTTGCCGCCGCCGGCTGCCAGGGCCAGGCTGGGTGCGCAGAGCATGATGCCGAGGAAGGTCCACCACAACCGCAGTAATCGTTTCTTCATGTGTTTTCTCCTTTTTTTGTTGTCGTGCTTGTTGTCTTCACTATCCCGACATGCGCAATGCCGGGCTGTTTCCTCAAAGGAGATCCGAGCGCGTCAGTTGGGGGAAACTGAGCGCTCAGATCAGCTCTTCATCACGTCAGGGGTGTGCGGTCTCGACGCAAGAAGACAGCTGACTCACTTCTATCAATCTCTGTGCCATTTTGGTTTGCGTGAAAAAAACAACGTTTTTTCGAGTTGTTGACTAATGAGTGTTGCGCAATTGCACAATTGGTGGTAATGCCAAAGTGGTTGCGCGGCATGAAGAGAGGAATTTTTTCGCAAAGGAGAGTGGGGAATGCGCTATTCGCATCCACCGATATTGAACCCGCTGATCCGGGTCGAGGGGGTGACAGATTCCTGGGGCATCTGCAAGTTTCTGGTGCTGGTTGGCACGTTACTGGTGAGTGTGATCCTGTCGGCCACGGTGATCGCCACCTATCATATCGTCGCCACCTACCTCGATAAAGCCTATTCCAGAAACGCCCAGGTTCGCGCCCTGGCGCAGGCCCATGAGCTCGACCAGTTGCTGATAGCTGCCCGTTATGAGCTGGAATATCTCACCCGTCTTCCCCACACAGCAGAATGGATGCGCAACCACTTGGCCGCCAAATCCAGTGGGGAACGGAATCGCTATCGCGAGATCGCCTTTTATGGACAACGTGCCGAGGAGCATTTCGTGCTGGTCAACACCGGAACCACCGTGGTTCCGGTGCCGCTGGATCAGGCTCAGGGAGCCAAATTCGGCATCTTTTCCGCGCGTGATCAGCTGGCTGGCAAACCAGCGGGATACATCCAGATCAGCGAACCCATGGAGGTTGTCTATCCCTCCGTCCATGCCGAGGGTGCCATGAGTGCCCTCAACATGCATGTCATCCGCCTGACCACTCCGGTGTATGACAGCGACAAGGTCTACCAGGGCCAGTTGTCGCTTTCCATCGATCTGCCCCGTTTGCGCGATATCATCTCCCTGCACACCTCCAAGCAGTCTCCACTGTTCCTCTTCCCGCAGGAGAGTGAACACAAGAAGAGTTTTTTCTTCGATGCCGCTGGCTGGTTGCTGTTCCAGTCCGAATCGCCTGATCGGCAACGCCCCGATCTTTCCGTGGATCTTTTGCGCATGGGATTGCAAGGAGATGTGGGCCGTCCTGGTTTCAACACCGCCTTTCGGCCTGGGTCTACCCATGATCTCTATTGGGCGATGGTCTCTGATGTGCAAGGCGAACGATCAGGACAGGTCCTGATTTCGCGTCCCTTCATTGCCCCATCGCGTAATGATCGCACCCTCTATTTGAGCTATGTGCCCATTGTTTTTGAAGAAAGCCCAGGGGTGCGGCGTATCGTTGGCGGCATTGGCTGCATTGACACCAGTTTTGTGTTCATGGCCTCAACCTACCGCATTGCTGGGACACTAAGCGTGTGTGTTGCCCTTGGTGTGCTGTTGGTGTTCATGGCCATGTATTTTGTCAGCCGCCGCATTACCCGGCAACTCGAATTGCTCGCCGAGGCGGTGGAGATCCGTACGGGAGGAGACGATCCTTCTCCCTTGGCGCTGAATCCACTCTTTGCTGAAATTAATCAATTTCAGCGTTCGCTCAACATCCTGCTCATGCAATTGCACATTGCGCGAAATGATTCATTGTTGCGCGAAGGGGTTTTTGAAGATGACCGAATGCGCCAATCGGTCAATCTGGAGAAAGAAATCCGAGAGAATCCGATGCTCGATGCTCGACTGTTGGCCATGCCCCTGTACGGTATTGTCGGTGGCAGCCAAGCGATCAATACGCTGCGGCAGCAGATTCATAAAGCATCACGGGTGCTGGCGGATGTTTTGATCATCGGTGAAACCGGTACCGGAAAGGAACTGACCGCAGAGGCCATCCACTCGGTGAGCCACCGCAGCAAAGGACCGTTCATCTCCATCAACTGCGGAGCTCTTGATGAGAATCTGCTGATGGACGCCCTCTTTGGTCATGTCAAAGGGGCCTTTTCCGATGCCCATCACGAGCGCAAGGGGGCTTTTGTTGCCGCGTCCGGTGGCACCTTGCATCTCGACGAGATTGGCAACGCCTCACCCAAGGTGCAACAGGCACTGCTGCGTGCCCTATCCGTGCGCCGTATCCGCCCCTTAGGTTCAGATCAGGACCTGGCCTTTGATGCGCGTATCATCGCCGCCACCAATGTCGATTTACTGCAACTCGCTCAACGTGGTGAATTTCGAGAAGATTTGTATTATCGCCTGGCAGTGATCACTATCAACACCCCTTCCCTGCGTGATCGCAAGGAGGATGTTGCCGTGCTGATCAAGTATTTTCTTGATGAACACATGACCCTTTCCGGGTTGGAGCCAGTTGCCATCAGTCGTGGTGCCATGGAACGGTTGCTTCGCCATGACTGGCCTGGCAATATTCGTGAGTTGCGCAATTGTGTCACCCGCTCCTTGGCCTTTGCCGACAGCGATGTGTTACTGGCCCAGCATATACTCTTTGACGAGCGCACTACTGAGCCGGAGCCAAATGCACTGCTGCCGACCGAATCTGCTACTCAACTCCCACTGCCCCCCCCACTCCCTAAAGGGTTGAACACCGCTGCACCCAATGATACAGCGTCTCCCGTCCAGGTCCCGGACCAGTCGGTTGAATTGAATCCTCGCCAGCGGCAAGCCTGGCCGGTCATAGCCCGGGCAGGTGTTATCAGCCGCAGTGATTATCAGGAGGCCGTAGGTGGTGAGATCTCCGTGCGTACGGCCCAGTATGATCTCCACGACCTAGTTGCAAAGGGATTGTTGAAAAAATCCGGCCGTGGCCCCTCGTCACGCTATTTGCTAACCCATCCTTTTGTGCTGTAATAGGCCGGTGCAGCATGGGGAATACATCGAACCTGTCCTTGCCGCCACGCCAAAAGCAGGCTTTTCGGCAGACGCGCAAGGTGATTTTTCTCGGCATCGTGTTGGTGCCGCTGGTCCCCTACCTGCTGGTGTTGGTGCTTTCATCTTCTTTTTATATCCAATCGCTAACCCGCAGTTCCCAAACAACCATGCGCCAGGTCGTGGCCAACCAGGCCACCGTAATCGAACGCTATCTGGACGAACGCCTCCATGATCTGGATTTCATTTTACGCAGTTATTCTGAGCAGGAACTGTCCTCGCCGCTGACGATCGCATTGATTTTTCAGCGCATGCGGGCCAAGTCCGAGGCCTTTGTTGACCTCGGTGTAATCGATGCCGCTGGCAATCATCTGGCCTATGCGGGTCCGCATCAATTGCTTGATAAGGATTATTCCCGGGCTTCATGGTTTATCAACACATGGCAGCGCGGCGAATATGTAAGTGATGTCTTTCTTGGATTTCGCGGTGTCCCCCATTTCATCGTGGCCAAGGTGGGTGGCGAACAGAACCGGTTCATTTTGCGGGCGACCATCGATAGCGATGCCTTTGCACGGATTGTCGAATCAGTTCGCATTGGCGAGACGGGGGAGGCCTTTTTGCTTAATGGACAGGGACAGTATCAAACCCGGCAAGCCGGCAAATGGGAATTACTCGACACTGCCAGGAACGCTGCCACCTACATCAGTTCCGCCACTTATATCCGCATCTTCACGGTTACGGGTCCGGAGGGCGAAGAGTTTGTTGCTGCCAGTACTCCGCTCAATCACGGCCAATGGCATCTGGTCGCCCGGCAAGAGAAACGGGAGATTTATCACGAAATCCACACGGCGGGCCGCTATGTGCTGCTCATTTCCGTGCTTGGCGGCTTGGTGACGGTATCGCTGGCTTTCCTGGCCAGCGGTCGTATTGGGTCCGCATTGCTGGCGTTCGAAGAGGAAAAGCAGGTGCTTCGTGAGCGTCTGGCTCGGAGCATCCGACTTGCCGAACTTGGAGAAATGACCGCAGGATTCGCCCATGAAATCAATAATCCCTTGCAGATCATACAAGCCGAATTGACCTTGGTGCGCATGATCATCGAGGAACATGCCATTGGGCCAGTGGCAAAGAACGAACCGTCGGCGATAGCAGTACATGACAGTTTGGCCCAGGCGATGCTCCAAATCGATCGTTGCGCACAGATCACAGCCTCGATCCTGCGCTTTGGCCGCCATGAGCCAGCGTTGCCAACGATCATCGCCCCGGAGGAGTTGCTGCGTTCCATGCACATTCTGGTTGAAAAGAGTCTTCAGGCGCATGGAATTACCCTGCGCACCGAGGTTGCGGCCAATACGCCCCAACTCTGTGGTGACATTGGAAAAATGCAGCAAATCTTTTTGAATTTACTTAACAATGCCATTTATGCCGTGGTGGAACGCTGGGGTAATAGTGGTGGGCAGGTGCTCCTCACCGCCAGTATGGACAAACCGGGATGGGTGCTGATAGAGGTGCAAGATAATGGCAACGGCATTCCCCAGGACGTGTTGGCCAAAATTTTCACCCCATTTTTCACCACCAAACCTCCGGAAAAAGGTTCAGGGCTCGGGCTGGCCGTTTGTTATGGCCTGGTCGAATCCATGGGCGGATCCATCGACGTTCATTCCCAACCAGGCGAGGGGACACTCTTTTCTCTTTGTTTTCCCTCTGCCTATGAAAATATTCCACCCCAGACTTCCAATGCGAGGGTCTTATGAAGGATTCGCTAACAGTTTTGTTAGTTGACGATGAAGAGCGGTTTCTCGCCACTACGGCAATCATCCTGCAACGTAAGGGGATTAACACCATGTGTGCAACCTGTGGTGAGGAGGCCTTGCAGCATATGCAATCCGCACCGGATGTGGTGGTCCTTGATGTACGGCTGCCCGGTATGGATGGAGAAGCCACCTTGCAGCGGATGAAGACAGATTTTTCACATATTCCAGTGATCATGCTCACCGGTCATGGCGAGTTACCCAGTGCCGAGCGGGCTGTAGAACTGGGCGCCTATGATTACCTGACCAAACCCACGGACCTGGATCTCCTGGCCGTGAAGATCAGGGAGGCGGCCCGTTTTGGCGGGGCAAGACGTCTTGGGTTGGAAAAATCTGTTGGCGATTTGATGCTGTCCTTGGAGGACTGCGTGGTCCTGCCCCCCGATGCTCCCCTGGAGCAGGCCTTGCGCCAGATGCTGGTGCAGAAGGGAACAAATGGGAAAGCCCTTGACCGACAGCTGCTGGTGATGAAGGACGGAGAGGTGGTGGGGGTGGTGACGATGCGGGAAATGGCTGATATTGTGCGGCCGCAATACCTGGTCGATCCGGAGTTTCGCAGCCAATCTGCCGGAACAACCTGGCGGTTCTCCCATATCTTCTGGAATGGATTATTTCGGCAGCGTTTGCAGGAACTGATCGAAAAACCGCTTTCCGCCGTCATGACTCTGCCACCTCCCCTGATTCCCGTGAAGGCAAGTCTGATGGAGGCCTGTGATTTGTTGCAGGAGACATCAGCCCGCAGCCTGTTGGTCATGGACGGCGCGGTGGTGGCGGGAATGCTCGATGAGCAGACACTGTTTGCGGAAATGGTACGATTGCTGGCGGCGACGTTGGAGGAGCTGCCTTAATCCTGGTTGAAGCTGCTCAGGAATCGTTGTTTGCCGCCGTTCGCAGGCGCAACTCGTCCAGGTAGCGATCCACCGGCGCGTATTCATCGGTGAATGGCGGGACGCGGTCCTTGGGTACTGGCAGGACATGGGTCCGCATCTGCCGCAGCAGGGGATCGGCGGGCTCACCGGTGGGAGGCTGGTTGCTCGCTGCCAGCAGCAGGTTCTGCCACAGCTTACTGTCGGCGGCATCAACCACCGCATAGGCCTGCACCTGGGTAAAGGAGGCGGTGAAGCTGGCCCGCAGAGCCTTGTAGAAACGGTTGGATAGCCCTTCGGGTGAGGCCAATAGGTTGACCAGCACCACCCCATCGGGGTTGAGGGCCGCCTGCATCAGTTGCACGGCCTCCATGGTCACCAGGTGGAAGGGAATGGAGTAGTGGGCGTTGAACACATCGCAGAGGATGACATCGTAAGGCTGGTCGACCTTTTTCAGGAAGGTGCGGGCGTCCTCGGCGATCACCCGTAGGCGTGGATGCTCGGTAAGGCCGAAATGACTGCGTGCCAAGGCGGTGATGCCGGGGTCGAGTTCCACCACATCAATCTGTAATTCCGGGTAATGGGCCAGGGCGTATTTGGGGAAGGAGAAACCACCACCCCCGAGTACCAACATACGCTTTGCCCCGGGTCGGTAATATTCGCACAAACGGTAAAAGCGGGTATAGGGCAGGGCCAATTCGGTGGGGGTGTCCACATACATGGCCGATTGCCGTCCCTGCGGTCCAGTGACCATCTCACGGGTAAGCCGATCGGACCCCGCCTCTCGTGTGTTATAGACCAATACGCGGTTGTATGGGGTGTCGCGGTCAAGAAAACCGATCCGTTCAAGGCGTTGGTCATACAGCCGGGCCAGCACAATTGCCAGGACAAAGACAATCAAAGACAGGACCTTGATCGCCTTGGCCGAAGGGTCTGCCAACAGGGCGGCCAGGGCCAGGACCGCAGCCGTGATGTAGAGAATGGCCGTGCTCCCCACCCAGGCAATCAACACAAAACCCGCCAAAAAGGTGCCGACAATGGAGCCTATGGTGGACAGGGCATAGAGTCTTCCGGCTGTCCGCCCGGTGTGAGCAGTATCTTCCAGGCTCAGCCGCACGGCAAAGGGCGCCACCATGCCCAGCAGGATGGCCGCTGGCGCAAAGAGGGCCACGGTGGCGGCAATGGCCACGGTATGCAGACCGCCTGTCCCTTGGAGGAATTCCAATACCCAGGTTTTGGACAGGGCAATGGCGGCGGTGGACCAGGCCGCGAGCAGGACAATACGGCCCAGCACTCTGGGGCGTGGATCACGGTCCACCAGCATACCGCCCCACCAGGCACCGAGGCTGAGACTGGCGAGGATAATGCCGATGAGACTGGTCCATACCACCAGTGAGGTGCCGAGAAAGGGAGCCAGGATACGCGAACCGGTGAGCTCGATGATCATCAGCGCGGCTCCGCACAAAAAAACACAGCAATGCAGCATGGTACACCTCAGGCGATGGCGTAAGAGACAGGGGCAGGTTGGGACAAGAGTCAGGACTACTTGAGAATGGCGAGTTCCGCCAGCAAAAACCGTTGCCACCGCTCTAAGAGCAGGGCGTCGGCCACAACTCTCCCGGCAGGAGTGCATTCTCCGTGACGATGGGCACATGTAACGGGTATTATTGGGCAGATTTGCGCCAACGGGAGGAAGGACAATGCAAGATCAGGCTATAAAAATACTGGAGCGGCAACGGCAGGACCTGGTTGTTCGGGTGCTGCGCAAGCACGAGGAGATGGAAGCCAGCCGTTCCTTTACCGAGCGGATCCTGGCGGGTATTTCCGAGCTGTTTCTGCTTCTGGATCAGGATTTTCGTGTCATCCAGAGCAATCGCGAATTTTTTGACCGCACCGGTTTTTCCATTGAGGAGGGCGGCCATCTCATCCTCGATGATCTGGTACGAGCGGATAAGGCCGATGCCATCCGTCGAGCCTTTGCCAAGGGTGAGTTCACCGAGTTCGAGGCCCAGCTCAAAACTGTCAAAGGGGGGAGTCTGCCGGTGAAGATGCGTGGCTCCACCCATGTCAATCCCAACGGTCTGGTGCTGCATATGTTGATCTGCTCGGATTGCAGCGAGTTTTATGATCTCATGGCCGAGATGCAGGAGGGGCAAAAACAGTTGATCCATTCCAGCCGCCTGGCCAGTTTGGGCGAGATGGCCGCCGGCATCGGGCATGAACTCACCCAGCCGCTCAATGCCATCCTCCTTTTTGCCCGCAACTGCCTCAAGGCCTTGGATACACCGGGTGACCACACGGAGATGATGCGTGAGAACCTGCATATCATCGTCGACCGGGTCAACAAGGCCTCGTCGATCATTGCCACCATGCGCAGCTTCGGGAGAAAAGCCGAGGAGGAACAGGCGCCGATCGACCTCAACGAGATCATCGGCAAGATCATCAAGTTTCTGGAGGCGCAGCTGCGGCTTAGTGAAATTTACCTCGAACTGCGGCTTGCCGTTACCCCCTGCGAGGTCTTGGGCGTTGAGGTGCGGCTGGAACAGGTCTTTCTCAACCTGATCCAGAATGCCATCCAGGCCATGGGCCGGGTGGTGATGCCGCAATTGACCATCACCAGCCGCATCGTCACCTGTCTCAACCTCACCACCATGCTCAAGGAACCCTATGTGGTGGTCACCGTGTCCGACAACGGTGAAGGGATTGCCGAGGACATGCAGAAAAAAATCTTCGATCCTTTCTTCACCACCCGCGAGGTGGGCACTGGCATGGGTTTGGGGCTTTCCATCGTCGACCGCATCGTGCGCGGTTTCTCCGGCTACATCGAGGTGGAATCGGTGCCCGGCAAGGGGGCCAGCTTCGCGGTCTATATCCCACAACTCCGCCAGCGGGAGGCGCCCCAGCAAGGAGTATCGTCATGAGCGAGGCAACCATCGAGAAACCCGAAATACTGGTCGTCGATGACGATCTCTACTTGCTTGCCGCCATCAAACAAACCCTGGTGCTCAACGGTTATGCGGTGCGCACCTTTGGCAATCCGGTCGAAGCCCTGGCCAGCCTTGAGGATCACTCGTTTGCCGCCGTGCTCGCCGATATCCGCATGCCCGAAATGGACGGCATGGAACTGCTGGAGCGCATACTGCAAAAAGATCCCGATTTACCAGTCATCCTCATTACCGGCCATGGTGACATCTCCATGGCTGTGGAGGCGGTGAAGAAGGGGGCCTACAACTTTCTACAGAAGCCGGTGGACGAAGATATCATCCTTTCCACCCTGGCGCGCGCCATTGAACGGCGGCAACTGGTGCTGAAAAACCGCCACTTGGAGCAGCAGTTGCACGCCAGCCGAGCAGCCCGCACCCGCTTCTGCGGCCTGATCGGCAGCCATCCCGCCATGCTTGGCCTCTATTCCCTGATCGAGGCGGTGGCCGGTGAAAGCGACCCGGTGCTGATCATCGGCGAAACCGGTACCGGCAAGGAGTTGGTGGCACGGGCCATTCATGAGCTCAGCCGGCGCAATACCGCCCCCTATGTGGCGGTAAACATGGGCGCCATTCCCGGCGAGATGATCGAATCGGAAATGTTTGGCCATGAAAAGGGGGCCTTTACCGGGGCTATTCAGCGCAAACTGGGCAAGTTCGAATACGCCGGCGAAGGCACGCTCTTTCTCGACGAAATCTGCTCCATGCCGGCGCAGCTGCAATCCAAACTGCTGCGGGTATTGGAGGATCGGAGCTTCTCGCGGCTGGGCAGCAACGCCCTCATCCCGCTGAAGGCGCGCATCATCGCCGCCACCAACCGTGATCTGCGCGCAGAGATCGAGCAGGGCCGCTTCCGCCAGGATCTCTACTTCCGACTCAATGTGCTGCCGGTGCAACTGCCGCCGTTGCGCGAGCGCAAGGAGGATATCCCCCTGTTGGTGGACTATTTTTGGAACGAATACTGCGGTGGCCAGCCTGGCAGCGGTCGGCCGTGCAGCCCTGAACTGATTCGTGAGTTGATGCGTCAGGACTGGCCGGGCAACATCCGTGAGCTGCGTAACTTTGTCCGTCGTTATTGTGTGCTGGGCGAGCGGGAGCCGCTGGCGGCGGTGCCGGTGGTCGCTGCCACGGAGGCGGCCATTGAGTGTTTGCCCTGGAAGGAGCACATGGAGGAGCAGGAGCGGCGCTATGTGGAGCAGGTACTGCAACAGGTGAGCGGGCAGGTGAGCACGGCCCACCAGCTGATGGGGATATCACGCAAGAGTTTGTACGACAAAATCAATAAATACGGGCTGGATCTCCACCAGTTTCGCAGCGAGGGCGGGAAAAGCTGAGGGTGGCGGTCTGCGCCGGCTTGTGCGGAGAACGATCCGTGCCTACCATCGGTCAGAGACAAGAAAAAAACGCCGATTCCATTAACGGGAGCCCACCATGCGCAAGATAGAACTGCACTCCACCCGCGAATTCAACCCGCTCGGCATGAAGGCCATCGTGCTGCACGATTCCGAGTTTTTCAAGATCCTCAACTTCAACCTCAAGGCCGGGGCCTTGTTTCCCATTCATTCCCACGATCTCGACGGCCAGCTCTCCATTTTGGTGATCGAGGGCGAGGGGGAGTTCCTGGCCGATAACGATGTAACCATGGTGGCCAAAACCGGCGACATGCTCATCTCCGATATCCGCGAGCCGCACGGCGTCAAGGCGACCACCGATATGCGTATCGTCGTCACCATTGCCCCACCGATCTGATCAGGGGGTTTGGGGGGCCGGGCCGAGGATTTCGAGGATGGCCTTGCAGCGGGTTTCGATCTCCTGCTGTGCCTCCAGGGGTTCGAGCAGGGTGTGTACCTGTTGCCTGCTTGCTTCATCCAAACTGGCTGAAGCAAGCAGTTGCCGACCTTGCGCGGCCAAGGCTGCCAACTGTTCCGGCGCCGGTGGCCGGGTGCAGTCGTGACGCAACTGTTCCTGCCAGGTGGCCAGGCTATGTGGTGCTGAACTACCGCCAACTGGAGGAGGCGCCGCCGCCGGTTTGGCCATGCGCGCCATCGGCTCTGCGGCGGCGGCCGGGGCTGCTTCTTTTTCCACAACGGTAACTGCTTGTGAGGCCAGTAACGGTTCTGGCGTTGTGGGGGCTGATGGCGGGGTCGTCTCCTTTTTATCAGCCAGCGCATCGTTTTGCTGATCAATGCCAGAAGAATCCGCTCGGGGCACCGATGCTGCCACCGGTGCGGTGGCCGTTTCCGCTGTCGCCGCCATCTCTTGCTGTTGCGGTGATGCAGCGGCTTGGGTGGATTCCTGCACCGCCTCCTGCTGCTTGGGTGCGGGCGGCGCTGCCACCCACTCCTGCTGCCGTGCCGGGGCAGGGGGCGGCAGATGCGCCGTTTTGCGATCCACCCGGGTGGTGATGGTGACAAAGACCGCGACGCTGGCTGCCGCCGCCAGGATTGAACCAGCCACCGTGAAAGGACGCGGCTTTTTCTGCAATTTCCGTCGCTTGTGGCGTTGTTCCTGCCGCTCTTGGTGCTGCCATTCCTGATCCAGTTGCACCCACAAACCCGAGCAGCGGTCACACTGCGCCAGATGGGCCATGCACTGCTCCGTCTCTTGCTGCGTCAGCGATCCTTCCACCAACGAGGCCATCTGCTCATCCGCCACGCAGTTGGTGGTGGCTTTGGGCTGATCTGCCAGCAGCGCCAGCAGGACCAGACGTCGTTGTTGGGCCTTGTACTCTTCGAATGGTTCGATCTTGGCCATAGCGATACCCGTTTGTGTGAGTGTCTCTGTAAAAATGACAGTCTGCTGCGATCTGTCCTGCCTTACAACAACAGGCGCAGTTCTTCTTCCAACCCGGCCTCGGCAAAATCCTGTCGCAGCCGCTCCAGCAGGCGCCGCAAGCGTCCGTGCGCCTGATTCTGATTCCAGCCCAGCATGCGTCCCGCTTCGGCCACGGCCAGGCCATCACGGAAACAGAGCTTCAGGAGCAGCCGCTCCCGGGACTCGAGTTTGATCCGCGCCGCCAGCAGCCGTTCCAGGCGCGGGGCATCGATGGTACTCTCCTCCTCGGCAAAGAGAATCCGGCCCAGCACGCTCAAACATTGCTCGCGCTCGGTGGTCTCGAGCTGCTCCTCGGGCTGGGAAAGCCCTTCCTCGGCATCAAGCGACAGATCTTCAGCCAGCTCGACCTGTTCGCCGCGATGGCTGCCGCAGGAGGGAATCTCGCCGAGCATCTGGTAGGCAGCTTGTTCGGCTATTGCCGTGGCGCAGGATTGCCGCTCAGTGAGTTGCGCCACGGCTGCATCCGGGGCGATCCGTTCCATGCACAGCAGGCGAAAGAGCGTCTCCCAGATGCCGCCCAGCCGTCGCACCCAAGCCGGCGGCTTGAGGCGGCCAAAGCGCTGGCGGGCAAAATCCTCGAGCAGACGCAGGGTGAGGGCGCCGATATAGGTGCCCAGGGTGGAGCGGCCGGTGAAGGCGCGTAACCGTTGCCAATCTTCTTCGGCCAGTTTATCCATGACAAAGAGCGCAGCCTCTTCGGCCAGGGTTTCCTGGGAAAAGCGGCGCCCAGCCAGGCGATTGATCAGTGGCCAGTGCGTTGTTGCCTGTTGTTGCCAGCCAGAAGATGTATTCATAACAAGTTGATTTGCAATGTCATTGTGCCGAGGCTACAATAAAACAACTTTTTTTCGACAGATTCAAGCCTGGGTGCCGTCCAAGAAATCAAAGGGCGCACAGCCCACCCCGAATTCCACCACGACAATCAAGGAGTCACATAATGAAAAACAAAACCGCACTGTTGTTGGCCCTGCTGCTGCTGGCCGGTTGTTCCGCCCCGGCCCCGGAGAAGGATGGGGCCAAGGGAGAAGGCAAGGCCAAGGAACTGAAGGTTGCCCGCACCGAGGTGGAGCAGTTGGCCGATGTCCAGCAGCAAAAAATGGCAGCACCCGTCCAGGTGGAGCCCTCTGTCGCGATACAGAAACCCAGCGGCGTTATGCCGCGCATGGCCATGACTGCGGGAGCGCCGATCATGATGGAGCCGGCCTGGAACCGCGAATCCTATAACGCCGTCAAGGAGAACGGCTTCATCAACGCCGGCCGCGATCCCCTCTCCACCTTCAGTATCGATGTCGACACCGCCAGCTACGCCAACGTGCGCCGCCTCATCAACGATGGCATGATGCCGCCGGTGGGCGCGGTGCGCATCGAGGAGATGGTCAACTATTTTACCTACGATTATGCCCAGCCCAAAGGCAAAGAACCCTTTGCCCTCAGCGCCGAAATCGCTCCCAGCCCCTATCACCAGGAGTATCTCGTTGCCCGCATCGGCCTTAAGGCCCGTGACCTGGCCAAAGAGCAGTTACCGCCCTCCAACCTGGTCTTTTTAGTGGATGTCTCCGGCTCGATGCAGGACCCCAACAAGCTGCCGCTCTTGAAGCAGGCGTTGCCGCTGTTGGTGCAGCAGTTGGGCAATCGTGACCGCGTGGCCATGGTGGTCTATGCCGGCGCCGACAGTGTGGTGTTGCAACCCACCGCCGGCAACCGCCAGCAGGAGATCATCGCTGCCATCGACCACCTCGAGGCCGGCGGTTCCACCCATGCCTCCAGTGGCCTTCGAACCGCCTATCAGTTGGCTCGCCAGGCCTTCATTCAGGGCGGCAACAACCGGGTCGTTCTCGCCTCGGACGGCGATTTCAATGTCGGCGTCACCAGCCGCGACGAGTTGGCCAAACTGATCGAGCAGGAGCGCAAGGATGGCATCTACCTCACCGTGCTCGGTTTCGGCATGGGCAATTATCACGATGATACCATGGAAATTTTAGCCGACAAGGGCAACGGCAACTATGCCTACATCGATAGCCTGCTGGAGGCCAAAAAGGTGTTGGTCAAGGAGATGAGCGGCACCCTCTTTGCCCTGGCCAATGACGTGAAGATTCAGGTGGAGTTCAATCCCGCCAAGGTGGGGGCGTACCGTTTGATTGGTTACGAAAATCGACAACTTAACGACGAGGACTTCAAAGACGACAGCAAGGATGCCGGCGAGGTGGGCGTGGGGCATCGAGTGACGGCGCTGTATGAACTGATTCCGGCCGGCCACAAGGCCATTCCCCAGTTGGACCCGCTCAAATATCAGGCCACGCAGGCCACTGCCGCCAAGGAGAGCGACGAGTTGATGACGGTGAAACTGCGCTACAAACCCCAGGGCAAGACCAGCTCCGAGCAGATCAGTTTGGCAGTGAGCGAGGTGGCGAAGCAGGGTTCAACGGATTTGCGTTTTGCCGCCGCCGTGGCCGGTTACGGTATGCTGCTCACCGGCTCCGAGCATAAGGGCGAGTTCACTTGGGAGCGCTGCCTCAAACTGGCCCGCGAGGGACGCGGCCAGGATGCCGAGGGCTATCGGGCCGAGTTCTACCGCCTGGTGGAGATGAGCGAGCTGCTGGCCAAACAGCCCAAGCAGCAGGAGACCGCCAAGCCGGTACCGCAACCGCTTGCGCCTCCCCTGCCGGCGCCGATGCCGCCGACGAACCTTAAATAAGGAGCTTTGGCCAATCGAGGACGGGGAAGGTGGCGTGCAGCATGTGATCGTCGTCCTTGATGCGCAACTCCAATTGGCTGAAGGTGGCCTCGGCCTGCGGCTGCACCAGATGCGGCGGGCAGACCGTATCGTGCCGACCCATGATCAACAGGGTCGGCACGGTTATTTTTTCCAGCGGCGGCTGAAACTCACCGAAATTTAGCGCCGGTGCCAGCAGCACCAGACGCTTGCATCTTTCCGGATAACGAAGGGCAAAACAGGTCGCCATCAGCCCGCCAAAACTCGATCCCACCAGAATCAACTCCTCCAACCCCTGCACCTGCTCCTCCAACTGCGCCAGCCGCTGGCTGAGATCGCCCGTATAGTCGCGAATCCGCACCTGGGGAAAATATTCGCGAAACCACCGCGCCTTGGTACCCTGGGTGGAGGAATCGAGACCGTGGAGGAAGAGAGGTGTGCTCATGCGCGGGTACACCAGGCATAGGCATTCTGGAACATCTTCAACCAGGGGCTGACCGGCAGCGATTTCATGCCCTCGGGCAGCCAGTGGCACTGCCAGGGCAGGAAGGTGCGCTCTGGATGGGGCATCATCGCCAGGTGGCGGCCGTCGGGTGAGCAGAGGCCGGTGAGACCGCCGGGCGAGCCGTTGGGGTTGAAGGGATAGGCCTCGGTGGCCTTTCCGGCGTCATCGGTGTAAACCAGTGCCGCCATCTGTTCGTTCCACACCCGCTGGCGGATGGATTCGTCCGGGAAGTGCAGATACCCTTCGCCATGATCAACATGGATGCCGAAGACCAGGTCCTCCATGCCCTGGAGCATGATGGATTTGCTGTGCAGCACCTTCACCGTGGTCCAACGTGATTCAAAACGGCCGCTGAGGTTGTGGATGAAGCGCGGCTGGCGCTCGGCCTCGATGCCCAGCCAGGGCACCCAACCCAGCAGGCCGAACAGCTGGCAACCGTTGCAGATGCCCAGGGTAAAGGTATCCGGGCGGTTGTAAAACTCATGGAACTGAGCCTGGAGACGCTCGTTGAAGCGGATGGTCGCGGCCCAGCCCTTGGCGCTCTCCGGCACGTCGGCGTAGGAAAAACCGCCCACCGCCGCAATGCCACGAAAGCTAGCCAGATCGATACGCCCGGCCAGCAGGTCGGTCATGGTCACATCCCAGGGCTCAAAACCAGCGCTGTAAAAGGCGGAACTCATCTCGCGGTCGGAGTTGGAGCCCTCGTCGCGCAGGATGATCACCTTGGGCTTGTCTTTGGCCTGCAGGATGGCCGGAGCCGTGGCCTCGGGGGCAAAGCTCAGCAGGTACTCCGGGCCGGTGCGATCAAAGATGTTGAATTTTTCCTCGTCGGCACAGGCGGGGTTCATCTGCAGCCGCTCCAGCTGGTAGCTGGTCTCCTCCCACCATTGGCGCAGCAGCACCATGGAATCATCCAGCACCAACTCGCCGTTGTACTGGATGGTGATCGCCTTTTTCACCCGGCTCGATCCCAGCACCTGGCAGGGGATCTTGTTTTGCTCAAAGCGATCCTTGACCTGGGCCAGATGATTCCAGCGGCACTCGATCACCAGGCCCAGCTCCTCGGCAAAGAGGGTTTCGAGGATGGTGCCGGAGCCGTTGAGGGCCAGGTTGAGGCCACAGTTACCACTGAAGGCCATCTCCAGCACGGTGGTGATAAGGCCGCCGTCGCTGCGGTCATGGCCGGCGAGGATCAGGTTCTGCTCGATCAGCGATTGGACTACGGCAAAGGCCCGCTTGAGTTGGAGTGGATCTTCCAGATCCGGGACTTCATTGCCGATCTGGCCGCAGGTCTGGGCCAGGGCGCTGCCGCCTAAACGGTTCTTGCCGCCACCGAGATCAACCAGCAGCAGCACCGACCCCGGCTCCTTGATGTCCGGGGTGATCTTCTTGCGAATGTCGCCCATGGCAGCGTAGAGGGAAATCACCAGTTCACGCGGCGACTTGACCACCTCCTCCCCCACCTTGGCGGCCATGGACAGGCTGTCCTTGCCCCCATCCACGGCAATGCCCACCGTGGTCATCGCCGCTGCCATGGCCTCGGCGGCGTCACGCAGGGCCGCGCCCTCGCCGGGCAGTTTCGGCGCCCACATCCAGTTGGCCGAGCACTTGACCTGCTCCAGATCCTCGATGCGCGCCCAAACCAGGTTGGTCAGGGCCTCGCCCACTGCCATGCGCGCTCCGGCGGCCGGGTCGACCAGCATCTTGATCGGCTGCTCACCAATGGCGGTGGCAATACCGGTGAAGCCGAAATGGGACTGGGCCACCACCGCCACATCGGCCACGGTGAGCTGGATCGGTCCGCAGCACTGCTGCTGGGCGATCAGGCCGGTGACGGCGCGGTCGACCTTGTTGGTGAGGAAGCGTTTGGAACCCACCGACACCAGCCGCAGCACCCGGTGCAGGGCCTCGCGCACATCAAGGTTCTTGGGTGGGACAAAGGCGGACAGGGCCGGGACAACCCGGTTGTCGGTGAAGGTTTTCTGTGGAATCTTGCCGAGTAACTCGGGGATTTCGATATCCACCGGGGTGGTGTTGTCCTGACTGTCGTGGACAACAAAACGCAGGTCGCCGGTGACCTCGCCCAATACCTCGCAGGCTACTTTTTCGCGCGCGCAGATGGCCTGGAATTTTTCGATGTTTTCCGGACTGATCAGCAAGCCGACCCGCTCCTGGTACTCGGCCACATAGATTTCCAGCACCGACATGGTGGGATCGCCAACGCGAATGTTGCGGATCTCCACCCGGCCACCGGCATGCTCCACTAACTCCTTGAGCACGTTGGCCGGGCCGCCGGCGCCCTGGTCGTGGATGACATCGATCAGGCTCAGGTCACCCATCTCGTTGCAGGCGCGGATGACGCGGTTCATCTTCTGCTCCATCTCAGCATCGCCGCGTTGCACCGCGTTGAAATCGAGTTTGGCTTCATTTTCGCCCTGCATCATCGACGAGGCCGCACCGCCGCCAAAGCCGACCCGGTAGGCCGGGCCACCCACCTGCACAATCAACATGCCCTTGGTGGCGTCTTTCTTCTCGGTGTGGCGATCATCAATCTGGCCGATGCCGGCGGTGAACATGATCGGCTTCAAAAAGCCCCAGCGTTCGCCGGTTTCCAGCCGCAGGTCAAAGGAGCGGGTAAAGCCCTGGATGAGCGGTTCGCCGAACTTGTTGCCGTAATCCGAGGCGCCGTTGCTGGCCTCGATCTCGATCTCCAGGGCCGGGGCCAGGCTGTCCGGGCAGGCGTAGCTGTTTTCCCAGTCCAGCGGGTAGTCCGGGATGTGCAGGTTGGCCACGCAGTAGCCGGCAGTTCCGGCCATGACAAAACCACCGCGTCCGGTGCCCTGCACGTCGCGGATACGGCCACCGGTGCCGGTTTCCGCACCGGGAAAGGGGGCAACACCGGTGGGGAAGTTGTGGGTTTCAGCGGTGAGCAGCGGATGATAGCAGACGCTGGCCTCCTTAAGCGGCGAGGGGGTGCCCGGCTGTGCCGGTAGCAGGGTGGTAAGGGTGGCGCCCTCGATAACACTGGAGTTATCCTTAAAGGCCACCTTGCTGCCCTTGGGGTTGGCCTTGAGGGTATCGGTCACCACCTGGAACAGGGTGCGGTCGTACTCCTGGCCATCGATCACCTGTTTGCCGCGGAAAAATCCGTGCCGCGAGTGCTCGGAGTTGGCGTTGTTAAGATCCATGATCTCAACGATGCTCGGATTGCGGCCACAGCGCTTGACGAAGTAGTTGTAATAGAGTTCGCGATCCCATTCGTCCATGGAGGTGCCGGGGATCTCCAGCAGGCCGTCCGGCCCCTTGGACTTGAGATCGACCTCGTAGACCGGCTCAGGGGTGATGCCGGTCTCAAAGGTGGTCAGCGGCTGGGCATAGACACACTCGGTCATGCGGTCGTGGTTGTTGGCGATGAAGGCGTCGATCGCTTCCCCCTCCGGCACCAGGGTGCGGCGGGAGCGCTCCACCCGGCTGACCACGTCCAGCCCCACGGCTCGGCAGATGGAGACCATGTTCGAGGACCAGGCGGTGGCAAAGTTGAGGCGGGGACCAATCTCCACCACCCGCTCGCCGACGAGCTGCGGCTCAAAGGTGACCGTGTCGAGGAGAAAGCCATCGGCCAGGATCAGCCGCAGCCGCTCAACCTCCGCAGCACTCAGCGCACGGCTGGATTCGATGTTGAAGCAGTAGGCAAAGTCGGCTTTGACCTGGCGATGGAGTTGGATAAGTTGAGTAGGCATAATATTGCGAGAATGTAGATAAAATTATTGTGTAATCGTTAATGAAATTGTGAACTGGATTCGATGCGTTGTTTTATTGCTGGGAGCAGTGATTCCCCCACAAAATATCCCGAAGCATGGATTGGTAAAATTTCATTGTTTAATAAGTGTAAATTAATGAACAACCCACCTTTTGACCAATGATTTTCGATATGATCTATTTGTGAAAATAATATAGATTTCACTGTTTTTCCATTTTTGTTTTTTGCTATTATGCTAATGATATCATTTTTGATAAATATATTTTTTTCTTCTTTTAATATGAAATAGATAAAAATTACATAAAATGGTAAAAATATTATTATTGTTGTTGGTGTAAGTGTGGATAGAAGAATTGCTAAGTGTACAGCGAAATGTAAAATATTAAATTCTTGTGAAGTGTCTTTAGTATATAAAATATATTTTTTGTTTATATTTACATTTTTTAGTAAAAAATTAAACATAAAATATCTGTAAAATGTCTTTTTGCTTACAAGTGATAGCAAAAGCAGAAAAAGATAATAGAACAGTAGTATATTGTAAGCTAAATATTGACGTGATTTGTTTTTAATGATGTTAGATATTTGTTCGTGAAAATTGATAATTAATTTTTCATCTGACACAAATGAGAATATTTTGTCGTATTTTTCATGATAGGATTTTTTTAATAAAAATTTTGCATTTGCACCGATAAAATTTGTTTTATTAAAAAATTTATCGCTGCAGTGAGTGTTGATAATATCTATTTTACCATTGTTTTCGAGTTCTATTGTACAATATCCTTGATTTTTCGGGTAAGTGATTTTTTAAATGCTAAGTATTCTCCCTTCATACCTGTCCAGTTCAGATAGCTGCGGAACTGGCTGGAAAGATTCAAGGGCATTTGTAAAAAAAAAAGCGAAGCTCAAGCAATGAATAAAGAGAAAGAAAAATATACCTGTGAAGTTGGGACGATATCGAGTTGCCGCAGTGCATTGGTTATTCATTGTTGTCAAGGTGCTAGGCCCAGCGTGGGCTCACCATCTTCTTACAGCATTTCGATGACTTCCTGGGGGTTGGATTGGGATCATCCAAGCTTTCTGCTTGGGTATGCACTCCCGGAAATCCGGGAATAAAACCAACATACAAACCGGTATCACAACATCGCTCAATGATGGCTGTGTGAATTTTCATGGCAGATTGTCCGTAGGCTATCGATAGTGACGAAGGTAGCCTGGCCAGATTCTATCAATTCCCGCCTTTCTTCCAGGGGCTTTTCGATGGGTTCGAGATACAAAGCAATGGCTTCCTTGATGTTGCTCAAGGCTTCATCGCGGCTATCGCCTTCACTGATGCACCCAGGGAGACTGGGGACGAAGACGGTGAATCCGCCTTCCTCGCTTGGTTCAAGAATGACCTGAAGTTTCATAGGGTTCTCTCAGGGGAGACTCATAAGGGGTGGAACAAGACACATCCGGACAATGTATGCTCCTAACCTTAGCATGCACCGCTGCATTTTTCCGCCTCAAAGTGGGGTGAACCTGCCTGTTTTCCCTGCTTGCCCTGACTTGGCCACGGGAAATGGCTCCCCCAAAAAGCCGCATGATTGGAAGTAAACAGCGGCGGATCGCGGCGAAGAATGGCCGCTATCTCCGGCTGGCGCTTGAACTCCTTATCAAGAAAGGCGCGGATGGCGCGTCGATCCCAGCCCTGGGGGTGCGGAAAATCGCAGTAGAGCGAGAGATCACCCTGGGAAAAGGTGGTGCCTGCCAGGGCCGCTGCCTCGGCGCCTGCAATGGGCATGTTGAAGATGGCCAGGTTGAGGAAGCCGATCTCCTGGTGGTGGCGTTGGACAAAGGCCAGGGTCTGCCGGGCCTCGATGATGGATTCCGCCGGGGTGCCGAACAACAGATACACATAGGTGGCGATACCGGCCTGGTGCAGGGCCGCGAGCACCTGTTCCACCAGGGTCAGATCGATGCCCTTGTGCAGCCCATCCAGCACCTGCTGCGAGCCCGATTCCAGGCCAAGCTTGAGCAGCACGCAGCCGGATTGGCGCAGTTGGCGGCAGAAATCGACATTGGCCAGCTGGGCGTGAAAGCGGACAAAACCGTACCAGGGTGCTCCAGGCGGCTCGTCGATGAGCGCCGACATCACAGCCGGACTGACGGCATTATCGAGCAGGTGGATGAGGCTGGGTTGGGTGTTTTGACACAATTGGTGCAGCTGCGCCACCACCGTCTGTGGGTCAACGGGGCGATAGCGGCTCTGTTCAGCGGTCTCCGGGCAGAAGGTACACTTGTTCCAATAGCAGCCACGCGAGGCAGCATAAGGAAGAATCAGGCCGGGGGCCAGGTAGTCGGCGAGCGGCAGACCGTCGTAGTCCGGAGGAAGGTCGTGGTGTTGGTGCGCCAAGCCCAGCAGATCGAGCAACGCTTCCTCACCCGGTCCGGCGATGCACTGCGCTACCAATCCGGCAAAGGGATTGTTCCAGCCGGGATGACTCATCCAGGAGGTAATCAAACCGCCGCCGAGCAGCAGGGGAATGTCGGGGAAAATGGCGCGCAGATAGCCGATCAGGCTGAAGCTGCACAGGGCCTGACTGAGGTAGCAGAGCGAAATGCCGATGTATTGAGGCGCCTTGGTGGCAATCTTTGCTGCCAGGTACTGCTCGAACCAGGGAAAGAAGAGGTTGGCGCGATACTCATTCGCCGCATTGAGCAGATCGCCACTGGCCAGGGGATCGAGGTTGCTGTCCTCGTAGTTGGCCAGACTGAGCAGCAGCTCCGGCCGAGAGGCGGCGGCCAGCTCCAGCACCCGGTTGCAGTCGCGCACCGCCCGTTGGTAACGGTCGATGTTGCTGAAGGTGGCGGGATGGCGCAGGGCGCTCAGGTTGGCCTCGCGGTGCTTGAGGGCGCGGGTCGACCAGGTGTCGAGGGGATTTGTGGCCGAACCCATCAGCCACAACTGGGCCTCCAGATTGGCATCCACCAGGGTGCAGTCCGCCCCGTGCGCCCGCAGGCAACCGGCCAGGGCGGTGATGCCCGCCGGTGGCTCGCCGGCCTTGGCCATGGGCGGATGGAGGAGGAGGATGGAGGTCATGGGGAGCAGGTGGCCTATATTTGGGAGTGGATGATGGGGAGAATCGTAGGGGCATGGCGCGCCGTGCCCCTGCCCCAAGGAAACCGTCCCGTTACACCGACTCCCGTGTTTTATGGAACTCAACCTCGGGAAAGAGTTCCTGGGTGTGGGCCAGTCGCCAGCTGCCCTCGGCCAGGTAGGAGAGGTGCCCCTCGGCGTCGAAGGCCAGGTTGAATTGGTATTTCTTCTCGAACTCGCGCATCTGCTGCTTGTTGTCGCTCGATACCCAGCGGGCCAGGGTGTAGCTGAGCGGTTCATAGGTGGCATCGACACCGTACTCGTCCTTGAGCCGGGTCATGGTCACCTCGAACTGGAGCACGCCCACCGCGCCGAGGATGTATTCGTTGCCCACCAGCGGCCGAAACACCTGCACCGCACCCTCCTCGGCCATCTGCAACAACCCCTTCTGCAACTGCTTCATCTTCAGCGGATTTTGTAGCACCACCCGGCGGAAATGTTCGGGCGCGAAGTTGGGGATGCCGGTGAACTTGAGTTCTTCCTTGTCGCTGAAGGTGTCGCCGATCTTGATGGTGCCGTGGTTGTGGATGCCGATGATGTCGCCAGGATAGGCCTCATCGACATGGGAGCGTTCCTGGGCCATGAACACCGTGGCGTTGCTGAGGTTGATCTCCTTGCCCAGGCGGTGGTGCAGCACCTTCATGCCGCGAGTGAACTTGCCGGAGCAGATGCGAAAAAAGGCGATGCGGTCGCGGTGGGCCGGGTCCATGTTGGCCTGGATCTTAAAGGTGAAGCCGCTGAAGGCCTCCTCGGTGGGATCGACCATGCGGGTGGTGGTGGCGCGTGGGCCAGGTGGCGGCGAGAGCTCGACAAAGGCGTCGAGCAACTCACGCACACCGAAGTTGTTGATGGCGCTGCCGAAAAAGACCGGTGTCTGCCCGGCCTTGAGGTACTGCTCATAGTCAAAGGGGTTGGCGGCGCCGTGGAGCAATTCGATGTCCTCGCGCAGCTTGTCGGCGGCAAATTTACCGATCAGGGTGTCGAGCTGGCTATCGGCCAGATCCTTGACAACGATGCTGTCCTCCGGCCGGGTGTCCTGGCTGGGGGTGAAAAGGGTGATCTGCTGACGGTGTAGATCATAGACTCCCTTGAATCCCTTGCCCATACCGATGGGCCAGGAGAGCGGCACGCACTCAATCTGCAGCTTGTCCTCGATGTCGGCGAGAATGTCCAGCGGCTCCAAGCCCTCGCGATCGAGCTTGTTGATGAAGGTGATGATCGGCGTGTTGCGCATGCGACAGACCTCCATCAGCTTGGTGGTCTGGGTTTCGACGCCCTTGGCGGAGTCGATGACCATCAGCGCCGAGTCCACGGCGGTGAGCACGCGGTAGGTGTCCTCGGAGAAGTCCTGATGGCCGGGGGTGTCGAGCAGGTTGATCTCGTAGTCGCGATAGTTGAACTTCATCACCGAGGTGGTCACCGAGATGCCGCGTTCCTTTTCGATGGCCATCCAGTCGCTGGTGGCATGCTGGGCGGTTTTGCGCGATTTGACCGCACCCGCCATCTGGATGGCGCCGCCAAAGAGCAGCAGTTTTTCGGTGAGGGTGGTCTTACCGGCGTCGGGATGGCTGATGATGCCGAAGGTGCGTCTTTTTTCTATTTCTTTGCGGTGTTGACTGCTCACGGTGGTCTCGGTGATTGGGGTTGGCTGCTGCAATGGCATCAAGGAAATAACGGGCGAACGACAAAAGAGGGGGCCGGGCCGAATCTAAAAAAGGGCCAACTATACCCGAGTGTCAACCATTTGTCTATTCTTCATTCCTGGTGGCCGCAGACTGACGCCGCACCGGCCTGTGGTCCCGCCGGGAGCGCTACTTTCTGCGGCCGCCAGGCACGAAAACGCCACACTGTGGGCAGCCACTGTCGTAGGCCATGTCTGGGGAATATGCCGGAAAGCCTTAGCTCGCAACGGCTTGGCGAAAATGAGGCGAATGCTCCTTTTTGCTGGGGATTAGAAGGATGATTGGCTACATTGAGCACATCGTCAAAGTAATTGTGACCGCCTTGCCGCCCGCACACAGGGCGCCAATGGTACTCCTCTCACCCGGAGGGATCTCGTGTGTATTGATCGGTTGTTACGGCTTGCCTGCCCGCCCGGAGTTCTCGCGCTCCTGATGTTGTTGGCCCTGGTGTTCTCCCCCGGCCTTCCTGCTGTGGCCGCAGACAAGGCCCTGCCTGCCGCTGCCCAGGCGCCCACCCGCATCACCGTGGTGGATGACGCCGCCTACGCACCCTTTGCCTTCCTCGATGCCAACAATCAGCCCGCCGGCATCGCCATTGATCTGTGGCAGCTGTGGAGCCGCAAGACCGGTATTGCGGTCAACTTTCATCTGATGCAATGGGATGCGGCCCTGGAGGAAGTGCGCAGCGGCCGGGCGGACGCGGTGGGCGGGCTTTTTGCCACCGGGGAGCGGCGGCGAAGCCTTGCCTTCAGCCAGCCTTTTTTCTCCCTGACCACGGCCCTGTTTTTCCATAAACAGATCAGCGGCATCCGTGGCCTGGAGGATATCCAGGGCTTTCCGGTGGGTGTGGTCGCCGGCGATAGTGCCATCGAACTGATCCGCACACAATTGCCGACAGCGCAACTGCTGGAATATCCGGATGCCGGCGCCCTGGTCGAGGCGGCGGTACATGGCCAGGTCAAGGTCTTTGTGGTGGATGGCATCGTCGGGCGTTTCTATCTCGCCCGTTACGATCTCAAAGGCCTGATCCGCGAGGCCAGCAGACCGGTGGCGGTGAATGAGATGATGACGGCGGTACGCCTGGAAAACACCGCCCTGCTTGGGGTCATCCAACAGGGGTTCAATCGCATCACCTCTGAGGAAATCAAACAGATCATGACAGCCTGGGAGGGGAAGAAGCACCACCTCCCTCTGACCAGAGAGACGGTTTTTTTCTACGGTATCCTCCTCCTGACGGTGGTGGCTGCCATCGTTTGCTGGAATGTCCTGCTGCGCCGGGCCGTGGCGCGCTCCCTGCGCGAAGTGGAAAGTCGTAACCGCGAACTGGGTGAAAGCGAGCGCCGTTTCACCCAGTTGTTCAACTCCGCCCCCATCCCCATGGCCTTTGCCGCCGAATCCGACGGGTTTAGCGCCACCACCTGGAATGATGCCTGGTACCAGAGTTTTGGCTATCCCCGTGAGCAGGCCCATGGCCGCAGCGGTGGAGAAATCGGCTTGTGGCATGATGCCGATGATCGCCGGCGGATGATTGAACTGACACAACAGCTCCTTGGCGTGAGCGAATTCGAAACCCGGTTGCGCCGCTTTGATGGCACCATCCGCACATGTTCGCTGTACGGCCGTTTCATCGGTACCGCCGGCAACCGCTTGCTGATGGTGGTCTACATCGACATCACCGAAACCAGGCGCGCCGAACAGGCGCTGCGTGAGAGCGAGGCCCGATTTTCCAAGGCCTTTGCCCTGTCACCGGCGCCCATGGTCATCTCCGATATCCTTACCGGCCGCTTTATTGATGTCAACGAGCAGTGGCTGCGCATGCTCGGTTACAGCCGCGAGGAGACCATCGGCTCCACCTCCTTTGCGCAGCAGATCTGGGAAGTTCCCGAAGAGCGTGTCCGCCTGGGCCAGTTGTTGCGCCGGGCGGGATCATTTCTTGACGAACCCATCCGTTTTGTCACCAAGGCCGGCGCCATCCGCGACGCCCTGTGGTCGGCAGTGGTCATCAATCTGGGCGGCAGCGAGGTGATGCTCTCGCTGATCCATGATGAGACCGAGCGCAAACGGGCGGAGGAGGAACTGCGCGACTCGGAATCCTACAACAAGGTGCTGTTCCACGACGCGCATATCCCCATGGCGGTGATCGATCCGCAGACCAGCTGCTTCATGGATGCCAATCAGGCGGCGGTGCGGATATACGGCTTCGACAATACTGAATCTTTGATGGGCATCCGGCCCCGGGACCTGTCTCCACCAACCCAGGAGGATGGGCGGGCCTCCGAGGACCTGGCTAGCGAACATCTGCAACGGGTAATGGAGGCCGGCTCGACGGTGTTTGAATGGCGACACCGCCGACCCGACGGCAGCGAGTGGGACAGCGAGGTGCATCTCATCGCCTTTTGCCACCGGCAGCGGCGCTTGATTCAGGTAAGCCTGCAAGACATCACCGGCCGTAAACAGGCGGAGCGGGAACGGGAAAAACTCCAGGCCCAGTTGCTGCAATCACAGAAGATGGAGTCCATCGGCCGGTTAGCCGGCGGTGTGGCCCATGATTTCAATAACATGCTCAGTGTTATCGTCGGTCATGCCGAGCTGATGCTGCGGCGCGGTGATGCCAATGCGGCGCAGCAAAGCCATCTGCAGGGTGTCCTGGAGGCGGCGCAGCGCTCGGCTGATCTCACCCGTCAGTTGCTCGCCTTTGCCCGCAAACAGACGGTGGCGCCCCAGGTGCTTGATCTCAACCAGACCGTCGGCGGTATGCTGAAGATGCTTGGCCGCCTCATCGGCGAGGATATCGAACTGCTCTGGCAGCCGGGGACGGGGATCGGGCAGATCAATATGGACCCGTCGCAGGTCGATCAGGTGTTGGTTAATCTTTGCGTCAATGCCCGCGATGCCATTGGTGGCCCCGGCCGTATCACCATTGCCACCGATGTGGCGGCCTTGACTCGTTCCGAGGAAACCGAATTGGAAGGGGTGGCTCCCGGCGATTATGCCCTATTGGCCGTCAGCGATACCGGCAGCGGCATCGAATCGGAGTTGCTGCCGCATCTCTTCGAGCCCTTTTTCACCACCAAGGAATTGGGCAAGGGGACTGGACTGGGGCTGGCCACGGTCTATGGCATTGTCCGCCAGAATCACGGGCTGATCCGGGTGACCAGCGAGCCGGGACAGGGAACGACGGTGCACATCTATCTCCCCCTGCATCGCGGCCGGGCGGAGCGGATGGCCGAGGTGAGCGAAGTGGCCCCGCCGGTCCCTGGTAGCGAAACCATCCTGCTGGTGGAAGATGAGGTGATGATCCTGGACATCGGCCGCACCATGCTGGAGATGCTGGGTTACCGGGTGCTGGCGGCCTCGACCCCCGGCGAGGCCCTGCGCCTGGCCCGCGAGCACAGCGGCGATATCCACCTGCTGCTCACCGACGTCATCATGCCGGAGATGAACGGCCGCGACCTGGCTCGGCAGTTGCTCTCGCTCTATCCCGATATCAAACGGCTGTTCATGTCCGGCTACACCGCCGATGTCATCGCCCACCATGGGGTGCTCGATGAGGGCGTGCATTTCCTGCAAAAACCCTTTACCCTCGAAACCCTCACCGCCCAGGTGCATGGCGCCCTGGAATCGATCCCTGCGCCCGGTAACGGGCCACCCCAGTAAACGAGAGATGTCATGAGTACTCCTGCCCTCTGCCCTTGTGAATCGGGCACTCCGTTCGAAGCCTGCTGTGGTCCACTGCTCGCCGGCACATCCATGGCCGCCACCGCCGAGGCGCTGATGCGCTCGCGCTACACCGCCTATGTCCGTGTCGCTGTCCCCTACCTGCTGGAAACCTGGCATGCCTCCACCCGACCGCAGGAGATCGATGTTGATGCCATGCCGCACTGGTGCGGGTTGGAAATCCTGGCCTGTGATCAGGGAGGGGAAGGGGATACCCAGGGTTGGGTCGAGTTTCGGGCCACGGCCCTGGCGGAAGAACGATTGCTGGTGTTGCGCGAACGCAGCCGCTTTGTCCGTGACGAGGGAGCCTGGCGCTATGTCGATGGCGAGTTCATCGAAGAGGAGAAACCGGAGGCTGCCCCGCCTTCACCGGCCGCGGCCAAGGCACCGAGCGGCAAGGGCAAGGTCGGGCGCAACGATCCTTGCCCCTGCGGCAGCGGCAAAAAATTCAAGAAATGCTGCGGCTTCTAAAGCGCGTTCAGGCCGCAGAATTGCGAAAGAGCTGCTCGGCCAGTTCCGACACCGTCCGTACCGGCAAAATGCGGACACCGGTCGCCACCTTGGACTGCAACTGACGACTTGAGGATTCGGGCACCAAAAAGGTGGTGAAACCCAACCGATGCGCCTCGCGTACCCGCATCTCCATCTGCCCCACAGCGCGAATCTCCCCGGCCAGGCCCACCTCACCGCAGACCACGGTGGTGGGCTCGATGGGTTTTTCCAGGAAGCTGGAGAGCAGGGCCGCCACCACGCCCAGATCCAGGGCCGGTTCATTGATGCGGATGCCGCCGGCAATATTCAAAAAGATGTCGTGGTCAAAGAGCGGCACCCCCAGTTTCTTCTCCAGCACCGCAGTGAGCAGGGCCAGCCGCTGCGGGTCGGCACCGATGGCGGTGCGGCGGGCTGTTCCGGGGTTGGAGCGGCTGACCAGGGCCTGCACCTCCACCAGGATCGGCCGGGTCCCCTCGACACTGGGCAACACCACTGAACCTGGCACATTGACCGGCCGCTCGGCCAGGAACAGGGCCGAGGGATTATCCACCCCCACCAGGCCGTTCTCCTGCATCTCAAAGACCCCAATCTCGTTGGTGGAACCGAAGCGGTTTTTCACCGTGCGCAGGATACGGAAGACCTGACCGCGATCCCCCTCGAAATAGAGTACCGTATCCACCATGTGCTCCAGCACCCGGGGGCCGGCGATGGCACCGTCCTTGGTGACATGGCCCACCAGCAAAATGGGCAAATGGTGCGCCTTGGCCAGGGCCAGCAGGCGGGCGGTGGCCTCGCGTACCTGGGTGACCGAACCCGGCGCCGAGCCCACCTCCTCGCTGTACACCGTCTGAATCGAATCCACCGCCAGCAGGGCCGGTTGCGTTGCCAGGGCCAGATCAACGATGGCCTCGACGCAGTTCTCCGTGGACACGGAGATGGCCTCGGTGCCGATGTTAAGCCGGCTGGCACGCATGCGTATCTGGCGTACCGACTCCTCGCCGGTGACATAGAGGGTGGGCAGATTCTGGGCGGCCAGCGAGGCGAGCAATTGCAGGATCAGCGTCGACTTGCCGATGCCGGGATCGCCGCCAATGAGCACCAGCGAGCCGGGAACGATACCGCCGCCGAGCACCCGGTCCATCTCGCTGATGTGGGTGAGCAGGCGCGGGCTCTCCTCCTCCCCGGTGGCGGCAAGGGGCTGGGCCGTGGCAATGCGACGGCCGAGGCGGGTTGCGGGTTGCTGCTGCTCGCCGAGGCTGTCCCAGGCGCCGCAGTCGGGGCAGCGGCCCAGCCATTTACGGCTGACAAAGCCGCACTGGCTACAGACAAAGCGGGTTGGTTCTTTTTTTGCCGGTTGCATGTTGTCTGGACAATGAAGAAGGTTTGGCGGATCATCGATGGAGCGGGGAACGATCTGCCCTTTATACCCGGAGCCGGCCGGATGCGCACCGCATGATCGATGCAATCCTGATCAAAGACTCATCTGTTGCCAATATTTGCTGCGCATGCTTGGGTCAAGACCATCCATTTCCACCAAGGAGTGTTCCATGCACTATGTAGCCACAAAAATCTGTCGTACCAGTGAAATCGGCCTCAACGGCAATCTCTTCGGCGGTACCATGCTCTCCTGGCTGGACGAGGCCGGGGCTGCCTTTGCTGGCTATTTGTGCCGCGCCCCGGCCATGGTGACGCTGAAGATGGAGGAGGTGCGCTTTCTGCGACCGGTGAAGATCAGCCATCATGTGCGCGTCTACGCCCGGGTCAACAAGGTGGGCACCACCTCGATCACCATCGACGTCGAGGCTCGGCGCTTTGATTTTGAAAAAGAGCTGGAGGAACTGGTCTGTTCGACGCGCATGGTCTATGTCAAGATCGACGGCGAGGGCAACCCTGATCCCATTGAGGAACGCTTGAAACAATCAATGGATCAGTCGCTTGGCGATCTGATGCAGCGCTTGTAAACCATTTTTGTCCCCTTTCTGCGGAGTTTCCATGTTCAATCCACCAGCGCTTCCTGCCTGTAAAACCAAGATTGTCTGTACCATCGGCCCGGCCTCGGATTCGCCCGAGATGCTGGCGCAGATGCTCGAGGCCGGCATGACCATTGCCCGGCTCAACTTTTCCCACGGGGATTTTCGGGTTCATGGCGAGGTGATTCAGCGTATTCGCGCGGCCGCCGAGCAAACCGGTCGATCGGTGGCGATCATGGCCGATCTGCCCGGCCCCAAGATTCGGCTGGGTTCCTTTGCCGAGGAGCCTATCGAACTGGCCATCGGCAGCCGTTTTACCCTCACCACCGAGGAGGTGGTCGGCAATCGTGAGCTGGTCTCGGTGACCCTGCGCGAGTTGCCGCGCGCCGTCAAGCCCGGTGATGTGCTCTTCATCAACGACGGCCTTATTCAGGTGCAGGTGGAGGAGGTCGAGGGCGAGCGGGTCCACTGTCGGGTGCTGGTCGGCGGCCGGCTGCGCTCCAGAAAGGGGCTCAATCTGCCGGGGATCGACTTGGGCATCTCCGCCTTCACCGAGCACGACCGGGACTGCATGCGCTTTGCCCTGGAAAACGGGGTGGATGCAATCAGCCAGTCCTTTGTCAACAGCGCCGCCGACATTGCCGATGTGCGCCGCGCCGCCGCCGAGATGGGATTTCAGCCCTTCATCATCGCCAAGATCGAACGGGCCTCGATTCTCAGTAACATCGACGAGGTGATGGAGGCCGCTGATGGAGTGATGGTGGCGCGTGGTGATCTCGGGGTGGAGTTGCCCATCGAGGAGATCGCAGTGATGCAGAAGATGATCACCGCCCGCGCCAATCTCTTTGGCAAACCGGTGATTACCGCCACGCAGATGCTCGAATCGATGATCAATAACCGCCGCCCCACCAGGGCCGAGTCCACCGATGTGGCCAATGCCATCCTCGACGGTACCGACGGGGTGATGCTCTCCGAGGAATCGGCCATGGGCCGCTACCCCCTGGAGGCGGTGCGCATGCTGGTGCAAATCGCCGTGGCCACCGAACCCCACCGTACCAAGCATATCTATCAAAAGACACCGGAGCACCCGATCTTCTGCGAGATTCGCGAGGTGGATTACATCGCCTCCAGCGTCAATGCCATTGTCAGCCAGAACGATACCGTGGCTGCCATCCTCGCCCCCACCGACAGCGGTCTCACCGCCCGGCGTCTGGCCCGTTACAAGCTACCCACCTGGACCCTTGCGGTCAGCTCCAATAAAAGGACCTGCCGCGAACTGCTCTTCTCCTCCGGGGTGCTGCCCCTGTATGAGGCGCATCATCCGGCGGATTGGACCGATTTTGCCCGTGATTACGCCATCAAATATCAATTGAAAGGCAGTTGCCTCATTCAGACCGAAGGACCATCTCCGGAAAACCCGCACCGCAACCACAAGATGGAAATCATCGATCTGCGCCAGATCCGCTGAACGATCAACTCCGGCTCACCAGGGAAAAAGAAGGCCTGCCCGGCCTTCTTTTTCCATAACCCCTTGTGCCTTTTCCCTGTTTTTCCCACCTCTCTGGCCTTGAATCGAGAAAAAAATGAATTATTGTTCATTCCTGTTTGCCAATTCGCACAAATCGAGCTAAATAGCATAGTTTACAAACTTGTAAGTAGCTGTCCGCAGGCAGTTTCCCCCCATATTATTTTTCAGAGAGTAATCCCCACGGAGGCAGGATGTTGGAGTTTAAGAAGGGCGTTGATATTTTATCAGCGGTTGGCGGTGTATTGACCATTGGCGAGGCCAAGGCGTTGTTTGCCAAACGGCTGGAGAGCGAGCAACTGGCGCGTCTTGCCAAAATCACCAACGAAGAGGCGCTGCTCAAAGTTGCCAACGCCATTGCCATGTGCGCACCGGATGCGGTGTTTATCCACACCGGCAGCGAGGAAGATAAAGCATTGGTGCGGCGGATGAGCCTGGACAAGGGCGAAGAGCAAGCCCTGGCCATCCCCGGTCACACCATCCATTTCGATCTGCCCGAAGATCAGGGCCGCATGGTCGACCAGACCTTCTACATCGCCAACGAGGACGAGCAGGTCTCCTCTTTGGCCAAGAAGGAGCTGCGCGAACAGTCGCATGCCTATGTCCGTGAAAACATGCGCGGCATCATGCAAGGCAAGACCATGTTCGTCGGCTTTTACAGCCGTGGACCAGTGGGTGCCAAGGCCTCCATTCCGGCCATCGAGATCTCCAGTTCCACCTACGTCATGCATTCGGCCGAGCTGCTCTATCGCAACTGCTATGCTGATTTCGACGCTGAGGTGGCACGACGTGGCGAGTTTTTCACCAATGTTCACTCCGAAGGCCCCAATCGCTCCGAGGATGTGCCCAAGGCGCGCATCTACATGGACCGTAGTTGGCAGACCACCTTTTCCACCTTCTGCACCTATGCCGGCAACACCCTGCTGATGAAGAAGGGCAACCACCGCTTTGCCTCGGACTGCGCCATGTACAAGTACAACGGCGACGAACTCTCCGAGCACATGTTCATCACCGGCATGACCGGCCCCGGCGGCCGCAAGACCTTTTTCGCCGGCGCCGCGCCCTCCGGTTGTGGTAAGACGACCACCGCCATGGTGGGCAGCGATTTTATCGGCGACGATCTGGCGCAGATGTGGATTGAAGAAGACGGTACCCTGCGGGCGGTTAACCCGGAAATCGGCATCTTCGGCATCATCGAGGATGTCAATCAGGAGGGCGACCCCTACCTGATGAAGTGTTTGCGCCAGGAGGGCGCGGAGGTCATCTTTTCCAATGTGCTGATCGATACGCAGAACAAGCCGCGCTGGGTGGGCGATGGTGAACCGGCCCCGGAAAAAGGCATCAACTTCCAGGGCGAGTGGACCCCGGCCATGGACAAGGTGCCCATGTCCCATCCCAACTCGCGCTGCACCCTGCGGGCGGAAACGGTGGGCAACCACAACCGGGAAGTCAATGGCGATCCTCAGGGCATTGTCATCAAGGTTATCACCTACTCCGGTCGCGACAGCAACACCATGCCGCCGATCTGGGTGGCCAAGACCATGGATGCCGGCGTGACCATCGGTGCCTCCATCGTCTCCAAGGCCACGGCTGCGGAGATCGGGGCCAGCGGCGTCAATCGCCAGCCCTGGGCCAACACCCCCTTCGTGGCCGGCAGTCTGGCCGATTACCTCGATGCCCAGCTCAACTTCTACGGCAACCCGCGCATGAGCCGCAAACCGACCATGGCCGGGCTGAACTACTTCCTCACCCACGAGGCCCGTGGCGGCAACGGCAAGGGCTTGCTCGGCGAGAAGCGCGATGTCCATGTCTGGTTAGGTTGGTTGGAGCTGTACACCCACGGCGATGTCGAGGCCATCGAAACGCCCATCGGCATGATCCCCAAATATGCCGACTTGCAGAAGCTGTTCACAGAGAAGATTGGTAAGGAGTATCCCGAGTCGCTCTACACCATGCAGTTTTCGCTGTATGTCGACAACATCCTTGCCCGCATCGATTTGCAGGAAGCGGCCTGGCGCAAGGAGGCCGGCGCCTCGGAGCGGCTCTTTACCGTCTATGCCGAGCAGAAGGCTGCCCTGCTCAAGCTCAAGGCCGAGAAGGGCGGTATCGTCAGACCGCAGGATCTGTAACACCTCGGGGGCCAACGGACGGATGCGTTCTCCCGCTGGCTAACCCGTTCACTGCACAAACAAAAACCGGAGCGTCCCCAGGACGACTCCGGTTTTTTTATCCGCACAGCTCAGGCAGCCCGTCATTGCCGGGAAGCGCCAGCCCTCTCATGGAGAGTTCCGCCCATGAAAATCGTCCTCGTCAACCCTCCACACACCGCCATCGGCAGCCGTATGCCGGGCGAACACCTGCCACCGCTGGGTTTGCTGGCGATTGGTGGTCCACTTTTGGATGATGGTCATGCGGTTCGTTTACTTGATGCGGATCTGCGCGAGCTCAGTCTTGCTGCCATCACCGACGAGGTGTTCAGTAATGCCCCCCAGATGGTGATGATTGGCCACTCTGGCTCCAGCACGGCACACGGCACCATCCTCGCTCTTTGCCGCACACTCAAGGCACAGTTGCCGGAGCTGCTCATCGTCTATGGCGGGGTGCATCCCACCTACCATTGGCAAGGCATCATGGCCGACTGCCATGATATCGACATCATCGTCCGTGGTGAAGGAGAGAAAACGGTGCAAGCACTGGTTCGCTGCATCGAGGCGGGTGAAGCCTTGCATATAATCCCTGGCATCGTCTTTCGTGAAGGTGGCCACATCCAGACAACTGAGGCCGCAGCGGTGCAGGAAGATCTCGATCAGTTCCGTATCGGCTGGGAGTTGATATCGCACCGGGATTATTCCTATTGGGGCGGTAAAAGGGCGGTGGTGGTGCAATTTTCGCGTGGCTGCCCGTATCAGTGCAGCTACTGTGGTCAAAGGGGCTTCTGGAGCAAGTGGCGCCACCGCGATCCGCAACGATTTGCCAAGGAACTGGCACGTCTCTACCGGGAGGAAGGCGTCGAACTCATCAACTTTGCCGATGAACTGCCCACCGGGTCCAGGGTGGCCTGGCAGGCGTTGCTGGAGGCCCTTATTGCCGAAGATGTCCCCTTGATTTTGGTGGGATCAACGCGGGCAGGGGACATCGTGCGCGACAAAGATATCCTTCACCTCTACAAACAGGCCGGAGTCATACGATTGCTTCTCGGGATTGAGACCTACAGCGATGCCGTCATCGCCGAAATCCGCAAGGGAGGATGCGTTGCCGAGGACAGGGAGGCCATCAGATTGCTGCGTCAGCACGGAATTATCTCGATGGCCACCTATGTGGTTGGTCTTTCCGAAGAAAAAGATGCCGACTATTGGCAGTCCTATCGGCACCTGCTCTCCTACGACCCCGACCAGGTGCAACTTCTCTATGCGACGCCGCATCGATGGACGCCCTTTTTTGCAACGGTCGCCGGTCGCCGCGTCGTGCAAAAGGACACCAGCAAATGGGACTACAAACATCAGGTGTTGGAGGCTAAGCGGGTTCCTGCCTGGCGCGTCTTTGTGTGGTTCAAAGCCATCGAGGTGCTGATGCAGGCCCGACCGCGTGTTCTTGCCAGGCTATTGTTGCATACCGATGCCGGTATCAGACATGCCATGCGCTGGTACACCCGCATCGGTCGAAAGGTTTGGTTGTATGAGATAGTTGAGTTTCTCTTCCGCACAAATCTTGAGAAAGAGGGGCCCCTGTTGTCTGCATGGATTGGGGACTCGCTTGTCGAACAGGAGTATGCCCTGGCAACGAAGGATGTGCCGTTGATAGGAGCAGTTCGGGGCGATCCCTACGATCCTCTCTCCCCGCCGCTGTAACCAAAATGGCTGAAGCTGACCAAGTTTTCACCGCAAACCGGAGCGTCCCCAGGACGACTCCGGTTTTTTTATCGTCTGCTTTCAGTGGTATCTGCCAGCGTTTCGCGCACCTTGGCGGCGAGGGTAGCGTGGGAAAAGGGCTTTTGCAGGAAGTGGATGCCCTCGTCGAGCACTCCCTGATGGGCAATGATATCGGCGGTGTAGCCCGACATATACAGGCATTTGCTGTGCGGATGCAGGTGCAGCAGTTGCACCGCCAATTCGCGGCCATTCATCTTGGGCATGATCACATCGCTAAGCAGCAGATCGATGCGGCCCTCAAAGGCTCCGCATTTTTCCAGGGCCTCCAAGGGGTCTTCGGCGGCCAACACGGTGTACCCCAGGGTGTGCAGCATGTTGGTGGTCATCTCCAGGATATCGGCCTCGTCCTCGACCACCAGGATGGTTTCGTTACCGCCAATGACCTCCGGCAGGAGAACGTCCTCTTCAATGACGGTGGTCCCCGCTTCCCGGGGCAGGTAGATGGTAAACACCGTTCCCTGTCCTGATTCGCTGTACACACTGACAAAGCCCCGGTTCTGTTTGACCACGCCGTAGACCGTGGCTAACCCCAGACCGGTACCCTTGCCCACCTCCTTGGTCGTGTAGAAAGGTTCAAAGACATGGGCCAGCGCCTCCTTGTCCATGCCGCAACCGTTGTCGGCCACCGAGATGCGCACATAATCACCGGGCATCAATCCTGGCCGCGTTGCGCAATCTTCGGCGCTGAAGCTGCAGTTGCTCGTTTCGACGATGATCTTCCCCACGCCGCTGATGGCGTCGCGACCGTTGATGCAGAGATTGGCCAGGATTTGATCGATCTGCGAGGGGTCGGCCTTGACGCTCCAGAGATCGCTGCCTGGCAGCCAGGTGAGGTTGATATCTTCGCCAATCATGCGGCGCAGCATGGAGAGCATGTTCTCGATGGTCAGGTTGAGATCGAGCACAATGGGGGCGATGGGTTGTTTCCGCGCAAAGGCAAGCAGCTGCCGGGTGAGATCGACCGAGCGGCTGACCACCTCGCGAATGGCCCGAAAGCGGTTTCTCGAGGCATCCTCCTGGGGCAAGGTCATCAACGCCAGATCGGCGTGTCCCATGATCACCATGAGCATGTTGTTGAAATCATGGGAAATGCCCCCGGCAAGTCGAGCCACCGACTCCATTTTTTGCGATTGCAGCAGTTGCGCCTTCAGTTTTTCCTGCTCTTCCTCATGTTGTTTACGTTCGCTGATGTCGACGTGGGTGCCGACCATGCGCAGCGCCTGGCCGTTGCGGTCACGGACAATAGCCTTGCCGCGGCCTTGAATCCATTTCCAGGTCCCGTCGTTGGCGCGCATCCGGTATTCGATAAGAAAGGACTCCGAGCGGTTTTCGATGCAATCGGTATTGGCCGCCAGGACGGCTTCCCGATCCTCGGGGTGAATCATCTCGGACCAGGAATTGGCCTCCTGTGGCGGGGTGTCGGCATCATAACCGAGCATGGCCCAGTAGCTGGGGCTGTAATAGACAGCTCCGCTCACCACATCCCAATCCCACAAGCCATCGCGGGTGGCTTCCATGGCCAGGCGAAAGCGCTCCTCACTGACCCGCAGCGCCGCCTCGGCCTGTTGCCGTTCACTGATCACCCGCGCCTGCTGCACGTTGTGAAAGGCGGAGATGGAAAGTTGATTGGCCAGGGTGTAGAGGGCCTGGGCAATGGCTTCGAAGCGCTCGCGGCTCATCGAGGGCACCTCATGAAAGGCCTCGATGAACGCGGTCTCATCAGCGCCGATATCCTGGGCGTAGCGGCGCAGGGCCTGTTCGTCCTGCGCCTCGTTGCGCACCTGACCAATCAGCCAGTTGGCCACATGATGGCCGCCAACGGTGATGCTGGCTCCGGCATCCCACAATCCGCCGCTGAGGCAGGGCTGAACAATGGGGCCATCCTGGTGATGGCGGCCGAGCACGGCATCGGACTTGAAACAGTTGGCGCAGCCCAACTCGGTGGTGCGGATGATGGTGCTGCACAGGCGGGTGAAATTACTGGGCCGGGTGATGGGCGTGCCATTAGGCCGGGTGATGATCGAGGCCACTCCCGTGGCATTGGAGAACTCATCCTGGATGCGTTGAATCAGGGCCGGGTCAAAGAGTTCCTCAAAGGGGATGGCATCGGTGGTGACTTGTGGTTTTGTCAGTGCCCGTAGGCGTTTTGCCAGGGCCGCTTCCTGGCGTTTACGCTGGGTGATGTCCTGGAAAAAACAGTGGGTGCGTTCGAACTGGCCTGCGGCGGTTTTGCCGATCTTGCCGTTGAAAGCCACCTGGATGAGGCTGCCATCTTTTTTAACCAGGGCACATTCAACGCCGTTGATCTCACCGCTGACTTTAAACTTGGGGAAATTGACAGCGAAATGATCTCGGAGTTCCGGCGGCAGCAGGGTTGCGAAATGTTGGCCAATGACCTCTTGGCGCCTGTACCCCAGCGCATCGAGCCAGGGTTGATTGACATCGAGCAGGCGGCCATCGCCGTCAAGCGACTGGTAGGCCATGGGCACTTGGAGATAAAAACGGCGAAGTCGTTCGTTTTCGCTTTGCAGCCGGGCTTGGGCGGTCTCCAACTCGGCGATGCGTTGTTGGAGGGTGTGTTGGTCGAGGTCGCGAGGTTTGTCCATGATGGTGCGCACCCTGCTGGGGAAGCAAGAGGAGGTTGGCCTGTGGAAAAGATTGCAATCAAGCACACTAGGTTGGTGCGTTCAGTGACACCCTACAGAGTGCAATGCTCCTTTCGATCAGTATTGTCCTTGGTGGTTGCGTACCATACTCCGTCAATAATTTCCTGCCCATTTGCGGCGTAACATGATCTTTCGCGCAAGAAAATCATTCAATATGCCGCACCTCGCTGCTCTCCAGAATTAAAAAGCCGGGACAGTGAAGACCGTCCCGGCTTGTGCAACGAGTTCTCGTGGTAAAAAAATTATTCTCCCTGCAACACCACGTACTGGCTGTTGTCGCCAGAACGTACACGCAGCAACACTTGGCGGCTATTGGCCACTTTCTTGAGGGCCTGGCGTAATTCGGCAAGGTTATGGACGCGAATGCGGTTGACCTCCTCAATCAGCATGCCCGATTGCAAGCCCAGTTGCGCGGCGGTGCTGTCCGCCTCGACATCGGCGATCAACACGCCCTGGTCCTTGGTGTAGCCAAACTGATCGGCCAGTTCCTTAGTGAGATCCTGCAAGGCCAGTCCATGGTTGGCCAGGTCGGCACCGCCACCCTTCTTGCCCTGGGCCACCATGTTCTCCGGTTGCTCGCTCACTGTCACCACCAGTTCCTTGGCCTTGCCATCACGCAGTATCTGCAATTTGAGCTCGCTGTTGGGTGGGGTCATGGCGATCTTGTTGCGCAGGTCAGCCACATCGCTCACCTTTTCGCCGTTGATAGCGGTGACGATATCGCCCTGCAACAGACCGCTCTTCTGGGCGGGCGAGCCGTCGCTGACCTCGGAGATAAGCGCGCCGCCGGCCACCGAACCGCCAAAGGATTTGGCCAGGTCTTCGTTGACATCCTGGATCATCACCCCAAGCCAGCCGCGCGATACCTTGCCGCTTTTGCGCAGTTGCTGCTCAATGGACTTGGCCATGTTGATGGGGATGGCGAAGCCGATGCCCATGTAGCCGCCGCTGCGCGAAAAGATGGCGGTATTCATACCGATGGCCTCGCCGTGAATGTTGAGCAGCGGTCCGCCGGAGTTGCCGGGGTTGATGGCGGCATCGGTCTGGATGAAGTTTTCGTAGTTGGTGATGCCCATGCGGTTGCGGCCCTTGGCACTGACCACGCCCACTGTCACCGTCTGGTTGAGTTCAAAGGGGCTGCCGATGGCAATAACCCATTCGCCGACCTCCAGGGCGTCGGAATTGCCCAGGGGCAGCACCGGCAAGTCCTTAGCCTCGATTTTAATCACCGCCACATCGGACTGGGGATCGGTACCGACCACCTTGGCCGGAAACTCGCGCTGATCGGCCAGGCGCACCGTAATCTTATCGGCCTCGCCAACCACATGGTTGTTGGTCATGATGTAGCCGTCGCTGGAGATGATAAATCCCGAACCTGCGGCCTTTTGCTTAAAGGTTTTTTTGTTGTCCTGCTTGGGGTTAAGGCGCGGGTTGCGAAACTGTGGCCCGAAAAACTGCTCAAAAAAGGGATCGTTGAACATATCCATTGGGGTCTGGCCCATGCCGCGACCGGCTTTTTCCTGTTCGACCGCCACATGGACCACGGCGGGTCCAGCTTTTTTCACCACCGAGGAGAAGGCCTTGGCCGAGCGGTCGAGCAGGGCGAGATCCTCGTCGCTTTGGGCAAGAACGGGTTGAGTGGTTCCGGCCAGCAGGGTGAGGCAAAGCAGGCAGGAGGCAATGGTTTTCTTGGAGTGGGAAGATGAGATGTGCATAGCAGGGCTCCACGTGGTCATGGAAAAATGAAAAACCATCCCGGAGAATGGCTGTCAAAGGCTGATGAAAACAGGTGTTTACAGACAGCAGAGACAATTATACCGCCGCTGTAGTTCGTCAAGTGCTTCCCCACCGGGAGAAACATCGCGGCTGATGTTCTCATCAAAGCCTAAAAAAACAGGCAATGATTATTTTGGTAGAGGATGATGGCATGAATTATTCCTTTATATCAATAAGAAACACAGTTAATGATAGTTTATACTCTCATTCATCCCATTTTAACCCCCTATTGTTGACCGCACTGTGCTGGTTATTGTACCAGGCAAGAGCAAGAGCCAAGATCAATCAACATCCAATGGAGGATGCCATGAGCGGATACGAATCACTTGCCTGGATCAAGGATAAGCACGGAAAAGAGTATGTCTGCCCCATCAGCGTGTTGAAGGGTGACACCCGTGACCGGGAGGAACTCAGCGACGAAGAACGGCAGCAGTGCATGGATGTCAACCTGATCATCGGCACCGAGCGTTGGTAAATAAATAACTTCACTCATTGCATAGAGAGTTAAGGAGAACGTCATGGAATTCACAGAGCGCGACAATACAATTGGCAATGTTGGCTATGCATCGATGGTTTGGGTAAACGATGACAACGGCCGTGAATTCAGCTGCACCCTGGACAGCTCGCGTGGAGGGGTTCGCAGTCTGAGTGATCTCAGCGATCATGAGCGGTCAAGCTGCATGGATGTCAACCTGATCATCGGCACCGAGCGTTGGTAAATAAATAACTTCACTCATTGCATAGAGAGTTAAGGAGAACGTCATGGAATTCACAGAGCGCGACAATACAATTGGCAATGTTGGCTATGCATCGATGGTTTGGGTAAACGATGACAACGGCCGTGAATTCAGCTGCACCCTGGACAGCTCGCGTGGAGGGGTTCGCAGTCTGAGTGATCTCAGCGATCATGAGCGGTCAAGCTGCATGGATGTCAGCCTGATCGTTGGCACGGAACGCTGGTAAACAAAACCGACATCCCCCCGGTGATCTGCCACCGGGGGGATTTTTGTGTGTGTATCCCAATGACAATCCAATCATTTGTCGACCCTCGCCGCATTCACCGCTATAACGGCAACACCCAGCAATCCGGCCCTGTTTTATATTGGATGCACCGGGAGTTTCGTGTTCGGGACAACTGGGGCCTGTCACATGCCCGCGAAGAGGCACTGCGCCTGCGTGTGCCCCTGGCAGTGGTCTTTTGTCTGGCGCCTTTTTTTCTGGGAGCAACCCTGCGTCAGTTTGATTTCTTACTGCGTGGCTTGGAAGCCTCGGCACCCTTGCTGGCACAGGCTGGCATTCCCCTCATCCTGCGCTGCGGCAACCCGGCAACGGAAATGGCTCGGCTGTGCCATGAGCTGCAACCATCCCTGGTGGTCAGTGATTTTGATCCCCTGCGCATCAAGCGTCAGTGGTTGCAAGCCCTACTGCACCAGCAACCGGCTCCGGTGCATGAGGTTGATTCGCGTAACATCGTGCCCGCCTGGCTGGCTTCGCCGCATCGGGAGTTCATGGCGCGCACCATTCGCCCCAAGATTCATCGGCTGCTGCCGGAAATGCTCACCCCTTTTCCTGCCTTGCCGCCACATCCACACCCCTGGCCCACACTGCCAGCTAGTCTCCGTTTTACCGATCTGCACGCCGCTCTGCATGTGGATACCTCTATCGGTCCGGTCGATTGGTTGCAGCCCGGCGAGGCGAGCGCCCATCAAGTGCTCGACATCTTTTTGCAGCAACGGTTGGCGGGCTATGATCGGCGCAACGATCCCAACCAGGAAGTCTGCTCCGACCTCTCGCCTTATCTCCACTTCGGTATGATTTCCGCCCAGGTAGTGGTGCTGGAACTCAAGCGGCACGGCCTGCGGGGCGAACAGGTGGACAGCTTTGTCGAGGAACTGGTGGTGCGGCGCGAACTCTCCGACAACTTTTGCCTCTACACCGCCGACTACGATCAACTCTCCGGTTTTCCCCAATGGGCGCAGCAGACCCTGGACAAGCACTGCAACGATCCCCGCGCCTATTGTTACACCCTGGAACAGTTCGAGCGGGCAGCCACCCACGAACCCTTGTGGAACGCGGCCCAACGCCAGTTGGTGAGCAGCGGCGCCATGCACGGCTACATGCGCATGTACTGGGCCAAGAAAATCCTCGAGTGGACGCCAAATGCGGCCGAGGCCCTGCGCATTGCCATTTATCTTAACGACCGTTATGCCCTGGATGGCCGCGAGAGCAACGGCTACACCGGCATCGCCTGGTCCATCGGCGGCGTTCACGACCGTGGCTGGACCGAGCGGCCAATCTTTGGCACCATTCGCTACATGAATGAGGCCGGGGCGCGCCGTAAATTCGACGTGGCCCGCTATATCCGTACCTGGTCGGGCAATCAGCCCAGTCTCTTTGCCTGAATCGTCAACCGCCGGAGGTTGCCATGCACCGCATCGATTCCCATAGCCGCGTCACCGCCCAATTCACCCTCACCTGGCACAGCAGCGATGCCCTGCACAGCGAACAGCTCTGGGCGCATCCAGTCAGTTTCTGGCGTGATGTCCTCGATCCCGCCCTCCTGCGCGAACTCACAGGAAAAACCGTTGATGATCGCGCCGAAATAACCATCCCGGCCAGTCGCTTTGCCTTGCCCTTTAAACCGGCCAAACGGGTGCGCATTCGGCCGCATCAATTCGTGGGCACCGATGCCAGCGGCCAACCGCTTCTGCCGGTGCCGGGCCGTTTCTACCCGCAGGGCCTGCTGCGCGGCCTGGGCGGCGTCTACCAGACCTCCACCAGCCCCTGCCGCTTCCTCGGCGTTGACGATGCCTACTGGCACTTTGATCTCAACCATCCCCTGGCCGGCCATGATCTGGTGCTGGGTATGGAGATCATGGAGGTGCAGTCGCCGCAGAAGGAGCGTGGCGGACGCTGCGAGGATTGGCTGGAGCGGATCACCAGCGATGGCCCGGGCATGCAGGCCTGCTTTGAGGGCGATGCCTCGGGATTGTTTACCCCGGAGAACTTTCGCCGCGCCGATGAACGTGAAGATGCGGGGTTTTATCAAGAGCCGCGTTTGGTGCAGCATCTGGACAGCACCGCCAGGGCGGCCATTACGAACCAATACCGGCGGCTGATGCCGGCGGGCGGCCGGGTGCTGGATTTGATGGGCAGTTGGGATTCGCACCTGCCCGCCGAGGTGGAGCTGGCCGGTCTCACCGTTTTGGGTATGAACGGGGAGGAGTTGCGGCAAAACCCACGGGCCACGGCGACCCTGGTGCAGGATCTCAACCTGCAACCACAACTCGGCTTTGCGGATAACAGTTTTGATGCCATGCTCTGCACCGCCTCCATCGAATATCTCACCAAGCCTCTGGCAGTGATGGCTGAGGTGCAGCGCGCGTTGCGACCGGGCGGGGTGGTGGTCCTCGCCTTCTCCAACCGCTGGTTTCCGCCCAAGGCCATCCGTATCTGGAGCGAGATGCACGAGTTCGAGCGCATGGGCTGGGTGGCGGAGTTACTACGCCGCAGCGGCGGCTGGCGTGATCTCACCACCTTCTCGCGGCGGGGACTGCCCCGACCCGCCGATGATCCGCATCAGGAGTTGTGGCTGAGTGATCCGGTGTATATGGTCTGGGCGTGGAAGGTTTGAGCAGGAGGAACCATGTATATTCTTGAACAACAGCAGAAGGTGAGTGGCAGTCTGGAGCAGGCCTGGGCCTTTCTGCAAAACCCGGCCAACCTCGACCGTATCACCCCGCCGGATCTCAAGTTTCGCATCGTCACTGAGGTGCCGGCGGTGATGGTCAATGGTTTGATCATCGAGTATCGCATTACCATCCCCTTTATCGGCACCCATGCCTGGGTCACCGAGATCAAGCACATCCGCGAGGGGATCAGTTTTGTCGACGAGCAACGGTTGGGGCCGTACCGCTTCTGGTATCACTACCACGAAATTCGGCAGGAGGAGGATGGGGTGCTGCTGATTGACCGGGTGCATTACCAGCCACCGCTGGGCATCCTGGGCAGGATAGCGCACCGGTTGTATATTCGGCGTACCCTGGAGCGGATCTTTACCTATCGCCGCGACCGGTTGGCAATGTATCTTACCGAAAATGCAGATGCTTAGTTATTGAGTTTGCGTTTGCGTGCTGCCAGACGGGAACGGATGAACCAGCCCAGGCCAATGACCACCAGCACCACGATGACGACATCCACCTGATGCGAGTATTTCTGCACCACCGTCCAGTGCTCGCGCAGACGCATGCCCAGTACCAGCAGAAAGCCGTTCCACAGGGTGGCGCCGATTACCGAGACCGCCATGAAGGGCAGCAGAGCCATCTTGCCGATACCGGCGGGGATGGAGATGAAGTGGCGCACCACCGGAATGAAGCGGGCTATGAACACCGTCAGTATCCCTTGGCGCTTGCTGAAATAGCGCTCGGTCATCTCCAGGTCGTGGCGATTGAGCAGCAGATATTTCCCCACCTTGAGCACCAGCGGTTTGCCGCCGTAATACCCCATCCAGTAGGACAGCAGCGAGCCAGCCAGGGAGCCCAGACTGGTGGACAGAAGGGCCAGCCACAGGTTCCACTTGCCATCGGCCACCAAAAAGCCGACAAAGGGCATGACCGCTTCGCTGGGTACCGGCGCAATCATGCTTTCCAGGGCCATGAGCAAAAAAGCCCCGGCATAGGTGGTGGTTTCCAGGATACGGACAGCAACGGTGCTGATTAGTTCGGTTATCATAGTTGGTGGTTAGCGAAGAAAATAGACCAGGGCGATAAGCCCGAAAACGACACGATACCAGGCAAAAAGGCGAAAGTCGTGGTGAGCTACATAGCGGATTAACCCTTTGATGGCCAAGAGGGCACTGAAAAAGGCAGTGACAAAGCCAACTGCAAAAAAAGAGAGATCCACACCGGCCAAGGCCTGCCATGACTTGTAGACATCGTAGCCGGTGGCCAGAAACATGGTGGGGATGGCCAGGAAGAAGGAAAACTCCGTGGCCGCCTGCCGTGACAAACCAAAGAGCATGCCGCCGATGATGGTGGCGCCGGAGCGCGAGGTGCCGGGAATGAGCGAGAACACCTGGGCGCATCCCAGCTTAAGCGCATCCTGCCAGCCCATCTGATCGACATCGGTGATGCGGGGGATGCGCTCGCGGCGCTCCACCGCAAAGATAATCAAACCGCCAACAATTAGGGCCAGGGCCACCACTACCGGGTTGAACAGGTGGGCCTTGATCAGTTTGTGCAGCAGCAGGCCAAACACCGCCGAAGGAATCACCCCCACCACCAAATTGATGACAAAGCGCCAGGCCGAGGCATCATTGCCCAAGCCGGAGATCACCCGCAACAGACGCTCGCGGTAGTGCCAGCACACGGCAAGGATGGCCGCCAGTTGGATAACGATCTCAAAGGTCTTGGCCTGCTCACCGGTGTAGTGGAGCAGGTCGCCGGCAATGATCAGGTGGCCGGTGGAGGAGATGGGCAGAAACTCGGTCAGGCCTTCGACCACTCCGAGGAGAAGGCTTTGCACAAAGGACAACACATCCATGTAACTATGCACTCCGCAGACAACGGGACAAGAGGTTTCGCTCTTCCCCGATGAAAAGCGAAGCGATTCTTAACAGCCCACTGCTGTACCCTGAAAACCACTCCTATGTCAAGGACATGCCCGTTAGGATACGGTAAGCGTCGATGGCCTTCCCTGTGAATCAGTTACAATCGTTGTGTTCGAAGTAGGGCTGATATTCGCGAAAATACATATCCGCCAGCGTCAGAAAAGCGGTGAGCGCCAGCGGCCCGTAGATGATGCCCATCAAGCCACACATGGAGATGCCGCCGATGATAGACAGCAGCACCAACAGCGGTGGCAGTTGTGCCTGATTGCCGACAAACTTGGGCTTGAAGAGATAGTCGATGGAAAAGGAGAGCAACAGGTAAAAGAGCAAGGCAAACAGTGCCTGCCAACCATAGCCCTTGAGATAGAGGATGGCCGATGCCGGCAGGAAGACAAGGCCGATGCCGACGATGGGCATGAAGGCCACCACCGCCATCACCGCTCCCCAGAGGACCGGTGAAATGTAGCCCATCATCGCAAAATACATGCCGCCGACCACGCCTTGAATCAGGCCACTGAGGGTGTTACCGATGAGAATGGCACCGGAACTGGAGGAAAAACGTTCAATGAGAAAACGGTTCTGGATTTCCGGCAGCGGCGAAAGGCGCAGCAGGAAGTCGGTGAGGCGGTCAAATTCGATGAGCAGGAAAAAAACACCGGTGATGACGATACAAAATTGCAGGATAAACCGCATGATATCGGCAGCCAGGCTGGAAATCTGATTGTAGAGAAACAGGCCGACCGTGGTCGAGAATTTGGTGATCATCTCCGGCAAGCGGTCAAGATCAAGATGAATGCCTAGGCCGGCCAGGAATTCCACCACCCGGTGGACCTGGGGATTTGTGGCCAGGGTTTGTTGCAACAGCACCACCAGATCGTTTTGTTTGGCCAATTGAATGACCCCTGGTATTTCTGCGGACAGCGCCCCTATGCAGAACAGCAAGGGTAAAAAAACGCAAAAGGTGATCACCAGACAGGTGAGCATTCCGGCCAGCCAGGGTCGTATAACAGCCGTCATCCTCATATAGGCGGGGTGAAAAACGGTAGCCAGGAGAAAGGCGAGAAACAGCTGCGTCCAAAACGGCCACAACACCACCCCTAGCATGAGGCAGGCCAGGGAAAAAATCAGCAGAAAGGTGACACGTTGAATGGTGGGTGGCGGGGCCATGAAAACTCCTGGTACTGCGTAACGGCTCCCCTGGTGTGAGCGGGGAGAGCAGGGGCGATAGATTTGGAAATTCAGCCAGCCGTGCAACCCGAACTCTTTCACGGCTGCATGAGCAATGGTAATGGTTCCCGCCATTGTAAAACCATGTGGTGAAAACTGCCAGTCCGGAGTCACAACGTGGTGCTGAACCCACAGTGTTGCCCCTGAATTTGCCAGCAACTCGATATGATTGCGATGTTCCGCCGCTTTGCCCATCTGCTCGTTGATAAACGTACCAGGAAACTACTTGCAAGGGCGTGGCGAATGGTGTAGAAAGTGTCTCCTCAAAAACAGAAAAAACACGTCGGGGCGTAGCGCAGCCTGGTTAGCGCGCCTGCCTTGGGAGCAGGAGGTCGAGTGTTCGAATCACTCCGCCCCGACCATCAAAATAAGACAGAAAGCCAAATACCTACAAGGTGTTTGGCTTTTTTGTTTTGCGCTCATTTTTCGTTCTGGTGGCGGCCTTTGGTGGCGGTTTCGTTCTCGACGATGGAAAAACGGCCCTCCAAGCCCTTCATGGCGGTCATTTGAGAGTCACCAATTGAATGCAGGTAGATCTCGGTGGTGGCCAAAGATTTATGCCCGAGGATCTCGGAAATTGTCTTCTTGCTCACCGTTTTACTATCGGCCAGGACACTGGCCACAAAATGCCGGAGTTCGTGATAATGAATCGGCGGATCAATGCCCGCTCTTTTGCTGATCCCGTACAGCATTTTTCGGCGGTTCTTGAATCGACTCCCGGTTTCTTCGTTCAGGAATACCCACTGTTCATGCTGCTGGTGCTTGTGTAACAGCTGCAAGCTGCTGAACAGATCATCATTCATATAGGTAATGATGGGTTCGTATCCCCCGCCCCGCCGTTTTTTGGTCCAACGGGTCACCGCTCTATTTTTGAAATCAACATCATCCCAGGTGAGACGCAACACCTCATCGACGCGGGCCGCCAGGTGGATCAAGCAGATCAGAAAGGGCCTTTCTGTCATTGGGTCGGCTGCTTCAAGCAGTTTCACAACCTCTTGCTCGGTGGGGATCACTTTTCTTGCCGATGTATGCGGGAGTTTATCTATTCCCACAACCGGGTTGTGGGTAATTACCTGTAGGTGGTCCCGCGCATAGGTAAAAAGGGCAGAAAGATCTTTGCGATGGACGTTGTAATTGTTGTTCGTTTTCCTGGTTTTCAAGTACGAGTCAACGATTACCGGGGTGATTTTATCAATCGGCAAATCCCCGTGATATTCGAGAAACGCTTTGTACACCGAAACCTTGTATTTGTAGGTTTTAGGGGCGAAACGTCGTTGTGCATCGTCAAGATAGATGCTCGCGACCTCTTTAAAGCCCATGCTTTTTGGGATCTGTCCGGTACTTTCCAATACCCGCCGCCGATGCTGCGCCCTGGCTGCTATGGCGTCTTTTTTGGTTGAGTAACCCCGGCTTCCGTAGGTCTTCTTTTGCACTTCGAACTTGTAGCACCAATCCTTCCGCTTCTTGTCCTTCCATAATCCCATAAATCACTTCCCGCCGAAATCGGAGCCGTTTGATGCCCGCAGGATAAAACCCGCCAAGGCGTTCATGGTTGTCATAAATAGTTCGTAAAGACACTGATAGAAGATCAGCAACTTCCTGTGGGGTAAGCAAAGCTGTCATTGCAATTACCTGTTCTTGACGAATTGATTTTTTGTATATACGTTTAATCTATGAAAATTGAATTCGACCCTGAAAAATCCGAGAAAAACAGGCTGCAAAGAGAATTGCCTTTTGAAAGGGCGATGGAATTCGATTGGGAAAACGCAATTTTCTTTGAGGATGACAGAAACCTGTATCCAGAACGACGATTCATTGCGGTTGGGTATCTGGATGACCGCTTGCACGTGCTCTGCTTCACGCCGATTGCCGGAGGGGTTCGAGTAATCAGTTTTCGCAAAGCCAACGAGAGGGAGGCTAAACGACATGGCAAAACACTTACCCTTGACTAACAAAGATGGCGAAGTCCGAGAGCTGACCAAGGAGGACTTGAAAAAATTCAAGCCTGCTAGCGAAGTATTGCCGGCTGAGCTTCTTGCGGTGTTGCCGAAAAGAGGCCGGCCGCAAGTGGCATCACCAAAAAAATCAGTCAGCATTCGGTTGTCTGATGATGTGCTTTTGGCATTCAAAGCCACTGGAAAAGGTTGGCAGACGAAAATCAACGATGCGCTCCGTGATTGGTTAAAAGAACATCATCCTGCATAAACCCCGGCAGCCGCATTTGACGGTCATCGACGGGTTGTTGCTCTTCACGTGCTGCGGCCTTCATGCGCCGGGCACGTTCGTTGACTTCCGGCATGTATTCAGCGCCGAGGGGCTTGGAGCCCATCAGGCCGCGCCGGGGTGTCTTGAATATCGATTCTCTTTTCATGTCGAAAAACAAGAAGCTCCTGGGTGATTCGTTGCTTTGTTTTTGGGCTGGCGGCGGCTCCCCCAACGAGCAAGAGCAAACACCGGGCAAAATCTGGGCCGCTGGGTAGAGCCGGGACCGGGCAGCTGTGCCCCTGTGGCGCGCCGGGGTAATTCCTGGGTGATGGCCTGTTCTATGCTCCGGGACGCTCTGGGGACATGGTGAGTTTCGACCGGAGCGCCGCCAGCCTGGTTACCTGCTGCGCAGAACTGCAAAGAGCGCGGATGGTTGACCAGGGGGCGGGCTGATCTATCCCGCGAGCGTGGCCCGGTATTCGTTGCGCTTGGTCGTCATCTTGGTAACAAAGGCCTCCTGATCCTCGAAGAAGCGGTGCAAGTCCTCTTCGATCACCTCTTTGCAGAGGTAGACGATCTTGTCGATATCGTCGGGCTCCACTTCCAGGGAGGCACAGACTGACATGAGAATGCCGCGGGCTTGCTTGCGCAGCATGTCGATGTCCTTGTGCTTCACGGGGTGGGTGCGGACGTAACCAAAAACGCCGGTCCAAACGACGGATTGCACCTTCTGCCAGAACTCGGAGATTTTGGCCTTGGTCTGGTTGTGGTTGCGGTTGACCGGGGTTTCCGTGTGGCGGGTCCATTCGGTGGTGAGGTACCGCCAGAGGGATTTCAAACAGTTGACCAGGTCAAAGACGGTGTTGATGCGTTCGTCTTCGTCGTTGCAGAACTCGCGGAGCTTTGGCCGGCGGATCTGGTATTCAACGCGGGTGACGGGCCGCTCGTCGTAGGCTTTGACGCCCCAGATCTCGGAGAACACCTGTTGCTTATGGGTGGCCCGGGTGTTCTTGAGTTCAACCACCTTGTCATAGACGCGGAGCATCAGGTCACCGGAACCGATGTTGAGACCGGAAAACTTGCGGTTGGTATAGCGCCGGTTAAAATCGAGTTCGTCCGGCTCGGGTTCGGCGTCCTTCTTGTGGACCTTGAGGCCGTCGAAGTCGCCATTGTTGCGGGCCAAGGCTATCCAGTGTTCCCGGTTGTCGAGGGCCACGGTTTTGATATCGCAGCCGACGAAGTCGGCGGTGAGATGGACCTCGGAGACCTGTTCCTTGTGGATGTCGCCGCCGTAGAGGGAGAGAAAGGTCTTGATGCGGTTGTAGATGGCATAGAAGCCGGGCGACCAGCAGGAGAGCGAACCGATTTCCAGGCGGCAGTTTGGGATTTTCTGCTGATGTGGACGGCGGTTGAACAGCAGGGTGATATCGCCGGAGGTCATGCGGAAGGTATAGAGCCGGGTTCCGGAGCGTGAAAGGTTCCAGTCAAAGCCGGATTCCTCGAAGATGGGGATACAATCGAGTTCGGTATCCTGGACCTTTTTCTTTGTCAGGTCGAGCATACCGAGGAACTGCCCGAAGTAAGCCGGGGACCAGTTGATCCACAACGACACTTTCAAAAAATCCAGACCTCGGGAAACCCTCAGCCCTGGCGAGTCCTGTACTACTGGCAAATCACTTGTTAATCGGGCTTGTGGTTCGGAGTGCTGGGCCGACCGCAGCACCCACGACAGGGGCCGCTGGCCGAGGCGTTGCTCGTCGGTGGTGTGGATCTGGATGGGGGCGGCGTCCTGGTGGAGGAGGAACGGGTAGAAGTAGTTCCAGCGGCCGTTCTGCTCGGCGATCTCTTGGGTGTGGTCCGGTGGCGGCGTGAAAAAGGTTGGGACGCTGGAGGTATCAACCTGCTTGCCCTTCATGGCAGCGCGGACTTTTTGGGACAGTGGGTCTTTGGAGCGTCGGGAAAATGATGATGTTTTCATGGATTTTCTTGATGACATTTTTGAACAGTGGTAGACAAAAACGTAGACCCATCCTCAGGGTCTGCCTGTACACGGAGCCCCTTCATTCCCCCCAGAGTGGAGGGGCTTTCTTGCGCTTCTCCCTGGCCCTAGCACGGTGAGTTTTCCCCCTTCTTGGCTTGCTGTGTTGGGGCTTTTCTTTCTTCCCGGCTGTTCAGCCGATTTTCACAAAAGCCACAAAGGCCGAAAGCCAGATCGTTACGATCAAACCGGGCCGGGTCGCCGCAATCAGCGCAGAGGAAGGTGTGCGCCTTTGGCGATGGTGCGGCGGGGTGGTGGTACGCTGCTTGGTTCATCTTCGTCATGCCCTGGGGTTGGGGTTGCATCGATTGCCCTGCAACTTGGTACGAGCTGGCAGGACGAAAAAAGGGCCGCTCACTTGGAGGGTACGCTTACCCCTTTTTCCGTTTTGCAGTGGAAACGGTTTCCCGCGTCATTCACGCGGAACAACAGACAAGGGCGGCGCGACGTTCCGACCGGCGCGGCCCGGCCGGGTTCTTACATTGCGGTCTTTGCTGCTGGTTTGTCGGTGGTGAGCTGGTCCGCTGTTGTCTTCGGCACCATGGCGAAGTAGTGCCCGCCTTCGTATTGCACGGGATAGGGAAAGGCAGTTTCCGGGTAGACCGTGGAGCCGAGGAGGAAAAACCGTCCTCGGGATGAGGCGGCATAGTCCAGGCGTACGGGTACCTTGGGTTCCTCGGGTTTCTCGATGGTGTAGAGGGTGTCTGTATCGTTGGCCGGTTTGAGCAGCAGGCCGGAGGCGGTGAGCGCTGCGGTGAAGGAATCGAAGATCTTTTCTTTGGCCATGTTCGACTCGATCCAGGTGATGGGCTTGGATTCCAGGCCGGTGAGGATGAACCCCTTGCCGGTTTGGGCGGTGACGAACTGCGCCACCGAGGACAGCGCCATATTGTCGAAGTCGACGGAGATCGGCAGATTGACCAATGGTTGCGGGGTGGGTGCTGGTTGGGTGGCCACCTTGGCGGGTTGCTTGGCCGGTTTGGTTTGTTCCTGCTTGGAGCAACCGGAGAGGCCGAACAGCAACGAGCCGGCAACGATCATCGAGGCCAGGAACAGCAGGACATGGAAGAAAGAGCGGTTCATTGTTTGGACTCCTTACGGTTGGTGAACACCAGCTGGCCGTTTCGCTCGATGGGGGTCATGGGGCCGGTGACGTTGGGCTTGCTGGCTTTGGTATCCTTGCGGTTGGCCTCGAAGTTGGCGGTGACCTTGTCAGAGCCGAATAGGTCACCGGTGCCGAGGCTGGACTTGTAAAAGACCATGTAGATCGTCAGGCAAAGCACGATGGGGATGAGGGCAAAGACCGGATGTCTCAGCACGTTGACGTGCTGCATGATCGGCATTTCCTTGATGTCGCTGGAAACATAGGACTTGTAGCACCGGAAAATGGCCGGTTTGTAGCGGCGCTTGTTGGTGGCCAGGGGCCGGCCGTTGGTATCGTCGCCGCCGTAGGAGTAGCAAAGATAGAAGCGTTGCACCGCTGAGCCAAGGAAGTTGACCTTGCGGTACACATAGTTCCATTCCAAAAGCGAGCGGACGGCGGCATCAACTCGTTCAATGTTCTGGGTGATCAACACCACTTCATAGCCATAGTGGCGATGGGTTGAGGCCCAATAGCCAAACTGTTTATTTTTGGGGTCGTTCCAATCACGGTTGGAGAACCATTTGTGGATCTCATCGAGAACCACCAGACAACGGGGTTCAATGTGCATCCAGAAATCGGCGATTTGGTCCGGTTCCAGTTGTTTCAGCTGGATGGTGAGGGCCAGGTCGGAGAGGTTGCAATAGCTCTTGATCATCTCTTGGCATTCCGGATCAAACATGCCGTCAATGTTGGTGTAGATGATCTTGCCCCTCATCAGGTTGTCGAGGATCTTCTCCACCGCCTCGTAGGTCTTGCCGGAACCCGGCGTTCCTGTAAATCCGATGATCATGGTTAGACCCTGGTGAAGACGGAGGGGATGAGGTTAAGCGTCAAGCGGATCAGGTAGGCAGCGCCAAGGATGGCAAAGCATTGCGGCAGGCCAACGGCATTGATCAGCCAGACCAACTGGGTTGGCATGCTCGACCAGGCGGCGGCATAGTTGAAGATGACGGAAGAAAGGTCGATGGCCGCCAGGGTGGTTTCAATCACTGTGAGCAGGCCGTCAAAGATGGTGAAGAATACAAACTGGAAAAGCAGGATGAAGCCGTCAAGAATCCACTTGAAGCCGGTTTCCACCCAGTGCCAGACCGAGGCCAACCAATTGATGATGACAGCAAAGCCGGACATGGTTTGATTACCTCTTCATGATAACGGCACGGACCGATAGGAAGCCGAACAGCGCCAAGAGAACGGATTTGAGAATGGCCAAGCCACCACCAAGCGATTGACTGAAATCAAAGGTATGGCTGCCGAAGGTCTGACCGCCGTCGATGGTGAGCTGGGGAGAGCCACCACCGGGCAGAGAGTTGAAGAAGGAAGACGAGAAGGAAAAGAGCCCGGATGTTTTGACGTTTTGCAGGAAGGTGGTGAAACGGGTTGGGATGTCAAACTGTCCCGGATTGTAGGAATTTGAAAAAGGACTATCGGAAATCTTAGAAAAAGTTTCCTCGTTATCTTTTTGCGCCTCTTCTGCTTGCGCCTTGGCCAGTTCAGCGGCAGCTTGACCCGTGGTGGCATCACCACCAGAGGCAGCAGTCTCAAGGTATTTATTGTAGACGTTCGTTGTGTTGGCGGTGAAAAAATTGGATATATCGGTATTTGTGATTGGGCTGGCAGCTGGGGCAGGTAAAGCGGTGGGGGCAGTCGTGGAAGATGGGATTTTTTCAGCTGTGGGCACATTGGAGATGGCCTTACGTATTTCATCGGCGAAGGCAGCGTCTTTATTGGCGGCAATAATCTGATCTTTGATGGATGGATAATTAAAAGCACCGGGTAATGGTTCTACGGTTTTTGGGTCGGCCGTTGTCGTATAACTAGCCATGCACATAGGAGAACCATTGGATTTTGTGTCACACTTTTTAAGATTGCCACTGCGACCATAAAAATACTTGCCACCTGAGTACCCGAGGTATGTGTCGTATGCTGGATTTCCGTTCAGGTATCCACAAGTCCAAGGGCCAGTGATTTTGTAATTCACATCGTTGAAGGTCCAGACGGTACCCACTCCACCACTTCCAATGCCGACATCAGCTTCACTTTGATTATTGGTGAATATTGCACCAATCAGAGGGTAGGTAGAGGCTTTGTCTTTTATCTCGTTATAAATACTGCCAAGAGTGGCACCAATGCTGCCAGATTTGCCGACATATTGGGCAGCAGATGCAGGATAGCTTTCGGGAGAAACGAAGGTAGCCTTGAAGGATTGATATGCGGGAACGAATACCGCATCAGCGGCGGAGGCAACGGAAGAGGCGGCAGCATAGACAGGATTTTCACCGGTTTGAGCGTAGTATACAATGCCAGCACCGACAGCAACGGCGATGCCAGCACCAGTAGCAAGCGACCCCACTTCAGCCGCAGATACTAGAGTTGTGCCAATACCGGATGCAGAAAGGACAGAAAGGGTATTGAAGGTTGAACCATCAATGGTGGTAGCGTATGAACGCGAAGCGGTAAGGGCTAAGAGAGAAGCAATCAGATAAATGCGCTTCATTTTTCTGTCCCTTGCTCCCGCTTCACCTGGATCTGCTCTTGTCGCGGTGCCTCCCTGCGGGCAAAGAGATCATCGGCGCAGGTGCAGCGGGAATGGTCCTCGAACGGTTGGAAGTCCTGGCCGATGCAGGCGAACTTGAACATCTCGCCGCGATCCTTACAGGAGCGCTCGCAGATGGTGAGGTATTCGCGGCAGGATTTGGATTCCCGGATGCGCTGGGGTGCATCGGTGCGGGAGATCCTGGGGACCACGTATTCCCTGGGGGTGGTGGAGCTATTGGAATATTGAGGCGGGGCCGATGGGGTTGGGCTTTCTTCCCCGTGGGCCAGATAGAGGCCGACACCGAAGAAGAGCAGGCCGGAGGCGATGGCAACAATCACAATTCGTTTCATAGCAGTATCCGTTTCAAGACTCCGATGAGGAAGCAGACGCCTAGCATGCCGATGGCCAAAAAGATCCTGCGCAGTTTGGGGAATGAGGGGATGGTGTTCATGGCGCTTTCTTCAAGAGTTTGATCAGTAGCATGCCGGAGGCGATCAGCAGGGAGACCGAGACAAACGGCGATGCAAAGCTGAAGAGTTCGGAAAACAGTTGGCCAACGTCAAAGCCGTCCGGAAGCCTGATCAGGGTTTCCATGGTCACCACCGCAGAGAAGAGGCGATAACAAAGGCAATACCGGTCAGGGCACCGAGACCGAAGCTCATGATGTCGCCCAACTGGCCGACGATCTGGTTGAGCAGTTCCGAGAGTTCCGCCGGGGTCATACCAAGTACCTTAGGTTACGGATTACGGAGAAGATGTAGCCAACCACCATTCCCGCCACCCATCCGGCCATCACCAGGCCAAGGCCCATGCCGTAGGCTGCCAAATTCAGTGTCATTTGCCCCAGCTCCTTAAACGAGTCCGTGCCGCCTTACCGATGAAGTGGCGGTACATGTAGTTGGCTTCTTCCCATTCAGCGGAACCCCGCCGGTATTGTTCGCGTTCCATGCGCAGGTCGTCGGCGTTTTCCAAGTAGCGGTCATGAGCACGGCGATCCATCATGTGTTCAAAGCCGTCCTTGAGGTAGTCCAACCCCATGAGGATGAAAGCGAGGACGATACCCCCGAGGAACAGGGTTTTCAGGTCGGTGATCAGTCCGCCGGAAAGCTGGCTGAGGGCATCGTAAAGGTATTGGTTCGGGTCCATGGCGTTCCTGGGAAATGGGGAGGGAATATCCCTCCCCATTGGCGATTAGCCGCGGTTGGCAGCACGTTTGAAGTACTTGTAGCCAACAAACATGATGGTGATGCCGATGAAGCCCATCAAAAGGGTTTTGACGTTGGTGGAAAGACCGGTCACAGCACCGGCGGTGAAGATGTCGTCAATATCACCAGCAGCGTGAGCCGGTGCCAGGGTGACCAGGGTGGAGCCAGCGCCGATAAAGGCGGCAAGGGCTTTGTCGTTGATTTTGTTGATGAGGTTTTTGGTTTTACGGGTGAAGTTGATGGGTGCGTTCATGGTTGTTCTCCTAAGAAAAAATGAGTTATGTGGTTGAAAATATGCTTAGCGACCGCCGGCGCGCATCAGCATAACTAAGCCAAGAATGATGAAAAAAATGGTGACGATACCGCCAACCATGGTGAGCAGGTCGGCCTTGATACCGTCGAAACTGCTTGATGTGACCATGGGCGTCCATTCCTCTGCCAGGGCCAGGATGGGCACAGACAGGAGGAAGATCAGCGGAGCCAGGATCGTCAACAAACGTTTTTTCATGGTCGTTCTCCGGGTTGAATTGCCGTTTCTGGGTTCAAGAGAGAAGGCCATTGCGGAGGTCCGCGTGATCTTGGGGCGATCCAGGGGACCCCGCACCTTGGCAAGTCAGCCCGGCACCGGCAGACGCCGGAAGCCGGGCAGCCCTGCCAAGGTTCGACGTGATACCAAGGGTTGAAAAAAGGGAGGTGGTAGTCATTGGGGAAATACACGTCATTGGGCGAGCCAGAGATCGTGGGTGTATCTCCGGATCTTGGAAACAACGCCGGTGCGTTCATCGACTACTTCCGCCAGGTAGGAGCGGCAGCGGACTTCGGTTTTGATGCTATTGACGATGTCGCCCTGCTTGCCAAAGCGGATATTAGAAGTGATGCACCATTGGGGCGGGTTGGAGTATTCATCCGGTACCTTGCCCTTAACCACGGTATTGAAGATGGGCAGATTGTCCTTGTTGGTAGCGACTTGGTCCGAGGACTCGATACGGCCGGAGATGATGAAATTGGGGATGGCGTTGTTGTTTGTGGTTTCGTTCGGTGTGGGCATGGTTTTTACTCCTGGATTTTGCTTTGATTTTTTGGTGGTTGTTGGGCTATATCTTCGGTTGTGGTACTGGATGAAGAAGGCCGATCATCAAAGAGGTTCTCGATGATTTTCTGGACAGCTTCATGGGATTTGCCTTTGCCGGGGAAGCCTTCAATAAGCACTATCATGGTGACACCTGGTGAAGTTGAAGGTTGTCGGTTGTTGCAGTTGCCTGTTGCTGATGGGTATACAGGGGAATACGCTGAATCTTCCGCACCGGTGTGCTGGTGAAGCAGTGCCAGCATTGAAGGACACGCTGATAGTTGCCGTCCTCTAGCTCGATAGTGGAGACTTCGAGGGGGCGGCCGCATTGGCTACAGGTGATGTCCTGGTTGTCGGGGCGGGTTGGGGTGTTCATTTGGGGATGACTTCAAAGAACCTGAATTCCGTGACCGGGACGAAAGCGAACTCTGTCGAACACTCGGAGCAGGTGTAGATGAACTGGCCGCCCCGGTTGGTTTGCTGAATGCCGGAAAAGGTGAGCAGGTTTTGGCACTTCGGGCAGATCTCGGTTGAGTGACAAAGGATTGAATCGCGGCTGAGCTGCTTGGTGGGGAGTTCGGTGGCTTTGATCATGTTCGTTTGGTTGGGTTCGGGTTACTATCCTTTCGCATCTTTTTGATGCATGATTACTAATTATTGCATCCTAAAGATGCAGTCAAGCGCAAAATGAATCTTTATGGTGCAATTCAAAAATTTTCAGGAAATTTGGGAAAGAGTGAAGACAAGAACAGATTTGAACACCCTTACCCAATTGGCTGAGCTAGTAGGAACAACCCACCAATACGTCTCTAGGAAAAAGGCAAAAGGCGAATTTCCAACCAGTTGGGCGTTTTCTATTGCTCAAGAATATGGTTTGTCGACAGATTGGATAATGACCGGCGTGGAACAGGGAAGACCTGAAGGTATAAAGGGTGATTTAGCCTTTTATGAGGAGCTTGAGGAATGGGCAAGGGAGACGGGAAGATCTGAGGATATCCAATGGTTGCGAAACCAGATTGAATCCTTTTACCCGATGTTCACGGAATGGAAAAAAAGAAGGGCCGAAGGGGATGAAGCTGGAAATGAGTTCCCAACGTCAAAAGTAGCTTGAAAAAATTATGTTTCAATATTGAAACATAAAAATTCCCATTTTGGCCGTTGCTCGGATCATAGGCAACGTAATATGGGTTGTGTTCAGGAAAGTTTGTGTGGATTGACATTTAAATTATAAATCAAAAAATATTGATCAATTTGATATTAAAAATACAATGGAACAAAAAACACTTTTTTACGAAGAGAGATTTCTAGAAAGCTGGGCTGGTTCCATAGTTACAAAGCCTTTAACTGCTATTGTTGAATTAGTAGCTAATTGTTGGGATGCTTATGCAACTAGCGTTGAAATTATATGGCCTGATGCAGAAAGTGGACGTCAATTTTCGATTAAAGATAATGGAATTGGAATAGAAAAGAATGATTTTGAATATATATGGAGAGCTTTGTCTTATAATAGAATTGCGAGACATGGAAACTCTGTATGCCATCCTGATAAAATTGATTATCTACCAAGACGTGTTTTTGGAAGAAATGGAAAAGGAAGGTTTGCATCTTTTTGTTTTACTGATAAATACATGATAACATCAATAAAAAATGGACAAAAAATTGTATATAATGTATTTAGAGATAATAACTATCCACTAATAATTGAACAGCTTGAATTTATAGAAAGTGGAGTTAAAGGACACGGAACTGAAATTATTGGTATAGGAGAAATAAGAAAAATAAAAATAAATGAAAAAACTGCTAGGCATTCAATAGGAAGTAGATTTTTGGCTAATAAATCATTTAATGTTGTTTTGAATGGTGAAGAGATATCATTCAATGATATCTCTGAAAACTGCTTAACGTCAAAATATATAGACGTGAAAAAATATGGAAAGGCTAAAATATTTCATATAGATACTCTGAAAGCCGACAAGACCACAAAGCAGCATGGAGTTGCTTGGTGGGTTCTTGATAGATCTGTTGGAGAATGTAAGTGGAGATCATCTGATTATAAAAGAATTTTAGATGGAAGAACTTCTGAGGCGAAACGATATACTTTTATTGTTCAGGCTGATTTTTTAAACGATAATGGAGCTGTAAAAGAAGATTGGTCATGGTTCGATGAGGATAATAAAGTATGGAAAGTGACACATGCTATTATCCAAGATGAAATAAAAAAAATGATAAGTGAATGCAGTAAACTTGAAAAAGAATCAAAAAAGATTAAAGTATATGAAAAGGTTGGAGATTCGGTAAATAAATTATCATTAATGGGGAAAGATAGAGTTAGAACGTTTATAAGTGAAGTTATTGATAACTGCCCTAATTTTGGTGAGACAGAAATAATTCAACTTTCATCAATTCTCGCAAATCTTGAAAAGTCAAAATATCAATATGGATTACTCGAACTACTACATGATCAAAGTCCAAATGATTTAGACAATTTACACGATATATTAAATGATTGGACAATAGGAATGGCTAAAATAATTTTAGATGAAATTCAAAACAGACTTAAAGTTATCAATGAGCTAAGATATAAAATTAGAAATAGCGGTATAGATGAAGTCCATGAACTTCAACCAATATTTGAAAAAGGTCTATGGATGCTCGGGCCTCAATTTGAATCGATCGAGTTTACATCCAATAAAGGAATGACTCATGTCATAAAAACACTTTTCAAAGACTGTTCTTGTTCTGGATCAAGGAACAGGCCTGATTTTGTTATATTGGCAGACAGTAGCGTCGGATTTTATGCGAGGCCTTCATACGATAATGAATTCAATGAAAATGGTGTTAATCATTTAGTTATTGTAGATTTAAAAACTACAGGATTGAAGATAGGCTCAAGAGAGAAAGACCAAGTCTGGAAATATATAAAAGAGCTTCAGGGTAAAGGTTATATAAATTCAACAACAACAGTTCATGGTTTTATTCTAGGTGATGAAATTGAACAAGGGGAAGGCGAGCCAAGAAATGAAAATAACAATAGAACTTCTATTGTTCCAATATTGTACGATACTCTTTTGGTTAGAGCAGAAAAAAGGATGCTTAATTTAAACGATAAGGTTAAGGACGCGCCTTGTCTTTCAAGTCAACAGGAAGAATTGTTGAAATTTATTAACAATATACCTGTTAAACAAAAAAATATTATTGAAGCAAATACAATAGCGAGAAGTTTATAAAAACTGTGCAGTTCATGTAACACAGTACCAAAATTCAACAACAACAGCACTCTGTGTGAAAGCAGCAGATGTTTTCGTGAACAGACATGGACAAAAAGCGACACCTTTTCACCGTTATTGTAGTTGTGCTATTTATCGTATTAGTCCAATGCGTTATTGGTGTTGCTGCATATCATCTATTACCGGACTGGGCCACACGTGGTCAATTTGGGGATGTATTTGGAGCCGCTAACACATTATTTTCGGGGCTAGCATTTGCCGGTCTAATCTATGCAATTCTCCTACAGCGAGAAGACTTAGCTCTTCAGCGAACCGAACTTGAACTTACTAGGCAGGAATTGCAGCGCACAGCAAAGGCGCAGGAACAATCGGAGGTGGCGCTGCGCGCTCAAGCTGATGCCTCCTCTCAGTCTGCCCGTTTAACAGCAATCAACTTTCTGCTCAAACATTACCAAGGGGAATTGCATGAAATACGCAGGACTGGACTTCCTGGCGGTGACCCCCGTATTGAACGGTTTAATGAAGTGACTCAGCGGCAAGCGGTTCTTGTTGAAATGCTCGATTCGATGTTCTCAGAAATAGCCAACCAGAGAGTAGGAGATAGCACAGTGCAAAATAAGTGATGTCGTAATCCTAAGAGTTCTGTGAAACAGTGGTCGGTGTTCTATAACTCATAAATCACGTGAATCAGGGGTCAGAGCCGTTTAATCCGTCCAAGGTATCCCGCATGTATCCCGGCATGCTCCGATAACATTGAACCGCAGGGGAGGCGGCGGGTTCAACTCCCGGTCCCGGTGGCGGATTTGGTGGCGGCTTCCCCTCTGTCATGATGCTTTTCATGGTTGCCACCGCAAAGGCTGCTTCGTAACTTCAACTATATCGAAGAAATTTTTCCCGGCGCGGTGGCCTTGGGAGCAGGAGGTCGAGTGTTCGAATCACTCCGCCCCGACCAGTAATATCAAAGGGTTAGCTTTTTAGAGCTAACCCTTTTTTATTGAATAAGTGCAAAATAAGTGCAGAAAAAACGGTATGCGCCTACATCAACCGGATGGGCCGGCGTTTTCGGATTTTTATTTTACGAGAACGGCAAATTTGCCCGCGTTTTTTCTTTTATTTTCTGATTATACAACCAAAAACCGATCCATCCTCGGCGCATCCCCCACCCCGGTCCACTCCACCTCGGCTGCACAGGCCTTGCACAACCGGTAATAGCGCACGGAATCCGAGCCATGATCGATCAGGCTCTCCATCTTCTTTTGCAGAAGCAACAGGCGATGTTCGCTGAGGTTGGGACATTCAAAGACCGATTTCTGCACCCGCCGGCCGTGTCCCTTGAGCGCCTTGACCACCCGGTAACGGACCCGGTCGTCGCTGACATCAAAACAGATCAAATAGATCATACGATCGATGCTCGCACTCTGCCAGAAACCAGCCCCTGATCACCGAGGCATCTGAAAAGGAGCATACATCTCACCCCGCTGGAGCTGCTCGGCAAACTGACGGCACTGGCTATGAATGATCCAGCGCACTGCGGTCTTCAGGCCAGTTGGCGGATAGATGAGTTGCTCCTCCAGTTGCCGCTGGTAGGCAGCGATCAATGCCCGCGCCGCATTGGGTTTCATCGACACCGGCAACTGCCCTTCACCCCGCTGCTGCTCGTCACGGTACACAAAATCATCGGGCCGAATCGCCTTGCGATTCACCAGTCCAAGCACCAGCCGTTCGGCGACCGGCCGCCATTCCTCGACCAGATCGCAGGCCAACGATGGCCGCCCGGCGGATATTTCGTGCAATGCCCCGCAATATGGATCAAGCCCGGCACTTTTAATGCCGTTGAGTACCTCGTTGGTGAACAGTGTATAGACAAAGGAAAGCAGCGCATTGACAGGATCGCGGGGCGGCCGGCGGTTTCGGCCATGGAAATGAAAGGCCTCGTTGCGCAGCAGCAAGCCAAAGGCGCTGAAATAGAGTCGAGAGCCGTATCCTTCAAGGCCCCGCAAGATGTCAAGATTGGCCGAGTCCATGCTCTTCTGCCGCAAGGCTTTGATCTGTGCCCCCACGGTGCGCAGTTCAGGCAGCTCATACTGGGAAGCCCGCCGCAACAGCAACCGCGATTGGTTCTCCAACTTTTCCCGCACGATAATCGCCGCCAATCCCTGCTTGTAGGCCGGATCGCTTAGTCGCACATACTGCTGCTGGCGCAGGGCGGTATGGCTGGAGTCATCAAGCAGCAATCGTGCCCGGAATCGCCCATCCATGGTCATGAACACGGTGTCGATGCCGTAATTGATGAGAAAATCGAGCACGGCACCGCTGATCGAGGCCCGGCCGGCCAGGGTCAGTTGTTTGAGCCCCGCCGCCGGAATGGTCTCCACCCGCTGCTTGTCTTTGACGATGACCAGCGTCTCACCTTCTTTTTTGAGATAGCTGCCGGTTTCCAGCACATACAGTGTCTGCATGATGCCCCCCTTACAAAAAGCGTTCGACCTGGACAATGGCCGTCTTCAACGACACCAGTGCATCCTTGAGATTGATGACCTTTTCCTGCATCGCTGGTTGGGGTGCGTATTCTTCAAGATGCAGCAAGGGCTGCGCATATCCTCCCCGATTAAAATGGCAGGGCAAGTCGCCGCCGCCACTTTGCTCCATCAGGCTATGAATGCGCTTGCACCCCAGCGGCGTTCCCCGGATTTTTGAGATCTTGAAATCGAGCAGCGGCCGGTTGTACTCCGGCATTTTGGAAAACAGGTAATGCAGCAACAGCCGTCCCCGCTGCAGATGACCAACCGTGCCCAGCAGGATCTTTTCCTCGCGCACGGAAAGCTCCTTGCCCGCCCTCGCCATGACAATCACCTGCCCCAACATGCTACACTTGGCTTCCAATTGCGCCAGTTCCGGATATTGGGCCGCCCAGGCCACCAACTTTGGATGCACCATCACATTGGCGGTGCACTGCTGCTGCGCCAACTCCAGCATTTTTGCCGCAGGCGCCGGCTGCAAACTGCGCAACCAGGCCAGTTGCTCCGGCATCGTTTGCCCTTTGGCACCGACCAGAGAGGATTTCCTACCGGTGACACGGTGGATGCCGAGCGGCAATTTCACCAGATTACCAAAACCCTTGCCCGTGAGCTGATCCTGCTTGGGAAAAATCTCCACCGAAAAACAGCGCAGATCATTGCCCAGGTTGCCGAGCAAGGTTTTCAACCCAAAGCGCATATCCACCGCCGCCACCGGCTGATCCAAGGGGAACCAGAAATGATACCCCTTGCCGCCGCTGACCTCGGCAATGCAGGTCAGCCCGGCATTGCCCGCCAGTTCCATTAATCGGCTGTAGAGATAGAGCGACTCGCGCCGAATGGCGGCCTTTTCCTTGACCGCTGCCTGCATGTCGCGCAATCCGGCCACCAGATCCACATCGATGACGCCGGTCCACACCCGGCTCTCCCCGGTCAGCAGATAGATGCCGTAGGTCTTGCGCCCCAGGAGATGTTCGCGCACATCTTCGGGTTGCATCGGCCGTTGCACCGGCACATATCCCTGTTTGCCCTCATCGCGATTGGCCCACTGGCGGGCGAAGGCCTCCTCCCGCCCCCGAAACAGGACCATGTATCCCTGCAAGTCGTTCTCTTCACGCCGCAACTGCACAAAGGGGGCGAGCAGACTTGCCTCATCCTCGGCTGCGTCGGGCGCCGGGGCATTCGATAGCTGCCAATCGCCCCGGGCCTCGGCGGGCAAAAATCGTCGGGCCTGCGCCACCAACTGGGCGGCTTCACGTCGTTTACCCAAAGTATCGAGCAGTTCGGCATGCGCCTTCCATCCATCGACAAAATTGGGGCGCTCCCGATTGAGCCACCTAAAAACAGCCTCCCCCTGGTCAAACAAACCATGCTGCTGGGCCACCACCACGGCCACATCCACAATCTCCTCATCGGAGAAATCCGCCCAAAAGACGCCACCGGCAAAAGCCCGCACCACAAAGGACCGGCCAGCCTCGTCAAAACCAGCCTTGCCGATCCGATCCAGCAGTAACCGGTGGTCCCTGTTGGGGAAAGATTGCTGTTCACTGATTAACGGCTGCGTCGTCATGACATGTTCTCTCGGTATAAACCGTTTTCTGTGTGCCATCGGCGGAAGAAGCCGACAAGGCCAACCGTACCGCATCGATCAACCGGCGAAAATGCGGATACTGAAAATGCCCATCCTCCAGTGCGATGAGTATCTCTTGGGATTCCTTATCCCTTCCCAACAGATGCAGACTGGCCGCCTGCCAGAACTGGGCCTCCTTGGCGGGATTGCCATAGGTCTCCTCGCAAAATCGCACTGCCTGCACCGCTGCGCCCAGGGCATGGTCATAACGGTGCTGCCCCAGCAGGAGCCGACTCATGCGAATCAGGCTGACATGACGGGAGCGTTTGTCGCGCTCGCTACACTGTTGCAATACCTGCAAGGCTTCGCCCACCTTTCCCGAGGCGGCCAGAATATCGGCCTCGGTCCAACGCACATAGGGCCGGCGACGGTTGGCCGGCACCCTGGCGATATAGCCACTGGCCCGCTCCACCTGCTGCATGCGCAGGGCGCAGCGTCCGGCCAATTCCCAGACGAAATCGGTGGGCTGATTCGGCTGGGCCACATGGCCGGCGGTCTCCAGATGTTCGAGTGCCTCGCTGTGCCGCTGTAGGGCATGCAGCACCTTGCCAAAGGCAAAATGGCGAAACAGCGGATGAAGAAACTTCCGATCCCGGTCTTCCTGTTCCATCCGCTCCAGCAACACAAGGCTTTGCGATGCCCGACCGACCTCAAGCAGACAGGAGGCCAGATGATAGAGACTCTTGATGTATTTGGGGCGCTGCTGATGACGGTGCTCCTGCTCCTGGGGACTCTGCTGCTCCCAGTTGGCAATAGCCTGCTCAAAGAGTGGGATGGCCAGTTTTGCCTTACCCTCGATCTCCTTGCACAAAATCGCCTCGCGGTAGCAGAAGGTGACCGAATCCGGCCGCAGGGCACGGGCGGCGGCAAAATGGGTGTGGGCCAGATCGATCAGTTCTTTCTTGCGTTTGCCGGGGATGATGCGGCGTTCGGTCTTGGCGGTGAACAACTCATCCAGGGCGGCATAACCGATGCTGTAGTGAATCATGGCATCTTCCGGCTGGCGTTCTGCAGCCGGCAACAACGTGCCAATAGCCTCTTCGGCCCGATGCAACCGGACCAGGGCAAAGGCCACCTTACTGCGAACATTGATCTCCATCCCTGCCGCCACCAATTCGGGCAGCTTGTCCGTCACCGGATGAAAGAGTTCAATGATATCCTGCCAGCGTTTCTCGGCTTGGAGTGCAATAATCTCATTGATCACCCGGCTGTGCTCACGGCAGAGCTGGCTGTTGTTGACAGCAAAGCCGCTATAGTCGCAGAGAAAGGCGTTGTCGGTTGGCAATAATGTCTCCGGTACCGGAGCACTCCACGCAGGGCGGCGCTGCGGTTCCAGCTGAATGTGACCAACAACCTTGGCTTGTTCGAGGGTAACGAGTTTTCGAGCCGTGTTTTCCATAACGCCTCCTGGTGTGGTTAATGTTCAGGCGGTTCTGAAAATCTATACGGACGAGAATGCGTTTTTTTGGAGGGAGGAAGAAAAAAATTCCTGACCCTGTGCAGTAATGGTTTGCGGGAGATCAGTGGGAAAAAGCGATGCTTTTTTTATGAGGACATACGAACTTCAACTGACACAGAGGTGAGCTATCCCTGTGGATATGACACAGAGGTGAATCGATACCCCACGGAACAACCCACCATGACGGTGGCGTCATTCCGGCGCAGGCCGGAATCCAGAAAAAGCGATGCTATGGTGTCCCCGGCCTGCGCCGGGGTGACGAAACTGCCATCGAGAGGATGAATACCGCATCACAACCATCGACAGGCCAACCAGACAGCCGGAGGTACCACGAAAACAACCACCACACCAAGGCATCCAGCCTGCGGCCGTGACTTGTCATCTTCTTGAATCATCTTTTCATAGAGCAGAAAATCAAGGGTCGCATCATCATCGAGCAGGTGATCGTTGTCGTTGTCGAGTTCGTCGTCGTGCATGCGCGTTGATTGTATTTTGTTCTATGATGACCACTACACTAATTTCTTGAAGCCGCCTCGCCGCAATGTTTGCCGGGCCGGGGGGGGGAGCCACATTCCCCTCCGATCGAGTGACAAGGCCAGCATTGAACGCTTGGCCTAAACAACATGTTCCGTTTGCCAAGAACACCGCGCCTACCCTGTCGGTAATTCCGTTCCGCGACTCATAATTTCGATATAACCCGCGTAACTGAACAGACGGTTGCGTTTCTGGGCGGTCAGTTCTTGCACGATGCCGAGACGCTCCAGATGTCCCAGCGCTTTGTTGACCGTGGCCGGAGTGATGCCGGTTTGCTCCACCAGCCAGCCCGATGTGGCGATGGGACGGGCCAGAAGTGCCTGGTGGATCAGCATGGTGGAGGCCGACGCCCTGCCCAGGCTGCTTATTCTGTTGGAATCCTGCTTCGTCAGGGCAAGGAGGAGTTGCGCTGTTTCCACTGCCTGGTTGGCTGTGACGATGATCGCTTCGGCAAAGAAATCGAGCCAAGCCTCCCACTCACCCGTCAATCGCACGTTGTTGAGCAACTCGTAGTAATATTGACGGTGCATCTTGAAGTAGAGGCTCAGGTACAGCATCGGCTCTCGAAGCACTCTCTGTTCGCATAACAGCAAGGTGATCAACAATCGCCCAAGACGACCGTTGCCATCGAGAAATGGATGGATTGTCTCGAATTGCACATGGGCCAGAGCCGCCTTGAGGAGCACCGGAGTCATTACCGGTTGGTCATGCAGAAAGAGTTCCAATGCGCCCATGCACTCCAGCACTTCTTCAGCCGGAGGCGGCACAAAGGCGGCATTGCCCGGCCTGGAGCCACCGATCCAGTTTTGACTGCGCCGGAATTCACCCGGCGTTTGATTGCCGCCCCGCCCCTTGGCCAACAGTACACCGTGGATTTCACGGAACAGCCGCAGCGATAACGGCAGCCCATCGTCCAACAACCGCAGACCATGATCCAAGGCTGCGACATAGTTGCTCACCTCGCGCACATCATCCACGGGCACACCGGGCTCTTGGTCCAACTCGAACAACAGCAGATCCGACAGCGATGACTGAGTGCCCTCAATCATGGAGGAGAGCACCGCCTCTTTACGGATGTACATGTAGAGAAACAAGGAGGTATCCGGCAACAGGGTCGAAACGCTGTCCAATCGCCCGAGCACCAAAAGGGCCTGATCGAATTTGCTGCGGAGTTCTGGAGACCACTCGATGGGGGGACAGGGTGGCAGCGGTGCAGGGACAAACGCCTGGACGCGCTCACCCACCGTCGACACGGTCACATATCTACCTTGGAGCTCTCGCTTCATGCCACCTGCCCGAACCTCAAATAAGAATCAACCGAAATTTAACTTGGCCATCCATCCTAAAATAAAGAATCAAGGGGAAACATCAAGTGGTTTTCCCCATTGACCATCGTAATACCACGAGAACGTACGGCAATGCAGCATGTCGCAAACAAGGAGCCAACCATGAACACTACCCAGGGAAATGAGTCGCAATCCCCTCTGATCGGGGCGTTGGGTCCGGCATGAATCAAGAGAAATTCGAGAAAGACGGAAGAAAGTCGCAATCCCCTCTGATCGGGGCGTTGGGTCCGGCAGTCGATGTTGGATTCTTTCGGCACATAAAAACAAAACGGGTCGCAATCCCCTCTGATCGGGGCGTTGGGTCCGGCGTTTCAAATAGCAGTAGCGCAGCAGCAGATGGCCAAGTCGCAATCCCCTCTGATCGGGGCGTTGGGTCCGGCCAAGGTGATGTTTACGACGATATTCCAGACTTCGAGTCGCAATCCCCTCTGATCGGGGCGTTGGGTCCGGCCTTGTATTGATTGAGTTCTGGGAAAACCTTCAATGTGTCGCAATCCCCTCTGATCGGGGCGTTGGGTCCGGCTGATCAGGTCAGATGGAACAGCTCTTAATGATAACAAGTCGCAATCCCCTCTGATCGGGGCGTTGGGTCCGGCATTTTTGGCAAAGCTCCTGCAATGGTGCTTGTCAAGTCGCAATCCCCTCTGATCGGGGCGTTGGGTCCGGCAGTATCCCTCAAATCTTCTGTGTATTCAGGCTATTCTGTAGGCTAATTCGAGCATGTCGGCAATAACGGCGTCTGGGAAAATCGATGCACCTGCTCATCCCTGGATCAGTCATGGTAACCTCCTTAAAAAGTTCATCAAAAATGGACTCCTGCACCTCCTGCCCGTGCGTGTCCAACCGAGAACGGAAAAGAGCATGGCTGGAGATGGACCACATACCCTATACTGCCGCAAAGCCGACGTGAAAACGACGAGCTAGATCCGCCAGCCGTTCGTCCAGGGTCCAGAGCAGCGCACCCGAGGTGATCAGGGTGGAGGCAAGCAGAACCATATCCACCAATCCGCACCCCTGACCATAGAGTTTCTCTGCTTCGATCAACCCTATAACCTCGTCCAGAGTGGGCTGCTGGCTGGACTGCAAGAGCCTGAGGCCGGCCAGGGTGCGAGCGCGAGGCTTGGGAGGCGTCCCGCAGGCGATCTCGGCGATGACCAGCGGATGGACGAGCACCCGATCCGACTCCAGCAACCGCACCAGCCTTTCATTACCATAGCGGAAATGATCAACCCACACAGAGGTGTCGACAAGCACGTTCATGGCGCCGGTTCCGGACGGCGACGCGGCACCTCCTCCATGGCCGGGGCCGCCGCTCCCAGGGCCGCCAGACGTTTAGCCGCCTGCACCCGCACATAGGTTTTCATGGCTTCCCGGAAAATCTCCGATTTAGCGATGCCGGGATCTGCCATCTCCAGGGCCTGCTGGTACAGGGTGTCGTCAATGGTGATGGTGGTGCGCATGGGTTTCCTCGTCAAATGTGATGCTGAATCATGATGCTGATTCGAATCAATTACGACATCACCGTGCTGCATTCCCCGCAACTATACAAGGTAACGGGGGATGGAGAAAAGGCGACGGCCGTGCCATGAATATTTGCTTGCGGCCAGCGGTTCGTTCACGGTGTTCGCGTAACGAAAACCCAACAAAGCCACAGTGAACAAGAACCTATTTCATCTTCCGCAGGTGCGCCTCAAGCGCCTTCCAGGCCTTTTTCTTTTCCTCGTTTTTCTGTTTTTTCAGCTCCCATCCTAGAAATATTTGTTTCAATGCCTCCGCCTCCGGCAAGGACAAGTCTTCAATTATCAGCCGGGCATTCTTGAATTGCCCCCAATCCTTCCAGCCAAGAATGCGGTCGACCATTTGCTGTTCTTCAGCCGAAAGCGTTTGCGACGGAGTTTCTGAACAAGCCTGTTGCTTTTGAGGCCAAGCAATGCCGGCCGGCGCCAACCACTTTTCAAGGATCTCATCTCTTGATGGTTCCCATTTTTTTTGATTGGTTGTACGCAGCAGCTCCGCAGCAGCCTTGACCCGCTCACCGACTTCCAGCTTATCTTGGTGCTCGTGAAGGAGCTTGTTGTCCAAAAATTTCTGGCGCAACATGCCCCAGTCATTAACCTGTTCCAATCCTGTCAGCAATGGGCGCCAGGGGTAACGGCGAATTTCTTCTTCCTGCTGACGTTGCATCTCCTCTTGTAGGCGTCGTTCGACATCTTGCGCGACAAGACCTTTGAAATGGTCGGCGGTGTTTTGCGCCACCAACACAAAACGGCCGTAGCCGATGGAAGTCTTTCCACCAAATCCCAACTGATCAAACGCACGAGTGAACATGGCGATGACAGATTTTTCGTCATTGCTGTCAAAGGGGCGAGCCACTTCGACAACCTGGGCGGATTGTCCTTGCACGGGCAAGGGCGAGGCGAAGCAGCGGAAAACGAACTCGGTTGTTGGTTTGACAGTGAGGAACTTCACGGGAATTGGGTTTTCGGTTTCCAGCGGCCCCTGTTTGCCCGAATAGTAGGCCCCAAAATGGGGGTTCATGATGTCGGGTTTGATCGCCGGTATCGAGGCAGGAAAGGCATCGAGGAAAACAAGCTGCCCGCGGACACTGTCTGCTTTGCCTGTGTTGGTGTCACCGAAGTAGCGGCGAAGGATTGGATGATCATCACTGATCTCCAGATGATTTGGATCTTTCCTGTCCGGAACGACAGCACTCGGTTCCGTTTCCGCGATGTGCAGGGCGCAGGCCATTCGCAGCACCCCTTTGACCGCACTGGCCGGAATGAAGGGTAGGCCACTGTTACGGTCGAGGATCATGCCGGTTTCGGTGGGATGATCGGAGCCGAGTCCAGAAACAAAAGGGCTGAGCAAACGGGCACGAAATTCCCAGACCATACCGCCCCGAGCCGCCTCGGTTTTTAGGATGGAGGTTTGGCGGGCGTGGATGGCGTCGAGCACAACAGAAGCGGTGGGAAGAATATGGTGAGATCTCTCCCCCAGCCGTTCAATATCCGGAGCGTACTCTTCCTTGGGACCTTTTTTTGTTTGTACAACACGAGCAAGATACTCCGCTTTGAGATCACCACCATGCGTACGCCAGGCTGTCATTCTAGAAAAATACAAACCATAATTCGCTCCTTTTCCATTTTCCAGCAACTCGGCTTGCCAATCAGGGACCATATTCATTATTGCCCTCCCTCCTTTTCAAACGCGCGGACATAACGTTTCAGCCATTGCAGCATGGCAAGGGCTTCCTGTTGGGCCTGCAAATATTGGTCTTGCTTGAGCTTAGAGAATGACAGTAGAAATTCTATCTCTGGTTGATTTTTCAAAGCAGGAAATTCCTGGGTCAACCATGTTTTGATGACGTCGAAGGTGTCCTTGTATTTTGTATCTTTCTTCTTCGACAATAGAAAAGCCATGGTTTGCGCCAGACCATTACTGAGAATCATGGTCGGCACGCCAACAATAAAATTTGCCGTCTTCTCATCAACTTGACCCCGAAAAACTTTGCTGATCTGCTCTAGGGCAAAAGCCGAACGTTTCTGTTCTTTGGTCTGCATGAGCGTCTCCTCCTTAGAACCAGGTGAGGGAAAAAATGCCGCGTCCGAGGGTCTCGTCGCCGCCCACCTGAAGATGACCAGCAACCACCTCCTCCTCAATGTAGCGGTGGATGACATCCGCTTTCAGGGTTTCCTTCTCGTCACGCGAATCACCCCAGAAAATGACGGTATACATCAGAGTGTCGGCGGGCAGTTCTTCCTGGTAGCGGAGTGATCCAGTAGCGGTGGTTCCGGTCTTTTGGTCGATCTTGATCTGGGCCATAACCGAGGTGCAATGGGATACCCCGTAATTGAACACCTTGTCGTGGACCACCAGTAGCCGCTCCGCCTCCTGAAAGAAGGCTGCGCCCTTTTCTCCAAAAGAGCACTGTCCGCTTGCGGTTACCTCCATATCTTCCAACAGGATCCGGTCACCTTCTTTAAACGAAACGTTTACCCAGCAGGCCTTGTCGGTGTTCAGTTCTTGGAGACCGGCAAGATCAATCGCATCCCGGCCGGTCAAGATCAGATCGCGGTTAAATCGCTTCAATACCGCCGGGCAGGTAATCCAAACAAAGGGGGCAACGTTGGAACGCATGGGGAAAGCGAGAATTTTTACGTCACCAACCGAGAGAGAACCGGCGTGGTCATTGTCTCTGGAATCCGAACCAAAGATCAGTTCGGTAATTTTTTTAAAGGCCTCTTCTTCAGGTCTGGCTGTTATCGAATCCTTGAACCGTTCAAAGTGGGCGCGTAGGGCTCCTTTCATTCCTGAGGCCTGGATGACCGGCCAGTTGGTGTGGCGCTCCCGCTGGATGGGGAGATCAACGACGCCGACCGAGGCGCCACTGCCGGCGTGACAAGGGGTGACAGCATAAAGACCGAGGATGGATGCGGTATTTTTCATGGTTTTCTCCTTATTAAACCAGAGGGATACAGAGAGAATCGACATTGCGGTTGAACACGGCGCCGGCGGGCAGCCAGGTGGTGGTCGCTTTATGAAAACCGGCGGCCAGGTCCCAGCCGGCAAGGGTAACCAGTTTTGCCGCAGCAAATACAGCGGGCAAAACCTCGGTGGTGAGCCGCACCGGAGCCAAGGCGACATACAAGGATGCGGAGCAATCCGGCAGATTTGGGGCCTGGCAGCGGACATAGCCACACATCCGCTGTTCGCCCCCCAGGGTGAGGAAACCCTTTTCAAGCAAACCGAGGTCACGGTCAATGCCGATAACCAGACTCACATCTTGACGCAGGCGGATGTGCCCGGCGGAATAGATGGCGCCTTGCTGTACCTTGCGCTTGCCGTCGATGGCGATGCCGGTGCGCGGTTCCACATCGTAAAGTTCGCTGGCAGCGAGTAGGTCGCCTTCAGCAATTTTACCCGAAGGATTGTGCAGGCAATCCAACCGCAGCCAGTAACCAGCAAGCGACTGAGCATCGACGGCACACACCATGGGCAGGTCGAAGCCGGCTGACGAATGCAGGCGGAGAGAGGCTGTGGCCGGGGCAGGAAGCGCGGCCCGCTGAATGGTTCTGCCGACAAGAGAGGGCCGTTCTCCCTTGACCGAGGGACCCGCTTCGACAAACCAGTTAGCCGGACAAGGCACATAGACCATATCCCGACGGGCGAGCAGAATGGCGGTGACGCAAAAGGGGGCTGGCTGGCCGCAAGCGCCGATACGTTCGATGATATCGTTTGGGCAGTGGTTAGCCTTATACTCGGTAAAGGCGATGTGGCGCTGTTTGAGCACAGCCGTGCGCAATGCGCCCTGGAGCACGGACACTGGCGGTGGAAACAGAGTATCCCGGCTCGGTTGCCCAGCTTCCAGCGGCTCGGAGCCCCGGAAAAACAAGGTGTCTACAGGAGTAATTTGATACCAAACGGTCATGCGTTCCTCCTTGCTGCTGGCAGGGCAAGATAATGAGCGATGATTGCAGCTTCCGGGTTATACCAACCGGGGCGGCTGGAAACGTCGCGTACCATCAACCCTGCCAGTCGCCTGGCAAATAACTTTTTCAACGTGCCTTTTTCGTCGTCATTCAATATTTTCCCAGAATGGCCAACTTCATAGGCAATCAGGCTGACCACCTTGGCCCGATTGCTCGCCAGAGCTGCTTCGCTGGAGACCAGCGGCGAAATCGCCTGTTCGAGATCGCCTAACCGGTACAACAGGCTTCCACCCATGAGGTCGTCGGTGACACCCCGCATTACTTCCTTAAACGAAGTGAGCAGAGGTTCCGGATCCGACAAGGCGCCGTTTCCATCAAAATAGCGATTGACTTCATCCCATTTCAGCCAGAGGTCGCGGTCGCCCCCGGATCGCTTTTTCAAGCGAATTGCCAGGGCGTTACGGCCAGCATGCTGCTTGGCGATGCCGTCAAGGACGGCGTGGGCGTCATGTAGCACTTCTCGCAGGGGTGCCTTGTGATGAGCGATGACCACGGCGCCGGAAATGGAAATTTTTTCAGCTTGCCCCAGATGTATGCCCAGTTTGCCGGCTCCGGCCGGGCAGTCACCATGAACCTCCACCGCACCGTCAGTGGTGTAGCGCACAAAATCCATGGTGTAGGCTCGGCGGATGGCATCGGCCGCTTCCAGCGCTGCATCAAGGGGAACAATGGCGCAGACATCGTCGCCTCCAGCGTAAATCAAACGGCCGCCCAGACGATGGACCACCGGGGCCACACCGTAGCGGGCGAAGCTGTTGAGCCCGTCGGAGATGGTTGCATGCAGGGCTGGATTGAGCAGACGGACTTTGTCCATGTGGTGTCGAAGCACCGAATGGGGGTGAAAAGCTTTTTGATCGAAACGACCCTTCAACTCGGGATGGATGACATCGCTCCAGGTGGCGGTCAGGGTTTTACCGTTGATCAAATCCCCCATCTTATCGCCATCCATGAGCAGGAGAGCATAGTATTTGTCGCGGTCGGTGAAGGGGACGCCTTTTTTTCGTCCTTCTTCAATAATCGCCCGCATAGCCTGCGACTGGTCATCCCCTGCAGGATCGGTTTCGGAGGCGTGCAGTGCATCGATCAATTGCGGGTAGTCGTCACTGCTGATTGTCACTTTACCCGTCAATGCCTGCAAGTAACGGTGGGCGGCTATCTCGGTTGTTGCAGGGAAAGTGTCAGCTTTACTGAAGACGCCGGCAAGGAGTTCCTCCTGGTTTCCTTTCCGTTTCATCACTCCAGGCAAAAACCGTTTCACCGTACAGACTGCGCAAAGGCGTTCGTTTTCACCAACTTGCGCGTAACTTCCCTCGCTGTTTTCCTTGCTGCGAACGCGGTCCCAAAAAGCTTTCACAGCTTTTTTATATTCTGCGGCCTTGGTGCTTCCTGCCCGGTTAAAATCGTGCAACACCTCATGCTCACCACAGAGCGGGCACTTCTCCCCCTGTTGCGGTTGCCGGATGCGCGTCGGTTTGAGCTTGGCGGCGGCTAACACCGATTGCACCAGGGTGTGCGAGGCGCCATACAAACGGGTAAGCGCGGCACCAGTTTGTTTATAGGGTTTGGCAAAGTCGGCGATGGTCGTGAATTCATCCTGCCATTTTTCTTGATGCAGGATCGAAGCAAGGGCGTCTCGGTCGTCCAAACCGGCCAGGCGGCTGGCTGCATGATTGAACTGCCAGTAGTCGGCGATCTGATGTTCAAACAATTCCGCCAGAGTCGCCCCGCCGCCATGGCGTTTGACCAGGTACTCTTTAACCATACGGGCCTGGCGGAACCATTCTTGCTGTAAAGTCTTCTCAAGGCGGCGGCAGATGTCGCCGGCCTGAGAAGCTGGGGCAAGAAAAACGAACTTGTTGGGAAAAGAAGCAATGGCCGCTCCGTACTTGCGATGCTGCTGCAAGGCTTCGTCATTTTCTTCCAGAAACCGTTCCAGGTGAAAGGCCTTGCCAATCCACGATTCCACCAGCGTCTGATCATGAAGGGACGGATATACGATATGGTCCGGCCCCAAGTTTTCCGCCACATGGCGGATGCCGCTAAAAGCCAAGTACGAAAGGATCACCGAGCCGACCCAATGGTCGCGCAATTTACGCGCCCGGCTGATGAACGGTTGCACCGGAGTTATGGCGAACACCACCAACGACAGTTCCTTATCCGGATCGGCGGCCAGGCTGGAACCGATGGCTGAGGTCAAGCCCAAGTGGTGCCACAAAGGATGATCGGGCATGCGGGAGTCGGCCGGGAACAGGTCCCAGGCACCACCCAGGCCGCTAACGTTTTTTTGCCGCAGCCGTTTTTTAAAGGCAAAGAAAAGATAGAAATAGAGAGCCATTGCCCACTCTTCGGGGGTGTTGTGCCGATCAAAGAAACCATTCAGAGGGCGTTCTTCCTCGGGGATGGCCTGCAATTGTTCAATAGTCTTGTCCAGGCCAAGGTCTGAGGTCAACAATTCACGCAGGGCGGCGTGTATCGCGTCAGTCTGCACACTGCCAATGTTCAGATTAAGAGTACTCCCTTTGACCAGCGGGTGGGTGAGTACCGGCTTTTTACCGAAATCAATTGCTCCGCTCTCTTCGGTGTTGGCGCTATAACCCGGTAGCGCCGCCCTAGTCAGGCCGGCGGCCATCATGTCGGCATTTTGGTACGCATCCTTTGCCGGCAGGGTGACGTGCAGGAGTCCGGCTAGATCGGCGGCCAAAGATTCATGCCGGCGAATGTCGAACATCTTATGCACCGGGTCGTGCAGCCAAAGCGAGAGTTTGTGCTGCCAGTAGTTGTCGTGTGTCATCGTGTTTCCTCGCAGCGGCGAAATTGTTTATTGGCGTCGAGTTGGGTGTGGATTTTTTTCCAGATATCGAGTTCCTGGCCCAGATTAGCATCCCATTTTTTCGGGACTTTGTGGGGCAGGTGCAGAATCCGGCCAACCATTTGATTATTTAGGTTCCGTTTAACCATTAGCCTCAACTGGGAGGGCATGCGGCCCTCATTACCACCCCAGTCCGCCACTGAATGATTTGTTACGGGGTAACCAAGGATGTGCCGCTGCTTAAGGCCTTGTGGCTTAATATTGATTCCTGTCCGTATATTCATGTAGATCTCTGCCAAAGATTTCATAGCCTCTTTCCAATCTCCCTGGAGTGTATTAGCCTCCCAGCACAAGATGCCTTTATCATCACCGCCCAGAAAAGTAGGATACTGCTCAGACATGCCAGACAGACGAGAAAGGACAATCGTGGGAAAAGATCGAACATTCTTTCGCTGGAACTCGTCACCTGAAAGCGCAATTGATCCCCATCCATTTCTTGATCGTGAACCAAGCGTACCGAAAGCATCGATATGTTCTAGAATCCCGAGCAGTTCAACAGCGCGAACTTTCGGAAATGAGAGCGTAAAATTGGCCTTGCTTCCCGGGACAATGTACCTTTTGACCTCTGTTTTGCCTTTTCTGTAGGTAATAGGCCCAAAACCCAAGTAAAGGGCGTTGGAGACAGCCATCCCACCATTAACCTCAGGGTGTTTTGTTTTTCCAAAATCAAACTCATTTTCAGCGAGATTAAACATGCCGTCCACTGGGGTTAAGGCAAGTCGCACCTTGCTAGAGTTGGATTGGTTTTCGTCGAGCACTGAGCCGAACAGATCCCCTTCGGCTGACAACATTTCTCGATGATTAGCGTATTTACTGCCACGCACCACCCGCCACCACTGGCGGAGGAGGTTCTTGAAGGGTGCTGCCCGCAACTCGGCATGCTGATCCGCACCGCCCAAAAAAGTCGGGGTCAGGAACTCGACAGTCAGGTGCAGGGTTGTCGTATTGTGGTATCTGGTGATGATCACGTTTTCCCTCCTCATTCATGAAATCAGCCGGTGTTCGGCCAATTGGGTGATGGTGCTTTCAAGCAAATCCAGGTAATCACGCCCTTTGACCTCGACATCCTTTTGCGCTTCGGCCTGGGAGGTCCATGCGTGATCAAAGCCGTTACGAATTTTGGCCATATCAACCAGGTTTTCCTTTAATATGTCGTTCATGATACCCGCTTGCTCAAGAACGCTATACCAGGGTAACAGGGTTTCTTTGTCCCTGGCGTTCAACGGGTCCGGGAATTTCCATTCGTCCTGCGGGATCTCGGCCATTCGTATAAATACTTGGGCAAAACGTTTCCTCAAGTCCCTTCCTTTCGAAGAAGTCAGGTCCTTGATGTACTTTGTCTTGACACGCTCTTCGATCAAACCTGCCATCCCGATCGACCCCACCATCTCCCGCATGGCAGTAAAAGCCTGCATGAACAGACGGTGTTCGAGCAACACGCGGATAATCTCCAGTTGGCTCTGGAAATAGGCCAGATCGTAGTGACCGCTGGGCGGATAACCGGTTGCAAGAGCACTGAACTTTTTCCAAACCAGATCAAGCATGACGTGGGCGGAACCAGCCACCTGGTTGCGGGCCTGTTCGACCCGCTCCAGGGCGGCACTGACCTTCCTGCCGATGTTGTTGACATCGACATTGCGGATACAGTCGGTCATTTCCTCGAACGCCTTGATCAGATTTCCATCGGCCAGAGGCTGGAGCGCCTGTACTCCGGTGGTTTTCGCCAGGTCCCCCAACTTGCGGGCATCGGCCTCGTCAGCCAGCCGGGATACGGCCTCGGCCCAATCATCGATGACATAAAAATCACGCATGTCGATGATAGGATGCTCCTTATCTGGTTTGTCCCTGTCCCACCAGGCATACAGGGCATGAGCAAGTTTGATATCTTTTGCTTTACGCAGAAAGCCAATAGCGCTGGAAAAGACGATTGGAACCGACCGAAAACCGTGGGTAAAGTCGATGATCAGGGTGTCGCCATGGTCAATATTTTCCAGAAGTTGCTCAAACCACCCCCATTGATTGGCGGCAGTCATGTCCTCAGGCACCAAGAGTCCTTGTGGAAATGGATCAGGGATGGTTTGCAGCTGCAATCGCATCTCCTTTTCCATTTTTGGGAGTTGTTTGCTTGATTTCTCTGTGCAAAAAAAGATCACCCTGTCCACAGGTTCATCAGCCACCGTTTGCTCTTCAAAAAATTTTAGAATGGCTGTCTGCGCAAACTCAACTTCAACAATCCTTTCCGTTCTTTCCTTCCAACAGTATTTAGCTTTGGAATACGGCCCTGTTCCAAGAAAACTCACCAATACCTTTGCCATGGATTGCTCCTTTTATGCGGAAAACAACAATTGTTCTGAAGGTTCTCAATTCCGCTCCATTCTCATCTTCCCCAACCCGAACACGGTCTGCTTGCCGAGGTTGACCCGGCTGGCGTATTCGAGCAGGGGCACAAACTCGTTCAACTCTCCCCGATATTCGGCGTTACCGATCAAACCGCTCAAGGAGACCTTCTGTTGCTGGCGGTTACTGAAGCGCAGCAGATCTTGCCAGCGAATCGTCGTTTCGGTGGTTTCAACCTGTTCCGCCCGAAGGACCAGGCCGCTGTAATCCAATGCCGGTTCACCTTGGCCGTATGCCATCTCCAGAGCGGCAATCCGGCGCAGGGCCGCTCGGATGAGTACATGAAAGGGCAATGCTTTTTGCAACGTGTTGTCCTTTTTCAGCCGCAGGGGTGTTTCCAGTGTGCAACGCAGGATGCGCACCGACTCCGATGGAGGATCACCCAATAACAGTTCGGACACACTGGGCGCGTGGTGCAATCGCCCACTTTCGCTGTCGAATATGGGCGTGTCGCTCTCCTCGAGTTTTTCGACAATAAACCGACCCATTCCATGCCTGGCCGCCGCACCGATCCCCTCCTCTCCCATCTTTTGTACGCTAAGGACGATATGGGGCAGGAAATCGATGCCACGACCAAACAGCAACAGGTCAAAGGTCCATCTATTATCAGCCGGCTGCTGACCGCTGGTTTTGTTACCTGGTTGCAGAACATAGGGATGTGGCCGAGCATTGACCTGCCGCCCAGTTGTGTCCGTGTACTGCTCCGTTTCAAAAATCCAGGCATAGGCACAGCGATGCCGCAAAATGCAATCGGCGCAGTCTTGATTTGTCAGGGCACAACTGCTCTTTTTCAACGCCCAGCCAAAGGCGCCGCGCAAAGTTGATCCAAGGTAATCGGGCAGTTTGGCTTCCGACGTCCAGCGACAATGAAAGGTGAGACGGTGTAACGGTATGGTCATAGTTCCTCGCTTGTTTTTTTCTCGTTGCGGGCCGTTTCCTCACACCCCATAGCGGCGGAAGCGCACATGGTCGAAGGTGTGCTCCAGTTTGACCCGGCCATCATCGAGGCGCTCTTCGTGGGCGTGGCGTTCGGTGGTGGCATAGATCGGGACGAGGTCATGCTTCAAGGCAAAACGGACCAGCAAATAACAGGCGCCGAAGTCCCCCTGGATAAGGACAAAATCACCTGGTTGTGCATAGGCTACCAACCAGTCGCACAAGGGCTGAAGCCAGGGTTGCAGGCTGGCAACATTCGGCGGGATGTTGGCCCATTGGCGGCGCAGTTCCAGGGGTGGCTCAAGGATGCTGTCAACGCCCAATTCGCTGCGGGCGTTCTCCTGCTGGCTGAGGGTAAAGGTATGGTTGAACACTAAAAAAAGTTTCGGCATAGTGGCCTTGTTCCTGGGCAGGTATCGGTTGGTGCGGGTGAACCCCGTGTTCTTGTCTCTGCCCTCTCTTACGGGCACGGTTGCTGTTTTTTGGAAACCGTGCTGATTTTTTAAATGGTGAACCCAAAAACTCAGTTTGCAGAAATGAGATCTCTCTTCGTTCGAGATGACACCCGGATGATGCAACATTCTTCGGATCAACCCGCAATTAGGTTGTTATCCAGGGTAAAGATACAGCGTAAGGGATCTCAAATTGAGATCCATGAGTTGAGGTTCAATGGTAGTCACATTTTTTTATCGATAGCTGAATGGAAAATATCGGCCGGGGTTGGTCAATACGGCTTCCAGTGCCTGCTCTGGGGTAGCGAGATCCATAAGTGGTTGAAAATGTGGCAGGTGCAATACACTGCTCACCCGAATCCTTTGCAGAACTTCGCTACAGGATACAAGGACGCCGGCATTGCCAGGGCTGATGCCATGTAGGGCGGCCAACGGCAATAAGGCCATGGGAACCATGGTAATGCCACCATTCAGACAGGCCTCGGTGCAACGATACAACAATGTCGTACCTTGATCAGGCAACCCGGCGGCAAGAAACAGTTGCCCGAGATTGTAGGCGGTCAATTGCCAGGGATGCGAAAGCCGGCTGGGTATCATCGTGGCCAGCAGGCGGCACCCATCAGGCTGTGCCTCAATTAGGCGGGCATGGACCAACTCCGCCAACAGACGGCAGACGATGGCGGCCTGAAAGGGGCTATGCTCCGTGGCGTTTTGCTGCTGGCATTGCACCGCCTCGATCCATTGCTGGGGACCGTTATCAGCAGGCAACCCCAAGTATCGGTTGAGCAATTCGAATGCTTCCTGATAGTGGCGGCCATCAATGCGATTGTAGATCTGATAGGCCAACAGCCGCAGGCTTTCCCGGCGATGCTCCCGGCCAAAGGCGGCCTCCGCCAGACGGATACATTCGTTAAACTGCTGCTGATACGCGAGCCCGCAAAATCCGTAGTTCTGTGCCAGGGTGCCGTACAGTGCACCGAGGGCACGATTATCGCGTTGATCAATCTGATGGATCTGTTGTTCCAGGTTGAGGTGCCGCGCAAAATCATCCGGCGGTTCGGGCCGGAAATCGTAGCGATTGAAGCGAGCGGTGATAAAGCCGTGATTGGCACAATCGCTTCTTTTGCCACCACCCATCCTCTGCGCCAGGTCTTGGGCCAAGGCAATCCAGGCCTGCCCGTCGGCCACGGCTCCGCTGCGATTGGCGCAGGCGATCCGTGCCACGCACCATCGATAAGCAGCGATTGCCTCATCCGTCTCTTGCCGGCCAATGGCGGCAATCTCCTGCACATCAAACAGATCCGCAATAAGCGCGGCCCGTTCCGGATCATCGGCGCAGGCCGCCAGGCAATGGGCGAGTGCGGGGAGCAACTGATGGCGCTCTTTTTTCAAGCGGGCAAGCAGTTCCTGCCCCATGGCAAAGTTGAGCAATCCCAAGGGTAAAAATCTGAACTGAGAGAGAAATAGGCTGGGATGAACCAGGCAGGCCCGGTAATGGACAACATCGGCGCCATCGGCTCCCCCCTGCATGCAGTCCAGGGCGAAAAGTGCCTGTGCCAGATCAGCGCATCGCACCACTTTGGCATCTGTCATGGTGTCGATCAGGCCAGAGTCGGGATAGACGAGCATTTTTAGCGCGTGTGCCACCTGAGCATATTTGAGATCCTCACCACGAACGGGAAGAATGCGTCCATCCGCAGATAGGCCGCCACTGGCATATACCCGTTCGGGCCAGTGCTTACCCTGATCCGCAAGCAACATGCCCAGGGCCAGGGGAAGCCCCAGAGAGCCGCCGGTGAGCGGTGGATCATCGGGATGCTGGAGCATGATGGCTAAAAAGCCATTGTCCGAACAAGCGCCATGGGTCTGGATGGCGGCCAATGCGGCATTGGCGGCGTCTTTGCTGCTGACCTCGGGTTGCGGCTCGCCGATGAAGGAAAAATCGCGCGGTGGCGGTACACGTCCCAGCAATATCCAAGTTGTCGAAGCGCTTTGCCCTTGGCAGGTGAGGATGGGCACGCAGAGCCAATGGGTCTGGAGAAGCATCTCCTCTGTGTAACCGGGGATGCTCGAAATGACGTGCAACGGAATTTGGCCGGGCTGCGACCGCAAGGAGGGAGGGAGCGCCAACGTGGACAGCAGATGACGGTTGAGCAAGGGTGCAAGACCCTGATGGTCGGCCCGGTGGTGCAATTCTGTCATCACCACTGGCGGAGGCAAGGGTACCGGGCAAGGATGGCGAAGATGACGGCTCGCTATCAGAGAATTTGCACGAAGTAAAACGAGTAGATTACGCCAGTAGTCTCCTCCGGCCGGCTTCATCCCTGGTGCTCACGGAGCAGACGCACAATGAGGCGGGCAGGCGGCAGCGTTTGTTGCGGGGTCAGGGAGAATGTCGCCCAGAAAAAGTCACCGTCATGGCCCGAATTTTCGGGCAGGGGTTCTATCAATTCACTCCCGGCCTGCCAACGCAGGAGCCAGGTCAGTTTGCCGGAAGGAAGAGATGCAACCGAACCGGTGACAGTCAGCAGGCCATTGGCATAGTCGCGGGATGAAAGGGTAAGCGGGAGTAGCTCAACTCCAGTAAGGCAGCCTTGCTCGGCCGTAAAGGACAAAGCCAAGGTGGTTTCGTCGTCGGCAGCAGCCAAAGGGAGACGTTGCGGGTCGGGTTCAGCCCAGCATAACAGTTCAAGGGGCGAGCGTGTTGAGGGAATGATGGCGCCAAACCGCAGGGGTAGACGTTGCAAGTCTCGGAGGATGGCCTGACTGTCGGTCCCGGCAAAGAGGACTGCAAGGTCGTGTTCATGGTGCTCCATCAGTTGAGAAACGGCACGACTGCTGAAAAAATAGCCGGTCTCCACCTCCATTTGGCGAAAAAACCATAGGAGCGAACCTGGTTTCGGCGAAAAGTGCTCCTGCTCTAACCGCTGCTGTATGGTCTCGACTATGGACACATCAACGCGGCCCAGATACAAACACACATCATCTTGCAGCAGGGTGTAACAATTCCACGGCTGGGCAAATCCTTGAAAGCCAGTGTCCAAGAGAACATCGTCCGGCCCGGCGAGATCAAAATCACCATAGGTTTGACTGACAAAGACCGATTGTGCATCCGGGCAGGAAAGAATCAGCACGATGGGTGGATTGTAGTAGCGCGCTTTGGGTCCCCACCCGGCGAGTTTCGGGTGCAAAGTATATAGTTGACCAGGGAGGAGCAGTGGCGGTGGCTGCGGTTCGAGGACATCCAATTCCGGAATCGGACACTCGGGCAAGTCCAAGGCTTCCCGACACCAGGGACACAATGCAAGATGATCGCGCAAGCGGTCATCCGCCGGCTTGACCAGCATATGGTCTGGCGGGCAGCACCGTAGGCGCCAGGCCTGCTGCCAGGCTGGGTGCTCGGGGTAAGCACGGTGGGGAGCGAGTGATTCCATTAGTTTCGAAACAAAAAAAGTAAACTCAGGTTTTGTCTTGTGTTACGGACACAACACCCTCTTTTTGGCACAAGCGTTTTATTTCTTCGATAAAAGCCCGGGCCACTTCCTCCGGCAATTCAGACAGCGGCAATCCTGGCCAGTTGCCGCTAAACTGCTGTAAAGAGCGCACTGCTTTTTGGTAGTAGGCATACGCCTTGTTGTGATCGGCAAGGCCAAGACGCTCGGCGATGCTTTCGTATTTGAGCGGCGGATCGGTCAGACGTAAAACAAACACCTGCCGTTGTTCCATGGGCCACGTTGCCGCCAATTGCGCCGCCAATGGCGCCACGGATTGCAACGCACTGAGACGTTGTAAGCGGTCTTCCGGGGATTCACGATCATCGGCTAGTTGATCGGTGCAATCGGAATCACCGCCCTCCTGGCGCAAGGGATTGTTCAGCCAGGGGTGGTGATCAGCAATGTACCGGCATAAGGAACGGATTGGTATGGCGACGGCCGCAGTTTGGCGCTGCATGGCCTGTAGCCAGAAATGTTCGGCGGCCTCAAGAAGCCATTGCCTGGTAAATAAGAATTTTTCAGGGATGTGTTCGACAGAAGAAGGAGGCGGAAGCCAATGGGCGTAGCCGGTAGAAGTGCTCTCTTCCTCGGCTCTAAACGGTGCCGCCTGCTCCACATCCGTACCGGCGGGGGCATAGCAGAGGAACCGTGTCGGTTCGCTGATCACCACAAAACGTGTGCTCTGCTGGAGCGTCTCCCGCAAACGCCGATATAAGTACCCGCGTGGATTGCGCTCCTTGCTCCGCATAACCTCGCGTTGCTGCCAGCAAAATCGTCCCCAGGCCAATTCAAGAATGCGGCGGAACTGCGCAGTGTGCATGAGGTGGACTATTTCTGATGACAGTCTCGCGGGAACTAAAAAATAATCAAGGAGAAAGACAACAAATTGCTGAAATAGATCTTCCTGTTCACTGGCACTGAGAGTTGAGGCAAGGGTATCGTATCGGCTTTTGATCTCAACAAAACGAACCAGAAAGGTGTAGGTCTCGGAAGATCCCAGCCATTGACGAAACAACCGCAGCAGATGATCCGAGGATGTGGTCATTTTTCAGGCCTCTGATCACGGATGCAGGTTTCAGGGACCAGGCCACAAAAACAAAGGGATTTTTGAAAACGGTGGTCCAGGGGAATGGTGAAGCGATACTGCTCGATGAGGAAAGAATCCCTGTCCATGACGTGGGATTTCATTGCAAGCTCGCAGCCTTCGGCAACGTAACGGTGCTTGCGCCAATGCCCTTTCGATGAGCAGGGGCATATCAGATGCCCGATATTTCTAGCATGCAGAACAAAAATGGGATGAGTGGTTTTCTCTTTGCGCAGCGTTGCCGGAAAGGAACCGGTATGTCGCCGGAGTTCTGTATCGGCGGCACCGGTAAAGAACATGTGATCCTGCCACTGTGTGGGAGGCAGGGAGCGAATAGAATTTCCCAGAATGCTAAGATCTGGTTTGCGAAGACATCGAATGAGGTCAGTAGTCGGCTCGGAAGTCACGGTGATCGGTAAAATAAATTTTGCCTATCATATTGGTTTTGCCATTGTTTTTAAAGAGATTTTCTCTGCCTCCCTCAAAATGAGGGTAGTTATCCCAAATAAAATCTTGCCATAATTATTTTCAGGAATTTCACCCCTCATGACCATTGCGGAAAAGATCTACCGGTTCAGCTCAACATCATTTGAATCCGTCAGAATGGTTTGACCAACTGCTATTTACCACCGCCCTTCGATGGACAATAATCAAATCCGGATCTCTCGCTAAACTCCTCCATGAAAGTTGAGAACGCCTCTACCGCCTGACGAGCATTGGCCATGAGATCCAGTCCTTCTTGTTCCTGGATTCCGCCAACTTCCTTCCAGTGTGCTTTCAGGTGGCCGTAGGCCAGATCGAATTGTACCACCAGATGCAGCATCTGCTTGCCCAATGGGGAACGGACATCGATGAGTTTTGCTGTGGGGGTACGCTTCTTCGTCTTTTTGATTATCTTCTTTTGATTTGTTGCCATTGTCATTCCCTTAGATGTATGTGTAGGTTATTTGTGCTCCAGTGTTTACAAAAACCTGCCGAAGATCTAGTAGAGTATCATTCTGATCTATCAGCATTACATGCATAATCTCTCTTGACTGTCAACCGACGTGTGTCACCACCCTGGTCGCATTGTTCAAGGCGCTCGGCGGCGGCTGGGAGAGCAGGGTGATGCTGTGCGTGGAAAGCACAGACCATCGCAGAACATCGTTGGTTCCACCAGCCCCGGTACTGTGAAGTCGGTGTTGCATGGGCTTGCGGGTCAGCTCGGACGGTTGTCTCTCATGCACAATTGTCGTTCTCGTAAAAAGCCTCGAGAACGACGTTTCGAGCTTCGTAATTTGCTGTTTTTACGCCTCGCAACTTCTCGCTTTTTGACTTTTTACGAAGGTGTCCAATTACTTAAAGCAAAAAAGGCGCCTGGCCATAAGCTCAGACGCCTTTTACTCTTGATTGGGATATTTTTTTGCACTGGCCGTATCTCCACCTTATCCTTCAAATATCCCTTCACCTCGCCAATGGGCACCTCTTTGCGGTGAAAAATCCCCGCAGCTAAGGCTGCTTCCGCCTTGGTCCTTGTAAACACCTCCAGAAAATGCTCGGCACAACCGGCACCGCTGGAGGCGATCACCGGGATGGTCACGGCTGAGCGCACCGCATTGATCAGTTCGATGTCAAAGCCGGAGTTGGTGCCGTCCTTGTCGAGGCAGTTTTGAAGAATCTCGCCGACTTCAAACTGTTCACAGGCTTTGGCCAGGGGCACGCCATTACCAGAACATCCCTTTGCTGCCACCTCTGAAGGTGTACTGGTACCGGTGTTGCCATTTCCCCCTCCTTTGTTGTAAACTTGTTTGATTCTTTTCACTTTTTGCTATAATCCCCGCAGGTATTCGCTTGGCGGGTACCACCGCACACTTGATCGGAGGACTCTTCATGGCCGGCATCATCGATATCCACACCCACGCCTTTCCTGATCAGGTTGCGCGCATCGCCATCCCGGCTTTGGAGCGTGAAGGCAAGATCAAGGCCTATCTCGATGGTACGGTGGAGGCACTGATCGGTTCCATGGATCGCAGCGGTGTCGACAAATCAGTGATCTGTACCATCGCCACTCGCCCGGAGCAGGTGGTGCCGATCCTCGACTGGTGTCGCGAGATCCGTACTGAGCGCATCATTCCCTTCCCCTCGTTACATCCCCGTGACCCATTCCTGCGCGAGCACTTGCAACAGGTTGCTGACGAGGGGTTCAAGGGGGTGAAGATGCATCCCTATTATCAGGATTATTTTCTCGACGATTACGCCCTTTTTCCTCTCTACGAGCGGATGGCCGAGTTGGGACTGGTGCTGGTGATCCATGCCGGCTACGACATCGCCTTTCCTCGGGTTCGCCGGGCCGATCCGCAGCGCATTGTCGATGTTTGTCACATGTTTCCGCAGCTGAAGATGATTGCCACCCACCTCGGCGGCTGGGATGAGTGGGAAGATGTGCGCGCCCTGCTCACCGGCGAGCCGATCTATATGGAAATCTCCTTTGCCCTGGATTTCCTCGACCAAATCCGATTGCGAGACATCATTCTCAATCACCCCCCCGAATACCTGCTCTTTGGTACCGATTCCCCCTGGTCCGACCAGGCGACCACTTTAAAAATGCTGGCCAAACTCGGTTTGTCCGAGACCCTGTTCGAGGCTATGGTCAGTGGGAACGCCCGCCGCTTGCTGGGCCTCTAGTTTTTTGTCACTCAGTTTTCTTTTTCCTCTCCTTCTTGCTGCGAACAGGTCGGGGCTATTGCCCGGGACCCCCCTTCTCTTGTGTTCCACGCTTGTGGGGCGCGTCTTGTCAAAGTGCTTCGACTGGTGAATTGTGCAATTTGTGCATAAGTAAAGAAGCCGCTATCGAGTATTTCTTCCTGATCCTTCCTGAACGGAACCTGCGAGAAAATTGTCATTTTTTTCCTGAGTGACTCCTCAGGAACACCGCGGTCCACCTGTATACCGCTCAAATGAAAAATAATTATTTCAGCTTTTTATACAAACCGCATCGATGGTGCTTTTGTGATTTGTGCGTTATGTGCAAAGTGTAAAAAGATATTGCGATCTTATTGCCGCAATTCTATACAGGAAGGCGATTTAGCGGTAGGTTGGTGCAAATTCATTAGAATAGATGGCGAGCATCAAAAAAAACGATGACGGGGCGTGCGTCGGGGGACAGGTCGAGCAACCTGTAAAGGCACACACACCGTTGTAATTGATCCTCATCAAGAAGGAGGCCAGTATGGCGAAGGTCGGTGTGTACGTCTGTCATTGCGGTTCCAATATTGCCGGCGTCATCGACGTGGCGGCGGTCCGCGATTTCGCGGAAACGCTCCCGGACGTGGTGATTGCGCGCAAGGATCTGTTCATGTGTTCGGATTCCGGGCAGGAGATGGTGAAGCAGGATGTCCGCGACGGCATCGTGGATCGGGTGGTGGTGGCGGCCTGTACGCCCAGAACCCACGAGCCGATCTTCCGTGCGGCGGTGGAGAAGGCCGGACTGAACAAGTACCTGTTCGAGATGGCCAACATCCGCGACCAGGACAGCTGGGTCCATGCCCACGACCACGAGGGCGCCACCGAGAAGGCCAAGCAGATCGTGGCCTCGGCCGTGGCCAAGGCGCGCAACCTTGAGCCCCTGGAAGACAAGTATGTGCCGGTCACCGATGCGGCCCTGGTCATCGGCGCGGGCATCGGCGGCATCAGCGCCGCCCTGGAGTTGGCCAACATGGGCCACAAGACCTATCTGGTCGAAAAAAGACCCTCCATCGGAGGTGTTATGGCCCAGCTCGATAAAACCTTTCCAACCAACGACTGTTCGGCCTGTATCCTCACGCCGATGATGGTCGAGGCCTACAACCACCCCAACATCGAAACCATGACCTATTCGGAGGTGGACGATGTCGAGGGCTATATCGGCAACTTCAAGGTCAAGGTGCGGCGCAAGCAGACCTATGTCGACTGGAACAAGTGTACCGGCTGCGGCGACTGCGCCTCCAAGTGTCCGTCCAAAACGCCCGACGAGTTCAATGCCGGACTCTCCGACCGCCGCGCCGCCTTCATCATGTTTCCCCAGGCGGTGCCGAAAAAGGCGGTGGTCGATATCGACCACTGTATCAACTGCGCCGGCCGCGAGATCGGCACCCAACCCAAGATCAACGAAAAAACCGGCAAAGCGATCCTCGCTCCCTGTGAGCGCGCCTGTCCGGCCGATGCCATCAACCGCTCCATTGCCCACGATCCCAACGGTTCGATCACCGAGATCGAGGTCGGCTCCATCGTCGTGGCTACCGGGTACGAGGTGATGGAGAAGGATTGGTTCAAGGAGATGGCACCGGCCTCGCCCAACGTCATCACCGCCTTGCAGCTGGAGCGTATCATCTCCGCCACCGGCCCCACCGAGGGCAAACTGCTGCGGCCCTCGGATCACGAGAAACCGCACACCATCACCTTTGTCTCCTGCATGGGTTCGCGCGACGAGAATTTCCACACCTACTGTTCGCGCTTCTGTTGCATGTACATGATCAAGCAGGCCCGGTTGATCAAGGAGAAGTACCCGCAGATCACCATCAACATGCACTTCATCGATGTCCGCGCCTTTGGCAAGGGTTACGAGGAGTACTACACCGGCGCCCGCAAGATGGGGATCAACTTCTTCCGTGGCAAAGTCGGCGGCCTGGAGATGCTGCCCGGCGACAAGCTGCGCGTGCTGGCCTACGACATGGAAGCAGCCACCTCCATCGAGTACGAGTCCGACCTGGTGGTCCTGGCCACCGCGGTTGAGCTGCCCAAGGATGCAGTCCCCCTGGCGCAGAAGCTCGGCCTGCAGTTCTGCGGTTCCAACTTCTTCCGCGAACTGCATCCCAAGCTTGGCCCGGTGGAAACCGCCGTTGAAGGCCTGTTCGTGGCCGGCTGCTGTCAGGGACCCAAGGACATCCCGGACACCGTGGCCCAGGCCAAGGGTGCCGCCGCCGCTGCTGCCGTGCCCCTGGCCCAGGGCCGCGTCAAGATTGAACCGATCATCTCCGAGGTCCATCCCGAGGTTTGCTCCGGTTGCGGTATCTGTGTACCGCTCTGTCCCTACCACGCCATCAGCATGCAGCCTTATGCTGACCGGCCCCGTGCCCGCATTGAGATGAGTGCCTGCAAGGGCTGCGGCGTCTGCACATCGGCCTGTCCGTCCGGTGCCATTGTCCTGCACGGCTATGAAGAATCGCAGATTTTCGCCCAGATCGAGGCCCTGACTGCCTAAGAGGAGAGTGCATCATGATTATCGACCAAACAAAAATCGACGAGGCCGTCTCCACCATCGTTGGCTACGGCGGCCATAATATTCTCAACTGTATCCAGTGCGGCGCCTGCTCGGCGGTCTGTCCCGGTGTCCGCGCCGGCTTCCCGCTGTTGTGCCGCACCCTGATCCGCCACCTGCTCAACGGCGAGTTGGAGGAGATCATCGAAGATTCCTCCAGCTGGGGATGTCAGGCCTGCAACCGCTGCACCGAGGTCTGCCCGCGCGACGTGCGCCCGCAGGAGGTGGTCTTTGCCTTCCGTCGCTACCAGGCCAACCAACTGGCTTTCTCGACCTCTTCGGTCACCAGCCAGATGAACTTGTTTGAAACCGGGCATGCGGTCTACACCGATCCCAGCGCCCTGCGCACCAAGGTAGGATTGCCGGCCCAGACGCCGACCTCCGCCTTTGACGACCAGGCCAAGCAGGAAATCCAGACCCTGATCAACAACAGCCCCATGGGCGAGTTGGGACTTTTTTAAGGAAGGTGATACCCATGGAAAAAATCGGATTATATCTCGGCTGCAACATCCCGCTGAAGGCGCCCGACATCGAGCAGTCCATCCGCCAGATCCTGCCGCCGCTCGGCATCGAGCCGGTGGACCTGCAGGGCGCCTCCTGCTGCCCGGCCTGGGGCACGGCCCCCTCCTTTGACCTCAACACCTGGTGCGCCATCTCCAGCCGCAACATCACCATCGCCGAGGCCGAAGGTGTGGACATCATGACCGGCTGCAACTCCTGCTTTGGCGTGCTCTCCGAGGCCAAGCACTTTTTGGAGGATCCGGCGCGGCGCAAGGCGGTCAACGCCAGTCTCGCCGCCATCAACCGCGAGTTCAAGGGCACCTCGGACATCTACCATGTGGCCCATGTGCTGCATCGCAAGGTGGGTGTGGAGAAGATCCGCGAGAACCTCAAGTACTCCCTGAGTGGATTGAAGATCGCGGTGCAGACCGGCTGTCATACCCTCTGGCCCTCGGATGTCTACAAGGTCAAGGAGGACAATCCCTACTACCCGACCATTCTCAAGGATCTCTGTGAGGCCACCGGCGCCACCGTACCGCACTATTCGCGGCTGGAGAGCTGTTGCGGCATGGGCGGCATGCGTTCCACCGATGTGGAGAAATCACTGAAGCTGTTCAAGGACAAACTGCTGTCGATCAAGGAGGAGACTGATGCCGATCTCATCGTCACCACCTGTTCCTCCTGTTTCCTCCAGTTCGACATGTCGCAGCCGATCCTCAAGGAGCGCGGCCTGATCGACTTTGAACCGATCCCGACCTTGTACTATACCCAGTTGCTGGCCCTGGCCATGGGATGTGATCCCTCCCAGGTGGCCGCCCTCTCGCAGATCGACCGCAGCGGTATCATCAGCGAGATCCAAAGCGAAAAACGTCTGATCAAGGAGGTGGCCTGATGTCCTTTATGCCCAATATTGTCGGCTTTGCCTGCCAATGGTGTACCTATGCCGGTGCTGATCTTGCCGGAAACCTGCGCGCCAAATACCCGCCCTCGATCAAACTGATCAAGGTACCCTGCTCGGGTCGGGTTGAGCCGGAATACATCCTCGAAGCCCTAGCCAACGGAGCCGACGGCGTGCTGGTCGGTGGGTGCCATTTCGGCGACTGCCACTACAAAACCGGCAACTACAAGACCGCCAACCGCATGATCCTGTTGAAGAAGCTGATCGAAGATTCCGGGTTTGATGCCCGTCGCTTCCGTCTGGAATGGATCTCCGGTGCCGAGGGGTATCGGTTTGCCGAGGTGGTGGAGGAGTTTACCAAGGAGTTGCAGGAGATGGGCCCCAACCCGCTCAAAGGAGGGAATGGCAATGGCAAATAAAATCAAAACCGCCTTTCTGCTGGCCGGCGGCTGCGCCGGCTGCGAGATGAGTGTGGTCGACCTCTCAGAAAAACTGGTCGATGCCCTGGAGCACCTGGAAATCGTTTTCTGGGCCCCGACCGTGGCCGACGTCAAATACCAGGATCTGGAAGACATGCCCGACAAGTCCATTGACCTGGCCTTTGTCGACGGCATGATCCGCAACACCGAAAATCTGCATACCGTCAAGGTGCTGCGGGCGAAATCCAAGGTGCTGGTGGCCCTGGGCGCTTGTGCCACCCTCGGTGGCATCGCCGCTTTGGGTGATCTCCACACCAAGGAAGAGCTGTTTCGCCAGGCCTACAAGGATTCCTTTTCCACCGACAACCCGGATGGTGTCTACCCGACCCCGGAGTATCTGCTCGACGGTAAGTATGACCTGACCATTCCCGCCATCCTCGACACCTGCTCGACGCTGGATCAGGTGGTGGAGGTCGATTATTACGTTGGCGGCTGTCCGCCGCATCCGTCGTTCGTCGGCCATCTCATCGGTGCCATTGTTGCCGGTGAGCTGCCTCCGGCGGGCTCCTGGCTCACCAGCGGCAAGGCGGTTTGCGATACCTGCAAACGCAATCCGGCCATCACCGGCCAGGAGCGGCTGCCCATCGGTGAGATCAAACGCACCATCGACGACCGGCCCGATCCCAACGCCTGTTTGCTCCAACAGGGGTATATGTGCTTTGGCCCGGTGACCCAGGGCGACTGCGGCGCCTCCTGCCTCAACGTCAACATCCCCTGTCGCGGTTGCGGCGGCCCGATCCCCGGTATCAAGGATTTCGGCGCCCGTTGCGTCTCCACCCTGGCTTCCAGCATGGCCAGCGAGGCCGTTGCTGAACAGTTCATTGAAAAATACAACGATATGGCCAAGATGTTTTATCGCTACAGCCATACGGCCTCGAAACTCAACCATCGGGTTGCCGAGCAGAAGGAGAAAGCAGCATGAAAAAAATCGAAATCAGCCCAATTACCCGTCTTGAGGGCCATGGCAAGATTGCCATTTTCCTTGATGATGCCGGCAATGTGGACGACGCCTTTTTCCAGACCGTGGAATTCCGCGGCTTTGAGAAATTCCTCCAGGGCATGCCCATGGAGGAGGTGCCGCGCACGGTGTCCACCGTCTGCGGTGTCTGCCGCGGCGTCCATTTCACCGCTTCGATGAAGGCCTCGGACGGCGTCTTCGGTGTGACCCCGCCGCCGGCCGGCCGTAAGCTGCGCGAACTGTTCTTTAATGCCCATTATGTCGAGGATCACTCGGTGATTCTCTATGCCCTGGGGTTGCCGGACTTTGTCGTCGGCCCGGAGGCCAATCCTGCGGTGCGCAACGTCGTTGGCCTGATCAACGCCGTGGGTGCCGATGTCGGCCGTGAGGTCCTGCGCCGTCGCGGTCTGGCGGTGAAGATCTTTGAACTCCTCGGCGGTAAACCCAACCATCCGGTGGCAGCCATCCCCGGCGGCTGGTCCAAGCAGCTCAACGAGGAGGAGCGCAAGCAGATCGAGGAGTGGTCCCAAGAGCTGGTTGGGTTGGGCGAGCTGACCCTCAAGGTCTTTGAGGATGTGGTGCTGAAAAACGACAAGTATATGGAGCTGGTCACCGGCGATATGTACAAGGTCGAGGTCGGCTACATGGGCTCGGTGGACGAGAACGACAACATCACCTACTACGACGGCACCCAGAAGATCATCGACTCGGCCGGCAACCCGGTGGGCAGCTTCAAAGGCAAGGAGTATCTCGATTTTATCTCCGAGCGCGTGCAGCCGTGGACCTATCTGAAATTCCCCTACCAGAAGAAGATCGGTCCCTGGAAGGGCATTGTCGAAGGTCCGGGCACCAACATCTATGCGGTTGGGCCGCTGGCGCGAATGAACATCGTCAAGGGCATGGATACCCCCTTGGCCCAGCAGCATTTTGAGAAGTTCCACGCCACCTTCGGTGCCAAGCCGGTGCATAACGTCTTGGCCTACCACTGGGCCCGGGCCATTGAGCTGCTCAACGCCGCCGAGAAATGCCTCCAGTTGAGCCGTGATCCCGAGATCACCAGCAAGGACACCTGGAACAAGCCGACCTCCTGTCCGGGCGAGGGCGTGGGCATCATCGAGGCACCGCGCGGTACCCTCATCCACCACTACTGCACCGATGACAAGGGCATTGTCACCAACGCCAACCTGATCGTGGCCACCACCCACAACAACGCCCCGATCAATCTGGCGGTGAAGAAGGCGGCCAAGCATTTCATCAAGAATGGTGATGTGTCGCCGGCCATGCTCAACTACGTGGAGATGGCCTTCCGCCCCTACGACCTCTGCCTGGCCTGCGCCACCCACACCGTCACCGGTGGCCAGTCGCCGCTGTTGGTGGAGATCTTTGATAAGGATGGCAATCTGTATAAAACGCTGAAGAATTTTTGAGGTGAGGCGTTTCGTCTGGAGCTGTTTAGGCGTTTAGCTGGAGTGCTCAAAGTGTTTTCGGATGGGCAGGCGCTGTTTCTGCCCACCACCAACATGAAACCTCTCATTGCGACCAGCACGGTGAACGGAGAAATCTTCCGCTCAGCGGGGATTGCTTCGGTTGGTCTGCATGGGCAAAAAATCCCCTTTGTTTTCTTTGGATTGCACCCACTCGAAAACAGGGGCGGTGCTCCTCTTCGGGGGAGCACCACCACTCAACTGTGGTTCACCCACGCTTGAGAAAAAGGCCTCGTTCGCAGACGAGTCCCTTTGCAGCATGAAAAAAGACCCCGAGCCTGTAGCCTGCAAGGGCTACAGGCTCACCCCTGACTCTTTTTGTGACGGAGAAACAGCGATGAACACAGTGGTCGTCGGAATCGGCAATCCCTACCTGCAAGATGATCGTGCCGGCGTGGTGGTGGTGGAACGGCTGGAGCAGGAGGGCATTGCCTGCCAGACGGAGATGGTCCTCACCGTCGGCTTTGAGGTGATGGACAAGATCAAGGGCTATGATCGGGCGATCATCGTCGATGCCTGCATGCTCGGCAACGAACCCGGTTCCATCCTCGAGGTTGGTGTGGATGACATCTTCACCACCCATGCCCTGGTCAACTCCCATGCGGTCACCCTGGGCACGACCCTGAAAACCGGTTATGTCTGTTTTCCCGAAGAGATGCCGCCCGAACTGCGCATCCTGCTCATCGAGGTCAAAGAGATCAAGGAGTTCACCCAGCAGATGTCACCCGAGGTCGAACAGGCGGTGGATGTGGTGGTGGAGCGGATTAAGGCGATGGTGGGGGAGAAGGTTGCAATGAGTTGAAAAGGACTCCCGCCAGAACAGCGGGAGCCCGAAATGAAAACAATTACTTCAACGCCTCCTTAATCCGCTCCATGGCCTTCATGACATTGGCCTCGGAGTTGAAGGCGGAGAGGCGGATGTAGCCCTGGCCGCATTTGCCAAATCCCGCGCCCGGGGTGCAGACCACGCCTGCATTGTTCAAGAGCAGATCAAAAAAGGCCCAGGAATCCTGGCCACCCTCAATCCAGACGTAAGGGGCGTTGTCGCCGCCGACGTAACTGTAGCCCAACTCGCCGATGGCCTTGCCGATGATTTTGGCATTGTTCAGATAGCCATCGATCAGCGCCTTGCACTGGGCCTTGCCCGCCTCGGAGTAGACCGCCTCGGCGGCACGCTGCACCGGGTAGGAGACGCCGTTGAACTTGGTGCAGTGGCGGCGGTTCCACAGCGGGTGGATGGCCTGTTTGTTGCCGGCGGCGTCAAAGGCCATGCACTCCTTGGGCACCACGGTGTAGGCGCAGCGGGTACCGGTGAAGCCGGCGCTCTTGGAGTAGCTGCGGAACTCGATGGCCACCTCGCGCGCACCCTCGATCTCGAAGATGGAGTGCGGCAACTCGGGATCGCGGATAAAGGCTTCGTAGGCGGCATCAAAGAGGATCAGTGCCTTGGTGTCGCGGGCAAAATCGACCCAGACCTTGAGTTGCTCCTTGGTGATGGTCGAGCCGGTGGGGTTGTTGGGGAAGCAGAGGTAGATCAGGTCCACCGATTCCTTGGGAAGCTCTGGCACGAAATTGTTTTCCTTGGTGGATTCCAGATAGACCAAGCCCTCAAAGCGGCCATCCTTGAAGGCGCCGGTGCGGCCGGCCATGACGTTGGTGTCCAGATACACCGGGTAGACCGGGTCGGGGATGGCTATCTTGGCCTCAACGCTAAACAACTCCTGGATGTTGCCGGTGTCGCACTTGGCGCCGTCGGAAACAAACACTTCATCGGCCTGGATATCCGCGCCCCGTGCCTGGAAATCGTTTGTGGCAATGGCTTGGCGCAGGAAATCATAGCCCTGCTCCGGGCCGTAGCCACGGAATCCTGCTGTGGTGGCCATCTCCTCCACACCTTTGTGAAAGGCCTCGATGCAGGCCGCAGGCAGGGGATTGGTGACGTCGCCAATGCCGAGTTTGATCACCTCGCGCTCGGAATTGGCGGCCTGGAAGGCGGCAACGCGTTTGGCGATGTCGGAAAACAGGTAGGAAGCCTGCAGCTTGAGATAATGCTCGTTGATTTTCAGCATGGTGTTCGTCCCTTGAAAAGGTTGGGGCCGACGGCTCGGCGCCGGGCTGGTTAAAGGTTGACCTTGACGCGATTGGTGAAATCAAAGCCCTCGGTCTTAAAATTGTAATCCATGTGGCCAGCATCAAGCCGCATGTCCGGGGCCTGGATAAAAACCTTGCCCGGGCTGACCAGTTTTTTGGTGGCATCGTCGTATTCCAGGCGCTCGGAGAGCATCACCTGGTTTTGCATGGGTTTGACGACCTTGACGTGATCGCTGAGGATCAGTTGGCGGGTATCGACCCGGTAGGAGCCTTTGCGGCTTTCGATATTGATCGGCTCCTTCCTGGTGCCGATGTACATGGCGCTGACCTCCTCCATCTCGATCTCATGCTCGCGCTCGCCGGTGAAGGCACGCTCGGCATCGATCTGCCACTCCTCCATGCCCTTGCTGGTCATGGTGATGGCCACCCGCTCCATGAGAAAATTCTGCATCGGCGATTCGTCTGCCTTGGCCTTGGTGGCCTTCGGGTTGTAGTCGCCACGCGGTGTGAGGAAGGCGCTGACAGGTGGCATCCACAGCGGATTGGTGGCAAAGAGCAGCAGCGGCAGCAGCCAGAGGAGATTGCGGCGATTGCGGATCATTTCGACTTAACGATCAAATCTGGCGCGCATCCGCTCCAGATTGCCCTGGGCCTCTAAGATGAGGTCGCAGACCTCGCGCACGGCACCAAAGCCGCCGCTGCGCTCGGTGGTGTAGTGGACCCGTTGCAGAACCTCAACCACGGCATTGGCCGGCGCTGCTGCCAGCCCGACCCGGTTGAGCAGGGGCAGATCCATGAGATCATCGCCCATATAGGCGGTCTGCGGCGGGCGCAGGCCGGTCTCTTTGAGGATGGCCTCAAAGGCGGTGAGTTTGTCGGAATGGCCCTGAAACAGATGGGCGATCCCCAGTTCTCGGGCCCGCCGCTCCACCATCGGCGAGGTGCGAGCGGTGATGATGCCCACGGCAACGCCGCTGTCCTGCAACAGGCGCAGGCCCAAGCCATCCTGGGTGTTGAAGCATTTGGCCTCGACACCATCGGAGCTATAGATGAGGGTGCCGTCGGTGAGCACGCCATCGACATCGAGCAGCAGCAACTGCACCTGTTTGGCCCGCATGATGGCACCTTTCCAGGCATCGGAGCGCATCACCCTGGTCGTCCTTGACATGGCGCGGTTACGCAGGGCCTCGGTGAGTTCGCAGTCGGTGGGGTAGCCGCCACCAGGGACGGGGCCGCACTCAGCCATTGACCACCCCCGAGACCGCCGCTCGTACCGCCAGGAGTTGTTGTAATAGCGGCTCGACCTGATCAAGCGGCAGCGAGTTGGGCCCATCGCAGAGGGCATTGGCCGGATCGGGATGCACCTCGATGAACAGGCCGTCAATGCCCACCGCCATGGCCGCCCGCGACAGCGGGGCAATGAACTCGCGTTGGCCACCGGAGGAGCCACCGGCACCGCCGGGCAGTTGCACCGAATGGGTGGCATCGTAGACCACCGGATAGCCAAAGGAGCGCATCACCGAAAGCGAGCGCATGTCGACCACCAGGTTGTTGTAGCCGAAGCTGGCGCCGCGTTCGGTGAGCAGGATTTTATCCGTGCCGGCACCGCGCAGCTTGTTGACCGCATTTTCCATATCCCAGGGGGAGACAAACTGCCCCTTCTTGACGTTGACCACCTTGCCGGTCTTGGCCGCTGCCACCAAAAGATCGGTCTGGCGGCAGAGGAAGGCGGGAATCTGCAGGACATCCAGGTACTCGGCGGCCATCTCCGCCTGGGCCGGCTCATGGATGTCGGATACCACCGGCACGCCGATCTCCTCACGCAAGCGGCCGAGGATACGCAATCCTTTCTCGGCGCCGGGGCCCCGGAAGGAGGTCAGCGAGGTGCGGTTGGCCTTGTCAAAGGAGGCCTTAAACACATAGGAGATGCCCAGACGCGCGCAAATGGCCTTCATCTCGCGGGCGATCTCCCAGGCCAACTCACCGCTTTCGAGCACGCAGGGGCCAGCCAGCAGCAGCAGCGGTGCTCCAGGGCCAACGTTGATCGGTCCCACCGGGGTGGGTTGGATGCTGACGCTCTTCATCATTTCAGGCCTTGCTGCCTTTCTTGTGGGTGATGGCTGCCTTGATGAAGTCACGGAATAGCGGATGCGGCCGCATCGGCTTGGACTGGAACTCGGGATGGAATTGGCAGCCGAGGAACCAGGGGTGATCGGCCAACTCCACCATCTCCACCAGGGTGCCATCCGGCGAGGTGCCGCTGACGATCAGGCCGGCCTCCTCCAACTGCTGGCGATAGGCGTTGTTGAACTCATAACGGTGGCGGTGACGCTCGCTGATCTCCTCCTGGCCGTAGGCGGCAGCGGCGAAGGTGCCCGGCTTGAGGGTGCAGGGGTAGGCGCCCAGACGCAGGGTGCCGCCCATGTCGGAGTTCTGATCGCGTTTTTCAATCTTGCCGGTGCGGAAATCAAACCACTCGGTCATCAGATAGATCACCGGGTGCGGGGTGGTGAGATTGAACTCCACCGAATGCGCCCCCTCAATCTTGGCAATATTGCGGGAAAACTCGACCACCGCCAGTTGCATGCCCAAACAGATACCAAAGAAGGGGATCTTGCGCTCGCGGGCATAGGTGACCGCCTGAATCTTGCCCTCCATGCCACGGCTGCCAAAACCGCCGGGCACGAGGATGCCGTCACAGTTGTCGAGCTTCTCCAGCTCGGTGCCGTCTTCCAGGCCATCGGCGCTGATGTATTGCAGGCTGACCTTGGCGTCGTTGGCGATGCCGCCATGGATCAGGGCCTCGTGCAGACTCTTGTAGGATTCGGTCAGGTCGACATACTTGCCGGTAATGCCGATGGTGACCCGATGTTTCGGGTTCTTGATCTTGCGTACCAGCTGCTCCCAGGGGTCGACATTGGGCGAGCCGGTCCAGATGCCCAGTTTCTCAAGGATGCGATCATCCACCCCTTCCTGGCGCAGTTTCAGCGGCAGTTCGTAGATGCTGTCCACATCAATGGCCGAGATCACCGAATTGGCGTCGACGTTGCAAAACAGGGCGATCTTTTTCTTGAGCTCATCGGAAAGCGGCGCTTCGGTGCGACACATGAGGATGTCGGGTTGAATACCCGAGGCCAGCAGCTCCTTGACCGAGTGCTGGGTGGGCTTGGTCTTGACCTCGCCGGCGGTCTTGATGTAGGGCACCAGGGTGAGGTGGATGAAGAGGGTGTATTCCCGACCAAGGTTGATGCGCAACTGGCGAATGGCCTCGATGAAAGGCAGGCCTTCGATATCGCCGACCGTGCCGCCGATCTCGATGATGGCCACATCAGCGGAGCCATCGAGTTGCAGCACCGCCTCCTTGATCTCGTCGGTGATGTGCGGGATGACCTGCACCGTGCCACCGAGGTACTCACCGCGTCGCTCCTTCATGATCACCGAGTAGTAGATGCGACCGGAGGTGTAGTTGTTCTGCTTGCCCATGACCGCGTTGGTGTAGCGCTCATAGTGGCCCATGTCGAGATCGGTCTCGGCGCCGTCGTTGGTGACGTAGACCTCGCCATGCTGGAAGGGGTTCATGGTGCCGGGGTCGACGTTGATGTAGGGGTCGAGCTTCTGGAAGGTGACCGTCAAGCCCCGTGCCTCCAGCAGTGAGCCGATGGAGGCGGCGGAAAGCCCCTTGCCCAGGGAGGAAAGGACGCCGCCGGTAATAAAAATAAACTTTGTTTTCTTGCTCAGGGAAGCCTTCATACCGTTACCTTTCTGGCGCTGGGGAAAAAAGAGAAAGGCAGCCACAGCTGCCTTAGAGTGGACGGGATGGAACTATACCCGATCATGCCTGGCTTGACAAGTCCGGCAGGGCGGATTTCGCCAGTGGTATAGCTTTGATTTAACGACGAAAAAGAAAAAGTGCTACTGGAGGTGCGAGCAGGGCTTCAGCCCCACAACGAGCTGACCATGGCCTGCAACTCCTGGTGCTGCTGGGCACTGAGCGGGGTGAAGGGCGAGTTGTCGTAGGTGGTGTCGCGGTTCTCCACCACCAGCACCTTGGCATCGATGCTCAGGGTATGGGTGTGCCACACCGCCCGGCGCACGTTGTACACCTGGCCCGGTGCCAGTTCCACCGCGTGGATTCGCGTTACTGTTTCGACACCATCGCCGACAAAGAGAATGCAGCGACCTGCCAGCAGCACGAAGACCTCGTCGGTCTGGTTATGGCGCTGCATGCGGGTGAGGTTTTCAGGCAGTAGATCGGGGCTAAAGTTAAGAATGGCCACCCGCCAGGCCTCGAAATCCACCAGCGGCTGGTAACTGGGGCCATCGTGGTGGTGGATCTCCAGCAGATGCTCCGGGGCGTTCATCGGGTGGCCGGGGCAAGGATCTGTTTGAGAAAGAGTTGGCTGCGCGGGTTCTGCGGGTTGGTGAAAAACTCGCGCGGCGTCGAGACCTCGACAATGGCGCCGGCATCCATGAACACCACCTTGTCGGCCACCTCACGGGCAAAGCCCATCTCATGGGTGACCACCACCATGGTCATGCCCTCGCGAGCCAGGGTGATCATGACCTCCAGCACCTCATTGATCATCTCCGGGTCAAGCGCCGAGGTGGGCTCGTCAAAGAGCATGATCTTGGGTTCCATGGCCAGGGCCCGGGCAATGGCCACGCGCTGCTGCTGGCCGCCGGATAGTTGGATGGGGTAGTGGCTGGCCCGATCGGCCATACCCACCTTGTTCAGCAGGTTCATCGCCAGAGCTTCGGCTTGGCCGCGCTCCATCTTCTTGAGTTTAATCGGCGCCAGGGTCAGGTTTTCCAACACCGATTTATGCTTGAAGAGGTTGAAGCTCTGGAAGACCATGCCCACCTCCATGCGAATCTGGTTGATATCCTCGTTTTCCTCGTAGAGGTTATGGCCGTCGACGAGGATGGTGCCGGAGTCGATGGATTCCAAGCGGTTGATGGTGCGCAGCAGGGTCGACTTGCCCGAGCCCGAGGGGCCGAGCACCACTACTTTTTCACCGGGGCGGATGTCGAGACTGACGTCGTTCAGCGCCCGAAATTTACCGAAATACTTATTGATCTGGTGCAGGCGGATAATCGGATCAGCGGCGTTCATAGTGGCTTAACCTGTGTTCCATGATGCTGATGAGCTTGGAGAGGACAAGGGTGATGAGCAGGTAGATGAGGGCGATCATGGTGTAGGTCTCGAAATAATTAAAGCTCTCCGAGGCGTACTCGCGCCCGCGCCGCAGGATATCGGCCACCGCCAGGATGGAGACCAGCGAGGTGTCCTTCAGCAGGGCGATGAACTCGTTGCCCACCGGCGGCAGGATGGTGCGCCAGGCCTGGGGCAGGATGACAAAGGCCATGGTCTGGCGGTGGTTAAAGCCAAGCGACAGGGCCGCCTCGGTCTGGCCGTGGTCGATGGATTTGATGCCGGCGCGGAAGACCTCACCCATGTAGGCGCCGTAGCAGAAGGCCATGGCGATCACCGCTGCCACCAGATCCGGTACGCGCACAAAACGCCCCAGGGCATAGTAGATGTAGAAGAGCTGCACCAACAGCGGGATGCCGCGCACCACCTCGACATAGAGCGAGGCCGCCAGGTTGATGAAGCGGTTGCGCGACAACCGGCCCAGACCGGTCAACAGGCCGATGACGATGGCCAGCGAGATCGACATCACCGTCACCTCAAAGGTGATGACGATGCCGTCGGGGATGAAGCGCAGGATGTTGAGGTAGGGGTCGGGCTTGATGATGGGCAGCAGCACAATCAGGCCGATGGCCGCGAACAGGGCGATCCACCAGGCGGAAACCAGTCCCTTGTCTTCCGGGCGGGGTATGGCGGCGCCGTCGCCGACTTCGATAGTGGTGATTTCAGGTTCTGGCATGGGACATCCTGGGATGCGTTGGCGTTGAAAAAGAAAAGCCGGGCACAAAGGCCCGGCAATCGGTATCCGTGATCAGCCTCTTATTGGCCGATCCATTTTTTCTTCAGCTCCTGGTCGATGCCCTTGGCCTTGACAGCGGCAATGCCCTTGTTGATCAGGGCCAGGGTCTCGGCGTTGCCCTTGTTGAGGGCAATACCGTAATTCTCGGCCTCGCCGGACTCGATGATGGCGGCAATTTTGAGATTGGCTTTGTATTTGTTGAGGGCATAGTTGGCAGCGACCGGATCATCACAGACAACGGCGGCAATACGACCGACATTGAGGTCTTCCATGGCCAGGCCAACTTCATCATAGGACTTGGCTTCCACGCCCTGAGCCGCCTTGATGGCAAAGTAGCCGGTGGTGCCGATCTGGCCGCCTACCTTCTGGCCCTTGAGATCAGCCAGGGTCTTGGCGGTGGAGGCCTTGCCCACGATCAGGGCCTGACGAACGGTGAAGTAAGGCTCGCTGAAGTCCATGGTCTTCTTGCGTTCCTCGGTGATGGACACCGAACTGACCACGGCATCATATTTCTTGGCAGCAAGGCCAGCGAAGATGCCATCCCAGGCAGTATTTTTGAAGACTGCTTTGAAGCCTGCCTCCTTGGCCACGGCGGTCATATATTCGATGGAGTAGCCAACTACCTGCTTCTGATCGTTGACAAATTCCATCGGCGGCCAAGTGGCGTCGGTGGCAAAAACAATGGTGGTTTCAGCGAAGGCTGGACGGCAAAGGGCGGCCAGCAACAGCAGGGTCGTGACTATTTTGTTGATCATTGGGCTCTCCTTGAAGGGGTCTGGGGTGAATGATCCCTCCATCTACCATCGACCGGGGCGAGCCGCAAGAAAAAGTCGCGGCTAACTCCATGCTTCCTTGGAAAAACCTTTGCACGGCTGCGCCGGGAAATCCCAGGTTTTTCTTGACCAATTCGGAAAGTTGCAGGTATACATCGACATTAAATTCCCCTTTTTCCTTCCCACCTCATGAGGTTGATGTATGAACAAACCTGCCCGCGTCCTTCTTGCCGCCATGCTTTCCTGTTCCGTGCTCTTTTTGGGCGGATGCGGCCCCAAACAGGTGGCACCCTATGCCGGTGGCGCCAATCCAGGAGCCGACGATGCCAACAACCGTATGGGCAACATCACCGAAGAGATGGGCAACACCCAGGGTCTGGACAGCACCGGCCAGGGCGGACTTGGTAGCTTGGCCAACGGCGCCGACCAGCAGAGCGATGCCTACAAGCGCGAGCATGGTCGCTGTTCGCCCGAGTTCAAACCTGTTTACTTCGAATACGATCAGTCCTCCATCAAAGGAGACCAGATCCCGATCATGGAGTTCAACGGCAATTATCTCCGCAACAACGGTTCGGGTCGAGTGCTGATCGAAGGCAACACCGATGATCGCGGCACCAACGAGTATAACCTTGCCCTGGGCGAGCGCCGCGCCAATGCCGCCAAGAAATACCTCATCCAATATGGTATCGAAGCGGGCCGTATCCGCACCGTCAGCTATGGCGAGGAACGGCCGCTGTTCACCGGCACCAGTGAGGATGATTACGCTCACAACCGCCGCGACGATTTTATCCTCGAATAGCATACTTCCTTTCCCGGCAGCCTCGCAACGAGGCTGCCGGATTCCCCGCCCCACCGCATCCCCGCCTTTCTCTTTTACCTCCATGTCTGGTTGCCCGCCAATTTTCCTTTAAGGATTTTTTTTCGCCTTGACATGCGAATGATTATCAAATACTTTTAGGAAAAATTTTTATAGGGAAATAATGGAATCGACGTTACGCATGACCCATCAGCGCGAGATTATTCTCGATGAATTGCGCCGCTCAAAAACGCATCCCACGGCGGATGAGCTCTACGAGCGGATCAAGAAGAAGCTGCCGCGCATAAGCCTTGCCACGGTTTACCGCAATTTGGAAATCCTCTCGGAAAGCGGCCTGATCAAAAAGCTGGAGATCAGTGGCCGGCAAAAAAGGTTCGACTGGGACCCGCAGGATCATGACCACGTCTACTGTACCAAGTGCCACCGCGTGGACAATATTCCAACCGAGACCGGCACGCTGCTGTCCATTGCCCCTGAACTGCAGAAGGGATACCACATCACTGGCTGCAGAATCGAATTTTATGGGCTTTGCCCAAACTGCCTCAAACCGCAACAGTTAAAGAAATCCACAGGAGAAAACGATATGGCCTGCACATCATGTAAATCCAGCACGCTGAGCGAGACGCAACGTCAGGTGCTTGAAGCCTTGAACAAAAGCGCCGAAGCCTGCGGCAGCAAGGAGATAGCCGCCGCCACCGGCCTTGAATCCAAACAGATCAGCTGCCAGCTCACCGCTTTGAAGAACAAAGGATTTGTCGCCAGCCCGGTTCGGTGCAAGTACGAGATCACCGAAGAGGGCAAGGGCCAACTCTGTTAATTTTATTCCTTCGACATTTTTTTAAGGAGATACCCATCATGAGCTTTCTTGTCACCCAGACAGCGCCGGACTTCACCGCCACCGCCGTTATGCCCGACAACTCGATGAAACCGGATTTCAAACTCTCCGAGTTCCGTGGCCAATATGTGATCCTCTTTTTCTATCCGCTGGATTTCACCTTTGTCTGCCCCTCGGAGATCCTGGCCTTTGACCGTACTCTCCCCAAATTTAAGGAAAAGAATTGCCAAATCATCGGCGTTTCCATCGATTCCCAGTTCTCGCACTGGGCCTGGAAGAATACTCCCATAAACCAGGGTGGTATCGGTAATGTCCAGTTTCCGCTGGTGGCTGATCTGGATAAGAACATCTCCCGTCAGTACGGTGTGTTGCTCGATGCCGGCATTGCCCTGCGTGGCACCTTCCTCATTGACCGCGATGGCGTTGTCCGTCACGCCGTGGTCAATGACCTGCCACTGGGCCGTAATATCGACGAGGCGCTGCGCATGGTCGATGCCCTCCAGTTTTTTGAAAAGCATGGCGATGTCTGCCCGGCCAACTGGCATGAAGGCAAGGAGGCCATGAAACCGACCGCCGAGGGCGTGGCTGATTATCTGTCCAAGCACAACGGCTAACCCCGTCTTCTCAACCGGCAAAACACCAAGGTGCCAAATTGTCCCTTTCAGATGTCGGCGATTTGCTTTATGCTTTTGCTATGTTTTGCCGGTGAAAGAGTGAACCCTTCGGTTTTACTCATCTAGATTGAATCATCCTAAGGAGAACATGCCATGACTAAGAAGAACGAAGTGTACAAGTGCGCGCTGTGCGGCAACATCGTTGAAATCCTCCATGCCGGTGCCGGTGAGCTGGTTTGTTGCGGCCAGGCCATGGGCCTGATGAGCGAGAACACCGTTGACGCGGCCAAGGAGAAACACGTCCCGGTCATCACCAAGGTGGCCGAGGGCTACAAGGTGAGCGTTGGTTCGGTGGCGCATCCCATGGAAGAAAAACACTGGATCGAGTTCATCGAATTGATTGCCGACGGCAAGGTCTATCGCCAGAATCTCAATCCTGGCCAGGCCCCGGAGGCCACCTTCTGTATCCAGGCGGAGAACGTCTCTGCCCGCGAGTATTGTAACCTGCATGGCTTGTGGAAAGCCTGATTGCCAACTGACCCGAAAACAAAAGAGGAAAACACATGAAGAAATATCGCTGCGTTGTTTGTGACTGGGAATATGATCCTGCTGCCGGTGACCCGGATAACGGTGTTGCCGCAGGCACTGCCTTTGAAGACATCCCCGATGATTGGGCCTGTCCGGTCTGCGGCGCCGGTAAGGATCAGTTCGAGGAAGCCTGATTGACTTGTCCCTCTGTCCGCATCTTGCGGGCAGGGGGATTGTTTCCCCGCAAACCGGTCGTTCACACCACGCCCATGCCCCGCCGACGCTCTGGTCCCCCGCGCCAAGGAGTCGTCCGTTTCTTCCTGCTCCACATGAACCCGCACCCCATCAAGTCGCCACTTCCAAGCCGAGGTTAGAATCATGCCCAAGACCGTTTTCTTTGCCTTTCGCGACAATCCGCTCTGTTTCATCCACGTTCTGCTCAATGCTCTGGATATGGCCGCCCGTGGCCAGGAAGGGAAAATCGTCCTTGAAGGCGAGGCGGTGACCCTGGTGCCGGTGATGGCTGCGCCTGATCATTTTCTGTACGGCCTCTATACCAAGGCCAAGGCACAGGGGTTGATTCTCGGTGCCTGCAAGGCCTGCTCGGCTAAACTGAAGGTGACCGAGGCGGTAACTGCGGAAAATATCCCTCTGATCGGTGAGTTGGTCGGCCACCCGGCCATGGCTGATTTCATCGAACAGGGCTACACCATTCTCACCTTTTAACCGCTCTTCTCCCCACGAGGATTTACCCCATGAAAACGATTCAACTCACCGACAATGTCTACTGGGTGGGCGCTGTTGACTGGAACATCCGTGACTTCCACGGCTATTCCACCTATCGCGGTACCACTTACAACGCCTTTCTTATCATCGACGAGAAAATCACCCTGATTGACACGGTGAAAAAGCCCTACAAGAGCGAGCTGATGCACCGCATCCACAACATCATCGATCCCAAAAAGATCGATTACCTGGTGGTCAACCACGTGGAGATGGATCACAGCGGCGCCCTGCCGGAGGTGGTCGAGGCGATCAATCCGGAAAAGATCATCTGCTCGAAGATGGGGCAAAAGGCCCTGGTGCAGCATTTTCACCGCCCGGACTGGCCCTACCATGTGGCGGCTCCGGGCGAGGAAATCAGCCTGGGCGCCAAGACGCTCTCCTTTTTGGAAACCCGCATGCTGCACTGGCCGGATTCGATGTTCACCTACCTCAAGGAGGATCAGATCCTCTTCACCAGCGATGCCTTTGGTGAGCATCTGGCCACCAGCGAGCGTTTTGACGACGAGGTTAACCAGGATGTGCTCATGCACGAGGCGACCAAGTACTACGCCAACATCCTCACCCTCTACTCACCACTGGTGAAGAAACTGCTGGCCAAGGTGCAGGAGATGCAGTTGCCGATCAAGATGTTGGCGCCTGATCACGGCGTTATCTGGCGCTCCAATCCGGGCAAGATCATCGAGGCCTACAGTCGCTGGTGCAACCATCAGGGCAACGGCCGGGCCCTGGTAATCTACGATACCATGTGGGAGTCGACCAAGAAGATGGCCAAGGCGGTGGCTGAAGGGCTGCACGAGCAGGGCGTGGAGTACACGCTGCTTGATCTGGCGGTCAATCATCGTAGCGATGTGATGACCGATGTGCTGGAGGCCAGCGCCATTGTGCTCGGTTCGTCGACGCTGAACAACGGCATGCTGCCGCGCATGGCTGATTTTCTCATGTACATGCGTGGCCTGCGGCCGACCAACAAGGTGGGGGCCGCCTTTGGTTCCTACGGCTGGTCCGGCGAGGCGGTGAAGATGATGAACGAGATCCTCAAGGAGATGAACATCGTCGTTTGTCATGAAGGCGTCAAAACCCAGTATGTCCCCGAGCACGCCCAGTTGGGCCAGTGTGTGGAGCTGGGGCGTACCGTGGCCAAGGCCATGCAGGCGAAGATGGCCGGTGAAGAGGTGGCCTCGGCGATCTGATTGCTGTCAGCCATTTAACCAACAAAAGCCCCGCATTCCGGTTGGAGTGCGGGGCTTTTTATTGCAGAAGTTGGAACAGTATTTCCTCGGAGATGCGGAGGGTACGGGGCCAGCGTGGTCGTCAAGTTGGCCTAAAAAAAGCTCAGCGCCCCTGCGCCTCTGAGGGAGAAAAAAGAACTCTGTTGATTGACACCGAGGTTGAGCCAATGTTGACGCAGGTGGCATCACCCCCGTCATTTCGAGCGCAGCGAGAAATCTCCTTATGACAGAGATCTCTCACTTTGGTCGAGATGGCAGTGGTGCTGCCACCTAGGAGGTAGCCGAAGCACCCGTGGTGGCTGATATGGAGATTACTCCTCGCGGCAGCAGGAGGTGGCGAGGATATGGGCGTGCATGTGCTCCACCACCGCATCGGCGGGAGTTTCGGTGGAGTCAAGGATGATGGCATCGGCAGCCGCCCGCAACGGCGCCAGGCTGCGCTCACGATCATCCTTGTCCCGTTTGATGATCTGGGCCAGCAGCGCCTGCTCATCGACGCTCTCCCCCTTGCTGCGCAGCTGGGCGGCGCGACGCTGCGCGCGGATCTCGGCACTGGCATCGAGGAAGAATTTCCAGGCCGCATCAGGGAAGACCACGGTGCCGGTGTCGCGGCCCTCGGCAACAATGCGACCGCCCTCGCCAATCTCCTGCTGTAAGCGGGTCAGGGTCGCCCGAACCATCGGCAGGGCCGAGAACTGCGAGGCCAGCATGCCCATCTCCGGGGTGCGCAGCTCCGGGCCGATTTCCACCCCATCCACCACCACCCGCACGTCATCGCCGCCGGGCAGGGGCGGCAGCAACTCCATTTGCAGGGAGGCCAACAGTTCCGCTAACTGCGGGCTTTCTTCAGCTGTCATTCCCTGCTTGCGGCACTGATGGGCCACCGCCCGGTACATCGCTCCGGTATCGAGGTAGGTAAAATGCAGCTTTGCCGCCAGGGCCCGGGAAACGGTGGACTTGCCACCACCGGAAGGTCCATCGATGGTGACGATGCGTTTACGTGGCTGCAACATAGCCCAAATCTCCCAGGCAGTCGGCCAGGGCACCGGCAAAGCGCTCGTTCTCAGCCGCCGTGCCCACGGTGATGCGGATAAAGTTGGGGTAACCGTAGGCCTTCATCGAGCGCACAATGACACCCTTGTAGAGCATGGTTTCGTAGAGCTTGGTGGCATCGCCCTTGACATCAATGAGGAAAAAATTGGTGTACGAGGGATAAGGTGTACAGCCCAGCTTGGCCACTGCCGCGCTCAACCAGGCGCGTCCCTCGGCGGTGCCGGTCAGGGTGCGCTGGTAGTGTTCGATGTCATCAAGTGCTGCCAGGGCGCCTGCCTGGGCGGGCAGGTTGATGTTGAAGGGCTGGCGCACCCGGTGCAGCAGGGCGGCCACCTCACGGTGCATAACGCCAAAGCCCACCCGCAACCCTGCCAGGCCAAAGGCCTTGGAAAAGGTACGCAGGCTGACCACCGCCGGGATCCCGGTACAGTTGTCGATGTAGCCGAGAATATCGATGCGTTCCGCCGGCTCGACAAAATCCACATAGGCCTCGTCCACCACCACGATCACCGATTGCGGCAGGCTGCGCAGGAAGCGGTCAAACTCCTCACGGCCAATCAAGGTCCCGGTGGGGTTGTTGGGATTGTCGATGAAGATCAGTCGGGTACGCTCGGTGACCGCTGCGGCAATCGCCGCCAGGTCATGGCGCATTTCCTTCAAATCAATGACCACATTGTCGCCACCACGCACCTGCACGAACTTCTGGTACATGAGAAAGCTCGGGTGGCTGGTGATGACCCGATCCCCAGTACCAACAAAGGCTTTGACGAGAAACTCGATCACCTCGTTGGAGCCGTTGCCGAGAACGATCTGCTCGGCGCTACAGCCCATCCATTTGGCCACCGCCTCGCTGAGGTAATAGCTGGAGCCGTCGGGATAGCGGTGCAGGTCGGTGAGCATCTGGCCGATGGCGGCAACCGCCTTGGGCGATGGGCCCCAGGCGTTCTCGTTGGAGGCCAGCTTAATGGCATTGGTGACGCCGTACTCGCGCTCCAGCTCATCCATGGGTTTGCCGGGCGGGTAGGGGACAATGGCAGCAATGTGTTGGGGAACAGGCAGTTGCATATCAGGCGATCACTGGTTTTTTGCCGACAAGACCGGCACGTTGTTCAAGGTTATAGGCAGCGCGCAGCAGGATTTCCTCGTTGAAGTGGGAGGCCTGCAACTGCATGCCAATGGGCAGGCCGTCGCTGCTGAAGCCGCAGGGGACCGACATGCCGGGGATACCGGCAAGGTTGGCCGAGAGGGTGAGGATATCAGAGAGATAGAGCGCTAGCGGATCATCGGCCTTCTCTCCAATCTTCCACGACGGGGTCGGACAAACCGGGGAGACCATCAGGTCGCACTGGCTGAAGGCCTTGGCAAAGTCGTCTTTAATCAGGGTGCGCACCTGGGAGGCCTTCTTGTAAAAGGCGTCGTAATAGCCAGAGGATAAGGCATAGGTGCCGATGAGGATGCGGCGTTTGACCTCATCGCCAAAACCCTGCGAGCGGCTGCGGTTGTACATGTCAATCAGCGAGTCGGCCCCCTTGTCGCGAAAGCCGTAGCGTACACCATCGAAGCGGGCCAGGTTGGAGCTGGCCTCGGCCGGGGCAATCAGATAGTAGACCGCCACACAGTACTCGGTGTGCGGCAGGTTGACGGCAACGATCTCCGCACCGGCCTCCTTGAGCATGGCAAAGCCCTCACGCACCGCCGTATCCACCTCGCCGTCCAAGCCTTCACCGAAATATTCCGCCGGAATACCGATCTTGACGCCCTTGAGCCCATCCTGCAGGGCAGCGGTATAGTCCGGCACCGGGCAGTTGATCGAGGTGGAATCGCAGGGATCATAACCGCTGATGGCGTTCATCATCAGGGCGCAGTCGCGCACATCCTTGGTCAATGGTCCAACCTGATCAAGTGAAGAGGCAAAGGCCACCAGGCCGTAGCGGGAGACGCGGCCATAGGTCGGCTTGAGGCCGACGGTGCCGCAGAGCGAGGCCGGTTGACGGATGGAGCCGCCAGTGTCGGAACCCAGTGAGGCAAAGCACTCATCCGCAGCCACCGCCGCCGCCGAACCACCACTGGAGCCGCCGGCCACATAGCCGAGCTTCCAGGGATTGTGCGGTGTCTGGAAGGCGCAGTTCTCGCTGGTGGAGCCCATGGCAAACTCGTCCATGGCCAACTTGCCCAGGAGCACCGAACCGGCCTCGACCAGTTTACCGACCACGGTGGCATTGTAGGGGGCGACAAAGTTTTCCAGCATGCGCGAGCCGCAGGTGGTGGGCATGGTAGTGGTGCAGAGGACGTCCTTAATCGCCAGGGGGATACCGTTGAGCAGACCACCCTGGCCATTTTTGCGGCGGGTATCAGCCTCTTCGGCCTGGCGCAGCGCGCCTTCACGGTCCAGAGCCAGGTAGGCCTGGATCTTGGGTTCCACCTGGTCGATGCGGGCAAGGACGGCGTCGGTCAGGGCCACCGAAGTGGTTGCACCGGAGTCGAGCAGGTCCAGGGCCTCATGGAGGGTTAATGCAGAGAGTTCCATGGATATATCAAAGGTAAGGGGGGATGAAAAAAGCGATGCCGATCAGCCGATGACGCGGGGCACGACAAAGGCCTCGTCGTTCTGGTCCGGGCCGTTGGCCAGGGCACGCTCGCGGGGCAGCGAGGGGCGAACCTCATCCTCGCGAAAGGCGTTGACCACGTTTTGCGTATGAGTGGTGACGGCGACACCGGTGGTGTCGAGTTCATCGAGTTTGGCCACATAGGAGAGGATGGCGTCGAGCTGGCCGGTCATGCGCTCCACCTCAGCCGCAGACAACTCAAGCCGGGCCAACTTGGCCACATGCTGCACTTCTTCACGGGTAATTTTCATAACAGATCGATGGAAAAGACGAAGGGAACAGAGGGCTGTTGCCGGTGCAAAACAGCTACTGTTTATACAGCGAACGCGCGGAAAGAACAACCCCTGCGAAGATCTCCACCAACTCAGGATCGAACTGGGTGCCGGCACAGCGGCGCAGCTCGCCAACGGCCTCGGGGGAGGTGAGGTTTTTGCGGTAGTTACGGCGGGAGGTCATGGCATCGTAGCTATCGACGATGGTGATGATACGGGTGAGCGTATCCAGTTCATCGCCGCCGATGCCGTCGGGGTAGCCGGTGCCGTCGAGTCGTTCATGGTGATGGCGGATGATATCCCGCTCGCGATCCATGAAGGTGAGCGGCTCGATGATGCTGGCGCCGATCTCGGGATGTTTTTTGATCAGGGCCCATTCCTCGGGGCTGAGGCTGCCGGGTTTGCGGATGCAGGAGAGATCGATGACCAGCTTGCCGATGTCATGGAACTGCGAGGCACGGCGCAGCACCAGCAGGTCGTCCCCGGCCAGCCGCGCTGACTGGCCGAGCAGCATGGCCAGTTCGGTCACCCGGCGGGTGTGGCCGGCGGTGTAGCCGTCCTTTTCCTCCATGGCTGCCTGCAGGCTGGACATGATTTGGACGGTGGCGTTCTCCAGGTCGTTGCTGTACTGCTCCAACAACAGGTTTTTCTCAGCCAGTTCGCGGGTTTTGGCCTGCACCTCACGCTCCAGTTGATCTTTGTAGGCTTTTTCTTGCAGCAGGAAATGCCGTTTCTCCACCGCCTGCTTCACCTTGACGTGAAACAGCTCGATATCGGCAATGGGCTTGGTGAGAAAATCGTAGGCCCCGAGGTGGATAGCCTTGACGGCATAGTCCATGGAACCAGCGCCGGTGAGGAAGAGCACCGGGATATCGACCTGTTGCTGGTTGAGTCGCTCCAGGGTCTCAAAACCGTCCATGTCGGGCATGTTGATGTCCAGGACGATGACATCAAACTCGTCGGAGATATGCTCCAGCACCTGCCGCCCCGACTCGACCGCTACCACCTCGTGGTCAAAAAGGGTGAGGATCTTCTGGATCGCCGTCCGAACCAGGCTGTCATCATCGGCTATGAGAATCTTTGACCCCATACATCGTCCTGAACCTTGGGAACAATAGGAAACTGTATCACAACAAAGAGTGCGTGAACTTCGTGTCCACGGCGCACGTTGCCTTAGTTTCGCATAAATCTTCATCCGAGAAAAGCATAAATCTTCCGGCTGCTTCCTCTGGATGGATTTTTCCTGCGTTCAGGCCAAGGGGTTGCCGGAAAAGAGTAGGCGAGCAAGCCCAAGTTTACGGCTGTTCCAGCGAGATAACCGTCTCGGCGGTACCGGGCGGACCGTGGGTGCCCCGATACTGCACAAAGAGATTATCACCCTGGCGAAACCAGTATTCCGCCGACCACAGGGCCGACATCAGCCCGTCGAGGCGGATGGTAACCCTGTTGGCATGCAGTGCGGGGTTCGTTTGCGGCAGTTGGTCGTTGCCACCACGCTCGGCCTTGAGGGTGAGGGCTTCCAGGGTATCGGTGCGGATGGTCCAGAAGCTGGCCTGCTCCTGGTTGCGGGCCACCATGCAGCGCAGCGAGTAAGACAGGGGCTGGAACCAGGGGCGCTCATCGATGGGCTCCCGCTTGTCGATGGTTTCTCCAGCGACACGGCCCTGGAAGTGCAACTGATTACCCTTTCGTTCCACCCGCACATCGGTGTCCGGTACCTTGGTGTAATGCCAGGCGGAGGTGATGCCCTCCGGGGTGTTGACACTGCGGAAGGTCTCCTCGCCCTGGCGCTGGGTGACAATGACCGTCGCCCCATCCTGGGCGGTATCGGCCTGCCAGGAGAAGAGGAAGCTGGTGTCGCCGGTTTGTTCGCGATAGCGCAGCACCGGCGCAGAGGCCGGGGCGATGGTGGCCATCAGCAGCAGGCCGATGCAAAAGGGGACAAAAGCCCGGATCGGGGAATGGAGCGGTGGCAGGTTCATAGCAGTTCACTGGCGAGCATGGCCAGTTCGGAGCGCTCGCCTTTTTCCAGGTTGATGTGGGCGTAGAGCGGCTGGCCCTGCATCTTTTCGATGAGGTGGCTCAGGCCATTGGATTGGGAATCGAGGTATGGGTGATCGATCTGGTGGATATCGCCGGTAAAGACGATTTTTGTGCCCTCGCCGGCGCGGGTAATGATGGTTTTCACCTCGTGCGGGGTGAGGTTTTGCGCCTCGTCGACGATCATGTACATGCGCACCAGGCTGCGGCCACGGATATAGGCCAGCGGCTCGATGATCAGCCGTTTTTCCTCCTGCAATCGGGTGAGCATCTGGCCCATCTCGCTTTGTTCGGAGAACTGGCCGCGGATCACCGCCAGGTTATCGTAAAGCGGCTGCATATAAGGGCTGATCTTGGACTGGATGTCGCCGGGCAGGTAGCCGATATCCTTGTTGGAAAGCGGTACAATCGGCCGGGCGAGCATGATCTGGCGATAGAGCGATCGCTGCTCCAGGGCGGCGGCCAGGGCCAGCAGTGTTTTACCGGTGCCGGCCTTGCCCGAGACGCTCACCAGCGGCACCTCGGGATTGCACAGGGCGTGGATGGCGAAGTTCTGCTCGGCGTTGCGCGGGGTGATGCCATAGACCGAAGAGCGGTGCAGCTTGACCAACCGGCGTTCGCCCTGCTGGTAGGTGGCCAGCACCGATTTGCGGATGTTGCGCAGGATGAGATACTCGTTGGGTCGCAGTTCGCCATGTTCGGGCAGGGATTCGACGGCCACGCCGCCGGGTTCGTGGTGCAAGGCCTCGATCAGCTCATAATCCACCTCTTCCAGGCGGCGGCAGCCGGTGTAGAGGCCGCCGATATTTTGGACATGATCGGTGGTGTAATCCTCGGCCAGCAAGCCCACGGCCTTGGCCTTCATGCGCAGGTTGACGTCCTTGGTCACCAGGATGTAGCGCCGCGAAGGGTCGGCGGCGGCCAGGTGATAGCCGATGTTGAGGATCTGGTGATCGGGCTTGGAGGCTGCCGGGAAATGCAGGCGCAGGTCGGTGTGCAGTTCCTGCTCCAGCTTGATCGACACCCGCCCCTTGTCCGGGCCGATGCGTACGCCGCCGTTGAGCAGTTTGCCGGCGCTGAGGCTATCCAAGGTGCGAACGAACTCGCGGGCGTGGAAGTTCAGCGATTGGTTGCCCTTCTTGAACTGATCGAGCTCCTCGAGAACGGTGATGGGGATGACGATGTCGTGCTCCTGGAAATTGTTGATGCAGTCGGAATCATGCAGAATGACATTGGTATCCAGGATGAAGGTTTTCGGGGAGGAGCTGTTGGTCATGGGCGACACGGTCCTCGAAGGCAATGGGATCAGTGGAAAAGGGAAACCGGTGCATACATCGCAAGGGCTGCCCCGGAGCGGGTTCGACAAAGAGACAGAGTGCATCGATGCGCAAGGGATCGTTGAGCAGGGGCTCAAAGGTTTCCAGCAGGGCGACGTGGACTCGGTCCTTACACTTGCCCTCGGCCATGCGCGCCGTCAGGGTGAAATGAAAACGGAACTGCTCAAAGACATAGGGATAGCCCCAGAGATCCAAGTTTTTCTTCTCCTGGCCGCTCAGCGGTGCAGCCTTGCGCCGGGCCAGTTCGCTGGGGTTGAGCGGAGCGCGGAAGCGGTCAAAGGCGCGGGTGCAGTGGGAGGCCAGGGCCTGCAAGGGGGCGGAGTAGCGCATCGGCCGCAGGCAGAAGAAATAATCCAATTGAGCGACGGTCAACGGTGGGATATCGAGCGGACGTTGCCGGCTGGCAAACTCCTCCACCGCCTGGTAGAGGGTCGGTTCATCCAGGCCATTTTTCAGGCGAAACGGAGCCACCAAAGTGGCATGAAAACCATAGCGGCTGGGCTCGCGGGTCAACTCGACCAGGATTTCGCTGTCGATGCCGCGAAAACCGGGTTGGGCCAGGGCCGATCCGGTGCAGGCATCACGGCCAAGCCATTGGCTGCCGCGATGCCACAGGGGAGAGGTTGCGGGGGGCGCAAAGAAGAGAGCGTATCGCATGGGGCTCAACGAAGGCGATGAAGAACGGAGGTGGTCGACATGCAACCACTATCAACCACAGCTTTTAACGCAATGTTATAAGAATGTTAGAATTGCGTGAGGAAGTACGGCTGCGTCCACCTTCATGATCAAATCATAACCACTGATTAACCACACCATAACAGCAGGCCGGTAGAAGGGGGGCACAGAACGCGGCTCGATAACGATCGCGCCTCACCTCAACTTCTGCAAGGAGCGGCCATGTCCAAACTGCTGATGGTGATCTTTGACGGTCTCTGCACCGATACCCTGGCCTGTGCCCATGTGCCCTGCATCGACGCTCTGGCACGCGGCGGCTATTTTTCCAGACAGCTGCAATTGCAGCATCCCCAATCCCTCCTTGCCAATCTCGCCAGCCTGCTCACCTCGATGCCGCCCGTCGAGCACGGTGTCCTCAGCAACAGCGGCGCCGCTTCGCTCTCCCCCCATGCGGTGTCGCTGTTGTCCCTGCTGCACTACCGGCACCACAATATCGCCGCCTTTGTGCCCAACGATCGGCTGCTTGGTCTCTTTCCCCAAGGGGCCTTGCAGACGGCCATGCTCATCAACTCGCAAGCCATTCGCAATGTCGACCGCCATCTGGCCCAGCAGGCGGCGCACCATCTGCAACGGGAAAAACCGGACTGCTGCCTGTTGTGCCTGGATGGCCCGAGCATTGCCGGCACCCATTTCGGTGTCAACAGCGAACCTTATGTGGAGAGCATCGAACAGGCGGACCAGGCCCTGGCCACCATCCTGGAGCACCTGCGCATCGTTGGCGCTGAGCGGGAGTACACCATGGTGGTGGTCGGTTGCTGCGCCGCGCGACCACAGCTGGCAGACGCTGGCGACAGTGCCTCATTTTTGCTGGTCTCCGGCCCCGGCATTGTGCAGGGGCGTGAAGGCGATCAAGCATTGTCCCTGCTTGATCTTGCCCCGACCCTGGCCGCCATTGTCGGTGTTGCCCCGCACCCCGATTGGCGCGGCCGCCTGCTCGGCGAGTGGTTTCAGCGCAAACCTATGGAGATGCGCTCCCTGTCCCCCAAAAAACAGCCCTCGGCACGGCGGCGCGAACGGTTGGCCGCCTGATTTGCTGCCACCACGGTCCCCCTACGTTCAGGAGAACGAACCCCATGATGAATGTACTGAGTCTCAATGACCCGCTGAAAAGTGTCAGCTCGGAGGAGCTGTGCAGCCGCATCGCCCCGCTGCAACGGGACGGCATCGACCTGTTGTGCTGCCAGTCGATTGCCCATAATCTAACCTCGTGCGGCAGCGTTGCCGTGGATGACAGCCGTCAGCTCTCCAAGGTGCTAGGGCTGACCTGTAGCTGTTTCGCCGCCGGTAAACAACCAGGTTCAGTGACGACGATTGAGGAGCAGCGCACCCTTAAAGGGTTGGCCATTCTCACCGGCCCCGGGGTGTGGACGCTCAACAGCGGCAGCTTTGTGGTCGGCGATGGCGAGAGCGAAGAGGTGGTCCTCTTTGCCCTGGTGCGCAAGAATGGCAATTCGGTCTTGGTGCTCAACCTGCATCTCTCGCCTCTGGCCGATCAGCAGGAGATGCAGCTGGCCCAGCTTTTTCAAAATCCGCTGCTGCGGGAACCCTATGGCGCGGTGGTGCTCAGCGCCAACCGCGCCATCAGCCTGAGTGCTCAACAATGGCAGCGTCTCAGCTGGCCCTCTTTGTACGGCAGCCAGCATCTGCTCAGCGCTCCGGCCGGTGGCGATGGCCTGCTCTGCCTGCTGAGTACGCGGTATGGCGCGGCCACCGAGGTCAATGTCGTGCAATCGCGCATCGGCCTCGGCCCCGGCCCCGGCCCGCACGACAAGTCCATCCCCGGCCTGGCCTTTGCCCTGGATATCAAACGCTGCACCAAGGACCGGCGTTCCCGCCCCTCCTTTCCCCTCTCCTTTCGTGAACAGTGGCTCGGTTATCGCGAAAGCCGCGCCTTTGCCTGATTTTCTGCCCTCATCAAGGAGTGATCCATGTTCACCGTCGACGCTATTCTTCATCAGTATTATCCCCGGCTCAGTCATCGCCCTCTGCTCACCTCGCCGCTGCGGACCCTATTGCGTCGACTGCTGCACGAGGCGCAGTTCATCCGTTTTGCCGAGGAGTATCCGCATCTCAAAGGGATGGATTTTGTCGAACAGGTACTGGAGACCTTCCAGTGTACCTACACGGTGGCGGATCGTGACCGGGATAACATTCCGGCGAGCGGGCGGGTGATGATTGTGGCCAACCACCCCATCGGCAGCCTCGATGGTCTGGCCTTGCTCAAACTGGTGCATGAGGTGCGCAGCGATGTGCGCATCGTTGCCAACGACCTCTTGGAGACCCTGGAGCCGTTGCGGCCCTGTTTGCTCTCAGTGAAGGTGATGATCGGCAACACCCTGAAGCAACAGATCTCCAAGATCGATCAGGCCCTGGCCAACGAAGAGGCGGTGATCATCTTCCCGGCGGGCGAGGTCTCCCGTTTCGGCACCCGGGGTATTCGCGACGGCCACTGGCAGAAAGGGTTTCTCCGTTTTGCCCGCCGCGCCAAGGCACCAATCCTGCCCATTCATATCCGCGCCCGCAACTCGCTGAGCTTTTATACTGCCTCGCTGCTGCTCAAACCGCTCTCCACACTGATGCTGATCGGCGAGATGTTCCGGCGGCAAGGCAAGCCGCTGAAGATGACCATCGGTGGTCTCATCCCCTACAGCGCCTATGAGGGGATGAAGTTGCCGGAGGCGGAGAAGCTGGCCCTGTTTCGCAAGCATACCTACCGCATTGGCGTTGGCGCCGGCGAGCGCGGCATCTTTCCCACGGAAACAGCCATTGCCCGACCGGAGCGCCGCATCGTGCTCAAGATGCATATCCAGGAGGGGGAATTATTGGGCACCACCCCGGATGGCAAGGAAATCTACCTCTTCACCGGCGCTGACAACACCCCGGTGTTGCGCGAGATCGCCCGGTTGCGTGAGATCACCTTCCGCGCCGTCGGCGAGGGCACCGGCAAACGGCGCGACAGCGACGGTTTTGACCGCTACTACCACCACCTGGTGCTGTGGTCGGCGGAGGATCTGGAGATCGTTGGTGCCTACCGTTTTGCCGATGCCGGGGCCGTGGTGCGTGAACGCGGCTTGGGCGGTCTCTACAGCCACAGCCTCTTCCACTTCAACGAGAGCCATTTCCCCTATCTGGAACAGGGCCTGGAGCTGGGCCGCAGCTTTGTGCAGAAAAAATACTGGGGCAAGCGCAGCCTGGATTATCTCTGGTACGGTATTGGCGCCTTTCTTCGCAAAAATCCGCAGTACCGCTACCTCTTCGGCCCCGTGAGCATCAGCAACGCCATGCCGCAGACCGCCAAGGAACTGCTCATCTTCTTCTATAAACTCTACTTCACCGACAGCCGCAACCGGCCCTGTTCACGCAATCCCTTCCGCTTCTCCCTGCCGGTGACCGATCTCGCTGCCTCCTTTGCCGGCGACAACTACCACCAGGATCTGGTGCATCTCAAATCGCTGCTCGGCTCGATGGGCGTTTCCATCCCCACCCTCTACAAGCAGTACACCGAACTCTGTACAGCCGGTGGGGTGCTCTTTCTTGACTTCAACGTGGATCAGGATTTCGGCAACTGCGTCGATGGCCTGGTGGTGGTGGATACCGAACAGCTCAAGGCCAACAAGCGTAAGCGCTATATCGAGGAGTCGTTGGTGGGCAGTGGCGATTGAGAGGAGAGAGGGGGGGCTTAAAAATGCAGCTCGCGTACCAGGAGGCTGAGTACGGGGTTGAGGAGTGTTCGCGCCCAACTTTGCGGCCGACCGAGAATGACGGCGCGGCCGCGTAACATATGCAGTGCTCCGGGCTGGCCATCCAGGCGAACATGCACCCGATAGACCACATCGCGGGGGACGAGGGTACCGTTTGATTCCAGGGTCGCCGGGATGATGCCGTCCCGCTGTCCGTGCAGCATGGCCAGGGGCAGTTGCTGCACCCGCTCGGCATCGATCTTGGTCACCACCCCGGTGAGCGGCCGCAGTCCCTCGTTTTCAGGATACAACCGCACCCCAGCCCCGATTTCCAAGCGAGCCAGTTCCGCCTGGCCGACATAGATCTCCGCCATCCACATCGTAGGATCGACCAGCACCGCCAGCGGCTGCCGCGACGACACCCAGCTCCCGGCAACCAGGGTGGGATCGATGTCGGTGAGCACACCGGCAAAGGGTGCGCGGAGCTGCAAGCGCTCCGCCTCGATTCTGCGCCCCTGCACACGGATATCGTGCAGCCGCTTCTGCTGAGCCAGCCCGGCGCGAATCTCCTCGCCCTGGCTGATGCCCAGCAGGGCATCGATCCGCTGTTGGAGTACGGTTGCGGCCATACCGGCCAAGGCATCGTCCTGCTGGATCTCCGGCGACCGGAGGGTGAAAAGGAGGGCGCCGGCATCCACCTGCCCGGTTGTCACCGGTACCTGCATCAGTTGCGCCGGCAACGGGCTGTAGAGGACCTGTACCTGATGCGGATGCGCCCAGCCGTGGCCGACGATCTGTTGTCGCCAGGGAATGAACCACAGGCCGACAAAGACCAGCGTCAAACAGAGGCCAAGGAGGCGGCGACCGGGGCGAATCTCCGCCCGCCGTTCCTGCCACAGGATCAGTTCCTGGCGGATCGGCCGGGCGACGAACCAGGAGATTTCGACCAAAAAGAGAAAAATGCCGAGGAGCTTGAAGAAATAGTGATAGACCGCTGCCGCGATGCCCAGATACACCACCAGACGGTAGGTCCAGGTCACGAAGGCAAATACGATGAGGGCAATGCGCTGTCGAGGCGGCAGCGATTCCGGATAGGGATCGTTCCAGCCGAGCAGCCAGCGGCGCATGGCGGTGCGCGCCAGGGCAAAGGACCGTTCGTGGAGATTGGGCAGATCCAGGAGGTCGGAGAGGAGAAAATAGCCGTCGTAGCGCATGAAGGGGCTGAGATTCAAAAGCAGCGACAGCACCCAGGCCGTGGTGGCCATGAACAGAAAGACCTGGCGGCTTTCACTGTCGCCGGCCAGATTCCAGGCCAGCAGGGCTAAGCCACCGAGGATCAGCTCGCTGACGATGCCGGCGGCGACGATATGGATGCGCTGCCGTCGCTCACGCAGCCGCCAGACCTCGCCGGTATCGGTGTAGAGCACCGGCCAGAGGACGAGAAAGGCCACCCCCATGTGCGCCACCCGCAGGCCGTAGCGGGTGGCGGTCAGGGCGTGGCCCAGTTCGTGGATGCTTTTGGTGATGGCCAGGGCCAGCAGGTAGCCAACCATGCCCGAAGGGGTGGCGGTGGCCTGCAGGGCGGCGAAGAAGACATCCCACTGGCGAAAGGTCAGCACCAGCCCCAGGCCGGTCAGTGCGGCGAGGAGAGTGAGCACGGGCGGCGAGGCGATCCAGGCCAGCCAGGGCAGCAATTGTTGCAGAAAACGGGCCGGGCGGACAAGAGGGATGCGGAAGAAGAGGTAGTTGTGCAGCAGCCAGGTGAGCAGAGCGGGGCGGCGCTGGTGAAAGGCGGCCCGCAGATGGCCTGTGGCCTCGGCGGAATGGTCGGCGAGGAGGTGATGCGCTGCCAGGAACCGGTACACCGCCACCAGCTCCTCGAACACCGGCTTGAGGAGGGTCTCTTGGGTAGCGGTGGCGAGGATCGCGGCTGGATCGGCCAGGTGCCAGCGGCACAGCAGCTCGAATTCGAGCCAGCCAATGCGGTAAAAGGTGTTGGCCACCGGGTCCTGGATGGTCCAGGCTGGCGAGCCGTCGGTATTGGCCGCTGCCGGCTGTAACTGCAACTCTTCGCGCAGCGGCGGCAAGGGCGTGGGGAGCGGTGATGCGCCGAGGGTGATCATAGCCCCGCCTTCTGCCGCAGATAGCCCAGGGGCCGGCGAAAGATCCAGTAGCCCAGGGGCTGGGTGTCGCAGTAGATCTTGGCAACGCCGCGCAGGCCGATATGGGCGCGCGTGCCCTCCGGACACTGGCCGCGCAACCGATACGAGGCCACGCTGTCGGGAGAGGTGACGATCTGGTAACTGGTCTCGACCAGCGAAGCCGGCAAGGGATGGAGCGGGTCGGACTGGAGAAACACCCGCATCTCGGCGCCGGGTTCCAGGCTGATGGCATCGGCCACCGCCACCCACACCAACACCCCCAGGGCATCGGGCTGGGCCAACTGGGCGATCCGTTCGCCTGTGGCCACCGGCTTGCCGATCCAGTCGTTGGGATCGCTGTAGATGAAGATGCCGTCATGGGCGGCCAGGATGTCGACCCGAGACAGCGACTCGTCGATATAGGCCAGCTCGGCCTCCTTTTCCCGGACATGGCCCTGGAGGGCGGCCAGCTCGGCCTTGCTCTGACTGTTGTCAAAGGATTTGCGCTCAGCGGTGAGGGCATCGGTGCGGGCGACACTCAGAGCTTGGAGGGCGATGTCGCGACGGTTGCGCAGCACGGTATCGTCCATGGACAGCAGCCGTTGTCCCTTGACCACCGGCTGGTTAGGGCGGACATGAAAGGTCTTGATCACCCCATCCAGCGGGGCGCTGACCACCTCGGAGCGCTGGGCCACGATCTCGGCCGGAGCCAGCACCGAGAGGCGAACCGGCACGGCGAGCAGAGCAAGACAGACAATCACCAGCATCAGCCGTACCCAGGTCTTGGCCAGCCAGCGGCGGCGCAGCCGCGCCAGCAGGGAGCGCGGTAACGGCCGCAGGGCAAGCAGGCTGTAGGCGTAACTGCGGTGGAGCAGCGCCAGCAGGTGCAGCTCTTCGCCGCTCCACGATTCTTCCCGCAGGTAGAACACCATTCCGGCCACTTGGCCGTTGGGGGCCACCATGGGCAGGAACAGGGCATGGCGGGGCCACCATTCGCCCCAGTCGCTGCGCAGTTCGCTGGGCAGACCTCCACCGTCAGCATCCGTGGCGTGGCCTCCGTTTTGCCATGGATCGCAGCACAGACGCGGCCAACCCAGAGGGAGAAGGGCGTGTCCTCGAACCCGCCGGCTAGACCGGAGACGGTGGCCAGTCGCGGGGCCTGCCAGCCATCGGCGAGAAAAACGCAGGCCTGCTGATACGGCACCAGGTGCCAGGTCTCGTTGGCAATGAGAAACGCGAGTTCAGCCGTGTTGCTGGCCGCCAGGATACGCTGTTGCAACCCCAGCAGCACTGCGCACTCGGCTGCGGAAATCGGGTGTTCCATGGTCACAGAGCTTCCCGCGCTCAGTTGCCGGAGCGGGCGAAGAGGGCGGTGCCGCTCATCCCCGGCAATAGTTCCTGCGCCTCCTTGACCAGCACTCCCTCGATTTCGATGGTCTGGCTGACCGCATCCACCCGGCCGTTGAGGGCCGTCACTTTGGCCTCGTGCTCGGTGCCGGTCTCATCGATGCGCACCTTGAAGCTCTCGCCCGGTTTGATCCAGGAGAGCCAGGTGGCTGGGACGTTGAGGCGCAGCAGCAGCGGGCCGGCGGCGACGATCTCCAAAAGTGGCTGGCCCTGGCTGACGCTCTGATAGGGCTTGGCGACCTGTTTGACCACCCGGCCATTGAACGGGGCCTTGATGGTGCACTGGTCGGTCTGGATGCGGTAGAGATTGACCTGGGCCTTGGTGCGCGAGAGGGCGCCGGCCGCCAGGGCGACATCGATTTCACTGGCCTGCTGCAATCCCTGCATCCGCACCTTGCCCTGATAATTCTCGCGGGCGGTGGCCATTTCCGCCTCGGCCATGGCCAGGCGGGCGCTCTGTTCGCCACAGTCGAAGGTCACCAGCACCTTGTCCTTGGTAAAGGAGGCACCGTGGCTCACGGTCATGGAGGCGATCACCCCCTGGATGCGGCTGGCCAGGATGGTTTCCTGGGCCGCTGCCAGCAGCACGCGGATGGCGTTACCGCTGTTCTTCGGCACCGCAGCAGCGGGTATCATCCCCTCTGCCTTCCCGCCCTCGGCGGCCAGTGTGCACAGCGGCCAGCTGATGAGCAACAGGCCGAGCAAGAGTGTCGCCGCAGGAAAAAGATTATACTTATCGTGCTGTTGTATCATCGATTCCCTCCAGGGCATGGAGATTGGCAACCACCGCCGCTTCGGCAAAGGCCGTGAGGATCTGGTTGTCCCATTCCGCCGGCAAGGTGCTGACGTAGGTGCGCTGCGCCGCCGGTTTGCCATTGGCATGCAGGACGACCAATCGCCAGCTGGCCCGGCGCATGCCGTCTTCCACCGCTTTGATGTGCAGTTCCATCTCTAGCCGCGGGCCGGGTTGCTGCGTATCGAGTAAACGGATCTGATTGCGGTTCAGGGCCTTGGTCACCGCCTCCAGCAGCTGCTTCTTGTCCACGCCTTCCGTGCCCCGAGCCGTGGACAGGGCCAGATGCACCGGTGAAAGCGGGCGGATAGGGGAGGCGTCGCTGGAAAAGACCGCAGGCTGGCTTGTGGCGATACCGGTGCTGATCCGTTTGCCCAACTCGGGCAGGGAGAGAGCGCGTGCACTGCTGTCGGGCAGGTCATCCAGGCCGATGGAGTTGTGCAGCCGCGCCATGGCCGCCTGGGCTGCCGCATAGGCGCTGGCCCGCTGGTAGCCGGAGTGCAGCGCCCGTACCTCGGCGCGGATCAGTTCGAGCTCGGTGTCGGTCTTGGTGGCGGCGCCCGCCTGGGCATAACTGAGCATGCGTTGATCGACGGCATTGGAGTCGCGGGCGATCTGCAGATCCTGCAAGGTGAGCTGGTAGCGCCCGGCGGCGACCCGCACCTGGGTGAGGACGGCCATGGACAGGGCCAATCGCCGGGTCTGATCGACATCGGCCTGCGATTGCTGGGCCTTGAGCATATCCGGCAGGGCGAGCAGCCGCATCAGGTTCCAACTGGCCTGTACGCTCGATTCCACCCAGTTGTTGTTGTAGAGATAGGTGTTGGAATCGTAGTTGCCGCCGACATTGACACCGATACCCGGCAACAGGGCCAGAAGCTGCCGTTTGGCCTCGTCGGCGGAGACCCGTGACTTGTAATCCTCCTGGCGCAGCTCGGCACGATTGCTCAGGGCCAGCTCCTCGATTTTAGCCATGTCGGGCTGCACCGCCGGCAGAGCCGTCTCGTCGGCCTCAACCAGGGTGAATGGGGCGTTGGGCGGCAGGTTCATCAACGCTGCCAGCTCGGCCTTGGCCAGGTCGAGTTCCTGACGTCGGCTGTTGATCAGGGCAGCCGCGTCGAGCATCAGCCGCTGATAGCTCAAAGCCTCCTTGGGCGGTACCAAGCCTTGGGCCTCGGCCAGGCGTGACCGTTCCAGGGCGGAGCGAACCTTGGCATCGATCTGGTCGGCCTGGCGGCTGAGACGCTGCGCCCCCGCCGCCCGCCAGTAGGCGGAACGCACATCCTGGAAGATGGTCTGCATCACCCGCCGCCGGTTCTCCTCGGCAATGAGGAATTGGTTGGCCTGCTGCCGCGCCCGGTAGTAGCCAACGCCAAAATCAAGAATATTCCAGGAAAATTCGGCCTTGGCAATCTGGCGGTGCCGTTCTTGCGAGGTGGAGGGTGCCAGGGAAACGTCGCCGGTGTCAATGTTGATGCTGGTGCCGCCGGAATCGTTGTTGCGGCTGATGTAGCCGGCCGAGGCCACCAGATTGGGCAGCATCTCGTAACGGGCGACATCGGCCAGACCGGCGCTGAGGGCCGACTCCATCATCTTGAGGCGGTAATCGAGGTTGTACTTGAGGGCACGCGCCATGGCCTCTTCAAGGCTGATGGGGCCGTTGATCGCCTCCTGGGCACTGTACATAATTTTCTGATCAGCGGCGACGCGTTCCTGCACGGTCGCCTCGGTCAGCGGCTGCGGTTTGACCGCACAACCGCCGAGGACCAGGCTCAGAGCCAGGACGCTGAAACCGGCGAGGAGCTTTGGTGGGGCCGATGGCCTGGGTTTGTGCATCATAGGTTCCTCTCTTGGTAAAATTTTTTCACAGAGTGCATAAGCATTATTCGTTCAATCAGGCGGCACGCCTCACACTCGCGCCGTCGCCATGCCCCGTACGCTGCGGGCCAAGGCGGCTTGCCTGATTTGACTGCTGAACGACACCCGGGGACGGTTGCCCCGGCCATTCTGGCCCGGTTGCTCCTCCCCGTTCGGACCCTGTTCGCCGTCAGCGGCATCAGGTGCCTCGGCATCTCCTGGCGGTTGCGTCTCTGTGTCGTCAAAGAGGGGGCTGCGTCCAAAGGAGAAGAAGGAACTATTCAAGTTGTTTTGGCCCAACCTATCAATTTCTTGGGAGATATTTCGAGTCTCTGGCAATACATAGAGTTCAATCGGCACCAGCGGTTGCTCGCCGGAGAGTCGCTGAAACATCGCGCCGCCCCCTGAATAGGCCTGGCTGTCGATGGCATCCAGGGTCGGTAGCACATGCAGTTCCGGGGTTACCGTCGAGATCGTTGGTTGGCCGATGGCTCCATCGCCGAGGCCTGGGCTGGAGATGATCGGTGGGGTATCAGCGATGGGGGGAGGGGGAGGTGTGGTGTCTTGTGCTGGGGTGTTTGCCACCGTGACGGTGATGGTCTCCCGGTCGGTAGTGGTACCGTCGGAGACTACGATGTCAAAGGAGTATGTTCCCGGACCTTGCCCCTCGGTGGGCGTCCAGGAGAAGGCGCCGGTGGTGGCATCGATGGTCGCGCCGGTGGGTACGCTGCCGGAGGTGCCGTTTTCCAGGCTGTAGCTTAGGGTATTGGCGGGAAGATCGCTGTCAGTGGCTGATGCGGTGAAGCTCAACGCACTGCCCTCGTTAATGTTTTTGTTGCCGATACTGCCCAGTGCCGGGGCGGTATTCATCTCAGCCACGGTGACGGTGATGGTCTCGCGATCAGTGGTGGTACCGTCGGAGACCACGATATCAAAGGAGTATGTTCCCGGACCTTGTGCCTCGGTGGGTGTCCAGGAGAAGGCGCCGGTGGTGGCATTGATGGTCGCGCCGGTGGGTACGTTGCCAGAGGTGCCGTTTTCCAGGCTGTAGCTTAGGGTATTGGCGGGAAGATCGCTGTCAGTGGCTGATGCGGTGAAGCTCAACGCACTGCCCTCGTTAATGTTTTTGTTGCCGATACTGCCCAGTGCCGGGGCGGTATTCATCTCAGCCACGGTGACGGTGATGGTCTCGCGATCAGTGGTGGTACCGTCGGAGACCACGATATCAAAGGAGTATGTTCCCGGACCTTGTGCCTCGGTGGGTGTCCAGGAGAAGGCGCCGGTGGTGGAATCGATGTTCGCGCCGGTGGGTACATTGCCGGAGGTACCGTTTTCCAGGCTGTAGCTTAGGGTGTTGGCGGGGAGATCGCTGTCAGTGGCTGATGCGGTGAAGGTCAACGCGCTGCCCTCATTGACGTTTTTGTTGCCGATACTGCCCAGCACCGGGGCGGTATTCACCTCAGCCACGGTGACGGTGATAGTCTCCCGGTCGGTAGTAGTACCGTCGGAGACCACGATATCAAAGGAGTATGTTCCCGGACCTTGTGCCTCGGTGGGTGTCCAGGAGAAGGCGCCGGTGGTGGAATCGATGGTCGCGCCGGTGGGTACATTGCCGGCGGTGCCGTTTTCCAGGCTATAGGTCAGGGTGTCGGCAGGAAAATCACTGTCGGTGGCGGTGGCCGTAAAGGTCAACGCACTGCCCTCATTAATGTTTTGGTTGCCGATGCTGCCCAGTGCCGGGGCGGTGTTTCCTCCTAAGCTGACGGTTGTAAAATTCAGCGTGGTGTCATCAGCAATTCCAGCAAAACGATTGCCAGCACTGTCCATCACGGCCGTGGATTCTATCTGTACATAATAGCCTGTACTGTTGGCGAGATCTGCATGCGGATTAAGGGTTATCCCGGTTGTGCCGTTGAATGCGATTGTCCCCGAAGCATCACCCGCACCAGTTGCCACGTTGAAACTTTCGACGAGCGTTCCATCTGCTTTATACAGGCTGACAAAACCGATTCCTGCTTGGATGTTTTTGTTGAACGTCAGGGTAATGTCGGAAGCAACGGCAATATTGATTGCTCCATCCGCCGGGCCACTGCTGCTTAATGTTGGCGGCGCAGCATCGACAATGGTTAAAGCCTTTGAGACAGTTGTTCCCCCGCGTGTAGCCTCGATCGTATAGTTACCTGCGGTCAGGGTCCCGGTGAGCCCTGTCGTCCATGTCCCACCGGATACGGTCACATTGCTGAAGGTAGCAACTGCGGTTGCACCGGATTTGACGACAACGGTATCAACAGGACCGCCGTTGGCGCTTCCAGAGATACTCAGGATTGAATCTTTTGTCGTGAAATCACCTATAATTCCCGAGTCTTCGCTGATGCTGTCGATGGCGAGCGCTGCGCTCTTGTCATGAATGAATGTCTGGTGGGTGGTATAGGTGTCGCCGCTGTCATCCACGGACGCGGTTATCTGAATCGGCCCTGCCGCCATTGCACTGAGGTTGAGAGCCGATAAAGACCAGGTCCCCCCGGATACAGTCGCGCTATCGGTGATGGTTATGTTGCCATCTGTGAGGGTGAGCGTAACCGTGCTGCCATTTGTAATGTTACTCACCGTACCTGAAATGACGGCAGCGTCGTCTTCATCCACATCAACGCTGTTGCTCGCATTGAGATCTCCCCATGCGGTGATGGCAATCGTTGGTGCGGCCCCCACAATGCTGAGCACTTTTGTCGTGCTGATGGTGTTGCCTGCGCTGTCGACTCCTGTTGCCCGGATGTTGGCAGCGGATATGGCCTGTACTTCCGTTATTTCCACGCTCCATGTGCCGTCAGCCTGGACGATGGCGGAGTAGGTGGTGACATTCCACGAACCGTTATTGCCGGAATCGATTTCCACCGTGATGGTCGAACCCGCAGGAAGGTCAGAGTAGCCAGTAATGAGTGGCGTGGTGTCCGATGTCTTGGCATTGAAGGTCAGTGTAATCTGCGGCGGTGTCACATCAACGGTCAAGGTCTGGATATCACTACCGCTATTACCTGCCGGATCGTTAGCGGTGGCTGTCACACGGACCGGTCCGTTCAGGCCGGAGCTTGGAAAGCTGCCGCTTATAGGAGTGGCCGAGCCGGTATCAATCGACCAGGTGCCATCATTGGCGATGATGGTCGTATAGCTGACATCGTCTGATCCATCGTTATTCGTATCCAAATCAACTGTCAGAATCGTACCGGCAGGAATATCCCCGCTTGTTCCGGTAATGAGAGGCGTCGGATCATTGGTCAATCCGGTACCTCCACCGCCATAGCTGGTGATGGCAACCGTTGCCAACGTATCGATATGCAGTTCGTTGCTGCTGATGTCTGTTTTGTCGGTGCCGCCGCGCGACACGGTTGCCGCAACATCATATGTGCCATCAGTAATGGCTGAGGCGGGCGTCAGCGACCAGGTGTTTCCGCTTATTAATCAGTTCATAAATTAGCGAACATATGGTATACTCTGCCCATGAACGAA
>CAZXHS010000003.1:0-335267 GCA_964639845.1 uncultured Desulfobulbus sp. | reverse complement strand
CGAGCAACGAGGCGCCAATATACAGACCTCAGTCCCTAACGTCAATATTTATTTCATGGCCTATGTTCGTTTTTGGCCGAATGCTCACACACGGTGGGCTTGGTATGTGTCGAAAGGCAGGGAATCAGTGACTTGGTTATTCAGCCTTGATTGGTTTCCAACCATTTCGCCAAGGTCTCGACAATCTTCTGTGCCTGGGCAGTGCTGGAAATGTTAAATTTGGATTTCGTTTGGTACTGGCCATTGCGCTTCTGGTAGCGGCGGATGGTAAATTTATCCGCGCCGTACTCCTGGGTTGTTTTGTCGAAATCCTGGTAGCGAAACAAAATGGTGGTCCAGGCTCCCTTGGAGAGGATCTCTTTGTCGATCTCTTTGACGACCAGGATACCTTCTTCCTCGTAGTTGACGCTCAGCTCATCGGTGTTTTCTGCCATGATCTATCCAATTGGTTGTATTTAATAGGAAGTGATTTGTGAAACGGGAGGCAGGGTAGCGTAGTGTTGGCAAAATGGCAATTAGGTTTGTGTTTTCTGAGCAGATCTTGTTTCTTGGGCTGCGTTTTGAGTCAGTGTTCAAATTCATATTTGATATCACCGCCACTTTGCGCTGCTCCTGTTTCCGTGGCCAAGGAAAACCCTTTACCGAGATTGAACCGGGTTGTGAATAACCCGGACTCCTTGATAAGATCTTTGCCGTAACTCACATAGAGATCCGGGGTAAGCCAACTGCCAAAAACAAGGGACGCATCTTCGTTGTTTTCTCCGGTCTCGAGCTTGATCTCGTCGATCATCGACAGTGTTTTGAGGCTTTGCACAAAGGGGACGATTGGTCCAAATCCTGCTTTCTTGGCGGTTGTTCCGAGCATTCCCAACTCTGTTCGGTGCTCCCCACCAAAAGCGGTTGTTTGCAACAAATGCCGCAAAATGGCCGATTGTTCCATGACCGGTGTGGAATAAAATGTGATTTCTGGGCGCTGCAGAAAGCCGTCCACTGTCACTCCAGCTGTGCCTCTGTCCGTTTTTTCCTCACTGCGCAGTTCGATGCCCGGATTGGTCAAAGGACCACCGGTGAACAAGAGCCGACCAACTCCTATGTTGAGTCGGTTGCCATAGAGGCTGTAGGTGCCATCGCGTATGGTCAGCGTTCCATTGCCAGTGGTCGGGCGTCCGGAGTGTCCGGCAATATCAAGTTCCCCTGTGATGCTGCATCGTAGGCCATAGGCGTCGACCCGCACCGCCTCGCCAGTAGTGATATGTAGGGCCAGCTGACTGGGGAGCGGTGGAGCAGTGGCAGGTGCGATTTCTTCATCGATGAAAACCACGTCGTTGGAGGCTGGAGTGGCGACGTCAAAATCAACCGAAGTGAGGGTCGCTTGGGGGACATGAAGGCGGCCACGCAACTCCATATGTTTTGGTGATGCGATCAGATTGAGATCCGGCGAGACTGTGACCTCAAGACCAGGAAGGTGGACGGCCTGGAAATTCTCTCCCATCAGATGGCATTGCACGGCCTCCTGCGCGCCATGGGCCAGGTTGAGGGTGCTGGTGGCTTGCACGGTACCAGAACCCGAGGTGCCCGATGCTACGAGATGCACGGATGTGTTGTCGCCCTTCATTGTGAGATGCAGCGGTGCCAGGGTTATTCCCAGTGCAGGAATTTCCACTTTGCCGTCGGCAAGATCCATCTGTCCTATCAGAGACGGGGCCAGGGGCGTGCCGGAGAGCGACCAGTGCGCTTGGAGGGTACCGGAGGGAAGAATCGTCTGGTTGGTCAGGGCGCCGATGAGGCCGAGATTTTGTAAATGCAGATCCACAGTCCCTTTGATTGGCCGGTTCTTTAGGCCGGCCAGCAGATCGGAGGTGTTCTGGCGGATACTGGCCTGCATGGTGTTCTGCGCATCAAGCTGACTGTTCCATGCAACCTGTAATTGATCATTGGCATAGCTGGCGTTTAACCGGTTGCTTTGCCAGGACAATTGTTGGAGGGCGCCGTCTTTGATGGGGGTGTTGAGACGTAATTCTTGCGTTTCAGCCGAGACTTGTCCCGAAGTGATACGCTGCTGCTTGCCCTGTGCCTGTATCCGGCTGTGCAGTGAACCGCTGAGCGACCAAGGAAGGCCGACTGCTGCGGTAAGGGTTGAGAGGGGCAAGGCGTGCAGGCTAGCGGTGGCCTGCCAATCGTGGGAGAGCACATCTTTTGAGCCATCAACGCACAATGTGGCGTCGGGTTGGGCATGCAGGCAGAGTTGCTGGAGTTCGATCCGTTGCGGTGTGATGGCCAGCTTGCTCCTGGCTTGTTGCCGCCAGTTGCCTAGGCTCTTGTTCTCAAAATGAATGTTTTGCAGGGTGCCCAGCCAATGGCTTTTTTCCAGTGACCCGAGAACTTCGCCAGCAGCGGTGGACTGCTGCGTGCTCCCCTTTATCTTGAGGTTGTGGTTGGCAGGGGTGCCTTGGGCCTGGAGCAATGCCTGGGACAATTGAAAATCACCTTGGATGAGCTTGTTCAGCTGCGCATCGACTTGAAATTCGCCATCTGCGGCAAACACTCCTTTGCCTGCCACCTTCAGGCGATCAAGACTCGTCCGTGCTGCCCGCAGACGACCCGCATCAAGTTGCAGGGTAAAAGCCGGACGTTGAGCCGTACCGTGCAACCGTCCCTGGATATCAAGTAGGCCGCTGGCCCCTGGCCAGAGTTCCCCCACATTGCCAGAATGGAGCGAGAGGAGAAATTCGACCCGATCAGTGGCGCTTCCCTGGAGTGATAAGGTCGAGCCGCCGCTTTTCAGTGTCATGGCAGGGATTTTGATCTGTCTGCCCTGAAATTGCATTTCGCCATGGCCGGAGAGAGGCATTTGGCGAAGGCTGCCCAGGAGATCTGTGAGTTGCAGCGTTCCCTCCAGGGTATCACGCCATTGTCCCCTGGTGATCAGTTTTCCCGAAAATCGACCGGGCCAGTCTGGGATAAAAAGCGCCGGATCGAGATTCGTGCCCTGGATTTCCGCCTGCCAGGCGAGATGGGGCAACCATTGCCAAGCTCCTTGGGCACGCAAGGCTGTTGTATCATGGGAAAGATGCAACTGCGGGCATTGCAAGCCCTGGCCATTGCCATGAAGCTCAGCTTGGAGGGCCACAGGAGCCGTCATTCCGGGCAGTCCAGTGGCGGCAGCGACGGTGAGGGTATACTCTTCCAGGTTGCCCGTACCCTGGATGGCCACTTGGCGAAACGACTGGGCGGGCCAGTACGGGTGGAGCGTGGCAGGGGTGAGCTCTGGTACCTGGAGTTTGGCCGACCAGGAGGTTGTTCCCAGAATATCAAGCAGTTTTCCCTCCAGATGCATCGGCTGGGGAGAGAGCATGTCGGCTGTCAGATGCAGCGCATTGAGCGGCCCTCGGCTCTGGACCGTGGCGGTGATGGGTGCATAACCTTCGAGATGCAGATCTGCCTGGAGACTTGCATCGACGAAATAATCACGGTTACTCTGAAGGGTACCCTGGCCGCGAAGGGTGGAATCGTCTTTGCGCAGAGTAAATTCTGCCAGACTCAGCTGCTCACCTTGATAGAGCAACGTGTGGAGGCGACCTTGCTTGAGGCGCAGCATTTCCTCGTCGTGATCGCTGATGACTATCTCATCGACCTGTATCCGTGCCACCTCCAGGGGAAAGGGCAGGGAGAGCGGTGGCAGAAGAGTATCGGTGGAACTCGGCCCCAAGTTGATGTGCAGCTTCTCCAGATCGATGGCATCAATGACAAATCTTCCCTGGAGAAGCGCTTGTGGCTGCCATTGCAGATGCATCGCTTCGATTTCCACCGTGTCGATCCCGTCGCTGAGGCGGCACTGGCCGAGGTGCAACGGACCCAGCAAGCTGCCGGAGACCGTGCCGATACGCACCGCGCCGCCGCTGAGCGCACCGATCAGTCCGGTCAGGCTACGCAACCCCGCCTCGGTGGTGATGAGTACGACCAGCAGTAAAGTCGTCAGGGCCAGCAGGCTCCTCCATACCCATCGCCAGAGCATCCTTTTCATAGATCAGCTCCCATGGTGAAATGGATGCGCCATGAGCCGTTTTCATCCAGGGCCTTGGCCAGATCAAGCCGGATCTGGCCGAAAATACCGTTCCAGCGCAGGCCGACACCGGCCCCCGAATGCATGGTGTTGCCGGCAAAGGTGTCGGAGACCATGCCACTGTCGTAAAAAATGGCCCCGCTCCACTGCTCATAGAGGGAGCGCTCCACCTCCAGGCTGTAGGTCAGCAGGTTCCTGCCGCCCAGGAGGTTGCCTTCGTCATCGCTGGGGGCGATTTTTTTGTAGCCATAACCCCGCACACTCTGATCGCCACCGGCGTAAAAGCGCAGCGATGGCGGAATGGCGTAGATATCGTCCACCAAGGTGGTGCCGATCTCGGAGCGACCGATGAGGCGCCATTGTTCGCCAAAGGAGTAAATCCCCTTGGCCTGGAGGGTGGTTTGCAGGAAGTCGGCATCGGCCAGCAGGCTCTCCGTACTGCCGAGGACCGTAGCGGTGATCCGGAGGCCCCGGGTCGTGGCAATGCGATCATCAGCCCAGACAAGTGCGCCCTTGATACCGGGAATGAGAAAACGGGTGTGGTCGCTATCGGCCTCGGCGCCGGTGTCGTAATTCTCGTCTAGGAAACGGAAATAGGTGGAAAATTCTCCCCAGTTTCGAAAATGGTCGTGGCTGATGGTGGTGTTGAGGGTGTCGGTGAGGGTGTTGTCGTACTCCTCGGTCTGGTAGCGGCCAGTGAGGCTGAGGCGGTCCTTTTTGGGGTCGCCGATGGGAATGGTGTAGACACCGCCGAAATTGCTTTTGCGTTGGGCGGGTTGGGTCTGCAAGTCCAACTGGTGGCCGAAGCGGTTGATATGACGGTTGGTGTACTCCAGGGTGCCACGGGCACCGGTATCCGTGCCATAGCCCAGGCCAATGCCGTATTTATGGGCCAGGTTGGGGGTGAGCAGGATGGTGAGCGGTACCTTGTTGGTGGCAGCCTCGGCTTGATCAAGGTTAGCGTGAACCTCGACGCTGGCGAAATACCCGGCATTAAAGAGCGATTGGCGTACCAGCGTCAATGCCTTGGGCGAGTAAGGATCACCCTCGTGAATGGGGGTGATTTTGCGCAGCAGATCATGGTCGATAAAATCGGCCTCAAAGCGCAAAGGGCCGATACGATAGCGGGGGCCGGTGGCCAGCTGCAAGTGGATGGCCGCAGTGCGCTGCTTTTTGCTCACTGCCACGCGGCTGGAGCGGTATTCTGCCCGTTGATAGCCCCTTTCCATGGCCAGGGTGATGAGCTGATCCTTGCCTTTCTCGTAGAGGCGGTGGTCAAAGATGACGTCACGGTCGAGGGGGAATTCCTGAAGTGCGGCCAGCAGTTGCTTATCCTCGGCACCCTCGCCTTGCAAGGCTATTTTTACCTCATTGACCAGCACCGGCTCCCCAGTATGGATGATAAGTGTTACCTGCCAGATTCCCTGCGGGGTGCGTTGGTGTGCCAGTTCAATGGCAGGTTCATAATACCCAAAAGGTTCCAGCGCCTTGGCGGCCTCCTTCTTGGTTATCCGGTAGAGACGCTGAAAGACGTCCTCGTCAAGCGATTCATTGTCGGCCAGACGCGCCAGGGAGAGGAAGCTGCGCACATTTTGCCGTTGGCTCTCATTAAGATCGCCATCAATGGTGAGGTTGAGTTGCGGGTGGGCCAGGGCCGATACAGGAGTACAGAGCAGGGGCAGCAGCAGTAAGCAAAATAAGAACGTACGAGCGTATGCGCGGAGTGCCAATCGAACATAGCCATTGCGGTGGCACCGCACGGTCGGCCGGAAAGTGAGGAACGTCAACAGTAGCAGCTCCATGCGGTGATCCCCGGATCAACGGTTGGCGGCCTTCACTCCTTCCCGGCATGGGGCAAGGGGGACGACCGGAGGCACTACCGATGAATGTACTCTGCTGATCTTGCTTGTCAAAGCAATGTTGTTCGTTCTTGTGAAAAGTCCCCTTCCCGCCGATGGCCGGGGGAAGGGGGATGGTCTTTACTGGCGGGAAAAACTGAGGCGGTTATCGCTGCCCCGATCAATGAGGATATGATCGCCCTCGTTAAAGCGGCCTTCCAGTATTTCCAGGGCCAGCGGATCTTCGATCTGTCGTTGGATGGCCCGCTTCAACGGCCGGGCACCATAGGAAGGATCATAGCCAACCTCGACCAAAAACTGCTTGGCCTCCTTAGTGAGGGTGAGCTTGAACTTGCGTTCGGCCAGCCGTTTGCTCATCCGCTTGATCTGGATATCGACAATCTGCAGCAGATTATCACGGGTGAGGCCGTGGAAGGTGATGATCTCATCGACGCGGTTCAAAAATTCCGGCTTGAACTGCCGATGCAACAGATCATCCACCTGGCGGCGCATGGTTTCGGGATCGGTCTGCGCCAACTCCATAATAACATGGCTGCCCAGATTCGAGGTCATGATCAGGATGGTGTTCTTAAAGTCGACCGTCCGTCCTTTGCCATCGGTCATGCGGCCATCATCGAGCACCTGCAGCAGCACATTGAATACATCCGGATGCGCCTTTTCGATCTCATCTAAAAGAATAACCGCATAGGGCCGCCGCCGTACTGCCTCGGTGAGCATGCCACCTTCATCGTAGCCGACATAGCCGGGAGGCGCTCCGATCAGCCGAGCCACCGAGTGTTTCTCCATATACTCGGACATATCAATGCGGATCATCGCCTGTTCGGAGTCAAAGAGGAAATCAGCCAGGCTGCGGGCCAACTCGGTCTTGCCTACACCGGTGGGGCCCAGGAAAATAAAGCTTCCCAAGGGCCGATCCGGATCCTGCAACCCGGCGCGGGCGCGACGCACTGCATTGGCCACGGCGACAATCGCCTCACTTTGCCCAATCACCCGGCCAGCCAGAGCCTCCTCGGCGTGGACCAGTTTCTCCTTCTCGCCTTCCAGCAGTTTGTCCACCGGAATGCCGGTCCACTTGGCCACCACCGAGGCCACGTCCTCGGCTGAGACCTCCTCCTTGAGCATCTGGTGCTGCTGCTGGATTTCACTGAGGCGGGCATTGGCCGCCTCCAACTCCTTGTTGAGCTGCACAATTTGCCCGTAGCGGATCTCGGCCACCTTGCTCAGTTCACCGGCGCGTTCGGCCCGTTGTTCCTCCATGTGCGCCTGGTCGATCTTGGCCTTGATGTCGCGGATGGACTGGATGATATCTTTTTCCAAGGTCCACTGGCCTTTCATGCCCTTGAGCGAATCATCGAGGTTGGCCAGATCCTCGCGCACCTTGGCCAGCCGCTCCTTGGAGGCCGGGTCATGCTCTTTTTTCAGAGCCTCCTGTTCGATCTCCAGTTTGATCTTTTTGCGCTCCAATTGGTCGATCTCGGTGGGCATGGAATCGATCTCGATGCGCAGCCGCGAGGCCGCCTCGTCGATGAGGTCAATGGCCTTGTCCGGCAGAAAGCGGTCGGTGATATACCGGTTTGAGAGCGTCACCGCCGCCACCGTGGCTGCATCCTGGATGCGCACACCGTGGTGGACCTCGTACTTCTCCTTGATGCCGCGGAGGATGGCGATGGTGTCCTCTTCGCTGGGTTCCTGCACCAGCACCGGCTGGAAGCGGCGTTCCAGGGCCGCATCTTTTTCGATGTATTTGCGGTACTCATCCAAGGTGGTGGCACCGACGCAGTGCAGTTCGCCCCGGGCCAGGGCGGGTTTGAGCATGTTGGAGGCATCCATCGAGCCCTCTGCCGCACCTGCTCCCACCAGGGTGTGGATCTCATCGATAAAGAGAATGATCTCGCCGGCCCGTTTTTCGACCTCCTTGAGCACGGCCTTTAAACGGTCTTCAAACTCGCCGCGATATTTGGCGCCGGCGACCAGTGAGCCGAGATCCAGCGAAATCACCTGCTTGTTGCTCAGGGTCGAGGGGATATCACCGTTGACGATACGCTGGGCGAGTCCTTCGACGATGGCGGTCTTGCCCACGCCGGGCTCACCAATCAACACCGGGTTGTTCTTGGTGCGCCTTGAGAGCACCTGGATGATGCGGCGGATCTCCTCGTCGCGGCCAACCACCGGGTCAAGCTTGCCCTTGCGGGCCACATCGGTGAGGTTGCGCGCATACTTTTCCAGGGCCTGGTACTTGTCCTCCGGATAGGGATCGGTGACGCGCTGGTTACCGCGCACGGTTTGCAGGGCCTTGAGAAAGGCTTCACTGGTGATGCCGTGGCGGCCAAGCATGGCGGTGACCTGTAAAGATCGTTCGGCGAGCATGGTCAGGAAGAGATGTTCCTGGCTGACATACTCGTCCTGCATGTTGGCCGCGGTCTTGAATGACTGGTCCAACAGGGTGCGCAGCGCCTGCGAGGCATAGGTCTGATTGGCCCCGGCGCCACTGACCTTGGGTAGATTGTTGATTAACTGGTTGGTTTCATTCAAGACCACGCTGGGGATGAAGCCCATCTTCTGTAGCACCGGTACCACCACCCCGTCGGGCTGCTCTAAGATGGCCTTGAGCAGGTGTTCGGGCTGGAGTTCCTGGTTGCCGTTTGTTTGCGCCAACTGCTGCGCCGTTTGAATGGCTTCCTGAGATTTGAGGGTAAACTTATCGAGTTGCATTTCTTCTCTCCTTGCCTGTTTTGGTTGAGGTGGATGAACAACAGGCTGTTCTTTCGTTCAGGGGAGAAGGTAAGGATCAAATGATGGGTGTCAAGAATTTGGCACGGTCGGAGGGGAAAGAGGTGGGGGAAAAGAAAAACCCTCTTGCCGCAAGCGACAAGAGGGCGGGAAGCCGGGAAATCTGCGGGCAATCAGCCGCAGGATCCGGAGCAGGATCCACAACTGCCACCGCTGCTCAGCGGATTGGCGGAGGTGATGGAAAACCCGGAACGGTATCCGGCTTCGATGAAGTCAACTTTAACGGCACCGCAACGTTCCTGGAGTTCTTCTTCCACCAGGAATTTCAGGCCGCCTTCCTCATACACTTTATCACTGTCTTTTGGCTCATCCAGAGCCAAACCCAAAGATGGGCCACTTCAGCCACCCTGCATCAATGCGATGCGAATAGCAGAACTGATCTTGTTCTGCTCCAGGTAGGCTTTCAGATTGCTGACAGCTCCCGCTGTAACTTCGAACATTCTGCCTCCTCAAAAGTGAAAAAAATCTCCTTCCCTTGAGGGGGAAGAAGGGCTGTGGTTATATCGGCAAGAGTAAGGCGCAAAGCCTATCACGTCAACTACAGAAGCATGTACCCGGCGAGAAAGCACCATGTGGTGGGGATCACCAGGTGTGACGTGGGCAAGCGGTATTGAGGGGCTAAGAGTGGGGCGTCTTGGGCCGATTGGGCTGGTCGGTGGATGCTCACCTGAACAAGCTGTGAATGCCAACCCCTGCAAAAGCATTATGAAATCGGTTTATTGGAGGAAAATGATTGTCAAAGGGGCAGGGTATTTCTACAATCTAACTACTCGATACGCACTACCAGAGAACCTTTACAGGTGAGGAGTATATTATGCGCGAGAAGTTGCTCATTTCCACCGGTGGCGGCGATGCCCCTGGATTGAATGCCGTTATTTTTGCTGTGGTCAATTCCGCCACTCGCAAGGGCTGGGAGGTCTATGGCAGCCGCTCAGGCTATGGCGGCCTGCTGGATCGCGACGATCTCATCCGTCTGACCCCGGAGAGTGTGGAAGGTATTCTCTCCCAGGGGGGGACCATTCTTGGTTCCACCAATAAGGGCAATCCCTTTGCCAAGCCGGTGGAGAACCTGGCCGGTGAAATTCAAATTGTCGACATCTCTGATAAAATTCTTACTGCTTTCCAGCGCAATGGCTTCTTTTGCCATATCGCCGTGGGCGGTGACGGCAGTCTGGAAATTGCCCATCGTTTTGCTCAAAAGGGAATGCCGGTGATCGGCGTACCCAAGACCATTGACAACGATTTGGAAGCCACTGACCGCACCTTTGGCTTTGATACTGCTGTCTCCACCGCCACCGATGCCATCGATAAGCTGCATTCCACCGCCAAATCCCATGACCGGGTAATGGTGGTGGAGGTGATGGGGCGGGATTCGGGCTGGATCGCTCTGTATTCCGGCATCTCCGGTGGGGCTGATGTTATCCTTATTCCGGAGATTCCCTTTGATATGGATGCGGTCTGCGCCAAGATCGCCGATAACGAACTGCACGACAAGCATTACTCCATCGTGGTGGTGGCCGAGGGGGCCCGGGCCAAGGATGGCGAGGTGATCAATAAAGGCCAGGGAGAACTGGGCCGCTCCGAGGTGGTGCTGGGCGGAGTCGGCGAGTTTGTGGCCAAGCAGATCCGTGAACGCTTGGGCAAGGATACCCGTTCCCTGGTGTTGGGGCATCTCCAGCGCGGTGGTTCGCCTACCACCTTCGACCGACTTTTGGCCCTGCGCTTTGGTGCGGCGGCAGTGCGCTTGGCGGAACAGGGCATCTTTGATCACATGGTGGCTTGGGTACCGCCAACCATGACTGCCGTGCCCATTGCCGAGGCCATCCGCCGCCGGAAAAAGGTCGATCTTGAAGGCGACAAGGTGCAAACCGCCCGCGATATTGGTATCTGTTTGGGGGATTGAAAGGGCAGGTGGGGAGTCTGTAAGTGGATGGGTGGTAGCCTTTGCAATTACCTGTCGCCTGCTCGCAATATCCACCGGCACCATCTAAAACGCTAAAAGCTCAACAACCTCTCCCATGTCCACCACCGATACCCTGCACCAGATGTATGAGCGCATGCTCGGTCAGCTTGGTCCCCAGCACTGGTGGCCGGCGGAGACACCCTTCGAGGTGATGGTGGGGGCGATTCTTACTCAAAACACCAATTGGAAGAACGTCGAACGGGCCATCGATAATCTCAATCGGGCGGGGATGCTCTCCCTGCCCGCGCTTTCCGAGCTGCCGCTGGCGCTGCTGGCGGAGTACATTCGGCCGGCCGGGTATTATAATATCAAGGCCGGCCGGCTCAAAAACCTGCTCAATCACATCGTCGATCAGCACGGTGGTGATCTGCACGCCTTTCTCGACCAGCCGCTACCAAGTTTTCGCGAGCAACTGTTGACCATCAAGGGTATCGGCCGGGAAACCGCCGACTCCATCCTCCTTTATGCCGCCGGCCTGCCCATCTTCGTGGTCGACGCCTATACCCACCGTATTCTCTCGCGCCATAATCTCATCGATGAGGATTGTGGCTACGAGATGATCCAGGAATTGTTCATGGATCATCTCGAAAGCGAGGCCCCGCTTTACAACGAGTTCCATGCCCTCCTGGTCAAGGTGGGCAATCTGTATTGCAAAAAGAAAAATCCCGATTGCGCCGCCTGCCCCCTGCAAGGGCTGTAAGCGGCAAAAAAGGCGATTTTACTGGGCGGGTTCCTTGAGCGGCTCTGTTTCTTCGGCCGCACAGTCCAGCCCTTGTGCGTGGCGGCTGTGCCAGAGGAATTTGCGGCAGATACCGCGGATGAGGCTGGCCTCCTTCTTCTTCATCTGCATGCGACCGAGGAACTGGCGGATGTTGCGCATCCAGTAGTCGCGGTTAGTGTCGCGCAGGAAGTGGATCTCGCCTAAGGCCTCTTCGATGTGCTCGTACATACCGCCCATGTCAAAGGAGTTGGCCAGATCCGATTTGGGAACAGCGGCAAAGGGATGGGTGTGGACAGCGGTGTAGAGTTCGTAGCAATGGATGGCCACCGCCTGGGCCAGATTGAGCGAAGAGAACCCTGCGGTGGGGATGGTGGAGGCGAACTGGCAGAAATCCAGATCCTCGTTGCTCAGGCCCGAATCCTCGGGACCGAACATCAGGCCGATGCGGTTGCCGGCCAACATCGGTACCACCTCGCTCATCACCTCGCGCGGGCTCTGATCCTGCAAGCGGCGCTTGCCCTGGCGGGCGGTGGTGCCGACAATGCAGTGATAGGGGGCGCAGGCCTCGGCCGTGGTGGCGCAGATGCGCATCTCGTGGATGAGATGGGCCGCCTTGTGGGTGGCCATCTTCAACATCCGCTCCGCATCATAGCTTTCGCGGCTCACCACCACCAGTTCGGTGATGCCGAAGTTGGAGGCAACACGGGCCGAAGCCCCGATGTTTTCAGGGAATTTCGGCCCGACCAAAAGAATACCGACCTGCCCCAGCGGGCCGGTCGGTGTCTGTCTGTGCATCATAGGAAAACGGCAACCGGATCAGCGACCGGTGGACTGCTCCAGTTCTAAGGTTTTCTTGGAGGATTTTTCCGATCCCGGGTTGCTGGTGGTCATGCGTTTGAAGAAGGGGATGATACCGCGCTCGGCCCGTTTCATCTCCTCCTCGGCCTCCTTGACCGTGATCTGCCAAGCGGGGGCAAAGCCGGGGGATTTTTCAAACATGATCTCAATGGCCTTCTGATAGACCTGCACCTGGCGCAGTTCCTGACGACCGGGTTTCTGGTTGAGCACCTGCACCATATTGCGCAGGTTATCGCGTTCCTGCTTGATCTTATCCATATCTTCCTTGCGGCGCTCGTTCTCCGCTGAGTCGATCTCCAGCTTGGTGTGCAGATGCTCGCGCAGTTTTTTCAGGTTGCCGTTGAGCTCACGGGCCTTGAGCCAGCCGCGTACCCAGAAGACGGCTGCCACCGCCAGGCCGATGCAGAGTCCGCGCAGAAAGGGGTTGGCCAGGATATCGGAAATCCAGCTTGTCTGTTCCATAATGATGTCCTCAATGAGTAAGTATGCGGCAACGGTGTCGCGCTGGCCGCACGGGCAAAAACGTCTGTGTCCAAAGGACCCATCTTTATTTGAATTGCCCCGGTTCGTCAAGCAAAACCACGGCCAAGTCGATAGGCTCAGGGGCCTGTTGCTTCGCCTTTTTCCGTAGGTTTATCACTGATTTTGGCCACCAGGGAAAAACTGATGCGCTTGGCAAAGAGATCCACCTGTTCCAGGCGGACCTCGACGCGATGGCCCAACTGGTACATACGGTTGCTGGTCTCGCCGATGAGGCGGTAGCGACGGCTGTCGTGGAGATAATAGTCGTCAATCATGCTGGTGAGCGGCACCATGCCGCTGATATACGATTCATCTAAAGTGAGATAGAGGCCAAAGCCGGTGACGCCGGAAATGGTGGCGGTGAAGGTTTCACCGATGCGATCCAGCAAAAACAGGGCCGAGCAGCGGGCATGCACGTTTCGTTCGGCATCGATGGCCTTGCGCTCGCACTGGGAAAGGTGCAGTCCGGCCTCCATGAGACTGGTATCTGTGCCTGGAATTACGGGTGCTTGTGTCTGCTTGTGCAACAAGGCCTGGAGCACGCGGTGGGCTACCAGATCCGGGTAGCGGCGGATGGGCGAGGTGAAATGGAGATAATAGGGCGCGGCCAAGCCAAAATGGCCGGCATTGTCCGGGGAATAACGGGCCTGCTGCATGGTGCGCAGCAGCAGGGTGTTGACGATGTACTCCATGGACGAGCCCGCAGCCTGGCGAATAATCTCGGCAAACCAGGCCGGATTAACCTCGGAGCGGGGCAGGGCCATGCCCAGAGCCTTGGCGGCGTCGGTGAAGGTTTCCAGCTTCATCGGGTCGGGCTTTTCATGGATGCGAAAGAGCACCGGCCGCTGCATTTTGTCCAGGGTTTCGGCCACGGCCTCGTTGGCGGCGAGCATGCAGTCTTCGATCAACTGGTGGGCCTGGTTACGCTCGGCCAGGGCGATGCTGGCCACCTGGTTGCCGGCAAGACGCACCTCGGGCTCAGGGATGTTGAAATCCAGGCTGCCGCGCTCACTGCGCCGTTGTCGCAGCAGATTGGTCAGTTGCGCAGCCAGCTCAAGCATTGGCAGTAGCTCGGCATAGGTGGCGCGGGTTTGCTCATCCTGGAGGTATACCAATTGGTTGACGATGGTGTAGGTGAAGCGTTGCCGGCTGCGGATCAAACTCTTGTGATACTTTTCACCGGTGCGGCGGCCCTGGCGGTCAAACTGTAAGATGGCAGTAAAGGCGGGTCGGTCCTCATCGGGGACCAGGCTGCACAGGTCATTGGAGAGTCGCTCCGGCAGCATGGGTAGCACCCGGTCCGGCAGATAGACGCTGGTGCCACGCAGGTAGGCCTCGCGGTCAATGGCGGAACCGGTCACCACATAATGGCTGACATCGGCGATGGAGACATAGAGGGTGTAGCCGTTGGCTGTGGCCTCAACACAGATGGCATCGTCAAAGTCGCGGGCGGTCTCGCCGTCGATGGTCACATGGGCAAGATGGCACAGGTCAACGCGGCCTGGCTCGCACTGGCTGACCGCTTGCAGGGCGGCCACCTCGGCCAGCACCTCGGCGGGAAAGTGTTCGCGCAGACCAAGTTGGCGAATCGCCATCTTGATCTGCACCCCGGCATCGCGGGCATCGCCGAGAATTTCTATAATCCGTCCGCTTGGCCCCTGCCGTTCGCTGCCGTAATCGGTGATCTCCGCCAGTACCGCCACGCCGTCTCCGGCGTTCAGGGTGTCCGGGCGACGGATCGACACGGTGTAGGGCAGACGGTCGTCATCCGGGTTGACGTAGCCACCGCTACTGGTGAGGGTAAAGATGCCGCACAACTGGGTGACGGCCCGCTGCACCACCTGCATTACCCGGCCTTCGCGACGGCCCCGCTCGGTGGTCACGAGGGTCAACAGCACGGTGTCACCGTGGCTGGCGCCGTTCAGGTTATGCGGGGCGATGAAGATATCCTTGCCCTTTTGCGCCTGTTCACCGGCGAGCACGGCAAAACCGATGCCCTTGCTGGTCAACTCCAGGGTGGCCCGCAGTGGCTCAGGCCGGGCGACGGGTGCGAAGCGCTTGCCCCGCTTTTCAATCTGGCGATCATCAAACAGGGAGCCAAGGGCCTTGTGCAGTGCGCTGAACTGGCTGCGGCCGATGGCGAGTTCTTGGGCGATTTCTTCAATGGCCAGGGGTTGCGTCTGCTCGTGGAGCAGGGTAAGGATGGATGAGGCCAAGGTTCCCGATGGCCGGGGACGAGTCGTGGCAGACTTTTTTTTGCGCGAGGCGAACGCGGATTTTTTGTTGCGATGAATTTTGCCGGCCATCTCGTATGCCTCCATGGGCAGAGCAAAGGGTGGATTCCAGTAACCCGGCATTGTTGCCTGGGCCGAGGAGTGCTGCTGGGAGTGCCGCGAGCGGGGTGTGATCTGTTTTGCCCGGTGCCAAAATCAGTAAAAATGGCAGAGACCGTAAAACAAGTTTCGCAGCGGCGGTGATTATCCTATACAAAGGATGCAAGGGTGTCCGCGATACGGATGCCTCAGTGTACATGATTTCGGCGGTAAGAAAAGAAAAAGCCTCAATGCGCCAGGAGCCCGATGCAGTACGTCAAATTTGATATGGATACTTACCGCCAGGCCATGCACTCTTTCCTCGGCGATGGCCCGGAGGCGCAGGTGTTCTGGCGGGCGCTTGATTTTGCCTTTGAGGCGCACGGCAACCAGTGGCGGCGCTCCGGTGATCCCTATATCATGCACCCCTGCTCGGTGGCCCGCATTCTGGCCGAGGAGCTCGACATCCGCAACCCGGAGATCCTGGCGGCGGCCTTGCTGCACGACACGGTCGAGGATGTGGAGGAGGTCACCGGCGAGGTCCTGCGCGAAAAATTCGGCCCCACGGTCGAGGCCATTGTCGAGGGCTGCACCAAGGTGACCCACTACACCGGCGACCGTCAGACCTTCAAAAAACTGGTGCATCGCAAGATCTTCAGTGGCGCCGCTGCCCGGCTCGAGGTGATGATCGTCAAGTTGTCGGATCGGTTGCACAATCTGCGCACCCTCTCCAGTATGCCCAAGCATAAGCGGCAGAAAATTGCCGACGAAACGCTTGATATTTACGCCCCCCTGGCCACCATCCTCGGGCTGTTTGCCATCAAACGCGAGCTGTACAACCTGGCGCTGGCCTATAAATTTCCCCGCCAGGGCAGCCGCTTGCAGATGCACATCAACAGTCTGCGCACCGATCCCGAGGTGCTGCACATCATCGATAGCGTGCAGCAGGCACTGGACAAGGAGGGGTTGCGCGGCAAGGTCACCCTGCGCACCAAGGGGCTGTGGGGCTACTACGATGTGCGCAACCGCATCCTCATCAAGGAGATCGAGAGTCCGCAGGAAGTGCTCATCCTTATGGAGAATCGCAGCGAGTGCTACCAGGCCTTGGGGGTGCTCAATCTGATCTATCCTCCGGTGCCGCGTACCATCCGTGACTTCATCGCCAGCCCTAAACCCTCGGGTTACCAGGGGTTGCACGCGCGTCCCAACATCAACGGCCGCAAGTATCTGTTCAAGATTCGCACCGAGGAGATGGCTCGTCGCGCCCAGCGGGGCATGCTGCGCGAATGGGCCAGCGATATGAAGGGCAAGAATCGCTATTTCCGGGAAATCCAGGAGATGTTCGATATTCTCGGCAGCGACGATTCCGTGTCCTACCGGGACATGATTGCCGCCAGCGGCCGCAAGGAGATCTACACCTACACCCCGCAGGGCGATCTCATCTGCCTGCCGGTCAACTCCATTCTGCTTGATTTTGCCTTCCGCGTGCATACCGCCATCGGCCATACCTGCATCGGCGGCATGATCGGCAAGCAGCGTATTGGCCTGGATACCCAGTTGCGTGACGGCAGCGTCATCAAGGTAATACGGCAGGAGGGGCAGGTCAGTTTTGATCCGGCCCTGCAGATGCTCTGCCAGACGCCCAAAGCACGCTCCGAGCTGGCCAAGGCCTTTCGTTTGCGCCGTGAGGCGGTGGTGAGCCAGATCGGCGTTTCTGTGTTGTCGCAGGAGCTCCGTCGCTACGGGGTGCCCTTTGATGTGGTGGAAAAGGAGGGTATGGCCGATATTCTCACCTATTTCAATATCGAATCCCTTGCAGATCTCTACTTGCAACTGGGCGAGGGGCGGGTGCGGCTGCGTGAGTTGATCTACGAAATCCGCAACGGCCTGTATGTGGGACGACCAACCCTGTTCCAGCCCACCGGCGTCTTTAACCGGGTCGAATTGACCACGCTCGATCCGGTGGTGATGAAATCCTCGGCCTGCTGCAAACCGGGGCCGCTGGACAAGGGGGTGATCGGCCTGTTGAGCGAACGCGGGCTGTCTCTGCACCGCAAAGATTGCACTCAGTTGCAGAAGATCAACTTTCAGCGCGAGGATGCGGTGGAGGTGCGGTGGAAACTGAAGAGTACGCGCATCGAAAAGAATCAGCGCATCATCATCATGCAGGTGACCCGCAACCGCCTGTTGATGTTGCTGTCGGTGGCGCCCGAGGAGATGAAGATGCTCGATATCGTCTATCTCGGCAAGGGGGCAGCCCAGGTGGGCGATTGGGAGGTCAACTTCCAGGTGGCCAACCTCTACGGCCTGAAAAAGATCGACCGCCATTTCTCGCGCTCCGGCCTGCGTTATGAGTTTGAGGTGGAGGCGTGAGCGTGGCGGGTGGTTTGGCGGTTGACGCCGACATTGTGGTGGTTATGGTGGCAAAAGGCCAAGGCGGATTGTCTTGGTCTGTGGCGGTTATCGCGGGTTGGCGTTCAACTTGGCTCGCCGAACCGGCCCTCTTTCCCTGATGGTGTTCATTCGATCCTGCCTGGATCGGGTAAACACCATTTTTTTTGCGGTCGGCAGTCATGGATGTGGGCATCAAGTTCGGCCTGGAAGGCTTCCCGCGACAACTCGCGTGCCCCGAAGCGCAGCAGGTGCTCGGTGGTCATCTGGCAGTCAATGAGGGCGATGTCGTGTTGGCGGGCCAGTTGCACCAGGGTGGCCAGAGCCACCTTGGAGGCGTTGCTGGTGCGGGAAAACATCGATTCGCCAAAAAAAATGCGGTCCAAGCAGACCCCGTACAGGCCACCCACCAGGTGGTCATCCTGCCAGCATTCAACGGAATGGGCAAAGCCGAACTCGTGCAGGGCGCAGTAGGCCTGCTGCATCTCTGTTGTGATCCAGGTGCCCTGGATATCGCGGCCGGTGGCGGTGGCGCAGGCAGCGATCACCGCGGCAAAGGCGCTGTCAACGGTAAGGGTAAAGGCCTTTGAGCGAAGAGTCCGTGCCAATCGCCGAGGCAGGTGAAATTCATCGGGGACAAGCACCAGGCGCGGCGCCGGTGACCACCACAGGATGGGATCGCCGGGAGAAAACCAGGGGAAGATACCCTGGCTGTAGGCCATGATCAACCGCTCCGGGCTGAGATCGCCGCCCACGGCCAGCAGACCGTCGTCCTCGGCAAATTCAGGGGAAGGGAAGAGCAGGGTTTCGGAGAGGCGGAAGACAGGCATGATTGTCGAGGTGAGGGCTGAGAAGATCGAACGCCCGGCATCCTACACTGCCAACAAAAAAAGGCAAGCCCGAAGGCTTGCCTTGATAACGAGCTTTGCGATGTATGATCAGCGGTTCATGCGACGCCGAGCAATGCCGGCAAAGCCAACGAGGCCAGTTCCGAAGAGGAGCATGGTGGCTGGTTCGGGGACGGGATCGGGCATGCGCTCGGCGATGATTTGGCTTTGGGCGGTGTGGGTTCCAGTTTTGTCTGTGTAAGTGAGATTTAAGACTGTTACATAATTGTCATAGATGTCGGACGACTGTTCTTTTATGTAGGTTTCGTAAAAATTACGAACTTGTTCCCCATCTATCTTTTTATTTGAATCTTTCTTTATGTCGCTATAGGCGATCTCCCCTTCGAGTGCCCAAATGATATATTGAATATAATTTGCTAAAATGTCTCCTGTTAGACTCGTTTTTTGGCCATATTTATCTGTGAATGTTCCAAAAAAATAAGTGTAGAAGGTCCATTCTGTTGTGTCACTGAGAGGATCATTTATATATGTTATATTCGTTTTTCCTTTGTAGGTCGTTGTGAGAGTGCTTATAGCAGCATCTTCTACTGAAGATATAGTGAATGTATCTCGGTAGTTGATGGTTTCACTCCGTTCTAGGCACATGCTGGTGTAGTTGTATAATTCGGTCATTCCGTTGTATATAGCCAGATCGAATTCTCCACCATTTGTAGTTCCGTTGAGGCCATTGGAAACTTTGACCTGTTTGTTGACCATGTCTGTCGGAAAAGACCAAGCCGATGTAGATGTGAGTAGGCCCGTTGTTATCAGGCAAACTAAGCTTTTTGTACCATGTAATTTCATATATAATCTCTTGGGTGCTATTGATGCAGGTTTCGTGTGAGGTCGCCTCGATAAACGAAATTTTATGCTTTGATTGTGAAATATGCATGAATCAGGCCTCGTTTGGTTTTATTTATTTACTTAATTAATTTCAGTATATTATATGTTTATCCTGCTGCTTTTTTTGGTGTGTTGGCAGGGTTTGAGAATAATTTTTTCGTTTTTTCGGAAAATGATAGATTTGATGTTCGGAAAATCGGTTTTTTTTGCTTTTTGATGGATTGACATGGGGTCGATATCGTTCTTGTAGCATTCAGCAAGAGACGCGGGAACCCCGTATAGTTACTATTGATCTTGGTGCTAACGTGCAAAAAAAAACACAAAGTTTTTGTTTGCAAATTGATGCGTTCGATTCGAAACGGGTACGATTAATTGTGTTGGTTTCTGATTCGTAATTTCATGGTTTTGTTAATTTTTACTCAATATTGGATTTATGGTCTATCTTGAGCATTTTCATTTTGGCCAGCCTCCTTTTGGGGATTCTGGTATTCCGGAATTTTTTTTTCCGGATAGCAGGAGAGGGAAGCTTAGCCAATTTCTGATTGCGGATACACTCAGCGGAAAAAAATTTCTCAAATTGGTCGGTGAAGAGGGGGGGGGCAAGACGTTTTTCTGTAGCTCTCTAAAGGGCCATTTTCCTGTTTGGTATCGAGTGGTTTTGTGGACATGCCTTGCTGGGCCTTTTGATGATCTGCTGCGTATTGCTTGCAATGAGTTGGCCCCAGAGGAGATAAAGATCTCCTCGAAAGAGGATTTATTAGCTCAATGGCGACAAATTCGTGCCGAGCAACATGCACAAGGGATTGGTCTCGTCCTCATCATCGACGAGGCGGAAAAGATGTTTGCCGCCACCCTGGAACGGTTGCTGCGGCTGGTCACTGAGGATGTCCAAGATGCCCACTTCACCCTGCTACTCGTCGGCCGGCCGGAGTTAGATGCACAGCTCGCCCAGATGGCCGCCATGGGTACAGAAGTGCACTTCGATGCCAGCTATCAATTGGAACCCTTTTCGGAGAGCGACACACGCCAGTATATCCGCCATCGCTGCACCGTGGCCGGCATGTCGAGTGAGCATTTTGCCGAGGTGTTCACCGAGCCGGTCCTTTCCACGATCGTCGCCACTGCGCAAGGAAATGCCCGCCTTATCAATACGCTGGCAGAAGAAGCCCTGAAGAATTTTTGCACCGAAAAGTCCTTCATGGTACTGCTTGATCGCGTCGAGCCGGAGGCCATTGAGGAACCGGTTCCCGTCAATCGCGTTGTTGAGTTTTACGAATTATTGCTCGAGCATAAGCGCCTCACCGGCGCTGTGGCCGTAGTCTTTCTGCTTATTCTTGGTGTTGGCATTTTCCTTTTTAGCGCTGGCAACCGCTCTGCCATGCCGCCATTGTTCAATGCACCCCCAGCAGCCCTTGCCCCGCCCACCCTGCCCGGCAACACCCCAACCAGGCTTTCCTCGCGCGACCAGCGCGACGGTGAGGCCCTCTTCCGCGAACGACTCAAGGCGAGTGCTGGGTGGTTGGCCGGCATGTATAAGGGTGGCTACACCATTCAGTTGATGATGCTCGCCTCCACCTCCGCCGAGTATAGTCTTTCCGAAACCCTGGTGGAGGATGACTATTATCCGCTGCGCGATCAGTTCTACATCCTGCGCAAATTAAGCAATCCCCCGACACTGTTTGTTTTTTACGGTGTTTACGATAGCCTTGAGGCCGCCCGCGAGGCCCGCAACAGCATGCCTGTCTTTTTACGCAAGCATCATCCTTATCCTTTGGCTATCAGCGAGGCGATGCGCAAAATCGAACAGTAAACGATTCGATAATGCAGGAGGCAATCACTGGCCAAGCCGCCTCCTTTCCCCTTCCCCTGCTCAGGGCCATCGTGTATAGAGGCTGCCCATTCGCTCTTTCTTTTTGCCCAACTCATTTCCATCGAGGTTTATAAATGCAGGTGATTCTTGCCAAACCGCGCGGTTTCTGCGCCGGTGTCAATCGGGCCATTGCCATTGTCCATCAGGCCCTGGAGCGGTTTGCGCCGCCGGTTTTCGTGCTCCATGAGATCGTTCACAATACCCATGTGCTGGAGGAGTTGCGCAGCCTTGGTGCGGTATTTGTCGAGGAGTTGGAGGAGATTCCCGCCGGCGCGGTGGTCATCTTCAGTGCCCATGGCGTGTCCAGGGCAGTGGCCGAGCGGGCCGAGCAGTTGGGATTGCAGACCATCGATGCCACCTGTCCCCTGGTCTCCAAGGTGCATCGGCGCATGATCCGGCTGCACGAACAGGGCTTTGACATGCTGGTCATCGGCCACAAAGGCCATCCGGAGGTCGAAGGTACCTGCGGCCAGGTGGATGGACCAGTGTATGTGGTGTCGACGGTGGCGGAGATCGGAGCGGTGCAGGTGCGCGACCCTGAAAAGGTCGGCTATGTCACCCAGACCACGCTGAGCGTCGACGACACCGAGGCCATGCTCGATGCCATCCGCCACCGTTTTCCGCTGATCTCCGAGCCGGAGCGCACCGACATCTGTTACGCCACTACCAATCGTCAGGCTGCGGTGCGGGAACTGGCGGACCTGGTGGATCTGGTGTTGATCGTTGGTTCAAAAAACTCCTCCAATTCCAATCGGCTGCGCGAGGTGGCCAAGCAGCGGCAAACCCCCGCCCATCTCATCGACGATGCCAGTGAAATCGATTCGGCCTGGCTGGTCGGAGTGACGCGGCTGGGGATCAGCGCCGGGGCCTCGGCGCCGGAGCATCTGGTGGCAGGTGTCATTGATTGGTTGAAGCAGCGTGGACCAGTCGAGGTCGAAGAGATGGAGGGCGAGGAAGAGTATATCAGCTTTCTGGTGCCCGAATTGGGCGATTGAACGGGGGGCAGACTTCCGGATCGCTCCGCTGACGGGAAGATATCGCTTTAGTGCACCAGCCGTTCGACGCCGACCAGCTGAACGCTGCGCAGTCGTTCGCCGGCGCAGGTTCGCAGTGCCTCGACCATGGCTAGGTTGGGATGGCCAATGGCAATGGCCGAACCCTCAGCGGTGGCCTTGGTAGCGAGCAAGCCGAGTTGCCGGCAGATAGCCGCTGGTTGTTGCTGGTTATCAAGAAAAACCGTGCGCCGTGCAGTGGGCAGCCCCATCTGTTGCGCGGTGGTCTCACCCACCGAGGCAGCGCTGGTGAAGGAATCAATGTAAAACATCGACCGTGCCTGTAACCCTGCCAGCACCAGCTGCATCCTCTTGCGGTCCTCGGTGAAACGCGACCCCATGTGGTTGTTGGCACCAACGGCTGTGGGCACCGCCGCTAACATCCCCTTGAGTTTTTCCTGCAAAGCCTCCTCATTTTCCCCCACTCGCAGTGTTTCCTGTTCCTCATTGCCCTGCCAGGTCTTGGGCTCCAGCGGCAGATGCACGAGAATACTTCGTCCCCAGTTCTTGGCTTGCCGAGTCAGTTCCCCCGTGTGCGGCGCTGATGGGAGAAAGGAGAAGCTTAAACTCAGATCCAGTTGCAGCAGTTGTTGCCCGATATCCAAATTGTAGCCCATGTCATCGATGATGATGGCCACCTGCGGGCGCTGCGAGGTCTGCTTTTCGCTTGGAGCTGTCTGGGTATCGTTTTTTTGCGGTTCGGATACGCTGACCGGGATGGCCGTGCTTTGCTGGGGGGAATCGACCGGCGTCGGTATTTGTTGCGACGAAGGGAGGGGCTCGGTAACTGGGATGGGAGGGGGCTCTTGCAGGCGCTGCGCCACCAGCACCAGGGCCAAAGTGAGAACAGCGGTGCGTAACCGGGATGAGAAACGGGGCAAAGTGGCTGCTACTTGTTGCGCGAGAGAATATAGCCGGCCAACTCTTTGAGAAGCATAATCTCACTGGAGCCTCCGCTGGCGGAAACGGGGGCGAGAGCGGCCAGCGCCTGTTCGATCAGTTCACGGGCACTCTGCGCTGCCGTGGCAAAGCCCTGGTGGCGCTCAATGAAAGTGCAAAGCGCGTTGTAGGCCTCGGGACTGGTGCGATCCCCGGCGAAAAGCGCACCAATGCGCTGTCGTTCAGGTGCATCCGCCCGCGCCAGCGCCTGCAACACCGGCAGGGTCAGTTTCCCCTCGATGAAGTCGTTGCCGGTGGCCTTGCCGGTGGCCTCGCTCTGGCCTTGAAAATCGAGCAGGTCGTCCACCACCTGGAAGGCTGCGCCGATACGATCACCGTAGGCGGTCAGCGCGGCGCGCTGTTCGTCGTTGGCACCGGCATAGAGGGCGCCGATGGCGCAGGTGGAGGCAATAAGATTGCCGGTCTTCTGACGGATGACCGCGAAATACTGGGCCACGCTGGTGATGGTGTCGGCGACGTAACGCAGTTGCTCGAACTCGCCGTTGACCATGGCCGTGGTGGCCTGGCAGAAAATATCGAGGCCTTGGGCACCGGTCAGTTGGCCGATCAGGGCCATACTGCGCGCGTGCAGCCAGTCGCCGGCAAGGATGGCCGCCGCTATGCCGAAGCGGGCCACCACTGTCACCTTGCCGCGCCGCTTGGGGGCGTGATCGATGACATCGTCATGGACCAGGGTGGCCACATGCAGATACTCGAAAGCTGCGGCCAGCAGGTACAGGTTGTCGTCCTCCCCGCCGCAGCAACGTGCGCAGAGCACGGTGAGCAGCGGTCGAATACGCTTGCCGCCACTGAACAGGGCATGGTCGAGGATGTCGCCGAGCAGCGGATCGCATCCGGCCAAGGCCTCGCCAAGGTCCTGGCGCATCGCGGCTTCGACGCGCGTGGCGACCGAGGTGGCCGTGGAGCGCAGATCAGGTGGTGTGGGGTTGTTCATTGCTGCGAAAAAAATGCCGCCACCGCATCCAAATCCCTCGTCAACGGGCTGGGGGGCAGGCTTTTGAGAAATTGGCGGCCGTACCCTTTGGTAAAGAGCCGCGTGTCCAGTATGGCGATGACGCCACGATCCTCGGCGCTGCGCATCAAACGGCCCACCCCCTGACGAAGGGTGAGGATGGCGCGGGGAATCTGAAAATCGACGAAAGGGTTGCCGCCCAGGGCCTTGATCCGATTGATGCGCGCCATAATAACAGGGTCGCTGGGGACTTCAAACGGTAATTTGTCGATGATCACCAGGATCAGCGATTCGCCGGGAATATCCACCCCCTCCCAGAAACTGGCCACGGCCAGCAGGATGGAGTCGGTCTGGCGGGTGAACTGTTCCAGCAACCGCCGCCGCGGCGCCTCGCCCTGCACCAGTACCGGATAGGGCAGGCAGGCGCGCAAAACCTCTGCGGCCCGGTCCATGGCCGCAAAGGAGGTGAACAGGCAGAGGCTGCGGCCCTGGGCATGGCGGATGAGTTGCTCCATGGTGTGGTGGCTGGCCTCGGCATGCCCGGGGGCGTTGGGCTCGGGAAAGGGGGCCTCCGGCACATAGAGCAGGCTGCGGTTCGCATAATCAAAGGGTGAGGCCAGCGACAGCGTAGGGGTATCGGCGGGCAGGCCCAAGCGCTGGAGGAAATAGCTGAAGTTGCCGCCGGTCACCAAAGTGGCCGAGGAAAACACACAGTGGCGCACCGTGGCAAAGAGGCTGGTTTGCAGCTCGGTGGCCACATCCACCGGCGTGGCGCAGATACTTACATTTCGCTCGCTGCGTTCATACCAGAAGGTGTAGGGGATTTCATCGGGCGGCAGATCATCGAGCTGCGGTACCAGCAGACGATTGAGCCGGTCGATCAGATCCACGGCCCGATCGAGATATTGCCGCCATGGCCCCTCGCCACCAGCCAGGGGCTCGAGCGCCTGCGCCATCTGCTCGAGTGCACTGGCGAGATCCGTCTGTGCCGCCGCCAGTCCTGGACGCTCCAAAATGTCGGCGCTTAAGGGAAAACGGCCCCGTTGCTGCGGAAAGATCTCGGCAAAGCGGTCGATGGCCAGCAGCAGTCGGGAGGTGGCCGAAACCAGTGCCTGGCGGTTATCGCCCCCTGGTTCCGATTGATGGCTGCGCTCCACATCACCGGCAAAATCAATCACCTGGTAGCGGGAGAAGCTGAAGCCGAAAAAGCTGGTGGCCACCTGCTCCACATGATGGGCCTCGTCGAAGATGACGCTCTCATAGCGGGGCAGCACCTCGCCAAAGCCGGTGCGGCGGATGGCTAGATCGGAAAACAATAGGTGATGGTTGACGATGAGCAGGCGGCTGTTGGCGGCGTCGCGGCGCAAGCGGTTGAGGAAGCAGCCGGCCCCATCCGGGCAGTTGCTGCCCAGGCAGAAATGGGACTGGCAGCAGATCTTCTGCCACAGTGGCGAGGTGGCGGCCATCCACTCCAACTCGGCCCGCTCGCCATGGCGGGTGGCAGGCAGCCAGTTTTCAATGGCCTTACGTTCCTCGGTCGTCAGCGTGGCCTCGGATGGGGCGGCCAGCAACTGGTGCCAGCGGTAGAGGCAGAGGTAGTTTTGTCGGCCCTTGACGCAGAGGGCCTTGAGGTCGGGATCGATCTGGCTGAGAATCAGTGGTATTTCCTTGTGCAGGATCTGATCCTGCAAGTTGCGGGTATGGGTGGAGATCACCACCCTTTTGCCGCTGAGCACCGCTGGAATGAGATAGGCCAGCGTCTTGCCCAGCCCGGTTTCCGCCTCCACCACCAGGCAGGCCGCCTGATCGCCGAGCCATTCCTCCGGCGTGGCCAGCAGGTCGGCCACTGCCTGAGCCATGGTTAACTGGCCGGGCCGCGCCTCGTAACCGGCACTCTTTTGCGCCAGCAGGCCTTCGGCGGCGAAGATGTTTTCCATGCTCAGTTCCCCAAAAGATCGTGTACGATTTCCCGAACCTGTGGCGAAGGATCAGCGAGCAGGGCTGGCAGTGCGGCCAGGGCCGGCGGAGTGCCAATGATGCCCAGTACGCTGGCCGCCTCGCCGCGCACCCAGGGTTCGGTGTGGCGTAGTTGGACAATCAGGCCGGGAATGGCACGGTGCAGCTGTTGTGGGCAGAGTTCCACCAGAATCTCAAAAAGCACGGAAACACCCAAGCGTACCGCATAGCGCTCGTCGGTGAGCAAACGTCCGCTCCAGGCCAGGTAGCGCGGCTCCTGCAGTATCATGGCGCGGATATTGTCCACATGGCCCAGGGCGAGGAAATCGGCGATCACCGGCTCCAGCGTTTCGTCGGCGAACTGGGCGGTAGAAGGGGAGGAATCAGTCATCATTATAGCTCTTCTCGCTCTCTGTGCAGGTTCTGCTGGTGCATACCACGGGCCGCTGGCCAGATCAATGCGAGAATCCGCCATCACCGCTTCTTGACACACTTTTTCATGGGGAGTAGAACAGGCCACAGAGGGATACTCTAACCCACCCACCAGCCCGGCCAGGTGCCCCCATGCAAGAGCCTCACTTTCCACCACCGCCCCTTTCCATCGCCGAGGATGAGTTCCTGGAGGACGGTGAGGTTATCGTCATTGTTGATGATTTCCCTGATATTGTCAGCTTGTTGCAGGAGTTTTTGCAGCAGCAGGGTTTTGCCTCGGTGACTGCCGATTGCGCCGCCACCCTGCACCAGCAACTGGCCACCCACAAGGCGGCCCTTGTGCTCCTTGATATTGGCCTGCCCGACGCTGATGGCATGCGGCTGTTACCCGAACTCAAAGAACAGGATCCGGATCTCGCGGTGATCATGCTCACGGCGGTCACCGATTTGCAGACCGCACTGGCCTGTTTGCGCTACGGCGCCGATGATTACCTCGCCAAACCGGTCCACTTCACCGATCTGCTCGCCACTTTGCGCCGGGTGTTGGAAAAAAGGCGCCTCACCATTCGCAATCGCCTCTACCAGCGCCAGATCGAGCAGGCCAACTATCGCATCGGCCTGGCCCACAAGCTGGCGATGAAGATGAATAGCGCCTATCTGAGCATGATCGAACTCGACGAGATCCTGCTCGCCATCCTGGTGGGTATCACCGCCGATGAGGGGCTGGGGTTTAACCGCGCCTTTTTGGCTCTTTTTGACGAGGCCGGGACGGTGCTTGAAGGGCGTTTGGCCATCGGGCCCGGCAGCCAGGAGGATGGCGGCCGCATCTGGGCGGAGCTGCGCGGCCAGGAGCTGGGGCTGCATGACCTCTTTGCCCGCATCCAGCGCAACGAAACCACAGTGGATGGTGAGGTCAACCGTATTGTTCGCGCCCTGCGGGTGGATGGTCATGAGACCGAGCATTTACTCATGCAGGCGGTGCAACGCCGGCAATCGATTCTGGTGGAGAACGGGCGAGCGGATTGCCTGGTGCCGCTGGATCTGATCGGTCTATTGCAGGAAGACAGCTTTGTGGTGGTGCCGCTCTATTCGCCGAGCCGCGCCCTGGGGGTGATCATCGCCGATCATTTTATCAACCGCATTCCCATCGATGAAGAGCGCATCCGCGCCCTGGAAAGCTTTGCCTCCCAGGCCAGTCTTGCCATCGAACACTGTCGTCTCTATGTGGCAATGCAACGCAAGATCAGGGAATTGGAAGAAGCGAGCCAGGAGTTGGAGAAGAACAAGGATTTGCTCGTTGAGGCGGAGCGCTACTCGGCGCTTGGTCACATGGCGGCGCAACTGGCCCACGCCATTCGTAACCCGATTACCGCCATTGGAGGCACGGCGCGGCTTTTGGCCCGTAAGATCGACAACAGCGAATGGCTGCAATTTTTGGCGATGATGTCCGGTGAGGCCGAAAAAATCGAAAAAATCCTGGAAGATTTGTTCAGTTTTGTCGAGCAGGTCAAGCCGGTGCTGGAATACACCCATCTGCTGCCACTGGTGCAGAAATCGCTCTTACTCCATGCCCATATCCTGAAAGAGCAAGGCATCCGCCAGACCTTGCTCCTGCCCGAGACCGATCCGCTCATCGAGGTCGACCCCCGGCTGATTCAGCAGGCCCTGGTGCACCTCATCCGCAACAGCGTCGAAGCCATGCCGACGGGTGGTGATCTGTGCATCGAGGTGGCGGTGGAGAGCGATGCGGTGCGCATCATCCTCCGTGATTCCGGCTACGGTCTGGATACATCGCGCAAGGGCAGCGCCACCGATCCCTTCTACACCACCAAGATGGTCGGCACTGGCATGGGGCTGACGCTGGTGAAACGCATCATTGAAGACCACGGTGGAACGTTGCGGGTGGATAACCGCAGCGTCGGCGGGGTGCGGGCTACGGTGGTGTTGCCGAGGGAAAGCAAGAGAGGAGAGTAAGGGATAAAACCGGGGGCATAAAAAAAGGCGTTGGGTCGAAACCCAACGCCTTGTGTGCTTTTTGAGGAGTGAAGTGGATTAGAACTTCAGCTCGAAGCGGGTGAGGGCACCGAAAGCGCCGTCGTCTTTCATGGCGGAATCTTCAAATTCTGGGCTCAAATAACCTGCCGAGAAATACACATCAGCACCTTTGCTAATAGTGTACTGCAGCACTGCGGAGAGTTCCCATGCACTGTCTAATGCATAATCGTTGTCTAGCATTTTAGACGAGCTTGCAGCCCATGCACCTCTTGGACCGTCGCCATTATCGATGTCCCAAGGATCTATATCAGCATAAACGATGTTGCCGGTCAATTTCAGTGACTCGTTGATTTGATAAGAGGCGACTAAACCTGCCCACATCCAGTCTCCGCCTTTACCAATCATATAGTTGGAGATTTTACTGTTGTCAGTGCTGCCGAGCATGACAAAACCAAAGGCACGATCCGGTACAAAACCACCGTCTGTAAAACCGAGATTCAAGCCAATGTTGAGTTTGTCAATTTGATAATTAGGGAAAATGTAACCACCAATTCCGGTGTCGTCAGAACCAATGTCATCTCTGTCAGTGGTTTCCACGAGGGCATTTTTGGTGGGGTCAACATAGTAATAAGTGGTTCCGGCGCCATCGTTGAGCCAGGAATTCATACCGTTGAGATCGCCATCGGTAACCGCGAGTTCGCCAACAATGGCAAATTGACCACTCTTGCCGTTCGCATAGACGGAGCCAAAAAATCCCTCGTTCGGCTCGAAGAGGTCGACTACAGCATCACGCTCATCGGTCTGATACCCCAGCATACCACCGACGGTCCAATCTTTGTTTAGTTTTGCTTTTACGTGAGCACCAAAACGGATTTCATCGTTATCGCCATTTTTATCAGTACTGGTGGCGTAATCCGATTGCGCTTCCTCCATCCATTCGATGAAAGGATTGACTTCAATATCACCGAATTTGATAATGCCGCGGAGACCACTCAAGTTAACATCATCATAGAAGAAGTTGTACGTTGTAGGGAGTGGGCCGTAAGTTGAACGCCAACGGCCCAATTCCAAGGTAAACGTATCGTTAAACGGAATTCCAACAAGAGCAACATCAGCCCATATGTTGTCATGGTCAACAGTGGTGCCAATAGCGCCTGTATCGGTGTCGAGATCACCCATCATGCTGGAATCCGTTATGCGGATTCGCGCTTTTGCATATGCACCACCTGCGGCAGTGCCCTGAACGTTCAGGCGAATGCGGGAATCCATATCGGTTTTTGAATCATAATCGGTCAAGCTATTGCCGTAAGAATTGCTGTACTCTTCGCTCACGTACCACAAACGAACACGGGCATCACCAGTGATCTTGACGCCGGGCTCGATAGCTGCTGCGGAAGCGGTGGAAACCATGCCGCCTGCCAGCATCAGGGCAGCGCCTGTAAGCAGAACTTTCTTCATTTTTCCTCTCCTTTGGTTATCAGGTGTTGGATACAAGTTTCCCAATTTTCGAGAAACTTTTTGAACTTCGTTGGATGATTTCAAGCTATAGTAAGTTCGCCTGTACGTCAAGTTTTTTTTACTGGGGTAAAAAAAATTTTACCGTGTGAGGGTGCGGGATTTCTTGAAAAAACGGTCGGTGGGTATGCCGGGCATGAGGAAATTGTACAAATGCTGCGCACCCGGGCAACAAAAAGGGCGTGCATGAGTTTGACTCATGCACGCCCTTTTTGTGTTGTATGTGCCGTAAGCCAGTTCGGTGATTACCTCCCCGCCTCGTTCACCCGCAGGGTATAGCCGTTCAAATAACTGGACGAAGACTGCCAGAAGACAAAGGGATAGGAACTTTCAGTTTCGGCAAAATAAATGCGATACTGGTTGCCGGCCTGCTTGTCCATGGCCATTTGGTAGTTGGTGATGTAGCCGGGGATCTTTTTGGTCTCCCACAACTTGCTCATGCTACCCTGCTGCCAGCGGTAGGCGCTGAGCGAGCTGCCGTCAAAGTAACGCAGATTGGGCATGAAGTTGACCGTTTCCAAACGGTTGCTGCCCACCAGGATGTCGCTAATGCCATCGAGGTTCAAATCGGCGGCAACCACGCGGGTATGCACCCAGATGGTTTCTTTATCGGCATTGACGGCGTTGTTGGCGCTGGTCAGTGTGCCAAAGAAATTGTTGCTGGCGCCATGGATCTCACCGCTGGTCCAACGCAAACCGCCCCGACCGTCATACACCTGCAAACGGTTGGCCCTGTTGATGGCGATAATCTCGCGCGACCCGTCGCCGTCGATATCGGCCAGGGTGAAATCAAAGATGTTGATGCCCTTGGGGATCGGCAGTGGTTTGCCTTCCACTACCCCGCCCTTGGTGAGTTGCATGGTGAATATATCACCGCCGCCAAACTCCGAGGCTAACCGTTGCTGGCCCACCAGCAGCGGCGCTTGGCCCGGTGCGGTGATGGTGGCCAGGTACCAGGGGGCGCGTTCAAAGAGGGTGGTGAGCTTTTTGCCGTTCCACTCCATGGCGATGGCCTCGGGGTTGTCGCCGTTGGAACCGCTGATGTAGATCTCCTGCATGCCGTTGTTGTTAAGATCGCCCAGGCTGAGGGCGTGGTAACGCAGGTGATTGGGCATGTCGACGGTGGCCAGCATGCGGAAGGCGCCGTTTTCATGGCGATAGAGCATCAACGCCTGTTTGGTCAGCAGCACGATCTCTTCCTTGCCGTCGCCATCCAAATCGCCGGCATTAACATCCATGGCCTCGGCCGGGATGCCCTTGCTACGGAAGCTGGACACCAGCTCAAAGGGTCCACCCGCCTCCAGGCCGGTGGCGCTGCCCGCCGTCAGGCCCTCGCGGTAGGCTTTTTCCGGATGGGCGGTCTGAAAGGCACCCATGCCTTTGTTACCGGTGGCACCGGTCATGGCATCGGGTTTGGGCCGGCCAAAGACCGAGCCGCTGATCTCCCAGGCCATGGCATCGATGGCGGTCATCGCATCGTCGACACTCTGGAAATCCTGCTGGAATTTTTTGGGTGCCTGACCGGAGGTCTGCGAGAAGACATAACCGGTCAATTCGAACTGACCGGCCTTGGGTGCCAGCGATCCCATGATCAGGTAATCGGCGCCGGATTGGCGCAGCATCTGACTGAAGGCGCCGTGGTCACCGGATTTCAGTGCCTGAGCCATCTGCTCCGAAGCGCTGCCCTGGGCCGCTGCGGCGACGTTGGCACGAGAGGCCAAACGGCTGGCTAGGGTGCTGGCCAGGCCGCTGCGCAGATGGGCGTATGAACCCTGAATCTGCACGTCAAAGGGCAGAAAGATGACCTGGCGCTTGGCGGCCACGGGTGTGCTGGCAGGAGCCGCATTTGTTTTGGCAGCTGCCGGAGAAGCCTTGGTTGTTGCCGGGGTCTTTGCACCGATAACCGGTGCCGGTGCCAGTGCCAGGCAGCTCATCAGAGCCACCAGGCCCAACCAATGACGGGGACGGCGATGTGCGAGGGAAGAATTGCGGTGGTACAGAGAATGTACGTTCACTGGATGTGCTCCTGTCTCTGGGTCAACAAACATGATGTGAGTGAAAAGCAAAAGGAAGGCGGCGTGGAAATATCGCTGCACAACTGGCGCTGTTTTACCAGAAGTACGCAGAAAAAACCGGGGAAAAGAAGGCCGGTCATGGAAAATTAGCAGCCTTTCGAGAAGAAAGTTAGACCGGGCTGCGTTGGCTGGCCATCGTTCAGGGGCGGGGAAAGAGCCGGCCGCGGCGAATGATGTCGTTAAGTTCCGCAATTTTTTGCTGATAGCAGTCCGGGCAGATGCCGTGGGTCAGCTCGGTGCCCAGTGTCTGGTTGAGAAACTGCTCGATGCGGATCCATTGATGGTCGCAGGCGGCTTTGTTGACGGGGGTACGAATTTTTTTGCAATCGCTGCAAATGGAGAGCATGGCGGGGTTTTCCGGCCCGCTCGCCCGTTGGTGCTGCCGGCGCTGGCGCAGGCAGGATTGCACCCGTTCCACCATTTCCGCATGCTCATAGGGTTTGATCAGATAGTCATCAGCCCCCAGTCGCAGGGCGCCAATGGCTGCCTCCACTTCACGGTGGCCGGTGAGGATGAAGACCGCTAACTCCGCATCCGCCTCCTTGGCCAGGCGCAGCATCTCCAGGCCATTCATGCCCTCCATGATCAGATCGGTGATGAGCAGATCATAGCCCCGGCCCAGCAACTGCAAGGCCTCGGCGCCGCTGGCCACGGCATCCACCGCATGGCCGAGATCAAGCAAATCGAGTCGCAGCGACTCCCGGATCAGTTCTTCGTCGTCAACGATGAGGATGGCGTGTTGATTCACCGGCGCTCCTTAAGGGGCAAGGGGGGCAAGGGGGGCAAGGGGGGCAAGGGGGAATTGTATCTGCAGTGTCAGTCCATCGGGCCGCTGTTGCAGCTGCACCTCGCCGTCGTGCTGGTGCAAGATGGTGTCGAACCAGGGCGAATTATCGTCGCTGGCCAGCGCCCGTCGAAGGTTCTCTTCCTGCCCGTGAGCCATCTTCCAGCAAAGGATCAGTTGTGCCTTGCGTCCTTCAACGCCGGCCTGGATCTGTAAGCGGCCGCCCTCGCCCACAGGGGCGTGGCAGCAGCGCAGCAGCAGATGTACCAGCAACAGGCGGATGCGACCCTCTTCACCATGTAGCAGAAGCGGCTGGGCTGGCTGGGTGAACTCCATACTGTAGCCACTGCTGAGCAGCTGTTTGCGCACCAGCAGCAGCACCGACTCCACGGTCTGGTCCAGGGCGAAGGGGGCCTGGTCGGTACTGGCCGGGGTGACGAATTGCTGCAACTCGCGCAGCAGCAGACGCATCTGGTCGCATTGCTGCAACGCCAGGCGCAGCAGATGGTGTTCGGCGTCATCCTGGGCCGGTTTGCGGGCCATGCGTTCCAGCACAGTGCGTACACCACACAGTGGATTGCTCAGCTCGTGGGTCAGCGAAGGCACCAGGAGGCCAGCGGACTGTAAAAGTGCGTCCTGTTCCCGGCGAGCATCCAGCTCATTTGGCCAGGGCGGCAACAAGGCGGAAAGTGAGGTGCGGCGACCACATCTGTCGCCGTTGGGCGCTGCATCGTGCTGTTCCCTGGTCACCGGCGGCCTCCATGGGCAGGGGGAGTGAATTCGGAGAGATGAGTGACCTGCCTTGGCCACAGAGTGCTGTTTGCTATAGCAGACTCTCCCGCAAACAGCACGCGAAAAAGAAGGGCAAAATGACAGTAGAACAACCATTAGAATTGCAGCCACCTGGAGCGGAATGCGCCCGCAGCAGCGGTGTTCCTGCCGGAAAAATCCTCAAACACTGAAAAACGCGGCAAAGCCGGGCGAGACGCGCTACAACAGTGTGCGCCGTTTTTGCCAACCATTAATCACAACGAGGGATGCTCAGCATGTGGAAAAAACGCCCTACCATCGAGGAACTTCAGGCCGCCTGCACGGATACGCTGGTGGCGAATCTGGGAATTGTCTTCACGGAAATCGGCGAGGAATATCTGGAGGCGCGCATGCCGGTGGATGAACGCACCATGCAACCCATGGGACTGCTGCATGGCGGTGCCTCGGCGGCCCTGGCCGAAACCGTGGGCGGTGCTGCGGCCTATCTCTGTGTCGAGGAGGGGACGGTCTGTGTCGGTCTGGAAATCAATGCCAACCACCTGCGGCCGGCGCAGCGTGGCTGGGTCACCGGTCGGGCCACCTGTTTGCATCTGGGGCGAACCACCCAGGTATGGCAGATCATGATTCGCGATGAACAACAGCGATTGGTCTGTGTCTCGCGCCTGACGGTGGCAGTGCAGCAGTTGGGCGGAGCCACCTTCCCCCGTGCTGCGTCCGCAGGTTGAGGATGCCTCAGGCGGCGTCGCCTGCGGAGCCCTGGTCCGAGGAGGGCACCAGGCCGTGGCTTTTGAGTTTGCGCCAGAGGGTGGTCCGCCCCCAGCCGAGGATCTCTGCTGCCTTGGTGCGATTGCCCCGGGTCTGGGTCAGGGTCTCGACGATGAGATCCTTTTCGATGGTCATCCAGTCGCGACCGCCACTGAGCGATACCGTCGGCAGATTCAGTGCCGGTGCAGCCGGGATCGCCTCGATCACCGGTTTGCGCACCAGTAGGTGCTTGGGCAGATGATCGATGTCGATGCAGCGGTCCTGGCAGATGTTGACGCAGTATTCGACGATATTGCGTAACTCACGAATATTGCCGGGATAAGGATACTCCATCAGCAGTTTGAGTGCCGCGTCGCTGAACATTTTGCTCTGGCCGCCGGTCCGTTCGGCAAAGAGACGCAAGAAGTGGTTGATCAAAAAGCGGGTATCGGTTTCGCGCTCGCGCAGCGGCGGCAGATGGAGATGGAGGACGTTGAGCCGGTAGAAGAGATCCTCACGGAACTCACCGGAGGCCACCCGTTCTTTGAGGGGGCGATGGGTGGCGGCGATGATACGCACATCGACCTTGATCTTCTTCTCGCCACCCAGGGGGAAAAATTCGCGATCATCGAGCACGGAGAGCAGTTTGACCTGCAAGGGCAGTGGCATGTCGCCAATTTCGGTAAGAAAGAGGGTGCCGCCCTGGGCGAGGCGGAACATGCCCGGTTTGTCTTTGACCGCCCCGGTAAAGGCGCCCTTGACGTACCCGAACAGCTCCGACTCAAGCAGCGATTCCGGCAGGGCGCCGCAGTTGATCTTGATGAAGGGTTTGCTGGCGCGATTGGAGCGCTTGTGGATGGCCTCGGCGATCTTGTCCTTGCCGGTGCCGGTTTCGCCGGTGACCAACACCGAGGCCTCGGTGTGCGCCATCAGCGGGATGAGGTCGAACACTTCACGCATCTTCGGGCTCTGGCCGATGATCGATTCGCCGATCTCCTGGTCACTGCCGAGCCCGGTGGCCGAGGCGACGGTGGCGAGGTTGTCGATGACGATCACCAGGCCGACGGTCTGATCCTCATCGCCACGCAGCGGCGAGAGGGTGAACTGCATCGGTAGCTTGCGGCGGTCGCGGCTGATGATATCGCCCTCGATCACCAGTGGCTCGCCACCATCGAGGACCTCACGGAAGGTACGGCCCCGCTGGGCGATGTTGGAGCGCAGGACAAAATCGACGTACACGCCCCGCACATCCGCCAGTGACAGCCCGGTGAGGGCTTCGAGAAATTCGTTGATGGCCACCACCCGCAACTCCCGGTCCACAACGGCGATGGCGTGCGGGATGGCATCGAGCAGACTGCCCACTGCCACCTCGGGAAAACTGGTGAAAAAATCGTCATGCATCAAGAGTATCCTCGGATTGATGCCACTGTCGGGCAACATCGTCACTGATCACAGGGGCCAGCAGGCGGTCAGTCGTGGCAACCTGTCAGGGGTTTGGAATGGAAACCCGCCGATCATACCCGATCACCCCGCAAATGCCTATGGGGCGTTCGCCACCGGGACATCTTGTGGGGCATTAAGCGATTTGCGGGGATAAAAAAAACGGCCTGTCGACGACAGGCCGGCACAATCAACACCTGGCAGAAAGCGCTGCGACTCAATACCCGTGGCGCAGCACCTTGGCCGCGTACATGTCGGCAATGGCGTCGCGGATGGACGGTTCCAGGTTGATGAACTTCAATCCGGCGGTGAAACCGTGGCCGCTCTGGCGTACATGCCGCACCTGGGCGCCGGCAATGATCTTGTCGCGACCAAGCACCAATCCCACCTTAAGGTGCTGGAACTCATCGAGCCGGGAGGCGAGATCGACCCCCAGGCCGCCTTCACTGAGATCGCGCAGGGTGGCCTCGTAGCTGTTGGTGGCGCTGGCCATCTTCACTGCCACCTGCCCGGCACCATAAAGATGGCCAAGATCCTGTCGGGACATTCGCTTGTGCATCCGCTTGCCATCGCGTGTGTCCGGCCGGTACTCCCAATCCATTTCCAGGCCTTCCAGGGGCGGAATGTCGCCCCAATCGTTTTTTTTCATGGCTGCCTCCACTCGGCGCTGTCGCACGGCAAGATCGAGGCCTCAGCCCATCATCACCGTGCGATCATGAACAATATTGCTACCAGGGAGCATAGCCATGAAAGGGACACCCGACAAGAAAAAATAATAATTTATGCTGAGAAAACAGGACTCTTTCCCCTGAAGCCTACCAACCCTTGCAGCCGATGATGTTTTTGATCACCTCTTCGGTGCGTTTTTCCACCAGGACCAGCTTGTGCGTCTTGGCTTCCTGGATTTTTTCCTCCAACATTTTGATGTCGATGGGTTTTTCCAGAAAATCCATGGCTCCGAGCTTCATCGCCTCGATACCTTTCTCGATGGTGGCATGGCCGGTGAGCAAAATGATCTGCAGGTCCGGATTTTTTTCGCGCAAGCGGGCCAGCGCCTCCAGGCCATTCATTTCCGGCATCATCAGATCGAGAATGATCGCATCAAAGTTTTCGGCGCCGGCCTGTTCCATCGCTGCAAAGGGCGAGGTGGTGGTGGTCACCTCCATGCCCCGATCCCGCATGCGCTCAGCCAACACATCCATGAAATCCTGTTCATCGTCCACGAGCAGTACGCGTTCGTTCATCGCTTCCTCCCTCTGTTGTTCTTTACCTACGGTACACGGTCACATTCAGTGGTCTGATCGCTGCGGCACCCGCAACTCTAACCTGCCGGGAGCCGCGCTGAGCGTGGCACCCAACCAGCACAGCAGTGCCTCTTCCTGGGGGCCGGGATAGCCATCGTCTGGCACCATCGCCAGCCCCGACCCATTGCACAGGCAAATCATCGCCATTTTGTTCTCCTCGGCCACCGTCATCTCCACCGCCTCCCGGCGCGGCAGGGTATCAATCACCTGACGCAGCACGAGATACACCAGCGATTCAAGGTAGATGGCAGAGGTGTTTACCTGGATGTCAGCGGGGGCGATGGTGAACGCCACCTCCTTCATTGCCGCCTGACGGCCGGCGAGATCAACCATCAGGCTGACCATCTCCGCCACCTGGACCTGCTGCAACGGCACATCGGTGCTGTGAGCATAACGATTGAGATTTTTCAGCACCGTATCGCCGCGTTTGACCTGCTTGAGAATGCGGGCGGTGGCCGTGCTCAGCCGTTCCGGCGGTATGTCGATGCCCTTGGCAGCCCGTAGGGCCAAGTCGTCAAGCAGGCCGGCGTTTTCGTTGACAATGGCCAGCACGTTTTTCAGATCATGGGAGATGGCTGCGGAAATCTTGCCAAAGACCTGCACGCAGATCGCATCGAGCGTTGCATCGCGCGTTTCCATTTACGCCTCCTTAGCACTGAAGGCGGCGTTGATCGTGGCCATCAGCTGCATGATATTGACCGGTTTTATCAGGTAGTTATCCGCCCCGGCCTCCGAAGATCCGGCCTCGAAGTCTTCCTCGGAGCCATGGCCGGTGAGGAAGATGAAGTGCATGGCTGGAAAAAGCTTTTGCAGCTCGGCTTTGAGTTGCAAACCGTTCATCTTCGGCATCTTCATGTCCAGTACCGCCAGGTCGTAGTGCTTGGCGGCGGCCATCTTCAGGGCCTCCTCGCCGCTCAGTGCCCAGTCGGCATCGACATCGCGCAGTGACAGTCGTTCGGCCAGGGTCACCACCAACTCCTCCTCGTCATCAACCAACAAAACACGCATGCCTCACTCCTTGTGCGCCGTCATGGTCGACGGCAATGTGATAATGAAACGGGTTCCCTTGTCCTTGGTGCTGGTGACGCGGACATTGCCTCCCAATTCGTTGATCAGCCCATAGGTGATCGATAGCCCCAGGCCAGTGCCGCCGCGCCCGCCCTTGGTGGTGAAGAAGGGCTCGAAAATCTTGGCGATATCCTCTTCGGGGATGCCACAGCCGTCATCCTGGATGGTCAACTCCACCGCCTGCTCCTGCTTTTTGGCTTTGATCCACAGGTGGCCACCATCCTCGACCGCGGCAAAGGCATTTTTGATGATGTTGAGCAGCACCTGCTGCAACTTGCCCTTGTCGGTGACGATATCACTCAGATGCTCTTCAATGTCGATATTGATGGAGATGGACCGGTACTCGGGCTCCTTACCCAAGAAACTGAGTACCTCGGTGATGATCTTGTATAAATTGACGCGGGTGATGTTGGCATCCGACTGGCGGGCAAAGCTGAGCAGCCGACGGGTAATCACCGAGCAGCGTTCCACCGAGGAAACAATCGAGGCGATCAGCCCCAGCAGCTTGGTGTCGTGCTTGTACTGCTCCTTCAGCATGAACAGATCCTGAATCAACCCGGCCTTTTCATTGATGATGGCCAGCGGATTGTTGATCTCATGGGCTATACCGGCTGCCAATCGCCCGATGCTGGCCATCTTTTCCGAATACTCGATCTCATGCAGGGTCATCACCCGTTTCTGGTCGGCGATGTAGATGGCATTGACCAGGTAGGTGACGACACAGAGCGAGACCAGCAGAATGATGGCCACGGTACAGGTGAGAAAGACCAGGATTTTCACCTTGGTCTGCTGCCACTGGGCCATCAGCTCGTTCTTGGGGCTGACCAGCATGAGGATAAAGGGTGAATTTTCCACATAGGCATAACTGACCACCAAGGTTTCCTTGGCAATGGCCTGGTGCAACTTTTTACCCGGATCGGCAGCGGCGAGCAAATCCTGCGACTTGATGCCATCCAGCTGGTATTCCTCGGTATGGTCGGAGAACTCCGGCACCTTGAGCGGGATGGTGCCGAGGATGTCGCCGAAGTAGCGCGACGGTGTCTGCAAGACCCCTTGGTGGTTGATAAGAAAGGCATCGCCCACCTCGCCGGTCTGTTCTTGCGAAAGGATTTCCGTCAGCCGCTCGATGCTCACCGAGGTGCGCAGCACATAAAAGGAGCCATCCTCCGTGGTCTGTTTGACGGCGATGACCATGTGCGGCAGATTGCGCAGCCCCATGAACACATCGCTGATGAAAATGCCCCGGTTCTGAATCTCCTTGAACCAGGGCTGGGTGGAGTAGTCGGCATTTTCCAGATGATACGGTCCGGAATAGGCCCGCTGCCGTCCCTGGGCATCGATCACGCCGAGATCAACGAACAATCCCAAACCCTTGTTGAGATTCTCCAGGAGCGTGGTCATGCGGCCCGGCTGCAACATCTGCTCAAAGGTGTTGTCGTTGATGATAAATTCCAGGGCAAAGCGCTTTTTGGAGAGCAAAAAAGACTCGGTGCGCCGGGTCTTGGCGACAAAGCGCGCCGAGCGGGCAAGGGCCTCGGCCTCGAAGGTGGCCTTGGTCACCTTGTATTCGTACCCGGTGAGCAGTACCAGCGGCAGAAAAACAATGGCCACCGAAATCAGGGCCGCCTCCTTCCATAACCGACGGTAATTAAACAACTGCTTGTACATCCCGGAAGAGCTTTCACGGCACCAGAAATCCGGTTTCCAGCGTTCATACCACCCCATTTTTTGCCTCCCTGTGGCGCAAACGGATTACGATCGGCAGGCCGGCATCAAGCCTGTTTTTTCTCTTGTACCTTGGCGTAGGCCTCTTTGAGCGTAGTGCTCAACTGTTCGATATCCACCGGTTTTTGCAGGTAGGCAAAGGCGCCAAGCCGCATGCAGGTGTCCTTGTCCTCCTCGGAGCCATGACCGGTAAGAATGACCACCTCGACATTGGGCCGGCTCTCTTTGGTCTTGCGCAGTACCTCAAAGCCATCGATACCCGGCATCTTCAGGTCAAGAATCATCACTTCAGGATCATCGGTGCTCATCAGATCCAGGGCAGACTCGCCATCAAAAACCACCGCTGATTCGATATCGCGCATGGACAACCGCTCGGATAGGGTCTGCACGAACTCGCGCTCATCATCCACCAGCAGCAGTTTGGGTGTTTCGAAGTCGTAGCGGCGGTAAATGTCGGTTTTGTGAAAGCCCTTACCCAGACGGGTTTCGATGGATTTGACCCCATCCACCGCACCGGCGATTGATTTCAGCTCCTCCTCCAGACGGCTGAGCAGCAGCACGTTCTGGTGGATGGTCAGGGTGACGGCACCATCGCGGGCGGAGACGCTGACAAAGTGACCTTCCTTGGTTAAGGACACCTCGACCTGGGCGGCAAGCAGGAAATCGTGTTGGGCCTTTTTGGAGGCGGTGGTCGGGCGAATGACCTCGCTGCGCAGGTTTTCCACCACCAACGACACCCCTTCCTCCAGGCTAGTTTTATCGACCGGAATCACCAGGTCGTAGAGGGAGGCGCTCCAAGGGTCGGGTTGGCTGAACAGGGTATCGGTCCAGGCGGCCTTTTCCTTATCCTGTTTGTGGATCAGGCCACTGGCCTCCTTCTCGCCCATCTGCGTTTCCTTGCCCGCCTGCAACACCCGGTAGTTCATGTCGGCAATGAGGCAGACGCGCAGTACATGGGTGATCTCGTCGGGTACCAGATGGCCGGTGAGCCCGAAAAGCAGGGTGTTGTCCGCAGCCAGCAGGGTTTCGGCCATGGCCAGCTTCAGCCAAGCCAGGCCGCGTTCTTTTTCATGGGTGATGTTGTTGAAGATGGAGGGCTTGTTGGTGAGGATGTTTTCGATTTTCTTCTGGCTGATTGCCGACATGCTCGCCGCCCTAGCCACGATGTCCGCATCGGTGATGACACTGTAGCTCACCTGTTGTTGCAGCAGCGCCACGAATTGATCGCCCAGGCAATAACTGCCGCTGAAAAGGGTAATGACCGACATATCTTCCTCCTTGGAAAAATGATGAAATGCTCAACCTGTGAAAAATCGAAAAAAATGCTTTTTCAAAGTGGCCTTCGCCAACGCGCATGGATTTGGGTGGAGCGTGAAAACTTATCTCCTGACGTCGTGCTGCCGGGATCTGAGCGATGGCGTTTTTTGTGTTGCGTTCAGTTTCGGGCGCACTTTTTTGCGGGTGCGCCTTTCGTAACCAGATCAAAGCAAAATGTGGGCCAGTTGTAAATATATGATTTTTCAATGAGATGGCGTTTATGCCCCAGGCGGTGGAGGCCAAGGGTATGAACACATCAAAACAACCCGAAACGATACGCCCACCTTGAAACAATTCGAAACCTGACGCAGGGCGGGTGGAATGATGTGTGAAGAAGCCATGGCGAGCCTTTCTTGATGAGAAATTTTCTTGACGAAGGGCAGGGCTGTCACCGTTAATAGAACCACGTCGTTCCAGGCGTATGAGGCAGCGATAAACATGCCTCACCCTTTCTTGCAATGTTCCAACAAAACCCCATACCTCCACTCAAGCCGGGGAGGAGTCAACATCACCTCAACACAATACGTCGCTGCCGGATGAGGAGCCGAGCGCGGCGAATGCTCTACTGACACATCACCACCATCTGCCCACCATTTTTCACAAAAGGAGGACGCAATGCAGTGTAATCGACGTCAGTTTTTCAAAGTATGTGCCGCCACCGTGGGAGGTTCCAGTCTGGCGAAACTGGGTTTTGCCCCGACCGAGGCCCTAGCGGAGGTGCGGCAATTCAAGCTGGCCCGCGCCACCGAAACCCGCAACACCTGCCCCTACTGCTCGGTGAGCTGCGGCCTGCTCATCTACGGCATGGGCGACGGTTCGGCCAATGCCAAGACTGAGATCATCCATATCGAGGGCGACCCGGATCATCCGGTCAATCGCGGTTCGCTCTGCCCCAAGGGCGCGGGCCTCTTGGATTTCATCCACAGCGATACCCGCCTTCGGTATCCGGAGTACCGTGCGCCGGGCGCAAAACAGTGGCAGCGCATCAGTTGGAGCGAGGCCTTTGGCCGTATCGCCACGCTGATGAAGGCGGATCGCGACAAAAATTTCATCGCCAAGAACGCCAAGGGCGAGTCCGTCAACCGTTGGCTGACCACCGGTTTTCTGGCGGCCTCGGCCTCCAGTAACGAATCCGGCTTCCTCACCCACAAGGTGGTACGCAGCCTGGGGATGCTCGCCTTCGACAACCAAGCGAGGGTCTGACACGGTCCCACGGTGGCAAGTCTTGCCCCCACCTTTGGCCGTGGCGCGATGACCAATCATTGGGTCGATATTAAAAACGCAGATCTCATTCTCATCATGGGTGGCAATGCGGCGGAAGCCCATCCCTGCGGCTTCAAATGGGCCATCGAGGCCCGGACGCAGCGCAAAGCCAAATTGATGGTCGTTGATCCCCGCTTCACCCGTTCGGCCGCTGTGGCCGATTTCTACGCCCCCATCCGTACCGGCACCGACATCGCTTTTCTCGGCGGCGTCATCAACTACCTGCTCGGCAAGGATCAGATTAATCACGAATACGTCAAAAATTACACAGACTTCACCTTTCTGGTCAAGGACGAGTTCGCCTTTACCGATGGTCTTTACACCGGTTATGACGCCGATAAACGCAAGTATGATCGCGCCAGTTGGGGCTACCAGATCGGGCCGGACGGCTTTGCCCTGACCGATCCCACCCTGCAACACCCGCGTTGTGTCTATCAACTGCTCAAGGCGCATTACAGCCGTTATACTCCGGAGATGGTGCAGACCATCTGCGGCACACCCAAGGAGGACTTTCTTAAGGCCTGCGCCCTGATTGCCGAGACGGCGGCGACCAACAAGGTGATGACCATCATGTATGCCCTGGGCTGGACCCAGCATTCGCAGGGCTCGCAGATAATCCGCACCGGCGCCATGGTACAGCTGCTTTTGGGCAACATCGGCATGGCCGGCGGTGGCATGAACGCCCTGCGTGGCCATTCCAACATCCAAGGCCTGACCGATCTGGGCCTGATGACCAATTTGCTGCCCGGCTACATGAGCTTGCCCGGTGATGGCGAGCAGGACATGGCCGCTTATGTGGCCAAACGGGCCTTTAAACCGTTGCGTCCGGGGCAACTCAGTTACTGGCAGAACTACGGCAAGTTTTTCGTCAGCCTGATGAAATCCTGGTACGGTGACGCCGCCAAAGCAGACAACAACTGGGCCTACGACTACCTGCCCAAACTCGACAAACCCTATGACATCCTCCAAGTGTTTGAGGATATGCACCAGGGCAAGGTCAACGGCTACATCTGCCAGGGCTTCAATCCGCTGGCCTCTGCCCCGTGCAAGCTGAAGGTCTCCGGCGCCCTGGCCAAACTCAAATACCTGGTGGTCATCGACCCCTTGGCCACCGAGACCTCAGAATTCTGGCAGGATCATGGCGAATATAACGCCGTTGACCCCGCCAAGATCCAAACCGAGGTCTTTCGCCTACCCTCCACCTGCTTCGCCGAGGAGGACGGCTCGCTGGTCAACTCCGGCCGTTGGTTGCAATGGCACTGGAAGGCAGCCAACCCGCCCGGCGAGGCCCACACCGACCAGGCGATCATGGCCGGCCTGTTTTTGAAGCTCAAGGAAATGTATCAGAAGGAGGGCGGCGCCTTCCCCGATCCGATCCTCAACCTGAGCTGGAAGTACAAACAGCCCGAGGAGCCCTCGCCCGAGGAACTGGCACGCGAGTTCTCCGGCACGGCGCTTAAGGATGTGGTCGACCCCAAGGATGCCACCAAGGTCCTCGTCAAGGCCGGGCAACAGCTCAACGGTTTTGCCGAGCTGCGAGACGATGGTTCCACCTCGTGCGGCTGCTGGATCTTTTCCGGCTCCTGGTCGGAGAAGGGCAATCTCATGGCCCGGCGCGATAACAGCGACCCGTACGGCATTGGGCAGACCCTGAACTGGTCTTTTGCCTGGCCGGCCAATCGGCGGGTGCTCTACAACCGTGCCTCCTGTGACGTCAGCGGCAAGCCCTTTGATGGCAAGCGTAAACTGATCGCCTGGAACGCAGCGAGCGGTACCTGGTCCGGTTCGGACATCCCGGATTTTAGTCCGATCTCGCCGCCGGAGGCCGGTATGGGGCCCTTTATCATGAACCCGGAGGGGGTGGCCCGCTTCTTCGCTGTCGACAAGATGGCCGAGGGCCCCTTCCCTGAGCACTATGAACCGTTGGAGTCTCCGATTCCGGTCAACCCGATGCATCCGAACAACGACAAGGCCAGGGCCAATCCGGCGGCGCGGTTGTTCAAGACTGATCTGGATCAGTTCGGTAGTGCCGATCAGTTCCCCTATGCCGCCACTACCTACCGCTTGACCGAGCATTTTCATTACTGGACCAAGCACGTCAAACTCAACGCCGTTACCCAACCCGAGCAATTTGTGGAAATTGGGGAGGAGCTGGCGCGGGAGAAGGGGATCAAGGCCGGCGATACGGTGCGTGTGCGCTCCAAGCGGGGCTTCATCGTTGCCGTGGCGGTGGTCACCAAACGCCTCCGTAGCCTGGATGTTGCCGGCAAACGAGTCCATACCGTCGGCATCCCCATCCACTGGGGCTTCATGGGGGTGGCCAAAAACGGCTACATCACCAACACCCTGACGCCATTTGTCGGTGATGCCAACACCCAGACGCCGGAGTTCAAGTCGTTTCTGGTGAACATTGACAAGGTGTAAGGAGGCGAACTATGACATTGCAATCACTTGATATCAAACGACGTTCCGCCACCACCACACCTTCGCCTTCGGCGCGCAACCCGCTGGAGGTCGCCAAGCTGATCGATCTTTCCAAGTGTATCGGCTGCAAAGCCTGCCAGGTGGCCTGCATGGAATGGAACGACCTGCGTGACGCCGTGGGCAAAAATCTCGGCGTTTATGATAACCCCGCCGACCTCTCGGCCCAGTCCTGGACGGTGATGCGTTACAGCGAGGTGGAGCCAACCCCGGGACGGCTGGAATGGCTGATCCGCAAGGACGGCTGCATGCACTGCGCTGATCCCGGCTGCCTCAAGGCCTGTCCGGCGCCGGGGGCGATCATTCAGTATCAAAACGGCATCGTTGATTTTCATCCGGAAAACTGCGTCGGCTGCGGCTACTGCGTCATCGGCTGTCCCTTCAATATCCCCCGCCTCTCCGCCAGCGATCACAAGGCCTATAAGTGCAGCCTTTGTTCAGATCGGGTGGCTGTCGGTTTAGAGCCGGCCTGCGTCAAAACCTGTCCCACCGGGGCCATCGTCTTTGGCTCCAAGGAGGATATGCTCCACCATGCGAGCGGCCGGGTGAAGGAGCTCAAGGAGCGTGGCTTTGCCGAGGCCGGGATCTACGACCCGTCCGGTGTCGGTGGTACGCATGTGTTCTACGTGTTGCACCATGCCGACCGGCCGGAGTTGTACCACGGTTTACCCAAGGATCCGGGCATCAGCCCGCTGGTGCATCTGTGGAAGGAGATCGCCAAAACGGTGATGGGCATTGGCCTAGGGGTGACTCTATTGGGTGGTATTTTCCACTACCTGAGCCAGGGGCCCAACGAAGTCTGTGAAGATGAGGAGGAGCAGGCATGAACAAGACGACCATGATTCTTCGGCATAGCGGCGGCGAACGGTGCAACCACTGGCTGGTGGCCATCTGCTTTTTTCTCACCGCGCTCAGTGGGCTCGCCTTTTTCCATCCCGCCTTCTTCTGGCTGACGAGCCTCTTTGGCGGCGGCACCTGGGCACGGATCCTCCATCCGTTCTTTGGTGTGGTCACTTCGCTCTTTTTTCTGTTGCTGGTGGCCCGGGTGTGGAAGGATAACCGCATCACAGCGGCCGACTGGCAGTGGGCCATGCGTATTCCCGATGTGATGCGCAATAAAACCGATAACCTGCCGGAGTTGGGTAAGTACAACTTTGGCCAAAAGCAACTGACCCGCACGCTGCTGTTGTGTATCCTGCTGCTGCTGGGTTCGGGTTTTCTCATTTGGCAACCCTGGTTCGCGCCGGAGTTCACCGTCCCCCTGCGGCGCCAGGCGGTGGTGATCCATGCCGTTGCCGCCTTTGTTGCCATGGCTGGCATCATTGTTCATGTCTACGCCGCCTACTGGACGCGCGGCTCCATTCGTGGCATGACGCGGGGGTATGTCAGCGCAGCCTGGGCCAAGCACCATCATGCGGCCTGGTATCGGGAGGTTACCGATAAGCAGTAATCCCCGATGCTCCCCTCATTCAACTGCCCGCTTTTTCCGCGCCGGGAAAAGCGGGCCACCTCTTTTTCTTCAACCCACGGAACCCTGATGACGACTTCCATTCTGCAACCCGGTCAGATCGAGGCTGCCGCCGGCGATATCACCCGTCTCTTTCCGCCGACTCCTACGCTGTTTGCTGATCGGGCCAAACGTTGCCGCCAATTGGCCAGCAATCATCCCCTTGGCGGTTATCTTGCCTTTTGCGCTGTGGTTGCCGAGCAGCAACAGCTCGAATTTGATCAGTTTCCCCTCTTGCCGCTGCCCGATGCCAAGATGCTGCATCACTGCCGTGAGCACGGCATGCCGCCCCTGGCCCCTGAAGGCTGGCCACCCCATCCCCATTGGCAAGAGGTGGTGCAGCGATTAATCAAGGCCGGCATGACCTGTCTGCCCACCGAGGGGAAAAAGGCGTTGCTCGACTGTGCGGTGAACGATATCGCCTGGCTGAACGCCCAGAAAAACGCATTGTTGCGTGGTAAGATGCAGCAACTCGAACCGGCCGTCATCCCCTTTGTCGGCGCAGCCCTCCAGGTCCAATGGAGCGCATTGGCCGACCGTCTGTCTCTGGCGGACCTGTCGCTTGGAGAAGAACACCGGCTCTGCCCGGTCTGCGGCAGTCATCCCCAGGCAGCAGTGCTCTATGCCAGCGGCCCGGCCAAGGGGTTGCGTTACCTTCACTGCTCCCTCTGCGGTTGCTTGTGGCACATGGTGCGGGCCAAGTGCAGTAACTGCGGCAATGGTCAAGGGCTCGAATACTTCAGTTTCAACGAACACCTGCCGCACGTCCAGGCCGAGGCCTGTGCCGACTGCAACAGCTACATCAAGCTCATTCGCCAGCCAGGAGACACCATGGTCGATTCCCTGGCTGATGATATGGCCTCGCTGGCACTCGACCTGCGCATGGATGAGAAAAAATACGCGAAAACAAGTATCAACCTCTTTGTTGGTGCCTCCGCACGATAAAGTGTCCCCGTTGCCGGGCTGTACATGGCTGCGTCTTCGTCCAAAAACAACAAAGGCCCTCCGGGCATTCCCGAAGGGCCTTTTGGGCATCCTCTGTTTCTCGACTTTTCAGCTTTGTTGCAGCTCCCATTCTCCGTAGGAATTGCGGCAGGCGGTGCTGTAGGTGCGCTGCGGTTTGCCGTCGATGGTGGCGCTGATCTCCGCCCGGCGGCAGACCTGATTGTTGGCACCCTGGTAGGCGGGTTGCGGGGTCACTGCGTAACGGTTGCCACTGTCGGGATTGACCCAGGTTGAACGCTGATTGGAGCCGCCGCGCTCGTAGACGTTACTGAGTCGGTCACGGTCGTATTTGTCCATCTCGTTGCCGACGATGTAACCGAGCAGGCCACCAACGGCAACGCCGATCAGGGTGGCACCGGTGCTATGACCAATGGCCTGGCCGATCAGGCCGCCGGCAGCTGCACCACCCAGGGCCCCGGTCTGGCCTTTGGTGGCACAGGATGACGTGAACAATAAGAGGACCAACGCTCCGATAATACTCGCATGTTTCATTTTTTCTCTCCCTTTTTTACTCCTGTTTGACTGTCGAGACAGTTGTTACCATGGTGGCGGGTAGTCGCAGGGACCGGAGGTGTACTCTCGGACCGGTTCGCCGTAGCGATCATAGACCATTCGTCCATACCGATCTACCACGTTGCGTTCCCAGCGGCAGGTGGAGGGAACCGGCGGTGCGTAGGTATAACGCACCGGCTCTGGTTCCACATAGACGACACGCTGGGGTGGCGGATCATTGACGGTTGCGGCAACCAAACCCGCACCCAGTACCAAGCCGCCCAGCCCCCAGAGCAAGGCATCGTCATCATGGCCACCATGGTGGTGCGGCGGCGGACCTCCATGCCAACTCCAACCCGTGGAAGGGGTAACGGCCGCAAACAAGACACTTGCCACCAAACCGCACACGATTTTTTTCCTCATGATTTCCACCCGGTCACGACTGGACCAGTAATGCATCCCCATATCCAGGCACCGCCTGCCTCCTATTAGGTAGGCCGGGCTTGGGGGCGAGGATGAGATGTAAGCTTGTAGCACAGAATGTGCCAACAAGCGAGATTCTCTTGGCGCTGCACAGGATGAAAGGGGAGGTGGGGTTGCTGTAAAAATATGGAATTCAGGCTCGATAGGTCGGTCTGTCGTTTGCAGGGATTCTTTGGGTCGGTTGTTGTCAGCGGCAAATTGACATGGATTCTTTAGCCATGCCTTTTGCGAGGGCTGGGTGGATACTTTTTATACAGCGCCTTGTCGGTCGCGCAGTGGCAAGTTGAGGATAATTGTTGCTTATCTCTTTGTTCTCAAGCAGATACCGTGCCCAGTGCGTATCTGATCTTCCCGTCACTCTTGAGGCTGTATAATTTTTATACAGTTAGCGCCGGCAATGCTCCGCCACCAGCATATTGCGTAAGCGAGAACAGAGGAAAAGGGGCGTAGGTCGATGACCCGGCAGCATGTGATTGCCGGGTCATCGGGTGGTGATATCAGTGGGTTTCGCGCGGACTGCACAGGTTGTCGGGGTGGGCCGACAGGCTGCCGCAGGCATCACAGGTGAACTTCATCACCGGTTTGTGGCCATCGCAGACCTCATTGGCTGAGGTACCGCAGTGCTTCTTGGGAGTTACTTCAAAATCCGGTGCGCACAATCTGCTGGCATCGGTATCAGTGGAACCGCAATTCTTACAGGTAAACATAGTGCTCCTCCTGTGGAAACCGTGATGGTGAACAAAAACTGATCAGGATATCAGCGCTAAAGACTTCCTTTAAAAATAAGCTCAACGCCATCCCTGTCAATATTTGTTTTCCCTAAACCTGAGCAGCTCTCCTTGTTTGCCCGGTCCTTGCCGTCATCACGGCGACTCCGGCGAATCAAGTCATCTCGCCGGTATTACAGTAAAAAATCAGTGGATAGAAACCTGGAGCTGCGCTCGGTGAGGATGGATTTGATGATGGCGCGGTTGGCCTCGGTTTGCTTGGCGGCGACCAGGGTGCGGATGGAGAAGGAGCGCAGGGCGTCGCTCACCGAGAGCGTACCCTCGGCGGAATCCTTGCGGCCGGTGAAGGGAAAGGTGTCCGGGCCGCGCTGGCACTGGCTGTTGACATTGACGCGGCAGACCTGATTGACCAGGGGATCGATGAGTTGGGCGAGGGTGGCGGCGTCGCTGCCGAACAAACTCACCTGCTGGCCATAGTTGGACTCGCGCACATAGCGCATCGGCTCTTCGATATCGTCAAAGGGGACCACCGGGATAACCGGCCCGAACTGCTCCTCCGCGTACAGCCGCATCCCCGGCGCCACCGGATAGACCACCGCCGGGGCCATGAAGGTCTGCTCGACCAGCCCACCCCCGGCATTAATCACCGTGGCACCCTGGAGGCAGGCGTCGTCGATCAGCTCACGCAGGTAATCGGTCTTGCCGGGCTCGGGCAGAGGCGTCAGCATCACGCCTTCTTCCCAGGGCATGCCGGCCTTGAGCCCGCTGACCGCATCGCCCAGACGGGCAAGAAAGGCATCGATAATGTCGCGATGCACAAAGAGAATTTTCAACGCGGTGCAGCGCTGGCCGTTGAAGGAGAGGGCGCCGAGCACGCACTCCTTAACGGTTTGCTCAATCTCGGCATCGGCCAGGACAATGGCCGCGTTCTTGGCCTCCAGCCCGAGGATGCTGCGCAGACGATGTGGCCGGGGATGCTGCCTTTTGAGCTGATCAGCCACCCGGCTGCTGCCGATGAAGGCCAGGGCATCGATGCGGCCCGAGCTCATCAGCGGGGTGATGATGTCCTGCCCCTTGCCGTAGACGGTGTTGACCACGCCCGGAGGAAAGCTGTCGCGGAAGGCCTCCAGCAGGGGTTGATGGAGCAATACGCCGATTTTCGGTGGTTTGAAGAGCACGGCGTTGCCCATGATCAGCGCAGGGATCAGGGTGGCAAAGGTTTCGTTAAGGGGATAGTTGTATGGCCCCATGCACAGCACCACGCCCAGTGGTGCACGGCGGATCTGCGCGATCACGCCCTCTTCGATGACAAAGCGCGAGGAGACCCGATCCAGATCCTTGAGGGCATCGATGGTGTCGCCGATGTAGGCCACGGTGCGGTCAAACTCTTTCTCGGCATCGGCCTGGCTCTTGCCGATCTCCCACATCAGCAGCCGGATCACCTGCGTCCGTTGCTCCTGCATACGAAAGGCAAAGACCTCCAGATGCTTCATCCGCTGTTCCACCGCCATGGTGGGCCACAGACCGCGCCCGTTGTCATAGGCCCGGCAGGCGGCATCCAGGACCTCCATGGCCTGCGCTTCCTGGAGCAGGGGATAACTGCCAATGCTCACCTGTCGCAAACCCGAACCTGTCTGCACACAGACCGGGGAGAGGACCTCCTTCACCGGGCCGTCCCAATGGTGGAGTACGCCGTCGCAGAGGTACTGGCGCTGTTCCAGGGGTGGGTTGAAACACCATTGCTGGGGGAGGGAAGCCTCGGTGGGGAAAAGGGAGGCGGGTTGTGAATCGGTCATGACAACAAACTCCTGCTCAAGAAAGGGGATAGGATGCGGGCGGCCATCAGGTTAGCCCTTCATGTAGCCGCGCCGAACACGAAGGGTAGTTCCATGCGGCAAAGAAGGCAAGCATCTGCACCCAATCTTTCTCACGTTTGTTGCGCCTTGCGGTTCTCCAACCAGCTTCCCGGTCGACACTGGTTCAACTCTGCGCCATTTTGGTTATTTTGCATATCCATTTACTCTCTAAATTCCCTTCATTTGCTCTTCAGCGATGGTGGGTATAGTGATTTTTACCACATCGCCATGGGGCAGTGTGGTTGTTTACCTTGCTGATATTGCAACTAATCGAAGCTGCGGTCCTGTGATGGATGAAGGAGGCGTAAAAATCGCAGCTGAACCACCTCGCTGTTGGCCCCCTCTTACCTCTCCCTCTACCCATATAAAGGAGCTCTCATGAAAGTACTGGTGAAAGGCAGTATCGATAAAGTTGCCGCCACGGCATTTGATCGTGGCATGTTCAATGCCGGTCTCTTTGCACAAGGGAAACTGGTGGGCGAAGGGCCCGTTGACGAGAATGGCAGTTATGCCTTTACGGTGGAGGCGTCAGAACTGCCCAGCGGTGTGGAGCTTGCCCTTTATCCCGCTTCAGTGAAGGCTGAGGATGCCGGGATCATGGCGATCAGACGTGCCGTGCCGCAGGCAAACCTGAAGGCGAAGAAAAAGGATGTGTATGAGCTTTCGTTCAATGTGTCGCTACCACGATTTTTCCTTGATGATGTGATCAGAAGGACACAGAAATACGTCATTCATGGATCAGTCTATACGCAGCATCCGACCTATTTTGCCCCCCTGGCCGGTTGCAGGATCGACTTTTATGAAGTCGATACGAACAAGGATGCGGGATTTGGCGGAAAACGTGAATTCCTCCGGCGCGATGATTTCCTGGGAAGCGCCTACTCAGATGCCTCAGGCGCCTACTCCTTCACATTCAAGTTTGGCATACTCTGGAAAAAAGCAGCAACCATCATTGCTCGACAGCAAGAATTCAGCCCGTTCAACCCCAGCTTGCCGGCAAGCAGTGCAAAATTTGATTTCAAACCCGATATCAGGGCACGTTTTTCCCAGTTCATCAATGGGACATGGACCAGAATCTACGAAGCGCCTATGACCGAATTTGACTGGAACATCGGGACGGATTTCCATCGCGACTACATCATTCCGGCTGATCGTGTCGTCATGCCGGGGAGTTCGGGAAGTGCTCCGGCAACCGGTTTCAGATTTCATAGCATAGGACTTTTGCCGGTCGACACCACGCGGATTGTTGATGGCTATGCCTTTGCCAAGCCTGGGGATCCCTGTGGCACCTTTTCCTGCCATCCGTTCTGCGCAACACTTCGGATATATGGTCTTTTCGCGGTCAGTCATGCGGTCGCTTCCTACCTGGTGGAAACCTTGAAGACCGATAATGGCGGCAATGCCCTTGACGGGGAGACCTGGCAGCCAATACCGGATGCGCTCTCCAATCTCAAGTGGAACGCGATCACCCATCGCTGGGTGGTTGAATCGTTGGTGCGGGACGACGGAAAATACCGCAATATCGATATTGAACCTGAGGACTTGTGGCTTGAACACGCCTTCAAGGCGGCATGGAATACCCTCAATTGCGTCGACGGCTATTACAAACTGCGCATCACAGGATTTAATGCCTCCGGTGGTCAGGTGGCGCAAGAGGTCATGCCCATGGTGCGCATCGACAACAGCAGGCCTGATGCCTTTCTTGACGTCATCACCCCGACGGCCACCGTCTGCGGTGATCTCCTGCTGACGACAGAGCGTTCGATAACCTTCCAGATCACCGCCCATCATACCCAGGGCCACATGGATTATTTTCAAATTTGGGGCAGTCGGGGCAGGTATGCCGAATCGGCCGGCGCAGCCATCACCGTCGGTCGGCCGGATGCAAATGCAACATGGGAGGGCGTGTTGGATGATCCGCAAGTGTTTGCCCTTGCCCTGCGTTCGACAGCCACAGGCCTGTGCCTGACCATGGCCTATGGTTTCCATCTCGTCGCCCAGGGATTGGGCACAAACGGGTATGGGATTAACCTGGAAATGAAACGTGCCTACGGAGAAACCAACCTGATCGTGACCGAACCAAGCTGAACCAATACTGCTTGCCCGTACAATCGAAAGGCGCTTGATCCGTGGTGGTCAGGCGCCTTTTTTCAACGCTTCTCCTTGATGAATCTCAATGAATTTCTCGCATATTCTAGGATGTTGTTGCCAATGATTGCTGGCCCGAGAAGAGCACCTACAATCCCCCACCATGTGCCGAAGAGGGTTTTGAGGGTGAACTCGAAAAACAATCTGGTCATGCAGCCAAAGCAAAGAAAGCCACTGAATGTTCTCTCGTTTCTTGCAAAGAAATAGCTGATATTTTCCTTGAAAAAACAACAGAGCGTGTTTTTCCTCGCATGACAGCATTCGCATCGCGGAAGCTGAGAGCCAGCATCTCGGCTCTCCTCGTCATCCCTACTGAGCAGGGGCGATTTATCCTCTACTGGCCCCAGTGTGGAAAAACTGCATCGTAAGGGGGCTGGCTGAATTTTTTGGCTGTAATTATTGCAATTTTTCAAGTGTAGCTACTCGGTTCGATAGAAATGTTTTTCATTTTTTGCACTGCCTGTTTTTCTATGCCAGTAACTGGATGAAATGCTCTTCATTATCTAGAAAACGTGTTGGCACATGAAACAATATGATGCCACTGCGATTTTTCCGGTGATAAATGTCGCTCCATTGTAATCTGCTTTCACATGATTCGCTGGTGATGCAGATGCAATCGTCAAGAACCGTTAACGACAACTCGTTGCGAAGCGATCTGAAATGTTTGGATTGTGGCCTTTCTCTAAAATACAGTAGATGCAATAGATGTGAATTAGATCCGTCTCCGATTTTGTTGAATCTATAACCAACCTTTTTTCAGTCAAGGTCAACTGGAGAAATATTGAATGTGAACGCGCGGGTGAGCGGGTTTCTCCGCTTTACCCGCTGGTTTGAAAGCACATTCATCTTTAAAATAAATCTTTCCCCATTACGCTATATTCAATTAAATAATGTTTAGAAACAGAATTAAATAGATATTTGTAAATTCAACTATCTCTGTACTTTAATATTTTAGATTCATCAAGCGGTTGAGCAGAGTTCATAGTCTTTTTTGGAAATTTTTCTTTATATTCACGAGCAATTCTTTCATTTTCCCCTATAGTAAAATCATGGTATTCATGGCCTTCACCTAGCGCAAGATAAAATCTTTTCGAAAATTGTTTACCGGAAACATTAAAACAGATAACAATTATATCTATTGTATCATGCATCGCCTCCTCTGTTGCTTCCCACGATATAATAATTCTTTGATTATGTTCAAAGTGATATTCATGAGGAGAATTACTTTCAATACTGTGATGATCAGATTCAACATGAACATCTAACTCAGTTACCGGAGCGCCTCCATTAAGGATTTCTACGCTAAACAAATAATGTGAAAATTCTTGACCTTGAAAAAGAGAATTTTTTTCAAATGGATCCCCCCCATCTTTCATTATCTTTTCAGTTTTAATGTTAGTAATAACAAATACTGGAAGCTCTCTTCTCCCCATTTCTTCCTGTTGAATTTTGAGCGATTCAAGTTCTGCTTTAACCTGCTGCTGTGATATAGCGACCATCTGTTTATACTGATTTACAGACTCTCTCAGCTCATCAGCTTGCATATTCAAAGCCTTAGTATTTTGCCCAAGCTCTTCTTTTTGAAGCAGAAACCCCAAAATGAGCCAGAACAATGTTAATGGCCCAAAGACACCTGCTAGAAAATCACCGAGTTCATTTAACGGCATTTCCTTCAAAGTAGGTATTGAAAAAGGCCACCTTAACCACGCAATTGCACCGATATAAACAACTGAAACAAATATCCCAAAACTGCTAATATTAAACAGTTTCTTCACTCACTTCTCCATGACAAAAAATCGTTAGGATGTTCACGATCATTATTTTCTGTTTTTAAATTTACTGAAGTTTGGAGTTTCACGATCAAGCCATCGTCACGATGGCGGGGGCGGATTGGCCGCCCTGTTGTTCTTTGATTGCCGTCTTCGGGCGTATTTGCCCGAAGGGACCCTCTCCCCTGGTTTTCCAAGGGCTGAACCGGGCTCGAATTTCCGGCATGTCGGGTTCCACCAGTCCCGAACCCGGACATGGCTGAAAAACATCCGTAGTCCCAAGCGAACCTGCCCGGCGGTCATCGGCGCCTTTTTCCGCCATGGCGTCAGTTGCAGCAGTCCGTACATCTGCTCGCTGCAATACATGCTCAACAGTTGCGGCAGGGCATAGGCGGTCGAAAGCATCTGGGTCCAGCGATGCAGCACCTGCCGCGACTGCTGCCAGGCCTCGCGCCAACCCCAACTGTTCTTCATCTGGTTGAAGAGGTCTTCGATGGCCCAGCGGCGGGCGTAGGCCTTGAACACCTCGTCTGCACGAAGCTTACTGTTGGTGGAGATGAGCAGGCGTGACTTGCTGAGTTTGCCATCTTCGCCTTCGAACTGCATCCACACGGCTCTGACTTGGTGGCCACGGAGGAATTTAGGCCGACAGACTGCACTCCGGTAGCGCACCCATTGCCACGTGCCGTAGAGGAACAGCCAATGGCGCACCTCCGGCAAAAGAGCAACCGTATCCGGGGTGTATTTGGCGCCATACTTGGCAGGCCGACCCCGTTTGCCGGTGGCAATGGGCAGACTGTACAGCGCCGTATCCCGTCGAACCTGGCCGATCACCTGAAAACCAAGGGCCAGGACAAAGGCGATCAAAGGGTACTTCATATACCAACTGTCCACCAGGAGGCAGACCTTTTTGTCGGTGAACACCTGTGCTACGGCCCTCAGCAGGACCTTCGCCGCATCGAGCTTGCCGGTGTTACCGTCGGTGCGCATCAACCGGGAAAGCAAAGGGATTGCAGAGTTCTTCTTGCCCCTGCTCACCGACAGGGCCAGGCTCACCCAGCACTGGCCCCGTGCATACTGGGGGCGATTCGCTTTGTTGCCGTGCTGATGATAGATCCCGCTGCCTGGCGCCTTGCGGGAAGCGCGGTAGACGAAGGTGTCGTCAATGATCAGAAACCAACCCAGCTGGGGAAAGAAGCACAGTACCATCCTGGCCATCTGCACCCCAAGGGCGACCCAGGACCACTTGCCTTCCTGGAGCCACTTGTAATAGGCGCTCCAACTGCGTAACGGCCTGATCGCCAGCCAGGCCCCGGTAACAAACCCGGTCTGAGTAAGCATGGCTCCGATCAGCAGCTCGATAAAGGTTGGAACGGAACGTACCGGTAGAGCCCTGGCAAGGAATGTGATACATTCAAACAGGGTTCCGGGGATACTGCCATATCCCTTGTTGCCCATGGCGGCCTCCAGAAGAGTGAAGTTGTTCTCTTCTGAAGGCCGCACTTTCTAAGGAAAGTGCGGCTGCCGCAGTTTTGCAGCTATGTCAAGAATTTTTGTATTTTTCAGTCCGCTTGGCCAAAAAATCCGCCCATCGGCCGGGCTGGGATGAAACTCCAAACTCCAGTAAATTTATTTATACCAGCAATTTTTTTACCTAATATTTTCTTTAATCCCTCGAATTCTTCATCGTTATCAGATCCTTTACTCCAAGAGTAAATTGGGGGCAGCCCACGATTGTTTAGATCAATTTTACCGTCCTCAGATAACCGCGCTAATCGGTCAACATACTTCCAATATATGCTGACTTTTTATTCTCGCTATTTTGATTCATTTTTTGGAATCTACCAATTGGCGGCGGACCTGAGTATACTTTTCCGTTCAGTGAAACGCATCGGGATTATTTGCGTGACTGTTTGCACCTTTCTTTTCTATACCTGTTGGGCCTGACGGTTGATTAAAGTCCAATGCTGCTCGCTGAGGGGTATAATCGACAAGCGGTTGCCGCGTTGTACCAGGGAGCAGTCGGCCAGTTGTGGTTGCTGTTTAAGCCAGCTTAGGGGGATCACCTCGGCAAATTTGGCCACAAAGGCGACATCCACCCGATACCAACGCGGGTTGGTTCGATTGCTTTTGGGGTCGTAGTAACGATGTTCCTGGTCGAAAGCGGTCTGGTCAGGATAGCCGGCACGATGGATGCGCATGATGCCGACGATCCCCGGAGTGGTGCAGTTTGAGTGGTAAAAAAAAGCCAGGTCACCCACCTGCATCTGATCGCGGAGCATGTTGCGCGCCTGAAAGTTACGGACCCCGTCCCATGGCTCCACGGCCACTCGTTGCAGATCATCGATTCCGAAAAGGTCCGGTTCCGATTTCATCAGCCAGTAATTCATAGCATTTCCCCCAGTTGTTGTATCTGCCCAAGAGCAAAAGTCAGCTGATCATGCTTATCATCCAATGCCCAGCTTACCGAATGAAAGGCTACGGGGAAAAATGATCCGTGGGCATGACAAGACGGCTGCCTGTACCTCTTTGAAGAGTACCGGGACATGCTATTTTTTTAAACGTCTTTGCTGTCTCTTGCCAGCGGCAGTTCCCTGCACTTTTTCGCCGTCCTGGCCCTTGTTTTTTCGCTGTTTACGATGGGAACTTTTCTCTTCACCTGAACACTGGTGTTGGCATGTGGCCTCGGTCGGTGCCTGCACCTGCTTTGGCTTCTTGGGCTTTTTCGGGCGCGCCTTCATCAGACGGGTTAAAGGCACATTGTGTTTTGGAATAAAACCAACCGCAACTTGTCGTGCCAGCAGCTGGCCGATAAGCGTTTCGATTGCCGAGAGAAGGTTGACCTCGTCGGCACTCACCAAGGAAATTGCCACACCCTTCAGGCCGGCCCGACCGGTGCGGCCGATACGATGGATATAGTCTTCCGCGACTTTTGGCAGATCAACATTAATAACGTAAAAAAGTTCGTTGATATCAATGCCACGCGAAGCAATATCCGTGGCGACCAGGACACGGATGGTGTTTGCCTTGAAGTCAGCCAGAGCGCGGGCACGGAGGCCCTGACTCTTCTCCCCATGAATCGCCAGGGCCGAGATACCTTTACCGGCAAGTTTCGTCACCAATTGGTCAGCACCGATTCGAGTGCGGGTGAAGACCAGCACCTGCTGCCAGTCATTATGGTGGAGTAACTGACAGAGCAGATCCGGTTTCTTGCTTTTGTCCACCTCATAGATCCACTGTTGCACGCTTTTGGCCGCGGAGTTTGGCGGGTCAATTTCTATATGCACCGGTCTTTGCAGTAACTTTTCAGCGAGTGCGCGAATGGCATCCGGAAAAGTTGCAGAAAAGAGCACGTTCTGTCGCTTTTTGGGCAAGAGACCAAGGATCTTGCCTATATCCTCCATAAACCCCAGATCGAGCATCCGGTCTGCTTCATCGAGCACCAGCGTCTCCACCTGCAAAAACTTCACTGCATTTTGCTGGAAGAGATCAAGGAGGCGCCCCGGTGTTGCAACGAGAATATCGACCCCGCCGCGCAATCGCATCATCTGCGGATTGATCTTCACCCCGCCATAAACAACCCCCGTCCTGAGCGGCAGATACTTGCCATAAGCGGCAATGGACTCAGCAACCTGCACCGCAAGTTCGCGGGTCGGCGTCAGCACCAGGGCGCGGATGTGGTTGGCTTTGACCCCGGAACTGCTGCTGAGGCGTTTCAGCAGCGGTAGAGCAAAAGCGGCCGTTTTCCCCGTACCCGTCTGGGCCATTGCCATAACGTCCCTGCCGGAACGAACAGCGGGAATTGCCTTGAGCTGCACCGGAGTAGGCGTTGCATACCCCAGGTCATCAAGAGCTCGAAGCAGTGGCTCGGAAAGATCGAGTGATGAAAAGGACATAGTGAATTCTTTACGAAGGAGCTTCTTGAAAAATGAGCTGTTGCCGGGCTTTGTCGCCATTCCCGCGTAAGCGGGAATCCATAACTCTTGGTGATTACCACCCAACCTCAGCTCAAAGGTCTGATTTTGAGATCCCTCACATTCGTTCGGGATGACATCGAAATGGCGGGTCGATCCGAGGTGTGTGCCGCCACCTGGGTGTCATCTCGACCACGGGAGAGATCTCCTCTTTCCCAGCTGAAGTTCGGTGGTAATCATTGAACTCTTTGATTTTCCATGTGCTGGATTTCCGAGGACTACCTCGGGAATGACAACCCGTATTTTTACATAAGGCCCGAAGGGGATGGCATTATGCCGAACGGAACATGGCGCTGCACATTCAAACAGGTGTTATTGTGCTGGACTATACCAGCCCCACAGGCAGACTCAATAAGTATCGGAAAAGGTGTTGCGCCTCAATCTAACGACGTGCAACAGACTTCCAGACAATATACACAGGCAGATTGCTCCCTCCCTTGAATGGCACACCAAAGCAGCCCCAAAAATCCCAGGTAATGCATCCTGCTCATCCAACCGCAGCGATGCGTGTGAGGGTTAAGGTCCGTGTTCTATACTCTTCTTCCACATATCCTTCCAAGAGCAATGGGCCTTTTCTGGCGAGGAGGTGGCAGTAGTGGTCGTACTCCTTGGAAAACAGGGTGCATTCCATCATGCCGGTTTCGTCTTCAAAGCTGAGGAATTCCATGGGCGTGCCCTGCTTGGTGCCGACAACCTTGCCGGTGATCAGCCAGCCGAGGAAACGCACCGTGCGGTGCTGGCCGATGGCGGTGTCCGGCAGGTGGAGCAGTTGCTGCGCGGTGAGGGCGCCTGCTCTGTGGCGTTGCGCGGTAAACAGGGTGATGGGATGCGTTTCGCAGAGAAAACCCAGCACCCGATATTCGTTGCGCAGCCGTTGTCGCCGCTCTTGCGGCGGTAGCGGTGGTGGTGTGGGGTCCAGGGGAAACAGCGTGCCGAGTTGGTGTGTGCCTTTGCGCCAGGTCGCCAGCATCCAGATCAACACGCCCCGGTTGGTGGCTGCCGACGGGTGCATTCCATCCAGGGCCCCGGCATGGACCAGCGCCTCCGCCTCGTCGGTGGAAGGGCGCACCCGGCCAAGGAAATCAAAGACAGAGGCAAATGGGCGCTTGCGCGCCTCTTCCACAATGCGGTTCGCCGTTGCTTGACTCAGGCCCGCCACCGCCATCAAACCTACCCGCAGTTCCTTGCCCGCGCCCCGCCATTGCACCCCGCTTTCGTTGACATCGGGGCAGAGAATGTTCAGCCCCAAGCGACGCGCCTCGGAGACATAGGCAAAGGTGGCGTAAAACCCGCCCTGGTTGGAGATGACCGCTGCCATGAATTCGGCCGGGAAATGCGCCTTGAGATAGGCGGCCTGAAACGACACCCGGGCATAGCTGGCAGAGTGCGGTTTGCAGAAGGAGTAGCCGTCAAAACTCATCATCATCGCCCAGATACGCTCTGCGGTGCCGTCTTCGACCCCGCGCTCGGCGGCGGCCTGGAAGAAGGTGGTGCGGTAATCCTTGAGCTGGCGCTGTTTCTCCTTTTTCGACATGATCTTGCGCAGCCGGTCCGCATCGGCATGGGAAAAGCCGAATTGCACCGCCACGCGGGAGACATCCTCCTGGTAGACCATGATGCCGTAGGTTTCGTCGAGCACCCCCGCCACCAGCGGATGGAGCGGTTGCCAGGGGCCGCCATGTAATCGCCGCAGGTATTCGCGGATAAAGTCGTTGGCCGCCGGGCGGATGATCGAGGAGTGGAGCACCACATGCTCGAAATCACCCCGCTGCGCGCGCTGCTGCAAGAGGCGGGTGGCCGGGCTCTCGATGTAAAAGCAGCCCATGGTCTTTCCCCGCGCCACCAGGCCTTGGGTGGCGGGGTCCTCTTCGGGCAGCCATTGCTGTTCATGCAGGTTGTGGCCGTTGTGGCGCATCTGCGAGAGCGCATCGCGAATCACCCCCAGGCTGCGGTTACCCAAGAGATCGATCTTGACCAGGCCCGCCTCTTCGGCGCCGTCCTTCTCCCATTGGATGATCGGCACTCCCTTGGCCGCCTGCTGCACCGGCACATAATCGCGCAGCGGTTGCGGCGTGATGACGACGCCACCGGGGTGCACCGAGAGATAGCGGGGCGTGCCGCTGATACGGGCGGCCAACTCCAGGATGCGTGGCCAGGGATCGCTCAAGTCTACCCCGCGGAGCTGCGGCAAGCCTTGCAACTGGTGCAGATACCCCTCCTCGGCGCTGCCAGCCCGCCATATCCACGGTAATTTTTTGGTGATGCGGCTGATCTCGCCGGCGGGGATGCCAAAGACCTTGGCCGTCTCGCGGATGGCCATGCGCGGTTGCAGGCAGACGTGGTTGGCCACCATGGCGGCATGGCAGCCGAAACGTTCCAGCACGGAGGCAAGGATGCGGTCCCGCTCGTCCCAGGCGAAATCAATATCAATATCCGGGGGATCGCTGCGGCCGGGATTGAGAAAACGCTCAAAATAGAGGTTGTGGCGGATGGGGCAGACATTGGTGATCCCCAGGCAGTAGGCCACCAGGGAGGCGGCCCCCGAACCACGGCCACAGGTGCGTGCCACCGGGCCGACGATGTCATGGACCACCAGAAAGTAGGCGGAAAAGCGCATGGCGGTGATAATCGTCAGCTCGTGCTCCAAACGGGTGCGTACCGCATCGGGGAGCGGCTGGCCGTAGCGGTTCCCGGCACCGGCCAAGGCCCGTGAACGCAGCTCTACCTCCGCATCGCCTCCGCACCACGGCGGCATAATCAGGCCGGTGTGGGGCGTGCGCAGGCTACATTTCTCGGCGATTTCAGCGGCTGTTGCAAGACATTGCGGCCAGATGGCGAAGCGCTGCCGCCACTGGGCCGCTGGCGGCAAGAAAGCTGCATCGCTGTCGTCCTTTGCCAGCCGGGACAGGGAGATATTGCCGTCGATGGCCCGCAGCAGTTGCTGCACCGGGGCGTCATCCGGGGAGGACATCCAGCTGTCCTGCACCGCCACCGCCGCTCGGCCTAAGGCGCCGGCCTGGCGCCGCAGTTCGCTGTTGTGTTGGTTGGGTTGGCCGCTGAGCGCGGCGTAGGTATCGGCGCCGATGGCATGGCAGTGCTTGAGCAGCACCGTGTCGGTGGCCAGCAGCACCAGGCCGCTCTGCCGCTCTTGCAGGGAGGCTGTGAGATCCAAGCCTGGATTGGCATGCACCTCGCTGATCAGGTGGCAGAGATTGCGATATCCGTGCAGATCCTTGACCAGGCACAACAGGCGATGCGGCCCACTGCGGAGCTCGGCACCGATGATCGGCGTCAGTTCCTCCTCTTTGCAGGCAGCGAGAAAGGGCCACAGCCCGTAGAGGTTGTTGGTGTCGGTCAGGGCCAGGGTGGTATAGCCCTTGGCACGGGCGTCCCGGCACAGCGCCCTGGGGCTGGCCGTCCCTTGCAGCAGCGAAAAATGAGAGTGCAGGCCCAGGGCGATCATGAAAGGGGCATCTGGCCGGTGCGCAGGGGTTGTTGGCCACCGCGTTGGATCTTGTGTTCGCCGAAGCGGCCACGGATGGCATCAAAGGCTGCGCTGAGCTGTTGATTTTTACGCGGCTGGGGATCGGCGGCGGCAAAGAGAGAGAGTTGTTGGGCCGGGCGCTGAATGAGCGAGCAGGCCAGGCCGATCTGCCGCACCCGGACACGACGATGCCAGCCGCGATAGAGTGCAGTCAAGGCCAGGTGCTGCAAGGCCGGATCGTCGTTGAGCACGCTCTTGGCCACGGCCTGACGGGTCACTGCCACACCATCGGCATAGAGCAGTGAGACGGCGATGCGCCGGCATCCAAGGTTACGCTGGCGCAGGGCATGGCCCGCCTGCTGGGCCAGGGTGAAGATGGCGGCGCGGATCAGCGGTTCCTGGTTGGTATCCGGCGAAAAGAGGTGGTGATGGCTGTATTCCGCACCCGCTGGCCCGGCGGGGCTGACAGGGCGAGGATCGATCCCCCGCACCACCTCGTAGAGCCGGCGCGCCCGCTGATCACAGAGCACGCTCAACTCCTGCACCGAGAGCGCCGCCGCCTGATGGACGCGATCGATATTGACCTGCTGGAGACGATACAGGTCCGTCGGGGCGATGCCGGGCAGCAGCCGCAAGGGCAGCGGTGCCAGAAAAGAGCCCTCTTCGCCTCCGCCGACAATGCATTCGCCGCGCGGTTTGACCAGGCGGCTGGCCACCTTGGCCACCACCTTGTTGGCCGCCAAGGACCAGATGGGATCCAGGCCCAAATCCTGGCGAAAGGTTTTGCGCAGGCGCCAGCCAATATCCGGTGCCGGGCCAAAGAGCCGATGTGTGCCGGTGACATCGAGGTAGAGATGGCCGTTGCCGCTGGAGCGCTCCACCAGGGGGGTGTAGTGGAGGGCATGTTCCAGGCAGCGATGCAGCACCTTGCGGTACTGCTCGGGCCGGGGCGGCAGCAGCACCGCGCGTCGGCAACGACGCTGGGCCATGCTGAGCAGCATCCCTTTGCGAACACCATCGGCATAGGCCTCGTCGCTCATGTCAAAGACCACGGCGCGGGGCGTGGGATCGGCGATGATCAGCGGCTTGTCCTTGAGGCTGGTATCGATGAGGCGTTCTACTGCCACACTGAAGTCGGCGATATTGAGATGAATAATCCGGCGTTCCATGGCTCAGCCGTCTTCGTTGCGCAGCAGACGGGCCATGGTCTGGGCGTTGCGTACCGCTTGCCCGGCAACATGGTTGTTGAAGAGGATAACGCCGCCGTGGCAGGCCGTGCGCATCTGCGGGATACGTTCCTTGCTCCACTGTTCCAGTTCCTGTTCGGTGTAATCGTAATCAAACTGCTGTTGCTTGGAGCCGCTCCTCCAGCCCTGGCTGTTGCGCCCGTGCAGGCGGAGGTAGAAGAGATCGCTATTGGTGACCACCGCCAGGGCGGGGAACAACTCCGCCAGGGGAGGCCCATCGACGCTGACCAGGGTGATGCGCCGCTGCTCCAAGCCGTTGAACACACTCTCCTGTGCCCAGGAGCGGTGGCGGAACTCCACCGCCAGCGGCAGGGAGTGCAGGGCATCGAAGAGGCGCGCCAGGTAGCTGCGGTTGTCGGGGGTGCGATGAAAGGTTGGCGGCAGTTGCACCAGCACGCTGACAAGCCGGCCGCTCTCCTGTAACGGCGCGATGCCCTGGCAGTACAAGGCCGCCTGTTGCCGCCAGTCCTCGGTGATATCGTGGGTCATGGTGCGGGTGAGTTTGGCGCAGAAGAGCAGGGGATCGCTTGCTGCCAGCATCCGCTCTATGGCCTCGGCGCGCACCATCTGGTACCAGGTGTAATTGAGCTCAACCACGGGAAAGAGGTGGCGGTAGAGCTCAAGCATCTGCGCGGATTTGGTGGCCTGCGGGTAGATGCCTGCCTCAATCCACTCCGGATAGGAAAAGCCACAGGTGCCGATATAAACCGGTGCATGTGCCGTCATGGTGCTCTTTACAGGGTGGCCAACTGTTCCGGCCCGCGCTGGATGCCGATCACCTTGCCCTGGATGAGCACTTCGCCCAAGCCATAGGACATGACCGCATAGGCGCTGTTCTCGGGTTTGAGTTCGATGTGATCGTCTTTGAAAAAGAACCGTTTCACCGTGGCTTCCTCGTTGTTGATCAGCGCCACCACGATCTCGCCATTGGCGGCATACTGCCGTGGCTCGCAGATAGCCAAATCCCCATTGAGGATACCCACCTCCTTCATCGAATCGCCCTGAACGCGCAGCGCAAAGAGATGATCGCCGCGAAACACCGTGCCATCGACGACAATGCTGCCCGCCCATTCCTGCTGCGCATAGAGCGGCAACCCCGCCGCCACCTGGCCGATGATGGGCACCATGCGGCTGGGGGCCACCTGCATGGCGGACGGTTCCTCGCGCAGGACGATGGTGCGACTGTAGCGGCCATCGCGGTGCAGCCAGCCTTTGTCCTGCAGGGCACGAAAAAGACTGGCCACCGCCGCATGGCTGGTGCCCTGCTCCTTGGCTGCCTCACGCAGTGAGGGGATTCCCTCCCCGCCCTGCACCCGCTTGCGGAGGTAGTCTAGAAACTCCTGTTGCCGCCCGGTTAATGGATCGGTGTTGCTCATTGCTGCCTCCTTCCTTGTTTGACGTTGTCTGAATGTACTAATACATTCACCTGAATGTCAAGAAAGTAAACACCTGCAAGCGGGCTTGCAGGTGGGAGCGGGAAAAGAGAGGTACCGCACCGGCAAAAGCAATGGGGGTGGTGGTCGCCTGGCGGTATCGCATGGGCGGGGAAAAGCCACCGGTTCGCTATGGCCTTGTCGTTGGCTGATTGAGCGTGAGCACTGGGGGGTAAGGGTGTTCTTTTCCTGGTGGTGCGGGAATAGTGGGGTTAAGGCCTTTCTTTTTGGCGCGGACGACCCCTACAATGGAGTATCCCATCACTCGGCACCTTTGGCCTAACAACTGTTCAGCATTATGAAACTGCAAACGAAGATTGCGCTCTCCCTTGGCCCCTTTGTCCTGGTGGTCATCACTGTGCTCTTTCTGTTCAACTATGCAATAATTCGACATATCCTTACGGAAAATGCGCAGCAGGAGCTGCAAACCACCGAGAAAAATATGTACCGTGCCGTCCAGGCGCAGTTGGATACGGCCATCGCCAATTATTTGCGGGGTATCACCGAGAGCAACCTGGCCTTCGTCCAGCAGCGATATGAAGAATTTCAGCAGGGAAAACTCAGCGAGCAACAGGCCAAAGACGCGGTACAGCGGCATTTTAATGGGCAGAAGGTGGGGAGCAGCGGATATCCGGTTGCGGTGTTACGTAAAAATGGAAAACTTTTCCTTGAACTCCATCCCTATCTCAAGGACCAGGACTGTAGCGAAACCCAAGGTTGCAGATACTGGGAGGCTGTCGGCAACGGGTATACCGAATATGACTGGAAAAATCCAAGCGACAACCTGTTGCGCAAAAAAGCAGCCTACGTCATGGAGTTCAAACCGTGGAACTGGTTCATCGGCGCCTCCTCCTACCGTGATGAGTTCGTTGACCTGGTCAAGATCAAGGATCTCGAACAACTGCTGGCCCCGGTGCGGATCAATCGTTTCGGTTACTTTGCGGTCTTTGACGAACAGGGGCATCTGCTGGTTCATCCGGAACTTGGCGATGTCCAGCACCAATCACAGTTGCTGGAACAGGGCAGAGAGATATTTAGACAGCTTCAATCAAGTGATACCGGATATTTAACCTACACATGGAAGAATCCTTCCGACCGAGAACCTCGGCTGAAGTATGCCTTCATCGAACGTTTGCAGGATTTTAACTGGTACCTGGTGGCGACCGGCTACCTCAGCGAAATCGATGAGCCCATTCAACCTCTGCGGAGTATCACCTTTGCCTTGATCATTGTTATTGGCTTGCTGCTGTTTTTTCTCATTTTTCGCCTGAGCCGCAGCCTGACTCGCCCACTGCTGCACCTTGAACAGGGCATCAAGACCTTTGACGAAAATAAGACCCCCTTCAGGTGGTCCCCGCACAAAGTATATGAAATCGATATATTAGGGGATGCCTTTTCCCGCATGACCAAGCAGCTCAACCAGACCATTGACCATCTCCAGACCAGTAACACACAACTGGCGCTCTCCGAACAGGAGACCAGGGAAAGCCGGGCCTTGTTGGAGAGCACCATTGATTCCATGCCCTCGATCATTATCGGCGTGGATGAACAGCGCTGTATCACCCTGTGGAACAATGCCGCTGAACAGTCGACCGGCCGTCAACGTGAGCAGGTGTACCGACAGCCGCTTGTTCAGGCATATCCGGAAATAGACGATCTCTTCGCGGATCTTGATCACCGGCTCGACATCGACACGGTCAAAACCATCTCTTCGTCATTTCAAAACCCGGCCGGGAGACATCTGTTCCGGGAAATGACCATTTATCCGCTGTTGAGCCATGGGGTGCAGGGGGCTGTCCTGCGTATCGATGATGTCACCGAACGGGTGGAACTGGAGCAGCGGCTGCGACAGAGCCAAAAAATGGATGCCATCGGTCATCTGGCCGGGGGCATGGCCCACGACTTCAATAACATGCTGGGCGGGATTCTCGGTGCCGCCGATGTCCTGCGTTTACGCATCAATGCGCAGGAGATGCCGCTGATCGATAATATCCGCATCGCGGCCGAACGGGCCGGCGAATTGACCCGCAATCTGTTGGCCTTTGCCCGTAAGGAGCATGTGGCCCTGACCCCGGTGGATATGGGGCGGATGGTGACCGAGACGGTGGAGATTCTCAGGCGCACACTGGATAAAAAAATCACAGTGGAGCATGACCTTGTGCAACGGACGACACTGGTCATGGGGGATCGGGGACAACTCCAGAGTTGCCTGCTGAATTTGGGGATCAATGCCGGACAGGCCATGGCGGAAGGGGGGAGCCTTGTTTTCACAACCAGCGTTCGCTCTCTTGATCACGAGTACTGTGCGCTCAGCTCCTTTTCCCTTGAGCCTGGGGAATATCTGCAACTCGACGTCCGTGATACCGGGACCGGCATTGCCGAGGAACATCTTAAGCATATCTTTGAACCTTTTTTTACAACCAAAGAGCAGGAAAAGGGGACTGGTCTCGGGCTGTCCGCGGTGTATGGCACGGTTCAACAACACCATGGCGAGGTTCTGGTGAAGAGTGTCTTGGGTGCGGGGACGACCTTCACCCTGCATCTGCCCCTGTATACAGGCGTGGATACCCAAGAGACGACGGTGGCCATGAACGTTATTGCCGGCCAGGGAACCATCCTCGTCATCGATGATGAGCCGGTGATTCGGCTGGCGGTGCGCTTCATGCTTGAAGGATTGGGATATCAAGTGTTTGAGGCTGAAAATGGACAAGCAGGGATCGATCTCTATACGCAGTACCAGGAGGAGATCGATCTCATCCTTCTGGACATGATCATGCCAGTGATGGATGGTGAGGAGTGTTTTCGGCGCCTTAAGAGTCTGGATTCCTCAGTGTGCGTCATCATCGCTTCGGGATTCACCCGAGATGCTGATTTTGCAAGTATTCATCAGGAAGGACTGGCTGGTTTTATTCGTAAACCGTATACCCTGGAACAACTCAGCAGTCTTTTGGACCAAATATTCCACCAACAGCGCGATGACACCCATGCTCCCCTCTGAAAGAGTGAAGAGAATATAGACTGACTGGCGGATAGGGGGGAACGGTACACGATGAGGTGGCGGCGGAGACAACCAGGGGGATCCGATGTATGCAGATTTCCCGTTTTGCCTCAACGGGTTGGCTCAAAACTGCTTACAAGGCGCTTACAGAAAACAGCAGACACAAAAAAAGGATTTAGATCGATTCGATCTAAATCCTTTGAATGTACTTGGTAGCGGGGACAGGATTTGAACCTGTGACCTTCGGGTTATGAGCCCGACGAGCTACCAGACTGCTCCACCCCGCGTTGCAATCCGACCATTTTAACTGAAATGAAATATTTGTCAATCTATTTGTGTTGCTTCTATGCCTTTTCCCAGGATGGCCTGGATTTTTGTCAGTACCGGACCGGGAAAGGGGGTCAGTTTGCCCTGGCGATTGATGCAGGCATGGACAGTGAACCCTTTGGCGAGCAACATTGATTTGCCCTCGCTCTGTTCACGGCTGATGGCGTAGTGGAAGCGGCAGGTCAGCTTGCTCACCTCGACCAGAGAGGTGGCAATGGTGATGAGGTCGTCATAGGCAGCCGGGGCTTTAAAGCGGAGGTGGGTCTCGGTCACCGGTAGCACACAGCCCAGTTCCTCGATGGCGCTGTAGGGCAGGGCCCAGGCGCGCATCATCTCGGTGCGGCCGATCTCGAAGTAGCGCAGGTAATTGGCGTTGTAGACCACGCCGGCGGCATCGGTGTCGCCGTAGATGACGCGGTAGGTGGTGGTAAAGATCGGCTCGGCCAGGCTGACATTGATCTTGCTCATGCCGCGCTCACCCCTGCTCGACAAAGCGGCGGAAGAAGGCGGCCCCGGATTCAAGCTTCAGCCCGTTTTCTTCGACCGCTGCCAGCACATTGGCCTCGGTGTAGGTGCGGCCGGAGGGTTTGGCGATGCCGCGCGAATCGTAAATAAACATCGGCACCGGCCAATCCTCGTGGGTGCGGCGGTGAATGGGGGTGTAGTGATCCATGGTCACCACCAGGCGGAAGGGTTCGCCGCGTCGCTCCATGGCCTCGACAATCGGGGTGACGATCTTGGTGTCAAAATCTGTCACTGCCTGCACCTTCTCCTTGGACAGTCCCTGGTGGCCGGTCTCATCCGGGGCCTCCACATGTACCAGCACAAAATCATCCTTGGCCAGCACATCAATCGCCGCCTGGGCCTTGCCGGCGTAGTTGGTATCGAGATAGCCGGTGGCGCCGGGCACATCAATCACCTGCAAACCGCCCAGCACTCCCAGCCCCTTGAGCAGGTCGACCGCTGAGATCAGGCCGCCGCGAATACCAAAACGGGTCTCCAGGGTCTGCATGGCCGGTCGCTTGCCCTCGCCCCACAGCCAGATGCAATTGGCGGTGCGTTTGCCCTGCCGCGCCCGTTCGCGGTTGACCGGGTGGTCCGCGAGGATGGCCTCGGCCTTGGCCAGGAGTGAGGCGAATTCAGGGATTTTGCTGTACTCGGTAAAAAAATCCGTCACCTCGGCGTCGGAGTGATCGTGGGGCGGTACGGTGGTGAAACCCTCGGGGAGTACGCCCCGATAGACCAGCAGGTGGCGGTAGCTGACGCCCGGATACAGGGCAATCATCTCGTTGCCGCATTCGGCCTGGAGGGCGTCGATCAGTTGCCGGCTCTCCTCGGTGGTGATGTGGCCGCTGCTGTAATCGATCATCCTCAGGCGGCCATCAAAACGCTCCACATGGACCAGATTGCAGCGGAAGGCGATCTCGTCAGCCGCCAGTTCCACGCCCAGGCTGGCCGCCTCCAGCGGTGCGCGGCCGGTGTAATATAACTCCGGCTCATACCCTAGGAGCGAGAGGTTGGCCACATCGCTGCCCGGCGGATAGCCGACTGGTACCGTGCGCACCAGCAGCATTTCCGCATCTTTGGCCAGCCGGTCCATGGTCGGAGTGGCGGCTGCTTCCAGCGGGGTTTGATTACCCAGCGCCGGCACCGGGACATCGCCCATGCCATCGCCAATGAGGAGGATATATTTCATAATACGCACCAATCCCCTGCGGGATTACTCCTCCTCATCCAAAATACGAATCTTGACCACCGGAGCGGTGACGCTCGCCAACTGACCGATCTCCTCCAGGGCGCCGCGCACCGCCGATTCTTTGGCGTGGTGGGTGACGATCACCAACGGCACGGCGCCGACTTTTTTGCGACCCTTCTGGATAACCGACTCAATGCTGATCTCGTACTTGCTGAGCACGCCGGCCACGGTGGCCAACACGCCCGGCTGGTCGAGCACGGTGAGGCGGAAATAGTAGCGGCCGGACAACTCGTCCATGGGGGTGATACGGCGCGGCCGCATCTCTGCGGGCAGGTAGGCGAGCGACGGCACGCGGCCGATGGAGCCGCTTTGGATATTGCGCGCGATATCGACCACATCGGCGGCAACGGCGCTACCGGTGGGAATCATGCCCGCGCCCTGGCCGTAGAGCAGGACATTGCCCACTGTGTCGCCCTGGAAATGGATGGCGTTGTAGGCACCGCTGATCGAGGCCAGCAGGTGCGTTTGCGGCACCATGGTCGGATGGACGCGGGCCTCGACATGGTCGCCATGGTTGCGGCTGATGGCCAGGAGTTTGATGCGGCAACCCAGCTCGCGGGCCAGCTCGATATCCATGGGCTCGATGCTGGAGATACCCTCGGTGGCGATCTCGCGGTGGGTGATGGGCATGCCGTAGGCCATGGTCATGAGGATGGCCAGTTTGTGGGCGGTGTCGATGCCCTCGATGTCGTAGGTGGGGTCAGCCTCGGCAAATCCGAGCCGTTGCGCATCCTTGAGCACCTCGGCAAAGGCGATGCCCTCGTCGGTCATGCGGGTGAGGATGTAGTTGGCGGTGCCGTTCATGATGCCCATGATGGAGAGGATGCGGTTGGCCACCAACCCTTCCTTGAGGGCCTTGATCACCGGAATACCGCCACCGACACTGGCCTCGAACCCGACCTCCACGCCCTTGGCCGCAGCCGCGGCAAAGATCTCCGCGCCCTCCTGGGAGAGCAGGGCCTTGTTGGCGGTGACCACATGCTTGCCACTGGCAATGGCCTGGAGCACAAAGGTCTTGGCCGGTTCGATACCGCCGATCAGCTCGACGATGATATCGATCTCCGGGTTGTTGATCAGCTCGGTGGCATCGCGGGTGAGCAATACATCGGCAAATTTTTCCGGCAACGCGGTGGTGCCGTGGTCGGCGATGCCGGCCAAGCGGATGCTCATGCCGGTGCGCTTGACCAAGCGCTCCCGCTGTGAATACAACACTTCCGCCAGCCCTTTGCCCACGGTGCCAAAACCGATCATGCCAACCTTGATTTCCTTCATACCTGTCATCACCTCGATAAAAAGAGAGCAGAGTTTGTCTGGGCGGATTTCTACTCGCTTTCCCTGACCTTGTCAAAATGTATGCTCAAATCCAGCCGGTTGGCGATCAAAGCCTGGCTACCAGTCCACGGGAGTGCAGCCCGGAGGGTGGGGGTGGATTCGGCTTTGCCAAGCGGTTGTTTTTTTGATATTTGCCGACGGTATCATTTCGCCTGATTTAACCAATCATTTTTGATGGCGCATTCAGACCAGGTACGGTATATTCCCCAACTCGATGAGAGGTCATTCATTTTTTGACCGTTTTTTAGCCAATTATATAAAGTTGTTACCTAACCATTCTTTGAACTCTCCATGGAGGAAGCCGGCATGAACATCCTTACTTTCGGTCCGAACGGCAGCGGTAAAGGCACCCAGGGCGCCATCATCAAAGAAAAATATGGCATCGATCACATCGAATCCGGCGCCATCTTCCGCGAGCACATCAAAGGCGGTACCGATTTGGGCAAGCAGGCCAAGGCCTATATCGATCGCGGCGACCTGGTACCCGATGAGCTCACCATCCCCATGGTGTTGGAGACCCTCGGCAAATCCAAGGAGAAAGGTTGGCTGCTCGACGGTTTTCCCCGTTCCCTGGCCCAGGCCGAGGCCCTGGACAAGGCCCTGAAGGATGCCGGCATGAAGCTGGACTGTGTTGTTGAAATCATGCTGGATCGCCAGATCGCCAAGGACCGCATCATGGGTCGTCGCCTCTGCGCCAACGACAACAACCATCCCAACCACATCGCCTTTGAGGCTATCAAACCGGCCATGAAGGACGGCAAAATGGTCTGTCGTGTCTGCGGTGGCGAGCTGTCCGCCCGCGCCGATGATCAGGACGAAAACGCCATCAACAAGCGTCATGATATCTACTATGACGAGACCACCGGCACCATGGCTGCGGTCAACTACTTCAAGAAGCTGGGAACCACCCCGGTCATCTCCGTTGACGGCTCCAAGGCCATCAAAGAGGTTTCCGAGCTGATCATGAAGCAGCTGCCGTAAGTTTTTTAGGCAATCGACTTGCAGGAGAAACGTTCCCGTGCCCCATGCGCGGGAACGTTTTTTTTATTGGAGCGACCGGAGTTTTCTTTTATGGTGGGCGCCATGAAAACACTTATTTCCACCAATCTGATGCAATCGATCCTTGCCAAGGAGGCCTTTGCCAAGGAGGCGGCCGACGATATCCTGCTCGTCACCGACTGGATGGTCGAGGTCTTGAGCAAGGGCGGCAAACTGCTGTTGTTCGGCAACGGCGGCAGCGCGGCCGATGCCCAACACCTGGCAGCGGAGTTCGTCAATCGCTTTCTCATCAATCGACGCCCTCTGCCGGCCCTGGCCTTGACCACCGATACCTCGGTGCTCACCTCCATTGGTAACGATTTCTCCTTTGAACAGATCTTCTCCAAGCAGATTGAGGCCTTTGGCAAACCGGAAGACCTGGCCCTGGGCATCTCCACCTCGGGCAACTCGCCCAACGTCATCAAGGCGATGCAGGCTGCCCGCGCTATTGGCATGAAGACCGTGGGGCTCACCGGCGGCATCGCCCGACCCGGCGGCGATCTGGCCGCGCACTGCGACCTGGTGCTCAACGTGCCCTCCGACGCCACCCCCCACATCCAGGAAGCCCACCTCTGGGTGGAGCATCTGCTCTGCGAGATCGTTGAAAAACGCATGTTCGCCGCCCCCTGATCACCTCTGCCACCTCACGCCATGAGAGCCTATCCGCCCGAGCCGCTTGATTTCAGCGAATTGCACACCTATTCCGTCCACGGCCGCCACTCCAAGGTCAGTGTCGACGATTTCGCCAAACCGCTGACACCGGGGATGACGGTGCGCCAGTTGCTGGCCTCCCTGCCCACCCAGCTGGCCGGGGGTGATTTTCCATCCTTGGTGCGGCGCATCGCCGAGGCGCACCTGGCTGGTCGACCGGTTATCCTCGGTATGGGCGCCCATGTCATCAAGGTCGGGCTCAATCCCATCTTGATTGATCTGATGCGGCGCGGCATCATCACCGCCGTGGCGCTCAACGGTGCCGGTATCATCCACGACAGTGAAATCGCCATGGTCGGCCGCACCTCCGAGGAGGTGGCCGATGTCCTTGGTGCTGGTGCCTTCGGTGCCGCCAAGGAGACGGGCGAGACGCTCAACCTGGCCATCATCGAAGGGGCACGTCGGGGCATCGGCATCGGTCAAGCGGTGGGCGAGATGCTGCTGGCCAATGAGTTTCCCCACAATGAGCAGAGCCTGCTGGCCATGGCCGCGCAGTTGCAGGTGCCGGTGACGGTGCATGTGGCCATGGGCACGGATATCATCCATATCCATCCCAGCGTCGATGGGGCCGCCATCGGCCAGGCCGGGCACCATGATTTTCGCGTCTTCTGTCGGTTGGTCAGCGATCTGGAGGGTGGGGTGTATCTCAATGTCGGTTCGGCGGTACTGCTGCCGGAGGTCTTCCTCAAGGCCCTGACGGTGGTGCGCAACCTGGGCTACGCGGTTAAACGGTTCACCACCGCCAACTTCGATTTCATCCGCCACTACCGCCCGGCCACCAACGTGGTGCATCGTCCCACTTTGGAGGGCGGCAAGGGTTTTAACTTCACCGGTCACCATGAGTTGATGCTGCCGCTGCTGGCCGCCGCAATCCTCGATGAAATTGACAAAGCACGGTGAAAAAAGTATATGCCCCTGTCATCGACAGGATCCGGCAACACTTCTGAGACAGGACAGGGCATGAGAACAACCTTGCGCATCGGCACCCGCGCCAGCCTGCTGGCCGTTACCCAATCCACCTGGGTCAAGACCCAGATCGAGCAGGCCCATCCAGGCACAGCGGTGGAGCTGGTGAAGATCACCACCAAGGGCGATAAGATCCTCGATGTGCCCCTGGCCAAGGTCGGCGGCAAGGGGTTGTTCGTCAAGGAGATCGAGGATGCCTTGCTCGCCGGTGAGGTCGATCTGGCGGTGCATTCGATGAAGGATGTGCCCACCGAACTGCCCGAGGGACTGCATATCGGCATCATCCCGGTACGGGAAACGCCCTATGATGCCTTTCTCTCCAATCGTTGTGGGACCGTGGCCGACCTGCCCGCCGGGGCCACCATCGGCACCTCCAGCCTGCGCCGCAAAGCGCAGTTGGCGGCCATGCGTTCCGATCTCAATATCGTTGATCTGCGCGGCAACATCGACACCCGGTTGCGCAAACTCGATGAGGGCCTTTACGATGCCATCATCCTTGCCGGTGCCGGTCTGCATCGGTTGGGGCTGGCCCAGCGCATCACCTGCCAACTGCCCGCCGAACAGATGTTGCCGGCCATCAGCCAGGGAGCACTTGGTATTGAACTGCGCCGCGATGACGCCGAGCTCTTTGCCGGCATGCAGTTTCTTCACCATGGGCAGACAGCGGTGGCTGTGGCCGCTGAGCGTGCCTTCCTGCTGCGCCTGGAAGGTGGTTGCCAGGTACCCATCGGTGCCCATGCCACCATCAACGACGATACCGTCTGTCTGACCGGCCTGATCGCCGAGGTCAGCGGTGCCACTCTGCTTAAGGACAGCCTCAGTGGCCCGTTGAGCGCGGCGGCGGAGATTGGCCGCAGTCTCGCCGAAACCCTGCTTGATCGCGGTGGCAAGGCCATCCTCGACGCCGTGTACTGCGGCAACATCTAATCCTTCATCCCCTTTACCAACGAGCCCCCAGTGACAACGCCCCAAACCACCTCCGTAACCCCCGGTAAAGTTTATCTGGTCGGCGCCGGTCCCGGCGATCCCGGCCTGATCACCCTGCGTGGCAAGTATCTGCTCGAACATGCCGAGGTGGTGGTCTACGATTATCTCGCCAATCCCAAACTGCTCAGTTATGTGCCCAAAACCGCCAAACTGATCTATGCCGGCAAAAAAGGCGGCGGCCTGCACGCCTTTACCCAGGAGGGCATCAACCAGTTGCTGGTCGACCATGCCAAAGAGGGCAAGATGGTGGTGCGGCTCAAGGGTGGCGATCCCTTCATCTTTGGCCGTGGTGCCGAGGAGATCGAGGAGTTGGTTGGCGAGGGTATCGATTTCGAGGTGGTGCCCGGTGTGACCTCGGCCACCGCTGCCGCCACCTATGCGGGTATCCCCATCACCCATCGCGAGTACACCGCCTCGGTGGCCTTTGTTACCGGCCATGAGGACCCGACCAAGAAATTCTCCAACATCTCCTGGGAGAAATTGGCTACCGGTGTCGGCACCATCGTCATCTACATGGGCATCAAGACCCTGCCGAGCATCACCAAGAAGCTGATTGATTTCGGCCGTTCCCCGGACACCCCGGTGGCGGTGGTGCGCTGGGCCTCCACCCCGCAGCAGCGCTCGGTGGTCGGCACCCTGGAAACCATCTGCGATGTGGTGGCCAAGGCCGATATCAAGCCGCCGGCCCTGGTGATTGTCGGCGAGGTGGTCAAGCTGCGCAGCACCATCGACTGGTTCGAGCGGCGGCCTATCTTCGGCCGGCGCATCGTCGTCACCCGCACGCGCGAGCAGGCCAGCGACCTGGTGGCCAAGTTGGAGGAGTACGGCGCCGAGTGTCTGGAATACTCCACCATCCACATCGAGCCGGTGACCGACTACCGGGTACTCGATCAGGCTCTGGCCGAGATCGACAGCTACGATTGGCTGCTCTTCACCAGCATCAATGCGGTCACCTATTTCTTCAAGCGGCTCTACAGCCTGGATTGGGACAGTCGCCGCCTGGCCGCAACCAAGATTGCCGTGGTCGGCCGTGCCACCGCCGAGGAGCTGCTCAAGTACGGGGTGCGCGCTGATCTCATCCCTGAAAAGTTCACCGGCGAAGGTCTGGCCGAGGCCTTGGTGAAGACCGAGGTCAAGGGCAGCCGCATCTTGCTGCCGCGCGCACTGAAGGCCAGCGAGATTCTTCCGGAGGTGCTTAGCGATGCCGGCGCCGAGGTGACCATCGCCCCCACCTACCAGAACATCCCGCCCCAGGGGCGCAAGGAGGAGCTGCGTGATCAGTTGGAATCGGGCACGGTGGATCTGATCACCTTCACCAGTTCCTCGACGGTGACCAATTTTCTCACCATGCTCGATGCCGCGAACGGCGACGAACTGCAGCGGCTGCTTGATGGCGTCTCTATCGCCGCCATCGGTCCTATCACCGCCGACACCGTACGCGAACACGGTCTGCGCGTCGATATCCAACCGCAACGCTTCACCATCGATGATATGGTGCAGGCCATTGTTGCCTTTTACCGGACCAAAGCCGCGCAGCAGGTGGTGTAAGAGCCTGCTGCGACCGATTCAGTTGCGGCCGGCCAAGGTCGGCGAATCGGTTGCTCCCAAGGATCTGGTCCTTGACGACGGGCAAGGGGGCCTGTTGTGCCGTACCTGCCGGGCGCGCATCACCAACGAGGATCTGGCCATGGTCATGAACGGCCAGCACCGGCACGCCTTTTTTAATCCCGCGGGCATTGCCTTTGAGATCCGCTGCTTTCAGGCCGCGCCCGGCGCCCATGCCCAGGGGAAGCCCAGCAGCGAGTTCTCCTGGTTTGCCGGTTATGCCTGGCAGATTGCCCTCTGCGCCACCTGCCACACCCATCTGGGCTGGCGCTTTAGCGATCAGCCCGGCAGCCACGCCTTCTTCGGCTTGATCGCCTCCCGCCTGCTTGCCTCCTGATCGCCCCGCCCCGTGTGAACGAACAACCGTTCTTGCTCTGCTTGGGCTGCCACGAATATGTGGCAACCGACCACCGGCGGCACTCATGATGCAATCCCGCCTATTCACAGGTTTTTTCCTGCCATGCTTGCCTCATTCCAGGGTTGACAACCCCTTGCTTTCGCGGCAAGTTGTCGCTTTAGTCTCCGCGTAATCCGTAGTCGATCTCTCTTGTGGGGGAAAAACCTTGAAAAACCGTAGGCGCTTGATCATCCTGGCCGTTGTCACCGCGGCCCTGGCGCTGATTTTTTCCCTACCTATCCTGTTGAGCCACCCATTGGTCCTGCCTCAGGTGGTCAATCTGGTCACCTCCGATCTTCCTGGTCAGGTAACGGTGCAATCCTGCTCGCTCACCTGGCGGCAGGGGATTGTCTGCGAAAATATCCACTATCAGCCACCCGGCTCCGCCTTTCGACTCAGCCTGCCACGGGCACGCTCCGACAAGGGGTTGCTGACCCTGCTGCTCGCCCCTCACTATCTGGGCGAAATCGCGGTGGAGCAACCCAGCCTTGTCCTGTTGCCCCCGGCTGCATCAAGCAAAGCCGCCTCAGTCAGTGCCGTGCCAAATCCAACCGTTTCAGCGCAGACGCCGGCCTCTTGGTGGGAGCGGTGGAGCCTGCGGTTGAACCTGCGCGATGGGCGCATTCTCAGCGAACAGTCGGCTGGGCGCGAGCCGCAACTATTGGCCGAGGCTGTGGCGCTCATCGGTGAACTGTCCCAGGGGACACTCAAGTATCAATTGGCCTTGCATGGCGCTGCCATGGCTGGGCGATTCCAGGCCCAGGGGTTTGTCAATCTGCCAACAGCCGATCAGCCCTTGCTGCCTTCACTGATCTCCACAACCGATGTTGACATTCAGGAGCTGCAACTGGAACCGTTGTTCGAGCTGATCAGCGGCTGGTTACCCAAGGTGCCGCGTGGCCAAGGGTTGCTCAATGCCAGTTGCCGCCTGCGCATGGCAGGCACCAAGCAGATCGAGGTGGAGGGAGAAAGCTCGCTACGCCAGATAGCTCTACACGGCGGCGTACTGGAAGCTGATCAACCCCGCTTTGACCAGCTGCACCTGCGTTTTGCCGGCAGCCGCCATCCGCAACAGGGCTGGCGGCTGACCAGCCTTGATCTGCAGTCCGCTCCGTTGCGTTTTGCAGCGCGTGGTTTTCTCGATCAGCAGCAGATGGATTTCACCGCGCAAGGCGAAGCTGACCTGGCCCTGTTGACGGGCCAATTGCCTCATTTCTTCGCGCTGCATCAACAAACCACCATCCACCAGGGGCACCTCTCCCTGGCGATGCAGGCTGCCGGCCCCCTCAATGAACTCCGGTTGCAGGCCGACTGCCGTACTGATCGTTTGCAACTCAGTCAGTCCGGGCGGGCCTATACCTGGGAAAAGCCATTACAGGTGCATGTTGAGGCCAGTGATGAGGGGCAGGGTGTGCAACTCCGCAATCTGCGCGCCGAGGCACCTTTTTTTCAGGCAGTCGGTACACGCAAGACCACCGATTTTACCCTGCGGGTGGATGCCGAACTCGATCGCCTCTGTGCAGAACTGCAAAAGATCTTTGCCCTTGATCTTCATGCACGGGGCCAGCTGCGTTGGGATCTGGCCACACGCGCCGAGAGTGGATCGAGCCGGGTGGAGTCTGCCTTGGCAGTCGATGCACTGCATTTGTCGCGCGGTGAGGAGACATTACTGCCCAAACATGACCTGAAGCTGCGCACCGCCTGGACGGGCCGCCCCTGGCCCCTAAGCGATCTGCAAGGGGTGCAGGTGCAATTTTCCGGCTGGCCCGGCGAGGTGGAAATCGAAGCCAGTGAGATGGCCAATGCTTCCAACTTTGCCGTGCAATCTTCGCCCAACTGTCGCATCAGCGGCCGCCTTGTGCTGGAGCGACTGCATCGTCTGCAACAGCTGTTGCAGGGGCGGCCATCGAGACTGTTGCCGTTGGGAGAACTGCGCTTTGCCGCCAGCGGCGGGTGGCGCGGTTCACAGCTCGCCATCGTCTCCATGCAGGGTGAGGTCAGCGACTTTAGCCTCCTTGACGGTGTCATCCCGTTGTTGCGTGAAAAACAGCTTCGCCTGGGGCTGGAGCATCGTCCGCTGGCCCTGGATGCGGTGCATCTGGGTGAATTGATCGTGGTCGATAATCAGCAGGCGTTGCCCCCGACGGAACCAGCCTTCTGTCGTATCGATCTGGCAGAGCCGCGCTTGGAATTGCGGCATCTGCTGATGCGAGGCGAGGCGTTGATGGTTGATCTCGGAGGCGTTTTTGCGGGAAAAGCCACCGGCCGCAGCCAAGCTGGCCCAACCGGATCTCGCCTTGATCTGCTTGCCCTCGGTAGGCTGGAACGGCTGGTGCCCTGGTGTCGCCAGCAGGGATGGCTTGCACCCAAGGTTGATTTGACCGGGCTGGGAAGGGCGCAATTGTCGTTTGGCCCTGGGGGTGAAAGCCCGGAAAAAGCAGCGCAGTTGCACCTGCACGCCAGAAATGTGGTGCTCAGTCAGGGGAAAAACCGTTTGCTGGCCGATCCGCAGGTGGAGCTGACAGTGCAATGGCGAACAGAATCCGGCGGGCGGGATATTCTCGTATTACCGCAATGCAGTCTGCGCACCTCCGGTTTTTTCATCAACGGCAGCGCGCAGTTGCATCGAGGCGCCGTCCCTAATCTGCTTGAGCTGCAAGGGCAGATCCAACCGGGCACCGCGCTGCTCGCCCCCTTTATGGCTGATTTGTTGCCTGGGGCGGCGGTTTCGCTGCACGGAACGCAGCCGGCCTCCATCTTGCTGAGTGCGCCGCTGCGCCTGCCCGTACAGATCCAAGATCTCACCCTGGCTGCAGAACTGCGGTTGAGCGAACTACGTCTGGCGGGGCTCAGTCTGCGTGATCTGGCCCTGCCCGTGGATCTCAATCGCGGTACTCTGCGTCTACCGCTGAAGGGTAGTGGCGAGGGCGGAACGATCAATCTGCGGCCGCAGTGGCAATGGCAGGAAAGTGGCCTGCTGTTGACGCTCGCGCCAGAGAGTGAAACATTCACCCGGGTGCCGCTGAACCGTACCCTCAACAGCGCTCTGCTGGCACAGGTGTCGCCGCTCGGCAGTTTGGTGCAAGTGAGCGGCAGTCTTGACCTCAGCCTCGATCACTTCAGCCTGCCGCTGCACGGCAAGCGGCAAGCGAATTTTGCCCTGCGTATCGGCCTGGCCCAGGCCAAAGCACAAGCCATGCCCGTGCTGCGGGAACTGCTTGATACCGCCGGCTTGGCCGATAAACAATTGCGTTTCAAAGAGAGCGAGTTGAGCTGCGAGGGCCGGGAGAACGGCATCCGTTGCGCGCCGCTGCGCCTCTTGGTCGGCGATGCCGAGATCTGTCTTTCCGGCCAGCTGCACCACAATGGCAACCTCGCCTACCGGGTGGAACTGCCAGTGAGCGAGGCCTTGGCCCGCGAAGCCGGGCTGGTGGTGCATGGTCCTTTTCAGGCCACCGCCGAGGTGGGCGGCACCTGGGCGGCGCCGCTCTTTGACCGCCAGGCCTTCCTGGGCAGTTTACCGGCCCAATTGGCGGCCTCTCTGCCACCACCGGCGGAGGTGCCGGAAGCGCCAACGGCGAAAACCGAGGGCGAATCCGGCCCTCCCGCGCCAGTATCCCCGGCTGCGGTAGCGCCGCTCTGAGTGGCGAGCATGTTCGTTCCAATTAGCAAATCTCTGTTTTTGTGCAAATCTTTGGTTGTATGCATTTTGTTTGTTTGTCCCCTCACCCTATCTGAACCCCTGTTTCTCCCATTGCAAGGAGGAGAGCTATGAGCAAGAAAATCGTCATTATTGGTGCCGTGGCCGCCGGGCCCAAGGCCGCCTGTCGGCTGATGCGACTCAAACCCGACTGGGATGTCACCCTGGTGGATCAGGACAGCCTGATCTCCTACGGTGGCTGCGGCATCCCCTACTATGTCAGCGGCGATGTCTCCGATGAGAGCGAACTGCGTGCCACCAGTTTCCATGTGGTGCGCGATGAGCACTTCTTCGAGGCCTCCAAGGGCGTCAAGGTGATGACCAAGACCCGCGCCATTGCCATTGATCGCCAAGCCAAGACCGTGCGTGTGGAAAACGTCGACAGCGGCGAGCAGCAGGATCTGTCTTATGATCAACTGATGCTGGCAACCGGTTCCAAGCCCTTTGAACTGCCCATTCCCGGTGTGACCCTGGATGGCGTGTTTTCCATTGCCAACCTGCACAAGGCCATCGAGATCAAGAGCCGCATCGCCCAGGGCAAGGTGAGCAAGGCGGTGGTCATCGGCGGAGGCGCCATCGGCATTGAGATGGCTGAAGCCCTCACCGATCTCTGGGGCGTGGAGACCAGTCTGCTTGAACTAGCGCCGCAGTTGCTGCCGCGTATCGTTGATCGCCATTTCTCCGACATGCTCAAGAAGCATCTGCTCGACAAGGGCGTGGCGGTGTATACCCGCGAATCGGCGACCGAACTGCTGGATAACGGCTCGGGCAAGGTTTGCGGCGTTAAAACCGGCCAGCGCACCCTGGAGGCAGATCTGGTGATCATGGCCGTGGGCGTACGGCCGCGCAGCGAACTTGCCAAGGAGGCCGGGCTGGATGTGGCGCCTTGGGGTGGCATCCGTGTCAACCGCCGCATGCAGACCTCGGACCCCAATATCTACGCCGCCGGCGATTGCGTCGCTGTACCCCATCTGCTCACCGGCAAGGAAACCTTTGCACCGCTGGGCTCACTGGCCAACCGCGAGGGCCGCGTCGTCGCCGATAATATCGCCGGTCGTCCCGCCCTTTTTCATGGGGTGTTGGGTTCTTTTATCATGAAGGCCTTTGAGCGCTGTATCGCCGCCACCGGCCTTACCTACGAGGCTGCCCTGGCCGAAGGCTTTGCCGCCGATTATGCCCTGACCTCCCCCTCGGATCGCGCCCACTTCTTCCCTGATCAGGCAGTGGTGATTCTGCAACTGGTCTTTGACCGCCACACCCGGCGGGTGCTGGGGTTGCAGGCCTTTGGCATGATGAACGATTCCATCTCCGCCCGCGTCGATACCGCTGCCGCCCTCATTGCCAAGGGGGGCACCATCGATGATTTCGCCCTGGTGGAGATGGCCTATGCCCCGCCCTTCTCCTCGGCCATCGATTCCATCAACGCTGCGGCCTATGTGGCGGAAAACCTCTGCGACAAGCGGCTGCGCAAGGTCGATCTTGGTCGTTTCCTCGCCTGGATGACCGATATGAGTATCGAACCCGACTGGGCCATCCTCGATTTGCGTCATCCCCTGGAGTCAGCAACCTTTGTCGAAAAGTATGGTGCGGACAAATGGTTTGCCTTGGAATACGGGCAGGTACGGGCACGTCACCAGGAGTTGCCCGCCAACAAGACCTGGATCATTTTGTGCAATGCCGGTACTCGTTCGTATGAAATTCAAGTCTTCCTTGACCATCTCGGAAAATTCGATAGCATGGTCTTATGTGGAGGGTTGAATGTAATCAGTCGCTTAGGCGTGGACTGGTTGCAGGAATAAGCGCAACACTCTTTGAAGACGTCTTTTTTGCGTACACACACTCCTCAAAAAAACACGACCCGTGCATGTGCCGGGTTGTGTATGTGATGATTCCCGTTCCCGTCCTCGCGGGCGGGAACGACAAATTTCCAGGGGGAAGCAATGGCAGATTTAAACGTTGAGCACATGATTGAGGAGATCCAGGCCAATATCCAGACGGGAGATCTGCTCAAGGCCCGGCTGGTACTGGATCATCTTGGGTCGGTCGATAAAAAAACGCAGAATCGACTGCTGTACGAACTGTCTCGCGGTGATATGACCTTTACCGTTCCCCTGTTGAACCACCTGCTCACCGCGCACCGGGAGTTGGCCAGCGGCTTGCCAATCATTCGCGAAACCCTGATTTCCCATCTCATCGCCTATCCGGAGGTGCTGGTCACATCGCTGACCGATCCGGCCCTGACCGATAAAACGGTCCTGGTCGAGACCGCCGGCGAGTTGAAACTGGAGGAGGCCACGCCGGGATTGATCGCTCTGTTGGCGGAAACCAATGACAATGCCACCATCAAGCTCATCATCGAGAATCTGGGCTTGATTGCTGATCCGGAGTCGGTCAACACCTTAACTGATTACCTCTACGCCGCCGACCGCGACCTGATCATCGCCGCTATCCAGGCTTTGGGCCAGGTGGGTACCAACACCGCCATGCACCGGTTGGCCGAGCGTATGGGCACCGATAACGAGCTCGATCTGATTATTCTCGGCATCTTTGCCGATGTGCAGGATCAGGTATCACTGGAAAAACTCAACGATACTCTGCGCTCCCATTACGCGCACATGCGCATCTACGCCAAGGACGAGTTGGTGCGCATCGGTGTCAAGGCGGTGCCGGTGCTGATCGAAAACCTCAAAGAGGGTGACAGTGACCTGTTGGTGCATACCCTGAATGTCCTGGGTGAGATTGGCGATGAAAGCGCAATCATGCCGATCCGCACCCTGCTGAACACCCTGCCACGTAATGCCAACGTCCGCTTTGCCGCCTACGAGGCCCTGGCGCTACTGCCACTGCGCAAGGGCGCTTATACCCTGGCTGCCGGGTTGACCGATAAGGAAGATCACGTCTGCACTGCAGCGGCCCGGGCCATTGACCGCAATTTCAACGAGGTGCTGGCTGCGGGCATCAAGAACATGATTCGGCCGCAAAGTGACGAGTCACGGCATATCGTCAAAATTATCGTCAATGCCCAGGTGGACAACGTCTTTTTGTGTTTGGCCCATGAGGACTATTTTCAGGAACTGGCACTGATCTATCTGCCGCACTCCCACCGGGACATCAAGGAACACTACTCGGCCTTGCTCAAACAGGAAGGGCTGGATGATTTTGCCGGGCGGATTTCCGGCGATGCCTGTGAGATCAATACCAGAATCAAAGTTTGCGCCGTTGATGATTCCCGCATGATCCTCAATATTTACAAGGCTACCCTTCATGAGTTGGGCTTTGATCCGGTGCTGTTCGAGTTTCCCGCCGGTGCTCTGGAATGGCTGGCCAAGGAGAAGCCGGCCCTGGTGCTTACCGATCTTAATATGCCGGAGATTTCCGGTATCGAACTGACCAAGCGCATTCGTACCCTGTACCCGATGGAGGCTCTACCAGTGATCATGGTCACCACCCAGTCCGACGTGCAGGACCACGAGGCTGCCACCGATGCCGGAGTCAATGATATCCTCATCAAGCCCTTCAACGCCGAGTCCCTGCGCACCGCCATGGCAAAGGTTATTAAGATGTGAAAGGGAAGCAGGTGACAGGTTGATAAGTCGGCTGTTGAGCGTTTGAAAATAGCCCGCGACCAAAGGTTGCGGGCTATTTGTTTTTAGAATTGAGCTGTGCCGGTGATAACATTTTCGTATCCGGCTAGATGGTATGGTTCGAGGAATACAGGTATGTATTTACCAGCATGGAGAAAGCGTTGAATGAAATATTTATTGAAGACGACAGATCCTGATTTTTTCATTGGTTTGAGAATGGTGCTCCAATTCATATGAATGGAAAAACTTGTAATGGCAGTTCCTGTAAAAAATTTTATATGCAAAAACTGGAATTGCTATTTTGATCTGCATAATCCTGAGAATTTTGATAACCCTGAAGGTGTCAAGGAGTGGCATAATAATTCAAAGTGCTATGACTACTACGAGAAGCCATACTGGGATCCATTGATTTTGAATATATGGAGTGATGTGGAAGATGAGGATTTTTCAGCGCTGCAGAATGTAATTGAGAATGCCGCAGCGTATGAAGAAAAAATTTTAAATTTTTTTATCAACTACATCTTTGGGGATGGTGGTGCCTATGCAGCAGGGGTTCATTTTGATTATGCGCTCAAAACTATCCAATGTGACCAAAAACAACAATGGACCAGGGAAGAATTTTTAATGCGGTGTCTCTGTGTTAATGCCGTATCGATTTTGCCTGATCCCCATGCGCTTCTCGTACGTTTTCAGTGCGCTTGGGATATCGAACATGGGGTCGGGGTGAGAATAGGCATGGGCAACGTTTCTCTTGCAGGAGATGATTGGTAGAGCGCTGTGGGTGCAAGTTGTGTCAAGCAAAGTTGGGCGAACAATGAGGCCTGTGTAACAGCTTTTAGCTTTGCCGACTTCCACGGAGCTTTAGTTGGTTAATGGGGTGGATGGGCATTCGGAGAAAACGAGGTGACGATGCGAGAGACTGAGGCGTTCTACTTTTTTTGGAAGCACCAGTTTGGTCAATGGACGATCCGGGAGATGGTTGACCCGGATGGCATCCGCTATAACTGCTGCGAGCAGTACATGATGTTCAAAAAGGCCAAGTTATTTCAGGATGAGGCCGCTGCGACAGCAATACTCCACGAACCGGAGCCCGCGCGCCAGAAGAAGCTGGGGCGAGAGGTGCAGGGTTATACGCCTGCTGTCTGGGATCAGCACAAGTTTGGCATCGTTTGGTACGGAAACTATCTAAAATTTTGTCAGTATGCAGATTTGCGCACAAGATTGCTCGCAACCGGCGATAAAATTTTGGTTGAGGCCTCACCTTCTGATCTGATTTGGGGCGTTGGCTATGAAGCCGATGACGATCAAATCCTGGACCCAATTAACTGGCGCGGGCAAAACCTGCTTGGCAAAGTCTTGATGTCAGTACGCTCGGCAATGCACGATATCATCTTGATGATGCGATGAGTGGCAGACACTATCGCGTTCCCACCTTCTTTACCTTTCCTCCCTCACTCCGAGGCGTGCGCCATAACCCGCATATAATCGTCGCGGCGGCTTGAGCGGTCATCCAAGAGTCGATTCTGGGCAAAGCCGCAGCTGTGCTCCTTGCAGTAGGCGCCGTTGGTCACCGAATTCATAATGATGGCCGGGATATCGTAATGATGCACGGTGGCGAGTTTTTTCACCTTGCCGGCCTCGATGATCATGATGCGGTTCATGTGGACACTGTTCTCGGCGCCGTCGATATAGCGCAGCTTCTGGTAGCTGGTGTGCCCGTACTGGCCCGGCGGTAAATGATCGCTGACCAGGATGATCAGGGCGTTGGGGTCCAGTTCCATCAGTTTGGTGACATAATCGGCCACCGCCTGGGTGCGGTAATACATCTGGTTGGCGGCCCACTCCAGGAACTGGTCCTTGAAGGTCGAGCGCATCTGCACCACCAGCGGCCGTTTTTCCTTGTTGATCAGATGGGGAATGTGGCCGTAGATGGAGAGTAGGTAGTTGAACAGCGGCTTATGTTGAGGGTCTTTGAGTTGCTTGGCAATAAAATCAAGATTTTGCTGAAAAAATTCCCCATCCCACATGTAGCCCATCTCGCCGCTGGTATCGCCCTTGTGCAGGTAGGTCTCGGCTTCGCTCACATATTCACTGGGAAAGTACATCTTGCTAAAACCAATGCCCTTGTAGGCATTGGGGGTGTTGAAGAAGCTGGGATTGTGGGCGTTGGAGGCCTGGGACTGGTATCCGGCCTGTTCCAGAGTGCCCGGCAAGCAGTTGGCGGCAGCGCCGCTGAAACTGTTGAATTCCACGCCGGTCAGTTCGCCAAAGGCAGGTACCCCACAGAGCACCTCGAACTCGGCCTGCGAGGTCTTGCCGCCAAAGACCGGTGAGAGCGAAAATCCTAGATTTTTACCAAACAGCTTGCGAAAGCTGGGATGCAGCGGGTCCTTGGAAAAATTGGCATTTTTCAGCAGGCTCGCATCAACGAAACTCTCCAGGACCACCAGATGCACATTGCGCTGATTGCCGTGTTCGCCCACCCATGCCGCCAGTTGGGCCGCCTTGGCATCGTAGTCGCTGCGGTTGCGGAAGGCCTCGGTCTTTTCGACGGCGATACGCCGCTCGGCTTCGCGGTAAAGCAGCATCATCATGCGACCGTTATTCTGCGCCGAGACGGTATCTGACCAGATTTCAATCGGTTGGCCGATGCGATCATAGATCTGGGTGTAGTGCAGCGGTACATACTCCACCGCTGCAATCAGCAGCGCCACCGGCAGGGCGCCGCCGATGAGCAGCAGAGACCGGCGGTAGTTGATCGACCAGAGATAATAGCCAAGCGGCAGGGCGACCAGCGCTGCCAGCAAAACCAGCACCGGCACGGAGAGGACCTTGAGCAATTCCGGTACCTCGGCCAGTTCGGCAAAGCGAAAGACGTTGGCGTAGGCGATGAAGTAGAGATCCTGGCCGAGATAGGCAAGAAAAAGCGGCAGGGCCGCCAGCCAGGGGCGCAACCGCGACGGCCGTAGAATGAGGTTGCCGTAGCAGTAGAGGTAAAAGACCAGCGTCAGTTCCCAGTACTCTTTGTTGAGCATCAGGCCCGATTCATTGTCGACCGGGATCAGCACCAGGGCCGGATGCTTGGTCATGGCCACCACCCCGCCGAGCCCGCCCAGTAACGAGATGAGCGCCGTGTACAGGGTATATCCCAAGAGAAACGCGGTGTAACGATTGAAAAATAGGGCGCTGGCCATGGCAAGAGCCGGGAAGGCGGTGCGTTGTAGAACTGCGGTCAGGGCTTGTGGCGTCATGATCTGGCTGGGAGTATCCGGTGCAATGAAGTGAGAATCTGTCCAAACTGGAAGAGACTACTATCCACATTTCATCGTATTAATCAATTCCAAATCAAAGCGTAACGCACAACAAATGCAGATTTTTCCCTGGTTAGGGCATGCAGGGGGGGCGGTGTTTATGCTCAGTGAAGCGAAGGCCACCCGAGGAAGCGGCACGACGGCGGCTTCCTCGGATGGATGGAGATAGCAAGGATTAGAAGGCGTCACGGAAGATCTGTACTGCCTCGGTCTTGCCAATGGTGGTGAGGCCAGCCAAATCGCCCCGTTCCACCGCCCTTGCGGCCATGGTTGTCAGATCTTCTTCGCGCACCCCGGCTGCGCGCAGGTTGGCCGGCATCCTGATGGTCGCATAAAAGGCGGTGAGCGCTTGGATACCGGCTTCCGCTGCCTGCGCCGCATGGTTTTCGGTGCAGGCAAAGACATTGCGGGCAAATTGCGCAAAAAGCGGCAGGGTTGCGGGCGCTGTGCGGAGGGTGTGGCGCATCCAGGCCGGGGTGAGGAGCGCCAGGGTGACCCCGTGCGTCATATCGTACATGCTGGAGAGTTCGTGGCCCATGCCGTGCAGGGGAAAGGAGGAATGGGCCTTGCCCAGACAAAACTGGAAACCGGCCAGTGCCATGGAACTGGCCCACATCAGCGTGGCGCGGGCATCGTAATCGCATGGATTGGTAAGTATTTTAGGCGCATCCTCCAGTACCGCCTTCATCACGCCCTCGTTCATCCGGTCCTGCACCTGAGCATTGGAGAGTGGCGTGAAGTACTGCTCCATGAGATGACAGAGGATGTCGGCCACGCCAGCCATGGAATGGTGTTCGGGCACGGTGAAGGTGTACTTGGGGTCGAGGATGGAAAATTTCGGGTTGAGCAGGGGATGCAGCAGCACCTCTTTTTTGTGAGCCTCGCCGACGGTGATCACTGCGCCCATATCCAGCTCGGAGCCGGTGCCCGCCATGGTAAGAATGGTGGCCAGGGGCGCTGCCGCCCTCAGGGGCGATAATCCCGACGCATCGACGAAGAGTTCGGTCACTGGCCCCGCATGCATCACCCCGGCGGCAATGGCTTTGCTGGTATCCAGCACCGAACCGCCGCCCACGGCCAGGATAAAATCGCATTGGTTGTTCCGGTAGAGGGCAATGCCCAGCTCCACACTCTCCACCCGTGGGTTGGATGCCGCTCAGCTCCACATGGGGCAGGCCGGCACTGTCGAGCTGCTCAAGCACTGCTGCATGGATGCCGTTGCTTTTGATGCTGCCGCCCCCGTAACTCAGTAACACCTTGGAGGCACCATGGGCTTTGAGGGTTTTGCCGAGAGTATTGATCAGGCCTTTGCCGAAATGGGCGATGGTGGGAATGTTGAAGATAAAATTTTCCATGAACTGACTCCTGGTGGTGTGGCTTGTTAATGTGTGCGCTCTGTCTGTTTAATGTTCGCTCATTTGCTCGATCACTTCGGGGTAGCGCGCCCCGTGTACGGTGATGCGGGCTGCGGCAGCGTCGATATCGGATAAGTCCTCGGGGCTGAGTGTGAGATCGATCGCAGCGATATTTTCCTCCAATCGATGCAGCCTGGTGGTGCCGGGAATGGGCACGATCCAGGGCTTTTGGGCCAACAACCAGGCCAGGGCGATCTGAGCCGGGGTGGCCTGTTTTTGTGCGGCGATACCTTTGAGCAGATCGATCAGTGCCTGGTTGGCAGCAAGCGCCTGTGGGGTAAAGCGCGGTAGGGCGCTGCGAAAATCTCTGCTGTCAAAGGTGGTGTTGACGTCAATGGTGCCGGTGAGATAACCACGGCCCAGGGGGCTGTAGGGGACCAGGCCGATACCCAGCTCTTGCAAGGTCGGCAACAGCTCGGTCTCTGGTTTGCGCCACCACAGCGAGTATTCGGACTGCAAGGCCGTCACCGGTTGCACGGCGTGGGCGCGGCGAATGGTCTGCGCGTTGGCTTCGGAGAGCCCAAAGTGTTTGACTTTGCCCTCCTTGATCAGTTCCTTGACGGTGCCAGCCACCTCCTCAATCGGTACCTGCGGATCAACCCGGTGCTGGTACAGCAGATCGATCACGTCGGTGCGCAGGCGCTGCAACGAGGCCTCGACCACGGCCCTGATATGCTGCGGCCGGCTATTGAGCCGTGGCGAACCCGTGCTCCCCTTGGGGTCGCTGGTGGTCTCGAAGCCGAATTTGGTGGCAATCACCACCTGTTCGCGCAGTGGGGCCAAAGCCTCGCCCAGCAGTGTTTCGTTGGTGAAGGGGCCGTAAACCTCGGCGGTGTCAAAAAAGGTGATGCCCCGTTCGACGGCCGCCCGCAGCAGACGGATCATTTCCTGTGTATCTTTAGGCGGACCGTAGGAAAAACTCATTCCCATGCAGCCAAGGCCAAGTGCTGATATGTGCAGGCCACTCGTGCCAAGTGTTCGTGTAAGCATTTCTATCTCCTTGAGGTGGTCAAATTGGTGTGTCGAGCCGTCTCGACAGTTCCGATGCCACCGGCAAAGGTGGATGACGGCGACAGGCATACGATAGCTCCAAGCGTGCGCAAACCGGTAGACCGATCCTCCGCATTTTTTGCCTGATCCTCCTGTGGCGGGGATAATCGTTGCCAGCAAGGGAGGTGACTGGCATTATTGGCCACAAAAGGATGCGTTGGCCTGTTGTGAAATAATGATGGAGGAAAGGGCAGATGGAATCTCAAATCGGGGCGTTGGCCCAGCGCATAGCCCGCTGGACGGAGCAAGGGGAGGTGCAGGAGAGCGCAATTGCAGGTCTGGCCCTCTTTCGCCGGGAGGCGCCGACCGAGCCAGTGGGCAGCCTGTATGAGCCCAGTGTCTGCCTGGTGGCCCAGGGGGCCAAACGGGTGCTGTTGGGTGAGGACGCCTATATCTATTACGCCAACCATTATCTGATCACCGCAGTCCACCTGCCCACCGTGGTCCAGGTCATCAGCGCCAGCCGTGAGGCGCCTTATCTGGGGCTGCGGCTGAAGCTTGATATGCGCGAGGTTTCGCAACTGATGGTTGACAGCCATCTGCCGCCCCCACGCCCGCAACAGACTGGGTCGGGCATGGCAGTGGGTGAGGTGACGGAGGCACTGGTCAATCCGCTGTTGCGGTTGATCGATCTGCTCGATCTGCCGCAGGATATTCCCATGCTCGCACCGCTTATTCAGCGGGAAATTCTCTACCGCCTGCTCACTGGCGATCAGGGAGCACGGCTGCGGCAGATCGCCTCTGTCGGCAGTTAGGGGCATCAGATCGCGCGTTCCATCGACTGGTTGCACGATAATTTCAGTACGCAGTTGCGAGTCGAAGAGTTGGCGCGCTCTGTCAATATGAGCCCCTCGACCTTTCATCAACATTTCCGTTCATTGACGGCGATGAGTCCGCTGCAATACCAGAAATGGCTGCGTCTGCACGAAGCGCGGCGGCTGAAGCTGGTCGAACCACTGGACGTCACCACCGCCTCCTTTCAGGTCGGTTACGAGAGCCCTTCCCAGTTCAGCCGCGAGTACAGCCGTCTCTTTGGTAGCTCACCACTGCGCGATATTCATCATCTGCGCCAACAGGTGGAAGCGAGTGCTAGGCCGAGTTGAGGTGCGAAGGGGTGAGGGAGTGGATACTCGACCCGCACGGAGCGCAGTACCGCTCTATGGAATTTTGGGCTTTTTGTGCGGCAATTAAATTGTTCTGACCCCAGTTGAAACGGGACGGAGATTTTCAGCGGGGGCGAAGCGGTTGCAGGTAGTCGGGCAATTGTCTGAAATAGCGTCCGACTTCCTGTGGCTGATGGGCATCGGAGCCGGCCTGCAAGGGGATGTCGCGGGCAAGGGCCTCGGTGATGATCCAGGGCGCGGGGAAGGGCGTGCCCCGGTAGTCAAAGCCGGAGGTGTTGATCTCCAGGGCTACACCCTTGGCTTTGAGGGCATCGAGCAACTGGACGATTTGCCGACAATGGCTGTCGCTAAAGCGGATGCCAGGTAGATGGCGCAGGACCGCGTCGAGATGGCAGAGCACGTCGCAGCGTATGGTGTTGATGGCCAGGATGAGCGTGTCGAAATAGGTGCTGATGACCATATCGGCCCCCAATTCGGCCAAGCGATCCAGGCTCTGCGCACGTCGGCTGAGCAGGTTGAGATGGCTACCGGCATGCAAATGAAAATGGCAGGAGAGGCCGATACGCTCGACGGGATAACGGGCCAGCCTTTGCACAATGGTTTCTGTGGCTTGGGGATTAAACCCCATTTCCACGCCCAGCCGGATTTCAATCTTCTCGCCATAGGACTGCTTCAACCGTTGCCCTTCAGCGAAATAGGCATCAAAATCTTCATCTTCCAGCCAGCAGGGGGGCTGGTAGGCGATTTCGGTTTCCAAGTGTTCCATGAAACAGAGGGTGCGCAGACCACAACGGATGCCCTGTTGCACATACTCCTCCATCTCGCCCACGGCATGGTGGCAGAGTTTGGTGTGGACGTGACCGTCAAAACTGGTGTCGATCAGGGGGATCATGGAACGGGAAGGGAAGAAGCGCGGGTGAGCGGGAGGGGATCAGGCGTTGCCCCGGGGGAAGAAGTGCAGCACACCATCGATATCAGAGGTGTCGCAGATGTCACCCAGTTCGGTATCCAGGTCAAAGAAACCACCGAAGCCATCCATTTCCACGGAAAGGGTCGGCCCATCGGGGAGATGGTAGAAAAGGGTGTTGACCTTAGTGAGGTCGATGGGGTTGACGAATATTCGTTTCATGGGCATCAGCGGTAAGTCTTGATAAGAGCGGTTGCTTTCCTCATAGCAGGTTTACTGGAGAAAAGACATAAAATTGGCTGAGGCCTTGTTGATTTTTCCTGGCCGGTACGACCACCACAGCGGGGGATGCTGCTGGCCAGGGGGTGCGCTTGTGGCGAGCAAAGGCAGGAAACCCGGATATCCGGCCCGATAGGATTTGACAGGGGAAAAGTGCATGGTAATATGTCGAGTTCTTATGCGGCCCTCTGGGCCTGATGCCATTTTCACATTTTGCACCTTGAGGTACGCTCCATGGCCACCGATGAAAATATTGCCAACGATACCGACTTTTTCAAGTCAACCGATAAGAATCCCTCCAATATCCTGCCGGAAAAACTGACGATTGACTCGGCCTTGCAGTTCGCCTGTCATCCCGGTGTCAGCTGTTTTACGGCCTGTTGCCATAATATCAAAATTATTCTCACCCCCTACGATATCCTCATTTTACGCAAACGGTTGGGTATTGCCGCCCATGAGTTCATCACCGAGTACACCGAGCCCACCTATCTGGAAAAGACCGATATGCCCGGGGTGCAGTTGAAACTGCGTGGCGAGAAGAACGGCTGTCCTTTTGTCACCCCCGAGGGCTGCACCGTCTATGCTGATCGTCCCTCGGCTTGCCGCTACTATCCGGTGGGTATGGCCGATTTTCACGAGGGGGGCACCAACGATGCCGCCGAGGATAAGTTCTTCTTTTTGGTGAAAGAGCCGCACTGTAAGGGACACGAGGAGCCCAAACGCTGGACCATCGGCGAGTGGCGGGCCGACCAGGGCGTGGATCAGCGCGATGAGATGAACAAGGAGTGGCTGCGACTGGTCATGCGGCGCAAGTCCTTTGGCCTGCAAGCCACCCTGAGCGAGGCGGCCAAGCGCATGTTCTTCATGGCCTCCACCGATCTGGATACCTTCCGCAAATTCATTTTTGAGAGCTCTTTTCTCGATACTTACGAGATTGATGAAGCAACCCTGGCGACGATCAAGGAAGACGATGTCGAACTGATGCTCTTTTCCTTCAAATATCTGGCCAACACCCTCTTTGGTGCCCCTGGCTTGACCATCAAGCAGGATAAGATCAAGGCCAAGGTCGAGGAGATCAAAAAACGCCAGGACGAGGCCATGCTCGAAGCCGAGAAAGAATACGAGGCCCTTAAGGCCGAACGCGACCGCATGGCCAAGGAGCAGGAGGCGCGCAAACGCGCTCTCGAAAATAAATAACTGACGTTCCTGCCGAATAAAAGAGAAGGGGCCTTGATGGCCCCTTTTTTTATGCCCGCCCGTTTGCACTGCGCCCACAAAAAAAGCCCCACCGGTTTCCCGGCGGGGCTTTTGTACTTCAGGCAGGTGATATCGAATTATTCGACATCAAGGGCCTTGGCCCAACCCTTGAGCAACTTCCAGGACTTGTCCACATCCTTCTGCGACATGGCCATCAACTCCTCCGCATGCTCCGGATTTGCCAGCTTCAGCATCCGGTAGCGGTTCTCGTTCATAGCATAATCGGCAAAGGTGATGGTCGGTTCCTTGGAATCGATGATCATCGGGTTTTTGCCCTCGGCCTCGAGGTCAGGGTTGTAGCGGAACAGCGACCAGTGACCGCACTCAACCGCCTTCTTCTGCTGCTCCAGACCCATAGCCATGTTGATACCATGGTTGATGCAGTGTGCGTAGGCGATGATCAAGGACGGACCATCATAAGCCTCGGCTTCCTGAATGGCCTTGATCGCCTGCTGCGGGTTGGCGCCGATGGCGATGCGAGCCACATACACGGTGCCGAAGGTGGAGAAGATCAGACCCATGTTTTTCTTGGGTGCGTTCTTGCCACCGGCGGCAAACTGTGCAACTGCCGCACGCGGGGTGGATTTGGACATCTGACCACCGGTGTTGGAGTACACCTCGGTGTCCATGACCAGGATGTTGACGTTCTTACCGCTGGCAAGCACATGATCAACACCGCCGTATCCGATGTCATAGGCCCAACCGTCACCACCGATGATCCATACGGACTTCTTCACCAGGTAGTCAGCCACATGATAGAGGCGTTTGGCAATGGCGGACTTCTTGCCCTCGATGGCAGCCTTCAACTCGGCCACGCGAGCGCGCTGGGCCTCGATCTCGCCCTGCTCTTTCTGCGGAGCGGTGGTCAAGGCATCGGCCTGAGCCTGGGTGATCAGACCCTCGGCGACAGCGGCGCCCAGCAACTCGATAGCCTGGCTGGCCAGTTTGTCGACAGCCTGACGCATACCCAAACCGTGCTCGGCGTTATCCTCGAACAGCGAGTTGGACCAAGCCGGACCACGTCCGTCTTCGCGCTTGCAGTACGGGGTGGTGGGCAGGTTACCGGAATAGATCGAAGAACAACCGGTGGCGTTGGAGGCCAGCATGCGATCGCCGATCATCTGGGTAACCAGTTTGATGTACGGGGTCTCGCCGCAACCTGCACAGGCGCCGGAGAACTCGAACAGCGGACGCTTGAACTGGCTGCCCTTGATGGTGCCGACGTTGATCAGGCTGTCGTCAACCTCGGGCAGGGCCAGGAAGGTCTTCCAGTTCTTCAGAGACTCCTGCTTGATCTCCTCGGTGTTGGTGGCCATGGCCAGAGCGCGGATCTCGGTCTTGTTACCCTCGGCGTCCTTCTTGCGAGCCGGGCAGACGGTGACACACAGGGTACAACCGCAGCAGTCGGAGGTGGAGACCTGCATGGTGAACTTCATACCCTTGAACTCTTTACCAACGGCATCAGCGGTCTTGAAGGAGGCATCGGCACCGGCAGCGGCCAGGGCTTCAGGGGTGGCAACCTTCATGCGGATACAGCCGTGCGGGCAAACCAGCGAGCAACGACCACACTGGATACAGGTCTCGGCATCCCAGGAGGAAACCTGAACGGCGATATTGCGTTTCTCCCATTGGGAGGTGGCGGTGGGCCAACGACCGTCGTTGGGGAACTCGGAAACCGGGATATCCTCGCCATGGCCTTCCATCATCTTGGCGGTGACGTTTCTGACGAAATCAGGAGCGTCGGCAGAGACGGTGGGCGGCATTTCATGACCAGTGATGGTGTTGGGGATGGTGACTTCAACGATGTTCTCGATGGCACCGTCAACCGCGCCATAGTTCATGTTGACGATCTTGTCACCCTTGATGCCGTAGGTCTTTTTGATCGCTTTCTTGATCGAGGCAATGGCTTCTTCTTTGCTGATGATGTTGGAGATAACAAAGAAGGCGGTCTGCATGATCATGTTGATGCGTGCGCCCAGACCCAGAGCCAGGCCCAACTTGACGGCATCAATGATGTAGAATTTGATCTTCTTGTCGATCATCTGCTTCTGCACCAGCGAGGGCAGGTGATCCCAGATCTCGTCCTTGCCGAAGTTGGTGGTCAGCAGGAAGGTGCCGCCGGCCTCAAGGTTGGCGACCATGTCGTAGGTGTTCAAGAAGGCCGGGTTGTGACAGGCAACAAAGTTGGCCTTGTTGATCAGGTACGGAGCAACGATCTGGTTCTTGCCGAAACGCAGATGCGAAACGGTCATGGAGCCGGACTTCTTGGAATCGTAAACAAAGTACCCCTGAGCGGAGTTGTCGGTCTCGGTGCCGATGATCTTGATGGTATTCTTGTTGGCACCAACGGTACCGTCAGAACCTAAACCGTAGAACAGGGCGCGGAAGACGTCGGCACCTTCGATGTTGAAGGACTTGTCGTACTTGAGGCTGGTGAAGGCCAGGTCGTCGTTCGGACCGACACAGAATTTTTTCTTCGGCGCCAAAGAGGCCATGTTGTCGTAGATGGCTTTGACCATGGCCGGGGTGAACTCGGCGGAACCCAGACCGTAACGGCCATTGAGGATCACCGGGATCATCATGGTGGGGTTGGCCTCGGCAGCCTCGGTGACAGCGGCGCGGATATCCAGGTACAACGGATCGCCGTTGGAGCCCGGCTCTTTGGTACGATCAAGCACGGTGATGCGCTCAACGGTCGGCGGCAGGGCGTTGACCATGGCGATCGGATCAAACGGGCGGAACAGGCGAACAACAACCAGACCAACCTGCTTACCCTCGGCGATGAGGTGCTCGACAGTGGAGGCCACGGTCAAGGCGCCGGAACCCATAACAACAACGACGTCGGTTGCATCCGGGGCGCCGATATAATCAAAGAGGTGATACTGACGACCGGTCAGGGCTGCAAATTTGTCCATGGTGGCCTGGACGATGCCGGGAACTGCTTCGTAATACTTGTTCACGGTCTCGCGGCCGATGAAGTACACATCCGGGTTCTGAGCGGTACCACCGATGGTGGGGCGATCCGGGGTCAGAGCGCGCTCGCGATGCTTGATGATCAGCTCCTCGTCGATCATGGCGCGCATGTCGTCAAAGGTCAGCTGCTCGATTTTCATAACCTCATGTGAGGTACGGAAACCGTCGAAGAAGTGCAGGAACGGAATAGAGGATTGCAGGGTGGCGGAGGTGGCGATCAGTGCCATATCCTGGGCTTCCTGAACATCCTGCGAGCAGAGCATAGCCCAACCGGTCTGACGAACGGCCATAACGTCGCCGTGGTCACCGAAGATGGACAGACCCTGACAGGCGATAGCGCGGGCAGTAACATGGAAAACGGTGGGCAGCAACTCACCGGCGATTTTGTACATGTTGGGGGTGAGCAGCAGCAGACCCTGGGAAGCGGTGAAGGTGGTACACAGGGCGCCGGCGCCCAGGGAGCCGTGGATGGAACCGGCAACACCGGCCTCGGACTGCATCTGGGTGATAACCGGGATGGAGCCCCAGATATTTTCTTGTTTGGCAGTGGCTTTAGCGTCAGACTCGGCAGCCATCGGGGAGGATGGCGTGATGGGGTAGATGGTGATGACTTCAGCTGTGGCATACGCTACATGCGTACATGCCTGGTTTCCGTCAATGGTGACCATTTTTCGCGACATAAGATCATTCTCCTTACACGGTGGTTGGTGTTCTCCGGCAAAAGGTTGCCGGAAACGGTTAAGATGAACGCTATGAAAAAGGTTCCGAAGAACCTCAATAAGTGTGCTTCCTTACCCGCTTTGGTCTGCTATGGAGGTACGGCGCTGTGCGATAGGAATCCTCAGAACGTGGTGGAAGGGGACGTGATCAGACGCTACGCAGCAACGCTGCGTGGTGGTTGTCGAAAAACCGCGAAAGATGACAGTCGTTCCCTCCGGTTTGTACGATTCCCTGGCAGTTTACGGGGTGCAATCCAGGGAGCAACTACACAATAAAACATCACTTAGCGGACAATGGCAACGTAAGCAATGAATTATGCTTCATTCATAACGCCCGCCACGATAAACCAAAAAAGCGCATTATGCAATGTTAAAGCGTGGGCGACAAAGAGGGGAAGTTACGCTAGATTATCGTTTTTTGGGCAGGAGCTGGACATCAGCGCTGCCGTGCTGCCGATGGCCGCAAAGGTGGGGCGGCGAGGAGGAGCGTGGAGCCGTGGCGCCGCTCTGGGAGTCGGCGCATGGCGGACGGTAGGCGCTGGCTGCTTGGGGGCTATTTCGCTTAGGCTTCGTCGCCGGGTTCCGGCTCCAGGACATGTTTGATTTTTTCATAGAGCGATTCCGGGATATAATCGCCGAACATGAACTCTTGGGCCTCCTCGCCGGTGATGGTGGCCTTGACCTCCTCGGGCAGGCTGCGCAGGAACTGGACTTTGGCGGGATCGGCGTGACGCTTATCGGACATGGTGGCCTCGCTGCAAGAAAAAGAATGCTCAATGGCGAGCAGTTGAGTGTACCACAAAGGATAAGCAAGGTGAGTGGCAAGGGCAAGGCGGCAAGAGGCGAGCTTGCTCCAGATGCTCACCTGGTAAGGAGAGGAAAAAGTCGTTTGATTCGTTAGACGTTTTTGTTATGGTCACTGGTCCAACCTGTGGGGCAGGCACCGTCGGCACGGCGATTTTTCGTGCACGACACAGGTGTTGAGTGACAACGGCACTCTTGAAATTTCTGTGGACGGAGGACGGTACATGATCAACCCAGCAGCGTCATCGGTGTGGCGCACCATTGAGCGTCCATGTTGACCAGGGCCAAGGTCTTCTTCCCCGGCGAGCGGGTGCGCATGATTTTAATCGCCGCCTGCATCGGGGTCATGTCCGGCCTGGCCATCATCGTCTTTCGCGAGGCGGTGGAGCTGGTCAAGGAGCTGGTCATGGGCTGGGGCTACGATATCCTGGGCATTGCCCAGGGGGGCTGGCGCCGCTTGCTGTTGCCGCTGTTGCCGATGTTTGGTACGGCCATGCTTATTCCGCTTTCCCTGGCCTTTCCCGGCAAGGTCAACGGCTACGGCTTCACCGGTTTTCTGCGTCGGGTCAATTTGGAAAACGGTGTCATCCGTGCCCGCAACATCTTCATCAAAATCCTTGCCACCGCACTGACCATCGGTTCGGGCAACTCCGCCGGTGTCGAGGGACCAATCGCCCAGATCGGTGGCGCGCTGGGTTCGCAGGTAGGCCAGCGTTTCCGCGTCTCGGGTAAGCGGATGAAGGTGTACATTGCCGCCGGTTGCGCAGGTGGCATCGCCGGCATCTTCAACGCGCCGTTGGCCGGCATGTTCTTTGCCGCGGAGATCGTGCTGCTCGGCACCTACGAAATCTCCTCCTTCTCCGCCCTGGTCATCTCCTCGGCCCTGTCCACCGTGGTTTCCCGCGCCTATTACGGCGAGGTGCCGGCCTTTCCCATTCCGGCCTACACCATCGTCAATCCTTGGGTCGAATTGCCGCTCTACACCCTGATGGCGGTCATTGTCGGCATCACGGCGGTGATGCATATCCATTTTTTTTACGCCATCCGCGATCTTTTTCGTAAGGTGCCCTTTCATCCCCAGGTCAAACCGATCTTCGGTGCCCTGCTGGTGGGCAGCATCGCCATCTTCTTTCCCCAGGTGATGGGCAATGGGTATGACTACATCGCTAAGGCTCTGGCCGGCGAGACCCTGGTGTGGCGAATGATGGTGCTGGTCTTTCTCAAATCCCTGGCCACGGCTATCACCCTGGGCTCGGGTGGCGCCGGTGGTGTCTTTGCCCCGGCCCTGTTCATCGGCGCGGTGCTCGGTGGCGCCTACGGCGGTATTGTTCATCACCTCTGGCCGGATTACACCGCCAGTGCCGGGGCTTACGCCACGGTGGGCATCGGTGCCTTTCTTGCCGCCACCACCCATGCGCCGCTCACCGCCATCTTTCTTTTGTTTGAGATGACCGGCAATTACATGATCATCATCCCAGTGATGCTCACCGCTGTTCTCGGTGCGGTGACCTCCTCCTGGCTCTACGGTGATTCCATGGATACGGTGGATTTCACCCGCGAGGGCATCGACATCCACGAGGGCCGTGAGGTGGCGATCATGAAGTCGATCCGCGTCGGTAAGGCCATTACTGAAGAGGTTGATTTCATCAGTGAAACCGCCAATATCAATCACCTGCTCGAACTGTTCCGCTTTGCCCGGAACAGCTTCTATTTTCCGGTGATCAATGCCCAAGGGATGATGGTCGGCGTGGTGTCGATGCAGGATGTGAAAACCATTCTCCACAGCGAGGAGGAGCGAGTCTGCCATCTGGTGGGCGCCATCTGCACCCGCGATGTCATCATGCTCACCCCGGATACCAACTGCTACGAGGCGATGCAACTCTTTGATATTAAAGGTATTGACGAAATTCCCGTGGTGGAAAGCCTGGAGGAGCCCTGGGTGCTGGGCATGCTCAAACGCCAGGATGTGATCGCCGCCTACAACCATGAGATGCTCAAGCGCGGCATCAACGAGCGCGCCGAATCGATCCGCATGCTCTGCTCGGCGAGCTGAGTCTTTGCGCCGGTAGTGGCTGGCCCGGTTTTCCCGCACCTTTTTTGCCGCCAACGCGGCCCTTCCTGCCGATGAGGTCTCCCCGTGCAGCTCACCCTCTTTTCCTTTGGTTTCAAGCACGGACATCCCCAGGCCGACCTGGTTTTTGATGTCCGTTTCCTGCCCAATCCCTACTGGGATGCCGAACTCCGCCCCCACACCGGCCTGGAAGCACGGGTGGCCGAGTATGCCCTAGACAACGCCGCCGGGACCGAGTTCTTTGCCCGGCTCGAACCCCTGCTCGGCTTTCTGGTGGCGCAATACAGCAGCGCTGGTCGCGAAAGCCTGAGTATCGCCGTGGGCTGCACCGGTGGTAAGCACCGTTCGGTGGCGGTGGTCCAGCGGCTGCACGGTTTTCTCGGTGGTCTCGGAGCCGAGGTACAACTCTTTCATCGTGATATCGACAAGGAATAGGGTGCGCGGCGGCCGGTTGCGTCCTATAGTTGAGGCTGCAATTTCATTTCATTGTCACCTAAGGAGGAATCCATGAAAGAGATGCTGAAAAATGTGCTCTACACCGGCCTCGGTGCCGCCTTTCTCACCAAGGAAAAGATCGAGGAGCTGCGCAAGGATCTCATCGAGAAGGGCAAGATGTCCCAGGATGAGGGCAAGCAGTTTGTCGACGATCTCATCCGCAAGTCGGAGAAGGCCAAGGACCAGCTCAATTTGTGGATCAACAAGCGGGTCGAGGAGCGCATCGACCAGTTGAACCTGGCCACCAAGGACGAGATCGCCGAGCTGCGGCGAAAAATCGAAGAGTTGCAGGTGGCGATCAATAAGAGCGAGGGCCAGTAAGCCCGCATGTTCAGCATCCGCAAGCTGGGGGCCATCGGGCGGACCTACCGCCATCTCAACCGCTACCACCGCATCCTTCGGGTGCTGTTCAAGTACGGCTTCAACGACCTGGTGGACCGGCTCCATATCGATCAGTACCTGGAGTCCGGCCTGCAGATGATCAACCGAAAGCCGCGCGAGCAGATCGCGCGGCTTTCCCGTCCCGAGCGGCTGCGGCTGGTCTTTGAGGAACTTGGCCCCACCTTCATCAAACTCGGCCAACTGCTCTCCACCCGCCCGGACCTGATCCCCGCGGATTTCCTCGATGAGCTGGCCAAACTCCAGGACAATATCCCACCCTTTGCTGTTGAGGAGGTGCGGGCCATTGTCGAGGAAGAGTTGGGGAGGACACCGGAGGAGCTGTTCCACTATTTCGATGCCGAACCTCTGGCAGCGGCCTCCATCGGCCAGGTGCACCGGGCGCGCCTGGACTGCGGCGCCGAGGTGGTGGTCAAGGTGCAGCGGCCGGGCATCGAGAACGTCATCGCCGTGGATCTGGAGATTCTCGCCCACATCGCCGAGCTGATGGAGCAGTACCTGGAGGAGGTGCAGGGCCACCAGCCCATGGCCATCGTCCATGAGTTCGCGCGCAGCCTCAGCCGCGAGATCGATTTTTCCATAGAGCTGGCCAATATCCAGCGTTTCGCCCGTCAGTTTGAGGGCAACCCCGCCATCCATGTCCCCGACGTCTATCCCGAACTGAGCACCGACCGCATTCTGGTGATGGAATATGTGGTGGGCATCAAGTCCTCCAAGGCCGATGAGCTGCGCGAGCAGGGCTACGATCTGTCGCTGATTGCCGAGCGCGGCGCCAACCTGGTGATGGAGCAGATCTTTGTGCATGGCTTTTTCCACGCCGATCCCCATCCGGGTAATGTCTTCATCCTGCCGGACAACGTGGTCTGCTTCATCGATTTTGGCCAGATGGGCCGACTCTCCTTGAAAGACCGCGAGGATTTCACCGACCTGGTCCTCGACCTGGTGGCGGGCAACGAGCAGCAGATCGTCAGTGGCGTGCTCAAGGTGACGGTGCAACTGGGCGAGATCGACCGTGAGAGCCTGGCCCAGGACCTGGGTGGCCTGATGGATTTGTACCTTTATCGGCCTCTGGGCGATCTCGAAGCCGGCAAGATCCTTCAGGATCTCTTGGATCTCGTCTCACGCCACAAACTCTCCTTCAAACCCAGTCTCTACCTGATGATGAAGGCCTTGACCACGGTGGAGGGCTTGGGCCTGATGCTTGATCCCAAGCTGGAGTTGATTACCCAGGCCAAACCCTTCATGCGCCGCATTCGCCTGGCGCGGATGCACCCCGGCCGCATCGCCGAGGAGATCACCCAAACCGGCACCTCCTATCTGCACCTGTTGCGCGAGTTGCCCGAGGAGATCCGCTCCATCCTCTACCAACTGCGCAGCGGTCGCATGCGCATCGAGTTCGAGCACCGCGGGGTGAAATCCCTGGGCGCCGCCTTGGACCGGGTCTCCAACCGCATCAGCTTTGCCATTGTTCTCGCAGCGCTGATTGTCGGCAGCTCGCTGATTGTCCTCTCCGATATTCCGCCGCGCTGGCACAACATCCCGGTGATCGGCCTACTCGGCTTTGTCGTTGCCGGCATCATGGGATTTTGGTTGTTGCTCTCCATCATCCGCCACGGTCGCCTCTGACCGTCTCCTTTCAAAAGGTGATGACCACCCAACCTTTAGCCCAAGGGTCTCATGTTGAGATCCCACAATTGCTTGGGAGGCCATCGGAATAGCGGGTTGTTCCGAATGGTATTGCACAACCTGGGTGTCATCTCGACCGCAGATGCAAGAGAAAATCCCCATAGTGGTTGCAAAGCGGAGATCTCTCCCGTTGGTCGAGATGACATCCGGGAGGATGAGGCGGGGTTGTGTTTTCCATGGACCGAAATTTCGGACTATGCCCGCGAAGTGATCGGCCCCGGGTGCAAGAAAAAAGTTGTTAACTCGTTGAATCGTCGCCGATTATGGGTGTCATCTCGACCGCATGGGAGAGATCTCCTCTTTTTCAGCTGAAGTTCCCATGTAACCCTCTTTAAAAAAATCACCATGCAGATCAAAGAATTCGCCGCAGCCTGCGGACTGAGCGCCCATACCCTGCGCTACTACGAAAAGATCGGTCTCCTGCCCCAGGTGGAGCGCACCGACAGCAACCACCGTCGCTACACCGTCCAGGATGTGCAGTGGATCACCTTCATCAAGCGGCTCAAGGCCACCAACATGCCGTTGGCTGAAATTCAGCGCTATGCCGTCCTGCGCCAGCAGGGATCAGGCACCGAGGAGGCGCGGATGCAGTTGCTGGTCGACCATGCCCGCAGGTTGGAGCAGGTCATCGCCCAGGAGCAGGAGCACTTGCAGATCCTCCGCGAAAAGATTCATTGCTATCGGGACGGTCTGTGCCGTTAAATTCCCCTTGACTTAGAGTCAACTCGAAGCTGTAGGGTGAGGCCATCAACAACGCCCCGGAAGTAGCCAGAGGCAGAGCAACTGCCTTTCTGGTGCCGGGACCGCAACCCGATGGAGGAACCCATGCAACACTCAGAGCGTTTCCAGCGCGGCTGGCAACGGCTGCGCGAGGTGGACGGCGAGGCCGGTGAACGGGTGGTGGCTAGCTTGGCCGATATCGCCCCCGACTTTGCCACCTATCTGGTCGAATTTCCCTTTGGTGATATCTACAGCCGGCCCGGCCTTGATCTCAAGCTCCGTGAGATCGCCGTGGTGGCCGCGCTGACCGCGCTTGGCAACGCGGCCCCGCAGCTCAAGGTGCATATCCACGGGGCGCTCAATGTGGGCTGCTCGCGGCAAGAGGTGGTGGAGGTGATGATGCAGATGGCGGTGTATGCGGGCTTTCCCGCCGCCCTCAACGGACTTTTTGCCGCCAAGGAGGTCTTTGCCGAACGTGACGCCAACGGCAAGATGGACGCAGCAACGCAGCCGCAACCCTAGAAGACAGGGAGAGGGAAACCGTGGTCTGTCCCCAGATTGCACAAGTAAGGTATCCCCGGAATTCCTTCTTCTAACGTGGAGCTAACCGGCTACCGGAATGCCGCGAAGCGGCATGTAGGCCGTCCGAGTTGAGCGCCGTGTTATACATTTAGGCGGCCTCTTTAAGAGTTTTTGGAAGCTGATCAATTGTGGTGACGACAATTTTGTCACTGCCAAGGTTGCCCATAGGCATCGAAGTTTGTTTGCGCGTGACCAATATTGCCTTGTCGATTTTTTCTGAGGCCAACAAGTGGTTTAAATAATCGAGAGTACGGCGGACAAAATGCAGGGGCACAGGACCATCCCATGCCTTTGCTTCAATAGCAACTTTTTTACCATTTATTTCTACCAGAAAGTCCGGTCTGAGATTGCCTATCAGAGGTTCGATAATGAATGAGTAACCGTCTTTTGAAAGTGTCTTGGCAATGTCAGATTCAAACGCTGACCCATGTAAAAACTCAGCCCGTCTTGATGAAACGGTTTCCGCTTCCTTTGTTTTTCTATACACAGATAAGACCGTCAGAACAGCTATGCTGGTAACTAAGACTCCGACAGCAGAGAAAACCCATTCAATCTGAAGAGTCTTTGTTTCCACAAATTTGAACAGTACGGAAGCCATGGCACCGAGAACCGAAGCTGACAAAACCATCGCAGCAAGGCTGTCTTTCATGGTTTTTCGCTCTAGCTTGATTTGCTGATACTCGGCGAAGCTTGGTTTGGACGATTCTTTTTCCGCTTTATCAAGACATGTATTAAGGCGCTTTTCGATTTCAATCCTTTGTGCCGGCGAAACCAAATCACTATCGAATACCTCGGTGAACAGGCTATTCAAAACTTGATCTTCACTCCTAAGGTCGTTAATTGACACCTGAAATTCTCGGGCCTTGCCTTCGATCAGTCTAGTGATGTCCGAATAAACGGGTGCGTACTCTTCCAGCACCATTCTGCGCAATATTGCTCTGTGGATTGATAGATTGGCGTTCCTCGCACGCTCTTTTTTTGCTCCAATCGTTTGGCGGTACCCAATTACGAACAGAACGAGTGAAACCAGTATCCCAAGGCCTGTTTGAATGTATCCATCCATACGAACTCCTAGTTCTTATATATATAACAAGTAATTCTGAGGATCTGCATATCAGCCCCACTCGCATGAGGTGCGGGATGTTTTCCCCTGCCGACAAGCTCAAACTCTTTGCCTGGCCAGCCTGAATGGATTAGGTAATGTACCAATATCTCATTAAATTTCCATGAAATAATTTGCTCTGCTTTACAAAACGCTTTTCTGTATATTCCCCAGATTGCAGGGATAAGCAGTTTTTGCAGATCATCGTATGATGCAAGCCCCTGGTGTGGTGTTGGCACGTTTCAAGGCCTGCCTGACGGCAAGGTATCTTTCCGACACCAGCCAGCCTCCGCTGCAACCAAGATTTAACCGAGGAGAGGGCTGCCGGCCTTGACTGGGGTGTCCTTGTTGCATACAATCGGAATACTTAGTTTTTTGCAAGAATTCACCGCGTCGGCTCACCGGCAGGGAGATCCATGGCGACACCCAACCAGCGGTTTGTCCCCCCCACCTTCCACCATCGGCAGTTTGCCGATGCCCTCGCACTCCGCCGGCAGAAGCAGGCTCAGGGGCTGCGGATCTCGCTCTGCATTCCCACGTATAACGAGGCCGCAACCATCGGCTCGCTGCTGCACCAGATAATGGCGCTCAGGGATGAGGTGGGGCTGGTGGATGAGATCGCGGTGGTGGATTCCGGCTCCATCGATGGCACGCGGAGTTTGGCTGCCGAGGCCGGCGCCGATGTCTACCTCGCTGCCGATATCCTGCCGCAGTACGGAAACAATCCCGGCAAGGGAGAGAATCTGTGGAAGGCGCTGTATCAACTGCGCGGCGATCTGCTGATCTTTCTCGACGGCGATGTCACCACAGTCCACCCCGGCTATGTCACCGGGCTGATCGGACCCTTGCTGGCCGATGCCGCCATCGGCTACGTCAAGGGTTGTTATGATCGGCCCGCTGCCGCATCCTGGGCAACGGACAGTGTGGAGGCGACAGATGCAGGGGGACGCCTTACCGAGATCTTGGCACGACCGCTGCTGTCCCTATGGTATCCCCAGCTTGGTTGGCTGATCCAGCCGCTGGCAGGCGAGTTTTGTGCCCGGCGGTCCCTGTTGGAGCGCCTTGCCCATCCCGTGGGCTATGGTGTGGAACTGGCCCATCTGCTTGATCTTACCCAAAGCCATGGCCCGGAGATCTTTGCCCAGACCGATCTCGGCCGGCGTTGCCATCGTCATCGCAGCAATCGCCATCTTGGCCAAGCGGCCCATGCCCTGTTGCAGGTGTTGCACTTGCGGCTGCGAAGGCGAGGCATCCTCCTTGATCAACCCCAAGAGGCACCAGTGCTCAGGCAATTCGCCCGCCACGGCGGGCAGTGGCAGGCCGAGGAGTTGTGCATCGTTGAGCAGGAACGGCCGCCGCTCATCGATGTCCCCGAGTACCGCGCCCGGCATCATCAAACAGCCGAAAACCCATTGTCTGCACCCCTGCCCCAGGCGGAGAAGGAGTAAGCGATGCGTGTAGCCCTGGTCCATTATCATCTGCAAAGCGGTGGTGTTACCCGCATCATCTGCCATGTGCAAAAAGCGCTGCGTGATCGCGGCATTACCAGCATGGTGCTCACCGGCAAGCCGCCGAGCTATCAGGTGAACGGCACCTACGGCGTGGTGCCCGGCCTGCAGTACGAGGCCGACCGGCCGCAACTGAGCATGGCCGATCTGGTGGCGCAGATGCGGCGGACGGCCACCGAAATCCTGGGCGGGCCACCGGATCTCTGGCATATCCACAATCACAGCCTGGGCAAGAGCCTGATCCTGCCACCGGCGCTGAGGCAGATGGCCGAAGAGGGCGAGCATCTCCTTTTTCATCTCCACGATTTTGCCGAGGATGGCCGACCGGCCAACTACCGGGCCATGCTCTCGCGGATGGCCGGGGGCGATGGGGGGCTGCTGGCGCAGCTGCTCTATCCGCAGGGCGAACATCTGCACTATGCGGTGCTCAACAACCGCGATCACCAGATCCTGCGCGAGGCGGGCCTGGCTGAGGACCAACTCCATCTCCTGCCGAACCCCGTGGATCTGGAATTGGCGGAGCCTAGCGAGGCTGTCCCGCCCGTTTGTCCGCCGCTGTGGCTCTATCCCACCCGCGCCATCCGCCGCAAAAATCTGGGCGAGTTTCTGCTGTGGTCGGCCCTGGCACCCAGGGAAACCTGGTTTGCCACCACCTCCGGTCCGGAAAATCCGTTGGAGTTGCCGCGCTACCATCGTTGGCGGCAGGTGGCGGCGGAGCTCGGGCTGCCGGTGCATTTCGAGATGGTGGGCCCCAACAGCTACGGCTTTATCGATCTCTTGCGTATGGCCGATGTCGCCATGACCACCAGCGTGGCCGAGGGCTTTGGCATGGCCTTTCTTGAACCCTGGACCCTGGGCACCCCGGTCTGCGGCCGCAATCTGGCGGAAACCACCGGCCAGTTCGCGGCGGATGGCCTGCAACTGCCCGGCTGTTATGACCGGCTGGAGGTGCCGCTGGACTGGTTAAGGGAGGGCGAGGTAGAGCGGGCAGCGCAGGACGGGTTGACACGCAATCTCGCTGCCTATGGACGACAGCCGCAACCGGGAGATGTGCAAAGGGTGGTGGCGGCCTGGGTGCGCGATGGGCGGGTTGATTTCGGACGATTGGATGAAGCGATGCAGGAGCAGGTGCTGGAGCGGGTGGTACGACAACAGGCGCAGGCAGCTCTGCTGCATCCTGCCCAATTGCCGCAACCGCAGGAGTTGGCGGCACCGCTCACCGAAAACCGGCGAATCCTCCACGAGCGGTATGCCCTCTCCCATTACGGAGAACGGTTGGAGTCCATCTACCAGCAGGTGGCGGGAGCTAGGGGCACAGCCTGCGACCAGTTGGATGGTGCGGTGCTGCTGGATCGGTTCCTGGCACCGGAACGGTTGACGTTGCTGCGGGTGGATTGAGCGGGGAAAGGAATCGGGTTTTTCGGTAGAGGAATGTTGAGGTTCGTTCCTCACCCGCAACCTACGGCGCGAGGAGGGCATAGCCACCACAGAGGCTCGGCCCACCCGTGTCATCTCGACCAAGGGGAGAGATCTCCTCATCGCCATACCGATGAAGATTGCTCCCGCAGGGTGAAATGACAGGGGGGCGATTTTTGATGAGCGCTGTTCTTTGTCCCTCAAATCCGCTGCCAGCAGAGCCAGGTGAGGCCAGTATAGACCACCAGCCACAACACGATCAGCCCCAGAACGAGACGTCGTCTGTTGCTTTCCACCGGCAGCCAGAAGAGCAGGCCCAGGGGCAGCAGCGGCACCACCACCCCGGCGACAAAGGGGGGCCAGTAGCGGAGCAACTCCTGCAAGCCCAGAAAAAACCAGGGGCCGGCAATGAAGAGTAGGCCAAAGCGGTTGGGTTCCATCGGCGCAGGCAGGGCAATGGAGATGGCCACGGTGGCTATGACCAGCAGCAGATGGTTGCGCCAGCGGGCGGTGTAGCGGCGCAGGTGCGGCCAAGCCGCCATCCCCCCCAGCACCATCAGGCCGATGACATGGTGGGCGTAGACCTTGCGCAGGCCACTGTCGGCCAGATCAAAAAACAGCTCGTTGAGCTGCCCTCCAATCAGCGGCACCGACAAACAGATATGCTCGGCAATGGCCCCGGCCGCCTCACCGGTGGCATCCCCGCGCAGCACATAGCCGGTAAAGAGCAGTAGCAGCCCGCAGGGCAGGGTGGCGCAGAGGCGAATCCACGCGCCCCGGCTCAACCGCGTCTCATCCTTCCACAACACCATTCCCGCATGGGCCAGCAACAGCAGGAAAAAAGCCTGACTGGAGTAGTAGTGCAGGGCCCGCCAGAAGGAGCCAAAGGGGACGATCAGCTCGATGGTCGAGGTGGCGTACCAGGGTTCGGCGAAATCATATTGCAGGGCAACGACTATCCCCGAGAGCACCGAGAGAAAAAGGCTGATCAGCGAGGCCCCGCCCCAGGGATAGGCCAACAACCAGGGCAGGGGATTGCACCCACTGATCAGGTGGCGAATCTTCTTCACAGATGCACCACATAGGCGCTCACCCGGCCTTCGGCATCATGCTTGAGGCTGACTTCATAGGTGGGCAGATTCCGCTGTGCCGGGCCGCTGATGCGCTCGCCACCAGGGGTGAAGCGACTCTGGTGGCAGGGGCATTCGATCAGTTGCCGGTCCTGCTGGAAATTAACCCGGCAACCCAGGTGGGTGCAGATGCGCGAGACGGCCAGCGGCGCTTTGTTGGTATCCTCAACCTTGATGAGCAGAAAGTCGTGGTGGGTATGAACGCCGCTGAGTGGCAGGGGCGCCGGAACCTCCACCAGCCGGGGCTTGGGCGGGATACGGTGACCGGTGAAGCGCAGCAGTGGGTAGAGAAAGACAGCAGCCATGACCGCACCCAGCCACTGCAGGCCACGCATGACCACCTGTCGCCGCTGCGGCTGCGGTGCCTGACCGGAGGAAGGGTGGTGGCCGCTGTGGCTCATCGGGCAAAGGTTTCCTGCAGGGCCAGTTCCACATGCTTGGGCACCAGGCCGCTGATGTTGCCCTGGCAGCGGGCCGCATTTTTAATGCCGCTGGAACTGATGTAGATCCAGCGAAATCCGGTCATGAGAAAGATGGTTTCCACGCTCCGTTCCAGGCGGCGGTTCATCAAGGCGAGTTGAAACTCGTAGTCAAAATCCGAAATCGCCCGTAGGCCACGAATGATGGTGCCGGCGTTTTTCTGCCGCGCGTACTCGACGATCAAGCCTTCTGTAAATCCCACCGCAACGCGATCTTCCTGGCCCTTGAAGCATTCCCGGATCATATCGCACCGTTTTTCCAGGGAGAAGAGCGGTGTCTTCTGGGCATTGACCGCTACGGTGACGATGATGCGATCAAAGATCTCCAGGCCGCGCTTGATGATGTCGATATGGCCGAAGGTGATCGGGTCAAAGGTGCCGGGGTAGAGGGCGATGCGGGAGCGGTTTTTGCACGGGAGGTTCGGCAAGGACAAGTCTGTGTCGTTCATGGCAGTGGTGGCGTGGTGTGCTGGAAAAACCACAATCCGGTTTCTCCGTAGCGGCGGTGATCGGTGCGGTGCAGACTGCCGATGCTGTCGGGCAGCTCCACCTGGAAATGTTCCTCGACAACCACCAGGCCGCCTGGCTCCAGCAGTGGTTCCTCGTCGATCAGCCGCACCAATCGGGGCACTAGGTCCTGGCGGTAGGGCGGGTCCATGAGGATCAGATCGAAACGGGAAGGTGGCGGCAGATACCCCCGCAACGGTTGCAGGGTGGCCGTGGTGGCCAGGTTGAGCCGGGCAAAGGCGGCGTGTGGTTGGGGGATGGTGGCGCGCAAATTAGCCTCGATCAGTCGACCCGCCTCCAGGCTCTGGTCAACAAAGAGGACAAATTCGGCGCCTCGGCTCAGTGCCTCGATACCGATGGCGCCGGTGCCGGCAAAGCAGTCCAGCACCCGCGCCCCGAGTAGCCGTTCGCCAATGATGTTGAACAGGGCCTCGCGCACCCGGTCGCAGGTCGGCCGGATCAGCTCAGACTTCGGGGAGAGCAGCTTGCGACCCCGGGCGCTACCACCGGTGATACGCACAACGAATGCCGGTTAAAGGACAGGGCCGAATCAGGAACGTTCTTCCTGCCGGGCCAGTTGTTGCTGCTTGCGGCGTCTGCGCATGCGGATCGCAAGAAACGGGCCTGAGCCGATATAGAGCAGGGTGGCGGCAAAGAGAGTGATCGGTGGTTCGGTGGCCAGAAGGATCAACAGCAGAATCAAGCCGATAAAGACATGGAACCGTTTTTCCTTGGGAATGTCGATGTGCTTGAAGCTGAGGTAACGGTGGGTGGAAACCATCAGGTAGGAGAGCAGATAGACCAGCAGTAATAAGGTAATGTGCTGCACCGTGTCAGTGGTCTTGAACACATGGTTGGTGAACATCACCGAGGTGGCAATCATCCCCGCAGCCGCTGGGCAGGGCAGACCGACGAAGTCGCTGTGTCCGCTGGCCGCAGGCGATTTGACCTTGTCGATGGCCAGGGCATTGAAGCGGGCCAGGCGCAGGGCGGTGGCGGCCACATACAGAAAACCGGCCAGCCAGCCGTAGCGGCCATAGGAGGTCAAGGCCCAGAGATAGGCTAGTGCGCCGGGGGCAACCCCGAAGGCCACCATGTCGCAGAGCGAATCCAACTCCATGCCAAAGGTGGAGGTAGAGCCAGTCATGCGCGCCACCCGCCCATCCAGGCCATCGAACACCGCTGCCACCAGGATGGCGATGGCCGCTGCCAGGAAATGGCCGTTAAAGGAGGAGACGATCGAATAAAAGCCGCTGAACAGGCTGCAAATGGTCAGCATGCAGGGCACGATATACATGCGACTGACGGGTTGGGGCGTGGATTCCATGGCAGGGTCACAATGCAAAAAGCCGCCAAGGCGGCTGGTTGGGTGGTTGAAGGTCGGGAGCAGGGGAATGCGCTGCACTCCCCTGAAGACCGACTCGCTGGGGTTGGGGCGTTAGAATACGGGAAATTAGCCGTTTAGGCAACAGAATCTTCGCTGGTCGGAGCGTCGAGAAAACCCAGCACCGTTTCCCCGGCCCGCACCCGATCCCCCAGTTTGCAAGAGATACGAGTCGACAGCGGCAGGTAGAGATCCACCCGCGAGCCAAAGCGAATCATGCCAAAGCGCTCACCAGCACTGACCTGGTCGCCCTTTTCCGCCCGACAGACGATGCGGCGGGCAATCAACCCGGCGATCTGCACCACGGTATAGCGCTGCTGGTCGGGCGTGGTCAAGGTGAGGGCGCAGTACTCGTTATGCAGCACGGCTTTGTCCTTGTCGGCGGAGTAAAACCGGCCCGGTGACATCAGTACCCGTTCCACGGTGCCGGCCAGAGGGATGCGGTTGACATGGACATCAAAAACATTCATGAAAATGGAAACCTTGCGCACTCGCTGGCCTAAAAAACGATCATCGTCGATCTCATTGATGATGATCACCTTGCCATCCGCCGGGCAGACGATGGCATTGGCCGCCTCAGGGCGCACTCTGACCGGATCGCGGAAAAAGTAGGTGCAAAAGGCGGTGAGCAGCAGGCAGAGCACGGCTGGGTACGGCCATTTGAGCAGGATGAAGCTCAGGGTGGCAAAGCTGCTGAAAAGAATGAAGGGAAAACCTTCAATGGCCAAGGGAAGTTCGGTTTTCTGCATCGGGTATCCTGCTTGTGGGGCGCGGCCGGGGCTCTGCCGTAAGCGTGTTATTTTTTCGGGGCCCGCACCATGGCGATCTTGCCGGTGCGCACGATTTCCTTGATCCCTAGCGGCTTGAGAATATCGATCACCGCCTTGATCTTGGACTCGGAGCCGGTGATCTCCAGGGCGTAGGAGTTGGGGCTGACATCCACCACCTTGCCGCGGAAGATGTCAATGATGCGCAGCACCTCGGCGCGGGTGGAGGCCTCGGCCTTGACGCGGATCAGTGCCATCTCCCGCTCGACAAACTCGCCCTCGCTGACATCGCTGACTTTGACGACATCGATCAGCTTGTGGAGTTGCTTGGTGATCTGCTCGATGATGGCGGCCTCGCCGCTGGTGACCACGGTGAGGCAGGAGACCTCGGGATCATAGGTCTCAGCAACGCAGAGGCTTTCGATGTTGAAGCAGCGGCCGCTGAAGAGGCCGGTGACGCGGGAAAGGGCGCCGGGCCGGTTACGCAAGAGCACAGTCAGGGTATGTTTCATGGTCGGTATCCTGTTCGACGGTTGGTCTCGATTTGGTGGCCTGGAGTGGCCGGTTCACGGTTGGAGTCAGCGGCCTCAGACCAACAGCATCTCGGTGGTGGCCTTGCCGGCCGGCACCATGGGGAAGACGCCCTCTTCGCGGCTGATGGCAAAGTCCATGATCACCACGTTCTTGGTGGCCAGGGCCTCCTTGATCACCGGCTCAACCTCGGCCTTGGTCTTGGCGCGCAGGCCGACCGCACCGTAGGCCGCCGCCAGGGCGACGAAATCCGGGGTGACCTCCATGACTGTGGAGGCGTAGTGGCGGTTGTAAAACAGCTCCTGCCACTGGCGCACCATACCCAGGTAGTTGTTGTTGAGGATGGCGACCTTGACATTGGCGCCGCACTCGCGGGCCGTGGCCAGCTCCTGGATGTTCATCTGGATGGAGCCATCGCCGGCCATGTCGACGACCGTGGCCTCGGGAAAGGCCATCTGTGCGCCGATGGCCGCCGGCAGGCCATAACCCATGGTGCCCAGGCCGCCGGAGGTGAGCAGCCGGCGCGGGTGGTTGAACTTGTAGAACTGCGCGGTCCACATCTGGTTTTGGCCGACCTCGGTGGTGATGATCGCATCGCCGCCGGTGAGGCGGTTGAGGGTCTCAATCACGTACTGCGGTTTGATGATCTCGCCCTCTTCCATGTAGGCCAGCGGATGCTTGGCATCCCACTCCTTGACCTGATCCACCCAGGGTTGGTGCTGGGCACTGATCTCCTCGGCGTTGTAGTCGGCGCATTTATCCAGCCAGGTATTCATCGCCTCCATGGCCAACTTGCAGTCAGCAACAATGGGGATGTCCACCTCTACGTTCTTGGCGATCGAGGTGGGATCGATGTCAACATGGATGATCTTGGCCGAGGGGGCAAAGGCGTCGAGACGGCCGGTGACGCGGTCGTCAAAGCGCGAACCCACGGCAATGAGCAGATCGCTCTTGGCCACTGCCATGTTGGCTGCATAGCTGCCGTGCATGCCGAGCATTCCCAGCGATAACGGATCGGTGCCGGGGAATCCACCCAGACCCATCAGGGTCATGGTCACCGGGATGTTGAGGCGGCGGGCCAGCTTGGTCAACTCCTCATTGGCGCCGGAGAGGATGACGCCGCCGCCGATGTAGAGTACCGGCTTCTTGGCCTTGAGCAGCGAGCGGCAGGCCTTGTCCACCTGGCCGGGATGCGGGTTGACGTTGGGCTGGTAGGTCTGCATCTTGATCGGCTTGCGCGGCGGGAAGTTGATCAGCGAGCCGATGACATCCTTGGGCAGGTCGACCAGTACCGGGCCGGGCCGACCGGAGGCGGCGATGTAAAAGGCCTCACGCAGTACCGGCACCAGGTCGTTGGGATCGTTGACCAGGTAGTTGTGCTTGGTGCAGGGGCGGGTGATGCCAACGATATCCACCTCCTGGAAGGCGTCGTTGCCGATGAGGGCGCGCGGTACCTGGCCGGTGAGCACCACTATGGGAATGGAGTCGCAGTAGGCGGTGGCAATGGCGGTGACGCCGTTGGTGGCACCGGGACCGGAGGTGAGGATGGCCACGCCCACCTTGCCGGTGGCGCGGGCAAATCCGTCGGCCGCATGCACCGCACCCTGCTCATGGCGGACCAGGATGTGACGAAGTTCGCTTTTGCACAGCTCGTCGTAGAGTTCGATGACGGCGCCGCCGGGATACCCGAAAACGAGATCCACGCCCTCTTCCTGCAGACATTTGATGATGGCCTGTGACCCTGTGATTTTGCTCATACGTCGTCCTTTCGCTGAAATTGAAGTGCGGTTGGCGGATGTGACTGGTGCGGCTTGGTTGGTGGTGGCTTGTGTTTTATGCTCTTCGCCGGGCTTTTCCTCAATCGTGGTAACGATCAAGGCTCCTCTCGCCCTGCGCACAGCGCTGGTGTGGTTTTGGTTTTCTCTGTCTTCTCGATCGAGGAAAGCGATCACCTTACTCGTTGGCAGCGGAGATTTCTCACTGCGCTTAAAATGACAGCCTTATCTGCCAAGAGTGGCGGTAACTCCCGCACTGTGACTAATGGTGTAAAGACTCTTCGACTTCCCCTATCATCTCGATCAAAGGGAGAGATCTCTTTACCCCTCGAAACCGGGATTTTCCATTCGCTGGAAAGGCGTGTCCACAGGGCGCCGAACAACAGTCTCTTTCTGTCGATCCTGCTTACAAAAGAGTAATGAATATAGTGGGGTGGCCATGGGCTGTCAAGCGGGAAACCAGAAGGGCTTCGCCAATTGCAGCGATGGTTCGCTTCAGGCAAATTGATGAGCGATGGCCCCGCCGTAACGGTGGGCACAGCTTATTTTGCCGGCTCCTTTTCCATCTGCTCGATCAAATCACCGACCATTTTACCTGAGGGTGCGGCGGCCATGGGATGGTATTTGACCAGGATCTTCCATTCCGCCAGGGCAGCTTGGCGGTCGTTCAGCCCGGTCAACAGGACCACACCCTTGTTGAAGCGGGCCTGTTCATGCTCGGGTTTGAGTTTGAGCACTTGGTCAAAGAGTTCGATGGCCTGCTTGTGTTGCTTGTTCTGGTGGTACATCACGCCCAGATCGGTCATGACGTTGACATCACCGGGCAGCAGTTCAAGCGCCTTGTTGTACGCAGCGATGGCCTTATCCGGTTGATCGGTATCGAAGTAAGCGTGGCCCAGTTGTATCCAGGCATTGCCATCCTTGGGATTCTGCGTAGTGGCCTTCTCCATCTCGGCAATCATCGCTTTTGCCTCCTGCTGCTGGCCAGCCGCCTGGGAATTGCCAGTCGCCGGCGCTTTGTAGACGGAAAAGGCAACACCACCGACAAAGCCAACGATCAACGCGGCAAGGATGGCAAGATAGAGTGTTTGTTTTTTGACAAAACCGGTGGTGTCCATCGGTTGTTCTCCATGGGGTTAAGGGGATGGGAGTGTTATTTCTCCCGCAGAGGCGCAGAGTTTTTTTGCGAAGGTTATTCTGGCACAGGTGGGATGCTTTTCCATGATTCACGGCTGTTGTCGCTCCCGTAACCAGCATTTCAAAAACCTTCTTGGTTGTTCTCTGCGCCTCAGCGGGAGTCAGTCATGGTCACAGCGTGCAACCAGAGCCGCGAAAATAGCACAGCCCAGCGGGAACCGCAATCAAATGAGGGTAGGCGATAAGAGAGCCCAGCCTCACGTTGTGGCAGTGATCACCGCATCCAAACAGACCCGATGCACGGTGGGGCCACAGTGGCCGCAACTGGTCACCCGGAGCGGTTCCACCCGCAAACCCAGGCGCTGCGCTGCCGCCTCCACCTTGGCCAGGGTGGCGCTGTGGCAACCCTTGGCCTGCATGTCGTAGAAATGGAGCATCCCGCCGGGTTTAAGGGCCGACAAGGCGCAGGGGAGCAGCGCCTCGCCGCCATGGGGCAGCACAATCAGCAGGCGGTCAAAGCCGGGCGCCAGCGCGGGCAGCACCTCGGTCGCATCGCCCTCAATACAGCGTACCCCGCGAAGACGGCGATTGGCGCGCAGGTTCTCCACCGCAAAGCTATGCGCCATGGGGTTTTTTTCAATGCCGATCACCTCGGCCGCCTGACTGTGCTGGGCAATGACCAGGGGAAAGGGGCCCACTCCCGAACAGAGCACGGCCACCCGCTCACCGGACCGGACCAGGCGGGCAATGCGCATCCGCTCCTGGGCCGAACGCACCGAGTAATAGACCTGGCCCAGGTCGAGATGGAGGATCACACCGTTTTCCCGATGTACGGTGCGCAATCGCTCTTCCCCGGCAATCACCTCCAGCGGCAGGGTGCGGAACTCGCCGCCCACCTCCCCGGCCCGTTTGGCCACCACCTTGAGGTGCGGATGCTCGGCCAGCAGCAGCTCGCCGATGGCCGCCTGCCAGGGCACCACCTCCGGCACAATACCGACCACGGCAATATCCCCCACCCGGTCAAAGCCGCCCGGTAACCGTGCAGGAGGAATGTCGGGAAAGTGATGGCTGAGGAGCGTGCGGAGTTGCATGGGCGCGATGGGGTAGCTTGTGATGTGGGCAAAGGATGAAAGGCTTACAGGGCAAGGGATTCAGTGGAGTCGGTTGGTTCACTACTATTGGAGAAAAACAAGGGGCACTATAGCAGGTGGTCGTCGCAGGCGGGAAGGGGAAAGAAAAGCAAGAGGAAGATGTTGCGGTGCCAGAAGAGCTGGTGTAGATTTTTTCTTGAAAATTATGGAGATATATTGAGTTGCGGTGAACGCCTGCGAATGATCGCCGCTTCTGCTGAGCGAACAGATATTGTGGTCTGTCCCCGATGAGCTCTTGGCCAGCAATTTTCTAACCGGAAAGGGGGGGGTGCTGGTTTCAATCGCGGGTAACTTTTAACGAACTGGATATGGAGTAGAGGGGGATGAATGTGAATAAGAGTGTTCTGAATAAGCCGAGTGGTGCATACAATGGAGCCACTTGGGGGGCTCTCGTTATCGGGATCGCAAGTTATTTGATAGGATTGTGGAATGCTACAATACAGTTAAATGAAAAAGGATATTATTTGGCAATTTTTTTACTGGCATTGTTCTCGGCTGTTGCACTTCAAAAATCAGTTAGAGATCGAGAAGAGAATATGCCTGTGACAAATGTTTTTTTAAGTATATGTTGGGCTGCCTTTTTTTCTTCAATAGCTCTGCTTGTTGTTGGATTGTATAACGCAGAAATGATGCTCAGCGAAAAGGGCTTTTATGGTATCTCTTTTGTGTTAAGTCTGTTTGCCGTCATTACAGCTCAAAAAAATGTACGCGATCAGGCTGGCTCAATAGCTGTTGCCGGTGGAGAAAGTAAGGCCGATAAAAGGAATGAATTGCAAGATATTGTTGATAATTAACCGTAATCCGGCGTTCGTCTATTGGGTTAAATCGTAAATCAGGGACAGACCCCGTTTCCCGCAAGAAAAGGAGAACAGCATGGAAAAGGCAAAAGTCTATTTTTCTGATTTCAGGACCAAGGCCTTTGGTGACGGCTTGCCCACCAAGCTCAAAAAGCTGATCAAAAAGGCGGGCATCAGGCAGCTGAATATGGAGGGCAAGTTCGTTGCCATCAAGCTCCATTTCGGCGAACTGGGCAATGTGAGCTATCTCCGCCCCAACTATTCGCGCGCCGTGGCCGATGTGGTCAAGGAATTGGGCGGCAAGCCGTTCTTGACCGACTGCAACACCATGTATCCCGGCAGCCGTAAAAATGCCCTGGAGCATTTGCAGTGCGCCTGGGAGAACGGCTTCACGCCGCTGACCGTCGGCTGCCCCATCCTCATCGGCGATGGCTTGAAGGGCACCGACGAGATTGAGGTGCCGGTGGTGGGCGGTGAATATGTCAAGGCGGCCAAGATCGGCCGGGCCATCATGGATGCGGATGTGTTCATCAGTCTGAGCCACTTCAAAGGCCATGAGATGACCGGCTTTGGCGGGGCCATCAAAAATATCGGCATGGGCTGCGGTTCCCGCGCCGGCAAGACCGAGCAGCATTGCAGCGGTAAGGCTGCCATTGACGAGGCCAAGTGCCGCGGCTGCCTGCTCTGCCTCAAGCAATGCGCCAACGAGGGCCTGTACTTTGATGCGGAAGCGAAGAAGATGCGCGTCAACGAGGAAAACTGCGTTGGCTGCGGCCGCTGCCTGGGGGCCTGTAACTTCGATGCCATTGCCTTTGCTAATTTTGCGGCCAACGAGCTGCTCAACCGGCGCATGGCCGAATACACCAAGGCGGTCATCGATGGCCGGCCCTGTTTTCACATTTCCCTGGTGGTGGATGTCTCGCCCAACTGCGACTGCCACGGGGAGAACGATGTGCCCATCCTGCCCAACCTCGGCATGTTCGCCTCCTTTGATCCGTTGGCCCTGGATCAGGCCTGCGTCGATGCCTGTTTGAAGTCCAATCCGCTGCCGGGCAGTCAGCTCTTCCTCAACATGGCCAAGCCGGGTTTTGTCGACCACCTTGATCACTTCACCAACTCGACCCCGGAATCCGAGTGGCGCACCTGCTTGGAGCATGCCGAGAAAATTGGTGTGGGAACAAGGGCATACAAGCTGATCGTGGTCAAATGATCGCTTTGATAAGAAAACTGAAAAACTGGCGACAATCCAAGGTTTTCCAGTTTGCCCTTTTGCCCTAGTTGCCATCTCGGATGAACACCTCTTCACGATCCATTCTGGCCTTGCCGCAGCGAAAACTCCTGCTCTGGGCCGAGTTTGCCGGTCTTTTTTTCTTGGCGCCGCTCTTTTACGCCTTCCATCGTCAATCCTCGCCGGTGTTCTTTCTGCTACTGCTCGGTGGGGCGGGCATGGTTTTTCTCTATAAAAACCAGAGTTTTCGTAATGAATTTTTTCTCAACAAGGCGGGTTGGTATCGGGATATCCCCAGGATTTTGCGGGTGTTCGCGCTGATGGCCGTGGCACTGCTGCTGTTCACCGCCCTCTTTTATCCGCAGTCGTTGTTTTACTACCCGCGCAACCAGTTTGCTCTCTGGGTGGAGTTGATGGTGCTCTATCCGTTGTTGGCGGTCTACCCACAGGAGTTGATTTACCGGGCCTTTCTCTTTCATCGTTACGCCGAACTCGTCCCCCGTAAACGGCATCTGCTGCACCTCAGTGCCGTGGCCTTTGCCTTTGGCCACATCATCTACTTTCACCCGCTCTCGGTGGTACTCACTTTTTTCGGCGGTTACCTCTTTTCCTGGACCTACCTGAAAACCCGCTCGTTGCTGGCAGTCTCCTTTGAGCACATACTCTATGGCTGTTTGCTCTACACCATCGGCCTGGGCCGGTTTTTTTATACCGGCTTTGATCGGTTGGTGGGGTGAAGGGAACCCCGGTTTTTCCTGGATAGTTTTTCTCTCCATTTGGTCCCCGATTTTTTCTCAACGCGGCCCGTTGCCGCGCTCGCAAAAACCGCAGAGAGTTGAGATTATGCAAACCGCATCCATCACCCCCTCACTTCTTTCCCCTGCTATGATCAGCCAACGCCTGTGCACCACTGTACTCGTACTGACGATCAGTTTGCTCCTGCCGCCGCTTCCGGCGTTACTGGCAGCACCAGCGGACTGCGCCGAGGCGGTGTCGACGGCCGAGATGCGCTCCTGCGCCAATGCGCGCTACCAAGAGGCCGATGCGGAACTCAACCGGGTCTATCGCCAACTGGTATCCGGGCTTTCCGAGCAAGGCCGCGCGCACCTCAAGGCCGCACAGCAGGCCTGGCTCGTCTTTCGCGATAAAAACGCAGCCTTTGCCGCCACCGCTGTGGCCGGCGGCACCCTGGCCCCTGTGGTGGAGACGACCGAAATGACCACCTTAACCCAGCAACGCATCGAGCAACTCAAACGTTATCTTAAAGAGCAGGGCAATTAAGGCATCTTGCTCTTCAAACACCATGAAATCGGCCGCTTCCGCTCAGGCGGGGCTCAACAGCACCAGCGCAAAGTAAAGGAGGAGCAATCATGAACGACAATTTCGACAAATCGTTGCAATTTGTGCTCAAACACGAGGGGGGCTTCGTCGATCATCCCCGTGATCCCGGTGGTGCCACCAACAAGGGGGTGACGCTGCAAACCTTTCGCCGCTTTTTCGGGCCATCCAAAACCGTCGATGACTTGCGTGCCATCACCAGCGAGCAGTTGGCCCATGTCTATCGAACCGGTTATTGGGATAAATGCCGCTGTGATCAGTTGCCGGGTGGGGTTGATTACGCCATCTTCGACGTGGCGGTCAATTCCGGGCCGGGTCGGGCCGGCAAGTTTGTGCAGGCAGCGGTTGGGGCTACCCAGGATGGGGCCATCGGGCCCAATACCCTGGAGTTGGTCGATGCTCAGGATGCCGCCCAGCTCATCAACACCATCTGCGACCAGCGGCTCGCTTTTCTGAAGGGATTGGGCACATTTGATACCTTTGGCAAGGGCTGGACAAAACGGGTGGCCGAGGTGCGCAGCAAGGCCCTGGAAATGTTGCAGGGGTCGTGCATCATCGAGCCAGGCCCGGAGGTTGTGCCCAATGTGGACTACGACATCGTGCGCCTGCATTCGGAAGGCCCCTGGGTAGCCAAGCTGCAAAACGCCCTTAGTATCAAGGCCGACGGCATGTTCGGCCCGAAAACCGAGGCAGCGCTGATCGCCTTTCAATTGGCCAACAACCTCGAACCCGACGGCGTTGCCGGGCGCATGACCTATCGGGCACTGGGCTTGATTGCTTAAATGGATATGCGCACCCGTCCGGTTGCGGAGGCGGATCTTCCCCGCCTCTGCACCTTTCCTCAAAGCGCTGAGGAACTTTTTTTCCTTTTTCCCAAGGCTGGCTATCCCTTGACGCCCGAGCAGTTGGCCGGCGCCATTGCCGTGCGGGCTGATTCCACGGTGGTGGAACGCAGTGGCGAGGTGGTGGCTTTCGCCAATTTCTATCAGTGGCAGGTTGACGGCTCTTGTGCCATCGGTAATGTGATGGTGGCACCCAATTGCCGTGGAGGTGGGATCGGGCGCTCTCTCATCGAGACCATGATCAATCTGGCGCAAACCAAATACCGCGCCCGTGAGGTGCGGGTCTCCTGTTTCAATCACAATACCGCCGGGCTGCTGTTCTACGCCCGGCTTGGTTTTCACCCCTGCGGCATCGAGCGGCGCAGCGATAATCTTGGACAGACGGTGGCCTTGCTGCATCTTCGCCTTCCCTTGCATCACCCCTTCGGGGAGCAGAAATGAGCGAGTAAGAGGCGTTTGAGGGTTCCTGAGCGCAACAGTAGGTTTTTAATACATTTATTGACACTGCCCTCGCGGCCCTCTATAGTGCAATAAATTATACCTGCAATTGCTCGCCCAAGCGGATGTTTTCCAGGCTTGGAAGCCCGTCCTCTCGCCTCACAAGGAGCTGCCATGCGTCTGACGACCCTGTTGCTTACCCTTCCGGTGTTGCTTGGTTTGATGGGGACATGCGTGGCAGAGTCACTTCCTGTGGGAGACCGGCTGGCCCGTATCGAGGCGAGCCGCACCCTGCGCGTCTGCATCTGGCCGGATTATTACGGTATCAGCTTCCGCAATCCCAAAACCAACGAGTTCTCCGGCATCGATGTCGATATGGCCACGGCCTTGGCGGGCGATCTTGGCGCTGGCATCAAGGTCCAGTTTGTCGACAGCTCCTTTGCCCGCCTGATTGAGGATGTCACCACCGACCGTTGCGACATTGCCATGTTCGCCATCGGCATCACCCCGCAGCGGGCAGAGAAACTCCACTTTACCACCCCGCACCTGCAAAGCGACATCTACGCCATTACCACCCGCAGCAACCGCCGCATCCAGCACTGGGCCGACATCGATCAGCCCGGCGTGGTGGTGGCGGTGGCCAAGGGCACCTTGCACGAGCCCCTGATGCGGCAGAAGCTGCAACAGGCGCAACTCTCGGTGCTCGACACCCCCTTTGCCCGCGAGCAGGAGGTGGAATCCGGCCGTGCTGATGTCTTCATGACCGATTATCCCTACAGTCAGCGCATGCTCGCCAACACCGACTGGGCGCGGCTGATTGCCCCCAACCCCACCTTTCACATCACACCCTACGCCTACGCCCTGCCCCTGGGCGATGATCGTTGGCATGGCCGGGTGGAGCAGTTCGTCGCGGCGGTGAAAAAGGATGGCCGCTTGCTGGAGGCTGCCAAACGCTACCGGCTCGAAGCCATGGTCCGCACCGACTGAGCGAGGCCGCCTGTGACCCTGCGCAGCGCCCTTGGCCATCACGTCGTTTTCTTGGTATTAATTACCCTCACCTGCATCTCGATCTGCCTCAGTACGGTCTTTATGCTTGATCGTCAACGCCGTGCGGCCCTTGCCGATGGCTTGGCGCTGAGCGCCTCGCATAGCCGCGCCTTTGAAGAACACCTGACCCGCAGCCTGGAAAGCATTCAGCGTCTGGCCGATTTCATCGCTGCCGGGCCTGTTGGCCCCGAGGATACGCTGGTCAACGAGTTGTTTGCCCGGCTGCTGCGGCAGGCACCCTTCCTGCGGTCGTTGTCGGCGGTGGATGGGCAGGGGCAGATCCTGGTCAGTTCGCAGGTTGCCAATATCGGCCTGCACATCAGCTTCGATGATTTCTTCCCCCCCACGGCCGGCTCGGGTGATCCGCTGCTGCGTATCGGCCGGCCCTGGTCGGGGCGCGATTTCGATCAGGGCAGCGTCACCAGTGAAGCTCAAACTTTGGCCCCCGGTCAGCTTGGTTTTTTGCCCATCCTGTGCCGGGGCGAGTTCAACGGCATCCAGGTGCGGTTGGTGGCGGCGGTCAATCCGGATTATTTTATCAACTCGTTTGGCCAGTGGCTCGATCCGGCCATCGGGGTGGTCGAGATCCTGCGCTATGACCGGTTGGTGCTGCTGAGCACCGGCTTGGAGCTTCGCCCTGGTCAGCTGCATCCCGATGCCCAGTGGCCACAGCGCCTGCAAGAGGCGGAGATCGGTCGCTTTAGCGGCAGCCTGCTGGGCAAAGCGGCCCTGTCGTCCTACCGGGCCTCACGCCAATTTCCCCTGGTGGTGGTGACCCATGTCTCCCAGGAACGGATGCTGGCCGACTGGTGGCATGAATGCCTGCGCACCATAGTGCTGGTGGCCATGGTGCTGGTGATTCTGCTCTACCTGGCCATCACCCTGTATCGCCGCGAGCAACGCATCAGCAGCGAGCGCGAAGCAGCCCGCCGTCGCGAGTACGAACGTCTGGCGGCCACCGTCTTTGAAACGGTGCTCGAGGCGGTGGTGGTCACCGATGCCGAGCAGCGCATCATTGCGGTCAATCCCGCCTTCACCCGCATCACCGGCTATGCGCCCGAGGAGGCGATTGGGCGCGATTTTTCCCTGCTGGCCAGCGGTTATCACGCCGATTCGTTTTTTCAGGAATTGTGGCAGGCCTTGGCGGTACGCGGCCACTGGGAAGGCGAGGTGCGCAACCGCCGCAAGAGCGGAGAGATCTTTGTTGCCTGGCTCTCCATCAACCAGGTGCATGGTGATGGCGGTGAGGTTGTGTCGCTGGTGACCGGCTTTTCCGACATCACCGAATATTGCGCCGAGGCAGAGCGTATCTCTCACCTCGCCCATCACGATCTGCTCACCGGCCTGCCCAACCGTGCTCTGTTTATGGATCGCCTCTGCCAGGGGATGTTGCAATCACACCGCGAACGCTCGCCACTGGGGTTGATCTTTTTTGATCTCGATAAGTTCAAGCCGGTCAACGACAGCCTTGGCCATCCGGTGGGCGATCTTCTGTTGCAGTCATTGGCCGGGCGGCTGCGCAAGTATTTGCGCGCCTCCGATACCCTGGCCCGTCTCGGTGGCGATGAATTTGTGCTGTTGTTGCCTACGGTTGGCGATGGGCAGGATGCGCTCACTGTGGCGGAAAAGATCAGGGAGGCTGTGGAGCAGCCTTTTTTTATCGAGGGCCATCGCATTCATGTGACCGCCAGCCTTGGGGTGGCTCTCTATCCGGACCATGCTGCCGATGGTCTGGCTCTGCTGCACTGCGCCGACCGCGCCATGTACCGGGCGAAGGCCGGTGGCGGTAATCGTTTTGTGCTGTATCAGCAAGAAGCGCCGAACAGGGCGGAGGATTGAAGCATGGAGCGCAGTGAACAGCAACAGGCCCCGCCGCAGCCGCTGGCCGGCATCCGGGTGCTGGAACTGGGCCACAATATCATGGGGCCGGTTTGCGGCCAGATTTTGGCCGATCTCGGTGCCGAGGTGTTCAAGGTGGAACGGCCGGGGCCGGGCGATGATACCCGCCATCTCAAGGGCTTTGGCGCCGGCTTTTTCGTCTGCTTCAACCGCAACAAGAAAAGCCTGGCCATTGATCTCAAAAGCGAGCAGGGCAGGGAGATTTTTCTTCGTTTGGTGTCCCAGGTGGATGTGCTCATTGAGAATTTTGCCCCCGGCACCGTCGACCGTTTGGGAATCGGCGCTGAAATCTGCCGGGCCTGCAATCCCCGATTGATCTTCTGTTCGCTCAAGGGCTTCATGCCCGGCCCCTATGCCCATCGCATGGCCCTGGACGAAGTCGTGCAGATGATGGGTGGCCTGGCGCACATGACCGGGCCCACCGGTAAACCGATGCGTGCCGGCGCCTCGGTCACCGATATCCTCAGCGGCAGCCTGGCGGTGGTCGGTATCCTTGCGGCTCTGGTGGAGCGGCAACGGACCGGGCTTGGTAAAACGGTGCAGGCTACGCTGTTTGAGTCGGTGGCCTACCTCATGGGTCAGCACATGGCCGGGGCTGCGGTCACCGGTGAGGAACCGCCGCCCATGCCCGAGCGTGGCCGCACCTGGTCAGTGTACGAGCTCTTTGCCACGGCGGATGGTTTGCAGGTCTTTATCGGCATCACTTCTGATCGCCACTGGCGTCGTTTCTGCACCGCCTTTGGCTTTGTTGATTGGGCCGAAGATGCGCAACTGGCCACGAATCAGGGCCGCATCGAGGCCAGAGAATGGTTCCTGCCCGAGTTGCAGCGCCGCCTCGCCCGCTTGACCCGCGCCGAGTTGATGACCCTGGCCGAGCAGGCGTCCATCCCCTTTGCCCCGGTCAATAAACCCGTCGATCTGTGGCAGGACGTTCACCTGCGCGCCTCCGGCGGTCTCGATGCGGTGGCCCTGCCCGGTGGTGGTCAGGCCCTGCTGCCCAAACTACCGCTGCGCCTTGATGGCCACACCTTTGCCCTGCGCCATCAGCCGCCGCAGGTCGGCGAGGGGGCGGGTGATATCCTGCACCTGGCAGGGTTGGGCTCTGAGGCTATTGCCGCTCTGGTCGCCGACGGTATCCTCACCGTTGTCGCTTCTTGATTTTTCTTTCTTTGTTGATGCCCCGGCCAAGGAGGCCCGGTATGTGCCATTCTCTGCGTCTTGTGCTGTTGGTTGCTCTACTCATTCCCCAGGTGCTGATGGCAGCGCCGCCTCCGCCGCAACGGGCCGCCTACCCGGAGCAGGAAATCCAGCGTCTTCGCGAGACCATCAACCAGCAGGCAAAAAAGACCGAACAGGAGGCGCGGCAGTCCGAGGCCAAGCCAGGTGCGCGGCCCATCGCCGTCCCCCAGGCCACCCCGCTCACCGGTATCCTGCGTATCGATAGCGGCAGCACCTCCACCCTCTACGGCAAGGTGCGCCGCGAGCTTAACTACGTTATCAAGGAAAAATTCGTCGGAAACTTGATCACCACCCGCTATTTCGATCCCCTTACCAAGGGTTTTATTGACCGGATCGATTTCGCCATCCAGACCCTCTCCACCGAAATTGACGGCACGCAGTTCAAAGGGCGGTTGTGCAGTCGTTTCAGTGGCTCGCCTCCTGACTGTTCGCAATGGCAGGAGCTTGATCTCTGGCAGATTGGTGAAGGGGAGGAGTATCCGGGGCGGAGCGAGGGCGTGGTCAGCGCCTCCACCTATGGGCAGAGTGTGACCGTGAAGATGGATGGGCCGGAGATTTTTTATGCCTCCAGCCAGGGCATGGACGGGTTGAAATCCGGCTGCGGCGACATGATGCAGGAGCGCATCAATATCGAGGAGTTCAAGGAGTCGCTCAAACGCCGCACCCTGCGTATCAATAAAGAACTGGGCAAGGCGGCCATGGGCTGCCGTCCCGGCTCCACCGTTACCCTGGAGATGCAGTTCGGTAAGTAGGGGCGCGGATCAATACGGCGAACGCCAGCAGGGGCCGATGGTGTACTCGCGCAGCGGCTGCCCATGCTGGTCAAGCACCGGGCGGCCATACCGGTCGAGGATTTGGCGCTCCCAACGGCACTGTCCTGGAGGCGGTTGCACTGGGTAGGTAGACACGGGAGGTCGAGCCTCCTGCGGTGCAGGATCAAAGGCAGCAACAAAGGGTGAGGCCAGAAAGGTGGCGGCATTGTTGCCCCCGTGCGGGTGCATCGGCGGCCGCACGACCTGCGGCGCGGGATCAAAGGCGGCTGCAAAGGGCGAGGCAAGAAACGAGGCGGTATCCTCGCCGACATGCTCGACACCGCTGGTGTAGGCCAGGGCAGCGATGGGTGCGGTCAAGACGACAGAAACGGTAAGGTGCAGGGCAACGATGGCTTTCTTGAGCATGGCATCACCTCCAGGGGATGTTTTCCGTGCATACCAGCAGGGCTGATATCGCAAAATAGCGCACCCCTTCCGGCGCCGTCAAGGCCAGAGCATTCATTGGTGCGTATAAAAATGGATAGATTCCCTCTCCATTTCATTTCCGATTTTCCTGCATTGAGCTTTTTCACCGGTAGCGTCACAATGGCCTTCATCTTTGCCGTGTCCACCGCACGTCGTTGGTCGTTGTGAACCGATTGCATTCCCTTTCCTGTTCCTTTTGCACAAGGAGAACCACATGCTGTTCATCACCAACCGTTTTCCCAAGGGCTCACTCCAAACCCGCGTGGGCCGCAAATTTGAGTTTGATCTGAAAAACAACGCCCCCAGCAACTCGGTGTTTTTCTGCCGCCGCGAGGCGGACGGCCAGATCAGCGAGGTCGGCGGCCTCAATTTCATGTCCGAGTTGAAGGCCTCACCGTACCGGCAATTGCTGCTCTATATTCACGGCTATTCCAACATGCCCGAGGATGTCTTCCAGGGGGCCGGCGAATTTCAGGATCTCTGCGACAAGGCGGCAAGTCAGGAGGTGCTGGTGGTGCCGGTGATCTGGCCCTGTGATGGCGATTTCGGCATCATCAAGGATTACTGGGACGACCAGAAATCCGCCGATGCCAGCGCCCCGGCCTTTGCCCGCGCCTTGTGTCGCTTCATCGAGTGGCGCGAATCCAAGCTCAACGAACCCGACACCGCCCCCTGCCTCAAACGCATCAATGTGCTGGCCCATTCCATGGGCAACCGGGTGCTGCGCGAGAGCCTGGTGGCCTGGGACACCTACGATCTGGCCGCCGGTGTGCCGCTGATCTTCCGCAACACCTTTTTAGTGGCGGCGGATATCGAGAATGAGTCCATCCATCGCGGTGAAAAAGGCCAGTTGATCTGCGACGCCTCGCGTAACGTGGTGGTCTACTTCGCCTCCGATGACCTGGCTCTGCGCAGCAGCAAGGCCGCCAACCTCAAGAACAAGATCGCCTCGCGCCGCCTGGGGCACAGCGGCCCGGAAAGCATGGATCTTACCCCAAAAAACGTCTACATCGTCGATTGTGACGACATCAACAACGACTACGATGCCAAGGGTCACAGCTATTTCCGCAGTGGCCGCACCCCCGGCAAGGCCGGGGTGGTGTTCAATCACATCTTCGCCTGCCTGCAAACCGGCCGCGTCTTCCCCGAAAACCCCGAGCAACGCCTCACCGTGCTGCACGAATAGTTCCACCCCGCCTCTCCCGTTCCCGGCATCCGGCTTCCCCCTTCAGGGTGCCGGGGACGTTCTTCCTCGTTACTGGGATTCCTGGCTCTTCCATTGATTGAACTCTGCCATGCTTCATGGCAATATGGCACTGTGGTTTCGGCGGTTGACCATCGTGCCACAGGGAGTGTCGCCATCGAATATCAAAAAGCAGGAGCACATACATGCAAGGCAGCAAACAAGGGCTGGTGACCGAGTTTCTGGAGAGTGAGCAGGCCTCGGGGATAGTGCTGATTATGGCCACCCTGGTGGCGATTGGTTGGGCCAATTCATCTTGGGGGCCATCTTTTGTTGCCTTTTGGCAGCAGAAGATCGGTTTTATTGGCGCGGGGATTGCGCTGAAGATGAGCATTGAGCACTGGATCAACGATGGCTTGATGGCGGTGTTCTTTCTGCTGATTGGCCTGGAGATCGAGCGCGAGTTCTACATCGGCAAGTTGGCCAGTTGGAAGGAGGCCTCTTTACCAGGATTTGCTGCCCTGGGCGGCATGGCCCTGCCGGCGTTCTGTCATTTCCTGCTCAACCAGGGCACTCCCACCCAGGCCGGCATCGGCATTCCCATGGCCACGGACATCGCCTTTGCCCTGGGGGTGCTGGCCTTGCTCGGTGATCGCGTGCCGGCCTCGTTGAAAATCTTCCTTGCCGCCCTGGCCATCATTGACGATCTCGGTGCCATCGTTCTGATTGCCCTGTTTTATTCGCAGGGCTTCTCGCTGCCCGCCTTTGCCACCGCCTTCATCATCTTCCTTGGCCTGCTGCTGCTCAACCGTACCGGGGTGCGCAGTTTACCGGTCTATCTGCTCGCCGGGGCGGTGATGTGGTACTGCCTGCTGCGCTCCGGAGTCCATGCCACCCTGGCCGGGGTGCTGCTGGCCTTTGCCATTCCCTTTGGCCAGGGTGAGGAGGATTCCCCCTCGGCACGGTTGCTACATCTGTTGCACAAGCCGGTGGCCTTTGTCATCATGCCCATCTTCGCCCTGGCCAACACCGGGGTGGTGTTCACCACTGCGGCCCTGGCCGGACTGGCCACCGTCAACAGCGCCGGCATTCTGCTTGGGCTGCTGGTTGGCAAGCCGCTGGGTATCTTTTGCTGCGCCTTTGCGGCGGTCAAGACCGGTATCGCCCAGCTGCCACAGGCCGCCACCTGGCGCCATATCCTTGGAGTCGGCTTGCTGGGGGGGATCGGTTTCACCATGTCCATCTTCATCACGCTGCTGGCCTTTGGCGATGCGCTGCTCATCGAACAGGCTAAGATTACCGTTCTGCTCAGCTCCCTGCTCGCCGGAATCGCTGGCTTTTTATTGCTGAGATCCTGCCGGGGCCGTTAACGGCGATTTCACGGTCTCCTCGCGGCGGCACATCGCCCCTAACTCACCGACACTGCCCGTGAGCAGCTGTTCCAGCCGCCGGGCAATCTCCTCAGCCAAACGTCTGGTGTCGTCGGAGAGACGAAGCACCTCGCTGGCGGCGTTGCTGACCTGGGCAATGCGGGTGGAGACCTCGCGGCTATCCGTGCCAGTGGCCCCGCTCAACTCGACGATCTCGTCGGTGAGACGGTGCTGACGTCCTACGGCCTGGTCGATGGAGGTGGTGATGCGCTGCAAGCTCATGCTGCCCTGTTCCAGGCTGTCAAAGGAGGCGGTGAAGTTCTGGCAGGTGCGATTGATGGCTTCGATTTTCTCCAGCACATCCTGGGTGGCCAAGGTCGTATTCTGGGAAAGGGTCTTCACCTCACCGGCCACCACCGCAAATCCCCGCCCGAATTCCCCTGCTTTGACCGCCTCGATGGTGGCGTTGATGGCCAAAATCTTAGTCTGATCAGTGATGGCCCGCACCGTGCCGACAATGGTGTCGATCTCCACCACCGAACGGTTCAACTCATCGAGCTGCTGGCGAGCGCGGCCGGTTTCGGCCACGATCTGGCTCACCTCGCCATTTTGCACCACCAGTTCGTGATGGATCTCCTCCACCGCCGTACTGATCTGTCTCGATGAATCGCTGACCGCCTCGGTGCGCCGGGCGCTGTCATCGGCCAACAGTGTCACGGAGCTGGAGATCTGCTCGGTTTTTCCAGCCAAGTGCTGGAGGGCAATGGCCACCTCGGCCATTTGAGCCGCACGGGTATCCAGGCCGTGGATGGCCTCGGTCATGACCTGCACCATATGCTCGATGCGTTGGCGTTCGTGGAGCTTGCGTTGTTCCTCCTGTTGCAACCGGAGCAGGGCTTCACGAAAGCGGGCAATGCTGGCACTGAGGACACCGATCTCGTCACCGCGTCGATGCCAGGGGATTTCGGGAAATTCGCCTGCTCCCAGGGCCTCGACAATGCGGGTCAGGCGCCCCAACGGCCGTTCGACAATGATGCGAGTGAGGGCAAACAGGACCATGATATTGAGGACAATGGTGATGGCACCGGCAATCTGATCCCATTGTCGTTGTCGGGCCATGGTTTGGTGCAGGCGTTGCTCCTGCTGGGCGATATGATCCACATGGCCGAGGATGCGCGTCCGGCTCTGTTCTGCGGCCAGACTCTTGTCGGCGGCGAGGCTGCGCAGTTGATTGATCCGTTCCGTATAAAATTCCGTGCCACTGGCTTTGGCCTCCACCGCTTGGATCAGCTCATGCAGCCGTTGCTGATCAGCTGCGGCGTCATTGCTACGCAGGCTGAGTCGTTCCACCTCTTCGCTGAACGTGCCCTTCTCATCCATCAGTCCTCGGGAGAGGATGAGGGCGCCATTCTGCTGCTGAAGCACCAGCATTCCCTTTGTCAGATCGCGTTTTTCGGTGCGGGAATAGAGCCCACCATAAGCCTCCCGGCCAGCGAGGCGCTGCCGTTCGAGCACGGGGAAATCCTTGTCCACCTGGTCCCAAACTGCCTGGGTCGGATGACTTGCAAACAGATGCGGCAGGTTGATGAACTCCTGCTGCAATTGTACGATGGTGGCGCGCAGATCGGCACTCACCTCCTCACGAATCACCAGGACCTCGTCCATCATCTGTTCGACTTTTTGAGCGGTTTGGTGGTTGAGCAGTAGCAATGTGCCGATGCAGCCATTGGAGGCCAGGGCGACGCCGATCATGAGTTTGACGCCCACGCTCAACCAACGATTTTTACGCAGGGGACGCTGAGAGGGGGGTGGGTGGGAGGTGGTAGTCATAGCTGCTCGATGGAGGGAACTGGGGAAGCGAGATCGGCCAGCAACCGGGGGGGCGCAGCCTGTAACAGATGAATATAGAGGGTGGAGCCGGGCATGTCCTTGGCGTGGTGCTTGGCAATCGAGGCCTCTTCGGATAGATCAATCGGGCAGTGCCACTGCGAAGGAGTGACCACCACAGCTCCCACCGAAAGCGTCATCTGGCCGTACTGGCGTTGCTGGCCGTCGCGGTCGGTGGCGGTGATAATGCAGCCGATATGGCCGTTGTAGAGGCCGCCGATACTGTCATCGAACTGCTTGAGAATGCGCTCCACGATCTTCTGCCAGTGGGGGCTGCGGAATATGGCGACAAAGTCGTCGCCGCCGATATGGCCAATGAAATCGATCTGGTCGTCGATATTGGCCACCAGCAGTTCGGAGAGAAAACGGATCACCTTGTCACCCCGGCTGAAACCAAAAAAATCATTGAATGGCTTGAAGTTATCCAGGTCAAAATAGCAGACGGTGAAAGGGACATCCTGACGAAAGAGCTTTTGTAAGCGCTGTTGAATGGGCACATTGCCCGGCAGCATGGTCAGCGGGTTGGCGTGACGGGCGCGGTTGACTTGCAGCTTGGTGATCTCATGGAGTAAATCGATGAGGCGGCCCTTGCCGGCAAGGCAGCAGCCATCAAGGATGATGAACTCATCGGTGTGAATGTCCAGCGAGGTGGTGAGGCGGTAGCTGACCTCCTCCAAGGGCAAGCGCTTGTCCACCTGCATGACGTTGCGGTTGATGAACCGCAGGATCGGCTGCTTGCCATACAGCTCCTTGCCGTACAGGCTGGCGTACAGATCCATAAACTCGCGGCGTAGCACCAGTCCCAGTACTTCATTTTCGTGGATCACCACCACCGACTCCAATTCCGGCGTGGAGGTGAACAGATCCCCCACCTCCAGCACCCTGGCCCCGGCCTGCACCGACACCGCCGGCCGCACCAACACCTCCACGGTAAGTCCCTCTTCTTCTTCCTCTGCGCGCGCCTCCTTGCGAAAGAGTTTGGAGGAGAGCATCACCGGCGGCACCTCGACCGGGCGGCAAAAGTAGTAACCCTGCAACATCTCGACACCGAGTTTGCGCAGGGTGGCGTACTCGCGTTCGGTTTCCACCCCCTCGGTGATGACGCGGCAGCCCAGGGCCGTGGCGGTTTTGAGGATGGTGTTGACGAACTGCTGTTTGGTCCGGTCCTGATCCACCCCCTGAATGAAGTGGCGGTCAATTTTGACGATATCCGGGCGCAACTCCGACCACAGTTTGAGGCCGGAATAACCGGCGCCAAGGTCGTCCAGGGCGACACGAAAGCCCATCTGGCGGTAATGGTGCATGGCCTGCTGCATCAGGTGCATATCCTCCACCGGGTGGGTCTCGGTCAATTCGATGATCAGTTGCGAGGGATTGAGCCCGGCCTGTTCCATATATTCCAGGGTGCGGCCTTCACGAAAATGCTCATGGACCAGGCTGAAGGGATCGACATTGATAAACAGCCGGCCGGGCAGACCCAACTGGGCAAAGCGCTTGATCACGGCGTGGCGGCACATCAGGTCGAGTTCGGCCAGGCAGCCCAGACGGGTGGCGGCCTCGAACAACTGGGTGGGCGAGTGGAGCACGGTGTTGACTGGTCCCCGGGTCAATCCTTCATAACCGTAGATCTGGCGGGTTTGCAGGTGAATAATGGGCTGGAAATGTATTTTGATGTTTTGCTGCGCGATGACGGAGCGTAATAAGGCCCCGGTTTGTTGATCCATGATGCCGCCGATATCCATTGCAAAGGAGAAATGGGCTGAAGGCCTTGATACGCAATGTATCCTGGCCGGCTGTCACCCTTTATCTCTGGCATGTAGCGGGCTTGTGTTACGATAGGGTTAGTGCTTGGTTCGGAGGATATTTGAGTTGGAGGCGGGGGGAACGAGAACTCAGTGTGCCTGCGTAGCCAGCAGGCTGCGCACCAGGCTCAGGGCCTCGCCATAGTCAAAGGCGTCGATGAGGCGACCCAGACGTGGTGCCTGCGCGGCAAAGGCGGCATTCAGCAGTTCGCAGTGGCTGAGGTAGAGGTCGTTGATGGCACTGTCTTCGATGGCGAGCAGTTGTTCCATGCGGCTGAGTAAGCCGCTGAGCTGTTCGTGGTTGTAGGGTTGCGGTGCGGTGCTGGTGGGTGCTGGCTGGGCGGCGGCAATGTTTGTGCGCAGCTGGCTCAGCAATGGGCGAAGGGCCTCGGTTTTTTCCAGCAGGGCCTGGGCGGTTCCTGATATGGCATCGGTTGCAGCCATCTGTTCGATTTCAGCAGCCAACCCGGCAATCTTCCAGGCACCGAGGGTGCTGGCCGCCCCCTTGAGAGCGTGGCCTCGCTGGCGCAGACCGGTGTAATCATTGTTGGCTGCCAACGAGCTGAACAGATCGGCATCGGCACCGTGGAGCTCGGCAAACTGGAGCAAAAGCCGCAAATAGCCCGGCGCATCCCCTTGCAGCAGGCGCAGGCCGGCCTCGATATCCACCCCGTCCAGGCGGCGCAGACCGTCGATGTCGCCGATGGCGTTGATCTCGCCACCGCTGGCAATGATGGGCGATTGTGGCCGTAGTGGCAACCATTTAAGCAAGAGATCCTGGAGTTTGGTCAGCTCAATCGGCTTGGCGATATGGTCGTTCATGCCGGCGTCTAGGCATTGCTGACGGTCTTCGCTGAAGGCGTTGGCGGTCATGGCGAGGATGGGCAGGGACTGGCGGTCCGGCAGGCGACGAATGGCTGCTGTCGCTTCCAGGCCATCCATCACCGGCATCTGCACATCCATGAACACCAGGTCAAAGGGTTCGCGCTGTACCCGCTCCACCGCCACCTGGCCATTGTCGGCCACGCTCACCGTTATGCCCATCGACTCAAGCAGCATCAGCGCCACTTCCTGATTGACGGGGTTGTCCTCGACCACCAGGATGCGGGCGCCGCTGCGTTCGCGCAGGGCCTGCTCCTTGTCGTGTCCGGGTTCCTGGCCGGGAATGGCCGGCAGCATGGTTTCGACAATGGCGTCAAAGAGCATGGAAGGCGTCACCGGCTTGGTGATGACGCGGCTGATACCGGCGCGGGTGGCCTGATTGCGGGGCAGATCATCGCTGTAGGCCGTCACCATGAGCAGGGCTGGCCGCAGGTTGAGGGCCAACGACGGCAGGCGCTCCAAAGTGGTGAGGCCGTCGATGCCCCCCAGTCGCCAGTCCACCACCAGAAGGGCAAAGGGTTGGCCGGCTTGGTCGGCGGCCAGCACCGCGTCGAGTCCTTCTTCGCCGGAGGCGGCCAGGCCGACCTGCAAACCGATCTCCTCCAGCATCGAGGCCATGATTTCCTGTGATTCCAGGGAATCGTCGATCACCAGTGCCCGTTTGCCGCGCAGGGCCTCACCACGCAGGCGGACCTTCGGTGTCTTCATCGATGGGACAAAGGGCAACTCCAGACAAAAGGTTGTGCCTGCGCCCAATTGGCTCTCCACCCCGATACGCCCCCCCATCAGCTCCACCAGCCGCTTGCTGATGGCCAGCCCCAGGCCGGTGCCGCCAAAGCGCCTTGTGGTGGAGGTGTCGGCCTGCTCAAAGGCGTGAAACATGCGCGCCACCTGCTCCTGGCTCATGCCGATACCGGTGTCGGTGACGGTGAAGCGCAGCAGCACGCGTTCCGGCTGCTGGTCGATGACCTTCGCAGCGAGCACCACCTGGCCCTGCTCGGTGAATTTGACGGCATTGCCCACCAGATTGAGCAGGATCTGGCCCAGGCGTGGGCCGTCGCCACGCACCATCAGGGGAATCCCGGCGGTATCGAGCTTGAGCTGAAGATTTTTTGCCGACACCCGGTCCGAGACGATGCTGCACACCTGATCTATCACCCGTGCCGGCTCGAAATCATCAAGATCAATGGCCATCTTGTTGGCCTCGATCTTGGAAATATCGAGGATGTCATTGATGACATGCAGCAGGTGGCGGGAGGCATCGGCCAGTTTATCCAACTGCGCCTTTTGCTGCTGGGTCAGCGGGTCGCGCTTGAGCAGGTGGGCAAAGCCGAGGATGGCATTCAAAGGGGTGCGGATCTCGTGACTCATGTTGGCCAGGAACTCCGACTTGGCGCGGGTAGCTGCCTCGGCGGCCTCCTTGGCGTGGCGCAGGGCCTCGGAGACCTGGCGCTCCTGGGTGATGTCATCGAGCAAGCCCACAATGCCCTTGCTGATATCCTTGCGATCCAAGGCCTGCGCGGTGGTGCGTGCCCAAAAGGGACGGCCATCCTTGCGGCGTAATTGCAGCTCGGCCTGAAAGATGCCCTTGGTACGCAGGGCCTCAGCGATGGTTTCACCCCAATGCAGGTAGTCCACTCGTGTCTGGTACCAGCACTCCGTCGTGCCACCGATGAGTTCCTGCGCATCATAGCCGAACAGTTGCTCCAGTCGCCGATTGCAGCGGATTATGGAGCGATTTTTCACCAAAAAAATGCCCATGCCCACGGTGTTGAAAATGGCCTGCTGCTCGGCATCGGCGGTCCGCAATTCCAGCTCGATCTGCTTGCGCACGGTGAGGTCGGTATGGACACCGACGGTGCGCAGCGGTCGGCCATCACCATCGCGTGCCACCACCTTGGAACGGCTGAGCACCCAGATAAAATCGCCTGCCTTGGTGAGCATACGGTATTCCAGCTCAACGCTGCCGGACTCGGCCAGCAGTTGCCGCATGGCCGCCGCCACCATCTCGCGGTCTTCGGCATGGACCAGTTGCACACCACTGGCCACCATGGTGGCATTCAACTCACCGGGCTCATAACCAAGCATGCGGTAATAGGCGGGATTGCAGTAGAGCTCGCCGCTGACCATGTTCCAATCCCACAGCCCGTCGGTGGTGGCGGCCATGGCCTGGATATAGCGTTCCTCACTGATACGCAGTTGCTCGTTGACCAACTCCAACTCGGCGGTGCGGAGGCGGACCATTTCCTCCAGGTGGGCCAACACCTCATTGGTGGCACGATTGGCGGTCTCGGCCTCTTCCAGGGCTGAGGCCATGACGGCCTGGTTGGCTTTGAGCTCGCTGATATCGCGCACGATGCCCACCGCATGCCACTGACCGTTGAGGTGAACCGAAGAAAGCGACAGCGCAATGGTGATTTCTGAGCCATCGTGGCGCAGGGCGTGCAGTTCCAGCGTCTTGCCGATGGCCGATCCCTCACCATTTTTCAGGAAATGGTCAAAAGCCACCGTATGCATCTCGTGATAGCGGGCCGGGGCCAACAACTGGTGCAGGTCCTTGCCCATGACCTCTTTGGCCTGGTAACCAAAAATGGCCTCGGCTGCCGGGTTCCAGTAGCAGATGCAGCCGCAGGCATCAAGCATGAGGATGCCATCCAGGGCCGAATCGGTGATGGTCTTGAGGCGTTTTTCACTCTCAGCCAGGGCACGTTCTCGGGCCTTCTGCTCGGTGATATCACGCCAGACGGCAGAGATAAGGCTGTTCTCGCCCAGTGCGATGGGGCGCAGGGTAAGGGCCACGTCGCGCAGGGTGCCATTTTTATGCCGGTGCCTGGTTTCTACAACGACTTCCCCGTGCAACTGGGCGCTCCGGCTGTTATTGGCGATAGCCTCGGCGGAATGCTCGGCCTGGAAATCGGTAATGCGCAGCCGGGCGAACTCTTCGCTGCTGTAGCCCAGGCCGGCATGGGCGGCGGTGTTGAAGTCGACAATCTGGTTGGTCTGCGCCTCCACCAGCACAATAGCGTCGGTGGTCTGGGCGAACATGGTGGCAATGAGTCGGTCGCGTGCCTCAATGGCGGCCAGGCTATGACGTCGTTCCGCCACCTCGACCAGGCGGTGGAGGATGGCCTCGGCCAAGCTGCGCTCTTCGCTGAGGAAGGGGCCTTCACCCTCGAGCGGTCGCTCTTGCTGATAGGCGATGGTGAGGCGCAGGTTGCTGCCTTGTGCACTGGTCGCCACGACCACCAGCATCCAGGGGCTCTCCTGGAAACCGGGTGTGGCGTACACGGCCGTGTCAATCTCGATGCAGGCCTGGGTGATCTCCGCATACTGCCAGCCGGGGGCGATCTCCGTCACCACCTGTTGCAGTTGCTCGGTAAAGGGGGCACTGACATCCTCGGTGAGGGCGAAGATGCGGTAGAGGCAGCGTTGCTCTTTGATGCGTTCGCGCAGATCGCGTTGTTCCCGGCGGCGCTGGGTGATGTCGCGGGCAATGCCGAGCACGCCCATCAGCGAGCCGTCCTTATTGTGCAGGGGCGTTTTGATCGCTTCAAACAAACCGCGAAAACCACTGCCGTCGGCAAAGCAGAGCCACTCCTCATTGGTCACGGGGCCGGCGGCGGCAATGGCCCGCCGGTCGTTGGCACGAAAGGCTTCGGCTTCTTCCTTGGAGACGAAATCATCATCCGTCTTGCCGACGATATCCGCCTCCTTGGCGCCGAAGAAACGCTCGAACATCGGGTTGCACAGCAGGTAGCGGCCCTGGGGGTTTTTAAGCCAGAGTAGGTCGGGGATGGCCTGGAACAGCCCTTGCAGTTTGGCGCGTTCCTCTTGGAGTTGCCGGGTGGCTTGCTGCTGCTCGGTGATGTCGCGGAAAAACCAGATCCTGCCGAGATAGCGCTGCTTATCGTCGGTCAGTGGCGCGGTGTAGCGGTCAAAGATACGGCCATCGGCCAGCAGGATTGTTTGCCGGCTGGTGAGATGGCGCTCTCCGTAGATGGCCCGCACCTGTGCGACAAAGGTCGGGGGATCCTGGAGTTGCGCGGCAACAAAGCTCAGCAGGGCGCTGTCCGTGGGGTTGTGTAAAATGGCCTCCGGCACCCGCCACATCTCAGCGAAACGGTGGTTGTGCGAGAGAACCTGGTTGTGTTCGTCCACCACCAGGATGCCATCGATGGATGCCTCCTGCTGGGTGGAAAGCAGGATGTTGCGAAAAACCAGATCCTGCTCGAACTGCTTGCGCTCGGTGATATCGTTGATGGCGGTGAGGATGGCGGGTTGCTGCTCAAATTCCGCCAACGACAGCGAAACCAAAGCGGTGTAGGGATGGCCGTGAATGTCCACCAGGGTGAGTTCCTGATCAAAAACCTGCCCCTGCTGTTGCAACTGTGCCAGTAACGGTGCCCGATCCTCGGGGTGCTGGTAAAAGCGGGCCGCCGGTTGGCCAATCAACTGCTCGCGGCTAAGTTGGAACTGGTGCTCGGCGCGTTGGTTGAGGTAACAGATCAGGCCGCTGTCGAGGCGGGTGATCACCAGGGGAAAGGGCGCCTGCTCCAGCAATTGCTGGAGTTGGGACTGCTCACGGGCCAGCGATTGTTCCATCAGGCCAAAGGCCATGGCCTGGGTCAGTTCGCGGGCGGCGATGAGGCCCACCAGCGCTCCGGACTCGTCCACCACCGGGAACTGGCGCACCTGCCGGTCGAGCATTGCCGCTGCCGCTTCGGCCAGGGTGGTGTTGAGGGGGAGGGGCACCACCGGGCTGGTCATGACATCGGCCAGGCAGCGTTCATCGCCTGGCTGATCATCAAGGTACAGCCTGGCCAGATCGCGCTGCGCCAGAATACCCACCGGCACCTGATCGTCATCGACAACCACGACCACGCCGCACATGCGGGTGTGCATCTGGGCCAGTGCCGTGCGCAAAGGCGTCTCGGGCGGCAGGACGGCCATGCCCCGGCTCATGATGGCACCGATGCGGGTCTGTCCTTCCGGGGCCTGTAAGTCGAGATGGCGGCGGTAATCGGTGTCGCTGACCACGGCCACCGCCCGCTGTTGATTATCGATCAGTACCAGGTGTTGCACGCCCTGGCGCAAGCAGCGCTGGTAGGCTTCGGCGCAGCCGATGGTTGCCGGTACTGTCACCGGTGGCGCCATGACGGCGGAAATCGGTGTGTGCGGTGGCGTGGCCGCATGCAGCGCCGCCAGTATGTGCTGTTCGCTGAGGATGCCCAGCGGATGCCCCTCATTGTCGAGCACCAGTAGCGAGGAAATGCGCCGGCGGGCCAGCAAACGCACCGCCTCCAGCAAGCTGCTCTGGGGTGGCAGATGGGCGAGCTGGTGCGAGGCGATGGCCGCCAGCGGTGTCTGTTTGCCGGTGCTGAAAAGGGGCGGCGAAGGCATTGCTCAGTCCGTGGGCAGTTGGTCGGCTAACTGCTGCTGGATGTGGAGAAACATTGGCAGTTCAGTCTCGTAGGCGTCGACCACCGCCGGGTCGAAGTGGCGGCCGCGTTGTTCGCGGATTAACGCCGTGGCCTCGTCCACGGACCAGGCTTTCTTGTACACCCGCGCCGTGGTCAGGGCGTCAAAGACATCGGCCAGGGCCATCAGCCGGGCGGAGAGGGGAATGGCCTCCCCGCGCAGGCCAAAGGGATAGCCGCTGCCATCCCATTTTTCATGGTGAAAGAGGGCGATCTCCCGTGCCATCTCCAAAAAACGCAGCGATTCTGGCTTGTCGCGCTGTGGGTTTTGGCTGTGGTGGGCCAGGGTGGAGGTGATGGCTCGCTCAACGGCGTTGGCGCCGATGAGGCAGTGGGACTGCATGACGCTCCATTCCGCCGGGGTGAGCTTGCCGGGCTTGAGCAGGATGTGATCCGGAATGCCGATCTTGCCGATGTCGTGCAGGGGCGCTGCCTTGACGATGCGTTTGAGGTTGGCCTCGTCGAGGAGGGCGGCGTGGGCGGGCAGCCGTTGCAGGTGGCGGGCCAGGGTCTCCACATAGGCCTGGGTGCGGGCGATGTGATTGCCAAGATCGGAGTCGCGGGTCTCGGCCAGTTGCGCCATGGCCGCCAGGCTGACATCCTGGATGAGCAGGTTTTCGCCCATGCGGCGTTTGACCTCGGCCTCCAGCCAGGCGTTGTGGCTTTTGAGCCGGTCACGCGCCTGCTTGACCTCGATGTGCACCTGCACCCGGGAGAGCACCACCGCCGGCTTGATCGGCTTGGTGATGTAATCCACCGCCCCCCGCCGCAATCCCTGCTCTTCGTCGAGCTCAGCATCCAGGGCGGTGACGAAGATCACCGGAATCTCGGCGGTCAAATCCTGCTGCCGCAGCCGCTCCAGCACCGAGAAGCCGTCCATGCCCGGCATCATCACATCCAGTAAAATCAGATCCGGCCGGGGATCGCGGCTGGCCGCCTCCAGGGCCTGGGGACCGGATTTGCACACGCGCACCGTGTAACCGGGCCGCAGCAGGCTGGAGAGCACCGCCAGATTGGCGGGTTCGTCGTCAACGATGAGGATGATCGGTGCAGCCATGGCGGCATTCTCGAGAAAGGTTACCGGGAAGAGGAGCCGAACTGGCCGGAGCGCAAGCCCTGCTCCAACTGCTTGCCGGGAATCGGTCGACTGAACAAATACCCCTGCAACTCATCGCAGGCGATGGCATCCAGCACCGCAAGCTGTTCCACGGTTTCCACCCCCTCGGCGATCACCTTCAATTCGAAACTTTTGGCAATGCCAACGATGGAGTGCAGCAGGGCGATGCTGTTGTTTTCTTCCGAAATGTTCTGCACAAAGGATTTGTCGATTTTCAGGGTGGTCAGCGGAAAGATCTGCAAATGGCTCAGCGCCGAATAGCCGGTGCCAAAGTCGTCGATGGCGATGGCAATGCCCAACTCCTTGAAGTGTTGGAGCGATTCCACTGCGTCATCGGTATTCTCCATCATCACCCGTTCGGTGAGTTCGATTTCCAGATGCTGTGGTGCCAGGCCGGTCTGTTCCAGCACCTCCAGGATGCGGCGGGAGAGTTTCTTGAAATTGACGTTCTGGCCGGAGATATTGATGGCCATGCGGCAGTTGTTAAAGAGCCCGGCCTCGACCCATTGTTGCGCTTGCAGGCAGGCGGTGGTGATGACCCAGTCGTTGATGGCATGGATCAGCCCGCTCTCCTCGGCAAAGGGCAGGAAATGGTTGGGCGGAATCAGGCCCTTGTCCGGGTCCTGCCAGCGGATCAGGGCCTCGACGCCGCTGAGCTGTTTGTCCTGATTGCGAAACTGCGGCTGGTAGAAGAGTTCAAATTCATTCTGGCGCAGGGCACGGCGCAGGCTGTTGGCCAACTGATAGCGGGCGTTGGCGGCATCGTTCATCTGATGCTGGAAAAATTGAAAATTGTTGCGTCCCTTCTCCTTGGCCTCGTACATGGCGGTGTCGGCATTCTTCAGCAGGGTATCGAGGTCGGCGGAATCGTCGGGATAAACGCTGATGCCGATACTGGCAGAGAGGGAGATGGTCTGGTCCTGCCAGGAGATGGGCTGTTCGATGGCTAAGATGATGCGTTCGGAGAGGTTGGCGATGTGGTCAAGTGAAGCGAAGTTGGCCGAAAGCACGGTGAACTCGTCGCCCCCCAGCCGGGAGATGATCGAGGGCTGTTCCGAGGCGCGGGCCACCACGTCGGATTGGCGCAGCACGCTCTTGAGGCGTTCGGCCACGGTGATCAGTACCTTGTCGCCCACCGGATGGCCAAGGGTATCGTTGATGCGTTTGAAGTGATCCAGGTCGATGAAGAGTACGGCGATCTTCCTGCCGGAGCGCTCGGCCTGGGGCTCGATCTTGGTCCAGTGTTCGCGAAAGAGGGTGCGGTTGGCCAGGCCGGTGAGGTTGTCGTAGAAGGCCAGATAGCGAATCTGGTCCTCGGCCTGCTTGAGTTCGGTGATATCCTGCACCACGCCCACCACCAGGCAGGGCTGGCCGTTGCGGTCAAACAGCACCTCGCCCTGGTTGCAGAGGATGCGCTCTTGCCCGCTGGCCAGGATGATGCGGTAGTTGAGGCAGAAGGCGCCGCCCTGGTCACGGGCCTCGTCGATCAAACGGCGCACCGTGCCGCGTTCGCTGTTGTCGATGGCGGTGAACAGTGATTCGTAGCTGGTGGGGTCGCTGATGCCGAACTGGGTCAGATTCTGAGCCGAGATATGAAAACGGCCGCTTTCCAGGTGCAACTCCCAGTGACCGAGGCGGGCGATCTCCTGGGCCTTGAACAGCCGCTGCTGACTGCGTTTGAGATCGCCGAGGATGGCGCCGGAGCGCAGCCAGTAGCGCACGCGGTAGCCGAGAATCAGCATGTTGATTGGCTTGCTGATGAAGTCGGTGGCACCGGCATCAAAGGCGCTGGTGATGGTCTCCGCATCCTCCAGGCCGGTGACCATCACCACCGGGGTGTGCTCACCGTCGGGTGTCTGGCGCAATGCCCGGCAGGTGGCAAAGCCATCCATCTCGGGCATAATGATATCCAAGAAAATCAACTGCGGTGGTTCTTGGGCAAAAAGTCGTAGGGCTTCCTCGCCGCTGTCGGCCTCGACCACGCTGTACCCGGCGTTTTCCAGGGTGAAGCGCAGTTGCAGGCGGGCGGCAAAGTCATCATCCACCACCATGATCAGCGGTGGCAGGTCCATGGTCTGGGGGTGCGTTGGTTCAGTCATGCCCATGCTCGTTGGTTGCAAGGAAGGTGGCCAAGGCTGTCCTGAGCTGGTCCAACTGGCTCAGCTGGTCAGTTACCGGCGTTTCCGGGTTGAGGGTCAGGGTGGCGTGGATCTGCTGGGCCAGGGAGGCCCAGGGTTGCAGGCCGCACTGCAACAGGGTGCCCTTGAGGGTATGCAGGGCGATGGCCAGGGCCTCGGCATCACCTCCGTCAAGGGCCTGGTTGACGGCGTTCATCTGTTGGGTAATGCTGGTGAGGCTGGCAACGAGAATGGCCTCGCTCTGCGCAGCACTCAAGCCGGTATGGTCGCGGAGATAGGCCAGGACATCCGCCTTGTCGGCGGTGGCCGGGGCTATGGTGGCTTCCTCGGCGGATGCGCCCTTCTGCGGGAGGGTTGCACGGGGCGACCGGATGCCGCCGGTGCGTATCACTTCGGCCAGCAGGTGGTTGATGCGGGCGGGATCAAAGGGCTTGGTGAGGTAGGCATCCATGCCGCTGTCCAGGCAGATCTCCTCGTCGCCGCCCATGGCGTGGGCGGTCATGGCGATGATCGGCAGATGGCCGCCCTCCAGCTTCACCTGCAGGATACGGGCAACCTGTTCCGGCAGGTTGACCGACAGCGGTTTGGCGGCCTCGATGGTGCGAATGATGGTGGTGGTGGCCAGGCCATCGAGCAGCGGCATCTGTACATCCATCAGCACCACATCGAAGCGGCCAAAGGCGAGGCTGACCAGGGCCTCGATGCCATTGGCAGCGGTGGTGACCACATGATTACGCTCAAGCGTCATGCTGGCGACGTCGCGGTTGACCTCGTTGTCGTCCACCACCAGGATACGCAGACCGGTGATGGGTGGCTCCACTATCGCAATCGGGGTATTGATCTCTTCCAGTGCGCAGGCACGCAAGGGCAGCAGACAGTGGAAAACGCTGCCCTGGTTTTCATCGCTCTCGGCCCAGATACGGCCCTCCATCAGGGCGGTGAGCTGGGAGCAGATGGCCAGCCCCAGTCCGGTGCCGCCGTACTGACGGGCGTAGGAGTTGTCCACCTGCTCGAATCGGTTGAAGATCATCGGCAGTTTTTCGGCAGGAATGCCGATGCCGGTATCAATGACCCGTAGATGCAGACCCGCAGGTGCCCCCTCCAGCGGCGGTGGCTCCAGGGCGGCGGCCAGGGTGACCGAGCCGGCCGGGGTGAATTTGATGGCATTGCCCCCAAGATTGAGCAGGATCTGGCGAATGCGCAGGCCGTCGCCCAGAAAGGAGGGCGGCAGGGCCGGGTCGATCTCCACCTCCAGGGCCAAGCCGCGTTCGGCCGCCTGTACCGACAGGGTTGATGCCACCGATTCCAGTAGAGGGGCCAGGGCCACCGGGGCACGGTGCAACTCGAACTGGCCACTCTCCATTTTAGAGAAATCAAGCATATCACCGAGCAGGCCGAGCAAGCCTTCGGCCGACTGGTGTACCGTGGTCAGAAAGCGCTGTCGCTTGTCGGCATCAATGGTTTCCATGGCCAGGCGGGTCATGCCGAGGATACCGTTCATGGGGGTGCGGATCTCATGGCTCATATTGGCCAGAAAAAACGACTTGGCAGTGTTGGCCTCCTCCGCCTCCTCTTTGGCCTGCTGCAAAGCTGCTTCGGCCTGACGGCGGGTGGTGATATCGCTGCCCACCCCGGCATATTCGATGCATTGGCCTTGCTCGTCGTAGATGGCGCGCTCGGTCCAAGACAGCCAGCACTCCGGTTGATCGGGGCGCTGCAGATGCACCTCATGGCTGGTCACCGGAGCATTTGGCGTCAGCCCGGCGAGCAGGGCGGCGCGGGCGGCAAGCGTCTGCGGCGGCAGCAGTTGGCTGAGATTTTGGCCGAGCAGATCATGGCGATCGCGTTCAAAAAAACGGCACAGGGCCTCGTTGACAAAGCTGATCGTACCATCGGGCAGACAGCGGCAGATCAGCTCGGTCTGATCTTCGACAATGGCGCGGTAGCGGGATTCGCCGGCAGCCAGGGCCGCCGACTGCGCCGCGCTTTCCTGCTCGCGTTGTTGCAGACGCTCGGCCATCAGGTTGAAGGCCTGGGCCAGATGGCGGATTTCCGAGGGACCGGTGGGCAGCACCCGGTTATCGAGATCACCCTGGCTGATTAGGCCGACGCCCTGTTGCAACCGGGCCAGCGGATCAAGGAACTGGCGTTTGAGCAACAAACTGATCACCAGGGCAGCGGCGAGCAGCAGCAAAACAGCGGCGGTGAGCATCAGCGCCAGGGCCTGGCGGCTGACGGCGGTGGCTTCCTCCACCGGCAGTTCGGTGACCGCGATCCAGGGTGTGCCGGGTACCGCAGCCATGGTGCCGGTCACCTCCTGACCGGCCAGGTTGCGGTAACGGCCCTGCCAGCCGGTGCCGGTGTCGCGATACAGCTGCAGGAGGGAGGCGAGCAACTGCGGGTCCGGTGATGACGGCAGTGTCTTGGGATGGCTGTGGGTAATGATTTGGCCGTCGCGGTTGACCAGATAGGCGGTGCCGCGCGCCCCCAGCCGGGGGCCGGCAACGATGCGCCCCAACTGTTCGACACGCAGACGGCAAGCCAGCACACCGTTTTGTCCGGCAGGAATGGAAAAGACGAGATAGGGTTCCTCGCCGGGTGTGATTTGCAGATCGCCGATGTAATAATAGCCGCTGCGGGCGTTGAGAAACCAGGCCGATTGGGGAATGGTGAACAGGTTGGCCAGCATGCCCCGGTCGCTGGAAAAATGGGCGAGGATGGCGCCATTCTGGTCGAGCTTGACGATCTCTTTGAGGATGGGATGCTCACGCTGCAACAGCACGATGGCTTCCTGCCCCAGAGCCAGTTCATCGCGGCCAAAGAGATTGATGATGCGCAGCATGCCCTGTTGTTGCTGGAGAAAATCGCTGACCGCATGCACCACCCGTTGGGTGGCCTCGTGTTGGCGACCGGCCCAACCGGTCTGCTCGGTGTCGCGGACCAGCAGAAACAATCCCGCCACTCCGCAAGCCAGGAGCAGGGAGAGCGACACCCCCAGCACCAGCAGCAACTGATGGCGTAGGCCGCGCGGCTTGTTGGTCGGGGGGGCGACCTGTTGGGTGGGGGTCATCGGGTCACCTCACTCTTGGGCGTGGCCTGCAGAAAGCGCGTCCAGGCCTGTTGGTAGAGGTGGAGAGTCTCCGCTGATTGCGGTCGGTAGAAATGGGCACGGCGCAGCGCCTCGGCGGGCGGAAAGATCACTGCATCATTGCGCAGTTCCGGGGCGATTAAGGCCAGGGCCGCCTCGTTGGCAGTGGGATAGTTGCGTTCGCGCACGATTTGGGCGCTGATCTCCGGCCGCAGCAGAAAATCGATCAGTTGCCCGGCAGCGGCCCGGTTGCGGCCGGTGATCGGCATGACATAGTTATCGCTCCACAGCGGCAGCCCTTCCTCGGGTAGCACATAGTGCACCGCCGCATTGACGCCGTGGGTGGTCTGATAATCCAGCGGCCAGCCGACCAGCACCTGGGCACGACCCTCGAGCAGCACGGCAGCCGCCTTGCTGCTGTCGACCTCCACCCAGAGGATCGAGGGCTTGAGCTCGATAAGTTTGTCCACCGCCGCCTCGACCTCTGCAGGTTGCTCGGAGTTGAGATCATAGCCCAGGGAGAGCAGCGCCAGGCTGATCAGTTCGCGTGGTTGCAGGCGCAGGGCGATCTTGCCGCGTAACTCCGGCCGCCACAGATCGGCCCAGCGGGTGACGAGCGGATCGACCAGGTCAGTGCGCACCAACAGGGCGGTGGTGCCGTAATGGTAGGGGGCGGTGTAGCGGTTACCAGGATCGACGGCCAGATCACGGAAGTTGGCGGAGATATTGCGCAGGTTGGGAATGGCCTGGCGGTTCAGCTCGCACAGCCGTCCCTCGGTTATCAGTGCCGGAATAAACGGGTTTTCCACCACCATCACGTCGGCAATGCGGCCCCGACGGAGTTCGGCCAAGGCCTCTTCCTGGGAGGCGAAGCTCTCGTAGTGAACGGCAATGCCGGTAGCGCGGGTGAAGGCCTCCAGCACCGAGGGGGGCAGATCCCCCTCCCAGTTGTAGAGGATCAGTGCCTCGGTGGCCGGGGGGGCGGGTGCTTGTGGTTGCGGGTCCCTGCAACCACCAAGGAAAAGCAGGGTGCAGAGCAGGGCGGCAAAGGTGCGTATGGATAAATGGCGGTTCATGGCAAGATTCTGGTCAGTGGACAGGGCTCAATGGAGGTGCACAATTGGCGGCATTATAGCCCACCACCGGGTGAGCGTGAACCCTGGATAAACAAGATGTTCTCGAAAAAAAACAAAGGTGTGCGGTTGCATTTCACCAAGATGACACGGCCAAGATCGTTTAGTCACGGCGCCCGGCCTCAAGCACCGCACGCACCGCCTCGGCCAGCTTGTTGACCGTCACCGGTTTCATCAGCAGCTCACGAATGCCCAGTACAGCGACATCGGCCTTGGTAAAACCCTCGTTATGGCCGGTGCAGATGAGCACGGGCGGCGACTGCGGCAGTTCGCGCAGGGCTCGGGCCAGCTCAATACCGGTGAGGCGGGGCATGGTCATGTCGGAAACCACCAGGTCAACCTCATGCAGATGCTGGCGCAGATAATCAAGTGCTTCGACGCTGTCGGTGAAACCGGTGACCCGGTAGCCAAGGCCGCGCAGGATCTCGGTGCCGATGTCGACCAAAAAACCCTCGTCATCGACATACACCACATGCTCGTGGCCGGTGGGGATGGCCGGCTGCTCCAACTGCGCGGTGCTGGATTGTTCTGTCGTGGCGGGCAGGTAGATGGTGAACACAGTGCCACGTCCCGGGGTGGAGTCAACCAGGATCAACCCGTGCATGGCGGTGACGATGCCATGGACCATGGAAAGTCCCAGCCCCGTGCCTTCCCCCTTTTTCTTGGTGGTGAAGAAGGGATCGAAGATGCGGTCCAGTAACTGGGCGGGGATGCCCTTGCCGGTATCGGTGATGCGAATACAGGCATAGTCGCCGATGTTCAGCTCCGCATAGGGGCCGGTGAAATCGGTGTCGAGATGGACGGTGTCCAGGCTGATCGACAGGGTACCGCCGTGTTCGCGCATGGCGTGGCCGGCATTGGTGCAGAGGTTCATCAAAACCTGGTGCATCTGAATGGGGTCGGCCAGCACCGTGGCCGGGTGCCGCACCTGGTGTTCGATGGTGATGGTGGCCGGCAGGCTGGCACGGATCAGTTGCAGCACATCTTCCAGGGTTTGCACCAGGTTGACCGGGCGGATCTCTCCCTCGCTCTGACGGCTGAAAGTGAGGATCTTTTCAATCAGACTGCGGGCCCGCTCGCCGGCACTGAGGATGTTGCGCAGGTTGCGGCATGTTTTGGGGTGAACGTCCTCATCGATGTCGCGCAGCACCAACTCGGTGTAGCCAATGATTCCTGCGAGGATATTGTTGAAATCATGGGCGATTCCCCCAGCCATCGTGCCAATGGCCTCCATCTTTTGCGCCTGGCGGATCTCCTTTTCCAAGAGCACCCGTTTGGTGTCGTCAAAGATGAAGCCGCGAGTATTCGCCAGCATTCCCTGGGCATCGAACTCACCGATCAGATTGCAGATGATATAGATCGGCTGGCCGTTGCGGTGGCGCATCATCCCTTCATAGCGTTCCAGTCGCCCCTTCTGTTGCAGCCGTTCCAGCAGCAGTTGGCGCTCTTCGGGTTGGAGATAGTAGGTGTGCATATGGCTGCCGATGATATCCTCCGGTGACTCGTAGCCCAGGATCTGGGCAAAGGCCGGATTGCAATCGATGAGCTCTCCCTCGCGGCTGGAGATGAAATTACCGGTGAGATCATCCTCGAAGAACTGGCGGTAGCGGGCCTCGCTGGCCAAAAGGTTGGCCTGAGCCTGCTTCAACTCACTGATATCAATAAAGCTCTCCACCAGCAGACTCGCTCCTTCATGGTCGATACGGGCCACGCTTTTCAGTACGGGTACAGCCCGGCCGTCGGCGTGGAGCAGGGTCCGTTCGCTCAGGTCAATGGCTTCGCCTTCATCGAGAACCGGGCAGCGGTGCAGCTCGCGTGGGCAGATGAACTGATGGCAGTGCTGACCGACTACCTCGCCGGGAGCGCGGCCGGCAATCAAGGCGCCGGCGCGGTTGATGGAAACGATGCGGCGATCCTGGGTGTCCACCAGCATGATGCCGCAGTTGACCGAATCGATGATTCGCTGCAAGTGCTGTTCACTGGCAGCCTGCATGCGGTGCAACTGCTGGAGCGAGTCGAGCATGTCGTTGATGCGGCCGGCCAGTTCGCCGATCTCATCATGGCCGCTGCCCGTGACGCGCAGGTCGTGGTCAGCATTCAGGGCGATGCTGTCGACCTGATGACTGACCAGGGTGAGACGCCGAAGGATGATGCGGTTCAACAGCAGCGTCAGGGCAAGGATAAAGACCAGCCCCAGGGCGGTCATTGAGAGCGCATGCTCCTGCCACATCGTCAATCCCTGCTGATAGATCGTCCGCTCCTGGGTGACGGCGAAGACCAGCGCTGGTTGTTGATGCAGATCGTTGAGGACAATGGCGCCACGCAGGGTATGCTCGTCGAGAATCTTGACAGCGACCGGTGGCACCGTCTTGTCAGCCGGTGGCATGGCAGTGTTGGCAAAAAGCGCCTGCTCAGGCGGTCCATAGGGCAACAGTTCGATCTGGAGTTTGGTCAGTTCGCTGATGCGTTCAATGGCGCTCTGGTCGAGAAAATGGCCAAAGACCAGGGTGCCGCGCATTGGTCCGTCAAAGGTGGAGGTGACAATGGGCGCCGCTGCCACCAAAATCGGAGAGGTGTGGAAAAGCAAAAGGCCGGATTTTCGTTGTTTTACCGAAGTGAACTCAAAAAAGCCGGGCAGGGCATGCAGCGCATGCACCACCTCGGTATCGGGTAGGGTGGCCTGGTGCTGATCGAGATCGTGAAAACGGCTGAACACCAGACGGCCGCGGGTATCGAAGAAGAGGATGAAGTGCAGGCCCAGTGATTGCACACTGTCATCGGAGAGGTTACGCTCGATGAACCCGCTGTTCACCTGGGCGACAAACTCATAGGTTTCGTCCCAGGGAGCCCAATCAGCCACCGAGGCGGTGAGTTTTTTCAACGAATTATCAACCTCGTTGGCCACCCGCTCCAGGTTGGTACGCGTCTCGTCGACCTCCAGGCGGTGGAACCTCTGGGTGACCAGATGGTAAGAGACCCCCAGGAAAGCAAGGATAAGCACCGTGACCACGGAGCTGACAATCAGCAGGGTCTTGGTGAGAATACCGGGAGATTGAAGGGACATAGGCAACGGTTACTCGGGTTGAAAGGTTTGAGGCCCGCTTACGGCGCGGGGGCCTTGCCACTGCACCATTGTAGCGGATAACGACAATGATGAACAGGGCTGAGCATTGGCAGAAGGGGCTTAAACCTGCGACCAGCTAACGTTCCCACCCCGTGGTCGTCTAAGGCGTCTTGCGCAACAGAGGGGCCAACTCCTGTCGCAACGCCTCCACCATCATTTCATAGGGCAGTTGCCGGTGCTGATGCAGCCCGCTGTGCAAGGCCTGGGCCTGATCAGCCCAATCTTCTAGCCCACACTGCAACAGGGTGCCCTTGAGACTGTGCGCGGCCTCGGCCAGGACCGCCTTGTCGCCCTGGTCGAGGGCCTGGGTCATGGCGGCGAGCTGGCCGGCGATATTGTGCAAGGCAGTCTGGACGATGTGCTCGATCTGTTCGGGACTGAGCAGGGTGGTGGTCTGCAGATGACGGCGCATGGACGCCAGCTGCGGCAGGGCGGTGGGTTGGCTCGATTTTTCGGGCTGTTGCGGGAGCGGAGCCTCGTCGCAGGGCCGCAGCAGGCTGGGGAAGATCTCATGCAGTATTTCCTGCAACTGCTCGGGTTGAAAGGGCTTGGTGAGATAGCTGTCCATGCCAGCGGCCAGGCACTTGTCGTGGTCACCGGCCATGGCATGGGCTGTTATCGCCACAATGGGCAGGTGGCCACCCATTAGCCGGGTGGCCAATTCACTGGCCAGTGGTGCCGGTAGCACCTCGCTGCTGCGTCCCTGTCCCTCAAACTCACGGATGACGCGACTGGTGGTTAACCCGTCCATCAGCGGCATCTGCACATCCAACAGCACCAGGTCAAAATCTGCCTCCGCAAGCGCAGTCAGGGCCTCCAGGCCGTTGTTGGCCGTGCGGACCAGGTGTTCCTTGGCCAGAATCATGCTGGCCACGTCGCGGTTGACCTCGTTGTCATCCACCACCAGAATGCGCAGACCCGCCAGCACCATCGGCGGCTCATCGTCGGTGCTCTCGGCAGCGGTTATCGTCTCTGCCGCCTGGGGCAGGGCCAGCTCGACATGGAAGGTGCTGCCCTGGCCCTCATGACTTTGTGCCCAGATGCGCCCGCCCATCAATTCCACCAGTTGCGCACAGATCGACAAGCCCAGGCCGGCGCCGCCGTACTGGCGGGCATGGGAGCTGTCGGCCTGCTCAAAGGAGTCAAAGATGCGGGAGAGCTGCTCGTTATCGATGCCGATACCGGTATCGGTGACGGCAAAATGTAGGCCGACACGATCCTGTGCATTTATCTGCTCGTGGCGGCTGACGTGCAGGGTGACGCTGCCGGTGGGGGTGAATTTGATGGCATTGCCCACCAGGTTGATGAGGATCTGACGCAGGCGCAGGTCATCGCCGATCAATGCTGCGGGGAGCTTGGGATCACAGCGTAGTCGCAACTCCACCCCTTTTTCCAGGGCCGGCATGTGCAGCGTTTCGATGACCCCCTCCAGCAGCGGTCGCAGGGCAAAGGGTGTCGGGTCCAGTTGCAACTGCCCGGCCTCCATCTTGGAGAAATCGAGGATATCATTGAGCAGGCCGAGCAGGCTTTGTGCCGATTGATGGACGATATGCAAAAAGCGCCGCCGCCGGTCTTCGTCGTCAACCTCCAGGGCCAGATGGGTCATGCCGATGATGGCGTTCATCGGTGTGCGGATCTCGTGGCTCATGTTGGCCAGAAAGAGGCTTTTGGCCTGATCCGACTGTTCGGCCCGTTCTCGGGCCCGCTCCAGTTCGACCATCGATTGTGCCAACTGGTCGGCCATCTCGTTGAGGGCCTCGGCCAACTGGCCGATTTCATCGCGGCTCTGCACCGCCAGGCGGGTGTCGAGCCGGCCGGATTGAAACTGCTGCACGCCACGGATGATGGCGGTGATCTTGCCGGTGAGGGTGGCGGCCATCCATACGGCCACCAGGATCACTACCACAATCATGATGCCGGTGGAGAGGCTGAGGTTGGCGATGGTGGCCTTGAGCCGTGCCTCGATGCCGGCCAGGGTCAGGCGGCGCTGCTGATCGAGATCGCTCTCGTATTGCGCGGTGATGGTTTTGATCTGGGCGGCGGTCTCGTTGGCGGCGCTGTGAAATTCATCGACATTGGCACCAATGGTGACAAAGCCAAAGCCGCGCGGTGTGTCGTAGCGACCCGTGCGGTAAGGGATGGCGGCGGCGGTGGTCAGCTTCCACAGATCGCTCCAGAGGATGACAAAGGAACCTGAACCACCGTACTCGGTGAGGTTGTACCAACCGATGCACTGGGGGGCAAAGTTGAGGTAGCGACAGTCCAGGCCGAGATGGCCAGCCTTGGTAAGGGCGGTCAGCGGTTTTTTGGCGATGGTCTGCTCGGCAAAGCGCGGCGCCAGTTGCTCGAAGCGATCAAAGGAACCGCCGGACTGTTGCCACTGCTCGGCAAGATCATTGCCCAGCCAGGGCATGGCCTGCTCGCCGGTGGTGGGATCAAAGCCAACGATGAAATAGTCACGGGCATGGGAGATGTTACGCGCCTGATCATCCCACATGAAGGCGTAATTGCCCGCCCCGGCATCGGCGATGTCGGAGAAGCGTTCGCTGGTGGGCACCACATGGTCGGTGAACTCCATCAGGTGGGTATGATCCAGCGCCAGGGTAACGTAGCCGATTTTCTTGCCGCCCTGATAGACCGGTGTGGCCCAGCGCACCAGCCCTTGAAACCGCTTGCCCACCGGGTTTTCTTTGCCGGCGTAGGCCGCCTGTTCCGGGGCAAAGGGGATGCCGGCCTTGGCGGTGCGGGCCGGGGTATAGGTGCCGATCAGCGGTGAAGGCAGGTAGGGGCCGATCACCCGCGACACAGCGATCTGGCCCGGCCTGAGTTCGGCCAGTTCGCTAAAATAGCTCTCTGCCTTGCAAAAGGTGTTTTCCCGCCGGCTGACATCGCGCAACTCATGGGGCAACAGGTCGGTGGACGAAACCTTGAGCCGTTCCTGGCCATCAAGGCCGACAAAGGTCATCTCGTGATAGAGCGGCCGCTGGCGGACAAAGCCGCGTGTTTGCGGCGGCGAATAATGGAAATCCTTACGATTGTCCGGCGAACCCGGCACCACCGCCTCCATGGCCCCGTCCGCCTTGGTGCCCGGTTCCCAATGGCTGCCATCCTCACTCAACTGCCAGGGGCGATGGTCGATCACCTCGCCGAGGTGCAGGGCGAGGAAGCGGCGGTAACTCTCTTCGCTGACCGGCAGGTCGGCGGCGAGCAGAATGTCCTTGTCACGGGCATAGAGGAACTGGGCCACCGATGCGGCGATCTCACTGGTCAGCCGTTCGATGCTTTCCCGTGCCTTGAGATCAAGGGCCGCAATCGAGCTTTCCGTGGCCAGGGTGCCGGTCTGGCTGACCAGTGCCTGGGTGGAGGTGACGATCTGGTTGGATTTCTCCTTGAAGGTGTCACCGAGGATGCCGATCTGCCGGGCGGCAAACAGGGCCAGGGCAATGAGCGGTAGCACCTTGATGACGATGAAGATGGCGATCAGCTTGTCGCGGATGCCCAGGCGCGGGCGCGTTGAGGGCGCAGGCGTTGTCGAGGGTGATGGCGTGGGTTTGGTGGCGCTCATGGCTGCTCTGTTGCCTCGTCACTGGCCAAGAGCGGTGCCAAGCCCTGGTGCAATTCGTCCAGCAGCCTATCAAAGGGCAGGGATTGGCCACTGCGCGCCCCGTGGTAGAGGGCTTGTGCCCGGTCTGCCCAGCCGTTGAGGCCGCACTGCAACAGCGTGCCCTTGAGGGTGTGGCAGGCGCGGGCCAGGGTCTCGGTGTCTTGTTGCCGCTGCGCCTGGGTGGCGGCGGCAAGGTGATAGTGCAGGCTTTTGCGGGCCGAAGCCAGGATACGCTCAATCTGCTCGTCGCTGAGTCGGGTGGCCTGGTGGAGATAGAGGCGCACACCTTCAGCACTCGGCACGGGCAGTTGCTTGCGCGAAGCCTGTCCGGACAGGGCGCCGGGGGCGCTGACCTCTGCCAGCGGCCGGTGCAGCACCTCGGCCAGGGTTGCCTGTAACTGGCCGGGAAGTACCGGCTTGGTGACATAGGCATCCATGCCCGCCTGCAAACACATCTGCCGGTCGCCACCCATGGCATGGGCGGTCATGGCGATGATCGGCAGGTGCTGGCCGAGCAGGCGCGCCGCCAATGGCTGGAGCACATTGTCCGGCAGGCCAGTGGTGGGCCGATTGCCCTTTTCCAACGCACGGATAATACCGGTGGCCTGTAACCCGTCCATCAACGGCATCTGCACATCCATCAGCACCGCGTCAAAAGGCGTGGTCGCAATGCACTCCAGGGCCTCCAGACCGTTGGCCGCCGTGCTCACCGTGTGCTCTTGCTCCAGGGTGAGGCTGGCGACATCGCGATTGACCTCGTTGTCATCCACCACCAAGAGCCGCAAGCAGCCGGGCAGCGCGGCGAAACTGGGTTGCTGATCCTCGGTGCCGCCGTTAACCGGTGGCTCGCAGGGCAACAGCGGCACCTGCACATGAAAACAGGCCCCCTCGCCTTCATGGCTCTCCACCCAGATGCGGCCCTCCATCAGCTCGGTCAGTTGTTTGCAGATGGCCAAGCCTAAGCCGCTGCCGCCGTATTTACGCGCATAGGAGTTGTCGACCTGCTCAAAACTCTCAAAGATCAGCGCCAGTTTGTCCTGGGCGATGCCGATGCCGGTGTCGCGTACCTCGAAGTGGACCAACAAGCGGCCGGTGTCATCGGGTGCACCCGCACGGATGGCGAGATGCACCTTTCCCTGTGGGGTGAATTTGATGGCATTGCCCACCAGGTTGAGCAGAATCTGGCGCAGCCGCAGATCATCGCCGTACAACCAGGGCGGCAGGTGCTCATCCACCACCACCTCCAGTTGCAAGCCCTTTTCCGTGGCCGAAACCTGCATGGTGGAGAGGATACCCGCCAGCAGGGCCTCCAGGGCAAAGGGGCTGGAGCTGAGTTGCAACTGCCCGGCCTCCATTTTGGAAAAATCAAGGATATCGTTGAGCAGGCCGAGCAGGCTCTGGGCCGAGTGGCGCACCGTCTCCAAAAAGCGCTGCCGTTTATCCTCGTCGCGGACCTTGGCCGCCAGGTGGGTCATGCCGATGATGGCATTCATCGGCGTGCGGATTTCGTGGCTCATGTTGGCCAGAAACTGCGATTTGGCACGGCTGGCCGCTTCGGCGTTTTCCTTGGCCTGGCGCAGCTCCTGCTCCACCTGTTTGAGGCCGGTGATGAGACGGCCCTCGGGAATGAGCAGGATGACACGGCCCTGCTCGTCCTTGACCGGGGTAATCGAAAGATCGATGATCTCGGTTTGCCCGTCGCGGCTGATGTGGGTGGCCTCAAGACGAATGGTCGCTCCCTTGGAGGCTGCTTCCAGGGCGTTGCGTAGCTGTTCCTGGGTCTCCGGAGAGTGGGTCCACCAGGGTGTGGTCCAGAAAGGTTTGCCGAGCACCGATTCGGCGGTGGCGCCGATGAACTCCAGCCCGGTGCGATTGGCGGCAATCAAAATGCCATTTGGTTCGAGCAGGCCGATGAATTGGTAGCTGTGGTTGAAGATGGCTTGCAGCTTTTGCTGGCTCTTTTGCAGGGCCTCCTGGGCCTGACGTCGTTCCTCGATCTCGGTGTTGGCCAGTTCGATCTGTGTGTTGAGACGCAGATACAGGGCGCGGATCTCCTCAACCATGGCTGCGTAACTAGCGTTGAGCACATCGAGTTCCTCGATGCCACTGGCGGTGAAGGCGATGTCGTAGGAACCACGGGCGATCTCGCCGCTGCGCCGGGCAATCTCCGCCACTGGCTCGCTGATGCGCCGCGAGATGCGGCGGGCATTGAGCAGCAGGTAGACAAAAAAGAGCACATAGAAGAGCAGCATGGCAGCGATGGCGGCAAAGCCGATGGTGCGGGCCTGGTGTTCCAGGGCGTGGATCGGCGCCAGGATGCGGCCTTTGTCGGCCAGTACCATCAGCTTCCAGCCGGTGACCGGCTCGGTGGCCTGGGCCAGCAGGTAGGGGGCGGTGCCGATGTGCAGTTCGCGTACCGCCTGTTGCTGGGGCAGCAGCTGGGCCACCGCCTCGGCCACCCCTGGCTGCGTGGTTTTGAGCAGGTTGAACTCCTCGGGTTTGTAGGTATCCTGAGCCACCCGTGCCTGGTAGACAAATTCGCGCAACTCGCCCAGCCCCAGCAGCCGTTCCACCCCGGTGGGCATGGCCATGATCGTGCCCTTGCCGTCGACGAGGAAGGCTTCAGCCCCCCAGGGCAGGCGCAGGTTGAGGATGTTATCGAGGAACTTTTTGATGGTGATGTCGATGCCGGCCACGCCTTCCAGAAAGTCGCCCCGGTAGATGGGCACGATGCAGGACATCATCCATCCCTGGCCGGCCGGATCGAGGTAAGTTTCGGTCCACACCGGGCCACGGCCGGGGTTGTGGGCCGCATCGGCCAGGTAGTAGAAGTTGAATTCCGGAATGTTCATCTCCGGCAGATATTGGCTGTACACCTCGTCGATGAAGGGCACATAGCGGTTCATCGAGTCATGGGTGTTGAGGTAGACGGCAACGATGTTTTTGTTGGCCTGATGGATGGCCTGGTAGATGGGATCAAGCACGGCGCTGCGGCTGGCCTTGGCTTGTTGTGCCGCACCGATGGGCGTCCGGGCGGAGTAATACAACGAGCCACCGCCGGTGTTGTTGCGTTGGTAGAAGATGCCGTTGGCGGCCGTGGCGAACTGCGGCGCCGCCATTGAGGCGGGCAGGTGCCAGTCCGGGGTGGCGAAGAAACGGGTGGACTCCTGTTGCAGCAAAAGCGCAAGCGATTGCACCGCCACCAACTGCTCGCCCAGGATGCGCGACTGATCGCCAACGATTTCTTGCAGATGGGCCATGCTCTCCGTCTCCAAGGTGGCGACGGATTTGGCCTGGTTATGGCCGTTGATCCAGAAATAGAGCAGCACCAGCGCCAGTTCGATCACCAACAGCGGTACCAACGCCGCCTTGCAGAATTCGCGGAAGACAAAGCTCGAAAGGGTGGAGGCGGGCGGTGGGCTCATCGGTGTCTGGATACGGGTGTGGTCCTGGATTGGGTGGTGCGGGCCAAGATGCCAGCATCGCTCCATTGTTCCACAAAGGAAACGCCTTGGCCAGACAAAGTTACCGGCAAGGGATTGGCATCAGGCACCTTCCAGTGGCAGGTAGACGCGGACGGTGGTGCCGATTTCCGGTTGGCTGGCGATGGTGATGCAGCCGTCGTGGGCGCGCACTATCCCCAGAACCAACGGCAGGCCCATGCCTCGTCCCAGGAATTTGCGCGAAAAAAAGGGGTCAAAGATGCGTTCCATGTCATCGGGACGAATACCGCAGCCATCGTCTTGGACGTGCAGACAGGCGTAGTAGGGCCGTTGCGCTGTCCAGTTCAGGGGCAGGCAATGTTCTTGGTCGATCTCTTCAGCAGGTATCCTCTCCAGGGTGATGCGTATGGTGCCGTCATGATCTCCGAAGGATTCCCAACTGTTCTCCACCAGGTTGGTGAGGAGATCGCGAAGCTGGTCGGGGTTGGCTTTCAGCGTTGGCCCAAGGGCGGGAATGGTCGCCATCAACTGCGCCTTGACGGGTTTCATGACCAGTAAAATGGGCAGTGCATCACGAAAGATGGCACCGGCATCAACACATTGTTTGCCCTTGGTATTGATGCCCAGATAGGTGAGCATGCGGCCGCTGAGCGAAGAGATTTTGCCCAGGGAATCCATGGCAATACGCAGGTGCCGTTCCAATGCCCGGCCAGTGGCCTGCTCCATCACCAACTCCAGGCTACCCATGATAGCAAACAACTGATTGTTGAAATGGTGGGCAATGGCGCCGGCCATGCGGCTCAGGCTTTCCTCTTTTTCCGCGCGGTGCAACTGCCGTTGCAGGTGCAGGTTCTCCTGTTCCAGTTGCTTACGGTGGGTGATGTTTTCGTGGGCCACCACCACCCGTCGTTCACCGTTCCCGGGAAAGCGGGTGACCCGGCCGACAAACCAGCGGTTCTCCTGCGGTGAATGGCAGGGGTACTCCTGGGTGTAAAGATCGATCTCACCGGCAAAGACGGCGCGGATGCCTTCGGCGAAATCGCGTGCCTCGGTGCTTTCCATCTGGCTGGAATTGCCGCAGACAGTGAAATAATTGCTGCCTTCGCCCACCCGTGCCGGATCGGTATGGTTGGCCTGGGCAAAGTCCTGCCAGGAACGGTTGACAAAGAGAATGGTCCCGGATTCATCGACAATAGCGATATGGGCGGTGAGGGCATCAACGGTGGAGCGGGCCAGCCGCTCCGACATCTGCAGGGCCTCCTCAGCCCTTTTCAGCCGGCTGATATCGGTGACGGTGAGGAAGAGTTCACTGGGCTGGGAGGCGCCGTGGGCGCGCGGCAGCCCATGGAGGCTGGTGCTGATGCTGACCCACAGCGGTGTCGTCTCGGTGATCAGTCGCAGTTCCAGTTGTTTGTCCTCTTGATTTTTCATCAAGGTTTTGAAGCGTCCCAGGAACAGCGGCCGGTCTTCCGGGCTGATCACCTGCGAAAAAGGCTTGTTGAGCAGCGAGCCGCGATCACGGCCGACCATCTCGGCAAAGGTGACATTGGCCTCGGCGAACAGGCCCGAGCCGTCGAGGATGACATAGCCGACCGGGGCCTGATGAAAGAGGCGCATGAATTTGGTGCGACTTTCCTCGAGTTGCTTCTGGGCGGATCGCAACTCCTCGTTTTGCAGCTCCAGCTCGATCTGATGCACCTGCAAGTCGTGGACAACCGAGAGGAAGTCCTCCGAGGGAGGGCTCTGCGGCGCTGCACCACTGGCCTGCAACAGTGCTTCGGCCCGCCTGCGCAGTTCCTCGATGGAACAGTTCTGTTGGATGGAATGCGGATCAGTCATGATCAGGGACCAAGCGGGATTGGTGAATGGATGGGCTCCCCGGTTCGCCGCCGTTTGAGCCGTTGATCTCCTCCAGGGTGCTGAACACTTCGGTGGCCTGCTCCTCGCCTTCACGGGTCAGGGGGATGGCATTGACCAGGAGCCAGCGTTTGCCCTCCTGGTGGGGCACGCTGATCCCCAACAGGCGGCCCATGACCGGTTTGCCGGTGCGTAATGCCTCTTTGCAGGGCATGTCGCCGGCGGTGATGGCACAGTCGTGGCCGTCGACGGGTTGCCATAATTGGTCAGGATCACTGAGCCGGGGGAGTGGATTGTCTCCCAGACCAAGGAGACGGCGTGCCGCCGGGTTGATACCGATGATCCGCCCGTCGATGTCCTGATGAATGACCCCGTGTTTCATGGTGCCGAGCAGCAGTTGGCAGCGCTGTTCGCTTTCCGCCAACTCCTGACTGACCCGCTCCTGTTCGGCGATATCCTCCAAGCTGATGGCCAGTCGTCGATCCGGTAGCAGGAAGGCCTGCACACGGAAACGGCCTGCCCATTGCGCATCCTCATAGCGGAAATCCTCGAGCAGACAGGCGTTGCCAGTGGCAATCACCCGGCCCAGATGCTCCAACAGTCCCAGGGACTCGGCTGCCGGCCAGATGTCGCTCAGTGGCCGACCAATCAGAGGGAGCATCTCTGTACCCCGCATGCGTTCGGCCTCGGGGTTGCAACTCTCCAGGAGCAGTTCTCCCTCCTCCCTCACCTGGAAGACGAACAAGCCCACCGATATGTGGTGGCTGATTTCGCGGATCGTTTTTCGGCTGTCGATCAGTCGGCTTAGGGTGGAACGGGCCTCGGTGATGTCGACCATGGTCAGTACCACGCCGGAATAGACCCTGGGGCCGATGGCGTAGGGCAGGATGCGCAACAGATACCAGTGGTTCTGCTGCGAACAGACCTCTTGTTCAAAGGGCTGGTTGGATTCCAGTACTTCGCCCATGGCGGTCATGGGATCGAAATCAAGCAGCCGGTGGGAGAGATGGTGGATGGGACGGCCGATATCCTTGCCCATGATGTGAAAGACGTTGGCGATCTCCGGCGAAAATTTACGAATTTCCAGGTCTTCGTCCAGCAGCAGCATGCCGATGCGGCAGGAGGTGAGCAGGTTGTCGACGTCGTTGTTGAGCTCGGTCAATTCGATGATCTTGTTCTGGTGCTCGGCATTGACGGTGTACAGCTCCTCGTTGGTCGACTGCAACTCCTCGTTGGTGGATTGCAGCTCTTCGTTGCTAGCGAGCAGCTCTTCATTGGTGGCCTGGAGTTCTTCGTTGGAGGTCTCCAGTTCCTCGATAGTGGCTTGCAGGTTTTCGCGAGCAAACTGCAACTCCTGCTCCAGGTCGCGAATACGTTGCCGTGCCTCTTCATCCAAATCGTAGACCGAGCTTTCTTCATCGCGTATGCGGGGCTGGAGGTTCACTTCTTCCAGGAAAACCGCCACCAGCGGCTCCTGCCCCTTGTGTTCGGCCAGGGGGGCAATGGTGATGCGGATGGTACGGTCCTCATTGCGCAGGCGCAGCCGCACGTTGGTAAAACTCAATTCCTCGCGGGTGCGCAACACCTTCTGGATGCCGGTGGACAGCGGGATGGCCAGTTCGCGTGGAGCCAGTTTGTTGATGTCGAAATCGGCAGGCCCCGAGGGAAAGGCGAGATACCCCTCGGCATTCCCGATGATATGCACCACCTCCATACGGTCGTTGACCACCAGGGAAAGTGGCAGATAGCGCTGGGCCGCTAGGTCGAGGAACTGGCGGATGAGCCGACTGCTCTCCAGCTCGTTTTGCCGATGATCGCGCGAGCGAACCAGCAACGAGGGGGCGGGGTCGTAGTCGCGTGCGCGTAAATCCAGGCGATGGGTTGGCGTGCGCACCGTGCCCCGTGAACGGAAAATTTTGTGCTTTTGATGCAGGGGATCAAAGCATTCGTTCATCTCACCGGTACTTTCGGAGGTGCCGAGGAAGAGCAAACCCTGGGGGTTGAGCGAGAAGTTGAACATCTCAAATACTTTACGCTGCAACACTGGCTGGAGATAAATGAGCAGGTTGCGGCAGGAGATGAGATCGATATTGGTAAAGGGTGGGTCTTTGATGATGTTGTGCTGGGCAAAGACCACCATCTCGCGCAGGTGCCGCGCCACCTGCAACTTGTCTTCCTTGTGGTAGAAATATTTGCCGGTGATGCGCGGGGTGAGATCGCCGATGATGCCTTCGGGATAATTACCGGCGCTGGCAATTGCCAGGGCGTCGCGGTCGATATCGGTGGCAAAGATCTTGATATCCCGACTGATGCCCAGCTTTTCCATCACCTCCTTACAGATGATGGCCAGGGTGTAGGCCTCCTCGCCGGTGGAACAACCGGCCACCCAGCATCGAATTTCGCGGTTATTGATGCGCGAGAGCACCTCAGGCAACCAGTGCTCCTCCAACTCGCTCATCGCCTCGGGATCGCGGAAAAAGCTGGTGACACCGATCAAGAGATCCCGATAGAGGGTCATGACCTCGGCCGGGTAATTCTGCACATAGCTGACATATTCCTCGAAATCACCGATCTGGTTGACCGACATGCGCCGCTCAATACGGCGGGTGATGGTGGAGGGTTTGTAAAAGGTAAAATCAACCTTGGTGGTCTCCCGCAGGATGGAGAACAGTTTGGTGAGGCTGTCGGGCTCACGCAGCAGCAGTCCGGCATGTTTTTCGCCGGAAACATAGGGGTGGGCGACAAAGGCCAGCAATTGGTCGGGCATGGCATCGGGCGGCAGGATGAAATCGGCCACACCGGTAGCGGCCGCCGCCTTGGGCATGCCGTCGAACTTGGCGCTCTCCTCGTTTTGCACCATGACCATGCCGCCCATCTCCTTGATGGCGCGTACCCCACGGGTGCCGTCGCTGCCGGTGCCGGAGAGGATGATGGCAATGGCCTGTTCCCCCTGATCCTCGGCCAGGGAACGGAGGAAGATATCAATGGGCAGATTGATGCCCTGGTTGAGGGTTTTGTCGTTGAGCAGCAGCTTGCCATGGAAGATGGAGAGGTTTTTTTTCGGCGGGATGAGATAGACGTTGCCGGCCAGCACCTCCATGCCGTCCTCGGCGCGGTGCACCGGCATCTCCGTTTTCTTGGTGAGCAACTCCACCATCAGGCTTTTATAGTCCGGCGACAGGTGCTGAATGACCACAAAGGCCAGGCCGCTGGTGGGTGGCATGTTTTTGAAAAAAGTCTCGATGGCCTCCAGGCCGCCGGCAGAGGCACCAATGCCAACGATATGACTGGGGATGGTGGGCGGTTTGGCGGGTCGTTTTTTGGGCATGCGCTTTCTCGTGCGGTAATGGTGGTTACAGGATTGTCAATGGATTCGGGCTGTTCATCGGGTGGTCTGAATATCGTAGGGGGGGCAGGTTTTTCTGCCCACCGTCGACACGAAGAGCGTTGTACAACAGCCCCCTGTTGGGGTTCGTTCCTCACCGCCAACCTACGTTACCATGTCATCCCGATCAACGGGCGTCGATTCGCGTAGGGCCACGGCGCGCCGTGCCCTTTTACCTCACCCTTCGCTCAACACCCGGCGGATGAGCAACGCCATATCCTTCTTGGTCAAGGGCTTGAGGGCAAAGGCGCGAATACCGTGGGCCTTGGCCTCCTCCTCGGAAATCAGGGTGCTGTAGCCGGTGCAGAGAATAATCGGCATATCCGGGCGCAGGCTGAGAATACGCCGGGCCAGATCAAGCCCGGTCATGCCCGGCATGGTCTGGTCGGTGATCACCAAATCAAACAAATCCGGATGGTTGCGGAAGGTGTTGAGCGCCTCCATGCTGGAGGTGCGCACTGTCACCCGGTAGCCCAGTCGTTCGAGCATGCTCTCCACCATCTCCGAAAGCACCTCCTCGTCGTCAACAAACAAGATATGCTCGTTGCCCTGGGGCGCCGGTTCGCTCTCGCTGCGCTCCTGTTCCTGGGCCTGCGCCGCCACCGGCAGATAGATGCGGAAAACCGTGCCCGCGCCCGGTGTGCTCTCCACATCAATAAAGCCGTTGTAGCCGGTGACGATGCCATGGACGATGGCCAGCCCCATGCCGGTGCCCTTGCCCATCTCCTTGGTGGTGAAGAAGGGGTCAAAGATGCGGTTGCGGATGGAGGCGGGGATGCCGCAGCCGGTGTCACCCACCACCAGTTCCACATAGTCGCCGGGCTTGGCGTGCATGCTGCTGGGCAGGTTGTCGGCATCGAGCAGGGTGTTGTTGAGCGCGATGCTCAGGGTGCCGCCGTTTTCCTCCATGGCGTGGTAGGCGTTGGTGCAGAGATTCATCAGAATCTGGTGCAACTGGGTGGGGTCGATATGGATGGGTCCGGCCTTGGGCGACACCTTCTGTTCAATGGCGATGGTGGCGGGCAGGCTGGGGCGGAGCAGTTTGACCACCTCTCTGACGATGTTGGCCGGCATTAGATCAATGGGTTCGGTCTCGCTCTGGCGGCTGAACACTAAAATCTGCCGCACCAGATCCTTGGCGCGGTGGCCGGCCTTGAGGATCTGATCGAGATCCTTGGCCAGTTGCGTCCCCGGCTGGACAAGCTCCTTGGCCATGTCGGTATAGCCGATGACTGCGGCAAGGATGTTGTTGAAATCGTGGGCAATGCCGCCGGCCAGGGTGCCGATGGCCTCCAACTTTTGTGATTGCAGCAGTTGTGCCCGCAGGGTGCGGGCCTTTTCCTCGGTCTGTTTACGGGCACTGATGTCCTGAATCATCGCCACATAATGGTCGATTCCCCCGCCCTTGCGCCGCACGCAGCGCGAGATGACCTCGGCGTGGGCAATGGAGCCATCCTTTTTGATGAACCGTTTTTCGGTGTGAAAGATATCGGTTTCCAGCCGTTCGATGCGACCAAAACGCTGCAAATCCTTGGGTTGATCGTCGGGATGGGTGAGTTCCAGCCAGGTTTTGCCGTATAGCTCCTGGCGCGGGTAGCCAAGGATTTCGCACAGCCGATCATTGAAATGGAGGAATCGCTTGTCCGTGGAGGTCATGGCCATGCCAATCAACCCCAGCTCGAAATAGTTGCGCAGCCGTTGTTCGCTGATGCGCAGGGCCTGCACCGCCCGACGTCGCTCGGTGATATCGGTGTAGAGCCAGAGCCTCCCGTACTGCCGGCCGTCAATGTCGATGGGCACAAAGTCGCGCAGGTAGGTGCGCTCTCCGGTGATGGCGATCTCCTCGGCCCGCACCGGCTCACGGAGGGCGAGGATGTCGCGGATGCGATCCAAAAAGCCCGGTGGATCGACCACCACCTGCACCATTTGGGTGAGCAGTTGCTCGGGCAGGCAGCCGAGCAACCCTGCCATCGGTTCCTTCAGGTCAAACAGGGTGCAGAATGAGGGGTTGACGTACTCCACCCGGCCGACATCGCTGACCACCAGCACGCCGGGGTAAAGACTGGAGAGCATGATTTCAAAGCGCTTGAGCGTGGTGTGCAGCGCATCACTCGCCATTTGCCGTTCCAATTCGCCGGCGGCGCGTACCGCCACCATCTGCAGGATGGTCTCCGTTGCTGCGCGATGGCGCAGGGGCTTACGGCCAATGACGGCAATGAGGCCAATGGCCTGGCCACTGTGGCTCCACAGGGTAACACCGGCATAACTCTCAGCGTGCAGATCCTGGAGGACCGGGTCGTTGGGAAAGAGGGCGACCACCCCCTGGGGAAAGCAACAGACATTTTTGCCAACCACATCGCCACAGGGCGTATCTTTGAGGGCATAGCTGATGTTGTCCTCGAAGTGGTCATCGTGCCAGACCGCCACCGTGCGCGCGGTGAGGCCGTCACCTTCGAGCAGATCGATACAGACAAACTCCATGTCCAGGGTCTGGGCCAGATAACGGGCCAGGGTGTTGAAGAAGGGCTCGCCGTCACGACCGCTGTGTGCCTGGGCGAGAAAGTTCTGCACCTGCTCGATGCGTTTGCGCTCGCTTAAGTCCACATCCACACAGAACAGCTCCGCCTCGCCCTCGCTGGAGTGAATGAGGGCATGACTGGAGAAGACATCCACCGGCGAGCCATCCTTGTGCATCAGCGTCAGCTCCGATGGCGGGATGGGCTGGCCGAAGCGGGCCATGGCCTCGATGGCCTGCTCCACCTCGGGCCGCATCTTTGGCGGGATGATCAACTCCAACAGGCTGCGGCCCAGGGCCTCCTCGCGGCTGTAGCCGTACAACTGCTCCGAGGCCGGGTTCCAGAAACGCACCCGGCCATCCGGGCCGTAGCCTTGAATGGCGATCATGGGAATCTCGTTGATCAACCGACGAAACCGCTCCTCGCTCTCCCGCAGCCGGCGCTCTTCCCGTTTGCGCAACAGGATGTCCCAGGCCAAATCGCCCAGGTTGGCGACCAGGTCGCTGTCATCCTCGGTGTAATCGCCGGGTTTGTTGCCCACACCAATGATGGCAACAATCTGCCCGGCACGCAGGATGGGCGCCACCAGTTCGCGCACCACTGTGGCGTGGCCCTTGGGTTGGCCCTTACGGTGGGGCAGGGCGTTGAAGTCGTTGTGGATCACCGGTCGGCGCTCATGGATGCAGTCCGCCCATACTCCGGCCTCGGCCACCGGATAATGGTGTTTGTGTAGACTGGCCTGGCAGGATTGGCTGAGGGTGCTTTCGGACCAGGTCTGCAAGGAGATGGTCTGCTGGTCTTCGGCAAAGAGGTGGAAAAAGCTGATGCAGCTGTCGGTGAGTTCTTCGACCTGGGCCAGCAGTTGTTGCAACAGGGCGTCGATGGGGAGGTCGGGTTCCAGCTCACTGAGCCGGTGATGGGCCGCCAAGACCCGTTCCAGCAGCTCGCGCCGGGCCCGCTCAGCATGCAGGGCGGACTCCAGTTCGCTGATTCGTTGCTGAGCGGATGCGGGGATGGGCTGCTCGGTCATGGTGCCATGCCTCGGTTGTGCCGGGTGCGGCTGGGGCATCCGGCGGATCGTCGGTCAGGTCCTTAAACATCGCTAAACTACTCTACTGCTTGCAAAAGAGTACCACAATTCGTTTGCGCTGCACAAGCAGAACTCTGTGGGGTGAACGCTCTTGTCTGCGGAAAAGGCGGGAAAAAGCCGAGGAGGCGGGAAGGGGTGGTGCGGCCCCTTCCCGATGGGAGGTGCAGGCCTGGAATCAGACTTTGAAACGCTTGATCAGCTCGTGCAACTGTTTGGCCAACTCGGACAGCCCCTGGGCGCTGGTTTGCACCTGGTCGCTGCCCTGCTCCACCTGGCTGGATTGCTGGTTGATGTTGGCGATATCACGGGCGATATCGGCAATGACCACCGTCGATTGCGCCACGTTCTCGTTGACCTCGGCAATACCCTGCGAGGCCTGGGCGATGTTGCTGCTGATCTCACCGGAAGCGGCTGACTGCTCCTCGACAGCGGTGGCGATGCCGTTGATGACGTTGTTGATCTCGGCGATAACCTCGGAGATCTTATCGATATCCTCCACCGTGGTGGCGGTGGTCTGCTGCATGTCGCCGATCTGATTTTTGATATCCACCGTGGCGGCGGCGGTCTGCCGGGCCAGTTCCTTGATCTCGTTGGCGACAACGGCAAAGCCCTTGCCTGCATCGCCGGCCCGCGCTGCCTCGATGGTGGCGTTGAGTGCCAGCAGGTTGGTCTGGTCGGAGATCTCAGTGATGGTCTCGGTGACTCGGCCGATCTTGCGGGCCGATTCGCCCAGCTCCGTCATCTTTTCCGTGGCCCGGCGCGATTGCTTCACCGCACCCTCTGAGATGGACCGCGCCTTCTCGGCATTCTGGGCGATCTCGTTGACCGTGGAGGTCATCTCCTCGGTGGAGGAGGCCACCATGTTGACGTTTGACGCCGATTGCTCCATGGCGGCGGAAACCGACTGGACGTTGGTGCTCATCTCTTCAGTGGCAGTGGAGACCGTGGCTGCCCGTTCCGAGGTGTCGCGGGCGGCCGAGGAGAGTTGCTTGGAGATGGCGGCCAGATCGGTGGACGAGTTAGTGAGGGTGTCGACACCGGCGAGGATATCGCGCATCATGCCACTGAGCTGGCTGACCATGGTGTTGAGTGCCTTGGCCATCACCCCCACCTCATCCTCACGCTGAATATCGAGCTTTCCGGTGAGGTCGCCCTTGGCCATCTTCTCAGCCAGTGCCGAGGCCATGGCCACCGGCGCGGAGATCGAACGGGCGATGAGCAGCATCAGCACCAGCAGCGTCGCGGCGATGACCACCACGGCAATGATGCCCTGCATGCGTGAATCCTTGTAGGCGGACAGGGCGTCATCGGCGCCGGTTTTGGCCAGTTTGATGTTGTATTCGATGTGCTCGTTGACCACTTTGGCCAGCTTTTCCTGGGCCGGGAAGCCCTTCTCCCGCAGCAGCAGTCGCGCCTCTTCGTTCTTGTTGGCCCGGGAAAGAGGAATCAATTCATCCACGGCGCGGGTCAGGTCGGCCAGGGCAGATCGGTCTTCGCCGAGCATGCGTCGGTCGGTATCGTCGGAGATCATTTTATCATAATCGCTCAGGGCGCTCTCCGTGGTCTGACGTGCCTGGCTTAACAGGCCCTCGATCATGGTCATGCGGGCGGGATCAGTATTCTGGATGTGTCGCAGTACCGAAATATAGTAATCCTTGCTGCCGTTTCGTACGCGCGCCAAAGTGGTGAGGCTGGGGATGGAGTTGACATTGCCGTAGTTGGCCTTCTCATACACCTGCCCCATCTCGACGATGAAAAAGGTTCCCAGGCCGCCAAGGCTGACAATGACCAGCAGGGTGATCAACAGCAGTTTGTTGCCGATTTTCAAATTGGTGTACCAGTTCATGCTTTCCTCCCATGGGAAAAAATGATCAATATGCCAGCTGCTCTGCCAACATGCGGGCGGCGCGGCCCCTGCGGTGGGCCTCCGTGCTGCTCCGGCGGCGCAGCCCCGGAAAAGGGGAAGAACCGGGTGCATGCCTGCTTCAACGTGTGGTGCCGTGAAGCTGCCGTTACGGGAGGCAAACCGCAGGGCCAGCCATTCCGCGCGCTGTTTGAATCATTAACGGGCATTGCCTGGAAAATGTCAAATTTTATTAGTGCCGTTTTTTCATAGGGTTATGGGAAGCGATGCCGGGTGGTTGCGCCATGTGGCTTTGCTGCCGACACCCACACGATGTTGGGAGTTGAAAAGAGCATGGAAAATTTTATTGCCACGCTGGTCTATCTGCTGATTGGCCTTGGCCTGCGCCACCTGTCCGGTATGCACCGCGACACCGGCAAGGTGCTCAATGCCTTTATCATTCACATTTCTTTGCCCGCCCTGGTGCTGCTCAAGGTGCCGCATTTGGCCTTTGCCGGCAATTTGTGGATTTTGGTGCTCATGCCCTGGGTGGTGCTGGGTTTGAGTTGGCTGCTGGTGGTGGCCGCTGCGCGTCTGTTTGCCTGGGACCGTCCCACCACCGGCTGCATGCTGCTGCTGACCCCGCTGGCCAATACCGCCTTCCTCGGTATTCCCATGGTGCGTGCCCTGCTGGGCGAGGCGGCTATTCCCTATGCCCTGGTGTATGATCAGTTCGGCTCCTTCATCGCCCTAACCACCTACGGCTCGCTTATTCTGGTGTTGTACGGCTCCGGTGCGGCCAAGCCCTCGGTGCAAGCCCTGGTGCGGCATATTATCACCTTTCCGCCAACTATTGCCTTGGCCTTGGCGGTGCTGCTGCGGGCGACAACATATCCGCCGCTGGTGGAATATCTGCTGCAAAACCTGGCCGACACCCTAGTGCCGGTGGTGATGGTGGCGGTGGGCTTTCAGTTGAGCCTGCGCCTGAGCCGCGAGGTGATGGGCCAGTTGACGGTGGGTTTGGGTATTAAGCTGATTGTGGCACCACTGGCGGCGCTGCTGCTCTGCCGCTGGTTGGGCATTGAGGGCGTGGTGGCGCAGGTGGCGGTCTTCGAGGCCGCGATGCCACCGATGGTCGCCGCCGGGTCCATGGCCATTGCCGTCAATCTGGCGCCGTCCTTGGCGGTGGCGATGGTTGGCGTGGGGGTGCTGATGAGTTTTATCACCCTGCCGCTGCTGCACCGGTTGCTGGTACTGCTGTTCTGAGGGTGGGAGCGGAAAAACCAGTACAGAACAGACGCTTTTTCGGGTCAAAAAAGCAGTGCAGATGAGAGGGCGTCATCTCGACCGGCGGGAGAGATCTCCTTGGCGGTGCATTACCGGAGAATTTTTGCAGCACTTGGAGGTGACAGCCTACCGTGCCCGTGGAGAGCTAACGGGTCCCCGAATATTGCGTAGGGGCGCATGGCATGCACATGGAAAAGAAACGAAAACATCCGTAAAGGGCGCACGCCATGCGCCCCTACGCCTCCACCTCTACATGTGCCGGTAAATATCGTCATCTCGCGGGTATTATCAGCGGCAACACACACCCCACACCACCGGCAAAACGCTCCAGAAGGCCACCGTCACGGTGATCCAGAAGGCTATCTTAACGGCTCCGCAGAGGCGATTGTCAAAGGGTGTCTGTGTGTTCCGGTACCGGGTGGAACCACCCGTCGACGAATCTTCCGGGCTGAGGAGAAACACCATAAACTGGCCGGTTCGGCTGTTGAGGAGGCGTCGCATGGTTGTATCCTTGGCTGATTTGATCGTTGCCGGATCATATCGGCCCAGGTATAAGGCGAACAGATGCAGAAATCAGATTGCCAACCAGTACAGATGAGTCGCGATGAAGCAAGAAACAATCCTTCAGGATTTTCGCTATCGACAACTGGCCACCGAGCTTGCAAGCCACATTGCCAACGGTCAATACAAGGTGGGAGAGCGGTTGCCCTCGCTGCGCAACCTGCACCAGCGCACCGGCTACAGCATCACCACCGTGGCCCAGGCTTATGCCGAGTTGCAGGATCGTGGATTGGTCGAACCGCGCCATAAATCCGGCTTTTTTGTCTGTGCCCAGGGACAGCGCTCCCTGCCACTGCCGCAGAGCGGTGAGCGCACCCTGAGCCGGCCACGCAAGGTGTCGATCAGTTCCCTGGCCGAATCCATCCTCACGGTCATCCATGATCCCACAGTGCTGCCCTTTGGCGCCGCCCTGCCTGCCTGCGAACTGTTACCGCTGCGTCAGCTGGCCAGCTCGGCCCGCAACGTGCGTCGTCATTACTTCAGCGGTCAAGGGCTGGGTTACGGGCATCCGCAGGGCGAGGAGGTGCTGCGCCGCCGTATCGCCGCGCGCATGCTCCATGTCGGGCGTCAGGTGGATGCGGGGGAGCTGGTGATTACCAACGGTTGCCTCGATGCCATCCAACTTTGTCTGCGGGCCGTGGCCCAGCCCGGCGATATCATTATCACCGAATCGCCGACCTTCACCTGCTATCTGCAACTCATCGAGCAGTTGGGATTGATGGCCTTGGAGATTCCCACGGATCCGGAAAACGGTATTGATCTTGGCCTGTTGGAAGAGGCCCTGTTCAATGGCACCTGGCGACGCAACCGCGTGGCAGCCTGCCTGCTCAATCCTTCCTTCCACAATCCGCTGGGCTTCAGCATGCCCACGGCGCGTAAGCAGGAGTTGGTGGAGTTGCTGGCCGCCCATCAGATCCCGGTGATCGAGGATGATATCTACGGTGATCTCCATTACGGTTCGTCCCGGCCGGTGCCGCTTAAGCGTTTCGACAACCAGGGCTTGGTGCTCTACTGCTCGTCTTTTTCCAAGACCCTGGCCCCGGATCTGCGGGTGGGATGGGTGATGCCGGGTCGTTATCATGATCAAGTCGCCCGTTTGCAGTTCAATTCTTCCATTGCCCGCAGCAAGTTGCCGCAGTTGATCGTTGCCGATTTCCTCGAACACGAGCATTTTGACCGGCATCTGCAACGTCTTCGCCTGGCGATCAGTGGGCAGCTTGGGGCCACTGCGCGTGCCATTGCCCGCTTCTTTCCCGCAGGGACCAAGCTCAGTGCGCCGGAAGGCGGCTATATCCTATGGGTGGAATTGCCCGAGGGCGTGGATGGTATGGCGTTGTATCAGCGTGCCAAGGCAGAGAAAATTTTTATTATTCCCGGTGCTATTTCCAGCAGTACCGGTCGCTTTAAAAACTGTATTCGCATCAGTTGCGGTACGCCCTGGAGTGCAGCGATGGAGCAGGGGATGTGCAGGTTGGGGGAGATAGCGGCAGAGATGGCCGCAGCGGAAGGTTAAGAGCAGGCAGCCCCTCTCTCCGGGGCAGGATGCCGGTCGGAGAGAGGGGGAGAGGAATGGGGATTAGAAGGTGTAGGTCAGGCCAAGGCCGCCATAAACATTGGTATGGACAGTTTCGTCTGGTAAGGCGTCGTCATCCATGGAGTCGGTGACGGCAATGTTGGCGCTCAGGCCAAAAGCATCGGTCACTTTGTAGGTTAACGAAGCGTTGAGAATGTAGTTGAAAAAACCGCTGTCGGTACCGCCGGCGTAATACTCGGTGAAGTCCTCGCCAGCATAGCTGATAAGAGCGCCAAGGCCAAGAGCAGTTTTCTCATTGATTTCGTAGGTATACTTCAAGCCTGCGGTGATGTAAAAATCATCAACCTGGTCGACATCGTAGTAAATGTTGCCAGCCAGCGAAAAGCCATTACCCAAGTCGTATCCAAGTCCCAAAAAGATTTCCGCAGTGCTTTCATAATCGGTTCCGGCGCCTAGCAAATTATCAGGGTGTGTTGTGGGAAAGGTGTAGGCGATGGCGCCGACAGTCATGTCAACGGCGCCTAGTTTGAACGCATAGGAGGCGGTCAGGTCCACTTCGGAGAAATGGTATTCATCGACGTTGCCATCGTAATCGTCAATATCGTAGTTGCCCCAGACGTTGACTGAAAATCCGTTATCAGAGGCCGCTGTAATGCTGGGCTGGACGACCAGTCCGTTGTTAAACGTCAAGCCGCGCCATACATAGGCGCTGTTGACATCAAGGGCGGCGGTGGCGGTGGCGGCATCGGCGGTGGTTGCCGCTGTGGCCAGGGTCAGGGTGGCCAGGGCGACCAGGGAAAAGGCGCGTTTCATCTTCTCTCTCCTTCAAGATATGCAATCGTTTGAGTGGTGGCATCATGGCGCCACTGGAGGTGCGGCCCGTAGCCTGTCTCGTGAGGACGGGGAACAGTTGCGACCTTTTTCCTGTGGCGATCAGTAAATCTGCCTAATCTTCTTCATTTTTGATGCCAGAAATGAAGAAGATTATTTTTTAAACGAAAGATATAATATTTTGAACTGTTAGAGAGGATGGCTGGAGAAGGTGGCGTGGCGGGCTAGTTTTTTGTTACATTTTGATCAGAAAAAACGATTTCGTTTTGCAAAAAAGGAAAAGATGCGAAACTCGTCGTTCACTCGCGCACTTCGATCATTACCTCAACATCCGGCCAGCGCTTCGTCACTGGCTGGATGGAGGGCTTGGCGATCACCTTACAGAAGATGGTGCTGTCGGTGGAGATGGAGTCCAAATAAATGGGGGTGGTGAGTACCTCGTCATTGTTTTTGGTGTCTTTGGTGACCGGCACGTTGACCGCCACCGTATCCGGCGTGACGGTGATCTTCTTGATCTTCAAGGCACCGGGGAGTTTGCCGATGAGCTGTGGGGTGATCGGCACCGTCTTTTCGACCACCGAGGCCAGGGTCAGTTTGAGCTGCTGCGGGTTGGTGTCGAGCAGGGTGACCCCTTTGGGAAGACGAATGTTCTCGCTGGTGATGATGATGGTCTGTGAGCCTTTGGCCATCCGTGACAGATCGATCTTCACCGCCGGCGGATTGATCGCCAGGTTATCGATATCAGCCTTGGGGCCGGTGAGGTGCAGGCGAACCTCGTTGGCCTTGTCACCGACCAGGACCAAGTCTTCGGCCGGTGAGGTGTAATCGATGGTCACCGGCAGAACCCGTTCCACCACCTCGCGCTGGGAGATCATCAGGGCCGACCAGAAAACGATGGCAATAATCAGGCTGGCTGCCGCTTGCAGCAGGGTGCGTTTGCGGATGCGCGGCACGCTGTCACGGCGGAAAAAGCCCATCTGCTGCTGATGCTCGACAATGGCATCGGTGATGGCATCGACGTTGCGCGCCGGTTGCATGGCGCTGTTGGTAAAGATTGAGACCTTGCCGCGCTCCTCGGAAACAACCAGAATCAGGGAATCGCTCTGTTCGGCCAGGCCCATGGCGGCGTGATGGCGGGTGCCGTACTCCTCGGAGAGCCGGGTGGATTGCGACATCGGCAACCGCACCCCGAATTGGGTGAGTTTGTTGCCTTCGATGATCACCGCGCCGTCGTGGCCGGGGGAGTTGGGGTCAAAGATGCTGAGAATCAGCGGCAACGAGGGGAGGGCATTGAGTTGGAAACCGCCGGAAATTTTATCCTTAATCGGTTCTCTGCCGGGGAAGACGAGGATGGCGCCGCAGCGTTCGCGGGCCAGTTTCATCATACTCTCCGCAATCAGGCTTTGGAGTTCTGTGTCCTGGCCCTTGGAGCGCGGTGGCGGCACTGACACCGCCTTCTCCAGCACCTTGCGCAGCTCCGGCTGAAAGATGACGATCAAGCCCAACACCGCCACATGGCTGACGTTCTGGTAGACCCATTCGATCCCCTTGAGGCCCAGGGCGTGGGCGAGAATGAAGATGATCAGGGCCAGTAGAATGCCGGCCATGATTTTCCAGGTGCCCAGCCGCAACAGGGTGCGGTAGAGGAAAAACAGCCCTGCGCTGATGAGCAGGATGTCAAGGATTGCTCTCCAGGAAAAAAACTCGTAGGCGAGAGCCAGGGGGTGCCCCATGGGATCGGTCCTTTGTGGTGAATGCGTTGGTTGGTGGATGGTGGTGGTCGCTGTGGCGTTGCCGCCGCTGCACGGGTTGCTTGGTCCAGGGGCGCGAAGGCTGGCAGGACACTAAGAATGATTATAACAAAAACCAACCGTTGGCCGTAGAATTATTCCCGGGTGCAGGGTAAACGTTCTAGAGGGATAACGATGATGCGTGCTGGCGCGTCTCTACGGTGGTCAGTTGAAAGGGTGTTGGTAAAAGTAATGTTGAATCGGTATGTTGGGTGATGTTTTACCGAGTGGTTGCCGCATTTTCTCCTGCAATCCCGCCTGTTCGTTTGAAAAAAACTTGATTTTTCATGGTATGCGGGTAATATGCGCGGCTATTGCTGTTTGGCTTTCAACCGCCAGCGGCAAACCCCGCAATCAGACAACCACGCACCGTACAACAGCGAGTTACACCGCGTGAAACGTCGTTCTCAGTGTTTTTTAAGCGGGAACGACACTTTATCGAGGAGAGAAGATCATGGCCCGTAATTGTGATATTTGTGGCAAAGGCCCGGCTACCGGTAACAACGTCAGCCACGCCCATAACAAGACCCGTCGTCGTTGGCTGCCCAACTTGCAGAGCGTGCGCACCGTCACCGCCGATGGCGCCACCGTGCGTATCCGCGCCTGTACCCGTTGCATCCGCTCGGGCGCCGTGGTCAAGCCTGCCTGATTGTTTCGATCATCAAGGTCAAGGGCGAGTTGAGTGATCATCTCGCCCTTTTTTCATGGTTGTTCGGGCTAGATGGCAACCATCGGCCCAATGGAGATGAGCGTGAGCGACGAAGAAATTCGATTTTTACCCTACGCAGAGGCGGTTCGCCTGGTAGCGGCCATTCAGGAAGAGGAAGATATCGATCAACCTGATCATCGTATCCTCACCGTCTACAGCAAGGCTGAAAAGGAACTGTGCTGGTACGACTTCGAAGAGGTTATGCGGGATGCCGGTGTCAGCAAGAGCGATCCCCAGGCCAAGGAGAAGGTGACGGAGTACATCATGCATCATCTCCCCGATTGGGTGCTTGATATCTGAGCCCCCAGCTCAGCCCGCCCCGTTCAGAATGCCCTCCGGCATGGCGGTGGGCTGCTCCCCACCCAGCACAAATCCCCCATCCAGCCGCAGCGTTGCTCCGGTCATAAAATCAGCATCGCGCAGCAGAAAAAGCACTGCCCGCGCCACCTCCTCCGCTGAGCCGGTGCGGCCCAGCGGCGTGTGCGCGAGCAACGAGCGCTGTTGCTCCGAACTCAGCAACCCCCACCCCCGCGTGCCCGGCCCGTGGCGCTGGTCGATGAGTCCCAGCATCAATTCGTTGACTCGAATGTTCGGAGCCCCCAGTCGCGCCCAGGTCTCGGTGAGCGAGCCAATACCCCGGTTGGCGGCAGCATAGCCATCGTTAAACAGCAATCCCGCTGCGCCATTGCGGCCAGTAAGAGCAGCAATCGACGAAATGTTGACCACCGCAGCCTGCGGATTTTGGCGCAACAGCGGCAGTGCCTGATCAAAGACCAGCCATTTGGCATGCAGGGTGGTCTCCATCTCCAATTGCCACTGCTCGTGGTTGATGGGGTGGCGATAGCTGCCATGCACCACCGGCATGCCGCCGCGTTCAATGTTGTTGATGAGGATATCCAAGCCGCCGAACCGCTCCTCGATGGCGGCCACCAGGGTAGCCACCTCTGCCGGTTGGCGCAGATCGCACTGCATAATCAAATGATCGTCCTCGCCGAACTCGTTGGCCATGGCCTCAGCCGCCTCCGGCCAGTCAAACCAGGGCAGGGCCAGGCGTACCCACTGATCGGCAAGCAGACGGGCGATGGCCAGGCCAATGCCCCGTGATGCCCCCAGCACCAGTGCTCTTTTTCCGGCGATCTCCATCTTGTTTTCCTCCGCTTCTCCACTATAGTTGATCAACCATTTTCCCCTCATACACCATTCAATCAGGATCGACAATGCGCTCTGTTCTTCGACCCCGTCTCCCCTTGCTCTTCCTTGCCCTGGTGCTGGGTATTGTTTTTACTCACCCTGTCCTTGCCCAGCAGGAGACAGCCCCGGTTGCCTCCTGCCTGCAAACCAACTGGCCCCAAGAGAAAAGCGATCTAACGCCGGACCCCTCTCTGGTCTTTGGCCGGCTCGATAACGGCCTGCGCTATGTGCTTATGGCCAATGGCAAGCCGGAACAGCGGGTGGCCATGTACCTCAACGTTCGCTCGGGCTCGCTCCACGAAACCGAGGAGCAACGCGGCTTGGCGCATTTTTTGGAGCACATGCTCTTCAACGGCACCACCCATTATCCTCCCGGCACCTTGGTGGAATATTTTCAAACGCTGGGCATGGGCTTTGGTGGAGATACCAATGCCCACACCAGTTTTGACGAGACGGTCTACAACTTGCTGTTGCCCACCAACGATCCGCATGCCGTAGCCGAAGGGTTCAAGGTGCTGGCCGACTATGCCCGTGGTGCCCTGTTGCTGGAGAAGGAGGTGGATCGCGAGCGTGGAGTCATCCTGGCGGAGAAGCGCAGCCGCGATTCCGCCGCCACCCGTGTCTCCAAGCGGCAGATGCAGTTTGATTTTGCCGGCACCCTGGTGGCCGAGCGTGAGCCCATCGGCACCGAAGCCGTGCTCAACGCCGCCGACAGCCGTTTGTTGCGCGGATATTACGACCGCTGGTACCGACCGGAGAACATCATCGTGGTGGTGGTCGGCGATATTGCCCCCGAGGCAGTGAAGCCGCTGTTGCAGGCCGCCTTTGCCCCCTTGCAGGGTCAGGGGACGGTGGGCGATTGTCCGGATTTTGGCCGTGTGGCGGAGGAGGGCACGGATATCCTGGTGCATGGCGAACCGGAATTGGGCTATACCGGTTTGGCCCTGACCACGGTGTTCAACCGCACTCCCCAGGCCGATACCCTAAGCGGGGAGATCGCTCAACTGCGCCGCTTCGTGGCCACCCACCTCTTGGCCAGTCGGCTCAAGCAACTGGAGCAGCAACCAGACAGCCCCTTGGCCCAGGCGAGTGCCCAGGGGGGCATCTTTTTGCAGCGTTACGGCTATGGCACCTTGACGGCGCGGGCCGTGGCTGGCAAGTGGCAAGAGGGAGTGAAGCTGTTGCAGGGGACCTTGCACCAGGCCTTGAGCGATGGCTTTAGCGAAGCGGAGTTGGTGCGCAGCAAGCGCGAGGTGGGAGCGCTATTGATCAAGGCCGCGCAAACGGCACCCACCCGCGACAGTCGCGAACTTGCCGAGGGAATTATTCGCAAGCTCAACGACGAGGAGGTGGTGCTCTCTCCCGACCAGGAGCTGGCCCTCTATGGTCCGGTGTTGGAGAAAATGACCCTGGATGAGGTCAACGCGGCCCTGCGCCAGTTATGGAGTTCGCCCCGTCGCCTGGTTGAGGTGGTTGGGGTGCTGCCTGCGGATCTGGCCGTGGATCAGCCTGAACAACGGGTGAGTGCCGCCTATACGGATGCGCAACAGCAGCCGCTCAAACCCTGGGTTGAAGAAAAAGCGGCTTCCTTCCCCTACTTGCCGCTGCCGGCGCAGCCAGGGAAGGTGTTGGAACAGATCGAGCACGCCCAGATTGGCGTGCAGAGTTATCTCTTGGCGGGCGGGGTGCGGCTGAACGTCAAAACCACCGATTATCAGGCCAATCAGGTGCTGGTCTCGGTGCAGTTTGGCCAGGGCAAGGAGAGCGAGCCCCAGCCGGGCCTGGCCCTGATGGCTCAAGCGGTCATCGCCGAGAGCGGTATCGGCCAGCTCAGTAATGAACAGTTGCAACAGGCCCTGGCCGGCAGCACGGTGGAGCTGGGGTTCAAGGTCGGGCCGGAGAGTTTTTCCTTTGTCGGCGGCGCGCTGACCCAGGATTTCGAGCAGCTGGTGCAACTGCTCTCCCATCGTCTTCATGATCCCGCCTTCCGCAGCGATGCCTTTACGCGCAGTCGCCAGGGGTTGCAACGCATGTACGGTCAGCTGATCAACACCGTGGAAGGGGTGCAGCAGATCGAGGGTGAGCGCTTCCTGGCCGGCTCCTGCCCGGAATACGGCCTGGCCTCCTGGCAGGAGGTGGAGCGGATCGATCTTGCGCAAATTCGCTCCTGGCTGGCACCGATCTTTGCCCAGGAGCCACTGGAGATCAATGTGGTCGGCGATATCGCGGCCGACAAGGCCCTGGCGCTGATCAGCCGCTACCTGGGAGCTGAACAGCGGCAAAGTGCTGGGGAGATAACCGACAAACCACCGCTCTTTCCCGCTGGCCAGGAACTGCGGCTGAACGCGCCCAGCACCATCGACCGGACACTGTTGACCGTGGCCTGGCAGACCAGCGATTTCTGGGATATCGGCCGCACCCGCCGGCTCAACCTGCTGGCGGCTGTCTTGGATGATCGTTTGCGGGTGAAGATTCGCGAGGAGTTGGGCGCCACCTACTCGCCCCGGGTGGTGAGTCAACCGAGCCGTGCCCTCACAGGGTTTGGGCTGCTGCAGGGTTCGCTGATCGCCGCCCCGGAGCAGGCAGCCTCGCTTGCTGAGGTGATCAAAACGGTGGCGGCGGGACTTGGTGAGCAGGGGGTGAGTGAGGATGAACTGCGCCGCGCCCTGGAACCGACCCTGACCTCGATCAAGGATCTCAAGCGCAGCAATCGCTACTGGATGGAATCCGTACTCAACCTCTCCAGCCGTCACCCCGAGCAGTTGCAGTGGCCGCTGACCATCCTAGAGGGCTTTGCCGCCATCAAGGCCGAAGAGCTGACGCAGTTGGCCCGCCAATATCTCAAACCCGAGCAGGCGGCCACGGTGATCGTCAGCCCCGCCAGCCGCTAAAGCTCGGACATTGCCCTTAGCTGGCCTGGAAGGTTATCCGGCCAGCCACACCGCTACATTCTGCGCCTGCTTGACCGTTTTGTCGGAAACGCCCTTGAGCTGACCGCGACTGAGGTCCCGTCGGCGCCGGCCAATGACGATAGTGCCGCAGTTGTGCTGCTTGGCCTGTTTGAGCAGATCGCTACTCACATCCAGATGCATCTGGGCCGGCAGCTGGGTGATGCGATAGCGGGAAAAGCCGTTATCCACCAAGAGTTGCGCGTGGGCATAGAAGAGGAAGTTGTCGAGATCCAGATACTGATCGCACCACTGCTTGCCCCATTGGGCATGGAAATCCTCGGCTTTTGCCGGAGTTTGCGAACCGAACACCGAATTGGAGTGGTAGAGGCAGATTTCAGCGCCGGGGATGCCCTTGAGCATGAAGGCGAGATGATCCGCCGCCATCAGGGAAGAGGGATGGCTGTGCACGGCCAGCAGAAAACGGGTGGCACTGACATTGCCGTCGATAATCCACAGCGGTGAACGATGGCATTTTTCGATGAGATCGGTGGAGGTGCTGCCAAAAAACATGGTGCCCACCGCGCCCAGGCCACGGCGACCGATGACGATGGCATCGTAGTTGCCGCGTTCGGCCTCCTCGCGGATGGCACTGCTGATGTTTGAGGCGCTTTTGACGCGGGTTTGAATGCGCTCGGGCGTAAATCCCTGGCGCAGCAGTCGTTCTTCAGCCTCCTTGAGGTATTTACGACCGAGGATGGAGCGCTTGTCGCTGCCTGCGACCTGCGACCGCAGTGGATCGACGTCGTTCATCCACTCCTTGTCGGCGCCGCCGCTGGATGCCACATGGAGCAGATGGATGGTGAGGTGCTGGTCGCCCGCAAAGAGTCTGGCCAGGTAGTCCAGGCTGTTGGAACTGTAGACGGAACCATCAACGGCCACAAGTAAGGTGCGTTCCATGGAGTTCTCCTTGGTGTTGGTGAGTTCGGGGCCTATTGCTTGGATCGGTGTAGTGTTTCGATTTTACATGGAAAGAGTATAATACACCGCTGCGATCAAGGCTATGCTCAAAGCGCGAAAGCTCTGACTGAAGAGGATGAGTTCCGCTGCCAGCCCTGGTTTGAAGATACCGGCGTAGTAGGGATACTGGTGGCGGATGGCGCGGATGGGTGAGGAGAGGACGTTGCCAATCAAGAGCACCAGCACGATTTCCCGTGCTTCCATGGAGCCACTGGCCAACAGCGATCCCGCTGCCGCCACACCGGCGGTGAACTCGGCGGCCATCTGCATGGTGAGGATGGAGAGAGCCTGCGGGGTGAGCCAGCTCAGCCAGCCCAGGTGTTGGCCCATGAACTGCTCGGCGGCTTTGAAAAATCCGGCTTCGCTGAGGACATAAAAGAGGATGTAGATCGGCACCGTGTAGTTGACGATCTTACGGATACGGCGGTGGAAGCGTTTGAGCGTGTTGTTGAGCGCGGCGCGGAAGGGGTTTTCTCCAGTGGGTGCTGGTGCGCTAGCCGGGATCTCACTGTTGGCGGGCGGCAGCAGCGACCGGCTGATCACCGCGATGACCAGGGTACGCAGCACCGCCGCGCCTACGGTCAGCCCGATGTAGACAAAGGCCGCACCCTTGATGATGGGGGCGGCGATGAAGAAAGTGGTCGGCAGGTGCAGGAAATTGCTGGGCAGGCTGTTGAAGAGGTTGGCCAGCACCAGTTCCTTGCGGCTGATTTGCTGGTTGGCATAGCCCTCGGCGAGCATGGTATTGGCGGCCATGCCGGAGATGAAGCAGACCGAAAACGAGGCCCCGGTCAGTGGTGAGAGGTGGCCAAAGCGGGTCAGCGGCCGCGCCACCACTGCCAGTTTGCGCGTCCAGTTGAGCGATTCGATGAACAGGGCCGCCAACAGACCGATGGCCAGGTAGATGAGCAGGCGCAGCAGCGGCCAGCCAAGGTGCAGCCAGAGGTGGGTCAGGGTATCCTGGGTGATCATGGCAAATTGTGGTGAAGAGAGTTGCAAAAAGGCGCCGTGCAGTCCACCGGCCGGCGCAAGATAGCCAAGGCGCCACTATAGCCCAGTCAGGCAAGAGAGCAAGAGGACACTGTGCAACAGACCATTTCCACCGAAAAATTACCGCTGCTGCTGTGGCTCGATGAGCTCGATGCCGACACCCTCACCCAGGCGCGCAACCTGGCCAATCTGCCCTGTGCCTTCCATCATGTGGCCCTGATGGCCGATGCCCATGTCGGCTACGGCATGCCCATCGGCGGGGTGTTGGCCACCGAGGGCGCGGTCATCCCCAACGCGGTGGGCGTCGATATCGGGTGTGGCATGTGTGCGGTGCGCACCGGGCTCGGCGGGCTTGATATGGGGGATCTGAAAGAGATCATCGCTGCTCTGCGCCAGGCCATTCCGCTTGGCTACCAACATCATCAGCGACCCCGGTCCGAGGCGGCCATGCCAGCGTTATCGGGCTTGGATTTGCCGGTGGTGGCGGAGGAGTTTGCCAGTGCCCGTTGTCAGTTGGGTACGCTGGGGGGCGGTAACCACTTTATCGAGATCCAGCAGGGCAGCGATAACCGCATCTGGTTGATGGTCCATTCCGGCAGTCGCAATCTTGGCTATAAGATGGCGGCACACTACAATAAACTGGCGATGCAGCGGGCAACCAGCCAGGGTAAGGAGGCGATCCCCAAGGCCTGGCAGTTGGCGATGCTGCCGGTGCGGGACCGCGTTGGGCAGCAGTATCTGGCGGAGATGGAGTATTGCGTGGCCTTTGCCCGGGCTAACCGGGCGGCGATGATGGATGTGTTTACCGGGATTGTCGCCGAGGTGAGCGGCTGTGATCATTTTGAGGCGCCGCTTGATGTGGCGCACAACTATGCGGTCCGGGAGGAACATTTTGGCCGCCAGGTCTGGGTGCATCGCAAGGGGGCGACCCGCGCCTTTGCCGGCGAGCTGGGTATCATCCCCGGTTCCCAGGGGAGTTGCAGTTATATCGTGCGCGGTCTGGGTAACGCACAGTCGTTCATGTCCTGCTCGCACGGTGCCGGGCGGGTGCTGGGGCGCAAGGAGGCGCAGCGGGTGCTCGATCTCAAGGCGGAGGTCAAAAAGCTCGACGCCCTCCAGGTGGTGCATAGTTTGCGCCACCGTGCCGACCTGGAGGAGGCGCCCGGGGCCTACAAGGATATCAACCGCGTGATGGCCAATCAGCGCGACCTCATCGAGGTGGTGGTGGAACTGCGGCCGCTGGCGGTGCTCAAGGGATAACTTCCGCTGCGATGATAATGCGCTGGCTCAATGCAGTCGTAACGCCGAGGGCGGCAGCAGATTGTGGGTGTAGAGATGGCGCGGGTCGCCACCGGGCAGCAGTATCGCCACCTGCTCATGCATGGCCTGGCGCAGCGGGGCTGTCAGCGATGCGGTGCCGACCAGTCGGCTCACCAGCGCCTCCACCGGCTGCTCCACCCGTTTGAACCGCTCCAGCATATTGTCCGGGCTCAGTTCGATATAGAGCCCATTCTCCACCGGCACCTTGGCCAACCGTGCCGCCTCGGCCATGGCGGTGTCCAGGTCGCCAAGTTTATCCACCAGGCCGAGCTGCTGGGCGGTCCCTCCATCCCAGACGCGGCCTTCGGCGATCTTTGCCACCTCGGTCCGTGGCAGGTGGCGCCCCTGGCTGACGATATCCAAAAACTGTCCGTACCCGCGCTCCACATCCATCTGCATGGCCGCAGCCTCCTGTTCGCTCATCGCACTGGTGACATTGCCGAAATGGGCGATATCGGTGGTGCCGACACCATCGCCGCGCACGCCGATTCGGGCCAGGGTCTGTTCCACCGTGGGAATGGCGCCGAAGATGCCAATGGAGCCAGTGAGTGTGGTCGGTGAGGCGACAATGGCATCGGCATCGGCGGCCAGCCAGTAGCCACCCGAGGCGGTCATCGCCCCCATGGATACCACCACCACCTTGCCCGCCTTTTTGGCCTGCACCAACTCCTGCCGGATCAGCTCCGAGGCAAAGGCACTGCCGCCGCCGGTGTTGATGCGCAGGACAATGGCCTTGATGCGCTGGTCCTGGCGCGCCTTACGGATGCGCTTGATCAGATCGTCGGCGCCGATCTGCTCCGGGCCGCCCTCGCCGGGCAGAATGTTGCCGTTGGCGGTGATGATGCCGATCAACTCCTGCTTGCCTTCCGTCTCGCTGTAGGAGGGGGTGAAGGTGTGGAGATAGTCGTGGAAGTTGATGTGGTTAAAGCTCTTTTTATCCCGCGACGGACCCACCTGGGCAATGAACAGCTCCTCCATTTCCTGCCGGGTCTTCAGGCCATCCACCAAACCGGTGGCCGCTGCCAGCAGGGCACGGTCGCCGCCGATTTCCGCCAGGCGGGTGACCATGCGATTGACGTTATCCTGGAAGGTGTCGGTGTTGAGCTTGCGGTTGGTAATGATCTGGGCGCTGTAGGCATCCCAGAGTTTACCCAGCCATAAGCGGTTGGCCTCCTCGTCCTCCGGCGACATATCGTTGCGCAGTAGGGGCTCCACCGCTGATTTGAAGGTGCCAACACGAAAGACATGAAAGTTGACGGCCAGCTTGTCGAGCATCTCCTTGAGATAGAGACGATAGACGGCAAAACCCCGCAAGTTGACCGTGCCCATGGGGTGGAGGTAGATTTTGTCCGCCCAGGAGGCCAGCAGGTACTGCCCCTGATTGAAGCTGTCGCCAATGGCGATGACCTGCTTGCCGCCCTCCTTGAAGTGGGCCAGGGCCGCACCGATGCTCTGTACCTGATCCAAACTGGCGCCGGTCATGCGGTTGGTGTTGAGCACCAGCATCTTGATGCGCGGGTCCTCGACCGCCACTTCCACGGCATCGATGATATCCTGGAGAAAGGTCTCCTCATGCAGCGGTGTATCGGTGACTTCACTCATCACCCGGGTCAGTGGATCAATGGGCGAGCGCTCTTCGACAATCTCCCCCACCGGCGCCAGCACCAGGGCGCAATCGGTGGGTACCTTCACCTCCGGGGTGTACATAGATGCCACCACCACAACGGCGATCAGGCCAAGAAACAGCAGGTTGGAGAGAAAGGAGAGGCCGGAGCTGAGGATCTTCCACAGCCAGTAGAAGGGGAGGAAGAAGAATTTGCCGATGTTTTTCATCTGTGCCTCGTGGCGGATTGCATGTAAGCGTGGGAGATGTTCGGGGAAACAGCCTGTGGTGCATCATGCTGTTTCAGAAGGGACACTGTCAACCCCTCTTTGGAGGAGGGGTGGGCTGACGCAAAAAAAACAGCCGTTTCCTTGCGGGAAACGGCTGTGGGCAATTCGGGTGAGTGCGGTGGATCAGCGGATTCTTCGTCGCGCCACACCCATCAAGCCAACCAGGGCAGAGCCGAGCAACAGGCAGGTGGAAGGCAGGGGCACGGGGGCGATGCTGCCCTCGATGACATCGTTGCCGCAATCCATGGTGAAGTGAAAGCCGAGTGGGGTTTCTCCATTCCAGTCTTCGCCCAGCAATTTGCTCAGATCCATCTCGATGAGCAGGGAGATCTCATTGTTCGATTCCTTGATGTAGCTCCAGCTGCCGGTGCCGTAAGAAGTGGGAGTGCTTTTAAACTCAGAGTACACCTCTTGGGCTTCACGAGTTCCTTCATAGCCATAGATGGTTTTCCCATCGGCGGTCTTGTAGAGAGTTGCCTCGCCGGATGTGGAAGTCTGTAAGACAATATCTGAGAGCGAAATCACATAGTTCCATGCCGTACCGCTGTCCGAGTAGTCGGTGTTGTAATAACTGCTGGCATCTCCGGCCGGATTCCATCCTGTGGTACTCAAGTACAAGTCGCCCGGCACATCGGAAATAGAGGCATTGATCCAACTGCTGAAATAAAGGCTGGATTTGATGACCACGGTGAGGATGTTTTGCGTCAGCGTGGCTTCGGCACTGTTAAGGTCATACATTGGCCCTCCATACACATCACCACTCAATGCCGGTGAAGCTGGATCGGTTCCGGTGTTTGGGGTGCCATCTAGGCCCGCCCCCCAAAAAGTATCCTGGATGACGGTGGCGGCCTGGCTGTGAGTGGAGAGCAGCAGGGAAGCCGTTGCGACGGCCATGGCAAATTTGTTCATGGTGGAACCTCCCAGAAAATAAAGTCTTCTTTGCAAACTATGGGCTACCATACCTCTTTTCCAAAAAACGACAATAGTACCTTGGTCCAATGGTGTTTTTTTAAGCCATGGTTTAATTGTCCCTTAACTTAACACACATTTACGGTCCCAACTAAACAGAAGGATACCTCCATGGCTCCAGCAAATACGCATGCAATCGGCAAAGCACTCATCGTCTACGGCACCGTCAAGGCGGTTGCTGCCAACGGTACAGAACGGCTGCTTGGCCCCAATAGTCCCATTTATGCCCACGAGCGGATCGTCACCGGAGCGGATGGGAGCGTTTCCATCCATTTTGCCAAGGGCGGAGACGCGCTCGCTGTTGGGCGCATGTCCGATGTGGCCGTCGATGAAGACGTCTTTGGTGGTGGGCAGGGCACTGCTCCAGATGCTGTTGCCCAGGTCGAGGACATTCAGGCGGCTTTGCAAAGCGGCATGGATCCCACCACCGACTTACCGGCACCGGCCGCCGGTGGCGGTGCAGCCGGGGCCGCCGGAGCCGGTGCCCGTGGTGGCGGCCGGCAGATTGTGGTCGTCGATGCGGATCAGTTGGAGGTGCTGCCCGATTCCGGGGCCGAAACACGGGGTATCGCCCTGAATTTTCTCGATCCGCCTCCCTGGGGCGAAACGGATGACACCGCGCCCGCACCTGACTCACCCACGCTTGATCTCCTGCCCCAAGCCATCACCGTGGAGGAGGACGCGCTCAGTACCGAATTCGGTGATCCTGATACCGATCTGACGCAAGGCTATCCTGCTGATGTGGTGAATCCCACGGATATTGAAACCATTGATTTAACCACCTTGGTGGAGGTCGATTTTGGCGGCACCGCCACCGGTACACTGAGCTACGCATTGATCGACCCGGCCGGGGCCGTGGCCGCCGGTCTGTTCTCCGCCGGAGAGCAGGTGTATTATTTTCTCAATATGGCCACCGGCGAGATCGAGGGGCGGGCAGGCGTCTCCGCTGAAGCGGCGGATCGGGTGGTCTTTACCGTCAGTGTCAACGGTGCCGGGCAACTCGTGTTTAACCTCGACGATAAACTCGATCATGACCACCTGGGAGCCACGGACCATTCCCTGGCCATCACCGATCTTGGCCAGTATGTGCAGGTGGTGGCCACCAACAGTGCAGGTTTGAGCACAGTCGACACCTTTGACGGATTACTGACGGTCAATGTCGTTGATGATATACCGGTGGCGGGTACCGCCGAGGATGTGGTCGTTGGCAACCATGGGGAAGCAAGCGCCACGGGGGCGATTGATGTGCACTTTGGTGCGGACGGGGCGGCTGTCGATGGCGCCCTGCAACTGCTGTCCCAGGATGGCTCCAGTCTCATCGGCGCACCGGTCGTGGCCAATGATGGTACGGCGTTGACGGTTAATGGCGAGGCTCTGGTCTATGCCGATGATGGCGATGGCGGAGTGGTCGCCGTTGATACTGAGGGCAACATGGTCTTTTCCGTCGATGTCAATTCGGCCGATCACAGCTATACGGTGACGATGTTGAACGAGCTTGATGGCGTCAGCAAATCTGCGGATCTCTTCGACAGCACTGGCAGCGGTATTGCCCATGAGGAGGCAACCTTTAATGTCACCGCCGATTTGCTGCTCAAGGTGAGTGCAATGGCTCGCCCAGATATAGATGCGGACCCGGAACCAGCCAGTGTGCAGTGGGATGCTGATGGTATCGGCGTGAACAAGGGCGTGGCATCCGGGGCGGATCAGATCAACTTTCTTGATTCACTCCACTGTGAGTTTACCGATGCTTCGGGCAACAGCCAAACCGTGGAGGGTGCCAGCTTTACCTTGACCGATTTGGCAGGGCACTATGAGCGAACCGGTAAATTCATTCCTGAAACAGCCAGTTACACCCTCTACAGTGGCGATGACACGGTCGGTACCTACACGGTGAACGGTGAGGAGGACGGCACCGTCACCTTTACCACCCCCGATGGCCTCTCCTTCGATAGCATCGTTTTTACGGTCGGTGACAAGGGCAGCGCCTATCAGGTGCAGACTGTTTCCGTCGAAGTCGAACCCACCATCACCTATGCAGTGCAGGCCACCGACGGCGATGGCGACACCACCATCGCCACCGACACCACCTTTGATGTCACTTTCAGCGCCGAGGAGGCGGGAGATGATCCAGTCTATACCCTCGCCTCCAGCTCTGCTGCCGGCGATACCTCCTCCTTTGTCGACACCACCAGCGATGGCGGCAGTGGTGATACCTCCCTCGACCACCTGCTGGATCAGCATTCCACGCCCACCTGAGCAGCGGCTTCCAATTGGCCAATTCCCAGGGCCTGCCGGCGAGGATCACTCGCTGGCAGGCCCTTTGTTGTTTTGTACCAATAAAGCCAGGCTCAACCGTCCCTTGGTCGAGGTTTTGGCATAGATGGCTCCGAGATGGGCCTTGACGGTGCGCTCGGTGATGCCCAGGTGGGCGGCGATTTCCAGATTGGCATGGCCAGTGGCCACCAGATGGGCAATCTGCTGTTCGCGGTTGGTTAAGCTGGCAAGGAGGCGCTGCGTGGTGATCTCGGCGCGTGCGGGTTGCGGTTGTTGGCCCGGCGGTGCCACTCCGGCAATCAATCGCTGCATCAACTGCTGGTTGATCCACACCGAACCCGAGGCAATGGCGCGCACCGCCTCCTGCAACCGCTCTGCCCCCATATAGCTGTTGGCGTAGCCGACTACCCCCAGGCGCAGATAGCGTATCCCTTCCTCCTCATCCGGGCGATCAGCGAGAATGAACAGCTTGCAGCCGGGCTTGCGTTCACGAATGTAGGCAACGATGTCCCGATCTACCTGGCTGGCATGGACCAGCAACAGGTCAAAGACAATCTGCTGGCCCACGAGAATGCGCAGATCCTGCAAGGTGGTGGCCTGATAGGTAGCAAAACCTTCCTGAAGGGCGGATGCCCACCGTTTGAGCAGCGCCGCATTGCCACAACAAAGAATCAGGTTCATGTCAACGCTCCCGCAGGGCGGTATGTTTGGCCTTGAGCACTGGTTTGAGCAGGTAGGAAAGGATCGTCTTCTTGCCGGTGAGGATGTCGACCGTGGTCACCATGCCGGGGATGATGGGCAGGGGCTTGTCCTTGCTGCCAAGCACGTTCTGCTGGGTGCGCAGCCGCACCAGGTAAAAGGCATTGCCCTCCTTGTCGGTGATGGAGTCAGCGCTGATATGTTCGAGATGGGCCTCCAGGCCGCCGTAGATGCTGAAGTCGTAGGCGGTGAACTTGACCATCGCCGGCTGGTTGGGGCGGAGAAAGGCTATATCTGCCGGTTTGATGCGCGCCTCGATGAGTAGCGTATCCTCCAGGGGCACGATCTCCACCAGGTCCATGCCCGGCTGGATGGTGCCGCCGATTGTGTTGACCTTGATCTGGTTGATGGTGCCATGCACCGGCGAGCGCACCTCGGTGCGTTGCAATCGATCCATCAGCGCCACCGAGGTGGCATTGAGGCTCTCCACCTTGGCATAGGCCTCGTTGAGTTCCTGGCGGGCGGTGTTGTGAAAGGTGAGCCGGGCCTCATCCATGGCCTTTTCCGCCTCGGTGATCTTGGATTCCAGCTTGGGAATGGCGACGCGGCTGGCCTCGATGGTGCCGCTGATTTCGCTGTGTTGCCGTTGCAGGCGCAACACATCCATCTCCGACACCGCGCCCTGGGCCACCAGGGGTTTGGTGATCGACAACTCCTTTTGCAACAACCCGGCGGTACGGCCCAGCTCATTGACCTTGGTGCGCAGTTCGGTCAGTTCCTGTTTGCGCTGGGCATGCTGCTCCTGCAGGATTTGCAGTTTGGCGTTCAGTTGCTGCTTGCGCGAGGTATAGAGTTGCTGCTCACGGTTGCCGATCTCGGGTTTCTCCTTCATCACCTCGGCGGGTACGGTGAAGGCGGTGTCGCGGCTCTCGGCCTCCAGGCGGGCGATCTGCGCTTGCAGGGCCAGGTAGTTGACCCGGCTCTCCTGGTAAGGGGCCTCAAAGCGGGTTTTGTCGATCACCAGCAGCAGTTGGTCCTTGGCAACAACATCACCGACATGGGTGAGCATTTTCGCCAGGATGCCACCTTCCATATTCTGCACCACCTGAATCTGCTGCGAGGGGATGACCTTGCCATCACCGCGTGTCACCTCGTCAATCTCGCACCATCCCGCCCAAACGAGAAAAATCAAGAAGAAGAGCCCAGTCAGCCAGATGATCAACCGGCCGCCGCGTGGTTGCTGCATCAGCAGGGTGGTGCGGATGTCGGTGGTCAGGTCCGGGTCCGGCGCCGGCAGACGGCGGAAGAGCCCTTGGGATTTTTGGGGAGCGGATGGTTGTGTTTCGTTGGTCATGGCATCACTCCTTACAGTTGAATCTGGCCGCTCTTGATGGCGGTCAGGACCTGATCACGCGGCCCGTCGGCCACAACCGCACCGTTATCGAGCAGGATGATGCGGTCAACCAGATCTAAAAGTGAGCCGCGATGGGTGATGAGCAGCAGGGTCTTGCCGGGCAGCAGCTCGCGCAGATGGCCTTTTAGCCGCGTTTCGGTGCGGTTGTCCATGGAACTGCTCGGTTCATCAAACACCAGAATGGGTGGATCATGCAGCAGTGCCCGTGCAATGGCCACGCTCTGGCGCTGGCCGCCGGAGAGCCCTCGGCCCTGCTCGCCGATCTCCATGTCATAGCCCTGGGCATGGCGACCGACAAAAACACTCACCCCCGAGCGTTTGGCCGCTTGCAAAATGCGGGCATCGTCGGTCTCGGGTGCGCCGAGCACGATATTATCGCGAATGGTGCCGCGAAAGAGGGTGATTTCCTGGGGCACATAGCCAATGAAGCGGCGCAACTCGGCGGGATCGATCTGGCGGATATCAGTGTCATCCAGGGTGACCATGCCCGCTGTTGGCTGGTACAGGCCCAACAACAGCTTGCCCAGCGTGGTTTTGCCCGAGCCGATGGAGCCGATGATCGCCACCCGCTCGCCGGGTTCGATGCTGAGGCTGATGTTGCGCAGGGCGAGATTTTTCTGCTCGGGATAGCTGAAGTCGACCTGGTGCAGGCTGATCTTCCCCCGGCAGCTACCGCGCAGCAGAAAATTGCGATCCGCTGGCCGCTCCACCGGCAGGGCCATGATGGCATGCAACTCGCCCAGGGCGGCCTTGGCCCGGTGGTAGCGGGTGGCCAGGTTGACCACCTGCGACATGGGGGCAATGGCCTGGCGGCTGAGAATGAGCAGGGCAATGATGCCGCCCTGGGAAAGCTGTCCCTCGGCGATCCGATAGACGCCGGCAATGACCGTGGCCACCGTGGTCAGGTTCATGGCAAAATCGCAGAAATGGCTCACCGAGGAGGAAAACAGCCGCGAGCGACTGCTCCAGGTGGCAATGAAACTGACCGCCTCCTCCCAGGCCCGCTGAATCTGGCCCTCGGCGCCGAGCATCTTGATGGTTTCGAGGCCGGAGAGCCCCTCCACCAGGATGGCGTTTTTTTGCGCCGAGGCCTGGAAGGATTGCTCCACCGCCCGCTTCAGTGGTCGTTGCACCGCCAGGGCAAACAGCGCCATCAGGACAACTGCACTGAGATGAATGCAGACGATCGGTCCGCCCAGGTACCACACCGCCAGCAGTCCCAGGAGCATGAAGGGCAGGTCGATGAGGGCGGTGATGGAGAAGGAGGTGATGAAATCGCGGATCTCGTCGAATTGTTGCAGTTTCTTGGTGAAGGCTCCCACCGATTTTGGGCGCACCTCCAGTCGTAGGCCCAACACCTTTTCCAGTAAGGACGCCGAGATACGCAGGTTGGCGTTCTTGCCGGCCTCGTCGATGAAATACCCCCGCAGCCCCTTGAGCAGCAGGTTGAAGAGATAGACGATGCTGATGCCGATACCCAGCACCCACAGCGTTTCAAAGGCCAGGTTGGGGATGACGCGGTCGTAGACGTTCATGGTGAAGAAGGGACCGGTCAAGCCAAAGAGATTGATCAACAGCGAGGCGAGCAGCACATCACGGTACATACGCCAGGAAGAAAACAGCGTGCCCCAGAACCAGTTGCCGGCATCCGGCCGGACGTGGCCATCGAGTTGTCGGTCGTGGCGAAATTGCGGCCGCACAAAAAAGGCGTGGCCACTGTAGCGCGCGGCCAAATCGGCCATGTCCAACTCGGTTTCGCCCAGCCCGGTCTGCGAAAGCACCACCCGTACCTGCTGGTGATCCTGGTCGATTGCGGTGAGCAGGCAGGCGCCATCGTCCAGCAGCAGCACCGCCGGTAGCTCCAATGCGTGCATCCGCTCCAGGGGGCGTTGCACCAAACGGGCGCTGAGGCCGGCCCGTTCGGCGGCGCGGGCAAAAAGCTCGACGCTTAGGCGATCATTGACCAGCGGCAACCCTGCCCGCAAGCCAGCCCCGGAGGCGGGCAGGTGATAGAGCGTACACAGGTGCAACAGGCAGTCGGTGAGGGGATCGTTACCTGCATCGACGCCCGAAGGCAGGGACGGCTCCTGGGGCGGTTGTGTGAAATTGGTGCTGATCATGGCGTCAGGGTACGAGGTGCGTTGATTTCATTTTTGCTTGTAATAGAGGCGCACGGGCATAAGATGGTAAAGACGTCAATCCAACCAGGAGGTGCACGATGTTGTATGTTGAGCGCGACCAGAAGGGGGCCATTATCGCCCTGCGACGCAGCGAAGCTGCCTGCGGCCTGGAATCCGCCACCCTGCTTGATGAGGAAGTGCTCGATTTTCTACGCTCAAGCGGTGAGATCGCCTCGCTTGCTCATCTGCTCATGCACTCCGATGCCTCGGTGGTGCGGGTGCTGGAGGATCTCATCGACCTGCTCATCGCCAAGCAAATTATCCTTTTTACCGAGTTGCCGCAAGATGCCCAGGCCAAGTTGCTGGGACGCAAAGAGTTGCGGGCGCGTCTCGGCGACGATCAACTGACGGTCAACGATATCTTGTAATCCCCCTCCCCGGCCAGCAGTGGTTGCGGCCGCTGAATAAGATAGCCCTGTACCGCATCCAGATGAATCCTGGAGATGGCCCGCCACTGTTCCTCGGTTTCCACCCCCTCCACCATCACCCGAATATCCAGGCTGTGGGCGACGTTGCACAGGGCGTTAACAAAAAAAGTGCTGTCGCTTTGCTCGTTCCATAATTCCTGGGTGATAGCGCGATCAATTTTTACATAATCCGGCAGCAGCGATTTGAGATAGCCGAAGTGCACAAGCCCCTGGCCGAAATGGTCGATGCCGAGGCGGTGCCCCTGACGCTTGATCAATTCGGCAAAGTTTGTCATCGCCCCCCGGTGGCGAATGGCTTGGAATTCGGGGAACTCGAAGTTGAGCGCCAGGCCCAGCGTGCCGCAGCGTTCAAGCCAGGGCACGAACCAGTCCATGAAGGCGGTGGACTCCAGCGATAGCGGTGAGAGGTTGAGCGCCACCCGTTGCGGTTGCAGGCTCTGAATCGGTACCTCCAGCAGTTGCTCAAGAATCAAGCGATCAAGCGCAGGCATCAGGCCCATCTGCTCGGCCAGCGGAATGAGCCCGGCGATGGAGACATGGCCTCCCTCGGCATCGATCATGCGGGTGAGGATCTCGTGATGGACGATGTCACGCAGATCGCCATGGCTGACGGTGGGTTGCGCGTAGAGCACGATACTGCGCCGGCTCAACAGATCTTCCAAAAGGCCAAGCGACTCCTGCCGGCCCGGAGGCGGGCCAGCTATTGAGGATGGTTGCACCTCGATCACCGCCTGGCCGGTGGCGCGGTGCCGGGCCTCGGTCAGGGCGCGGTCAGCTCCGGCCAGCAGGGCCTGGACGCTGGTGGGCGTCTCAAAGATAACGCCACCGCAGCACAATCGGTGTGCCTGTGCCTCCTGCCGCTGCTGGTGACGATGGAGAATGGTGTCGCCGATGCGCCGGGCTTCGTCGTGTTCAATGTTAGGGAGCAGTAGGGCAAAGTCGCCGCCACCCAATCGGGCGATACTCGGTTCGATCAGGGCACCGCAGGCCTGGCGCAGCATCTCGCCGGTCTCGCGAATGAGGCGGTCGCCGGCCTCGTAGCCCTGCTGCTGATTGAGTTGTTGCAGCCCCTGCATCTGCACCAGCAGGAAGGCGCCCCGGATCGGGCCCACTTTGCCGGTCACCTTGGCCTGGATCTGCGCCTCGAGAAAGCGTCGGTTGCCCAGGGTGGTCAAAGGGTCCTGATAGACCCGCTGCATGAGATCATCGGCAATGGCGGCCTGCTCAAGGAACATGTCGCGGATGCGTTCGGTCAAGCGGTTCATGGCCACCACCACCCGGCGCAGTTCACGGGTGCGCGGGAGCTGCTGCTGCACATGAAAACGGCGTTCGGTCAGGGCCAAGGCCTGTTCTTCAATGCCGGTCAATGGTCGCAGCAGCCGGCGCAGCCCCCAGGCCCCGGCCAGGGCCACCACCAGGATGGCCACCAGGCAGTAACCTGTGGTGGTGAGGGCGGCCTGCCACAGGCTGTTGTAGGCGTAACCGGGGTGACTCTCCACCACAACGGTGCCGCTCTGTTGCCAGCCGTGCATGATCATCGCTTCGGCCTGCGGGGTTTGCAGCGGCAAAAGGCGAATGAACCAGGCCGGCACCCCCTCGATACGCAGGGTGGCGGTGCGATCAATGCGCACCTGGCCCTGCAGATCGCGCAGTTGCATCAGGCGGTAATAACCACGGTCGTAAAGGGCATTGATCATCGCCTCCATGGCCGAGAGGTCCTGGCCGTCGGTGAGGGTGCTCAGGGACAAGCCCAGCGAGGTGGCGGTGTCCTGGGCATGGGACTGGAGCTGCTCACCAAGAAAGGCGCGGCTTCGCTGCAACTCGCCCATCCACAGCCCCAGGCTCAGGCAGATGAGCACCACGCAGGTGTACATCAGCAGTTGTCGGTACAGGGTCATGGGGTCTCCTTATCCTGTTGGGTCTCATCGTTAAACCGGTCCAGCATTTCGCGCCACCGTTTCAGTCGCTCGCTGCTGCCGATCAGCTTGCCCTTGCCGCGTTGTTTGGCCAGCCACAGGCCGGAGCCGTTGAGGCTGTACACCGGCAGCAGGTCGGGCCGCTTGGAGGCGGGCAGGATGGCGGCGTTGAGATTGTCGAGAATCAGCGGCTCGGCGCCCGGAGTGGAATAATAGGTCAACACCATGTGCGCCTGGTTGAGCCGCAGCGCCTTGACATAGGTCAGCGCCAGTTTCTCCTCGGTGATACCCAACTCCATCAGGCTGAAATACTTGGCAATGGCAAAGTCCTCGCAGTCTCCCCCCTGGCTGGCGAGAAATTCGATGGGGGTGGCCCAGTAATCGGTGGTCTGCCAGTGGATGGCGTCATCGACAAAAGTGAGGGCGTTAAAAAAACGATTGACCCTTTCGAGCTTGTTGCGCTCGCTGCCTTGGTCGTCTTTGAGCAGCTCCTGCCAGTCCTTTAAGCGTCTTCGCGCCCCTGAACCATACTGCCGCTCTACACGTTGCAGGGTCTGTTCGCTGATCACCAGCGATTCCTGGGGACAGAGCGGCTGGGCTGACAGCAGAAGCAGCAGCGCAAGGGTGGCATATCGAAACCAGGGTTGGCAGGTGGAGATGGACAGGGAGAAGACCATGCCGGCACGGGGATTAGGCGGCAGGAGGATGTGGAGCCATGCGGCGCGGGGGGAGGGCAGGCGCCATAGGTCCATGGAGCCACCGCCCCGTTGCCGTCAATACGGACAAGGGGGCGGTGGGAAGTCGGGTCTTAGCGAACAGCCAGTTGCCGGACGGAAATTTGCTCACCGTGTTGGGAAACCGGTTGGGTCTTGGCCGGGGAATCGGTCTCATCCACTGCGCCCTCCTTGGGCCATTGCAGTTGCAGGGCCGGAACAAGTTGGCCAAGGCCGTTGAGGATGCGATATTGGGCATACAATTCCTCATACTCGGCGGTGACCAGCTGGCGGGCGGAATCGATACGTTCCGCCTCGGCATCCAACACATCCAGCAGGGTGCGTTGGCCGATGTTCCATTGTTTGGTGTAGGCCTGGGCTGTACTGGCGGCGAACTGCAACCGTTTCTTGATGAAGGCCAGCTTTTGCTTGGCCGCCTCATGGGCCTGCCAGGAAAGGCGAATCGACTCCACCACCTGACGATGGGTGTGGTTGCGGATCTCTTGGGCCTCGTTGATGAGATGGGTGGTCTCCTGCTTGCGAGCCTCGTCCTTCCAGCCGTTGAAGAGATTATAGCGCACCCGCACGAAAACCCGCAGGTCTTCCTCCTCGTAGCCATCGTAGTCAGAACCGTAGCTGTTTTCCTGCTGGTAGGTCTTGTCGGCCTCGAGGTCGACCCGCGGCATGAAGGGGCTGCGTGCCACCTCATCCTGTTCGCGGCGGGCCTGGAGGTCGGCATTGGCTGATTTCAGTTGCGGATGGGCAGCCAGGGCCAGTTGTTCCGCCTCAGCCAGGGTGGCCGGTAAGGTGGTTTTCGGTGGTGTCGGCCGCACCAACTGCTGCGGCGGGTTGCCGATGACCGCATTAAAATTGGTCTGGGCATCCATCAGGTTCTGCTGGGCGATGATCAGGTTGGAATGGGCCAGATTGAGACGGCTCTGGATCTGATCCATATCGGCGCGACTATCCACGCCGGACTCGCTGCGCAGTTTGATCTGATCGGCGATGCGCTGGTGCAGGGTGAGATTTTCCTTGGCCAGGTCGACGACGGCTTGGTTCTTCAGCACCTCCAGGTAGACATCACTGGCCTTAAGGGCGGTGTTGTTGGCTGTGGAGCGTACCAGGTAGGACTGCGATTCCACCCGCGCCTTCTGACGATCCACCTCGTTGGTGGTGGCCAGGCCGGCAAAAACATTCTGGCGCACACTCACCTGTACCAGCGTGGGATCAAGGTCGGCATCGATGGGTTTATCAACGTAGTCCTTGCCGGCGCCCGCCTGCACGTCCAGGGTGGGTAGATAGCCGGAACGGGCCTGGCGCACCTCCTCGTCGCGGGCTAATCGATTATGGGCAGCAGAACGCACATCGGGATTGGTATTGAGCATGTTTTTGACCGCATCCTGCAGGGTTTCCGCTGGGGAAGCGGGGCAGAGGGCCAGGCTGCTGGAGAGTGTCAGAGCGAGCAGCGCAGAGAATCGTTTGACAGTCATGGAGAACCTCCGGAAAAGGACACTTGAAAAACGGTGGAATGGCATGGCACCAGTCAACAAGTCCCTATACAACAGAAGGGTAGGATTTCGCTGCAATTTTTTGCGAAAAAAGAAATGGCACGAGCAGGTGCCCTGCGGTGATCGGTATTGATACTCAGGCTTTTTCGGAAAACTGGGAAGGGCTGATTTCCATTTTCAGGGCCAGCGCCAGTTCGTAGAGCGAGTAGGGTTTTTTGATAAATTGGCTGATACCAAGGGCCATGGCCTTATTGATCGCCTCGGCGTTGGCGTAGCCGCTGGTAACGATGGCCTTTTGGTTGGGGGCATGACGGAGAATGCGCTCATAGGTTTGGCAACCGTTGAGGCCGGGCTCCATCAGCATGTCGAGGATAACCAACTCCACCGGTGTGGTTCTGACGAATTCCACCGCCTCCTCCCCGGATGCCACGGACAGCGGTCGGTACCCCAGGCGGCGCAGCAGGCGGCAGGCGATTTCCCGTTGGCTCTGCTGATCATCCACCACCAGAATACGTTCACCCTTGCCCTGGTACGGGATGGTCGTCGGCGTGGGCGGCAGCGGGCGCACCTGCCCGGCCTTGCTGGCCGGAAAATAGAGGGCAAACATTGAGCCCTTGCTGCTGCTGACCACGTCGATGAAGCCACCATGGTCATGCACGGTGTTCCACACCACGGCCAAGCCTAGGCCGGTACCGCTGCGGCCCATTACCTTCTTGCTGTAGAAGGGGCTAAATATCTGCTGCATGTCCTGGCTGCTGATCCCCGGTCCGTCATCTTCCACGGAGATGACCACATATTCGCCAGGCTCTATGGTTTCATAGCCCTGGTAAGGGGCGCTGAGCAGGGTGTTTTTGGTGGCGAGGATGATCTGACCTTCACTTTGGATGGCCTCGGCGGCGTTGTTGACCAGATTCATGATCGACTTGCTCAGGTGAATGGCCGAGCAGTCGATGGGTCTCAGCTTGCTTTCCAGGTAGGGTGTCAGTTTGACCTGCGGGTAACGTCGGCAGATCTCCCGGTATTCCACGGCGTTGAGATATTCACTGATCAGGGCGTTGACATCCTGGGGTTCCTTCTTGCAGGTGGCGCCGCGAGCCACGGTGAGCAGATCGTTGACCACCGCCGCTGCCCGTTTCCCGGCTTCGCGAATCATCATCAATTCTTCACGGTATTTGAAATCCATGCCCAGATCCAACAGCAGCAACTCCGGGTAGGTGATGATGCCTGCCATGATGTTGTTGAGGTCATGGGCGACGGAGCTGGCCATTAATCCAAGGGATTCCATGCGTTTGGCATCGGCGAGCTTCTCCAGCAGCGTCATCTTCTGCTGCAAGGCGATTTCGCTGTCGGTGACATCGCGAATGGCGGCCACCTGCACCTGACGGCCCTGGTAATCGATGTGTTTGACGCGAAATTCCACCGGAAAGGTGGAGCCGTCCCGACGAATACCCCGGGCCTCGAAGGGGCCAATGGTGTCGGTCTCTGCCGGCAGATCCATGGCGCGGATGGTGGTGCGGTCGAGCAGCACCTCGAAGATCTGTTTGCCGAGCAGTTCGTGTTCCTGGTAGCCGAACATGGAGCACAGCTGGGTGTTGGTCTGGAGCAACTCGCCGCGTTCGTAGATGATGATGCCTTCCCAGGTGGCCTGGGCCAGTTGGCGGAAGCGCTTTTCGCTGTTGTGCAGATCGCGGGAGAGTTGTGTATGGCGGATGCTCTGGGCCACGGTGTGCAGTAACCGCTCCGGGGCACAGGGTTTGCGCAGGTAGTCATAGACCCCTTGTCGCAGTGACTCGACGGCGTTGTCGATGGTGGCGTTGCCGGTGAGAATAATGACTGCGGTATCGGGATGCTCCTCGCCGATGCGGGCGGCGATCAGATTGCCGCTGGTGTCGGGCAGATTGATGTCGACCAGGGCGACCGAAAAGGGGTGTTGCTTAAGCAGGGTAAAGGCGGTTTCTCCATTGCCGGCTACCTGCACCTCATACCCTTCGCCGCGCAGCAACAGTTCCAGGCTGCTGCTGAAGCGGATTTCATCGTCGACAATGAGAATGGAGTGCAAAATCTGCATGGACGAGATTCTGGATAAGTGGTGTTGCCAGACCGGAGCCAAGCGGAAAAGTAGTCGGAAATGTTTGTAAAATGTTCAGTATTTTTACCCAAAGCCCATTCAATCCGGTCTCAAACGTTTTGTCCATGAAAAAATGCAAATTTTGCAAGCGTGCCAATGGATTCAGGCCGGGAGGCTCAACGTAAATACCGTTTTTCCAGGTTGGGAAAGACAGGAGAGTTTGCCCCGCATCTGTTCGGCTAACGAGGCCGTAATCGACAGGCCCAAACCCCGATTTTTACCGGGCTTGGTGGTGGTGCCAGGGGCGAAGATGGAGGGCAGGGTAGCGGCATCGATGCCGGGGCCGTCATCCTCGACATGGATATGGAGAGTGCGGTCGAGTTGTTCGCTGCGCACGATGATCGTCCCCTGGGAACCGATAGCTTCCAGGCTGTTTTTTAGCAGGTTGTGGATGATTTGGCGCAGCAATGCTGGGTCAATCGTCACCATGGAGAGGGTGTCATTGCCGATCAGGGTGATGGAACGCTGGTCCTGGGGGGGCAGGGTAGCCTGATAGGGCAACAGGATCATTTCCAGTTCCCGATGCAGATCGAGGTACTGTGGTTGCGGGGTCGTGGCCTCAAACGAGAGGCTGTCGAGGTTGCGGGTGAGACGGGCCAGGCGTTCCATCTCACCGTCAATGATGCTGATCTCTTCGCTGATCGTCTGACCAGAGGTCACCTTGCGCTCCAGGATGTGCAGATAGTTGCGGATGATGGCCAGGGGATTGTTGATCTCGTGGCCGATTTTGCGGGCAACCAGGTTGGCGGCCTGCAACCGCTCCTCGGTGATGCGTTGGGCCTGCTGCAAACGCATCCGCAGCAGATGCAGGGCCACTGCCGCGTGACGCGCTACCAGCTGCAAGGCAGAGGCCTGGCCGTTGAGCGAGCGAAAGGATTTTTTCATCAGCCCAATTACCAGCAGGCCCTCATTGTGGCCATGACAGCTGAGGGGCAACACCGCCATGCCGTCGCAACTGAGCAGGTGGAGCAGTTGGGTATCAAAGAGTTGCTGCGGTCCCTGTTTACCGGTTTTGTCGCCAAAGGAGTGGAGCAGGCGTCCCTGTCGGAGAGCCTGGGTAGGTAGGCTGCCCGGGTAGTCGGCCGGTTTGAAAGAAAAATCCTCGGTTTCGCGAATCAAGGGATTGTGCGGCGAGGCCTGGGCACAGAGCCTCTCTGAGGTGGCATCGGGGAGCAGCAGCAGGCAGCGCTCCTCGTTGAAAAGGATCTTCAGACTCTGCTCGACGGCGAGGATGATCTGCTCGCGGCTCTCCACCCGCATCAGGTTGTCGAGCAGACCACTGAGCTGGGAGATATCGCGGATACGGGTAATGAGGCCCAATGAGGTTTCGCGGTGGCTTTCCTCGCTTTCCGGTTCCTTGTCGTGGGAGGTTTTGGCCAGGCGGGGGATGTGTATGCCCAGCTCGTTGGCTAGCTGGGTGATCTGCTCGTCGATGCCATCGCTCAGGGCGGTAATTTGTTCCGTCTTCAGGGCAAAGAGTTGTTCGGCGGCTTCGAGGCACTCCGGTGTATCCGGTTCGTTATGACTGAGCAGATCGGCAAAGGCGACGATGCGGGTCAGGGGCAGGGCCTGGCTTAATTCCTCCAGCGGATGATGGTGAAACCGAATGGCATCGGCAATGAGGGTGGGTAGCTGCCACTGCTCGCAGAGCCAGGCCCCGGCCTGACAATGGTTGACGTGCAGTTTTTCCTCCTCCAGAAAGGCAAGCCGGGCGTTGTGGCAACGGACGCCCTTGAGCAACAGCGGTGCATAGCTGCCAGGAAAGGCCATCCACAACAACAATTTGCCGATATCGTGCAGCAGGCCGGCGAGATAGGCCTCGGAAGGATTGGGATGGCCGATGGCCATGGCGATGTTGCGAGAGAGCAGGGCGTTGTAATAGGAGTGGTACCAGAAGCGATCGATGGAGAGCAGGCCGTTGGTTTCCACCCGGCGAAAGACCTGCTGCACCGAAATGGAGATGGCTAGGTTGCGCACCGTGTCCATGCCCAGATGGATAACTGCCTGGTCAATGCTGCTAATGGCCTTGCGCGTGCCGATGAAGGCGGAGTTGACCAGTTGCAGCACCTTAGCGCTGATGGCGGCATCTTTGTCAACGATGAGGCCGATCTCCTGCAGGGGAACTTCGGGATTATGGCAGCAGTCGATCAGTTGCACCAGCACCTGTGGCATGCTGGGCAGGTTACCGGAGACCTTGAGACTGGAGAGAACGCGTTGTGAGTTGTTCATTGCAAGGACAGGTTAAGGAACGTGAAGAAGAGCAATATCCTTGTATAGCAAAGGCTTTGGGAAAAATCCAGGAAGCGAAACGGGAAGTTGAGCTTTCTGACCTGGAGGAGGAGTCGGTGGTCGTAGGCGGCGGGCAAACCGTCGAAATGACTTGACCCCGGCGGCGGTGCTTCGGTACTCTTCGAGGTCCAAACAATACACTTTTTTGCCCATGCAAGGAGAACACGGTGAAGGTAAACGGACAAGCCTATCGATCCATTTGGCTGGCGGCGGACGGGGTGGGGGTGGAGATCATCGATCAGACGCTGCTGCCCTTTCAATTCAAGGTGGCGCGGCTGGACACCATCGAACAGGCCATGGAGGCGATCAGCCGCATGCTGGTACGCGGCGCCCCCCTCATCGGCGCCACCGCCGCCTACGGCATCTGTCTGGGATTACGCAAGGAGGTCGCTACCCCGGCCCTGGAGGCGATGGCGAAGGGCTTGATTGCTTGCCGGCCCACGGCCATCAACCTGCGCTGGGCGGTGGAACGGATGCTGCGCCTGCTGCTGCCGCTGCCGGAGTCTGAGCGGCTGGCGGCGGCTTACCGCGAGGCCGGGCTGATCTGTGAGGAGGATGTGGCCACCAACGAGGCCCTGGGCAGTCACGGTGCGGCCTTGATTCGTGAAATCTATGAGCGCAACGGCGGTAAGGTGGTGAACGTGCTCACCCACTGCAATGCCGGCTGGCTGGCCACCGTCGACTGGGGCACGGCCCTGGCGCCGATCTTCAAGGCCACCGAGGCCGGCATTCCGGTCCATGTCTGGGTGGATGAGACGCGGCCGCGCAACCAGGGGGCCAGTCTCACCGCCTGGGAACTGGTGGCTGCCGGTATCCCCCATCACCTCATTGTCGACAATGCCGGTGGCCATCTCATGCAGCATGGCCGGGTGGATCTGTGCATCGTCGGCACCGACCGCACCACCGCCAGCGGCGATGTCTGCAACAAGATCGGCACCTATCTCAAGGCCCTGGCCGCCAAGGACAACGGCGTGCCCTTCTATGTGTCCCTGCCCGGTTCTACGGTGGATTGGACGGTCGATGATGGTGTGGCCGAGATTCCCATCGAGGAGCGCGGCGAGGAGGAGGTGTTGCAGCTGATGGGCTGCGATGCGGGTGGCCAGGTGCAGCGGGTATCGATTGCACCGGCGGCGACCCCGGCGGTCAACCCGGCCTTTGATGTCACCCCGGCGCGGCTGGTCAGCGGGCTGATCACCGAGCGCGGTATCTGTGCCGCCAGCCGGGAAGGACTCTTGGGGCTCTATCCGGAGCAACGGCGATGAGCGGGGATCTGCGTGAGCAGTTGCTGGCCACGGCCCGGGCGATGAACGGGCAGGGGCTTAATCAGGGGACCTCGGGCAATGTCAGCGTGCGTGAGGGGGAGGGATTTTTGATCACCCCCTCGGCCCTGGCCTATGACCAGTGCTGGCCGGAGGATCTGGTGTGGCTGGATATGACCGGTGCTGCCCAGGGCAAACGGCGACCCTCGTCGGAGTGGCGCATGCACCGCGATATCTACCACCACTTTCCCCAGGCCGGTGCCATCCTCCATGCCCATAGCCTCTATTGCACCAGCCTGGCTTGTCTGGAGCGGGGCATTCCCGCCTTCCATTACATGGTGGCCATGGCCGGCGGCGACTCGATCCGTTGCACCCCTTATGCCCTCTTTGGCTCGCAGGAACTCTCGGATGCGGCGGTGGCGGGCTTGAAGGATCGCTCTGCCACCCTGCTTGGCCATCATGGCATGATTTGTTTTGCCGCAAGTCTTGGGCAGGTGCTGGCCCTGGCCATCGAGGTCGAGGCCCTGGCGCGCATGTATCTCCAGGCCTTGCAGGTCGATGAGCCACCGACCTTATCGGCTGTTGCCATGGCCGAGGTGCTGGAGCGCTTTGCTGCCTATAAGAGTGTCTAAACGACGTTACAGGTAGACGCGTTACAGGTAGAGCAGGGCACCGATCTGATATACCGCCACCGCCATGATAAAGGCGAAAACGGTGTTAAAGGCCATGGAAAAGGCGGCCCATTTCCACGATCCCGCCTCCTTGGCGATGCAGACCACAGTGACAAAACAGGGGGCGTAGAACATGATGAAGGCCATCACCGCCAGGGCCTTGACCGGATTCCAGTCCGGATCCTTGGCCAGCCGTTCACTCAGGGATGTCGTTTCCTCTGGATCGACCTCGCCCAGGGAGTAGGCGGTGCCCAGGGTGGAGATGATCACCTCCTTGGCGGCAAATCCCCCCACCAACGCGATATTGGTGCGCCAGTCAATGCCGGCATACTGGCTCACCTGTTCAAAGGCTATGCCGATGCGGCCGCCGATGGAGTGGCGTAATCCCTGCATGGCCTGATCTGCCTCAATCTCTTGCAGGGCTTGTTGCAACTGTTCAGAGCCGGCAGCCAGGCTTGCCTCGGCCTGCTGGCGGCGTTGGTCAAATTTCGCCTGCTCTTCGCTGGAAAGTCCCGGATAGGTCATCATCGCCCAGATGAGAATGGAGATGCCTAGAATCACCGTGCCCGCCTTTTTCATGTACTGCCAGGTGCGCTCCCAGGTGTGGATGAACAGACCCTTGAGGGTGGGAAAGCGGTAGGGGGGCAGCTCCATGACAAAGGGGGTGGAGGGCCCCTTGAGCACTGTCATGCGCAGGATTTTGGCGGCGCACAGCGCCACGATCCAGGCGGCTAGCGTGGCCAGGAACATGTAGCGGGCCTGGTGGGCGGAGAAAAAGGCGCCGATCAACAGGGTGAGCACCGGCAGCTTGGCGCCGCAGTTCATGAAGGGCACAGTCAGCAGCGTGGCCATGCGCTCCTTGGGTGAGCGCAGAGTACGGGTGGCCATGACGCCCGGCACCGCGCAGCCGCCGGCAATGCCGCCGGAGACGATAAACGGCATCACCGAGGAGCCGTGCAGGCCAAAGAAATGGAAAATGCGGTCCATCATAAAGGCCACCCGCGCCAGGTAGCCGGAGTCCTCGAGTACGGCGATGCCAAAGAACATGAACATAATGATCGGCACAAAGCCCATCACCCCACCCATGCCATCGACCACGCCGGAAATAAGCATCGATTTGAACGGTCCGTCCGGCAGCAGGGTGTCCAGACCGCGATTGATGAAGGCAAAAAAATCGGCCAACCAGTCGACCATCACCGTGCTGTAGCTAAAGGTGAAGGTGTAGAGGGCAAAGAGCACCCCGGCCATGATCAATGGCCCGAGCAGGCGGTGGGTGACGATCTTGTCGATCTTGTCCGAGGCGTAGAGGCGATCGGCCACGAACTTGCGCGTAACCACCCCCTTGTGGATGATCGACTTGATGTAGCCGTAGCGGTGGTCGGCGATCACCGCCTCGGGATACACACCCAGGGTGTGTTGCAAGTGGTTGGCCACCGTTTCGCAGCGGGCCAGCAACCGCTCGGCCGCCTCGGGATAGGTGGCCTGGGCCTTCTGCACGATCTGCTCGTCATGCTCCAGCAGTTTTACGCCCAGCCAGCGCGGTGGGTAGGTGGCGGTCAACTCGGTGCAGATTTCGATATCTGCCTGCATGTCGGCCAGGGCCTCATCCACATCTGAGCCGTAGCGGAGAAAGGCCGGTTGTGGCTTGGTCGTTGAGGTGGCGGTGGCGAGAACCGCATCGAGCAACCGCTCCACCCCCTTGCCGGTGCGGGCAATGATCGGCACCACCGCGACGCCGAGTCGCTGGCTCAACTCCTTGGCATCAATGGCAATGCCGCGCTTCTCCGCCACATCCACCATGTTCAGGGCAATGACCATCGGCACGCCCAACTCGAGAAACTGGCAGCAGAGGTAGAGGTTGCGCTCCAGGTTGGAGGCATCCACCACATCCACCACCACGTCGGGCTTTTCGTTAATAATGAAATCCCGCGCCACCAGTTCTTCCACCGAATAGGCGGTTAGGGAGTAGGTTCCCGGCAGATCGACCACCTGGAGCCCCTGCCCCTGGTGCAGACAGCATCCTTCCTTCTGTTCCACCGTGATGCCGGGATAGTTGCCCACATGCTGGCGGGCGCCGGTGAGGTGATTGAAAAGGGTGGTTTTGCCGGCATTGGGGTTGCCGGTCAGAGCGATGGTAAAGGCAGTTTTCATGGGCAAGATGGATGCTAGAGATGAGAGGGCGATCAGGAAGGGAGGGCGAGGAGCGAAGTCCTTCCAAGCTCAGAAGCCAACACGGAGACTGATAGGATGGCGTGATCAGGGCTTGAACATTGGCAAGCTCCGCTTGTGTTGCGAGGGCTTTGTTTGAGGCGGACAACCACTACATCCGCAGCCGCACCCCATGCTCGAGGCTGAACGGAGGGTGTGCCACAACCGACGGCTCAAGAAAAAAGCGGCTATTGCCAGCGCCAAGACCACCAGAAGATGTTGCATATCGACCTCCTTGCCTCATTAAGCGTGCTATCCGGGCGAAGCAGGGGAAGGGGAAAACCGATCACGCCGCTACCGGATCAGAGCGGAGCCACCAGGATATTGGCTGCGGTCGGTGCATCAAGGCTGATGGTGCCACCGTTGATTTTGACCATGCACTGCTGACCACTCCCCTTGCACAACAACTCCAACTCACATCCGGGCATCAGGCCAAGATGGGCCATGCGGGCACAGGTCCGCCGATCCCCCTTGACAGCGCAGACCCGTAAACGACCGTTGCAGCAACTCTGCGCCAGAGGTTGGCCCTGTTGCGCCGTTTGCCGGGAACAGCCTTTTCCCCGGCCGCAATGTGCCATCAGATCGGAGAGGAAACTGCTGTTGGTGTCAGGTTGGTCGTGTTCCATGGTCTCTCGTGGATAAGGGCAACGGGCAAACCGAGCAATGCAAGGGGAAGAGAAAAACTCTCAGCGTCGCCAACACCCCTTGGTTAAACAGCCTTTCTTAGTTATACCAAAGAGTAGTTGCTGTCAACTGCTTTGCCAAGGGGTGTTCACTGCGAGGACGATTTTTGCCGGCAGGGCTGGGGGCAGGGAAAGGAGCCGCAGGAACAGGGGGCTTGGTGTCCCCTGTCCTTGCAGTCTGGAGTGCAAAAGCACGGTGGTAGGCGGTTTTGGGCGCAGGGCGTCTCAGGCCTGCTCATTTGGCAGAGGCGCGACCTCCACCTCGATGAAGTCGGCCTCGTTGTTGCGCAGGGTCAGGGTGCCGCCCATCACCCGCAGGGCCACGGGGTCGTTGAGCGGCGCGCGTTGTTTGATGGTGATCTCGGTGCCGGGCACCAGCCCCATCTCGCGGATGCGGCGGCCCAGTTCGCCCCCCACCTTGACGGCAACGATGGTGCCGCTCTGGTCAATGGCCATCTTGCGCAAATTGATCAGGGCCATACTCAGGCCCCTGACTCGTTGATTTTAGCCCAGCTGTCACGCAGGGTGACGATGCGGTTGAACACCGGTTTTTCTGGGTGGCTCTCCTTGGCATCGAGGCAGAAATAGCCCTGGCGCTCGAATTGAAAGCGAGCATCAGCGTTGGCCTGGGCCAGGCTCGGCTCCAGCATGCAGTCGGGCAGTTTGGTCAATGAGTTGGGATTGAGAAACTCCATGAAATGGCGTTCTTTATCGGCATCGGGATACTCCACGGAGAAGAGGCGGTCATAGAGCCGCACCTCGGCACGCAGGGCATGGGGCGCGGAGACCCAATGGATGGTGCCCTTGACCTTGCGCCCGTCGGCGGCGGAACCACCGCGACTCTGCGGGTCATAGGTGCAGCGCAGCTCGACGACCTCGCCGTTGGTATCCTTGATCACCTCCTGGCAGGTGATGAGGTAGGCGTAACGCAGCCGCACCTCGCGGCCAACACTGAGGCGGAAGAACTTCTTGGGGGCATCCTCCATGAAATCCGAGCGTTCAATATATACTTCCCGGCTGAAGGGCACCACCCGCTCACCCATCTCCGGGTTCTGGGGATGATTTTGTGCCACCACCTCCTCGGTCTGGCCTTCCGGGTAGTTGGTGATCACCACCTTGAGCGGGTCAAGCACCCCAAAGACTCGGGTGGCATGGAGGTTGAGATCATCACGCATGGCATTTTCCAGCACTCCCATGTCGATCCACGATTCCCGTTTGCCAATGCCGATGGTGGCGCAGAAATTGCGCAGAGCAGCCGGGGTGCAGCCACGACGGCGCAACCCGGAGATGGTCAGCATGCGCGGATCATCCCAGCCGGAGACGCGACCCTCGGTCACCAGTTGCAGCAGTTTGCGCTTGCTGGTGACGGTGTAGTTGATGTTGAGCCGGGCAAACTCGATCTGCCGGGGGTGGCAGGGGGTGTGCAGGGTGTCGAGCACCCAATCGTAGAGGGCACGGTTATTTTCAAACTCCAGGGTGCACAGCGAATGGGTAATGGTCTCCTGCATGTCGGAGAGACAGTGGGTGAAATCATACATCGGATAGATGCACCACTTGTCGCCGGTGCGGTGATGGCTGGTCTTCATGATGCGGTAGAGCACCGGGTCGCGCATGACGATATTGGGCGAGGCCATGTCGATCTTGGCCCGCAGCACGCAGCTGCCTTCGTCGAACTCGCCGGCGCGCATGCGGGAGAAGAGATCAAGATTCTCCTCGATGCCCCGGTTGCGGTATGGGCTTTCCTTGCCCGGCTCGGTGAGGGTGCCACGGTATCCGCGCATCTCCTCGGCGCTCAAGTGGCAGACATAGGCCTTGCCCATCTTGATCAGTTGCAGCGCAAAATCGTGGAGTTGATCAAAATAATCCGAGGCATAATAGAGGTGCTGGCCCCAATCGAATCCCAACCATTGCACATCGCGCTTGATCGACTCCACATATTCGGTGGATTCCTTGTCCGGATTGGTGTCGTCAAAACGGAGATGGCAGCGGCCGTTGGTCTCCTCAGCCACCCCAAAGTTGAGGCAGATCGATTTGGCGTGGCCGATGTGGAGAAAACCGTTGGGCTCCGGCGGAAAGCGGGTGACGATGGATCCGTGTTTGCCGGTGGTCAGGTCGTCTTTGATGATCTGACGGATGAAATCAAGCGGTTTGCCGGTGTTTTCTGTGTCGGTGGTCATAACAGTGCTCCGATGAACAACATTAAGCGCCAGTGAACAGGTGCTCGACCTGGCGCAGGCGGGCAACAACGCGCTCCTTGCCCAGGGTGACGACGATATCAAACATGGACGGTCCGGCCAGTTGCCCGGTGAGCACCGTGCGCATGGCATTGATCAAGGTGCCGGGCTTGGTGCCCAGCTCGTCGGCAAACTGGCGGCAGGTCTGTTCGGTGGTCTCGGCGGTGAATTCGTCCAGGGCCTGGTAACGCTCGGCCAGTTGCGGCAGCCAGGTGGCCAGCTCCGGAAACTTGGTCACATTTTTCGCCAGCGGCTTGGGGTCGATATCGTATTGATCGGCAAAATAGGCCCGGCCGGCGGTGGCAAAATCCTTGAGGGTATGGAAGCGGTCGCGGATCAAGCCCAAGGTGTGCAGATACCAGGATTCTTGGTCGCCAGCATAGGCGGCATCCCATAAGCCCTCTGCCTCCAACTCCTTGCGTACCAGGGCGCCGAGTTCGACCAGGTCCATGGAGCGCAGATAGTGTTCGTTGATGGCGATCAGTTTGGGATCGGTGAAAAATTTCTCGTCGCCGGGCTTGAAATTGAACACCGAGTTGACCTTGCTCATGCGGGAGAGGCTGAAGGCCTGGACCAACTCTTCGCGGGAGAAGATCTCCTGGTCAGTGCCGGGGTTCCAGCCGAGCAAGCAGAGAAAGTTGCACAGAGCCCAGGGGATAAAGCCATGGTCGCGGTAAAACTGCACCGCCACAACCTCACCGTGGCTGCGTTTGGAGATCTTGCGTTTTTTCAGATCCAGGGTGAGCGGCATGTGGGCAAAGACCGGTAGTCGGGCACCTAGGGCCTCGTAGAGCAGCACCTGGCGGGTGGTGTTGGTCATGTGATCCTGGCCGCGAATGATATGAGTGATGCGGTCGCGGATGTCATCCACCACATTGCACAGCAGATACAGCGGCTTGCCGTTGGAGCGCACGATGACAAAATCTTCCACTTCGCTGTAGGCGCGTTCGATACGACCCAGGACCTCGTCATCGTAAAAGAGGGTGCCCTGGCGTTCCGGCACCTTGAAGCGGATCACCGCAGGGATGCCCTGGGCTTCTTTCTCCTGCACCTGTTCGGGCGTCAAATGGCGGCAGGTGCCGTCGTAGCCGACCTCGGATTTTTTTTCCGCCATGGCCGCCTCACGTTTCTGCTCCAATTCCTCCTTGGTGCAAAAACATTTGTAGGCCTGCCCTGATTCGAGCAGGCGGTGGGCAGCGGCGACATGGTCATCGGCAAATTCGGTCTGGAAGTAAGGGCCCTCGTCCCAGGTAATGCCTAACCACTGCATGCCTTCAATAATGCCATCGATGGAGGCCTGGGTGGATCGCTCTTCGTCGGTATCTTCAATGCGCAGGATCAGTTTGCCCCCGTGCTGCTTGGCAAACAACCAGTTGAACAGCGCTGTCCTGGCGCCGCCAATATGCAGATAACCGGTGGGGCTGGGTGGGAAACGAACGCGGACCTCTTCCATGGATACTCCTTTTCGTGCTTCATCGATGGTTGCATGAACCTTGGTTGCTCAATAAAACCTTAAATATATAGCCCCTCAGTCTGTTCTCTTCAAGGGGAAGCTGCGATGGTCGGCTGCTTTAGATGGAGGTGTCCTGCGGCGATACTTATGGGCATGCTGGTGACAAGATGTTGAAATAATATAGGTATCTCGACGTGGACGATTTGTCGATTACCGTTTGCGGGCGGCTGAAGGGATGACTTTCCTATTGAGAGAGCATGGCGTTACCGGTATATTCTCGCCGGTGTTCGCCACTTTTATGGAAGCGGCGGGAGATGAATGAAAGTCGTCTGGAGTGCCGGAACTGCGCAAGCGGTATGCCGGTTCTGTTGTTTCATCCCGGTGAATTGCACCGGATGAGGCGTAATCGGTAAGAGGCTTGCCATGTCCAAGAATCAGTCAAATTGCGATGAATGTCCCGACGGCCGCGTGCGCGATGCCGCCGGGCAGTGTGTCATGCCGGAGGTAACCTTCGCCTCCTTTGTTCTGTCTCTGAATACCTCGGCACTCTATCATATGGGAGAGTTGCCCCATCCCGAAACCGGCCAACGCATCATTGACCGCGAGCTTGCCAAGCACACCATCGACACGCTGACCATGCTCGCCGACAAAACCCGGGGAAATCTCGGTATGGAGGAGTCTGAACTGCTCACCCGTATCCTCTACGAGCTGAAAATGCGCTTCGTCAAACTTGGCTGAATCGGCTGCATCAAACGTGTTACCGGAAAAACTATTTTTTAAAGCGCCTGCCAAGATCAATCTCTTCTTGCGCATTCTTGGGCGTCGCGAGGATGGGTATCACCTGCTCGAAAGTCACATGCACAAGATTGGTCTGTATGACCAACTCGAACTGTGGCCGACCAAGCAGGGAATCACCTTGCAGTGTGCGAAGAGCGGTGTGCCCGAGGATGCCTCCAACCTGGTCTACCGAGCGGCAGATCTCTTTTTGCGGGCCACCGCAGGTCGGCGGCAAACGGCGTGGGGTGGGGTGGGCATCACCCTGCAAAAAAATATTCCTGTGGCAGCCGGCTTGGGAGGGGGCTCCAGCGACGCTGCCGCTACCCTGCTGGGCATGAATCAGCTGCTGGGTGGCGGCCTAAGTGACGAAGAACTGGCCGGACTCGGGGTGCAGTTGGGCGCTGATGTGCCGTTTTTTCTGGCACCAGAACCATCGATGCTGGCCACAGGTATCGGTGAGGTGTTACAGGCTGCACCTCCCCTGGGGCAGTGCTGGATTCTTTTGGTTAATCCCGGTTTTTCCGTGTCAACCCGTTGGGTGTATCAGAATTTTGCATTGACAGACGCGCCTGGTCCGGGTATTTTCGCCAATTCTCGGGATGAGCTTGCCCCGCTTGCCGCCGACAACAGCACCGTTACGCTGGTCAATGATCTGGAAAGGGTCACACTGGAAAAGTATCCGGAACTCAGCTGTTTAAAGGATGCGTTACGCGAACGGGGTTCGATAGGGACGTTGATGTCCGGCTCAGGTCCCACGATTTTTGCAATTTTTCAGGATCAGCAGCTTGCCCAGGCTGCATATGCGTACTTTCAACGTCAATATGCCCGCAGCTTTCTTGTCGATCCGGAGAGAGCAAGTTGAGAGCCACCGACCGCTGGGTGGTTCAGGAATGGGCTGGGGTGTCGTCAAGCGGTAAGACACAAGGTTTTGATCCTTGCATTCGGGGGTTCGAATCCTCCCACCCCAGCCATCCTCTTTGATGAAGAGTTTGACATGACCAAGAGTATAAAGATCTTTACCGGCAACGCCAATCCAGCCATCGCCCGTGAGATCTGTGAATATTTGCAGGTACCACTCGGCGCCGCCGATGTGCGGCAGTTTTCCGATGGAGAAATTGCCGTCGAAATTGGTGAAAACGTACGAGGGGCCGATGTCTTCGTCGTACAACCGACCTGTACACCGGTCAACGATCATCTCATGGAATTGTTGATCATGATCGATGCGTTGCGGCGTGCCTCGGCCCGTCGCATCACTGCTGTCATTCCTTATTACGGGTATGCTCGCCAGGATCGCAAGGTGCGGCCGCGCGTGCCGATTACGGCGAAGGCGGTGGCGGAGATGCTGATGGTCGTGGGGACGCGCCGAGTGCTGTGCATGGATCTGCATGCCGGCCAAATTCAGGGATTTTTCAATATCCCGGTGGATCATCTCTATGCAGCGCCCGTCATTCTCAAGCACATTCGTGAGAATTTCACTGACGTGGTCATGGTTTCACCCGATGCCGGTGGCGTCGAGCGGACGCGCGCCTTTGCCAAACGGCTCAATGCCAGTTTGGCCATTGTTGATAAACGGCGCGAGCGTGCTAATGAGTGCGAAGCGATGCATGTCATTGGCGATGTAGCCGGCAAGACAGCGGTTCTGCTCGATGACATCGTCGATACCGCAGGGACGCTTTGCGGCGCTGCCGAGATGCTGATGAAAGTCGGTGCCAAGGAAGTGCATGCCTGCTGCTCCCATGGGGTCCTTTCCGGGCCTGCCATTGAGCGTATCAGTCGCTCCCACCTCAAATCGTTGGTGGTCACCAACTCCATTCCCCTCAAGCCGGAGGCTGTACAGTGTGAAAAGATCACGGTGCTGTCGGTGGGTGGCTTGTTGGGTGAGGCGATAAGTCGAATCCACAACGAAGATTCGGTGAGTTATCTCTTTGTGTGATTGAGCGGCCGCTGAGAATGTAGTGTGGCTATGCACTTTACGCCTCGTCCGTTACTTCGGAAAAGAGACGGGGCTTTGAATGTTTTAATAATCAATTTTTTCTAATATCCCGGGGATGGGGGAGGAGTAATATGCTGCAGGTGAATATGGAGTCGTCGATCCGCACGGTGTTTGGTAAAGGCCCGATGCGTCAGTTGCGCATGAAGGAGATGACACCGGCCAATGTGTACAGCGGTGGTACCCAGCCTGTACCTCTCCAGTTTGCAACGGCCGTCCTGTTTAAAAGTTTACTCTTTATCCATGGGCGCAATGCGGTTATCACCCTCAAGGTTGCAGACGATGCCAAGAGTGAGCGCTTCGTCGTAGTTCAAGAAATTCAAAAAGATCCGGTCACCGGCGGCTTGGTGCATGTCGATTTCCTGGAGATCGATTTGGCAAAACCCCTCAAGTTCACTGTGCCTGTGGAGTACACCGGTACTGCCAAGGGCGTTGACCTGGGTGGCGAACTGCAAATCTTTAAGGAAGCCGTACAGCTGCAAGGATGTCCGCTGGATATTCCCGACGTAATCCAGGTGGATATCACCCCGCTTGAGCAGGGTGGCGCAGGCTTAACCTACGGCGATCTTCCTGTTCCTGCCAATGTGCAGATGCTGGAGACGCCTGGCACGGTTTGCGTTGCTGTGCATTGAGCATTGCGGCCAACGCGCTGCTCAACTCCTTTTAGCGTAGTCTTCTTGCTGCGAGCCGGAATTATCTTCCGGCTCGTTTTTTTTCCTGCTCGCAATGAAGGTCGCCCGCCCGGCACCGGTTCACATTGCGCGGCAGTGATCATGGTTGTCGTCGAACATTTTCCTTCCGCATGGCTGAAAGCAAATTTCTTCTTGTTGGCTTGGGCAATCCGGGCCAAGAATACCACCTGACCCGGCACAATATAGGTTTTCTGCTGCTCGATTTTTTGGCGGAAACGGCCGGTGGTGGTGCCATAGAAAGCCGCAAGATGGATGGCCTGTACTGTCAACAGCCCTACTGTGGCCATCAGGTGCTGTTTTTGAAGCCGCAGACATTTATGAACCGTTCCGGGCAGAGTGTTCGAGCCTTCATCGACTACTTCAAGATCCCTTTGCAACACCTGCTAGTGCTCCACGATGACATTGATCTGGCCGCTGGCCGCCTCAAAGTGGTGAGCAAGGGTGGGGCGGGGGGGCATAACGGTATTCGCTCGATTGCCCAACACCTGGGAGGCTTTGACTTTGCACGGCTGAAAATTGGTGTGGGCCGGCCGGAAGTCAACGAGCAAGGGCAGGGGCAACCTGTTGATAAATTCGTTCTTTCGCGTATGAGCGAGGATGAATTGCAGCTGTTTGAACAACGTCGTTCCCTTGTGCGCCAGGCAGTGGAGTTGTTCATCCAGCAGGGTGTCTCCGCTTGTATGAATACGATCAATAGACATACCTAAGCTGATTATAGCCTGCTGAAGCAGGTTTGGTGATCGCGGGTATGGATCTCGTTGTCTGCCTTGCTCATCAGGCGGTTCATTTCTTCGAAAAAGATGTGAACCATTCTTTGCCATTGTAGAAAAAATATGCTATCATAATGCTTTAGTGGTAGCTGGATGTTTGGCGTTGCAGGCTGCGCAAATCTCGCAAGTTGTGGAGGGGCATGTGTTTTCCGAAGGTGATATGGCTGTCTATCCGGCCCATGGTGTCGGTCTTATCGAGGCCATAGAAACGCAGACCATTGGTGGCGTCGATCAGAGTTTCTATGTGATGAAGATTCTTGATAACGACATGACCATCATGATCCCGACCTCCAATAGTGCCAATGTTGGTCTGCGCGCGATTATTTCCGGCGATGAGGTCATTAAAGTTATCGACATCCTGAAACAGCGTGATGTCAAAGTGACGGCGCAGACCTGGAATCGCCGCTACCGCGAATACATGGAAAAGATCAAAACCGGCTCAGTGTTTGAGGTGGCGGTGGTGTTGCGTGATCTTTTCCTGCTTAAAGAGGATAAAGACCTCTCTTACGGTGAGCGCAAGATGCTCGATACAGCGAAGAATCTCTTGGTGAAAGAGTTGTCTCTGGCTCAGCAGACCGAAGAGGAGAAAATCGAAAAGCAGATCGAGAAACTGTTTAGTTGAGCGGTCTTTCCCGTTGCATGTCTCCACATCCGGCAACATCGTCGTGTCAATCCGGTGTTGAACACATAACGATTCTGCCGCAGGATGCCGGTCTTCGGCTCGATCATTATCTTGCCCAACGATACCCGCAACATTCCCGATCAGCGTTCAACAAGCTCATCACCACGGCCCATGTGCTGGTTGATGCACAGCCAGTTAAATCCGGGCATCGTCTGCGCGCTGAAGAGATCGTTACCATCTCCTTTCTACAGGAAGAGTCTGGAGAGCTTGAGCCAGAACCCATCGATTTTCCTGTGCTCTTTGAAGATGCACACCTGCTGGTCTTGAGTAAGCCGCCAGGCTTGGTGGTTCATCCCGCCTGCGGCCATGCCCGTGGCACGCTGGTGCATGGCTTGTTGCACCATTGCCAGGCGCTTCCTGGAGGCGAAGGTGGTCGACCGGGCATTGTTCACCGCCTGGACAAAGATACCTCCGGCGTGATGCTGGTCGCCAAGAGCGAGATTGCTCTGCGGCGTCTCATGGCTGATTTCAAAGATCGTAAGATCCAAAAGACCTACCATGCCCTGCTGCTGCGTAGCCCGCATTTGCTGCAAGGGCGCATTGACGCTCCCATTGGTCGTCACTCGGTGGATCGCAAGAAAATGGCTATTCGAGTGAACAGCGGCCGGTATGCCGTGACCAATTGGCAGGTGATGGAACACTTCAACAACGGTTGGTGCCTGGTTGAGGTGGGTATTGAAACCGGTCGCACCCATCAGATCCGGGTCCACATGGCCTCGCTCAAGACACCGGTTGCCGGAGACGGCCTTTACGGCGGTTCGGTTGGCCGCGACGCCGCTTTCGTGCCGCCACGACAGATGCTGCACGCCAGTACCCTGCGTTTTAGTCATCCCCTCGATGGGCGGCCCTTGTGTTGCACCGCCCCGCTCTGGGAGGACATGCAGTTGCTCATCGATAGCTTGCGGCAAGGTTGATGCCCCCATTTCTGCTGGGCATCACCGGTGGTATCGGTTCAGGGAAAAGTGCCGTCAGCCGGTTGCTGGCTGCCTACTGCCTCAGGCCGCTGGTCGATGTGGATCAATGCTGCCGTCATCTGCTCGATGTAGGCCAGCCGGGTTGGCAGGCCCTGTACGATCAATTCGGTACCGATTTCCTGCTGGCCGATAAAAGCGTACATCGCAGCCTGCTCCGTGAGCGCCTTTTTGCCGATGCTGATTTTCGCCGTCAGGTGGACGCTCTGCTCCATCCCTTGGCTCGTGAGGCGCTGACGCTCGAGGTGGCGCGTTGTACTGCGCCCGCCGTGCTGGTGGAAATCCCGCTGCTGTACGAGGCAGGGTGGCAGGCGGAGGTGAATGCAGTTCTGGTGGTCTTTGCCCGAAAGGGGCGCCAATGCTGCCGCATCATGCAGCGTGACGGAGTCAGTCGTAAGCAGGCGGCCAGAGCGATAGCGTCCCAGATGCCGCTGTCAGCCAAGGCAGAGCAGGCCGATTACTGCATTGATAATAGCGGTTCCTGGTGCCAGACGCGAAATGCAGTGGTGCTGCTGGGAAATGCGCTCTACGAAGGGTTTCCGGGGATTTTTTAACGAGAAAGTGCTTGACAGTCCACGGCGAAACCAATATTTAGCACAATAACATCTCAACGGATCGATTTCTATCCTTCGGCTTTCTGTTCTGATATTTCACGCGACAATATAAAGGTGTTTGACTCCTTCCCCACCGTGTTTCCACTTCAGGAAGCGTCAAACTGACTGGAATGAGCACCTGCAAAGGATGTTTCCTGCCCATGTTCCAGTTCAGGGACTAGCACTACTGCAAAATTATTCCTTTTTATTTCGCCTATTGTAATGCCGGCGCGCAAGCGTACGCCAACGGCGATGGATGCATACCCGTCGTTTGTTCCATTGCCGTTGTATTCTGTTGTCTCTTCGCTGATTGACCCTCAGCAGCTCACTTGTCCTGACCTCATGGAGGAATGACCGGTCAATGAATCCAACCGAGTTGAAAAACAAAAAAATTAAGGAACTCGTCAGTCTTGCTGCATCGCTCAATATTGAGGGATACAGCAACATGACCAAGCAGGAGCTGATTTTTGCCATTCTTAAGGAGCAGGCCGATGAGGATGGCAAACTGCGAGGCAGCGGCGTGCTTGAAATCCTTCAGGATGGATTCGGTTTTCTGCGGGCACCCGATTACAACTATCTCCCCGGTCCTGACGATATCTATGTCTCGCCGTCGCAGATCCGCCGACTCAACCTGCGCACCGGTGACAGTATCGAAGGTGAGGTCAGGGCGCCCAAGGATAACGAGCGGTATTTCGCTCTGCTCAAGGTGGACACCATCAACTACGAGTTGCCGGAGGCCGCCAAGAACAAAACTGCCTTCATCAACCTCACCCCCCTCCATCCCGACCACCTCATCAACCTGGAGACCGCGCCGGACAATCTTTCGATGCGGGTGCTCAATATTACCGCCCCCCTGGGCAAGGGACAGCGTGGCCTGATTGTTGCACCTCCGCGTACCGGTAAAACGGTGCTGATGCAGAAGATCGCCAACTCCATCGTCACCAACCATAAAGAGGTCATCCTCATCGTGCTGCTGATCGATGAACGGCCCGAAGAGGTGACGGATATGAAACGCAGCGTCAACGCCGAGGTGGTGAGTTCCACCTTTGACGAACCGCCGCAGCGCCATATTCAGGTGGCGGAGATGGTGATCCAGAAGGCGCAGCGTCTGGTGGAGCATAAAAAGGATGTGGTCATTCTGCTTGATTCCATTACCCGTTTGGCGCGTGCCTACAATACCGTGACCCCGGCTTCGGGTAAAATCCTCTCCGGTGGTGTCGAGGCCAATGCCCTGCACCGGCCCAAGCGTTTTTTCGGAGCTGCGCGTAACGTCGAGGAGGGCGGCAGTCTCACCATTCTCGCCACCGCCTTGATCGATACCGGTAGCCGCATGGACGAGGTCATCTTTGAGGAATTCAAAGGCACCGGCAACATGGAGATCGTCCTTGATCGCAAAATGGCGAACCGCCGCATCTATCCGGCCATTGATATTCAGAAGTCGGGTACCCGCAAGGAAGACTTGCTGCTGGCACCGGAGGATCTCAATCGTATCTGGATCCTGCGCAAGCTGCTCTCGTCGATGAATCCGGCTGATGCCATGGAATTTTTGTTGGATAAAATGGAGCAGACCAAGACCAATCAGGAATTTTTCGCTTCGATGAACCGTTGATGGTTCCTTTTTTCTTCCAAGAATGGCGCAAAAAAGCTATATTGCCGATTTCAAATTTAGCCTCGTTTTATGGATACATGCGTCATGCTCGTCCCAATTACGGGAATGACGTTTCGAGTTTCATAAGGTGCTGTTTGTGCAGCATATGATTTCTCGAGTGGAGGCTATTTACGATGTTGTCAAATTTGTCGTCCTTGTAGAAGGACACAAGAACGACGTTTCGAGCTTCGCCATTTATTGTTTTTGTGATGCGTAACCTTGCGCATTCGATTTTTTACGAGACCATCAAATTTCAGCAGGAGTGCCCCATGAAAGCTAATATCCATCCGGAATATCATCAAATTAAAGCCACCTGCGCCTGTGGCGCTGAAATCGAGCTGGGCTCGGTGAACAAAGAAATCCGTGTGGAGATTTGTTCTGCCTGCCATCCCTTCTTCACCGGAAAACAGAAATTGATCGACACCGCAGGCCGTATCGAAAAATTCAAAAAGAAATACGCTGGATTCCAGGGTAGCAAAAAGAAATAATTGCCCGAGCGCCATTTCTTCCTCCCTCCTGGCAACCAACTCACAACAACCCCTCCCCTGTTCAGGCAGGAGGCTCGTTGTTCGTCGAGTGGTGGTCATGAGGGATTTTTTATTTGGTCGTTCTTGAAAAAAGCCCAGAGAACGATGTTTTGACGCATCACCCACCCCTCCGTTGTAGTGATGCGTCCTTTCTCTCGTTTCGACTTTTGACGAGTCCCTCATGTTTGACAATCTACGCGACATCGATGAAAAGTTGCAGGCCCTGGAGCGGCAACTCTCTGACCCGCAACTCGTCGGCGATCAGGTCACCTATCGACAGGTGGTGCGCGAGCATGCCAATGTGGCCAGGATCGCTGAGCTCTATAACCGGTATTCCCGGGTGCGTTCGCAGATTGCCGAAAACCAAGAGTTGATCCGCAGCGAGCAGGAAGATGCCGACCTGGTGGAACTGGCGAAGATGGAGCTCGATGATCTTGCCGGCCAGGAGCAGCAGTTGGCGCAGGAGATTCGCATTCGCCTTCTGCCCAAGGATCCCAACGACGAAAAAAATATCTTTCTTGAGATCCGGGCGGGAACCGGCGGCGACGAGGCAGCGCTCTTTGTCGCTGATCTCTATCGCATGTACAGCCGCTATGCGGAAACACGGGGCTGGCGGGTCGAGGTGATGAGTTCCAACCCCATCGGCATTGGTGGCTTCAAAGAGATCATCGCCATGGTCAGCGGCCAGCAGGTGTATTCGCGGTTGAAATACGAATCCGGGGTACACCGGGTGCAACGGGTCCCCGATACTGAAACCCAGGGACGCATTCACACCTCGGCGGTTACAGTGGCCATTATCCCTGAGGCTGAAGAAGTCGATCTGCACATCGAACCCAATGAACTGAAGTTTGATGTCTACCGTTCCTCCGGCCCAGGCGGCCAGTCGGTGAATACCACCGACTCAGCGGTGCGCGTCACCCATCTGCCCACCGGCATGGTGGTGACCTGTCAGGACGAAAAATCCCAGCACAAGAACAAGGCCAAAGCCCTGCAGGTGCTGCGGGCACGGCTGTTGGACAAGATGGAGCAGGAACGGCACGACCGCATCTCCGAGGACCGCAAAAGTCAGGTCGGCTCCGGTGATCGCAGCGAGCGCATCCGCACCTACAATTTTCCTCAGGGCCGAGTGACCGATCACCGCATCAATCTCACCATTTATCGCCTTGAACAGGTCATTGCCGGTTCACTTGACGATGTCATCGAACCGATCATCACCCACTTTCAAACCGAAGCGCTCAAGGCCAGCAACTGATCGCTTGCAGCAGCAATGATCCGTCTTGATGATTTACTCAGCCGTGCTGTGCAGCAACTGCTGGCTGCCGGCATCGAGGATGCCCCTCTGGAGGCGCGCCTGCTCTTTGAGCATTGTAGCGGCATGGGCCGAACGGCGCAGGTGCTGCATGGGGCCGATAGCATTGACGCTGCCACCCAGCAGGCCTTTTTGTCGTTGATCACCCGTCGTGCCCAGCGTCAGCCTCTACAGTATTTGACCGGTTCGCAACCGTTCTGGTCCTTTGATGTGCATGTCAGCCCGGCGGTGCTCATCCCCCGCCCTGAGACCGAGTTTCTCCTCGAGCAGGTCCTGGAAGCCTGCAAGGGCCAGCGAATTGATCGTGCCCTTGACCTCTGTACCGGCAGCGGCGCCATCGCCCTGGTGCTGGCCAAAGAGCTGGCATGCCGGGTGGTAGCCAGCGATCTTTCAGAGGCGGCGCTGCAGGTGGCACAGCGCAATGTCCGGCAACAGGGCTTTGAGGGACGCATTGTCTTGGTGCGCAGCGATCTCTTCAGCGCCTTGCAGCCCCCCTTTGATCTCATCGTCACCAATCCTCCCTACATCGTCGAGGGGGAGATTGACGCCCTGCAACCGGAAGTCGCCCTGGCTGAACCTCGGCTGGCACTTTCCGGCGGGGCCGATGGCTTGGACTGTATCCGTCGCATCATCGCTGCCACGCCGACCGCTCTTCGGCCCGGCGGTTGGCTGTTCATGGAGATTGGCGCCGATCAGCAACACGCGGTGAGTGCGCTGTTGCATGGTGCCGGGCACAGTTTTGACCAGATCAGCATTCTTTTGGACTATGCCGGGCGTCCCCGCGTCGCCCGCGCCCGTCGTGCCACGCGATGAGGTGGTGCGTATCTTGTTCTCGTATAATAACTATTTGAATATATATGGATAAACTTATTATTGACGGTGGTCTGCCCCTTTATGGCACGGTTGCCATGAGCGGCGCGAAAAACGCGGCCCTGCCCCTTCTGGCAGCCACTCTGCTCGCCCCGGGCGATCATGTGCTACACAATGTTCCCGACCTGCGCGATACCCGTACCATGCTCAAATTGCTGGAGATTCTTGGGGTGCGCTGGCAACGCGACGGTAAAACCATCCGCCTCAACAGCGATCAGCTTACCGGCGTCGAGGCTCCCTACGACCTGGTGAAAACCATGCGCGCCTCGGTGCTGGTGTTGGGGCCGCTGTTGGCCCGTTCCGGTTTCGCCCGGGTATCGCTGCCCGGTGGTTGCGCCATTGGTGCCCGACCGATCAACTACCATCTCAAGGGCTTTGAGCGGCTGGGGGTCACCACCCATCTGGAGCAGGGCTATGTCGAGGCCATTGTCGAAGGCCGCATGCGCGGCGGTACCATCTATTTTGACATTCCCTCGGTCACCGGCACTGAGAATGTGCTGATGGCAGCAGTGGCGGCTCAGGGGGATACCATCATTGAAAATGCGGCCCGCGAGCCGGAGGTCGGCAATCTCATTGATATGCTGGTGGCCATGGGGGCGGAGATCGACGGCAAGGATTCCGACCGTCTGGTGGTCCATGGGGGAAAACGCCTGCATGCCGCCGAATCGACCATCATCCCTGATCGTATCGAAACCGGCACCTATATGATCGCCGTGGCCGCCACCGGCGGTTCGGTGACCATTACCAACTGTTGCCCAAATCATCTCTCGGCACTGACTGAGAAACTGCTGCTCTGCGGTGTTAATATTGAAGAAATGGGAGATTGCCTCACCGTCTCCTGTCCGGAGATCGATGGCCGTAGCCTGTGCCGGTTGCGCAGCGTCGACATCACCACCTTGCCGCATCCCGGTTTCCCCACCGATCTTCAGGCCCAGTTCATGGCCTTGATGGCCCAGGGTGATGGCACCTCGATCATCCATGAAACCATCTTTGAAAATCGTTTCATGCATGTGGCGGAACTCAAGCGATTAGGGGCGGATATCACCATTGAGGGATCGCGCGCCGTGGTGCGCGGCATCGGCCGCGACAAACTCTGTGGTGCACCGGTGATGGCCACCGACCTGCGCGCCTCGGCCTCGCTGGTGATTGCCGGGCTCTCGGCCAGTGGTCGCACCGATATCTCCCGTATCTACCACCTGGAACGTGGTTATGAGGATATGGCCGACAAGCTGCGCGGCCTGGGCGCACGGGTGGAAAAGCTCAGGGAGTAGCGTTCTGCGGCAGGGGCAGATTGAGGGCGATGACGCAACCCTGGGGCGTATTGTCGTCAATCTCCAGGCTGCCGCCGTGGTTGTCGACAATCTGATGGACAATGGAGAGGCCCAGGCCGGTGCCATCGGCGCGGGTGGAAAAGAAGGGGGCTAGCACCTTGTTGCGTATCTCCGGGGCAATGCCCGGCCCGGTATCGCAAATTTCCAGGCGCAGGTGGCTTGTTTCGTTTTCCCCGGCCCGTACGACAATCTCGCCTTCACCTGCTCCCACGGCATGGCAGGCGTTGTCCAGCAGGTGTGCCAGCATGGTCTGCACCTGTTGGCGGTCGGCCCAGCAGGCAAGGTGCTCGTTGAATTCGGTGCGAATACGGGCCATTACCGTGATATGCGGTGTGCCGCTGAGCCGGTTGATGACCTCGGCAACCAACTGATGCAGGTTGAACCACTCGCGATGCGCGGTCGCTGGTCGGGCGTACTGGAGAAAATCGGTGATGGTTTTCGCCATGCGACTCGATTCCCGCAAAATAATCCCCACCAAGGTCTTGAAGGTGGCCGCATCCACTGATTGCAGCGGTGCCTGGTCCATGGCAAGAATCTGCGCCGAACCGGAGATGGCAGCCAGTGGATTGCGGAAATCATGGGCAATCGAGGCGCTCAGCTCGCCGATGGCTGCCATCTTCTCGGCCTCCCGCACCTGATTTTCCATACGTTCGATCTGGCTGATATCCTGCAAGGTGATCACCTTGCCCCTGCTCCATGGCTCCTGCCGCTCGCTGTCGTCGGGCATGTTCAGATACGAAAACGAATAGCCCAGGCGAATACTGGCGCCGTCATTTTTTTGGTAATCGCAGACATTCCTTCCTTGGCGTTCTAGCAGAAGGATGGCGGGGAAGATGCGTATGAAGGGTTGGCCTAGCACCGTGCTGCGGCTGTGGCCGGTAATGCGTTCGGCGGCCTGGTTAAAGGAGGTGATGAAGTCGGAGCTATCGGTGGTGATGATGCCGGTGGAGATATCATCAAAGATCTGCTTGTAGAGAATCGAGAGCCGGTCGTACTCCAGCGCGGTGCGACTGAGTTTTTCCTCAGTGACACGCAGACGCCTGGCCAGTTGACCGCTGAGCAATGCGGCTAAAAAGAAAATCAGCCCGTAGAGGGCAAAGAGATTGGCGCTGGCCAGCACATTGACCGAAGTAATGTAGGGCGTTGCCGCAAAATACTCCGGCAACCACCTCAACTGTTCCAGTGCCAGTACGCCACCCAAGAGCAGGGTGGCCGCAGCGGCGAGAAAGAGGGCGCCGAGACGGTAAAGGAGGAGGCCACCGGTGATCACCGGCAAGACCATCAGGGCGATGAAATCAGACTGACTACAGCCGGTACCATAGACCAGGAAGGCGTTGATGGCTGTATCACAAAGCAGTTGCACCACGCCAAAGCGCCGCGCCGACCATGTGATCCTGGGCAAGAGCAAGGCTGAGGCGATGGAAAAGCCGTAGATGCCCAATAAAAACAGTGAGGCCTGCGGCAGGGGTGGGAGAATGGCCTCCTGGCCTTTATCGCGCAGGTAGGCAGCAATGCTAAGCAGCAGGGTGTAGAGGAGAACCCGAACCAGCATCCACCACAGGATGTGGTGGCGAATTTCCTCCTCACCGCTGGAGAGTGGGGCAAAGAGCCGTGCAAGCAATGATGAGGGCATGGTTCGGTCTAAAGGCTGAGGTTTAGGTTAATCGATGCCGTGTTTCTTGGTTTTATAGCGCAGGCTGCGAAAACTGAGCTTGAGCAGGTCGGCGGCCCGCATCTTGGAATTGCCCGCCTTGACCAGGGCATGGACAATCATCTCCTTCTCCACCCGTTGCAGCACCTCCTCCAGGCCTTGCGTGTACAGCTCATCCTCATCGCGGGCAGCCACAAACAACGGTGCGCTGGTCTCCGATTGCGGGGGCGGGTTGGCCTTGCCCCGGCGGTGCAGCGAAAGGATCAGGCTTTCCGGCAAAATGATGTTGGAGGATTCCAGGGCCACCCCACGCTCAATGATGTTCTCCAGTTCACGCACGTTACCGGGAAAATCATACTGCATCAGTACCTCCATGCCGTAGGAGCTCATGGTCTGCGGTTCCTTGCCCAGCAGGGTGGCGTATTTTTTAAGGAAATGATCGACCAGCAGCGGTACGTCACCCAACCTCTCCCGCAGCGGTGGTACGCGGATGGGCACCACCGCCAGGCGGTAATAGAGATCTTCGCGAAATTTTCCGGAGATGATTTCCTCTTCCAGGATACGGTTGGTGGCAGCGATGATGCGCACATTGACCTGCCGGTTTTTGGTTGACCCCACCGGCATGAATTCCCGCTCCTGCAATACCCGCAGCAACTTGGTCTGGATGATGGGGGTCAACTCGCCGATCTCATCGAGAAAGGCGGTGCCGCCGTCGGCCTGTTGGAACAGCCCGGCCTTGTCGGCGATGGCGCCGGTGAAGGAGCCTTTGACGTGGCCAAAGAGTTCGCTCTCCAGAAGACTCTCGGGGATGGCACTACAGGTGATCGGTACAAAGGGGTGGCCGACCACCTTTGAGCGGTTGTGGATGGCCTTGGCCACCAGCTCCTTGCCGGTACCCGATTCGCCGTAGATGAGCACATTGGCCGGGGTAGGGGCGATCTTGCTGATCAGCTCGAAGATCTTCATCATCTCCGGGCTGCGGCCGATGATCTCCGGGAATCCATCGCTGGGGACCGTCTCAACCTGCGGCCTTTTTTTCAATACTGCCCGCACCACTTGTTTGATCTCATCGACATTGAAGGGCTTGGTGATGTAATCAAAGGCGCCGCCCTTCATGGCGGCCACGGCATCATCGGGCGAGGCAAAGGCGGTGATCATGATCACGCCGATATCCGGCTGCATCTCCTTGAGTTGGGTAAGCAGTTCCAGACCGCTCATGCCGGGCATACGGATATCAGAAATCACCAGGTCAAAGGAGTGCTGGCCGGCAAGTTGCAAAGCTGATTGCCCCTCGGCAGCGGTGCGCACCTGATACCCCTCCTTTTCCAGGAGGATTTTCAGGAATTCGCGCATACTCAGCTCATCGTCGACAACGAGAATAAACGCCATGGAGTACCTTGATAAAATCTTGTCGCCAGTTGGGCGGGAACACATCGTTCTGGCCTGCGGCGCGTGGCGCGGCCGGGCCTCGGGGCAGGGCTTCGCTCTTTTTGCTCAGGCCCATTATTGCATAAAATCAAAGCATTGGAAACTAATGCCAATGTAGCCCTTTGGTAAAGCCGAAGTCAAACATTATCCATATCCAGTTTACTTTCCCCAGATGATCGGGTAGAAAGCAACCACTTCTCTTCGTTCCTTTAACCCGGTACCGCTCTTGTGGAAACTGAAGATCAACTGCAACAACAAGCATTAACGGAACATTTGGCGGAATTGCGCTCCTGCCTGCTCATTGCTCTGGCAGCAGTGGTTGTGGGCTTTGCTGCGGCCTATAGCGTGGTCCAGCCTCTGGCCGACTGGTTTCTTCGTCCGCTGGTCAAAGTGCTGCCCCAAGGGCAGTCATTGATTTTCACCTCCTACCAGGACGGCTTTTTTTTTATCTAAAGCTCGCCCTTGTCTGCGGGGTGGTGCTGGCCAGCCCGGTCATTTTTTCCCAAATCTGGCGCTTTATTGCCCCCGGCCTCTATCATCATGAAAAACGGGTGCTGGTGCCTTTCACCACCGTCTCGACTTTGTGTTTTGTCGGCGGTACAGCCTTTGGCTATTTCGTTGTTTTCCCGCCTGCATTCCAGTTTTTGCTTGGGTATTCCAGTGCCTTCCTGGAACCGCTGCCCACGGTCGATGAGTATTTCTCCCTGGCGTTGCGCCTCTTTTTAGCCTTTGGCTGTATCTTCGAGTTGCCGGTGTTCATGGTCTTTTTGGGGAAAATCGGCCTGGTGAATAAGGCTTTTCTGCAAAAAAATCGTAAGTATGCGGTGTTGATCGCCTTTGTCGTCGCCGCCATTCTCACGCCAACCCCGGATGTGGTCAACCAGTTGCTCATGGCCGGGCCATTGGTCGTCCTTTATGAGATCAGTATTGTCGCCGTGGCCCTCTTTGCCCGTCAGACACTGGCCGGGTTTCCGGCAAAGACCGAGGAAGTCATGGATGTGCCCGCAGCCCCGATGCCGGATGACACCCACCAATAGCGCTGGAAAGGGTGGATCTCTGCCCTCAAGGTGATTTTCTCCTTGCCCGTTGAAAATACTCTGGTTTATCCTTGGCGGAGCCCGTCACCGCTTCGCTCGGAACAGGCAGAATACGCGAACCCACGCAACCGTTGCGATAGTTGCCCACAGGAGGATAACAATGTCCTATATTGTTGATTTTGAAAAAGCCCTTGAGGTCGGTCGGCCGCCGAATATCCGTTCCCTCTTTCCCCATTCCCGTGCTCTGCTGGTCAGCGGCAAGGTAATCGATCGAGCCATGCTCGCCAAAGGCGGTGCCATGACCATCGCCGCCAACGGCCGCAACCACCTCATCATTCGCGGTGCCCTACAGGCGGCGCAACGGGCCCATGCCGCCATCATCATCGAGATCGCCCGTTCCGAGGGCGGCGCTAGCGCCTACTGCCCGGTCAACTACTGGAACATGGCCCGTCAGGTTGATGCCCTGTGCAACGAGTTGGGCATCACCGTGCCGGTGGCCATTCATGCCGATCACTACGGCATCAAGAAGCCCGAGGATGTGCCGGTGGCAGCGGTGGAGATCCCAACCATCTTTGAGGCCGGCATCACCTCCATTGCCATCGATGCCTCGCACATGCCCGATGCCGACAACTTGCTCGCCAGCATCGAGTTGGCCAAGGTGATTCCTTCCTGGGCCGGTTTGGAGACCGAGGTCGGTGAGATCAAAGGAAAGCTTGGTCTGTCCACCACGGAGGAGGCGCTGTTCATCATCCAGGGGCTCAATGCCCACGATGTGTTTCCGGATTGGATTGCCCTCAACAACGGCACCACCCATGGCATCGAGGCCTCGGCCCAGGGTATCCAGGTGGAGTTGACCGCAGAAATCCACAAGGCCCTGGCCGGGTATGCCGTTTCCGGCGCCCAGCACGGCACCTCGGGCAACAATTCCGATCGCTTGCGCGCCATCGCCGCCGAGACCTACACCACCAAGGCCAATGTCGCCACGGCCCTGCAAATGGTTTCCTGGGGTTTGGAGGTCAATGATTACGGCAACGCCGCCCTGGACGCCAACGGTGATTTCATCAAGGTCGCTGGTGAAGGCGTCACCGAGGAACTGTGGCAGGCCATGCGTGCCTATGCCGATGCCAAGGGATGGAAGAAAGGCGATTACAAAAGCCTCAATCTACCCTTTGAAAACAAGATCATGGGCCAACCCAAGGCGGTTCGTGAACGCATGGCACGGCGGGTGGAAAATTTTGTCTATACCATGCTGGTGGAGGTATTCAACGCCGCCGACACCGCCCGCTTTGGCGTGGAGGCCATCCTGGAGGCCGGATCCTATGACCTCGGTCCCAAGACCGGCCGCATCGAATCCCCAGAAGCGTGGACTGCGGCCAAGATTCGGGAACGGGCAGCTGCCATGAACACCGACAAAGGGCCGCAGGGCAATTTTGATGATTGACACTGGCCGCCGAACAGGCAGCAGGAGAGAGACGATGGCTTTGCACAACATTCTCATCACCGGCGCTGCCGGCTTTATTGGTCATGGATTAGCCCTTCGTCTGCTTGCCGAGGGGCGCCGCGTGGTGGGGCTGGATAATCTCAATGACTATTATGATGTCCAGCTGAAACGTGATCGTCTGGCCAATCTCTTGAAGTTCGACAACTTCCGCCATGCCGATTTCGACATGGCGGATCGCGAACAAACCGCCGCCCTCTTTGCCGAAGAGCGCTTCGACGCGGTGGTCAACCTTGCCGCCCAGGCCGGGGTGCGTTATTCGCTGATCAATCCCCACTCCTATGTGGACACCAACCTGGTCGGTTTTGTCAATATTCTGGAGGGATGCCGGCACAATGGCGTCAAGCATCTGGTCTACGCTTCCTCCAGTTCGGTCTATGGCGCCAACACCAAGATGCCCTTTTCCATCCATGACAACGTCGATCACCCGGTCTCGCTTTATGCCGCCTCCAAAAAGGCCAACGAACTGATGGCCCACACCTACAGCCATCTGTTCAATATCCCCACCACTGGGCTGCGGTTTTTCACCGTCTACGGTCCCTGGGGCCGGCCGGACATGGCCCTGTTCCTCTTCACCAAGGCTATTCTGGAGGGACGTCCCATCGATGTGTTCAACAACGGCAACATGGAGCGGGATTTTACCTATATCGATGACATTGTCGAGGGCGTGGTGCGGGTGATTGATCATGTTGCCACCCCCAATTCTGCCTGGAGCGGCGACAATCCCGACTCTGCTACCAGCTACTGCCCCTGGCGGGTGTATAACATTGGCAACAACAACAAAGAAAAACTGATGCGCTATATCGAGGTGTTGGAAGACTGCCTGGGTAAAAAGGCGCAGAAGAATTTCCTGCCGATGCAGCCGGGCGATGTTCCTGCCACCTACGCCGATGTCACCGATCTGGTGGAGACGGTCGGTTTTCAGCCGGCTACCTCGATTGAGTCCGGAGTGTGCCGTTTTGTCGAATGGTACCGGCAGTACTACAAAATCTGAGGGTAAAAGCGCCAGCGCTGGGCCGCGCCGTATCCTCGTCGCCGGCTGGAAGCAAGAGATTGCTCTTCGCCAAGAGAATAGAGTGGAAAGCCCGGCCTTTTTTTGGTAAAGAGTGCTTTCCTTTCTCGGTATCCCCACGGTGCCGATGACGGTTCAAATGCACAAACACACGGACGGGTAGCTCAGCTGGATAGAGTGTTGGCCTCCGAAGCCAAAGGTCGCGGGTTCGAATCCCGCCTCGTCCACCAGTATACAAGCCGTTGAACACAACAGTTGTTCAACGGCTTTTTTTGTTTTGCACCGTTTTTGTTCCTCAACGTAGAAATTGGCTTGATAATCAACAGATACCGTTTCTGATTGTTAAAACTGTTCTGACCCCCATAATGGAGTGGTAAGCACAAAAAAAGAGGGCGAATATATCGCCCTCCTTGTTCTTTCGTATGGTTAGGTGTTCGGTTCAGATTTCAGCGATCTGCGATCTCCCCTTATTTTTTCTGCATCTCACGCCATTCTTCGATGACCGCTTTGCATGCCGGGGTGGCTTTCTCGAAATTTTCCGGCTTGCTGACGCAACCTCTGCGGCCGCCTCCACCTGCAACAACATTGCCACAAGCGCCATCGGGGGCGATCATGGCAGCGCATTCCTTTTCAAACTTGGCCTTGTTTGATGCGTCATCTGCGGCAAAAGCGGTCAAGCTGAAAAGGAATGTTGAAATCAAGATCAGTGCGGTTCTCATAGTACCTCTCCTTTACGGTAAGGGTGGTGGGGGAACTGCTGCTTAACTTCTATAAATTTTACTGTACATAATGTTCAAAATTACTGCAATGTATTTTTCGTTGAATTTATTAAGGAAAGTCTCGAATATTGGGGTCGGAGTGCTAATGATGCGATGCCAAGCCTGCAATCAAGAGCGGGGCGTCCGTTTTTTCTGCCGCAGATAAACAACGCCCTGGACGATCAGGGCACCGATGCCAATAGCAAGGATACCTGCGGAAATGCGAATGGATTTGGCGATGCGCACCAGGTTTTCCGCCTGGCGGTGCAGCAGTTCCGGCGGGGCATCCTGGTAAGGCAGGATTTCGCCGCTGTAATCGGCGACATTGTAGAGTAACCCAACAAGTCCGACCACAATCACCAGTAGCGAAAGGGCGAGGGATCGTCTCATATCCCACCACCCCGATACTTCCGAAAATTCTCCGCCTGCTCGAAAATCTCCTTATACACCTCATCGCGGTCCACCGGCGGGTAGCCGTGTTCGGCCAGCACTAAAATCAAATCCACCTTCAGCTCGGCCTTGATGTCGTCGCGGCGGTGCCAGTCGGTGTACCTGGCCTTGTCATCGACGATCAGTTTGACCGCCTTGGCCAGCCCCAGCAGTTTGTCTTCGGGGTAGCTGAAGTCGTACTTGATCATCAGGGATTTGAGGATGTCATAGAAGGCCTTTTCCTCGAAATCGATGCCAATATCGGCAAAGGACTCCTTCTCCCGCTTCAGCGCCTGCAAGAGATCGATGATCTCCTCGGTGAAGTCCTCCAGCACGTTGCTCACCAGCACATCCTCCTCGCGGCGCTCGTTGTAGCGGGCCACCAGGGCCTGGAATTGCTGGGAGAAATCCACTCCTTTTGCCCGGTTCACCTTCTTGAATTCCTCGATGGCCCGGGCCAACAGTTGTTGCAAGAGCTTGATCTTGGTGTTGGGCAGCTTGATCTTCTCTAACTTGGCCAGGTAATCCTCGTCAAAGAGGTCCACGGCGCTGGCCGCGTCCTCACTCAGTTTGAAGATCTCCTCCACGCCGTCGGCCTTGAGCGCTTCGGCGATCATCTCGCGCACCCGGGTGTTCATCTGGGCGGTGTCCGGGGCATCGCCACGGGTCAGCTTGCAGACAATAGAGCGCACAGCCAGGTAGAAATGCACCTGGTCGCGCTCCTCCTGGCGCAGCAGGTCCGAGCCGCTGCAAATATCAAAGGCCGCCTTGAGCCGCTTCACCAGGGCCATGAACCGTTTTTCCATGCTATCTGTCAGTTGCACGAACTCGGCGGCGCGGTTGAGGGTGGCCAGTTGCGTTAGCGGCGTCCCGGTAAAATAGGGCGTGGTCTCGAATTTAAAAAAGAGCTTGGCCAGCAAATCGAGGTGGTCGCGCACCACCACCAGCGATTGCCCGATTTCCTCGATGTTCTGTTGATCGGCCTTGTTGTAGTGGGCCAGGGCCAGGTTCATCTGCTTCTTGATACCGATGTAGTCCACCACCAACCCCTTTTCCTTGGCCTCGAAGCGGCGGTTGACCCGCGAGATGGTCTGGATCAGGGTGTGGCGCTGCACCGGCTTGTCGATGTAGAGGGTGTCGAGGAAGGGCACGTCGAAGCCGGTCAGCCACATATCCACAACAATGGCGATCTTGAAGTTTGACTTGGCATTCTTGAACTGGCGGTCCAGCTCCTTGCGGTCCTCCTTGGTGCCGAGCAGGGTATACATCTCCTTGGCATCGTCCTTGCCGCGGGTCATCACCAGCTTGATCCGCTCCATGGGCTTGATCTCCTGCTGCTCGCGCTCGCTTAACTCCGCCCCCTCCGCACAGGCGAGCACCTCATTCCACTGCGGCCGCAGGGCCACCACCTCGCGCCAGAAGGCATAGGCATTGTCGCGGTTGCTGCACACGAACAGCGCCTTGCCCTTGATGGTACCGCCCTCCGCCAAACGCCGTTCGTAATGCTGCACAAAGTCGGCGGCCAGGGCGCGGATGCGGCCGGGATCGCCGAGGATAGCGTTCATGCTGGCGCTGGCCTGCTTGCTCGCCTCGATCTGGTAGTCGCTGGCCCCGTCCTCGGCGCACTGGTCGTAATAGGCCTCGATCTCCGCCAGCTTGTCGTTGTCGAGTACCACCTTGGCCGCCCGCCCCTCGTAGACAATGGGCACGGTGATGCCGTCGCGCACCGACTCGGTCATGGTGTAAGCATCCACCACCTCGCCGAACACATCGAGGGTGGCGTCGATGGGCGTGCCGGTGAAGCCCACATAGGTTGCGTTGGGCAAGGAATCGTGCAGGTACTTGGCAAAACCGTAGGTCCGTTTGACGCCCTCTTCGGTGACGCGCACTTTCTGCTCCAGATTGACCTGGCTGCGGTGCGCCTCATCGGAGATGCAGATGATGTTGCTGCGCCGGCTCAGCAGCTGGGTATCCTCGGTGAACTTGTGGATGGTGGTCAGAAAGACGCCGCCGCTGGTGCGGTCCTTCAACAACTCGCGCAGCTCGGCCCGGCTCTCGACGCTGATGATGTTCTGGTCGCCGATATACTGCTTGGCATTGGTGAACAGCCGCGACAACTGGTCGTCCAGGTCGGTGCGGTCGGTGATGAGCACGATGGTCGGGCTGGCGAAGCGAGCGCTCTTCATCAGCAACCGGGCGAGAAAGAGCATGGTGTAGCTCTTGCCGCAGCCGGTGGCGCCGAAGTAGGTGCCGCCTTTACCATCGCCCTCTGGTTTGCGGTGCGCCAGGATGTGTTGATAGAGCTTGCCGGCGGCATAGAACTGCGGGTAGCGGCAAACGATCTTTTCCTCCCGCCGCGACACGTCGGGAAAGTGGATGAAGTGGCGCAGCACCTGGCGCAGCCGGTCGCGGTGGAACAGCCCATCAATCATGCTGTGCAGCGAGCCAATGCCCTCGGCGGTTACCGGCTCGTTACCGCTCACCTTGCGCCAGGTGTAGAAAAACTCGTAGGGCGCAAAGAGCGAGCCCATCTTCGAGTTCACCCCGTCGGACAGCACGCAGAGCGCGTTGAACTTCATCAGCTCCGGGATGTCGCGCACGTAGCGGACGGTCAGTTGTTTGTAGGCATCAAAGACCGTCGCGTCCTGGCGGATGGCGCTCTTGAACTCAAACACCACCAGCGGCAGGCCGTTGATATAGAGGATGGCATCGGGGATGCGCAGCTCCTGGCCCTCGATCTCCATCTGGCTGACGAGGCGGTAGATGTTGCCATCGTCCGCATGGTGATCGTAGGGGGCTGGCGGCTCGGCAACGATGGTGGCCAACTCACCTTCGCTTGGCTGGCGTTGCTGCTCCAGGCCGCTGTAATCGATCAGTTGGATGTAGCAATCTTTTTGGCTGGGGTCCTCGCGTTTCAGCAGAAAACCATCGGCCACCAGATGGTGGATGGCCTTGTTGGAAGCGTAGAGATCGGCGGCGGGAAATTTCTCCAGCCGGTTGATGATAGTGGTGATTTCGTGATCGGTGATACCCTCTGCCGCGTAGCGACGGGAGAGATATGCGCGCAGGTCGTCTGTCAGCAGCACCTCGGCTGGGCCACGGATGAGGGTTGCACCCGGATGATGCGGATAGCCCTGCGCTTGCAGCAGGGCGAGAATCGCCTGTTCCAGCTTTGCTTCGGTGAAGTGGTTCATGGCATGTCGGCAACCTACTGTTCGGCCTCCGGGATGCGAAGCTGGCCGGAGAGGAGTTTGGGGAGGAGGGTGTCGCGGAGCTGAGTTAACGTCTCGGTTTGTTTCTGAATTAACAGAATACGGTGGTGAAGTTCACCTAGCCTGTTTTCGGCGTGATCAAGTAAAATTTTATTTGGTTTCAGGAGAATATGGTCTTTGAGGATGTCAGTTTTTAGATTCGTAAAAATACTGCCATTTCCCTGCGACAGAAGTTCCTCGCGGATAGAGAGAAAGAGGTGAAAAAGATATTGATCTCCAAACTGCTTCTTTTGAGGAAAATATAACCAACCATCATGTACACATGCATTAAGCTCCAGGAATTTTGGAATGCCGGGAGTCGCGCTATTGGAAAGGATCAAAGCGCCCTTGTTGAGCATGATGGTCTTGCTCAATCCCTCGAGTTTAATGAACTGTTTAGTGCCCATGAGGAAGCGAGAATCGCTTGCAGTTGCATCGCTTATTTTGACCCAAGGAAGGCCTTCGTCTACCAAAAAGTCATGGATAGGGCGCGGAGATCCTCCTCGCTTAACTGTTACAAATTTGCCTAGTTTCACAACCTCCCACCCCTCCGGCACCCAGCCCATGTCCTCGTTGCAGACGAAGCGGTTGGGGAATTGTTGCCGGATCGCTTCGGGCAGGGGCTGGCGTTGGTCGCCCAGGGCGGCCCTGACCTCGGCGCGCTCTTGCAGGGCTTCGGGAATGGGGTGCCCAGCCGCCAGCGCATTGTCAATGACCGGGTCGAAATCGACAAACCAGCTTTTGAACAGCGCCTGCGCCATCGCCTCCAGGGTGGCATTCATCCGCCGGTTGAGTTCTATTTTGTCGTCGAGACTCCCGAGGATGTGGGCTATGGCGTCTCTTTCCTTGGACGAAGGCCATGCAATCGGAAGGTTCGCAACATCGCTAAGATTGAAGGTTGGTTGAGCGGTCGTATTTGCCCAATTATCCATATAATAACGGACAAGTGGCGTTTTTAAGGCATGTAATACATATGCCTGGTCAGAATTTAGTGGGATCACCCCAACGGCTCTGGAACAGTTGAAGCCAATGTAGTCAGAGCGAGCAATTACTGCTTTCCCAAAATTTGCGCCAACTAACGTAAGTAATAGCTCTCCACCTTGAATTATTGATCTCTTAAATTGCTGGTGAAGTCGCTTTGTTATCCGGAATTCAATATGGTGTCCTGGGGTGGCTTCCATGATATCGCCGGTGTTAATCATCGGAATGCCATCTGGGTCATGCTTTCCTGGTTGGACGATGCCGTAGCAAATACCTCTTTCGTTTTCAACCAGGTCACCAAGACGCTTCCATGTCCATCCTTTCGGTAGAGACGGTAATTGTTTCTCCAAGGCTTCGTTAGCGTTATTCATAACCAAGCTGCCGGAGATTTTTTTTTATCACCGCATCCCACCCCGCCCTCTCCTCCATCTGCGCATACAGGGTTCGGCTCAGCTCCGCCATAGCCTTTTGCGTGGTCTTCATCATTTTTCACCCTCTGTTTTTCGCGCACGTTGCACGAGCTCGGCAGTCTTCTTGAGGTCATCCACATAACTTTGCTCCGCCTTGTGCTGGGCTTCCAGTCGGCGTTTTTCGGCAAATTGATCGTACTGTTCATTGGCAAAACCAACTGCTTGTTTGTGGCTGGTTTTTCCGGGGGATTCCAGGACGGGCAATTCCACATCCGCGAGGAATTTATCGAGGAACTGTTCCCAGTCTGCCTTGCGAATCGTCTGCCGTCGTTGGGCGCGAAATTCAGCCTGATCCAAGAACATGACCGTGATCCGGTTCAGGGTGTCGATTTCCTTGCTGTCCAGATAGTTTTTGGCGGTGCTTACGTCCGTTTTGAGCACGCGTGCGCCTTTCCAGTTAGTGAGCCCCATGTTGGGGAGTTCGGCGTTGGCCCGTTGTTGCACTATTTCTGCGGCAGTCAGGCCGGTTGCGGCATAGTGCATCTTATTCTGCATGGTGGCAAAAAAGAGCTGGGTCTCTTGGTCGTTTTCCTGGTAATCGCTGGCCAGCGCAAAGATGTTCCTCACCATCAAATAGACGCGGGCCTCACTGGCACGAATATCCCGGATTCGTGCCAGCAGCTCGTCAAAGTAATCCACCACGCCGGCGCTGCCTTTCAGGCGCTCATCATCCATGGTGAATCCCTTGACCAGATATTCGCTGAGCCGCTCATTGGCCCATTTGCGGAACTGGGTGCCGCGTTTGGAGCGAACGCGGAAACCCACCGCGAGAATCATCTCCAGGTTGTAGTGGTCAATCAGGCGTCCAACCTGCCTGCTGCCCTCGGTTTGAACTATTCGATATTTTCGAATAGTTGCTTCCGGTAACAATTCACCGTCTTCGTAAATCTCGCTTATGTGGTAGTTTATGGTGTTGACACCAACGCCATAAAGCTCTGCCAGCAGCTTTTGGCTCAACCAAACCGTTTCACCTTCAAGGCGCACTTGGACAGGACTCTCAAGCCCCTGGCCCTGATACACCAGCAACTCACCCTGGGGGCGATTGTTGTCGTTATTGTCCATATCCCAACCCCGCCAAATTCTCCCGAATCACCGCATCCAGCCGCGCCCCTTCCTCCATCTGGCTGTAGAGGGTTTGGCTCAACTCCGACATCTTCGCCTCAAAGAGTTCGCCGTCGTCCTCAACCTCGGCAGCGCCCACATAGCGCCCCGGTGTGAGCACATAGTCGTTGGCGGCAATCTCCGCCAGCGTCGCCGCCTTGCAGAAACCGGGCTGATCCCCATAGCTGCCGTCCTTGGCCTCGCCGCGCCAGGCGTGGTAGGTGCGGGCGATGGTGGCGATGTCGTCCGTGGTCAGTTCCTTGTGGGTGCGGTCGACCATGGTGCCAAGGTTTCGGGCATCGATGAACAGGGTCTCGCCGCAGCGCTGGCGCTGGTTGCGTTCGTTGTGGCCGGCGAAGGTCTGCGCCTGTTTGTTCTTGGTGAGGAACCAGAGGCAGACCGGGATCTGGGTGGTGTAGAACAACTGGCCGGGCAGGGCGATCATGCAGTCCACTAGGTCGTTTTCAATGAGTTTTTTGCGGATCTCACCCTCGCCCTTGGTGTTGGTGGACATGGAACCGTTGGCGAGCACGAAACCGGCAATGCCGTTTTCGCTGAGCTTGCTGACCATGTGCAGAATCCAGCCATAGTTGGCGTTGCCGGTGGGCGGCACCTCGTAGCCGGACCAGCGCGGGTCGTCGCTGAGTTCGTCGTCGGCGCGCCAGGCCTTGAGGTTAAACGGTGGGTTGGCCATGATGAAGTCGGCCTTGAGGTCCGGGTGCTGATCCTTGAAAAAGGTGTCCGCCGGGACCTCGCCGAGGTTGGCGGCAATGCCGCGAATGGCCAGGTTCATTTTGGCCAGCTTGTAGGTGGCGCCGATGGCCTCCTGGCCGTAGATGGAGACATCCTTCTGGTTGCCCTCGTGGCTGTCGACAAAGCGGATCGACTGCACGAACATGCCGCCCGAGCCGCAGCAGGGATCATAAATCTTGCCGCGAAAGGGTTCGATCATCTCGGCGATCAAATTGACCACGCACTTGGGGGTGTAGAACTCGCCGCCGCCCTTGCCCTCGGTGGCGGCGAACTTGCCGAGGAAGTATTCGTAGACCCGGCCGACCACGTCCTCTTCCTTGTCAGCAACGGTGTCGATGTTGCTGATGGAGTCGATGAGGGCGGCGAGCTTGCTCGCATCCAGGCCGAGGCGGGAGAAGTAGTTGTCCGGCAGGGCGCCGCGCAGGGTTTTGTTGGTTTTCTCCACCGTGTGCAGGGCAGTGTCGATGGTGAGGGCGATGTCATCCTGCTTGGCCTGGGCTTGGATGGTCGACCAGCGGGCCTGTTCAGGCAGGTAGAAGACGTTTTTCATGGTGTAGAACTCCACCATGTCGAGGTAGTTCTGCTTGCCCTCGCGGGTCAGTTCGCGGCGGCGCTCCTCGAATTTGTCGCTGACGAACTTGAGGAAGATGAGGCTGAGGACCACATGCTTGTATTCCGAGGATTCCACCGAGCCACGCAGTTTGTCGGCGGTGTCCCACAGGGTTTGCTCAAAGGATTTGCTGGGGGTTTTGGGGGTGGATGCTGCCTTTCTGGCCATTGCTGCCTGTTGTTGGTTTGGTTGCTTAAATGGGGTGCGCCGGTTTGCCGCTGGGCTGAAAATACGCGTATCCCCGATGAGAGGTACCCCGGTTGTTGTACACTGTTGCCAGAATACAACAATAGAAAAATTAACGGGTTAAAGATTTCAAAAGGGGTCAGATCACAATAGCGCGTTTTGATAATGGTGCGCCGTAGGAGATCTCTGCCGGTGGTCGAGATGACAGGGGTGCGGCGGCGTTTGGTTGGTTATCAGGTGTTTTCAGTTCCCGGCGAAAAGGGGTCGCTGAAAATGGGTCATAAAAAGGGGTCAGATCACAATAGCGCGTTTTGATAATGGTGCGCCGTAGGAGATCTCTGCCGGTGGTCGAGATGACAGGGGTGCGGCGGCGTTTGGTTAGTCATCAGGGTGTTTTCAGTTACCGGCACCATCTTTTTCGCGGGCATGGCCCGTTCGTACCAAGTCCCCAACACCGAAGGCTGTGGCGCGATCCATCCACTCGATATCGCAACAGTATTCCCATAAATGCTTTTGCTGTAGAACACCGTGCACACCACCCCGGTGTCATCTCGACCGTAGGAAGAGATCTCCTTCATTCCAAATGCAAAGATTCCTTCTTTGTATCTGCGGTCGAGATGACAGGGGGAGGGCAGGTGCGGGCGGGCTAAATGGTTCTGTCGAATACAAATAAATTTTTCGCTGGTTTGATGCGGTGCAACTGTGCCGGGCGATGCACGCCTTTGCGGGTTTCGGTGGTGGCTTCGAGGAAATCCAGGTCAAAAATTTTGCGACGAAAGGCGCTCTTGTCCAGTTTATGGCCAAGGATCTGCTCGTAGGTGTGTTTAAGCTCGGAGAGGGTAAACAGTTCCGGCAGGAGATGGCAGGGCAGGGCCGAATAGGTGGATTTGTCACGCAGGCGTTTGACCGCAGTGTCGATGATGCGGTTGTGGTCAAAGGGGAGCTGGGGCAGGTCGTCCGCCGGTAGGAAGATCAGGCGCTGCGGGTTTTGGGCGTCGATGGTTTTGTGCGGTAACAGCGCGTAATAACTGATGCTGGCCGACCAGCCGCGTGGGTCGCGCGTGGCGCTGGCAAAGGAGTAGAGCTGTTCCAGGTAGGGGGAAACCAGACCCAGCTTTTCCTGGAGCACCCGGCGGGCGGCGGCCTGGCTGTCGATATCTTCTTGGGTATGCACATAACCGCCGGGCAGGGCTGGTTGCCCCAGGTACGGTTCCTTGTCGCGTTTCTGCAACGCCACCTGGAGGAGATTATCGGCAAGGGTGAGAAGCACCACATCCACGGTGAGAATGACGGACTGTTCCATGATAGGCTCGCAAGAGAGTTAAAAACTTTTTACAACTTTCATTGTTATCTATTAACAAACTGAAAAAACAACGCAATAATTTTTTTTTATAAAAACTTAGTTGTAAAATAGAACTAACTAGCATATGGTGTATCCAAATGGGGCGGTCATCGCCCATAGCCGTGAATACCCCGCAAAGGAGGACACCATGTTTGGACTTAGATTCAGCAAATTTCAGCCCACGGATTATGTGCTGCAATATCGCAGCGGCCAACTGGTTCGCGAGGGGATCGGCCAGGCCTTTTTCTACTTTGCGCCCACCTCGTCGCTGGTGCGCATACCGATGGCCAGTGTCGACACGCCGTTCATCTTCCGCGAGGTGACCTTGGATTTCCAGGAGGTGACGGTGCAGGGGCAGCTTACCTATCGGGTGGCTGATCCGCAGAAGCTCTCCCAACTCATGAACTTCAGTTTAAGCAGCGATGGGGTGGGTTACGTTTCGGAGGATCCGGGCAATCTGCCGCAGCGGTTGATCAACTATGCCCAGGTCCTGACCCGGGCAACCCTACAGAACATGCCGCTGCGACAGGTTCTGGCCAGTTCCGACACACTGGTACAGGCGCTGCGCCAAGGGATGGCCAAGGCAGAGGCCATCGTTTCCCTGGGGGTCGAGGTGTTAGGCCTTTCCATCCTGGCGATCAAGCCCAACCCCGAGACGGCACGGGCCCTGGAGGCCGAGGCGCGGGAGAAGATTCTGCGCGAGTCCGACGAGGCCATCTACGCGCGGCGCAATGCGGCGGTGGAGCAGGAACGGGCCATCAAGGAAAACGAACTCAATACCGAAATCGCCGTGGAAAATAAAAAGCGCCAGATCAAGGAGGCGCAGATGGAGGCGGAAAAATCGGTGCAGCAGAAGAAGCGTGAGATCAAAGAGGCGGAGATGGCCACCCGTATTGCGCTAGAAGAGAAAAATCGGCAACTGGTGGAGTTGGCCACCGGCAACGAGCGGCAGCAGGCCGATGCCAAGGCCTACGGCATCTCCGCCACCCTGCGCGCCCTGGAGGCCACGGATCCCAAGGTGCTGCAAACCCTGACCAGTGTCGGCATGGAGCCGGGTCGGCTGTTGGCGCTGGCCTTTAAGGATTTGGCTGAAAACACGGATAAAATCGGCCAGCTCAACATCTCGCCGGATCTGCTGCGCGAGCTCATGGCCAGCAACTGAGGTACACCATGGCACCGCAAACTGAAAATAAGATTGTGCTCATCGTCCGGGCTACCAGATTGGATGAACTGGTGGCCCGCTACAACACTGAGGCCCAGGCCCGGTTTTACATCGAGCATCTGGGTGCGGATTTTTCCGATTATCAACAGGAGGATGCGCGTTACAAGGCAGCGGTGCGCCGGGCTCGTGAATGTTTGGAGGCCTTGGGCCGGGTGCAGGTGGTGGATCGTTCTTTTGTCCCCAACTTCATTTTCGCGGCAACCGACACGGTGGTGGTCCTCGGCCAGGACGGCCTGGTTGCCAATACGCTGAAGTATCTCGACCAGCAGCCGGTGATCGGTGTCAATCCTGATCCCGGCCGCTGGGAGGGGGTGTTGCTCCCCTTTGGCGTGGCGGATCTTAGCAAGCTGGTCCCCGAGGTCTTTCAAGGTGGCCGGCCGCTCTCCGAGGTGACCATGGCCCAGGTGGAACTCGGTGATGGCCAGGTGTTGCATGCGGTCAACGATCTGTTCGTGGGGGCCCGCTCCCATATTTCCGCCCGTTATCTCATCGCCTCCGGCAGCCGCTCGGAGCAGCACTCCTCCTCCGGGGTAATCATCTCCACCGGCTTGGGGGCTACGGGCTGGTTTCGCAGCCTGATGACCGGGGCGCTGGCCATCGCGGCCACGGTGAGCGGGAAGGCGCATCCTTTGCCGTCTGTGCCGGTGTTTCCACGGGATGCCGACTACCTGCATTTCACGGTGCGGGAGCCTTTTCCCAGTACCAACTCCCAGGCTAATCTGGTTTTTGGCAAGGTGACCACCGACCAACCCCTGGTTTTGATTTCCCAGATGGCCGAGGCGGGCGTCATCTTCAGCGATGGCATGGAAAAGGATTATCTGGAATTCAATTCCGGTGCCCAGGCCACCATTCGGCCGGCGGCGAAGAAGGGGCATCTGGTGGTTTAGAGAGCTGTGGCGGAACGATTGCTCACCACTGTTGAGGATGCAGGAAATAAGACGCGTTGAGATGGTAGTTAAAACGAGAGGTTGTAGTATAAAGCAACGTAATTGTTGTTGATAAGCAATCGTATTGATAGCGATTCTTCTTTTGCTCTAATCGCCGATTGTCGTTTATACTAGGCCATCAGGACACTAGGCAGACGTGCTGGTGCAAGCCGTCGGCCTTAACCCCAACCGCAAGGAGGATTGCTGTGGAGAAAAAACTACTGTCACTGCTGCTGTTGCTGTCGCTTGGCCTGTTTGTCGGAGGCTGCGCGGGCGAGAAGAAGGATCAGGGCGAGGCTGCCAAGCCTACGGAACAAGCAGCCGTCCAACCCGAGAAGGGGCTGTATGAGGGAGAGGTGGCCGGGGTATCGGAACGGGCGAAAACCATCTCCATCACCGTTGGCAAAGGGGATGCTGCCAAGGTGATGATGTTGAAATTCGATGAAAAAACCAAAGGGATCAACCAGGCTGCCAAGGGCAAGCCGGTGAAGGTCAGTTATGAAAAACGGGGCGAGGAGGTCATCGCCACGGATGTGGAATTGAAGGTGGCCAAGCTGCCCGAAGGGATCACCGAAATCAAGACTGCGGAGTTGAAAGAACTCATCGATAAGAAAGCGTCACTGTTCCTGGTGGATTCCCGTCCGCCGGCCCGCTTTGATCAGGCGCATCTGCCCGGAGCTCATTCCATTCCGCTGCCGGAACTGGAAAAGAAGCAGGCCGCTGCTCTGCCCAAGGATAAAAAGCAGGCGCTGGTCTTTTATTGCGGCGGCATTACCTGTCCGCTCTCGCCTGCCTCGGCCGCCATCGCCCAAAAACTCGGCTACACCAATGTGCGTGTCTACCACGAGGGGGAGCCGGTGTGGTCGAAAAATCACTATCCCACCTATTCCACGCCGAAGTTCATTAAAGAGGGCAACGTGGTGCTGATTGACGTGCGCCCCAGTGACAAGGCCGTTGCCGGACGTATCAAAGGCGCCTACAGCGTGCCCCGTGAGATGCTGGAAGACAAACTCGATGACGTGCCCCGCAACGCCCCAATCGTGCTCTATGCTGACAAGGAAGTTCCCGAGCTTATTAAGGAAGTCAATGAGGCGGGTTTTAATTTCGTTTCACTGGTGGAAGGGGGCTACAAGGGCTGGGTAAAGGCTGGTGGCGAGATTGAAAAGGGGCCGATCTACAACACCGAGATCAAGTGGGTACGCAAACTGGGCAAGGGCGAGGTTTCCGTGGAGGATTTCCGCAAGGCCGCCTCGGGTGAAGACAAGGAGGCCATCATCGTCGACGCTCGTACCAAGGAAGAGGTGGCGGAGCTAGGCTCCTTCAAGAACACCATCAATATTCCGCTCGACGAGATTCCGGCACGGATGAACGAGTTGCCCAAGGACAAGAAAATCTATGTGCATTGCTCCACCGGTGCCCGGGCGGATATGGCCTATAACGAGCTGGTGAAGCATAAATTTAATGTGAAGTTCCTGTTGTTGAACATCAAAGACGCCGCCTGCGACTGCGAGATCGTCAAGTAACAGGCAGTAACGCCCTCCTTTGATGGCGCCCATCGGATCTCTCCGATGGGCGCTTTGTTTTTCACCCCACCCGGCGGCTTTGTTCCAGCCGTATCTAAGCAATTGTGCTGTTTTCGTGCGCGCCCCTGGGCCATTGACCGTGGCCAGGTATTGTTGCAGATGGCAGTAATGTTGTTCTGACCCCATATTCGTGTGGCCGCCAACTAGCCGGTTGCAGTCCTTGACAAGGCTGCCTTGATTCTTTATGTCTGCATGGGGCAAGTGAGCATAAGCTCGGGTGCAATGGTGCGATCTGGTGGAAAACAATGAATAACATTCAAGAGAAAGATTGGGCCGAGGACGACTGGCACAGCCATACCGGCATCGACAGTTCCTGTGATTACTGTGCGGCGGATGATCAGGGCGGGACGGCTGAAACTGACCAGGCGGGGCAGGGCGTTTGCGGCTCCGGCGGCGATGGCGAGCCACTCGCTCCCGCCGCGCGATCGTGAGTGCTGGTGGCGTGACGATGGCCGAGCAAAAAACGCAACAGCCACCAAATCAGGACGCCAACGAGGGCAAGCCACCGTCGTCCTTGCCCTGGTGGGTGGATTGGAAATTCATGCTGCCCATCTGGGTGATGATAGCCGGTTTCATCTGGCTGGGCATTGAACTGCATCTGGATAAGCATATTATTGCCACTGCCGTTTTTTTAATCGGTCTGCTCTCCAACGCCTTCACCTGGCTGCTCGGCATTGTTGCCGTGGTGCCCCTGGTGGGGCCGCTGATCGTCAAGGTGCTGTCACTGGGGTTTATCGGGTTGCTGAATGCGGTGGGTTCGCTGGTCTCCTTCGTGGCCATCCGCCGGGGCTATTCCAAGGATGTGCTCACCTATCGTGGCGTGACCATCGCCCTGATCGTGGGCATTATGATTGGCTATATTATTGGGAAACTGGTGTGATGAGAGAGGGTTGGAAGACAGTGATGCGTTTTACGGTGCTGCTTGCCGTGCTGGGATGTTCGCTACTCTGTCAGGGCTGCACCCGGCAGGCCTGGTTTGAGGGGATGAAGGCACGCGAGCGGCAAGAGTGCGATAAGTTGGTCAACGATCACGACATTCAACAGTGTCTGGAACGCGTCAATACCACGAAGATTGAGTGACGAAGAGTGGGGAATCCTACTGTGATAACGTGCCTAAGGACAACAGCGGACTGAACCGAAAGAGGAGGCTGCGGGAAATGGTGGGTTGTGTGAAAACAGGGGGCTGGAGGAAAGACTGGTGGGCGAGATGAGCGGAAAACAACAGGCAACCCGGTTCTGTGGGCACTGGTTTGCGGTGATGCTGTTGCTGTTGCTGGTGGGTATGAGTCAGCTCGGTGCAGCCCTGGCGGCCAATAAGGTTACCTACAAGGGCGTGACGCCGGGTATTTCCACCATCGACGATACGCTGCGGATGCTGGGAAAGCCAGAGGCCAAGGTGATCTCCAGTGAGCGCATCGTCTGCAAGTATCGCTATGTGCAGGTGAATATCTTTAAGAAAACCAATAAGGTGATGTTCATCCTCATTTACGATCCCACCTTCAAGGATGTCAACGGATTCAGCCTGGGCTCAAGTTATGCGCAAATCTATGAAAAACTCGGGGTGGAGGCCAGCGGTAACACCGTGGCGGACCTGGAAAACGGCATCGGCTACATCTTTTCCGCCGAAGGCATAGTGCAGCAGATTGTTTATGGCATGGTGCGGTAGCGGGGTGTAGGAGATTGCTCGCTGCGCACGAAAGGACGCCGGCTCCCCAGGCCGTGTGGATTACCCCGATGTCATCCCGACCAACGGGAGAGATCTCCTTGCCGCAATGAGATGTTTCACTCTATTGCACAGTCAAGCCGCACCGTTGTACTCCTTTTACCCAACCCATCACCAGACCAGGAGAACACCTTGGACATCGATTGGCAACAACTCCGGCCCGTGATCAATATCGGCGATCAGACCTGCTTTGGTTGTGGCGCCGACAACCCCATCGGCCTGCACATGCACTTTCTCTCCGATGACGAGAAGCTCTATGCGCAGCTACGAGTGCCGGTGACCATGGCCGGTTGGGATACCACCGTGCATGGCGGCATTCTCTCCACCATCCTTGATGAGATGATGGGCTGGTCGGTGATTTATCTGCTGGGGAAGATTGGCGTCACCAAGACGATGACCGTGGATTTTCTCAAGCCGGTGCGGGCCGAGCAGCGGCTTACGGCGATAGGCTACATTGCCGAGGAGATTTCGGAGCGCCAGATTCGGGTGAGCGGTGAGATCTATTCCGAAGAGGGAGTGCTGTCTGTGCGCTCCTCCGGCCTCTTTGCCGCGATGACGGCGCAGGCGGCGGTGCGGCTGGGAGTGATGAGTAGTGACTACATGGAGCGCTTCCTGCCCATTTTGCAGCAGCGCGCCCCGGGCTGAATCTTTTTTTTCGCTTATCCCCGCACTAATTCGCGAGCGGCCCGGGCGATGCCGTTGGGGTCGATCCCCGCCTCGGCCCAGAGAGTGGCCTGGGGGCCCTGTTCGATAAACAGATCGGCGTAACCGAGGCAACGCACCGGCACCAGGATGCCGCGCTGCTGTAACATCTGCTGCACGCCGCTGCCAAAGCCTCCCTGGATGGCATTGTCCTCCACCGTGACCACCCGGCCGGTGGTGACTGCCCACGCACTGATCAGCTCCGCATCCAGCGGCTTGATGAAGCGGGGATTGATCACCGCCGCGCTGATCCCCTGCTCCGTCAGCATCTCTGCGGCCTTGAGCGCCGCCATCACCCGGTTGCCCACCGGCAGCAACAACACCTCGTTGCCCTCGCGCAAGAGTTCGCCTTGTCCGGCCTTGATCGGGGCAAAATCCGCCTCCAACTCCACGCCCTCGCCGCTGCCGCGCGGATAGCGAATCACCACCGGCCCGTCCTGCTGCACACAGAAATGGAGCAGGTGTTGCAACTCGTTTTCGTCCTTGGGGGCCAGCAGGGTGAGGTTGGGGATGGAGCGCAGAAAGGAGAGATCGAAGACGCCGTGGTGGGTGGGACCATCGGCACCGACCACGCCGCTGCGGTCCAGGGCGATGGTCACCGGCAGGTTGGGCAGGCAGACATCGTGGATCAACTGATCGAGCGCGCGCTGCATGAAAGAAGAGTACACCGCGAAAAAGGGGCGCAGTCCCTCCAGGGCCAGGCCGGCGGCAAAGGTAACCGCATGCTGTTCGGCAATGCCGACATCGAAAAAGCGGGTGGGGAATTCGCGGCAAAAACCCGTCAGGCCGGTACCGGCGGGCATGGCGGCAGTGATGGCCACCACTCGCTGATCCTGGCGGGCAAGACGGCAGAGGGTTTCGCCAAAGACCTTGGTATAGGAAACCGGTGCGCCGCTGTTCTTTTTGGGGGCGCCGGTGGCCAGGTCAAAGGGGCCGATGCCGTGGTAATCGCCGGGATTGATCTCGGCGGGTTTGTAGCCCTTGCCCTTGGTGGTGATGACATGGACCAGCACCGGGCCGTGGTTGTAATCGCGCACGTTTTGCAGGGTGTCGATCAGATCTTCCAGCTCGTGGCCGGGGATGGGACCGACGTATTTGAATTTGAGCGCCTCAAAGAGCATGCCCGGGGTGAAGAAGCCTTTGAGGCTCTCCTCACTCTTGCGCAGCACGCTGAGGATATTCTCGCCCACCGAGGAGAGTGCCATCAGCCGCTCCTCGATATGATCGCGCAGGCGGCGGATTGTGCGGCCGGTCATCTTGCGACTGAGGAAGCTGGACAGGGCACCGACGTTTTTCGAGATCGACATCTCGTTGTCGTTGAGGATGACCACCAGGTTGCGGCCCAAATCGCCGGCGTGGTTGAGGCCCTCAAAGGCCATGCCGGCGGTCATCGAGCCATCGCCGATGATGGCCACCACCTTGGCCAGGTCGTCCTGCAGGGCCTTGGCCGCCACCATGCCCAGGCCGTAGGAGATGGAGGTGGAGCTGTGCCCGGCTTCGACGGTGTCGTAGGGGCTCTCGCCGCGTTTAGGGAAACCGCTCAGCCCCTTGTACTGGCGCAGGGTGGCAAACTGGTCGCGCCGGCCGGTGAGCAGTTTGTGGGCATAGGCCTGATGCCCCACATCCCACACCAGCCGGTCGTGCGGGGTATTAAAGACATAATGCAGGGCAATGCTCAACTCGACCACGCCGAGGCTGGGGGCGAGGTGGCCGCCGGTCTGGGCCACGGTGGTGATGATGGTTTTCCGCAGTTCCTTGGCCAATTGCTCCAACTGCGGCAGGCTGAGCTTGCGCAGATCACGGGGCGAGTTGACAGTGTCCAGCAGGGAGGCAATCGGTTCGGTCGGGGAATCCACAATGAGCATGATTATTTCTTGCGATCAACAATAAACTGCGCCAGAGCGCGTAACGGTTCGGCCTGGCTATCAAAAACGCTGAGGGCGCCAATGGCCTCCTCGACCGCCTCCCGCGCCATGGTGCGCGAGACCTCAAGGCCAAAGAGCGAGGGATAGGTCACTTTGTCGGCCTGCACATCGCTGCCCACCGGCTTGCCCAACTCCTCGGTGGTGGCCTCGACATCCAAGAGATCATCGACAATCTGAAAGGCCAGGCCGATATGTTTACCGTAAGCGCGCAGGGCGTCCTCCTGCGCATCGTTAGCCCCGGCCACCAGGCCGCCGCAGAGCACCGAGGCGGTGATCAGCGCGCCGGTCTTGCTGCGATGGATGTTGCGCAGGGTCTCATACCCGACCAGCTGGCCCTCGTAAATCATGTCCAGCGATTGGCCGCCCACCATTCCCAGGGGGCCGGCGGCACGGGCGATGGTGTGGATGAGGCGGAGGCGCACCGCATCGCTGATCCCCTTGCAGACCGGGCCGCTAAGCAGCTCAAAGGCGTAGGTGAGCAGGCCGTCGCCGGCCAGGATCGCCTGCGCCTCACCGTAAACGGTGTGATTGGTCGGCTTGCCTCGGCGCAGGTCGTCGTCGTCCATGGCTGGTAGATCATCATGGATGAGCGAGTAGGTGTGGATGCATTCCAGGGCGCAGGCCACGCCCAGGGCCTTGTCGCGCACCGCCTCGCTGCTGTCCACGGCCTCGGCACCGGCCAGGCAGAGCACCGGGCGGATGCGTTTACCGCCGACAAAGAGGCTGTAGCGCATTGCATCGATATTTTTACTGAACTTGCCGCCTGAGACGAGCATCACCCGGGCCAGATGTTCTTCGACCCGATCTTTCTGCTCATTGAGATAGGTTTTAATCTCCACCGTCATCCTCGATAAATGGGGTTGCCACCAGGGCGCCGTCCTTGTGCAACAGCAGTTCGACCTGGCTTTTGGCCTCGTCGAGCCGGGTGTTGCAAAACTGCACCAAGGCCATGCCCTCGTTGAATTTTTCCAGGCTTTTCTCCAGGCTCAGCTCACCGTTTTCCAATTCGGCGGTGATCTGTTCCAGTCGGGTAAGCGCGGTTTCAAAGGTCTTTTTTGCCATTGCACGGTTCCAGTCGCCTGTGGAAGGGGCAAAATGAATTGCATGATCATTTGCGCGAAGGTAAACGTCCATACTAAACATTCTCCCTCCTCCTTTCAACCTCATCTTGCGCCATGACTTCCCTTGTCGACCGATTCGTCTCCTGGCTGCTGGTGGAAAAGGGCTATTCCCCGCACACCGCCGACGGCTACCAGCGCGATCTCACCGATTTTTTGCGCTTTGCCGGCGAAGATCTACACCCGGAGTCTATCACCCCGGCCCTGGTGCAGTCCTTTGTCGGTTCGCTCTATACCCGTAATGCCAGTGCCTCGGTGGCGCGTAAGCTCTCGGCCCTGCGCAGCTTCTTCCGCTTTTTGCAACGCCAGGGTGTGTTGAGCGGTGATCCCCTGGCCGGGGTGGCCGGGCCCAAGCAGAGGCAGGCCATCCCGGTCTTTCTCACCGTCGATGAGGTCTTTGCCCTGCTGGAGGCACCGGTGGCCGGGGACAGCTACTGGCGGCGCGACCGGGCCATTTTGGAGATGCTCTATGCCACCGGTATGCGCGTTTCCGAGTTGGTGGGCTGTAATCTCTCTGATATCGATCTGGTTGCGGAGATGGTGCGGGTACGCGGCAAGGGGCGCAAGGAACGCATCATTCCCTTTGGCCGGGCCGCCAAGGAGGCGGTGCTGCACGCTCTGCCCGAGCGCGAGACGCTGTCCGTGGGCCGGGTGCAGCGGGGGCGGGCCGCTGAGACGCAGGCGGTTTTCCTCAATGGCCAGGGAGGGCGGCTCAGCGTGCGCAGCGTCGAACGGCTGATCCAGAGCTACGGTTTGCGGGCAGGCATCGTCGCCACCGTCACTCCGCATGCCCTGCGCCACTCCTTTGCCACCCATCTGCTGGAGATGGGGGCGGATCTGCGGGTGGTGCAGGAGTTGCTTGGCCATGTCAGCCTCTCCACCACCCAGCGCTACACCCACATCAACATCGATCATCTCTCCCGCGTCTATGATCAGGCCCATCCCCAGGCCAAAGGAGGCGGCAGCAGTTGAGTGGGCCTTTACCTTGACGGCCCATCTGATCGTGGTTACACGTCATGCCCAACTTTTTGCTGTATCAAGATAAACTCGTAAAAAGTCAAAACACGAGAAGCGACGCATCACAAAATCAATGAGTTGCGAAGCACGAAACGTCGTTCTTGTGGCTTTTTACGAGAACGACAATCTTCACTTCTTGGACCTCACCCCTCCCATGCACAAACCCATCATTCGTTCCACCACCATCGTCGCCATCCGCCACAAGGGCGAGGTGGTGGTTGCCGGTGACGGCCAGGTGACGCTTGGCTCCACCGTTATCAAACATCAGGCCCGCAAGGTGCGGCGGCTCTACCACGACAAGGTGATCACCGGTTTTGCCGGCTCCACCGCCGATGCCTTCACCCTCTACGACCGGCTGGAGCAGAAGCTGGAGCAGTTCAACGGCAACCTGCTGCGTTCTGCGGTGGAACTGGCCAAGGACTGGCGCATGGACAAGATGCTCAGGCGTTTGGAGGCGATGCTCATTGCCGTGGATGGCAAACATTCGCTGCTGCTCTCTGGCACCGGCGATGTCATCGAGGCCGACGACTCCATTCTGGCTATCGGCTCCGGCGGCCCTTACGCCCTGGCCGCGGCCCGCGCCCTGGTGGCCCATTCCGAGCTCGACGCCGAGGCCATTGCCCGCCAGGCCCTGCAAATCGCCGGGGAGATCTGCGTCTACACCAACACCAACATCGTTGTTGAAAAGATATGAAAGGCATCAATTCGCTCACCCCCCGGCAGACCGTCGCCGAACTGGATCGCTACATCATCGGCCAGGCCGCGGCCAAACGCTCGGTGGCCATTGCCCTGCGCAACCGCTGGCGCCGCCAGCAGGTCGAGCCGCCGCTGCGTGAGGAGATTGCCCCTAAGAACATTATCATGATCGGCCCCACCGGCGTCGGCAAGACCGAGATCGCTCGCCGCCTGGCCCATCTGGCGCAGAGCCCGTTTTTGAAGGTCGAGGCCTCCAAATTCACCGAGGTCGGCTATGTTGGCCGCGATGTGGAGTCGATGATCCGTGATCTCACCCAGTTGGCGATCAACATGGTCACCAAAGAGGAGCAGCAGGGCGTGCAGGAGAAGGCGGCCCTGATGGCCGAGGAACGCTTGCTCGATCTGCTGCTGCCGCGTAGTCCCAGCCAGACTGTAACCCCGGCACCCAGCAGTGCCATTGCCCTGGGGTATGAGGGGACGGAGTCACGGGGCGATGAGAGCCGCGCCCAGACCACCCGCGAACGCTTTCGCGAGATGTTACGTCAGGGCGATTTGGATGAACGGGTGGTGGAGTTGAGCGTCACTGCCGCCGGCGGTACCCCGGTGGTGGAGGTCTTTTCCGCCTCGGGCATGGAGGAGATGCAAAACTCGATGCAAGAGGCCTTCTCCAAATTGTTTCCCAAGAAAAAACAGGCCAAGAAGATGAAGGTGCCCGAGGCGCTGGAGTTTCTCAAGCGCGAGGAGGCCGAGCGCCTGGTCGACAGCGAGAGTGTCACTGAAAAGGCCATCCGCCGCACCGAGCAGTCCGGCATCATCTTCCTCGATGAGATCGACAAGATCGCCTCGCGCGGCGGTTCCAGCTCCGGCTCGCCCGATGTCTCCCGCGAGGGCGTGCAGCGCGACCTGTTGCCCATTGTCGAGGGCACCACCGTCACCACCAAGTACGGGCCGGTGAAGACCGATCACATCCTCTTCATCGCCAGCGGCGCCTTTCACATGGCTAAACCCTCCGACTTGGCACCGGAGCTGCAAGGCCGTTTTCCCATCCGTGTCAACTTGCAGGCCCTGGGCGAGGAGGAGTTCTTCCGTATTCTCACCGAGCCGCAGAACGCGCTGATCAAGCAGTACCAGGCCTTGCTCGCCACCGAGGATATCAACCTGGTGTTCGAGGAGGCGGCCATCCGCGAGATGGCCAAGATTGCGGTGCAGGTCAATCAGAAGACCGAGGATATCGGCGCCCGCCGCCTGCATACGGTGGTGGAGCGGGTGCTCGATGAGGTCAGCTTTGATGCCTCGGACCGCGAGGATCTCAGTTTCACCGTCACCGCCGAGTATGTGCGCCGTCAGTTGGTCGATATCTCGGAAAACCAAGACCTCAGCCGTTATATTCTATGAGTGCCATGAAGCTCAGCGATATCGACCCCGAGTTGCAGTACTGCCCGCGTTGTGGCGACGAGTACCGGGCCGAGATGCGCACCTGCGCCGCTTGCACGGTGGAGTTGGTTTCCGGACAGGCGTTGTTGGCCGCCGTCAAGCCCCAGGCTCCGGCGCAAGTGGTGGAGATCGGCGTCGATGAGCCGGTGGCGGCTTTGCGCAGCGGTCCGCTACCCCAGATGAAGGAACTGCTGGCCGCCCTGCGCAAACGTGGGGTGGCTGGTCGGCTCTCTAAACCGGATGGCGGCGCCTGCGGTTGCAAAGGCCCCGAGGTGGTGTTGGAGGTGCGTCAGGCCGAGGCGCAGGCGGCGATGGCGGTGCTGGCCGAGGACTACTGGCAGACCACCGGCCTGGCAGAGCACGATACCCGCTTTGCCGGTGCCGTCTTTGACGATCAGGCCGAGGAAACCCTCTGCCCGGCCTGTGGCACTCGCTTTTCGACCTCGGAGACCACCTGCCCTGATTGTGGCCTCTGCTTCGGCTGATGTAACGCTTGTCTGTTGGTACCCGAAGCTGGGAGTGTTTCTTTTTTCCCTGCGCGCTTGACGGTGATCATTTTTATGCTATACATAAAGGATCATCGTATACAGCAATGGAATGCCTTGGTTCGATTAGATAAAATTGCGGAGCCCCCTGGAATGCCGCAACCTTGGCCTGATGGATACCAGTAACACGACGGATCGGCCCCTTCGGTATGGAGCAAAACCCGCCACTGATCACCCTCACCACCGATTTCGGCCTGACTGATCCCTATGTGGGCCAGTTGAAAGGGGCCCTGCTGAGTCACTGCCCCACGGCGAGCTTGATTGATCTCACCCATGCCATCCCGGCCTGGAACCTGCTAGCCGCCGCCATCACCCTCCATTCCAGCTACAGATTTTTTCCCCGGAACACGGTGCATCTCATCGTCGTTGATCCTGGGGTAGGCAGCGCCCGCGCCATCGTCGCTGCCCAGGGGCAAGGCCACTGGTTCGTCTGCCCGGATAACGGCATCCTCTCGCTGCTGCTGGACGAGGGCGTGATCGAGGCCGCCTTTGCCATCAAGCCCGCAATCTCGGGTGCGGTCAGCCCCACCTTCCACGGCCGCGATTGCATGGCACCGGTGGCTGCGGCCCTGGCCCTTGGCACACCAGTCGGCGAATTGGGCGAGGCGATGGCACTGGCGCAGTTGCAGCGTTTGCCTTCCTGGCAGGCGCAGCCCACCGTTCAAGGTTGGCAGGGGCGCGTGTTGGGCATTGATCATTTCGGCAACCTGCGCACCTCGATCCGTGCTCAAGAGCTGCAAGGCTTCAAAAGATTGGAGATCAATGGCCGATCTGTGCAGCAGTTGGTGGCAACTTACAGCGAGATTGCCGCCGATACCCTGGCCTTGCTCGTCGACAGCTGCGGCTTTGTCGAAATCGCCGCCAACCAGGCCGATGCCGCCTCGCAACTCGGGGCTGCTGTCGGCAATCAAGTAACCGTACACTGTGTACATCCACCGCATCACCTACATACAATCAGGAGGGACGAATGAAAAAGTATCTGCTGGGAATCGCTCTGCTGGCCTGCACCCTGCCGGCTTGCAGCCAAGTCAACATGGGCACCCCCGGTGCCAAGACCGAGGCCACCGGCTATGCCGGCGGTTCCAGTTCCGCTGGTGCCAACGCCTCGCTGGAGCGTTGCTCCTCGCCCTTTGGCACCCTGGCGGTCAACGAGGATCACAGCGCCAACTGGTATTCCTATCTCGGCCGTTACGGCATTCAATCCACGGTGCCGGTGCTGCGCTTGCTCGCCCAGCAGAGCAACTGCTTTGTGGTGGTTGAACGCGGCGCCGGCATGGACAGCATGATGCGTGAGCGCGATCTGATGCAGTCCGGCGAGTTGCGCAAGCAGTCCAATTTCGGCAAGGGTCAGATGGTGGCCGCCGATTATACCGTCACCCCCACCCTCATCTTCCAGGATGATGACATGGGTGGTGTCGGCGGTGCGGTGGGTGGTCTGTTCGGCTCGGTGGGGGCGGCCGTGGGTGGAGCGATGAAATCCGCCGGTGCCCAGAGCATGATGACTTTGGTGGATAACCGCTCCGGCGTGCAGGTGGCCGTGGCCGAGGGCAGCGGCAGTTCCATGGATGTCGGCGGTGTCTTTGGTATGCTCGGCAGCCATGCCGGTGGCGCCTTGTCCGCCTATCAGCGCACCCCGCAGGGCAAGGTGATTGTTGCGGCCATGACCGATTCCTTCAACAACATGGTCAAGGCCACCAAGATGTACCGGCCGCAGGAAGCTGCCGGTCCTCAGGGACACGGCACCGGCGGCAAACTGAAGGTCTATTGAGATCCCTCCCGCTCCTTGGTCTGCTCTCCGGCTTTGTTGCAAAGGCGGAGAGCAGACACCTCTCTGATTTCCCCTAATCTTTTCCCTCCCTTCCTCGACAATCCTTTGCCTCTGCGCTGCCGGGTGTTTATAATACCAGTGCAGGAGTTGTTCGCTGTCTGGTTGTTCATGTACGTCCCACCACTTACATCACAACGCAAGGAGGAACACATGGCCGTCAAAATTCTGATCAAGAGGAAAGTGGCAAAGGAAATGGCTCCCCAACTCGATGGTCTGCTTCGCAAGATGCGGGCCCTCACCCTCGCCCAAAAAGGTTACATTTCCGGTGAAACCTTCGCCCAGCTCGACCAGCCAGGGGTCAGCATGGTGATCAGCACCTGGCAGACCATGGATGACTGGCGCAACTGGACCATCAGCAAGGAGCGCATCGAGCTGCAGGAACAGATCGACAAACTGCTGGGTGAACCCACCAAGTACGAGATTTTCGAGAACGCCTGAGCCTTCAGACGAAAGACACTGCCCCGGTTTCGACGGGGGAAAACGAACGGCCCATCAAAGTGATGGGCCGTTGTTATTTGGAGGAAGAGAAAGACGTATTTCAGCGGCCGTTGCCGTTGCCATTGCGGCGCTGCTGCACCTCAGGCTTGCGCATCAGCACCTGCAGTGAGCGCGGCCCGCACAGGGCGGTGATCTTGTGAAACAGGGCAGAGGACGGGCGAACGCTCATATCCTTGAGCACCTGGATATCCACCTCGCCACGGTTATCGAAGTGCAGGGTGAGGAGCACCGGGGTGGTGCCGTGGTGCTGATAGAACAGCTCCTTGAGCTCCATCATGTGCTGGCGGGAGGTGGTGCCGGCGCGCAGGGTGATGATCGCCCGCTCGGTGTACTGCTCCAGGGCCTGGCTCAGTCCCTTGACCTCCTGGGCCACCACCTTGGCACCACGTTCGCCCTGCTGCACCGTGCCCAGCACCACCAGCGGCTGTTCACTGGTGAGCAGTTCGCTGCATTCGGCAAAGGTGGAAGGGAAGACGATCATCTCGATGCTGGCGCTCATGTCCTCCAGGGTGGTGAAGGCCATGCGGTCGCCTTTCTTCGATTTATGTTCCTTATAGCTGGCGATCAGGCCACCGATGCGTACCACCTGGCCCTCGCGCAGCTTTTCCACCCCGGCGATGTCGGTATCCACCGCCCGCCGCATGTCCTCCATCACTCCCTCCAGGGGGTGACCGGTGAGGAAGAAACCCACGGTCTCCTTTTCCATGGCCAGCCGTTCCAGTTGCGGCCACTCCTCGACATCGGGCAGCTCCACCTCCACGGATTCGGTCTGCTTGGAGGCCGGTTTGCCGATGGCAAAGAGGTTCATTTGGCCGCTGAGGCGGTCGCGCTGCACCGCTTTGGCCCGGTCGATGCACTGGTCGAGGATGGCCATGTACTGGGCGCGCCGTCCCTGCATCGAGTCAAAGGCGCCGGCCTTGATCAGCGATTCGATCACCTTGCGGTTGACCTTGGAGCTGTCGATGCGGCTGCAGAAATCACCCAGCGAGCGGTAGGGACCCTTGGCCTGCCGTTCCTCGATGATCGAATCCAGGGCCGCGCCGCCGACGTTTTTCACAGCCGCCAGGCCAAAGCGGACCCGGTCGTTGATAACGGTGAAATCGTTGAAGGATTCGTTGATATCCGGCGGCAGCACCTCAATCTTGAGGCTGCGGCACTCATTGATGTACTTGACCACCTTGTCGGTGTTGTCATAGTCGCAGGAGAGCAGGGCGGCCAGGAACTGCGCCGGGTAGTGGGCCTTGAGATAGGCGGTCTGGTAGGCCACCAGGGCATAGGCTGCCGAGTGCGACTTGTTGAAACCGTAGCCAGCGAACTTGGCCATCAGATCAAAGATATAGGTGGCCTTGTCCTCGGGGATGTTGTTGACCTTGGCCCCGGCCATGAACTTGCCGCGCTCGGTCTCCATCACCTCGGGGATCTTCTTGCCCATGGCGCGGCGCAGGATATCGGCATCGCCCAGGCTGTAACCCGCCAGGATGTTGGAGATCTTCATCACCTGTTCCTGGTAGACGATGACCCCGTAGGTCTCCTGGAGCACGGATTTGATCTGCGGCAGCGGATAATCGGCGGGCCGGCGCCCGTGCTTGGTCTCGACAAAGGTATCCACCATGCCCGAGTCCAATGGGCCCGGCCGGTAGAGGGCCACCAGGGCGATGAGGTCGGTGAACTGCTCCGGCGCCATCTTGATCAGCAGCTCGCGCATGCCATCGCTTTCCAACTGGAAGACGCCCAGGCTATCGCCCCGGCAAAGCAGGGCATAGGTCTTGGGATCGTCCATGGGGATCTTGCGCAGGTCGATCTCCTTGCCGAGATCAAAGGAGATCAGTTTCAGCGCCCGGTCGATCACCGTCAGCGTCTTGAGACCCAGGAAGTCGAACTTGATCAGTCCGGTCTTCTCGGTGTACTTCATGTCGTACTGGGTGAGGATTTCCTTGTTGGGGCCGATGCACACCGGCAGGAACTCCACCATCGGTTTGGGCGAGATGACCACACCGGCGGCGTGGGTGGATTTGTGGCGTGCCAATCCCTCCAGGGTCTGGGAGATGGTCAACAGCTCGCGCACCTCCTCATCTTTCATCGCCTCGCGCAGCCGGGGTTCCTTCTCAATGGCCTTCTTGAGGGTGATTTTCAACTCCTCGGGAACCAGCTTGGCGATGCGGTCCACCACCGGCAGGGGGATATCAAGCACGCGGCCGACATCGCGCAGCACCGCCCGCGCCTTCATCGATCCGTAGGCAACGATCTGAGCGACATGGGCATCGCCGCCGTAGCGCTGGCGCACATAATCGATCACCTGGTCGCGCTTGTCCTTGCAGAAGTCGACGTCAAAGTCGGGCATGGAGACGCGCTCGACGTTGAGAAAACGCTCGAATAACAGGCCGTAGGGAATGGGGTCGATGTCGGTGATGGCCATGCAGTAGGCGGCCAGGCTACCGGCGCCGGAGCCACGGCCCGGGCCGACCGGGATCTTATGATCCTTGGCCCAGTTGATGAAGTCGGCGACGATGAGGAAGTAGCCAGCAAAGCCCATCTGCTGGATGACCCCGATCTCGTAGGTGAGCCGGTCGCGGTAGGTTTTCTCAGTCTCGGCGCTGACCTCGCCCATCTCCTGCATGTGGTCAAGCCGCTTCTGGAAGCCCTCCCAGCAGGCCTGGGAGAAGACCTCCTCCAGGGTTTCGCCCTCGTTGATCGGAAAGATGGGGAAGAAATGGTCATTGAAGCTCAGCGCCAGGTTGCAGCGCTCAGCAACTTCCAGGGTGTTGCTGATCGCCTCCGGACAGTAGTGGAACTGCGCCGCCATCTCGTCGCCGGATTTGAAAAAGAGCTCGTTGGTGTTGAAGCGAAAGCGGTTGGGATCATTGATGGTTTTACTGGTCTGGATGCAAAGCAACACCTCGTGGGCGTAGGACTCCTCCTTGGTGAGGTAATGGCAGTCGTTGGTGGCCACCAGTTTGATGCCCAGCTCCTTAGCCAGGGCCATCAATCCCTTGTTGGCCACAGTCTGTTCGGGCAGGCCGTTTTCCTGGATTTCCAGATAGAGGCGATCGCCAAAGACCTTTTGGAGTTCCAGGGCGCGGGCGCGAGCACCGTTTTCGTCGTTATGGCACAGGCGCCAGGGAATCTCTCCCTTGAGGCAGGCGGTCAGGACGATCAACCCCTCGTTATGGGCATAGAGGGTCTGGCGGTCGATGCGCGGCCGGTAGTAAAAGCCTTGTGTCTGCGCCAGTGAGGCCAGTTTCATCAGGTTTTTATAGCCGGTCTCGTCCATGGCCAGGGCCACAAGATGGAAGTTGTGACCGGCACTGCGGTCATGCAACTCCATGCCATTCTCGGCCAGGTAGAACTCGCAGCCCACCAGGGGCTTGATGCCGGCCTTCTTGGCCTTCTCATAAAACTCCAGCGCCCCGTACATAGCACCATGATCGGTGAGGGCCACCGCCTCCATGCCGAATGCCTTGGCCTGATCGACCAGATCAGAGACGCGGATGGCGCCATCAAGCATGGAGTATTGGGAGTGGACGTGCAGATGGATGAAGGGTGTGGGCATGGGATTAGCTGTTTAGGTGGGTAGTTAGTAGCGGTTTAGGTTGTGGTGGAGTTCGGAACACCCGGTTGAGTGTTTTCAAAGAGTTTCTGCTGGAACATTGTAGATTTTGAGGAATGGAGCCCCCCCGTCTCACGGTCAAGTCGCAAAAGTGCATTGGTGTGAAACTCAGGCATGATCTCGAAACCAATAAAATGACGTTTGAGTTGTTTTGCGGCGACAGCTGTTGTGCCACTTCCCATGAAAGGATCGAGAACAGTCTGTCCCTCCTTTGTTGTTAATTTTATAAGAAAACTAATAAGGTTAAGAGGTTTTTGAGCTTCATGGATACGCTTCTCGTGCCTCTGGAAACCAAACTCGAGAATGTTTGTAGGGTTGGCACCAAAAATTTGGCACTCCTCTATGTTCATGGCTCCTACGCCGTGCTCCAAAACATTGTCAGCGATTGTTCCGCCAATTCTGTACGGTTTCATGAACCATGCGATTGGCTCATAGATTGGAGCAAGATTGCCAAGTCGCCAACCGTGCCAATCTTGAGCGGCCTCTTGTAAACCTCTTCGATCAAAGACAATGCTGAGCCTTTGAGCCCTATGGTGAGCCGATTCTTTCTTCCAGGCAAGAATGTCCTTAAGCAAGAAACCTGTATCTTCAAATGCGTTGACCACTCGATGAATTGTACGACGCGCTCCAAAAACAAAGACTGATGAACCGTTCTTGAGTTTCGGGAAGACCATTTCGGCCCACGATCGGCACCATTGTTCGTACTCTTTTCCCATATTTCGGTCAGCTTGGGACCACCCATTGATAGGCTTACCGCGGCGTTTGAATCCGGATTTACCCATTTGTGCGGGAGATTGTCCGAGGAGGGCAGAGTTCGTATTGCTGTGGAGAACGTCCCATTCGTCAAGGCTAATGCCATAAGGAATATCTGAGAGAAAAAGCTCTATACTCTCATCGGCCAAAGTCTGGAGATGCTCCCTGCAATCTGCCAGAGTAATTCGGTCAATATAGGGATCGTTCATAGTCATCATATTTATTCAAGTAATCCGTTATCCGTCACCGACTGGACGGCTCTCATTCTGTTTTCAATCTTGCGCCATCTCATAACTTCGCGAATGGCCTCATCTCGTGAAAGTTTCATGATTCTCTCTCGTTCTGCCGCAAGGAATCGGAGGGCTTCCTCGCGCGCTAATCCGATAGACTCAATGGACGCTATTTTTTCCTCGCGCCAAATTTCATCGAGATCCTGGCTCGATTTGTTGAACGTTCGGTTGATGGTCTGCCAGTAAGTGGCAGCATCCTTGGATGGATTCATGGCGGCTACAGATTTGAACAATTCATGGACGAGCTTAATCGTAGCAGTTTGGCCGGCTTGGTGGGCATGTCTCACAAAAACAGCCAGATGTGTGTATGTACTGATGCAGACAGACCGAGCCGCTGCCTGCTGGTAGATCTGACTGGTCCTGGTTGGCAGTTGATACGATGGACATACAACCATCGCAAATGGTTTCCCGTGTTTCCAGCTGTCCATAGCCTGAACTTTGAAGTCCTTTTGGTTCTTGGCAGTGCGGCTAAGCCGGAACGCTTTTGCATCAGCAACGAAACTGAAGTCATTTGTGACACATTCGACATCCGCAACGTCTGCGCGCTCTCGAAGGACCAAGCTTGCGAACCCCATAGCCGTAAATGCTTCGTGGATGACAACATCGGTATATTTTGAGTAGAGTTTCTCTTCACTGCTGTCGTGCTCGTAGGATTCAGGAATCGCACCGCATAGTCGAAGGTGGCCAAGCAGCGGAGCTATTCCAGCGGCTCGAATTTCTTGTGCAATTTCCTGCTCAATACGATCCGAGTCGATGCCAAAATTGCCGCTCAATTGCCGAATTTTTTCGATCCAGGCGGCACGATTCGTTATATTTTCGTCAGTGACAATACTCGGTGTCATTCCGGTCCATTTTTTGTGGTTTCGCGACTCGGTGGTATTTCGCCGTCTTTTGGTGGCCCCGAAAGGGGCTGTCTGTTCTCTGATCAAGTTTTAAAGCGAGTACAGTTACAGTGTTGGCGCGTTTTTTGTTCACCGGGAGGACGAGAATGGGAGCAATCCCATGCTCGCGCTATAGGCCATCAAGAGGTTACCTCCCTAACCCCCCCCTCTCACAGCCCCTTCACCCCTTCCCGCAACACCTCCGACAAATCGGCACCTTCCAGCTTGGCGCCGGTCAAATCCGCTTTGATGAGGTTGGCACCCTTAAGCGAGGCCCCGCGCAGGTCAGCCCCGCGCAGGTCGGCCCCGGGAAGATTGGCATAGGCCATCACCGCCTTTTGCAGGTTGGCCTTGTGCAGGTTGGCGCGGCGGAGGTTGGCCATGCTCAGGTTGGCGCCGTGCAGGTCGGCCCCGGCCAGTTGCGCCTCAACCAGATCGGCCCTGCCGAGATCGGCCCCGGCCAGGCTACAGCCCGGGCAGTTGCGGGCCATGTACTCAATGGTGGCTTGTCCGTCCTTGGCGCCGTGTTCGCCGGGGGCGGTGTTCTCGGTCAGCGCCGGTCCGCTGCTTTTGACGACCGGCTGCGCCTCCTCGCTTTTCAGCAGCGAGCGGCGTTGGTTTTTTTTCTCCAACGCAGCACTGAAGCTGGCCTTGCTGTCGCCCTCTTCCTGTTGGGCGGTGTAGGTGAGCACGCCGTTGCCGGTGGCCAAGCGGTACTTATCGCCTGTAGCATAGACCGAGAAGCAGCGCAGATCGCCGTACCACCAGGCATCCATGCGGAAACACAGTTCGCCGCCTTCGGTGACATCCCAATGGCCCGTATCCTTGTCGTTGCTGGTGGCGTTCTTCGCAAAGACCTTCCCCGATGGCTCAAAAAAGAGGTGGGCATTCTCGTTGAAGGAGTGCAGCTCCAGGGTGTTGCCCTTGACCAGTTGCAGCACCTCCGGGCCAGGCATCTGCCGCGCACCCTTGTCCTTGACCAAGGAATCGACCGTGGTCGGGGCGCAGCCAACAAGGGAAAGACAGGCAAGCAGGGCAGGCAGCAGGGCACGTCGCATGGCGAACCTCTTTTGTTCTATTATTTCAGTTGATTGGTGCGGTGGGGCGATGAAGGGAGCAGGGGGCGAAACCGAGCCTATAGTACACGACGCGCCGGTTTTTGCACCCCTGAAATGATGGCTACAGCTGGGGGAAAGCAGCCTAAAACACAGAGGGTCCTTGTCGTTCTTCGACCTCGTCTGGTTCGGGGTCAAAGAGCTGTTCCTGCTCAAGAGGGATGTGGAAGCGCTCCTGGATGCGTACAAGCGGCACCAGGTCGTCCTTTCGTTCCGAGGGGGTGAGGAAGGAGAGCAGTTTGGTGCGCAGCACGGTGGGGTTGAGCTCCCCTTGAATGGCGATGATGCCCTCCATGACGATCTTCTGCAGCAGCAGTTCTTGGTTGGTGCGCTCGCGCAGATTGGCGGCAAAGGGGATGAAGAAGAAGTTGGCCAGAATCAGGCCGTAGAGGATCGAGGTCAGGGCCAGGGGCACGGTTTTAAGGATGATACCGGTGTCGTCGATGCCGGCCAGCATCGGAATTAATCCCGCCACCGAACCGACGATACCAAAGGCCGGGCAGAAATCGGCGATGGTGCGCAATACCCGTTCCGAATCCTCACGACGCAGCTTGAAGAAGTACATCTCGGTGTTGAGGATGTCGCGGATCTGCTGTGGCTCGTAATTGTCCACCAGGCAACCCAGGCCACGACGGAGAAAATGGATCGAGGTTTCGGTCTCGTCCTGCTGCAGGGAGAGGATGCCCTCCATCCGCGATTTGATGGCCAGATTGATGAGGATATCGACAATCTCGGCCTCGGATTTGAGACGGCTGCGGTAGGAGGCGCGTACCACCCGCCAGACGATACGCAGTCGCTGCACCTGAAAACTGAGCAGGGCGGCGGTGGCGCTGCCGCCAACCACGATCATCAGGCTGGCGATGTTAAAGTAAAGTGGCAGCTCGCCCTTGATGAGAAAGCCGCCGAGAAAGATGAGGCCGCAGAGGGTGAGGCCAATGAAGGTTTGTCGTTTCACAGGGGTATCGATCCCTTATTGCAGGTTGGCTGGGGGCGTGGCTTCCACCTGGGGCAGTTCCTTGGAGAGCACGATTTCCACTCGGCGGTTGATCTTCCGGTTTTCGTCGCTGGTGTTGGGGCGCAAAGGCCGGAAGTAACTGTAGCCGGTGACACCGAACTGGGTTGGCGGCAGTCCGGTTGCATCGATGAGGAAGCGTGCCACCCGCCCGGCCCGGGCCAGGGAGAGCTCCCAGTTGGAGGGGAAGCGCACGCTTTTCACCGGTTTGTCGTCGGTATGGCCGATGACGTTGATCATGTAGGGGGTCTTTTTAATGATGTTGGCCAATTTTTTCAATGAGTCAGTGGCATTGCCGCTCAACTCCGCCTGGCCGGAGGCAAAGAGCAGATCACCGGTGAGGATGATGCGCATGGTTTTATCGGGAATCATTTCCACAGTGGCAAAGCGTTGCAGCTTCTCCTGCTCCACTGTGATTTTGGAGAGATCATAGATCTTGGTGATCAGTTCCTCTTGTTGTTTCTGCATGGCTACCGCCTCGGGTTGGGGCGGTGCCTCTGGTGGTTGATCCTTCAAAGCTGGCGGCGGCGTTTCATGGTTAATGGCATGCGGCAGCTCTGGAATGGGGGTGATTGATTCCTCTTTTTCCCGTTCCTCGGCCATCTGATGACGAATCAGCACGTCGGCACCGGAAACCTCGCGTGTGGGCGGCAGAATCTCCTGGGCATTATCAGCGATCTTCATCGACACATCCTGGGAGATAGGGTGGAAGACCAACGCATTTGGGGCACTCTCCACATGCACCGGCATGGTCTCATCGGCCACCCTGTTGGGTTTGCCGTGGGCCAGGATCTCATGCTGGCTGCGCAGGTGGGCAAAGAGCACCAGAAAGAGGATGAACATGGTCATCATTAGATCCGACCAGGCAATCGACCAATGCACCGGGCGGGGTGGGGTGCGCGAGCGATAGAAAGAGTCCTCAACCACAAAGACCGGCTGCGACGCCTGCTGCCAGTCGCGGGCAGGAGAGGATGGTTCCGCGAGGATTACCCTGGTGGCTGGGGCGGTGCGTTCAGGCTCCGCCTCGTGCGGCGGTATCGGAGGGGTAGCGTGTTGATTCATACAGCGTTTTCGGCGAGTATGTCTGAAATCTCAAGTTCTTTTTAGTGGTTACCGTTCAACGCCTGTGCGGAGCTGGCCGTGAATTCCATTTTGATGACCCTGTTGCGGCCCTGCTGCTTGGCCTGGTACAGCCCCTGATCCGCCATTTCGACGAAAGCGTTGACGTCGTGGTTGTCGGTTGCCTGTTGAGGAATGACACTCACCACGCCGAGGCTGATGGAGAGATGGGGGGAAACCTCAGAGGCTCGATGCTCCATGGCCAACTCCTGGACTCCGGCACGGATACGTTCGGCGATCAGCAGGGCACCGTCAATGGGAGTGTTGGGTAAGATGAGGGCAAACTCTTCGCCGCCATAGCGGGCGGCCAGGTCGGCGGGGCGGCGGATGGGGCGCTGGAGGGTTTCCGCCACAGCGATCAGAGCCCGATCCCCCTGTTGATGGCCATAGGTATCATTATATTTTTTGAAAAAATCAACATCCAATAAAATCAGCGACAGCGGCAGTTGTTCACGCATGGCCCGTCGCCACTCTTTATGCAGGTAGTTGTCGAACAGGCGACGGTTGGCAATACCGGTTAGGCCATCCTGCACCGAGAGGATAATCAGTTGTTCGTTGGCCAGCTGCAATTCGCTGGTGCGCTGGTCAATGGTCTGCACCATGGTGTCCAGGCTGTGTGCCAGGCGGCCGATTTCATCGTTGCGGTCGAGATGAAGGCGACGGGAGAAATCTTGCTCCTGCTCGATGCGTTTGGCATGCTCGGTGAGTTGCTGGACCGGGCGCAGGATGATGTACTGGAGGACCAGGTTGAGCAAAATAACGATGATCACCCCGGATGCTATCACCAGGGCGGCGGCATAGCCCATACTGGTGATGCCTTTGCGGGTGATGTCCCGGGGAAAGAGGTACTGGATGCCAAAGATCGGCTTGCCGTTGACATCGAGGTAGCTGGTGCAGGTTTCGATGTATTTGCCGGTGTTAAATTCGAAAAATCCGAGCTGGTCCGGTGTGTAGGCGGTCACATTATCAATGGTGCCGCACTGGCCGCCATCGGCAGGCAATGGATAACGGAGGGAGAAGGGAATGCGTGTCTGTTCTTTGAGGGTGGTGAGGATGGCTGCATCAAGGAATCGCCCCATAATGAGAAATCCCCGGCCAGGGCCGGAACCGTCGGAATGGAGAATTTCCTGGGTTGCGAAGAGAAGGGGGCCATTGGGGGTATCGAGGATGCCGGATTGTCGCTTGTCTGCTTTGTCGGCTGGAAAGCTGAGCAGCGGATGTTCCAGGGGCAGGTGATTGCTCTGTAAAAAGGAAAATTCGATGGGCTGCCGCTCTTCGTTGACACCGTATTGCCAGAGAACGGCCCCATCGGGTTTGAGAAATACGAGGAGATTAAAGCGATTTGCGACCAGGGTTTCCTCGTTGAGGTTGCTGCTGACAAACTCCTCGGGCTGTGTCTCCATGAAGGCATAGCTGTCGTCCCAGGTGGCCCAATCGTGGCAGAGGCGATCGAGAAAGACAATTTCGCGGTCAAGGGCATAGGCGATGCGGCGCAGGTTATCGCCGGCCTCGCGGTATTCAAGCTCAAGAAAGCTGGGGAAGATGATGAGGCGCTGGATGAGGAAATCGGCACCACCGAGCAGGGCGAATAGGAGAAGGATAAGGACAAAGACCTTCCGTTGTATGGACATGCGTACCTCCCTAGTCCTATGCCGCTGAAATCCCTCTAGCCATTGGTAAGTATCAGACAATTATACTAAGCCCTGCGACGAAAACCTAGCAGCAGGAACCGTGCGTAGGAAATAGGCAAAAAAAATCCCCTGCCACAGCTGTGACAGGGGAGTGGAGCCACTGTGGCGGCAACAATTACTTGTCGCCGTCCTGCAAGGATTTGATCAACAAACCACCGGCCAAACCGAGCATGCCCAGTTCTTTAAGTTGGGTTTGCGCGGTCAGCGACATCTTGGTCATCAGGCTGCGACGCAGCGAGACCTTGGGCAGCTCCTGCGGTGCGGCCTGCATCAGCAGTTCCATGTCGCCCTTCTTGCTGCCGAAGTACTTGCCGTGCGGGCCAATCTGTACCGCCTTGGAGGTCAGGCCGACGGCGCCTTTGGCAACGTATTTCGCCACTTCCGAATTGGGGTCATCCAGATCGCCAAAGATACGGGCGCGGGCCAGGCAGGTCTGTACGCAGGCCGGCTCAAGGCCTTCAGCCACCCGCGGCATGCAGTAGGTGCATTTGTCCACCTTGCCCAGGCTGCCGTCGTCCTTGAGGCTTTCGTCGACATACCGGGCATTATAAGGGCAGGCATCGCGGCAGGCGCCGCAGCCGATGCAGCGCTCACGGTCGACCTGCACCGTGCCGTTGAAGGGATCCTTCCAGGTGGCGGCCACGTCCATGGTCACGGTCTTGCCAGTCTTGGCATCCTTGAAGGTCATGCTCACCTGGTCGGCCGGGCAGACCGGCACGCAGGGCGGATTCTTGCAATGGTTGCACAGGCCGGGGTAGTAGGTAGCGGCCATGCCCGTGGAGGTCAGGGTCGGACCCAGGCGAAACACCCAGTTGCGGTTGTATTGAGCGGGAACCTCCCACTCGGCTTTACAGGCGATGACGCAGGCGTGGCAACCCACGCACTTGTCGACATCGATAATCATGCCATATTGCATAGCTCTTCTCCTTCAGAGAAATTCGTATCGCTCGATAACGGGATAATCGGCCCCACGATCAGCTGACTTTCACAAGTTTGACAAAGTTGTTGCGCATGCCGTGGGCGCCGGTTTCCGGATCAACCGCGATCTTGGTGATCAGGCTGCAATCATCCACACCCTTGCCCACGCCCAGGGTCAATTCCGGATTCATCGAGCCGAATCCGTGGTACATGTACACAGAATCCTGGCGGATGCCGGGGGTCACCTTGACCGTGGTGGTGGTGCGCGATTTGACCCCGTCCTGGTTGATCAGGGAGACGGTGTCGCCTTCCTTGAGTCCCAACTTGGCCGCCAGTTTGTCGTTGACCCAGACGGGGTTGCTGTCGTTCTCCGCCAACAGCCAGGCGTTGTTTATGGTGCGGTTGAAGGTGTGGAGCGGCGAACGGCCGTAGAGCAGACGCATGAATCCTTCAGGGGCCCGTTCCACCGGGATGTAGGTGGGGATAGGCGGGTAGCCGTTCTCTTCCAACTCCGGGTTGTGGAACAGCACGGTGATCTCCATCTCGCCATAGGGGTCTTTGCCCGGCTGGATGTGGATGCCGTCCTCGGCCTTGATCTTGTCGATCGACAATTCAACCCCGGCCAGCATCTTGTTGATGGCCTCTTCCTGGGACTGGACCGGAATTTTGTCGCCGTAGCCCATGCGTTTGGCGATTTCGTTGGTGATCCAGATGCTTTCCTTGCGCTCGAAACCAGGGGCCACCAGCGGCATACGAGGGGCGATGTACTGCTTGTGCTCCTCGGCAAAGTCCCATTGGGTGCCGGTTTTGATCATGTCGTACCGCTCAAGATACGAGGTGTCGGGCAGCAGGATGTCGGCGTACATGGTGATGTCGGTGGGCATGACGTCAACGCACATGACAAAGTCCATCTGCTCGAGCATCTTGATGGTTTTTTCCTGGTTGGGGATGGTCTGGATCGGGTTCTGGCCCCAGATGACGCAACCCTTGATCGGATAGGGCTTGCCGGTGATGGCGGTGTCGCGGATCAGATCGGTCGGGGTGCCGGGCGGGGAATAATGATGGACATCCGCCATTTCCCGCAGGCTTTCCTCGTGGTGTTCGCCCTTGGGCCAGCCAACCTTGCCCAGGCCCTTGGGACCCTTGGGCGGGACAAAACCGCCCTTGACGCCAAAGGCGCCAAGCACGCCGGTGAGGCAGGCCAGGGCGCGCTGGCGCTGGAAGTCGTTGCCGTTCCAGGACACATGGCGGCCGGGATGAATGGCGACATTGGGCATGTTGGCGGCCAGCAAATCAGCCACTTCCTTGATTTGGGCGGCGGGCACGTCGCATTCCTGGGCCGCTTTTTCCAAGGTCCAGCCCTTGATGCCCTCGGCCATCTTGTCAAAGCCCTCGCTGAATTCCTCAACGAATTCGGCGTTGTACTTCTTGTTCTGGATCAGATAATTCATGATCGCGAGCAGGAAGGCTGTGTCGGTGCCAGGGCGGATTTGCACCCAGATGTGGGACTTGGCCGCTGAAGCCGAGTAGCGGGGATCGACCACGATCAGTTTGGCGCCGTTTTCCAACCCTTTAAGGTAGCGCTTCACATGCGAGACGTGGATGTTCTCGCCAATATGGTTGCCCAGAAGGAACAGCACCTTGGTGTTGGCCATGTCCACGTCTTCATTGGGCGGCTGGCCGATGGTGGCCATGTAGGCGGTGTCGCGGATGCCGCGGCATTGGAAGAACGAGGCCTCGGAGACGTTGTGGGTTCCCACGACGTTCTCCAAAAAGCCCATCGGGTAGGTGGCGGTGGAGCCGTGGGGAAACATGGCGATGCCTTTGGCGCCGTGCTTTTCTTGAATTTCCTTCAGCTTGCTGCCGCAGGTGTCGAGCGCTTCCTCCCAGGAGATGCGCTGCCATTTGGGCGCGCCGCGTTTGCCGACGTTTTTGAGCGGGTATTTGAGGCGATCCGGATCGTAGAGCAATTTGACGCCGGCATTGCCACGGGCACAGATGGAGACGCCGTTGTCAATCGATTTGGGATTGCCTTCCAGCTTGATCAAGCGGCCGTCACGAATTTTGCCGACCAGTTGACAGCGCCAGAAACACATCTCGCAGACGCCACCAACAGCGGTCTGGGTGTTCTTGAAACTCCCCGGAGCAACCAGGGGGGCCTTGACAACTCCTGATTCTGCTTTTGCCGCTACCTTGGACAGCGGCACGGACGCAGCGGCAATCGAGGCGGCCTTAAGGAAATTCCGCCTGGTAAGGTTCATTGCCATTTACTGTTCCTCCTTGGTGAAAAAATCAATTAACCGTATCGACACCGCATAGAAGGGGTGTCGAGCTTCTCTGAAAAAGTGGTGCTGAAAACGTGCGAACCAGGGCCGAAAAAGGGTGCGCAGAAAAAGCTCTTCCGCCTCCTCTTTGCCTTCGCCGGCCAAAGCTGCCAAGAAATCAAGTTCCAAGCTGAGATGATCGGCGGGTTCGGTCGTGTTGACCAGGTCATAGCCGTGCTCGCGGTAAAAATCGCGGGTGCGCTCGGTGGTCTTGCCCTGCAGGGTGCCATCGCCATCCATGTACACTGAGGCATAGGGCGGGATGGTGGCGCGCGGCGAGGAAGTGATGAACAGGGAAGTGTAGGCGGTGCGCAGATCATCAAAGGGATCGACGGTCTGTTTTCGCCAATCTTGAATGGCGATCAGCTCCTCCTGCCATTCCAGGGAGGCGAGTACTGACTCCAGTGCCTCGAAAAAAGTATCGTTGCAAAAATTCGCCTGCGGGTAGCGCATGGTCAGCGACAAAAAGGCATACAGCGAACGCAGCGTCGCGGCTTCGGTCGCTGGGGCGTCTTCCTGGTCAATGGGGGTGCTGTGCGCTGCCATGGCTGTGTGGTGATGGAATCAGGATTAAAAAAAACCTGCTTCGTCAAAGGCGTTGTTGGAGACCGGGTGAAGGCAATGTGGGGATTATGAATGATCCCGTAATATTGTTGTTCCTGTATCTACCGGATTGTGGCCAAAACTGCACAAAAAATCGGTCACACTGTAGCATAGAATCATCCATTCCACAAGCTGCCTCAGCTTTTCGCTAAAGGTTTCCGCGCGTGCCTCCGAAAAGACGATACGCCCGAGATCTGTCTTCATGGAAGAAGGCTCTCTCAAGTGCGCGCCCATCAAGATCAATGATAACCAGGGAAGGACTATCATGCGAATCGCCGACTCCACTATCCAGCTTGCCAGTTCCCATTCTTCCGTCGAATTTTACCAGCGCCAGGAGTCCCTGACCCTGTGGCGGCAGGGGCGTAGCCCGGCCACCAGCCAGCAGATCAATGGTCAGGACGATCAGCTCAAAGACCAGGCGCAGACCCTGGCCGATCAGGCGGCCAAGGTGAGTCTGTCCGAGCAGGCGCAGCAGGCCGCCGCCGCCATCACCACGCCATCCGCCGCCGAAGTCGAGGGCTTGGGCGAGGAGGGCGAGTTGATGGAAGATCTCAACTTGCGCATTCTGCGCACCTTGTTTGAGAAACTTACCGGCAGGAAATTCCGTATGCTCAATTATGGGGCGCTGCAAAGCGCCAGCCACGCCAATGCCGCCGCCCAGGCTTCCCCGGCGCAACCGACTGAGTCTGGGCGGGTGGGCTGGGGTGTCGATTACCAACGGCGCGAGGTCTATCACGAATCGGAAAGCACGCAATTTTCCGCAGCCGGCGTGATCACCACCGCCGACGGCCAACAGATCGAAATCGGCCTTGAGGTCAATCTCAGCCGCAGCTTTACCAGTATGAATGAAGAGCGCTTGCAACTGGGCGACGCGGTGTTCAAGGATCCGCTGGTGCTCAACTTTGAGGGTACGGCAGCGCAACTCACCCAAGATACCTTCAGTTTTGACATCGATGCCGATGGCAGCATGGATCAAATCGCTTTTGTGAACCAGGGGTCGGGCTTCCTTGCCCTGGATGCCAACAACGATGGCTCCATCAACGATGGCACAGAGCTTTTTGGCGCCCAGAGCGGTGATGGCTTTGCTGATTTGGCCGCCTTCGACGAGGACGGTAACGGGTGGATCGATGAGGGCGATTCCATCTACGAAAGTCTGCGCATCTGGACCCGTAACGCTGCGGGGGAAGATCAGTTACTCGCCCTGGGCGACAAGAACATTGGCGCCCTCTACCTGGGCAGTGTTGCCACGCCCTTTGCGCTCAAGCAGACGGAGACTAACGAGCAGCAAGGCCAGGTGCGGGCCACCGGCTTGTTCCTCTTTGAAAATGGCCAGGTGGGCAGCATGCAGCAGTTGGATCTGGTGGCCTGAAGGGAAAAAGTACTGGGTAGGCGGCAACACAATGTGGGCCAAGTTTGCCGCTTGACGCACTCCAGCCTGCTCGGTATAAGGCTGAGTTATGATGCATGTGAGAATGGTGTCCGCTTGATAATCATTGCACAAGGAGCTTGAAACGATGGAATTGCAGATCCCCGTGGGTGTCAAGGGCAAGCAGGAGTTGATGGTCACCTTTGAGGAGACCGCCGCCAAGTACGGCAGTGGCTTGGTGGAAGTCTATGCCACCCCGGCGATGGTGGCCTTGATGGAGAAAACCTGTCTGGTTTCAGTGCTGCCCTATCTTCCCGAAGGGCATGGCACGGTGGGGATTCGTATCGATGTCAGCCACGGCAAGGCCACACCGGTGGGGATGAAGGTTACCTGCGAATCAACCCTGGTGGAGGTTGACCGCAAACGGCTGGTATTCGAGGTGCTGGCCTACGATGAAAAGGGGGAGATCGGTCGCGGTCGGCATGAGCGTTTTGTCATCGATACCGCCAAGTTCATGCAGAAACTGTAAGATGACCTGCCAATCGGCCGGGATGTCCTGGCCCCTGAGAGACAAAGCCGGGATTTCCCGGCTTTTGTCGTTTAATCCCCTGGTGCCTGGTAGCGGTTGAGCACGCCGTAGAGCATGTCGGGCAGATCGTTTTTTTGCCGCGAGCTGCGCTGGATCTGCTTGAGGCATTTGTCGAAGGTGAGCGGTTCTCCTAAAAAGATGTGACGCAGGATCAGTGAGATGAGGCGGGTGATGGTGGTGAGGTTGGCGATGCGCGTCTGCAATTCATGGTCGCGGTCAAAGGCGGTGGAGGCAAAGATCTCCACCGGCTTGCCATTGACCTCGCTCACCGACAAATACCACTTGTTGCGGTCGCGGTCGATGGTGCGGTAGCGCTTGCCATCCAAGACCTCTGGCAGTTCCGCCTCGCTGGCAATGGTGGCCAGCGCGGATTGACCCGCTAGCGGCTCAGGGTGTTGTTGTTGCCAGAGGGTGCGCACAAGATCGGGTTGCTCGCGGATGGTTTGCGCCAGGGCCACACAGTTCGGGCATGTGCCCTGCTCAGTGAGGGGCACATGCTGCACACAGCCGCAGACGGCGCAAGGGGCGGTATTTTGCGGATTCATGGGAAAGGCTCCACGCAAGAACAAAGGTTGGATGGGCGTTGACAGGGATTTGCAAAATACAGTGGACGCTGCAAAAGAACAAGTCGGGATCGACTTTTTGACGTGGTATCCACCGCTTGTCGGGTTTAGCCGGCTTTTTTCTTGCAGATTCGGGCGGGATTGGTACAATCGTCCACCTTGTGGACAGCAACAGGCTGTATCATTCTTTTTTTGCACATTCGGGACTGACCATGGATTACCGGGAAACACTGAACCTGCCGCAGACCAAATTCAAGATGAAGGCGAACCTCACCCAGCGCGAGCCCCAGGTGCTCAAGCGGTGGGAGAAGGAGCAGTTGTACGACCAGATCCAGCAGGCCTGCGCTGACCGGCCCCTGTTCATCCTCCACGACGGCCCTCCCTACGCCAACGGCAACATCCATCTCGGCACCGCCTTCAATAAGGTGCTCAAGGATATCATCCTGCGCTCCAAGCGCATGGCCGGTTTCAATGCCCCCTACATTCCGGGGTGGGACTGCCACGGTCTGCCCATCGAGCACAACGTCGATTTGGAGTTGGGAGCCAAGAAACAGACCATCTCCACCCTGGGCAAACGCTCCGCCTGCCGCAGCTATGCGGAGAAGTGGATCAAAACCCAGCGGGAGCAGTTCAAGCGCCTTGGCGTCATCGGCGATTGGGGCAATCCCTACCTGACGATGAATTTTCCCTATGAGGCTGCCATTGCCCGGGAATTCAATAAGTTTTTGCTCTCCGGCGCCGTCGTTCGCTCCAAGAAGCCGGTCTACTGGTGTGCCACCTGCGGCACCGCCCTGGCCGAGGCAGAGGTCGATTACGCCGATCACACCTCGCCCTCGGTGTATGTGAAGTTTCCAGTGGCCGAGGATTTGGGAAGTGTAGTGCCGGAACTGGCCGGCAAACAGGTGTCGGTGCTCATCTGGACCACCACCCCCTGGACCCTGCCCGCCAACCTGGCGGTGGCCTTCCATCCGGATTTTGAATATGCCGCCGTGGCTGTGGGTGGCGAGATCTGGATTCTGGCCAAGGAGCTGGTCGCCTCCTGTATGCAACTCTTTGAGATCGAAGAATATTCCATCCTGGCCACCTTCAGTGCTGCCGGACTGGAGGGCAAACGCTGCCGCCATCCCTTCATGGATCGCGATTCGCTGATGGTGCTGGCCGATTATGTCACCGCCGATTCTGGTACCGGTTGCGTCCATACCGCTCCCGGCCACGGTGCCGACGACTATCAAACCGGTCTGCGCTATGGCCTGGAGATCCTGTCACCGGTGGACGATCAGGGCTGCTACACCAGTGAGGCTGGCTGTTATGCCGGTGAGCAGGTGCCCCGGGTGAACAAGCGTATCACCGCCGATATGGCAGCCGAGGGCTCGCTGGTCAAGGAGATGGCCATCCGCCACAGCTACCCGCACTGCTGGCGCTGCAAGGAGCCGGTGATGTACCGGGCCACGGCACAGTGGTTCATTGCCATGGAAAAACGTGATCTGCGCGCCAAGGCCTTGGCCGCGATCAACGAGGTGAGCTGGACTCCGGCCTGGGGACAGCAGCGCATCTACGGCATGGTGGAGGCGCGGCCCGACTGGTGTCTGTCGCGGCAGCGGACCTGGGGTGTGCCGGTGACGGTACTCAGCTGCGTTGACTGCGGCGAGATCCTCAAGAATGAGGCGGTCTGCGCGCGCATTGACGAACGCTTCACCAAGGAAGGGGCGGACGCCTGGTTTAAATACGAGTCCGCCGATTTCGTGCCCGAGGGAGTGCGTTGCTCCTGCGGCAGCCACAACTTCAAGAAGGAGTCCGACATCCTCGATGTGTGGTTCGACTCCGGCACCAGCCACGCGGCGGTGTTGGAGGAGCGGGCGGAGTTGCGCTCGCCGGCGGATCTGTACCTCGAGGGCAGCGATCAGCATCGCGGCTGGTTCCAGTCCTCCTTGCTGACCTCGGTGGGCACCCGTGACCGCGCTCCCTACAAGGGCGTGCTCACCCATGGTTACGTGGTCGACGGCCAGGGCAAGAAGATGTCCAAATCGGTGGGCAATGTGGTGGCTCCCCAGGAGGTCATCGACCAGTACGGGGCCGAGGTGCTGCGTCTGTGGGTGGCCAGCGAAAATTATCAGGATGATGTCAAGGTCAGCGACGAGATCCTCAAGCATGTCTCCGATGCCTATCGCAAACTGCGCAATACCCTGCGCTTTCTGCTCTCCAACCTCTACGATTTCAATCCGCAGACCGATGGCGTCGGGCCGGAGGCGTTGCAGGAGATCGATCGTTGGGCGCTGATCAAGTATGCTGAGCTCAGCGAGCGGGTGACCAAGGCCTACGAGCGCTACGAGTTCCATGCCATCTACCACGCCCTGCACAACTTCTGCGGCACCACCATCTCCAGTATCTACATGGATGTGCTCAAGGATCGGCTCTACTGCGAAACCCCGGCTGGAGCGGAGCGACGGGCGGCGCAAACGGTTATCTATCGTATCTTAGACGGCCTGCTGCGCCTGATGGCTCCGATCCTCTGCTTCACCACCGCCGAGGCCTGGGAGCATCTGCATAACCTGGATGACAAGGCGTCGCTTTCGCAGTCGATCTTTTTTGCCGATTTTGCGCCGATTGCGGATATTGAACGTGACGGGGAGTTTGAAGAGCGCTGGAGCAAATTGCTTAGCCTGCGCAGTGCCATCACCCGCGAACTGGAAGTGGCGCGGCGTGACAAGGTGATCGGCCTGGGGCTGGATGCCGAGGTGGTGTTGCAGGTGAGCCCGGAATGGGCCGATTTTTTAGCCGGACGCACCGAGCAGTTGCGTGAGTTGTGCATTGTCTCTGCCCTGCGCGTGGTTATCGAGGCGGAGGCTGGCACCACGTTCACCGCTGCGGAAAACCTTGCCGGTGTGGCGGTCGCCGTGGCACCGGCTCCCGGTGCCAAGTGCGAACGCTGCTGGACCATCGCCACCACCGTGGGTACGGATACCGAGCATCCGGCACTCTGCGCCCGCTGCGCCGCTGTGGTGCGCCAGTTGGCGGGCTGAAAGCGCTTTGACTCGATCAATGTTGGTCTTTTTCTCGATCCTACTGGCGGTGGTCTGTGTCGATCAGGCCACCAAGTTCTGGATCATCCACAACTTCGTGTTGCACGAAAGCCGGGTGGTGATTGCGGATTTTTTCCACCTCACCTTTCTCACCAACAACGGGGCTGCCTTCAGCATGCTGGCCGGACAACCGGCCCTGTGGCGGCAGGCCTTTTTTCTGACGGCGGCGAGCGCAGCCCTGGTGTTCATCTGGATGGCCCAGCGCAGCTTCGGGCGTCGCAGCATGCGCTATACCGTGGCGCTGTCTCTGATCGCCGGCGGCGCCATCGGCAACATGGTTGATCGCATCCGCTATGGCTTTGTCATCGATTTTTTGGATGTGTTCATCGGTCAGCATCACTGGCCTGCCTTCAATATCGCCGACTCCGCGATCTGCGTCGGCGTAATTCTGTTTATTGTCCACAATCTGCTCTTCGACCGTGAGGCGGACGAGCAGGCCTAATTTCTTTTCTTTGTCGTAGTAGGTTATGAAAAAAACAGCGATTCTCTTTCCGGGACAGGGGTCCCAGTTCATTGGCATGGGGCAGCAGTTCATCGAGCAGGATCCGCAGGCAGCCGCCCTGATGGATCTGGCGGAGCAGATCTCCGGATTTCCCCTGCGTAAGCTCTGCTTCGAGGGCCCATTGGAGGACCTCACCCGCGTGCTCTATCTGCAACCGGCCCTGACGGTGATCAACCTCATCTGCTGGCAGCAGTTGCGCCATCTGGTACCGAACCTGAATCCGGCCTTTTTTGCCGGCCACTCCCTGGGTGAATACTCCGCGCTTTTTGCCGCCGGCGTGCTCAGCCAGGGGGATACCCTGGCCCTAGTCACCAAACGCGGCGAGTTGATGGAGCGGGAAGGTGCTGCCCATCCCGGCGGCATGCGCGCCATCGTTGGCCTGGAGATCGGGCAGGTCGAGCAGATCCTCGCCGGGTATAGCGGGGCTGGCGTGGCGGTGGTGGCTAATCACAACACCAGCGCCCAGATCGTGCTCTCCGGCGATGACACCGGGTTAAACGGGGTGGGGGAACTCTGTGCTAGCCAGGGCGCCAAAGTGATTCCCCTCAAGGTTAGTGTGGCCAATCACAGCCCGCTGGTGGCTGGAGCCGTGGATGATTTTGCCGCCTTCATGGCGGGGATCACCTTTCAGGCCCCCCAGGTACCGGTGCTGTTCAACGTCACCGGTGCTGGCGAGCAAGATCCCTCGACCATCAAAGGCATCATGGCCCGGCAGATTGCCTCGCGGGTGCGCTGGCTGCCGATCATCGAACAGATGGTGGCCGAGGGGGTGGAGGTTTTTGTGGAACTGGGACCCAAGAACGTGCTCACCGGCATGATGAAGAAGATTCTGCCCAAGGGTGCGGCCATTACCTGCCTGCAGGCCGACAGTCCGGAAGGACTGGCCAAGGTGGCCGAGGTGTTGGCCGGCGAATAAGCACCTGCCCCACCATGTTTTTGTTCTCGCTTGACAAGAGCGGGCATGTCGGGTATTAATCGCAATTTTCCGCACGGCTAACCGGCGGGGCGCGTTGTTGCGTGCCCTGCGAAGGGTATTGTCCATTCAGCACCGTAGGAACCATGTTTGAGAATTTAACCGACCGCCTAGAAAGCGCGTTTAAGAAGTTACGCGGCCATGGCCGGCTCACTGAAGACAATATTCAGGAGGCCATGGGTGAGGTGCGCACGGCGCTGCTTGAGGCGGATGTCAACTTTGGCGTTGTCAAAGAGTTCATCGCCACGGTCACCGAAAAGGCCATCGGTCAGGAGGTGCTCACCAGCCTCTCACCCGGTCAGCAGGTGGTCAAGATCGTCCATGACGAACTGGTGGAGTTGCTTGGCAGTCAGGCGCAGCCACTACGGCTCGATGGCCGGCAGCCGGTCACCATCATGCTGGCGGGCTTGCAGGGTTCGGGCAAAACCACCACCGCAGCCAAGTTGGCTCGCCAACTCAAGGAAAAAGGCCGCAAACCTCTGCTGGTACCCGCCGACGTCTATCGGCCGGCGGCCATTGAGCAATTGCATGTGCTCGGCGAGCAGATCGGGGTGCCGGTCTTTGCTTCGACCACTGAACAAAAACCGGTGGATATTGCCCGCCGTGCCCTGGCCGAGGCGAATGCCGCTGCCTATGACACGGTGATCATCGATACCGCTGGTCGCCTCCATGTCGACGAGGCCCTTATGGCCGAGTTGCAGGAGATCAGCCGGGCGGTGAGCTTGAGCGAGGTGCTGTTCGTCGCCGATGCCATGACCGGCCAGGATGCGGTCACCGTAGCGCACCGCTTCAACACTGATCTGGAGATCAGCGGCGTCATTCTTACCAAGATGGAGGGTGATGCCCGCGGCGGTGCGGCTCTGTCGGTGAAGAAGATCACCGGCAAGCCGATCAAATTCGTCGGTGTCGGCGAGTCGGTCGAGGCCCTTGAGGTCTTCCATCCCGACCGTGCTGCTTCGCGGATCCTTGGCATGGGCGATGTGCTCTCCCTGATCGAGAAGGCCGAAGCGGTCGTTGATCAGAAAAATGCCGAACAACTGGCCAGGAAACTCCAGAAAAACGCCTTCACCCTAGAGGATTTTCTCGACCAGATTCAACAGATCAAGAAGATCGGCAGTTTGGAGCAGATCATGGGGATGATCCCCGGCATCAACAAGCTCAAGCAGCTCAAGGATGCGCCCAAGCCCGATCAGAAGGAGCTCTTCAAGACCGAGGCGATCATTCGCTCGATGACGCTGAAGGAGCGGCGCAATCATCGCATTATCGATGCGAGCCGCCGCGTGCGTATCGCCAAGGGTTCGGGTACCACGGTCAACGACGTCAACCGGGTGCTGAAGAGCTACACCATGATGCTGAAGATGATGAAAAACATGAAGGGCAAGAGCATCGTCAGTGGTGGCAAACGTCGTAAACTCCCCAAAGGCTTGGTGCGGTAGGTTTTCGGCGTAAGGGATACCAGGAGCAACTCTAGTGAAGCAAACCAGCTTCGCTTTGAGAGATATTTTCACTAGTTCATGAAACTCGGCCGTGATCACTGCCGAGGTGCAATCCATCGGAGGATCGATAACAATGGCAGTACATATTCGTTTGACCAGAAAAGGCCGCAAGAAACAACCCTTTTACCGTATCGTCGTCGCCAACAGCGAGGCTCCGCGTGATGGTAAGTTCCTCGATATTCTCGGTACCTACAATCCGATGCAAAATCCGGCCGCCGTGGCCATCGACAGCGAGAAGCTGCAGGAATGGATCGCCAAAGGCGCTCAGCCGACCGAGACTGTGGCCAGTCTGATCAAAAAGTACGCCACTGTTGCCGACGCTGCTGCGTAAATGAGAGAACTGATCGAGTTTATTGCCGGGAAACTGGTTGATCAGCCCGAGCAGATCACCGTTACCCAGCAGGAAGACGACGAGCAAATCACCTTTGAGTTGCGCGTCGCCCAGGAAGATCTCGGCAAAGTGATCGGTAAACAGGGCCGAACGGCCAGGGCCATGCGGGCTGTGCTCGGGGCTGCCATCACCGGCGGTGACAAGCGCCTTCGTCTGGAAATCCTCGAATAGTGGTTGGGCAGGTGAACGTCGCCGGGCAGGAATTTGTGCTCCTGGGGACGATAACCCGGCCCCATGGTATTAAGGGCGAGCTCAAGGTTCGTCCCTTTACCGCAGAGCTGGACAGTATAGCCCGCTATGCGCAGTTGCTGCTGGCCACCGACGAAAAGGCGGTGAAAAAGACCTACACCAATGAGCAGGCTCGGGTCAGTGGCACTCAGGTTATATTGCGACTGCGTGAATGTACCAGCCGCGACATGGCCGAGTCGCTCGTAGGACAAGGGGTGTGGGTAAGGTCGGCGGAACTGCCGCCCGCAACGGCCGATGAATTTTATCTGCACACTTTGCTCGGCAAGGCAGTACAAACGGTGGATGGCCAGCAACTGGGAGTGGCTGAGCAGCTATTGGCCGGCAGTAGCCAGGATATTCTGGTAGTCAGGCAGGGGAAGCAGGACCATCTCATACCGGTGGTGCGAGCCTTTATTTGCGCTATTGACAGCGAGACCGTGACCCTGGATCTGCCGGAGGGACTGTTGGATATCAACCGTTAAGGGCGCCTACGCCGCAATGTTTTTTGATATCCTGACCATATTTCCCGATTTTTTTGCCTCGCCGCTGCAAGAAGGTATCGTGCGACGGGCACTTGCCGATGGCAAGGTTCAGGTCGGGGTGCATAATATCCGCGATTTTGCCACGGATCGCCATCACATGACCGATGATCGGCCCTTTGGTGGCGGTGAGGGCATGGTGATGAAGCCCGAACCGCTGGCTCGTTGCCTGCAAGCGGCCAAGCGCCGGGACTTGCGTAGCCGGGTCATTTTGCTCAGTCCGGTTGGGGCACGATTTGATCAGCGCGTCGCCGAACGGTTAGCCGAATATGAACAACTGCTGCTGGTCTGCGGGCGTTACGAGGGGGTGGACGAACGCTTTCGCGAGCGCTATGTGGAGGAAGAACTCTCCATTGGCGACTTTGTCCTCACCGGCGGTGAATTGGCGGCACTCGTCGTGCTCGATGCGGTAATGCGATTGCTGCCGGGGGTGCTCGGTTGCGGGGAATCGGCTACCAATGACAGTTTTAGTTGCGGCCTGCTCAAACATCGGCAGTACACCAGGCCGCGCGAATTTGAGGGGATGGCGGTGCCCGAGGTGCTCTTTTCCGGCGATCATGCGGCCGTGGCCCAGCATCGTCTGTTGGAATCGGTGCGATTGACGCTGCAACGACGACCAGATTTGCTGGCGCAAGTCAACTTTACCAAGGCTGATCGCAAGGTCCTGCGTCGTGCCGGGTTGTTGGAGCAGGTGGATGCAGTGATTACCCACTCCACTGCGGAGTCTGATCATGCACATTGATGTGGCACTGGTCCACTACCCGGTGGTCAATCGTCATGGTGAGACTATTGGCTCAGCAGTAACCAACCTGGATCTGCATGACATTGCGCGGGCCGGCAAAACCTACGGCGTTGGCACCTACTGGGTGATCACTCCCTTTGCCGAGCAACAGGAACTGGCCCGACAGATTGTCGGTCACTGGACCGATGGCTATGGCAGCAAGGTGATGACTGATCGCAGCCAGGCGCTTTCGCTTGTGGAGATCTGCGCCAGTGTGGAGGAGATGGTGGATGAGGCTTCCCGACGATTCGGCACTCGTCCGCTGGTCCTGGCCACCTGTGCCAAACACCAGAGCAACACCCGTTCTTATGCGCAAGTCCGTGAGCTCATCCGCTCCGGCACACCGGTGTTGTTGCTGTTTGGCACCGCCTGGGGGCTGAGTGCGGAGGTGATGGCCGGTGTCGATGGCGTTTTGCCGCCCCTGTGCGGGCCGACACCCTTCAATCACCTATCGGTGCGCTCTGCCGCTTCGATCATTCTTGATCGATTGCTCGGGCAGCCGGATGAAGAGATGCAACATGCATAGACCACGGTTATCGGTGCAGGCACCGTGATCGTTGATGATACCTCAGTAAAGAATTTATAAGACTTCAGGATGATATGGAGGCGTCCAGCGGCAGGGTTTGTAGATTCCACCCGGTCGTAAACAATTGGAGATGGCTATGAATATTTTAGACAAAATTGATTTGGAGCAGATGCGTTTTGATATGCCGGAATTCCGTCCCGGCGACACCGTTAAGGTGCATATCCGCATCATTGAAGGCAATAAAGAGCGTGTGCAGGTGTTCCAGGGGGTTGTGCTCAAGCGTAAACGCGGCACCATGAACGCCACCTTCACCGTGCGTAAGATTTCCCACGGCGTTGGCGTGGAGAAGACATTTGCTCTGCATTCACCCCGCATCGACAAGGTCGAGGTGGTCACCTTGGGTCGGGTACGTCGTTCCCGTCTCTACTACCTGCGCGAGCTGCGTGGCAAAGCCGCCCGTATTCGCGAGCGGGGCATCAACTAAGCGATCGGGCAACGTTTTGTCGTCCAGCCGTCGTGCCCCACGGAGGGCTTGCGGCTCGCCGGCAGAAATGGCGAACCTTGGTACGCCGTATTCGTTCCCATCATTATGCGCTCTCTTCAGGCACTCAGGCATCACTTCGATGCCTGAGTGCCTGTTTTTATTTTGCCTCGCGCCTTTGTGGTCATGGTCGGTTCCGCCTTTTCTTCAGCCCGACGGACAACTCCTCTGATGCTTGCCATTGCACCATCTCTTCCTGATTTCCGCTTTCTTGCGCATACCTTTGTGCTGGAGCAAGCCTTGCATGCCCAGGGCTTATGCGTCGGCGGTGTTGATGAGGCCGGTCGCGGACCGCTGGCCGGTCCGGTGGTGGCGGCCTGTGTCATCCTCGATCCCAAGGACGACACCACCCTCTATGCCGATTCAAAGGTACTGACTGCTTCCCGGCGTGATGGGCTCTTTGATCGCCTGTACAGCAGCAACGCTATCATCGGTGTGGGCCAGGCCGATGCCCGTGAGATCGAGACCATCAATATCCTGCAAGCCTCCCTGTTGGCCATGCGGCGGGCGGTGCTGGCTTGCGTAGCGACCAATCCACCGCGACAACCAGATTTCCTGTTGGTGGATGGCAAGTTCACCGTGCCACTCCCCCTGGGGCAACAGGCATTGGTCAAGGGGGAATCAAAAAGTGCCTCCATAGCCGCTGCCTCCATCGTTGCCAAGGTCACCCGCGATCGGTTGATGCAACAGGCCCATGAACGATTTCCCCTCTACGGCTTTAACCGTCACCAGGGCTATCCCACCAAGGCACACCGTGAAGCCCTTCGCCATCACGGCCCTTGCGAGTTACATCGTCGCACCTTTCGCGGGGTGGCTGAATTGCTCAACGACGCCCCTCATTCCTCCTCGCCAAGCCAATCAGGCCTGTGGTGAGTTGGCTTCGTCCTTTCCAACGGTTGATGGTATCGATGTTTCGAAAAAGCTCCCCAGCACAATCCACCACCCGGTCCAGTGGACAATGGGGAGAGGCCCAGGCTATAAAACACCTGCGCACTCAGGGCTATACCATCATCGAAACCAATTATCGCCAGCGTTATGGTGAGATTGATATCATTGCCCGCAATGACAACACCCTGGTCTTCGTTGAGGTGAAATATCGCCGCCACGCAGGGTATGGCACAGGGTTGGAGGCGGTCGATCTGCGCAAACAGCAGCGATTGTGTCGGGTGGCGGCCCATTATCTCCAGTCGCACCAATTGGGCGACTGCAATGCCCGATTTGATGTTATCGCGGTCTCTCCAGGAGCGGACGGAGCCGGGGCGATGATCGACCATATTGAAAATGCCTTTGATTTTCTTTTCGAATAGGAACGTGTTCATGTACCCGCACGCATCATCGCAGCCGTGGCCTCCGGTGGCCATTACCATGGGTTGTCCGGCCGGAATCGGTCCCGAGATCATCTGCCGCCTCTTTCATCAGCACCCCGAGGCAACTGGTAATGTCGTGGTCATCGGCGATCAGGGTGTATTGTGCCAATCAGCGGCGCAACTTGGCCTTTCGCTTTCCATCAGACCCTGGCAACCTGGCCAGGCAATAGAGCCCGGTACCCTGCCGCTGATGCAGGCAGGAGAGCCACTGCCTCGCCCCATTCGTTGGGGAGAACCCAGCCTTGCCACCGGCAAGGCCATGGCTGGGTACATCGAAAGCGCGGTGGCACTGATCAAGCAAGGGGCGTGCAGTGCTCTGGTTACCTGCCCGATCAGCAAGAAGAGCCTGCAACAGGCCGGCTACAGCTATCCCGGTCACACCGAGATGCTGGCCGCGTTGTGCGGTAATCCACCGGTGCGCATGATGATGGCCGGGCCACGCCTGCGGGTGGTGCTGATCACCATCCATGTGGCATTGAACCGGGTGAGCGAGCTGCTCACCGGGGATGAAATCATCGATTGCATCCGCACCACTAGTCTTGCCCTGCGGCGTGATTTCGGCATCAGTCGGCCGCGTATCGCCGTGGCTGCGCTCAATCCGCATGCCGGCGAGGGTGGACTCTTTGGCGATGAGGAAGAACGCATCATTACTCCGGCCCTGGTTGGTCTTGCGGTGGAAGCTGAGATCAGTGGCCCCTGGCCGCCGGATACCATCTTTCATAAAGCTGCGGGCGGCCAGTATGATGCGGTGATTGCCATGTACCACGACCAGGGCCTGATTCCCTTCAAGCTGCTCCACTTCGCCGACGGCGTCAACGTCACCCTCGGTCTGCCCATCGTGCGCACCTCGGTGGATCACGGCACCGCCTACGATATCGCTGGCAGCAACCAGGCCGATGCCTCCAGCCTGTTGGCCGCGCTCACCATGGCGCAATCAATTGTCCAGCATCGGGCACAGTGGAGGCAGCCATGAGGCGAGGTGTGCTGATTGCCTTCGAGGGTATCGACGGCACCGGAAAATCGACGCAACTGCCAATGCTTGCCGATTTTCTTCGTGAGAAGAACCTGCCGGTACTCACCACCCGTGAGCCCACCGATGGCCCATATGGTCAGCGCATCCGCGCCTTGTACCGCGACCGTAGCCAGGCCACGCCCGAGCAGGAGCTGGAACTTTTTCTCCAGGATCGGCGCCAGCATGTGGACCAGGTGATCGCGCCGGCCCTGGCCGCCGGAAAGATCGTACTTACCGATCGCTACTATTTCTCCACCGCCGCCTACCAGGGGGCAGCCGGTTGTGATCCCAGCGAAATCTTTGCCCGCCATGATTTCGCGCCGGAGCCGGATCTGGTGGTGCTGCTCACCCAGACCCCGACCGACTCTCTGGCCCGCATTCGCGATAAGCGGGGTGAGATCCCCAACGATTTTGAGCAGCAGGATCAGTTGGAAAAGGTGGCCGCTCTCTTTGCATCCTTTGACCACGGTTGTATAGTGCGCATCCATGCCGTCCGCGCCATTGCCGAGGTCCACGAGGATATCCGTGCGGCGGTCCTTTCTTTGCTTGCCCAAAAAGGTGTGTGATGCCCCTTCTGAGCCTTCGCCGCTGTTCTCGTTCTTGTCTGCTGCTCTGCTGCCTCTGGTTGCTGCCGTCCGGTTGCGCCGACCAGGCCGAGCCTCCGACCCCGCCGACACCGGCCCCGCGCCTCGCCGCCGTCGACGGTGATATTGATCGCAACTGTTCCACCTTTTACTTTCTCTGGGGCCGTCACTCCGAGTTACTGCTACGCTTTGAGGAGGCCCTGGAGTTTTACCAAAAGGCACTGATCTGCGACGAAGAGGCCGATTATATCAGCGAAAAGATACCCATCTTGCTGCTGCGCCTGGAACGGACTGACGAGGCTTCTGCCTGGCTGGCCCAATACCTCAAAGCCCAACCGGACAAAACCGGGTTGCGCATGCTCTACGCCAAGATCCTGCTGCGCCAGAAGAAAAACGTCGAGGCCATGCACCAGTACCGCCTGATCAGCGAACAGCATCCCGACGATGCCGCCATCATGCTGCTGCTGGCGGAGATGTACATCGCCGCCGATCAACCCGACCGTGCCGAACCGCTGCTGGCCCGCATCCTTGAAAAAGATGCTAACTCCTACCTCGGTCATATCCTCATGGCCCGGCTCTGCCAGCTCAAAGGGCGGATCGATGAGGCGGTGAGCCATTACCAGGCGGCCCTGCAACGCAACTGGTCCAGTGATCTGGAAATGGAGTTGGGCGATACCTACGTCAAGGCCGGCCGCCATGATGAGGCGGTCAAACTCTTTCGTGAGCTGATCGAGCGCGACAAGGAGAACGAGGGCGCCCGCGTGGCCCTGGTGCATGTCTATCTGCTGCAAAAGAAGGAAAGCCAGGCCCTGACGGAACTCAACCGCCTTAAATCCGTGGCCGAGCAGCCGCAGCGGGTCGATCTCACCATTGCCCGCCTCTATGCCCGCCAGAAGCAGTTTGACAAGGCCATCAATATTGTCGAGAAGATCCTGGCCAAAGAGAATTTGAACGAGGCTCGTTATTTTCTTGCCGTGCTCCAGGTGCAGCAGGGCCGGTTGGAAAAGGCCTTGAAACAGATCCGCCAGATCGAAAGCAGCGCCCCTGAATATAGCGACGCCCTGTTGCTGCAAGTGCGCATCCTCCGCGAGCAGGACAAAATCGAGGAAGCCAAGCAGTTGCTGCAGGACCAGATCGATGGCGGCAAACAGCTCAACAGCGATCTTTACATCATGCTCGCTGCCCTGCATCAGCTTGAAGGCCGTGATGATCTCAGCAAAAAGGTGCTGCTGCAAGGGGTCGAGGCCTTTCCCAAGGATGCCGACCTGCTCTACGAGTACGGCCTGATGCTGGAGGGCGATGGCGACCATGAGGCCGCCTTGAGCATCATGGAGAAGATCATCGAGCTCAAGCCCGATCATGCCGCTGCCCTCAACTTTGTCGGCTACAGTTGGGCCGATACCAAGGTCAACCTTGACCAGGCCCTCGATTACATCCAGCGCGCCATCGAACTCAAACCAGAAAACGGTTATATCCACGACAGCCTCGGTTGGGTCTATTACCGGCTGGGCAAACTCGATCAGGCCATCAAGGCCCTGGAGACAGCGGTAAAACTCTCGCCGGAGGATGCCGCCATCCTTGAGCATCTGGGCGACGTCTATCTGGAGAGCGGCCGGGTGCGCGAGGCCTTGCAGAGCTACCGCAAGGCGGTCAAGCTCTCACGCGAGAATGCGGAGGAAAAGAAGAGGCTTCAGGAAAAAATCCGCATCATCCAGCGCCAGGGGGGACGGTGATGGCCGCGCGGGAATGGCGGTGGGGTGCGGCACTGTGCTGCCTGCTGTTGGCTGGTTGCGTCGGCAAATTGCCGCGCACGGTTTCCCTGCCCGTGGAGGAGCAGCAGCAGGCCATGGAGCGTTGGGCACAGTTGCAGCGGGCACGGCAACCGGTGGCCGTTGACGGTGATTTTCGTCTGCGTTGGGACGTGATGGGCAGCAAGGGCGGCATCGACGCCGTGTTGCAGATGCAAAAGCCGACGCAACTGCGTTTCAGTGCCAACGACCCCCTGGGCCGGCCGCTGATTTTGGCGGTCTCCGACGGCAGTCACTTCACCTTTGTGGATAACCGTGCAGGCCAGGTCTATCAGGGCAGCACCACCGCCAAATTCTGGAAACGTTATGTGCCAGAGGCGGTGCAGCCCTCGGATCTGTTTTACTATCTGGGCGGACTGATCGATGGGCAACAGGCAGCCTCAGTGCAACCGGCACGGGATGAGTCCGGCCAGGGAATCTGGTATTCCTGGCGCGATAATCATTCGTTACAGCATCATGTGCTGCTCGATGCCCAGGGCAATCGGCTGGAGCGGCATCTGCTCTTTGACCGCCGAGGAGAGGAGATCCTTGATGTGCGTTACAGCGGTGCGGTACGGAAGACTGGGGCAGAAGCGGGCAATGCCCTGATGTGGCCGGAGAAGATTGAGTTGCGTGGCGAGGCGGTATCCGGCACCGTGGAGGTGCAGACCCAAAAGATTTATGATTTTGCGGTACGGGGAGCGGCTATCTTTCAATTGACGCCGCCCCCCGCCTTTTCAGTGGAGCAGGTGGACTAATTACTTGCCGATGGTATTGACGATGATGACAAAGAGGTTGTCATCCTTGAAAAACACCTGCTGCAAGTCGTAGCTACGATTGGGTTCGAGGTCGATCACCACTCGTACCTTTTCCGGTTTTTTGGTCACCGATGTACGGATCACCTTGACATGCTGGCCGTTGGCCTTGATCTGCTTCTTGGTGGCACTGCCGAGCTTGGTGTTGTTGAAATCGCAGATCACCCGCGGGATACCCTCTTCGACACCATGCACTGCCGGCGGGTGGAAGCCGTTGAGTTTGAACATGATCATCTCCCCCTTGGGTGATGAGGGGTCGAATTTGATCGATTCCAGTTCCGGCTCGGTAGTGGCTGCGGCGGCTAGGACCGGTGGCGTCTGATCGGCAGCCTGCTTGGCTTCCGGGGGGGCCTGTTCGGCCGGGGCTGGCTTAGCCAGGCTGGTAGCCGCCTGGTCCTTTGCTGGCGCCGGTGTTTCCTCGCCCTTTTTCACCTCTTCTTTTTTTGGCGATTTGCCCTCTTTACTTTCCTTGGTCTCTTTGGCCGGGGCCGGTGGCGGCTCCTTGGCCACCGGAGGTGCTGGTTCTTTAGCAGCCGGTGCCGCTGGTGCAACGGGTGCGGGGACAGTCTGCGGCGGCGTCATCACTGCGGGCATCTGCGGTCCAGCGGGGGAGGGTGCTGCCTGGGGTGGGGCTGGGGAAGCCACTTTATCAGCCGGTGTCGCCGACCCTTTGGGCTCGGCAGCGGGTGCTGGAGGTGGGGTTTTTTCTGCCTTCTTGCCGGCTTTGTCCTCTTTACTTGCTGGCGACGGCACTTCCTTGGCGACAGTCTCTTGAGCTGGCGGCGGCGGGGCTGTTACCGGTGGCACCGTTTTCGCTGCGGGCTGCTCGGCAACTGGCGTTACTGGTGGCGCGGGTTTGGGCTCTTCGGCGGTTTTGACGGCCGGTGGCGGTGTCGCCTTGGCGCTCTCGGTCTTGGCGGGTTTTTCCTGGGGTACGGTGGCCTGCTTGATGTTCTCCTTGGCTTCCGGCTTTTCCGGTCCGGTGAAGCGAAGGGTCAGGGTCGATGTCTTCTCGTCGAACTGCTGGGTGTAGTTCACTCCCTTCAATGATTTGAGATCGACCACCACGCGGGTCTTGGGGTCGCCTTCGCGGTGGACACCGACGCGAACGCCCTTGAGCAGCGGCCCGTCAGTGGTCACAAGATTGCGTACGCCCTTGCCCTGGGTCATGTCATCAAAATCCAACACCACCCGGGGGGATTGATCTTTCAATGTGAAGGTTTTTGGACTATAGGAGCCGCTGAGTTTGAGGACGATCTGTTCACTATTGGGTGAAAGAATGGTGTGATTGATCTGCTGCAACTGAGGGGCATCCTCGGCCCCGGCAAGGCCGACCATGGCCAGGGTGAGCAGCAACGACCGGGTGAGCAGGAAGGCGATGTGTTTTTTCATCTGTCGTATTCCGTGATGCGTTGTCAGGAAGGGGATGGTGCGGTTGACGGATACCGTGGCAATGCAAAAGCCACGCCGATCCGTGGGGTTCCCGTTGGACAACCCTGCTCCCACAGGGAGCCGTAACCGGGCCGTTTTGGGGAGGTCGCACCGTTTGTTGTTCGATTTCAACATGTTTTACCGCATTGTTCTTTCTTTTTCTTCTCTTTTTCATCTTTTTAACAGGTTCGCATGACTGAAGCTCGTCCCCTGGATATAGGAAAAATTTTGCCGTTGGTCCGTAAACCGGGTCAATATGTTGGCGGTGAGTTGCACGCGGTCGATGGTCGCATCGCTGCCGAGCAGCTCAGTTGGTGCCTGCTCTTTCCCGATCTCTACGAGATCGGCATGTCGCACCAGGGGTTGCAGATCCTCTACCACATCCTCAATAGCGACAGCCGTTTCGTCGCTCATCGCGCCTATGCACCGGATGTGGATATGGAGGCCGAGATGCGGAGCGCTGGCCTGCCGATGTTCTCCCTGGAGGGCAAGCTGCCACTGGCGACCTACGACGTGCTCGGCATTACTCTGCCCTACGAGCTCTGCTATACCAATATCCTCACCGCCCTTGATCTGGCCGGCATTCCCAAGCGGGCAACCGAGCGCGACGACTCCCATCCCCTGGTGCTGGCTGGTGGTTCCTGCGCCCTCAACCCGGAGCCGGTGGCTGATTTTTTTGATGCCATCGTGCTGGGCGATGGCGAGGAGATTATTGTCGAGCTGGCTGAGTTGCTGCTTCACGCCAAGCAGCAGGGGATGGGCCGGCAGGAGGTGTTACGCCAACTGGCAGGCGTTGCCGGCATCTATGTCCCTTCCTTTTTTCAGCCGGTCTACGCCGATGGACAACTGATCGCCGTCGAAGCGCTGCTTCCCGACTCGCCGCCGCCCCAAAAACGGGTATTGGCCGAGTTGACCGACGCCCCCTACCTCCATCACCCCCTGGTGCCGGTGGTCAGCCCGGTGCATGACCGGCTGGGGATAGAGATCGCCCGTGGCTGCACCCGTGGCTGTCGTTTCTGTCAGGCCGGCATCACCTACCGACCGGTGCGCGAGCGGAGCCTGGAGGAGATCATGGAGCTGGCCAACCGGGGCATTGAGCATTCGGGCTTTGAGGAGCTGGCCCTGCTCAGCCTTTCCACCGGCGATTTTTCCTGCCTGGGTGCGCTGATGGGGCAATTGATGGATCGGTTTGCCGATAATTATGTGTCGGTGTCCATGCCCTCGATGCGTGTCGGTACTTTGACACCGGAGATCATGGAGCAGATCAAACGGGTACGCAAGACCGGCTTCACCATCGCCCCCGAGGCCGGCACCGACCGCTTGCGTGAGGTGATCAACAAGGGCATCACCGAGGAAGATCTGTTGGCCACCTGCCGCGACGCCTTTTCCTTGGGTTGGAAACTGATCAAACTCTACTTCATGGTCGGTCTGCCCACCGAAACCGAGGCCGATATCGACGGCATCATCCAACTGGCCAAGAAATGCCGTGCCCAGGTCGGCCAGGGTAAGGGGCGGCCGGTGCAGATCAATCTCGGCGTCTCCACCTTCATTCCCAAACCGCACACCCCCTTTCAGTGGGAGGCGCAGATCAGTCTGGAGCAGTCGCGCGAGCGTATCAACCGCCTCAAGCAGATGCTGCCCCGTCAAGGCTACAAGATCAAATGGCACGATCCGGAGCAATCCTTTTTGGAAGGCGTTTTCTCGCGGGGGGATCGTCGCTTGTCGCAACTGCTGGAACAGGCCTGGCAGGATGGCGCACGGCTGGATAGCTGGTCGGAACACTACAGTCTGGAGCGTTGGCGAAAGGCGGCTGCGGCCTGTGGCATCGAGTTGGAATCCTACCTGCGCCGCCGTGAGATGCATGAGGTCTTGCCCTGGGATCATCTGCACAGCGGCGTGGATCGCTCCTTTCTCGAGGCGGAACTGGCCAAGGCCCAGGCGCAGACCTACACCCCGGACTGCCGCAACCACGGTTGCCAGGGCTGTGGCCTCTGCGACTTTAAAACCGTCAAACCGGTGGTGCATCAGCAACCCGAGGCGGTGGTAACTGCAAAGCGCGACAATTCTTGGCGTCGGGAGCAACCGCAGCAGCAGGGAATAACTTACCGGATCCATTACACCCGACTCGGTGACAGTCGCTTTTTCGGGCACCTGGAGCTGTTGCAGCTCATCTTCCGCTTGCTGCAACGTGCCGGCTTGCCGGTGCTCTTCTCTAGCGGCTTCAACCCGAGTCCCAGGGTATCATTCAGTCAGGCCCTACCGGTGGGAGTGGAGAGCCTGGCCGAGTCCTTTGATGTGGAGCTGGCCCGCCCTCTGGCTTCAATGGAGGAAACGGTGGGCCTGCTCAATCGCCAGTTGCCGGCAACCATACGCGTTACCAAGGTCGCCCTGGCGTCCCGCAAGACGATGATGAGCAGTTATACCAGCTATATCGTCCGTCTGGACCAACCGCCGGTGGATATAGAGCAGCGCATTGCCGTCTTCCTTGCGCAGGAGAGCTTTGTCATCGAGCGCATCCGCAAAAATCGGCAGCAGGAAATCGATCTGCGCGCTCTGGTCACCGGGCTGGAGTGGAACGGCGACGCCCTGGCCATGGAGCTGCTCGGGCATCAAGGCAAACCGGGCACCAATCCCCGTGAAGTGCTGGTGCGCATCCTGGGCGTGGATGAGCGGGCGGCGCTGCTGGCCGGGATTGTCAAGACGGAGGTGCGGGAAATGGTAACGCCAGCTTGAGAATTTTGCAGGAGTGCTGTAGATACTGGCCGTTAATCGGTTTGCGGCGGGTGTTTTTGCCCGCACCGTCCTGCCCCAGGAAACACGGAGTGATGCCGGAAGACGGCCATGCTGGTGATCGCTCTTGGAACTCATTGTTTAGAAAGGAGAAATCATGAAGAAGATTGTTCTGCGCGAAGATGAGATGCCCACCAGTTGGTACAATGTGGTGCCCGATATCCCCGGTGGTATGCAGCCGCCGCTAGACCCGCAAACTCTTCAGCCCATGGGGCCGGAGAAGTTGTCCGCCGTTTTCCCCATGTCCCTGCTTGAGCAGGAGATGACCCAGGAGCGGTGGGTACCGATTCCCCAGGAAGTCCTGGAGATCTACAACATCTGGCGGCCGTCGCCTTTGGTCCGGGCCAACAAGCTGGAAGAGGCCCTGGGTACCAAGGCCAAGATCTATTACAAATACGAGGGTTGCAGCCCGGTGGGCAGCCACAAGCCCAACTCCGCCGTGCCCCAGGCCTATTACAACAAGCAGGCCGGCATCAAACGCTTGACCACCGAGACCGGCGCCGGTCAGTGGGGTTCGGCGCTGTCCCTGGCCACTTCCAAGTTCGGTCTGGAGTGCAAGGTGTACATGGTGCGGGTCTCCTTTGATCAGAAACCCTACCGTAAGTCGATCATGCAGACTTACGGTGGTCAGGTTGTGCCCAGCCCCAGCGAGGAGACCAAGACCGGACGCGCCTACCTCGCCCAGTTCCCGGATACCCCCGGCTCGCTCGGTGTCGCCATCTCGGAGGCCTTGGAAGATGCCTCCAGCCGCGACGATACCAACTACGCCCTGGGCTCGGTGCTCAACCATGTTGTCCTCCACCAGTCGATCATCGGCCTGGAGGCCAAAAAGCAGATGGAGATCGCCGGTGATTATCCGGATGTCATCGTCGGTTGCTGTGGCGGCGGCTCTAACTTTGCCGGTCTGTTGGCGCCCTTTGTCGCCGATTACCGCAACGGCAAGAAGATCGAATTCGTCGGCTACGAGCCCGCCTCCTGCCCGACCATGACCGGCGGCAAGCTGGCCTACGACTCGGGCGACGTCGCCATGATGACACCGCTCTTGTACATGTACACCCTGGGACATGATTTCGTGCCGCCCGGCATCCATGCCGGTGGTCTGCGCTACCATGGCATGGCGCCGATCGTCTCCGCCCTGGTGCGCGATGGCATCGTCACCCCCAAGGCGGTGCATCAGATGGAGTGCTTTGAGGCCGGCGTGCTCTTTGCCAAGACCGAGGGCATCATTCCGGCCCCGGAGACCACCCACGCCATCCGCGGTGCCATCATCGAGGCGATGAAGGATCCGAAAGAGCCCAAGACCATCCTTTTCAACTTCTCCGGTCATGGGTTGATCGACATGGCCTCCTATGACAACTACTTTAACGGTAAATTGAGCGATTACTCCTATCCTAAGGAGCAGATCGAGGCCTCGCTGGCCCGTCTGCCCAAGGTGGGTTGATCGGAATTTTTGCCGTTATCGGAGCAGAACCCATGCAGCAGCGGCGCATGATTGTCCTGGTTCTGCTCCTGCTCTTCGCTCAGGTCATGGATCAGCGGCTTGCCTCGGCAAGCTGCCAGTCCATGGCCGATCTCATCACCGGGGGCGCCTATGCCGTGGCCGACAGCCAGGGCAGGGTGCTCGACGGTTGCAATGCAGACCGTCCCCTAATACCGGCCAGCATCCTCAAAATTGCCACCATCTCCGCCGCCCTGGCCATCCTTGGCCCGGACTACCATTTCCGCACCGAGTTCTTCGTTGATGGGCAACAGAACCTGTTCATCAAGGGCTTTGGCGATCCCAGCCTGGTCTCCGAGGAAATTGTTGGTATTGCCAAGCAGTTGCAACAGCAAGGACTGAGCCGGGTCGCTCACATCTTCGTTGATCCCTCCGCCTTTGCCCTGGAGCACCAGGTGCCGGGGCAGGAGCTGAGTGACAACCCCTACGATGCCCCCATCGGGCCGCTGTCGGTGAATTTCAATGCGGTGCCCTTGGTGAAGGATAAGAGCGGGCGTACCAGCTCCGCTGAACCGCAGACGCCGACCCTGCCGTTGATGGCGGAGTTGGCGAAGAATGCCCCGGTGGGCCGTTCGCGCATCAATGTCTGCACCGGGGGCTGCGAGGCCGCGCCGCGCGTGGCCCGCTACAGCGGTGAGTTATTTGCTGCCCTGCTGCAAAGGCAGGGGATTGCGGTGGGCGGCGGTTATGGTGGGTTGCGGCCCGCGCCGGCGGGGGCGCGGTTGTTGTATACCCACCACAGCCGGCAAACCCTGCACGATATCAGCCGGTCCACCCTGGCCTATTCCTCCAACTTCATGGCCAATCTCATCTACCTCGCCTGCGGTGCCGAGCGGTTGGGCTACCCTGCCACCTGGGCCAAGGCACGCCGGGCGGTGCACGATGAACTGGTCCGGCAGATGGGCAGTGCGGCTTCGGTGATTGTCCAAATCGAGGGATCAGGGTTATCGCGGGAAAACCGTGTCACTGTGGCGGCCATGCTGCATTTGCTGGCTGTTTTTCGCCCGCATCAGGATCTGCTCAACCTGGAACAGGGGGTGGCTTTGAAAACCGGCACCCTAACCAATGTGCATAACCTGGCCGGGTATCTGCCGCAGGGACAGAGTTTTGTCATTATGCTCAACCAAAGTGCCAATAACCGGGCGGCGGTGCTGGCACGTCTTAAGGAGCAGTTTGCCGGGGCCGGCTCAGCCATGAACAATGGCGGGAAAGTGCCTGGTGTGCCAAAAAAATGACAGTCGTTGCTCGCCGGCGATAGACTTTGTCGAGTTTGTCCTTATAGTCACTTCAACTCTTGCAAGGATTCCTTGCTTGCCCGATCAACTTTTACATCCTGTTGCGTATTATGGAGTACTATCAGATTCTGGGCGTGGCCAAGACGGCCAGCGCCGACGAAATAAAAAAAGCCTACCGCAAGCTGGCCATTAAGTATCATCCGGACAAAAATCCCGGCGACAAGCAGGCCGAGGAGAAATTCAAGGAGATCAGCGAGGCGTATGCGGTGTTGTCGGATGCGGAGAAGCGTCAGCAATACGACACCTTCGGCTCCACCGGCTTTAAACAGCGCTACTCCCAGGAGGATATCTTCCGCAACTTCGACCTCAACGATATCCTGCGCCAGTTCGGCTTTGGCGGCAATTTTCGCAGTGGCGGAGGCGGCACCTTTCACACCAGCGGATTTCGTAGCGCCGGTGGTGGATCACCCTTTGACAATATCTTCGGCAATGCCGGCATGGGAGGTGGCTGTGGCGGCTGTGGGCCACAGCCGGTTAAGGGCGGTGATCTCACCTATGAGATGACGGTCAGCCTGGAAGATGTGCTACACGGCTCGGAAAAGACCATCAGTCTGCGCCAGGGCGGCCATACGCAAAACGTCTCGGTCAAGGTGCCCAAGGGGATCGAGGATGGCAAGCGGTTGCGCTTAAGCGGCAAGGGGGCACCCTCCTCCTCGGGAGGTCCGGCGGGTGATCTCTATCTCAAGATTCATGTGGCTGAGCATCCGGTGTTCCAGCGGGTCGAGGACGATTTGTTGGTCGAGCATCGTATCCCCTTCAGTCAGGCCTGCCAGGGTACCACCATCGAAGTGACCACCTTGGAGAACAAAAAATTCAATGTCAAGGTACCGGCAGGGGTGCAACAGGAGGCCAAGTTGCGGATCAAAGGGCATGGTTTGCCCGCCGGTCCCATCGGCCACCGCGGCGATCTCCTGGTGAAGATTGCGGTGCGTATTCCCAAAACCTTGACCCCGGAGCAGGAAGCGGCGGTCAAAGCCTTGGAGGCGGTGGGGTTGTAACCCAGGCAAAAAAAGGTATGAAAAAATCCCCGTGAGCACCTTGCTCACGGGGATTTTTTTTGTTTATGCAGGTCGTTGGGAGCGTCAGCAGCCTTCGAGCTTTCTCTTTTCCTGACCCGTTGTTCCTGGTTGCACGGCCTGCGCCGCCTCTCTGATGGCCTGGTCGGCATTGCCCTGGGCCTGGGCAGCCTTACGGGCATCAACCGTTGGTTCCTTTATCGCCTGGGCCACCTCCTTGCCCAACTGCTGTTGTACGGTTGCGCCTCCCTCCTTTTTTTGTTCTTTTTGCGGCCGGTCTTCCCCGCAGCCGCATAGAAGTAAGGCACAACAGACCAGGGTGCATCCGATTCCGACGATCTTTTTAGGCGTATACATACGGTTATCCTTGGTTGTACTTTGATTTTTTTGGATGAGGATGAAGTTGCTGGGGTTGGTCAACAAAGTTCCCGGATCGATTCGCCCAGCCGTTTGATGCCTTCGACAATGGTGGGCTCATCGGAACAGGAGAAGTTAAGCCGCAGGGTGTTGCTGTCCTTACGATCAACGTAGAAGGGGGTGCCGGGGACAAAGGCCACCTTCTTGTTGATCGCTGCCTCAAACAGCTTCATCGACGAGAGCCCATCCGGCAACGTCACCCACAAAAACATGCCGCCTTCGGGATTGGTGAAACGCACCTCAGCCGGAAAGAAATCCTTGATCGCGCCAATCATCGCCTCCTTTTGTTTACCGTATTGGGCAATAATGGTGGCGATGTGGGCATCAATGTCGTTATCGCAGAGATAGCGATAGAGGATGCGCTGGGCCAGGTAGTCGGAGTGCAGGTCAGCCGCCTGCTTGGCGATAACCAGTTTATCCATGACCGGCGGCGGCGCCACCAGCCAACCCAGGCGCAGGGCCGGGGCCACGATCTTGGAGAAGGAGCCGAGCAGCACCGTATTCTTGGGTACCAGTCGTTTAAAGGAAACCTTACGCTCGCCGGAAAAGCGCAGGTCGCCGTAGGGATCATCCTGGATGATCAGGCAGGTGGTGGGGCGGATCAGCTCGGCCACGGCCTGGCGGTTGGCATCGCTGTAGCTGATGCCGCTGGGGTTCTGGAAGTTGGTCACCGTATAGAGCAGCTTCGGCTGACGCTCATCGAGCACCGTGCCCAGCCGCTCCACATCCATGCCTCCCTCGCTCACCGGCACGGAGTGAAAGCGCGGCCGGTACATGGCAAAGGCCTGGATGGCCCCGAGGTAGCCGGGTTCCTCGATGATCAGGTCATCTCCTTCGTTGAGGAAGGTCTTGCCGAGCAGATCCAGACCTTGCTGCGAACCAGTGGTGATTAGGATGTCCTCCACCGGGATATCGAGGCCGTCGCGCTCTTTGTAGCGCTGGCTGATGAATTGGCGCAGGCCAAGATAGCCCTCGGAGTTGGCGTACTGGAGGATTTCGTCGCCGGCCTCATCAAAGACGTCGTTGGCGGCCTTCTGCAGCGCCTTGACCGGGAAAAACTGGCGGTTGGGCAATCCTCCGGCAAAGGAGATGATCGAGGGATCAATGGTGACCTTGAGGATTTCCCGGATGAACGACTTGGGCACATCGTTGATACGATCAGAAAATGCGTTTTCCATACGAGCCTCACCGCTCGGCTGTGCCGGGCGAAACGAAATGATCGGGTGAGAAAGGCCGAACGCCTTGGCAAGGTGGGGTCTTTCAGACAAAGTTGGCGCGCTTACGATAGACCGTTGCCTGACTTTTGGCAACCAATTGGCCGCTTTCTACCTCGGTAACCACGATATCATAGAGCGCTGTGGCTCCCCCGAGATGCACCTCCCTGGCCTCGGCCACCAGATGATCGCCGGCCTTGGTGGCGCGCAGGAAGCTGATGGCCACGTTCATGGCCAGGGCCATCTGGCCATGGGAATTACTGGCCGCGGCAAAGGCGATATCACCCAGGGCAAAGACCAACCCACCGTGGGTCATGCCATGGAAGTTGAGCATCGATACGCTCACCTTCAGCGACACCCGGCTGTATCCCGGTTCGATGGCCTCGATGGTGGCACCGAGGAAGGTGGCAAAGGCATCTTTGCGGATGTGCGTTTCTATTGCTGGTGGGATCATGATATTTACAGAAAATCTAAAGCGTTAGGTTCCCTGGTTGAAAGGATGGCAGATTGATATGAAGGGAAGGGGTATGGTGGAAGCTGGCAGGTGGCCAAGGGTGGGCACGCAGTCGTGCCCACCGTTAACAATTCAATAAACCTCAATAATTAGCATCGGCAAAGGCCAACCAACCCCCAGCTCCGATCAGCTTCTTATCAAAGGGGTTGAGGCTGAAGCCGCACTCCACCGTGGCCTCGCTGCTGGTGGCGATCAGTTTTTCTCCGGCCAGATCCACCTCCACCATCACCTTACCCTTGAGTGCAAAGAGCCGGTCCAAGTCGTCCTTGCTCAACTCCACCGCCAGGATGCCGCAGTTGAACATGTTTTGGCGGAAGATGCGGGCAAAGCTCTCGCCGATGACCACGTTGATGTCGTTAACCTCCAGGGCCCAGACCGCATGCTCGCGCGAGGAGCCGCAGCCGAAGTTGGAGCGGGTGATCAGTACCTGCGCCTCCTGCATCACCTGGGAATGGGGATCAAAGTCCTGGCCTTCCAGGCGCAGATCCTCCAGCAGGTGCGGTGCCAAGGCTTTCTTGGTGATCTCGGTCAGGTACTTGGCCGGGATGATTTCGTCGGTGTTGATGTCGTTTCTATCGATAAAGGCCGCAGGGCCACCAAACTGTTTCATAGGGATTCCTTGTTCGGGTTCAAATCAGGGCTTGTGTTCTGGCACGAGGTGGCTCGGTCATAGCAACGAGACTCAGCACCGAAAAAACTCAAGCCGGAAGGAGATTTTTCGCTGCGTTCGAAATGACAGCCTAAAGACGCATGCCAACTCATCGCTGCTGTTTCAGTTCAAAAAACGGCGCGGGTCGGTGATGGTGCCGGTGATCGCTGCCGCTGCGGCACTGGCCGGGCTCATCAGGTGGACCATGCCGCCCTTGCCCATGCGGCCATTGAAGTTGCGGTTGGTGGTGGAGGCGCAGACCTCGCCATCGGCCAACACTCCGCTGCTCATGCCCAGACAGGCACCGCAGGTGGGGTTGAGCACACAAAAGCCGCTGTCCATGAAGATCTTGATCAACCCTTCTTCCAGGGCCTGGGAGTAGATGGCCGGAGTGGCCGGTACCAGGATGCCGCGCACGTCATCGCTAATGGTCTTGCCCTTGATGATGGCAGCCGCCTCACGGATATCCTCAATACGGCCGTTGGTGCAGGAACCGATATACACCTGATCAACCTTAGCGCCTTCCATCTCGGTGACATCCTTGACACAGTCGGGCTTATAGCCAAAGGTGACCTGCGGTGCCAGGGTGGAGACATCAATGGTCAGCACGCGCTCGTAGACGGCGTCGGCGTCGGAGCGCCATTTGGCATAATCCTGCGCTGCCGCCTCGGGGCTGGCATAGTCGTTTTGGATGAACGGCCAGAGGTACTGGGCGGTGACCAGATCCGGCTGGCAGACACCGGAGGTGGCACCGGCCTCCACAGCCATGTTGCAGAGGGTCATGCGCGAGGCCATGTTCATCTTGTCGATTACCGGCCCGCAGAACTCGATCACCATGTCGGTGCCGCCGTTGACGGTGAGTTGCTTGATGACATTGAGGATAATATCCTTGGCTACCACGCCCTTGGGCAGGCTGCCGATGACATCGACCTTCAGTGACTTCGGTGCGCGGAAGGCACAGACGCCTTTGAGGATGCCCACTTCTAGGTCGGTGGTGCCGACACCGGCGGCAAAGGCGCCAAAGGCCCCGTGGGTGCAGGTGTGGGAGTCGCCCATGATGACGGTGTTACCGGGGCGGATGAAGCCTTTCTCCGGAAAGAGTGCATGGCAGACGCCGTTGCGGCCGATGTCAAAGAAATCCTTGATGTTATGACGACGGGCCCAGTCGCGCATGATCTTGGCCTGGGCAGCGGTTTTGGAATCCTTGGGCGGGGTGACGTGATCGATCACCGCCTTGATCCGGCTGGGATCACAGACCCGGTCCATGCCCTTTTCCATGAGGTCCATGATGGCAATGGGGGTGGTGATTTCATGGCACATGATGACATCGATATCGAGCACCATGTTGCCCGGTGTGGGGGTGTCGCGCAGGTGGGCGGCAAAGATTTTTTCGGTGATGGTCTGTCCCATTGCATATACTCCAAAGGGGAAATCTGAAGAAAGAAAAGAGGGCCACGGCCGCAGAAACACGACCTTGCCCGTTTGTTGAAGAAAGGCGAATCAATACACCCCGAGACCGTCTTCGTCAATTTGTTTCAAGTACAAGTTGGCGGAGTGGAAGCGATAAAAACACGGAACAACTGTACATTATCCAGTCGATTGCGTATAGTGGCGCAGATTGCAGTGGCCGCTCACTGGCAGCGGCGCAATGATTTTTCCTTCCTCAAACTCGGCATCCCGATGAAAATGACCAAGTTGTTGCGACATACCACGCTGTACGCCCTGCTGGCGGCCTGCCTGCCGGTTTCCGTTGCCTTTGCCGCCCACGGGGTGAGCATCGATGGCCAGCTTAAGTATCCCAAGGGCTTTGAGCGCTTTGCCTATACTGCCCCTGAGGCCAAGAGCGGTGGCACCCTGGTGCTCCACGATCTGGGCAGTTTCGAGAAGATGAACCCCTTTACCCTCAAGGGTTCGGCGCCCCAGGGCTTGACGCCCTATATCTTCGAAACCCTGGCCGTGGCCAGCATGGACGAGCCCTTTGCCGAGTACGGCCTGATCGCCGAGGATATTGAACTGGCAGCGGATAAGAAATCGGTCACCTTCACCCTCAATCCCAAGGCCTGTTTTTCCGACAAGACACCGATCACCGCCGAGGATGTCAAGTTCTCCCTGGATACCCTGAAAAGCGAGCAAGCGCATCCCATGTTTCAGGCCTTCTTCCATGACATCGAGCGGGCCGAGATTCTCGGACCACGCAAGATTCGGTTCGTCTTTGCCCGGCCCAATCGCGAGTTACACATGGTTGCCTCGCAACTGCCGGTGTTGAGCAAGAACTTTTACGCCACCCATCCCTTCAACCCTGAGGACGGCAAGGGCGCCATGGATATTCCCGTGGGGAGCGGACCCTATGTGATCAGTGAGGTCAACCCGGGTAAAACCATTACTTATACGAAAAATCCCGACTATTGGGCCAAGGATCTGGGCGTGCGCAAGGGCATGTTCAATTTCCAGTCCATTGTCGTCAAATCGTTCAAAGATCCAGTAGTCAGCGTCGAGGCCTTTAAGGCCGGTGAATTTGATTTCATGATGGTCCATATTGCCAAGCAGTGGAGCCGGGATCTCACTGGTCGCCGTTTCGACTCCGGCGAGCTGATCAAACAGAGTTTCCCGCACAAGAACAACGCAGGTATGCAGGGCTTTGCCTTTAATACCCGCAGGCCGATGTTCGCCAACCCGCTGGTGCGACGCGCCCTGGGGCTGGCTTTGGATTTCGAGTGGACCAACAAGACAATCTTTTTTTCGCAGTACACCCGCAACAATTCGTTCTTCTCCAATTCCAACTATGCCGCTCAGGGGCTGCCGAATGCCGAGGAATTGCAGTTGCTGGAGCCCTTCCGCAGCCAACTGCCACCGGAAGTCTTTACCCAGCCGCTCACCCCCCCCTCCACCGAGCCACCGGCCAGTCTGCGCGATAACATACGCCAGGCCCAGGCACTGCTTGCCCAGGCCGGCTGGACCATCAAGGAGGGGGCCTTGGTCAACGACAAGGGCGAGCGCTTTCAGTTCGAGATGCTGCTTGCCGATACTGCATTTGAACGGGTGATTGCTCCCTATGCTGCCAATCTTGCAAAACTGGGTATCACGGTCAACTATCGCACCATTGACCTGGCCCTCTATGCCGATCGGGTGAAGAATTTCGATTTCGATATGGTGGTCACCTCCTTTGGTCAATCGCAATCACCGGGCAACGAGCAGCGCGACTATTGGACCACGGCCGCGGCGGAGCGCAAGGGTTCGCGCAATATTATGGGCGTCAAGAGTGCGGCGGTGGATGCGCTGGTCGATGCCATCATCTATGCCGATAACCAGCAGGCCTTGACTACTGCCTGCCGAGCCTTGGATCGGGTGCTCTGGTATGGCTATTACATAGTGCCCAACTGGTATCTGGCCAACCATCGACTGGCCTATGCCGCCAAGCTCAAACACCCCCAAACCTTGCCCCTGTATTACAGTTACGACCAGTGGTTGGATACCTGGTGGAGCGAGTAGGGGCTCGTGAGGTGTGATCGAGGAGGGTTGCGCCCTGTGGATGAGCGGTTTTCGTTGTCATTTCCCGATAATTCCCCTAGACTTGCGGGAAGTTTTTCATCGTATTGAAGCAAGCATTGTTGGGCATTCATGGGAAGCAGCACAGAAAAGAGCAGTAAGGATCAGCAATGGATCTACCTGACAGGCAAGGAGATCTACCAGTTTTACAGCCGCATCAAGGGCCGGTTGCAGGGCATGCACGTCTATGCCCTGGTGGGCAAGAGTGGCACAGGCAAGAGTTTTCGCGCCAAGTTGCTTGCTGAAAAGCTCGGGGTGCCCTTCATCATTGATGATGGCCTGCTCATCCACGAAAACACCATTCTTGCCGGCAAGTCGGCCAAGCAGGAAAAGAACTACATCAGCGCCATCAAGACCGCACTTTTTGCCGAAGATGAACACCGCGAAAGCGTGATCGACAAGATTCAGGAAAAAAAGGTCAAAAAAATCCTACTACTGGGGACCTCGGAGAAGATGGTGATCAAGCTGGCGGAGGTGCTGGAACTGCCGCCGATCAGTCAGATGATTACCATCGAGGAGATCGCCAGCCAGAAAGACATCGAAAACGCCATCAAGTCGCGCTTCGAGGAGGGCAAGCACGTCATTCCGGTGCCGGCCATTGAGGTCAAACGCGATTACGCCCAGATCCTCTCCGACACCATCCGTATTTTTTTCAAGGGTGGCAAGGACAAGGATGGTGTGAAACAATCGCGTTTTTTTGAAAAATCGGTGGTGCAGCCCATGTACCAGGAAAAAGGGGTCGGTGGCTCGGTGACCATCTCCGAGGCGGCGCTCACCCAGATGATCCTCCACTGTATTGATGAACACGATGGCGATATCCTGGTGCGCAAGATCAAGGTCAAGCTCGGGCGCTCCGGCTACGGTATCGACCTGTTCATCGATGTGCCCTTCGGTAAAACCCTCACCGGCGATCTGCATGAGCTACGCAATTATATCCTGAAAAATATTCAACGATTCACCGGTATTATGATCGATCACCTCGAGATCAGTATCGACAACATCAGCCAGCGCAAAAAAGAAGCCAAGAAAAAGGAGAAATCCTGACCCATTGGTGGGGAATTTTGCCCCATCCCTCTCCGTCGCCCCGGTTTGCAGAGAGACGCGCGCACGCCGGTTCGGTCTCGTCTCACCCGAATAGTCGGTACTGTTGATAGCTATGTTGCTGAATGGCGCTTCAGTTTTTGGCTGAATGATGCTTCAATCCTCCCTGAATGTCCGCTCAATCGCACTCGTGGTCATAGGAAGTAAGCTCGGAAATCCTCAACTCTTTTTCCTGGACCACGCAATTAGCGCAGGTAGTCAACAGCTTCCATCACCCGCATCAACCTTGCCACAACTTCGTGATTATTTATCGCTTGACTCTTGGTGGGCTGTCTGGTTATAAGTGCGGAGTTTTGAGTGGTTTTTTTCGGAAGTGGCTGTCGTGAATGTTGTTGTCGGAATGGTTTTAGGGCGTATTTAAGGGCCTCTAGAGCGTATCTGCGGCAGATTTTTAGAGCCGAAGGTACGAAATTGCCCCAATACAACTCCCTCACCAGACCAGCCGGAAAATCTCTACCTTCACACACGTCTTTTCTGAGCATCACTTGATTCACGTTCTGCCATTTGAGCAGTGGGCAGAATTTGAGCGGTTTTTTCGGCAATGGCAGCGGTAATCGGTGCTCTCGGAAGAATCCCAAATTCACCATGCGGGCCGGTGACGTATGATGAATCAGGGAACCGTACGTCTATCCCGTACACTCTTACCCGCACCCCTCCTACCAGATGACCGGATCCGAAGAAACTGGTCATATTCACTTTTATTATCAAAAATTTTACTCGTATCTTGCTGGATATCGAACGCCATCTTTTAATAAATTTTTTTTGTGGCGTTACAGGAGGATAGACCGTTTTTTGCGACATGGGTCGTCGGCTTGCGAGAGCTCTAGGGCGCCCGCTGGTATCCCAAAAGGGACCGGTGAGCGAATTTCTTTCAGCCAGGACAGCACATCGCGCAAAAATTCCGGGTGATCACGAACGCAGCGCCACGCAGTAGGAAATTGTTACAGGGACTTGAATTAACATTTACTTCTCTGGGGAGTCCGCACACGGTGTGAGGCTCGCCGCACAAGGATGCGTCTATGAAAATTCATGAGTATCAGGCCAAGGAACTATTCCGAAAATTTAACGTACCGACCCCCAAGGGAAAACTTGCCTTCACCTCTGATGAGGTAGCAAAAATTGCGGAGGAGTTCGGTTATCCAGTCGTTGTCAAAGCCCAGGTGCATGCCGGTGGCCGTGGTAAAGGCGGCGGTGTTAAACTGGCGAAAACCAAAGATGACGTAAAGCCCGTCTCCGACTCCATCATCGGTATGACCCTGGTCACCAAACAGACCGGCGCCCAAGGAAAACTGGTGCGCAAGGTTTTGGTTGAAGAAGGGTTGAACATCAAGAAAGAGCTCTACATCTGCGTCATTCCCGATCGCGAGACCGCCACTGTAGCCATCATCTGCAGCCAAGACGGCGGCATGGACATCGAGGAAGTCGCCGCCAAGACCCCCGAGCGTATCATCACTGTCAATGTCAGCCCGGTCACCGGTTTCCAGCCTTTCCATGCCCGCAAGATCTGCTTTGGTTTGGAGATCGAGAAAGACCTGCAGAAGAAAATGTCTGCACTGGTGAAGAATCTTTACGAGTTGTTTGTTGCTTATGACTGCTCCATGGTCGAGATCAACCCGCTGATCATCACTGCCGAAGGCGACATCCTGGCATTGGATGCCAAAATGGATATCGACGGCAACGCCATGTTCCGTCATCCCGATGTCAAAGAGATGCGCGACATCGATGAGGAAGATCCGGTCGAGGCAGAGGCTGCCCAGTACGGCCTGAACTACATCAACCTCGATGGTAACGTCGGTAACATCGTTAACGGTGCCGGTCTGGCCATGGCCACCATGGATATCGTTAAACTGGCCGGCGCTTCACCTGCCAACTTCCTGGATGTCGGTGGTGGAGCCAATGCCGAAGCCATCGAGAACGGTTTCCGCCTGATCATGAAGGATCCGGCAGTGAAGGGTATTTTGATTAACGTCTTCGGCGGCATCCTCCGTTGCGACATCCTGGCCAAGGGTGTTGTGCAGGCTGCCACCAAACTGAAACTCTCTGTGCCGGTTGTTGTCCGTATGGAAGGCACCAACGTCGAGGAAGGCCGTCGCATTCTCGCCGAGTCCGGACTCGACCTGATCAATGCCAAAGATCTTGCAGACGCCGCTGAGAAAGTAGCCAAGATCGTTTCCTGATGAAAGATGAGTTCAGATTGGCCTGAGCGCATAACGGGTGAACCTCCTTGTGAGGTGATTGGCCCCAATGTTGTCAACAGTGCCAATTGTGACCACTGGATATTGAATACTCAGATTTCAGAGGCATAAAACTTATACCCATAGAGGAAGATAATGAGCGTTTTCGTTAATAAAAATACAAAGTTAGTCGTACAAGGCATCACTGGCCAGGAAGGCCAGTTCCACACCCGTTCCTGCATCGCCTACGGCACCAACGTTGTCGCTGGTGTGACTCCCGGTAAAGGCGGCCAGAAGATGGACGAAGTGCCCATCTTCAACTCCGTTAAAGAGGCCCGCGAGAAAACTGGCTGCAACGCCTCCATGATCCTGGTACCGCCGCCTTTTGCCGCCGACGCCATCATGGAAGCCGCCGATGCCGGTATCGAGATGGTTGTCTGCATCACCGAGGGTATCCCGGTACTCGACATGATGAAGGTTAAAAATTACCTGGCCACCAGAACCACCCGTCTGATCGGTGGTAACTGCCCCGGTATCATAACCCCCGGCGAGTGCAAGATCGGCATCATGCCTGGGCCGATGCACAAACCCGGCGGACCTTGGGGCGTTGTGTCCCGCTCTGGAACCTTGACCTACGAGGCTGTTCATCAGTTGACCCAGGCTGGTTTCGGCCAGACCACCTGCATCGGTATCGGTGGTGACCCCATCAACGGCACCAACTTCATCGATTGTCTGGAAGCCTTTGCCGCTGATGACGACACCAAGGCCATTGTTATGATTGGTGAGATCGGTGGTAATGCCGAAGAGGACGCCTGCGACTGGATCAAGGCCAACACCAAGAAACCGGTTGTCGGCTTCATCGCCGGTCTGACCGCTCCTCCTGGCCGTCGTATGGGCCATGCCGGCGCTATCGTCAGCGGCGGCAAGGGGACTGCCGAGGCCAAGATCGAGGCCATGAAGGCCAGTGGTGTGCATCATTGCGCCAACCTTGGTAAGTTGGGCGAGCTGTGCAAGCAAGCATATAAAGGTTGATTCGCCGTGCAATAGCCGCACCGGATGCTCCATCCGGTGCGGTTTGAGGCATTTCAAAATCGTCGGCCACGGAATTTTTCTTGAATTCTGCAGCAAGGAGACAGCATGAGCACTAAGGAAAAATTAGAGCAACTCAAACAAAAACGGGCCAAAGCCTTACTTGGCGGTGGTCAGGACAAAATCGACAAAATCCACGCTAAGGGCAAATTGACTGCCCGTGATCGTATCAACGCCCTGCTCGATCCGGGGACCTTTGAAGAGTACGATGCCTTCAAACTCCATCGCTGCTACAACTTCGGTATGGAGAAAACCAAGTTTTTCGGCGACGGTATCGTCACCGGTTACGGCAAGATCAACGGACGCGGCGTTTATCTGTATGCCCAGGATTTTTCGGTTCTGGCCGGATCTCTTTCCGGTACCTTGGCTGAAAAAATCTGCAAGATTATGGACCTCGGCGTGAAAAACGGCATGCCGGTCATCGGTCTCAACGACTCCGGTGGCGCCCGTATCCAAGAAGGTATCGAGGCTCTTGCCGGTTACACCGAGATCTTTACCCGCAACGTTCTTTCCTCCGGTGTCGTGCCGCAGATTTCTGGTATCTTCGGACCTTGTGCCGGTGGTGCGGTCTATTCGCCCGCTTTGACCGACTTTATTGTTCAGGTCAAAATCCAGTCCTACATGTTTCTCACCGGTCCTAAGGTCGTTAAAACTGTGTTGAACGAGGACGTCACCACCGAGCAATTGGGTGGCGCGGTCATGCATACCACCAAATCCGGTGTTACCGACTATGCTGCCGAAGACGAGATGGACGCCATTCAGTACATCAAAGATCTTCTCTCCTACATGCCGCAGAATAATATGGAAGATCCGCCTCTTGTTGAGTGCACGGATCCCATTACCCGTAAGGCCCCGGAGCTCAACGAAATCATTCCGGACAATCCCAACGCCGCCTACGATATGAAAAAGGTCATCACCACAACGGCTGATGACGGTGTGTTCTTTGAAATCAAACAAAATTTCGCTCCGAACATCCTCATCGGTTTTGCCCGTTATGGCGGCAAGGCCACAGGTATCGTGGCCAATAATCCTTCCTACTACGCCGGCGTTCTCGACATCGATTCCTCGATCAAAGGTGCCCGCTTCATCCGCTTCTGTGACTGCTTCAACATCCAGGTCCTGACCTTCGTCGACGTCCCTGGCTTCCTGCCCGGCACCGCACAGGAGTTTGGCGGCGTCATCCGCAACGGCGCCAAGATGCTGTATGCCTATGCTGAATCGACAGTGCCCAAGGTAACGATTATTACCCGTAAATCTTACGGCGGCGCCTACTGCGCTATGTCGTCTAAGCATCTGAGAACTGATATTAACTACTCCTGGCCGACCGGTGAAATCGCCGTTATGGGATCCAAGGGCGCGGTCGAAGTCCTGCACGCCAAGGGCGCCAAAGCTGCCGAGAATCCTAAAGCCTTCTTGGCCGAAAAAGAGGCAGAGTACAATGAGCAGTTCTCCAACCCGTATTGCGCGGCAGAGCGTGGGTACATTGACGATGTCATCGAGCCGGCTGAAACCCGTTTCCGCATCATCAATGCCTTTGAGTCGATCCAAGGGAAGCGTGACACCATCCCGATGAAGAAACACGGCAATATCCCGCTGTAAACACTCTCATGCATCGGTTCGGTGAAGGTGCCGGACCAACACAAAAGAGGACACAGAATGGCAGATGCAAAGAAAAAAATGGCTGCCGCCCTTGCAGCTGTGAATGCCTACATGATGCAGGAAGAGGAAGCAGCGTATCAGGCCCAACTGGCCGCTGCCAAACCTGCACAGACGGGTCCGAGTCTATGGGCAATTGCCGGCCGTCAGGACATCATGAGTTTCCGCAGGCTGATTCAAATGAAAGCCTTCTGATGGCTTTTGGATTATATGACGTTCAACGATAACGTATAACGTATAAACAGGGAGATGTAGACAATGAGCGACCAAGTGAAAATGACCGCCATGAATTATGCAGTTGACCGGCCCGCAGCTGAGAACCCGGTCAAAGTTATGGATCTGAGCCTTCGTGACGGTCATCAGTCTTTATTTGCTACCCGTGGTCGTACCGAGGACATGATCCCGGTGGCCGAGATGATGGATGAGGTTGGCTTCTGGGCCATTGAGACCTGGGGTGGCGCCACCTTCGATACCATGCATCGTTTCCTCAATGAGGATCCGTGGGAGCGCCTCCGCACCCTGAAACGCTACATCAAGAAGACCCCCTTCTCGATGCTGCTCCGCGCCCAGAACCTGGTTGGCTATCGTAACTATGCCGATGACACCGCTCTGGCATTTGTTGAGCGCGCTGCCGAGAACGGTATGGACGTTTTCCGTACCTTTGACGCCCTCAACGACTATCGTAACTTCGAGACCGTCGTTAAGCAGATCAAGGCCTGCGGCAAGCATTTCCAGGGCTGCATCTGCTACACCCTAACCGAACCGCGTCTGGGCGGCGATGTCTACAATCTGGACTACTATGTCAACAAGGCTAAGGCCCTGGATGCGATGGGTGCTGACTCCATTTGTATCAAGGATATGGCCGGTCTGATCGCTCCTTACGATGCCTATGCCATCGTGAAAGCGTTGAAAGAGGTCACCAAAACCCCGATTCACCTGCACAGCCACTTCACCTCCGGTATGTCCCCGATGAGCCATCTGAAGGCTATCGAGGCCGGTTGCGATATCGTTGATACCTGCATGACCCCGTATGCATATCGTACCGCCCATGCCGCTCTTGAGCCGTTGGTCATGGCTCTGCTCGGTACCAATCGCGACACCGGTTTTGACATCAAGAAACTGGCCGCCATCAACGAGATCCTCGAAAAAGAGGTTATGCCGAAGTACAAGCACCTCATGGACGACTCCAAGATCTCCATCATCGACATCAACGTTCTGCTGCATCAGACCCCGGGTGGTATGCTCTCCAACCTGGTCAACCAGCTGCGCGAGATGGATGCTCTGGACAAGATCGATCAGGTCTACAAAGAGCTGCCTAAAGTTCGTAAAGACCTCGGTCAGATCCCGTTGGTCACCCCGACCAGCCAGATCGTTGGTATCCAGACCGTTAACAACGTTCTCTTCGATACCCCGGATGAGCGCTACAAGATGATCACCGCCCAGGTAAAAGACCTGTGCTACGGTCTTTACGGCAAGACTGCTGTACCGATCAACGAGGAAGTACAGAAGAAAGCCCTCAAGGGTTATTCCCGTGGCGAGACCCCGATCACCTGCCGTCCGGCCGAGGTTATCGAGCCCGAGATGGAGAAAGCCAAAGCCGAGATCGGCGATCTGGCCAAGGATATCGATGATTTGGTACTCTATGCCATCTACCCGGTCACCGGTAAGAAGTTCCTGGAGTGGAAGTACGGCAAGACCCCGGCTCCGCCCGAAGTCAAGGCCATCACCCTGGATGATGTTAAGAAGCGTGACGAGCTGATCGCCAAGGCCAAAGCCGGTAAACTGGTTGAGCCTAAGGCCAATGCTCCTGAGAAATCTGCCAATATCCGTACCTTCAACGTCTTTGTTGACGGCGAGTACTTTGCCGTTGATGTAGATCCCACCGGCGACTTCCAGCCGATGGTGGCTGCTGCTCCGGTTGCCCGTCCGGCTGCTGCGCCGAAGGCCGCTGCTCCTGCCGCTGCCCCGGCCGCTGCTCCGAAGGCTGCTGCCGCTGCCCCGGCTCCGGTGGCTGTTGAAGGTGGCACCCCGCTGTTGGCACCAATGCCCGGCATGGTAGTCAAGAACCTGGTTGAGGTTGGCGCTACCGTGAAGGCCGGCGACCCCATCGTTGTTCTCGAGGCCATGAAGATGGAGAACAACCTCGGCGCACCCTGCGACGGTACCGTGAAGCAGCTTTGCTTCGGTTCCGGTGACTCCGTTCCCAAGGACACCGTACTGGCTGTTATCGGTTAATTAGGTTTTACACCTACAATAAAAAAAGGAGCACCGGATTTTCCGGTGCTCCTTTTTTTTTACTTCGCTGATGGGCGGCGAATCAATCAACCAGATGCAGGTGTCTGGCCTGTTCCCACAGTTTTTTGGCCAGTCGCACCGTAGCCTGATCCACCATCCTTCCTTCTACGGCAATCGCCCCTTTGCCTTCACTTTTTGCCTGTTGATCAGCCGCAATCACCTTGGCCGCCAGGGCAATATCCGCCGCCGATGGGGTGAACACCTCATTGATCACCTCGATCTGTGAGGGGTGAATGGCCCATTTGCCGTCGCACCCCAGGGCGCAGGCCATGACAGCTGAGCGCCGCAACCCATCAAGATCCTTGAAGTTACCATACGGTGCATCAATTGCCATGCGGCCACAGGCCTTGGCCTGCATCACCATGTTGCTGATGGCAAAATGCCAGCGGTGGCCGGGATACAACTCCTCCTCCTTTTCGCCGTGCCCAGAGATGGACACTAACCGGGCGCCAATCGAGGCGGAGTAATCAGCAATACCGAACACCAGGCTGAGTACCCGCTCGCTGGCCGTAGTGATCGCTTCGGCATTGCGTAATCCTTCAGCGGTTTCGATGGAGGCCTCAATGCCAATTGGGCGTTCAAACTTTTTCTCCATTTCGATACCCGCCAGTAAGCGGTCGGCAAAGAAAATGTCCGCCGCAACGTTCACCTTGGGAATAACGATGGCATCAACGACATGGCCGGCATGTTCCGCCACCTCCAGCAGATCGCGATAGGCAAAGGGGGTGTCGAGCGAGTTGATGCGTACGGTCACTGTTTTGCGCGACCAGTCAAAGGCCAGCAACGATTCAATCACCTGGGCGCGTGCCGCACTTTTTTCGTCCACCGGGACTGAATCTTCCAAATCAAGCATGACAACATCGGCCGCACTCTCGCTGGCCTTTCCATGCATTTTCTTTAAATGACCTGGCACTGACAGGTTCGAACGTCGTGGTTTCATGCAGCCTCCTGGGAAATGGGTGGTGAAAAACGAAGCAATACAATGATGGGCAGGATACCAGAGAGTTGGCTAATCCTCCATCAATGTGTTGAAAAGAGAGATAATTGCTTGGGAAAAAGAGTGGGAGATGAAGAAAGAACGCTGCCGCTTAAGGGCAGGCCTGGTTCAAAAGGCAAACCAGCGTTTTTTCTTCTTGGTATTGAAGAGGGCCACCCGGTTGCGTCCGTTATTCTTGGCCTCATAGAGGGCTTCATCGGCCCCATTGATGAAATCGTTTTTATGGAATCCTTCGCTGGCCGGTCTGGCACAGGCCACGCCGATACTGATGGTGACGTGATAGATGTTGGCGCCATCGTCAAAGGGATATGCTTCCACGGTCGTGCGTAGTTTTTCGGCTACGGCCATGGCCTCATCCTCGCCGGTCTCCGGTAGAACAAAGACAAACTCCTCGCCGCCGTAACGGGCGATCAAATCGTATTCGCGAATCACCTCCTTGGTGATGCGGGAAAATTCTTTGAGGATGAAGTCACCGGTCTGATGGCCATAGGTGTCGTTGAATTTCTTGAAATGGTCGATGTCGGCCAACAGCAGGGCGAGGTTCCGGTCGTTACGAATGGAACGGTTGATTTCCGAATCAAGAAAATTTTGGAAAAATCGGTGGTTGTTGATCTCGGTCAGGCCATCGAGGTTGGCCAGATTCTCGAGCAGCCGGTTTTTTTGCCCGAGTTCTTCGGTGAGTTTTTCCAGTTCCATCTTTGATTTGATCAGCTCCCGATTCATCTCCTCGTAGGAAAGATTGATCAGGCTGAGCCGCAGGTTTGCCTCCTGGAGGATTTCCGCCACCGACTTGACCGGGGCAATGGTGATACCGAAGAACTTGGAGGATTGGTCAATGGCATGATCGATCAGCTTGAGGACATTATTAACGCCGATAACCTTAAGACCAAGCAGCTGTTTGGCCTCCTGGCGAAACTGCTTGTGGTAGACCTCCGGCGTAGGCGAGTAAAATATTTGCGCCAACAGCCCTGCCAGGTAAGTGGCCCGGATGGTCTGACGATATTTTTGCTCAAGGCCTTCATAGGCCAATGGCTGATGGTGGTACTTGATGGGGAGGAGCAGACTGTCGGGTAGCCCCCACATTTTGGCCACCTCATAGCCGACATCGGTATGGGAGATGCCGAGCAATTCCTGTTCCAGACGTTTCAGCTCCGTTTCCTGGGCCTCGGTATCGGTAGTGTCCTTACTTTTGAGGTTCTCAAGGAGTTGATCGTACTGCTGGTGGAGCGTGGTGGCAAAAATGAGCTCGCCGATGTTCTGTAGCAGGCCGCAGGTAAAGGCTTCTTCAGTGTTGACATTGGGGAGCTGTTCCAGGATGAGTTTGGTGCCGGCGGCCTCGACCAGGGAACGTTGCCAGAACTGCTCAAAATCAAAAAGAGATTTTTTGCGCCGCTTGCCCAGCGATAAAAAGGAGAAACTGAGCACCAGGCTCCGCACAGCATTGAGGCCAAGGATGGAGACCGCCTGGTTGATCGAAGAGATCTGCTGCGGGAAGCTGTAAAAAGACGAATTTGCGACGCGCAGGATCTTGGTGGAAAGGGCCATGTCCTGGGCGATCAACTCGGCGATGTCGGTGAGAGTGGTCTCCTCCCGGGCGGTCATCACCAGCAGTTTACTGGCAATGAGCGGCAGGGTCGGGAGATCTTTGGAGCGGAGAATGGTTGAAAGCGCTGCTTCCTGTGGCTTGCTGGTTGCCGGCATCGTTGATCCCCTGTGCGGGAGTAAATGAAAAACTGACTGCTTTGCCTTGTGAATAAAAGGGGATACCGTGCCAAGCAGCGCCCGATGATGTGGTCACAGTATAGCCGGTTTTCTTGGTTGCGAAAAGCCCCTGTGGGGAAAAAGGCGCTGCGCCACCGATGGAAGGGGGCAAGGAGGTCCGCTCAGGGGGTTCCGTTCCAAATGGTGTTGGGGTAACGGCAGGGGCGGCCCTGGTAGGTGGTGAAATCCAGCGTGTCACCGCAGCCAGTAATATAGGCGGGGGTGAGCGGGATTTTGCCGCCACCACCGGGGGCGTCCAGGGCATAGGTGGGAATGGCCATGCCCGAAACGTGGCCAATCAGCTGTGCCATGATCGCTACGCCCTGGTCGATGGTGGTGCGAAAATGCGAGGTGCCGCGTGTCTGGTCAATCTGGAACAGATAATAGGGTTTGACGCGTATGGCCAGCAGACCGCGAAAGAGGGTGGCCAGGGTTGCGGCGTTATCGTTGACACCACGCAGCAGCACCGTCTGGCAGCCCACGGGAATGCCTGCGTCGGCCAACAGGGTGCAGGCCCGGCTTGCCTCGGCGGTCAATTCCCGGGGATGGTTAAAGTGAGTGTTGATGTACAACGGGTGAAAAGCGGCCAGCATGGCGGCCAGCTCAGCCGTGATCCGATCAGGCAGGGTGCACGGAATACGGGTGCCGATGCGGATAGTACGCACCGAGGGAATATCGCGCAGACGGGTGAGGATGCCCTTGAGACGCTCATCACTGAGCATCAAGGGATCGCCACCGGAGAGCAGCACATCGCTGATGGCCGGGGTTCGCCGTAGATACGCCAGTCCAGCGGTAATGGTCTCTTCAGTGATATGCATCTCCGACCGGCCAACCTTGCGTTTGCGCGTGCAGAATCGGCAGTAGACCGGGCACTGATTGCTGATCAGCAACAGGGCGCGATCAGGATATTTGTGCACCAGGTTGGGTACCGGGCTGAGGTTTTCCTCATCCAGAGGATCGTCAAGTCCCTGGGGATCGTCCAGCTCCAAGGGGTCGGGCACTGCCTGCCGCCAGATAGGGTCGCCCGGCTGGTCGATCAGGTTGAGATAGTAGGGGCTGATGCGCATGGGATAGACAGCCATAATCCGTTCCAGTGCCGATGAATCGGCGGGAAACCGCCGACAGAGGCGGTGCAGGCTGTCCTCCTCGGTCGATGCAGGCTGGTTGCTGGGCGGGAAGGGCGTTGCGGTCATGGTGGCACTCCAGGGGTGCTGATATCGTCAATAGTTAAAATGCGTGGAGTGACGCATCGGTGGATCGGTACATCAGTAAGTTGGGGAGGTCGAACCAGCGGTCTCGTTTTTTTTTACAAGAACGACCAATGTTGTGCTGCTTACCCCAAGAAGATGCCGCAGCCAAGCATGAAAAAAGGGAATAACCACCGAGGTGGTCATTCCCTGAGGAGCATTGTATGTGTTCTTTTTACAGGTTAGGGACGATCAGTACCGGCACCTTGGAGTGACGGCTGACCCGGCGGGATACCGACCCCATAACCATACTGCCAAAAACCGAACCCGTGGATTTGCCCATGACGATCATATCCGCCTTGCACTGTTGAGCAGCGTGCAAAATTTCCTCGCTGGGATCTCCGGTGACCACAAGTATCTCTTGTACCTTGATGACGTCGGTTTTGCTCGACTCCATGACCTCTGAGCAGAAGGTTTTGAGGCGCGTTTTGATTTCAGCCAGTACCTGTTGCAGGTTGTCCTTCTCAAACTGCTCGGCAGATTCCACCGACATATAGGTTTCGATGGCCGCCCTGGCGCTGCTGCTCAATGGTTCGACCACATGGAGCAGGATGATTTTGGCGTCATATTGCTGGGCCAGGCTGATGGCATAGTGAAACACAGGTCTAGTGTGGCTGCCAAGGGCAGTGGTGTAGAGAATGGTCTTGATAGCGGGAAGGCTCGGCATGGTGAACTCCGTTGTCTGTCGTGCTGTTCATCGGGAAAGATAGGTGCTGGCGATCGGTGCGGCGGCGTAACTGAAATGCTTCTCGCCACTACTCCACAAATTCCGCCTCCACACGCTCCTGCTCTGTCGCGCAAAGGGTTACTTCTCTCCTTATCAAAATTTACACCTGAAGAGAATATTTTTTCCGGGATGCGGATCAGCCAAGGAAAGAGGCCGCGTTCCGGCAAGCGATGGGAGCGCGCACCCTGGCAGGCTCTCAAAGGCAATAGGCGGGGGCGAATGGTTTTGGAGTATTTCCGCCATAAAAATCCTTGTTTTGGCGGAAATCCGCCATCCGTGTATCCGCCCGGCAAGCGGTAGTCTGGGCTTCTGCCTCAATCAGCACGCGAAATGGGCTCCCCTCTGCTCTGGTCTTAATTTTGCTAGAGTACAACCGGCACGGGAATGATCGCCATTGCGCGCCTTCGTGTCTTGTTGTGGGGGAATTGTCTGCCTGTAGGAATATCCCGACAGGTCAAACGAACAACTAAGGAGAAGAGTATGTTTCAGACAGTAGTCAAGGCAATGGGCGTGTTGACCCTTTCCACCGTATTGTTTGCCGCGCCGGCGCTGGCCGAACAACCGATCGTTATCAAATTCAGCCATGTGGTTGCGGTGGATACGCCTAAGGGCAACGCCGCCGAGTTTTTCAAGAAACGTGCTGAGGAGCTGACCAAGGGCAAGGTCAAGGTTGAGGTCTATCCCAACAGCCAGTTGTATAAAGATAAGGAAGAGATGGAGGCGTTGCAGTTGGGCGCAGTACAGATGCTGGCCCCGTCGTTGGCTAAATTCGGCCCGCTGGGCGTCAAGGAATTTGAGGTCTTCGATCTGCCATTTATCTTTAATGATTATGAAGACCTGCACAAGGTGACCACCGGCCCGGCCGGGGCGCAGCTGCTGGCCAAGCTGGAGCCTAAAGGGATCAAAGGGTTGGCGTACTGGGATAACGGCTTCAAGTCTTTTTCCGCCAACACCCCCATCAAAACCCCGGAAGACCTGAAGGGCAAAAAGCTGCGCATTCAGTCCTCCAAGGTGCTTGAGGAGCAGATGCGCGCCCTCAAGGCCATTCCGCAGGTCATGGCTTTCTCCGAGGTGTATCAGGCCCTGCAGACCGGCGTTGTTGACGGCACCGAGAACCCGATTTCCAACTTCTATACCCAGAAGATGCAGGAAGTGCAGAAATATCTCACCCTGACCCAGCATGGCTACCTGGGCTACGCTGTTATCGTCAATAAGAAATTCTGGGATGAGCTGCCCGCCGATATCCGCACCCAGTTGGAGACTGCCATGAAGGAGTCCACCGACTATGCCAACAAGATTGCCAAGGAATCCAACGACAAAGATCTCGAGTCCGTCAAGGCCTCTGGTAAAACCGAGGTGACTGTCCTCACTCCCGAGCAACGCGCTGCCTTCAAGAAGGCACTGGTTCCGGTGCATGAGGAGATGACCGGTCGTATCGGCAAGGAAACCATCGATACTGTCCATAAGGCCGTCGGGTTCACCAAATAAGGTGGGCTGCGACGATCATCAGTGAATGCGAGGCGGGAAACGGCGGTTTTCCGCCTCCTCTTGTTTGTAAGGATACCGGGATCATGAAATTTCTCAATCACCTGGAGGAATGGTTCGTCACCTTCCTCATGGGGGCGGCGACCCTGATTATTTTTTTAGCCGTTGCGCACCGTTATGCGGCGGGCTGGCCAATACCCGTGGTGCAGGACTGGCTGCTGGAACTCAACTTTGGTTGGGCCCAGGAGTTGTGCATCATCATGTTTGTATGGATGGCCAAATTTGGAGCGGCCTATGGCGTCCGTACCGGCATTCATGTCGGGGTTGATGTGCTCATCAACCAGATGGAACGGCCAACCCGGGCCAAATTTATCGTCTTCGGACTCTTTGCCGGTGCCCTGTTCACGGCGATTGTCGCCACCCTGGGAGGGCGGTTCGTCTGGGAAAATGGCATGCATTACGCTGTATTTCAGCTATTTGGCCTGGATACCGGCAGCGTGCCCGAGGGACCCACCACCCCGGATCTGGAGTGGCCGACCTGGATCGTTTACAGTGCGGTGCCTCTAGGCTCGAGCTTGATGTGTTTTCGTTTTATGCAGGTGATGGTGAGCTTCATCAGGAGTGGCGAATTACCCCATCATGATCACGGCCATGTCGATGGCATCGAGGAGGAAGAGGCGCCGTTGGAACAGAAGCGGTTAGAGGTTCGTGGGGTGCTCGACAATGACACCAACGGTAATGGCAACGGTGACACCGCCGTTAACGGGAAGGAGGATGCACGATGAGCGCCGCCATAATTTTTGGTATCCTGCTGGCCTTGATGCTCACAGGCATGCCTATTTCCATTTCGTTGGGTCTGACCGTTCTGACCTTTCTCTTCACCATGACCCAAGTCCCCCTGGAATCGGTGGCGCTGAAACTGTTTACCGGTATCGAAAAATTTGAAATCATGGCGATTCCATTTTTCATTCTGGCCGGCAATTTTCTCACCCATGGCGGTGTGGCGCGGCGCATGATCAACTTTGCCACCTCGCTGGTTGGGCATTGGTACGGCGGTCTAGCCCTGTCGGGCGTTGTCGCCTGCGCCCTGTTTGCCGCTGTTTCCGGATCTTCGCCGGCAACCGTTGTGGCGATTGGTTCCATTCTGCTGCCGGGCATGCTCAAAGCCGGCTTTCCTAAGGATTTTGGCGCGGGCGTCATCACCACCTCGGGTGCCTTGGGCATTCTTATCCCGCCCTCTATTGTCATGGTGATGTACTCGGTGGCCACCAATACCTCGGTGGGTGCCCTGTTCATGGCCGGTGTCATCCCTGGTATTGTACTGGCCTCAATGCTGGGTGCCTTGACCTGGTACCGGGCCAAGAAATTCAATTTTCCTCGTCAGGCAAAGGCCTCATGGAAGGAAAGGCTCCTGACCTTCAAGGAATCTGTCTGGGGCCTGGCCCTCATTTTCGTCGTTATGGGCGGGATTTACTCCGGTGTCTTCACTCCCACCGAAGCGGCGGCGATGAGTGCGGTCTATTCCTGTTTCGTGGCGGTGTTCGTCTATAAGGACATGCGGCTGAAGGATGTACCCAAGGTGCTGCTCAACTCGGCCAACATGTCGGCGATGTTGCTCTATATCATCACCAACGCGGTCATGTTCTCCTTTATCCTCACCAACGAGAACATTCCTCAGGAACTGGCTAACTGGCTGCTCGACAAGGGCTTGGGGCATATTGCCTTCCTCTTTGCCGTCAATATTTTGTTGCTCATGGCCGGTAACTTCATGGAGCCCTCGTCCATCGTGCTCATCTTCGCGCCGATTCTCTTTCCGGTGGCGATCAAGCTGGGCATTGATCCGGTCCATTTCGGTATCATGATGACGGTGAATATGGAGGTCGGTATGTGCCATCCTCCGGTGGGGTTGAACCTGTATGTCGCCTCGGGCATCACCAAGATGGGAATTACCGAACTGACCGTCGCGGTGTGGCCGTGGCTGCTCACCATGATCGTTTTTCTGATTATGGTTACCTACTGGCCGCCGCTTTCAATCTGGTTCCCGAAACTGTTGGGCATGATGTAGCCTGTCGGGCAGTATTCGGCGTAGGCGTATCTAGCCTGCACCACCCCTTCCGATCCACCCCCTTCTTGATTGAAGTCGGGTGGATCGGCTTTTTTAGGCGCCGCGATCCTCTTTGTAATCGCTTTTATTCAGCCCGTACTTGCGCATCTTGTCGGAGAGGGTTTTGCGGGGGATGGCCAAGGCGTCCATGACGTCTTTGATACTGCCGTTGCTGGCCAGAAGGGCCTGTTCGATCAGGCTGCGTTCGAAGCGATCCACCTGGCTGGCGAGGCAGTTTTCTCGTTGTACCTCCACACCCGACAGCATCCGCTCCAGGGACCAGCCATACTGCCCCCCCAGTAGCACATAGCGTTCCGCCAGATTGCGCAGCTCGCGCACATTCCCTGGCCAAGCATAGACCATGAGTGCATTCATCTGCGATGATTTGGGCAGCGGTGCCTCCTGTTGGTAGCGATGGCCGGCAACCAAAAGAAAATGGTGAAAAAGCAGGGGGATGTCTTCCAGCCTGGCCCGCAACGGAGGGATCTCGAGGCAGACGACGTTGAGCCGGTAATAGAGGTCCTCACGAAAACTACCTGCCTCTGAGGCCTGTAACAGGTTGATTTTGGACGCCGCCACTACGCGCACGTCAAGAGGGATGAGCTTGTTGGAGCCGAGTCGTTCCAGGTGACGTTCCTGGAGGACGCGCAGTAGATGCACCTGGGTGCGAATGGGCATGGACTCGATCTCATCGAGCAACAAGGTGCCGCCGTGGGCATGTTCGAACTTGCCGATGCGGGTTTTCTTGGCGTCGGTGAAGGCACCGGCCTCATGGCCAAAGAGTTCACTCTCAATGATGCTCTCAGGAACAGCGCCACAGTTGACGGCAACAAAGTTCTTGGTGCTGCGCCGGCTGTGCTCATGGAGGGAACGCGCCACCAACTCTTTGCCGGTACCTGTTTCTCCCACCACCAGGATATCGGCGTTGGTGTCGGCAATACGGGCGATGGTTGCCCGCAGTTGCACCATTGCCGGAGTGCGGCCGATGATGCGTGGGCCAGGGGTGGAGTGGGCATCGAGTTCCTGACGCAGCAGGCGATTCTCCAGGGTGAGAGCCCGCTTCTCCAGCGCTCGCACGACCGTTTTCACCAATCGTTCAGCCGAGTAGGGTTTTTCGATAAAATCATACGCCCCATCACGCATGGCCTGGACAGCGGTGGAGATATCGCCATGGCCGGTGATGAGGATAATGGGCAAATCGCGGTCGATTTTCTGCGCCTGGGCCAGAAACTCAAGCCCGTTCATTGCCGGCAGGCGGATGTCGCAGATCACCACGCCGGACCAATCCATGGAGAGCAAAGGAAGGGCCGACTCGGCATCAGCGAAACTGGTGACATCCAGATCCGCCAATTCCAGCGTCTGGGTATTTGCCTGGCGGATATGTTTCTCGTCATCAATGAAGATGACCTTGTTGTCGATGTTCATGGCGATGATTGACTGGCTTCGTCGAGCAAACAGACAAATTTTGCTCCGTTATCGGTGGGCACCACTTGAATCTCGGCATTCATTTCATGGAGAATGCGCTCGGTGATGGTCAAACCCAGGCCTAACCCTTGCCCACTCTGTTTAGTGGTGAAAAACGGTTCGAAAATATGGGGCAAATGTTCGGGAGAGATGCCTGGTCCATTATCGGCGATGCTGAGTGCAACCCTGCCTTCCTGTCGATAGGCTCGAATATTGATTTCCTGCCTGGCAAGTTGTTCGACTGCCTGGAGGGCGTTGGAGACCAAATTGACCACCACCTGCTGCAGGAGTACATGGTTGGCACACACCTGGAGATGCTCAGGCTCGATGACCACCTTGATCCATACATCGGTCTTGCGAATAAGCGGGCTGAGTATTTCCAGAGCTCCGTCGAGTACCCCATGGAGGGGAATATTGTTGAGGTTCCCCCGGCTTTTACGCGAAAACTGTTTGAGTTGGATGCCGATCTGCGCCATCCGTTCAGTGAGTTCACTGATCTGCTCCAGATTCCACACGGCATCCTGGAGGCGGCCTTTTTCCAGCAGCAGCCGACTGTTGTCGGAATAACTGCGAATTGCGGCCAACGGCTGGTTCAATTCGTGGTTGATGCCGGCCGACATCTGCCCAAGCGCAGCCATCTTGGCGGTATGGACCAACTCAGATCGGGTTTGTCGCAGGGCAACCTCCGCACGCTTGCGCTCATCAATCTCGCGCACCAGGTGTTCATTGGCCTGGGTGAGTTCGACGGTGCGGGCCGTGACCCGCTCCTCGAGCTGTTCATTGGCCTGTTGCAGTAGGCGTTTGGCGTTCTCTTCATAACGGCGTAAATCGATTTTGCGCTGACGGCGTTGCTTCATCAACAGGAAAAAAAGGCCACTGAGCAGCAGCACAAAATTCATCGCTACAAACAGCATCAGGATGAACCGTTCCACCCGGCCGGTATCGGTCATGATATGCACATTCCAGTTTCCCTTGTCCATGAACTGGGTTTGCAGCAGAAATTTTTGCGATTTTTCAGTCCCAGGCATTTTCAGGGTGATAATCTGCCCTTCGTTGATGGGGGATGTACGGAGAATAGCCAGTGGTTGAAGTTCAGCGTTGGGATAGCGGCGTGTTTGATGAATCTGTGTCAGTACTTCCTGGCTCAATGGCGCCAAGGTCCGAAAGACCATCTTGGGATTGGTGGCGAGAAAGATAACCCCAGCCGGATCAGTCACCAAAAAGGTCTGATCATCGTATCCCCAGTTGTTTTCCACGGTATCAATGTTGATTTTCAGGGCCAATACACCCAAAATTTGCCCTTTGTGGTGAATGGGAAAGGCAAAATAAAAGCCACGAATATCGGAAGTGGTGCCCTTAGCAAAATAGCGGCCCAACTGTCCCTGCATAGCCTGCTGAAAATAGGGACGATAGCCAAAATTTTCGCCAACAAAGCTGATCGGCGCGTTCCAATTACTGGCGGCTATGGTCGTTCCTTGCAAATCGAGAAGATAGATGTCGGAGGTGTGGGTGATCTCGTTGATATTCTGTAAGTAGTTGTTGAGAAAGACAATTCTTTCCTCAGAAGGTGCAGAGCTCATCCACTTGACCAGGACACTGTCATTGGCCAGCAATTCCGGGAGATTTTCGTACTTCTCCAGAACCCCTTGTAAATAGGTGATGTACAGCTCTAAACGAAAACGGCCATCCTGGGCGAGTTCATTGAGTTGTCGGTGATAGAGCCAGGTGAAGGTCCACCAGACATTCCAAAGAATGACCAGCAGATAGATCATAATGGCGGTGGAGTAGTTGAATCGCGGCAACAGCTTCATGATTTAGGGACTGTTGGCCTCGCAAGGGCTCAAGATGAAGGGAGGACAGCTTAAGGTACGCCGGCAACTATACCAGAGGATACAGAAAAAGACAGTGGCTGCGTTGCAAAGCTGGCCATGCAAGGATGAAGCCACCGTTGTCTGGAGAAGCGGTTTAGCCGCCTACGAGATGTCGCAAAAAAAAGGCAGGGATTCCATACGGAGTCCCTGCCAGTGCAAGACTACAATTCTTTTTAATACGGCCTCAGCGGCCGGTTCGATCAATGATCGATGCTGAACGAGGCCTTGAGGTATTCGCGATTGAGGCGAGCGATATTGCGGATGGTAATGCCTTTGGGGCAAACATTCTCGCATTCGCGCTCGTTACCGCAGTTACCAAAACCATCTTTATCCATCTGCATGACCATGGCGATGGCGCGTTTTTTTGCCTCCGTTTGACCTTGGGGCAGCAGGGCCAACTGGGAAACCTTGGCGCTGAGGAAGAGCATCGGGGTGCCGTTGGGGCAGGCAGCGGCACAGGCACCGCAACCAATGCAGGCGGCAGCGTCCATGGCCTGCTCGGCCACATGCTGCGGGATGAGGATGTTGTTGCCATCCTGAGGGGAACCAGTGTTAACCGAGACATAACCGCCGGCGGCGATGATGCGATCCAAGGCGGAACGGTCAACGATAAGGTCTTTGACAATCGGGAAGCCCTGGGAGCGGAACGGCTCGATGACGATGGTATCGCCATCTTTGAACCGGCGCATGTGCAGCTGACACAGGGTGGTTTCCTTATCCGGACCATGGGCAGTACCGTTGACCACCGCACCGCACATACCGCAGATACCCTCGCGGCAGTCGTGGTCAAAGGCAATGGGCTCTTTCCCTTTGATGGTGAGCCACTCGTTGAGCACGTCGATCATCTCCAGAAAGGAACTGTCGGTGCTGATATCCTTGAGCGCATGTTCCTCGAAGGCACCTTTAGCCAGAGGACCATTCTGCCGCCAAATTTTTACAATTATATTTATCGATTTCGATGACATAAGCTTTCTTCTGCGTTGTGTTTTAAACTTCAGTGATGAAACTGTTTATACAGGGGGCAGATATGCCTTACTTGTAGCTACGCTGAGAAGGAGTCACATATTCAAAGGTCAGCGGCTCCTTGTGCAGCTCCGGAGCGGTGCCTTGGCCTTTGTACTCCCAAACGGCTACATAGCTGAAGTTAGCATCGTCACGTTTGGCTTCATTTTCCTCTGTCTGGCTCTCTTCGCGGAAGTGACCACCACAGGATTCGTTACGGTTCAGGGCGTCGCGGACCATCAACTCACCGAATTCCAGGAAGTCGGCAACACGACCGGCGCGCTCCAGTGATTGGTTGAGTTCCTGACCGGAGCCCGGTACAACCACGTTTTCCCAGAATTCGGCGCGAATCTCGGGGATCCGCTTGAGAGCCAGTTCCAGGCCCTCCTTGTTGCGGGCCATACCGCAATAATCCCACATGATCTTACCGAGTTCCTTATGGTAATGATCAACGGTCTGGCCACCCTTGCCGCTCTTGGTGTTCTTCATCAACTTGTTGACGTTTTCCTTCACCTCGTTGGCAGCTGCCTCGAAAGCCGGATCGTTGGTGGTGGTCGGAACCGGAGCAACGGTGGCCAGGTAGTTACCAATGGTGTAGGGCAGCACGAAATAGCCATCGGCCAGACCCTGCATCAACGCGGAAGCACCGAGGCGGTTGGCGCCGTGGTCGGAGAAGTTGCACTCACCGGTGGCATAGAGACCAGGAACGGTGGTCATCAAGTGATAGTCAACCCACAGACCGCCCATGGTGTAATGGATGGCCGGATAGATCTGCATCGGCTCTTTGGTCGGATCGGAATCGGCAATCTTCTGATACATATGAAAGAGGTTGCCGTACTTTCTCAAGACCACTTCCAGGCTGTCGCGTTTGATGGCATCGGCAAAGTCAAGATACACACCCAGACCGCTCTCACCGATACCATGACCTTCGTCGCAGGCCAGTTTGGCATTACGGGAGGCGACGTCGCGGGGCACGAGGTTACCAAACGACGGATACTTGCGCTCGAGGTAGTAATCGCGCTCGTTCTCGGGGATATCGTTGGGATGGCGTTTGTCGCCCTTGGCCTTGGGTACCCAGACGCGACCATCGTTTCGCAGACTCTCGGACATCAGGGTCAGTTTGGATTGGAATTCGCCATGCACCGGAATACAGGTCGGGTGGATCTGGACGAAGCATGGGTTACCAAAACCAGCGCCTCGTTTGTAGGCACGCCACGCAGCGGTGACGTTGGAAGCCATGGCATTGGTGGAGAGGAAGTAGACGTTACCGTAACCACCGGTGGCCAGAACAACGGCATGGGCCGAATATTTTTCGATTTCGCCGGTGATCAGGTTGCGTACGATGATACCTTTAGCAACACCGTCGACCACCACTACGTCCATCATTTCACGGCGGGTGTACATTTTGACTTTGCCGGTGGCGACCTGGCGCATCATCGCCGAGTAGGCGCCGAGCAGCAGCTGCTGTCCCGTCTGGCCACGAGCATAGAAAGTACGGGAGACCTGGGCACCACCAAAGGAGCGGTTAGCCAAGGTGCCGCCGTATTCACGGGCAAAGGGGACGCCCTGGGCTACACATTGATCGATAATGTTGTTGGCTACCTGGGCCAAACGATAGACGTTGGCTTCACGGGCGCGGAAGTCGCCACCTTTAACGGTGTCATAGAACAGACGGAAAATGGAGTCGCCATCGCCCTGATAGTTCTTGGCGGCGTTGATACCACCCTGGGCGGCGATGGAGTGGGCGCGACGGGGGCTGTCCTGAATACAGAATGATTTGACGTTGTACCCGAGTTCGCCCAAGGAGGCGGCTGCGGATGCGCCTGCCAGGCCGGTGCCTACGATGATGACTTCGTATTTGCGCTTGTTGGCAGGGTTAACGAGTTTGTTGGAAAAACGGCATTTGTCCCATTTTTCTGCTATCGGTCCTTCAGGTATCTTGGAGTCAAGCTGCATAGTCATTTCTTTTTGCTGGAGTTTTAGAGGAATAATGCTTGTGGGAGGATTTCGTCTCGGTATTGGCCAAGCTGAAAGCCTCTATCGTCTCTGTCAATTCGTACTCGATTAAAGCAATTGATTTCGGGAGATGACCATCAAGAAGGTGATCAACAAAAAGACGCAGCCCATGATGCCTGCAAGTGCCCAGGTAATCATACGCAACGGGTAATCATATTTCGGGTGGCTGATACCGAAGGTCTGCAACAGCGACCAGAAGCCGTGGCTGATATGCAGAAACAGCAAGCAGATACCGGCTCCGTAGATCAGCGTGAAGAAAGGGTTGTTCAGTACCTCGGTGACGAAGTCCGAAATGGTTTTAACTTCGGTCTTCTGTACAAAATGGAAGTTGGCCAGATGGATCAATACAAAGAGAAAGATGGCAATGCCGGTATACGGCATGGTTTTGGAACCGATGGTACGACCGCCGGCACTGGTTTCGACCTCGTATTTACCGCCACGGGCCTTGCGGTTTTGCAGGAACAGGATGATGCCGGTGATGGCATGCAGGAAAAAGATGGAATACAGGCCGATTTCGAAGATCGGTACGAAAATGCCTAAGGAATGAAGATGATGCGCATAGGCATTAAATGCGCTTCTCCCCCAGAAAATTGTACTGTTGCCTATGGTATGGACGAGCAGGAACCCGCCCAGCATAAACCCAGTAAAAGCCATGATGTACTTTTTGCCCAACGATGAACGACAAGTTTGAATGAACCACGACATAATTACCTTTCCTGAATGAGAGTTAAAAAAGTGAAACGGTTGATACGCCAGTGAAACATGGTCCAGCGCTGAACAAGAATTCACACTGAACGGTCATTCATTAACAACGGATCATTCACCCTGTCAAGAAAAAAAGGTCCCTGTAATTTCAGCAAATTTTGCTCGATATACGGTATTTTTGACTTTTTCTAGTGTGCGTGATGTGCGTTTTGTTCTTGGGGATATTTGACCTTTTACCAGGGGAAAGCGGGTTTTTCTGTCACTGCATTGTCTTGCTGGAAGGGGGATGTGCAAGAATCAGGAGGTGAGAGGGGATTGATTTGGCGCATTGCATAGTACGCCTAACTTGTTGTGCGTGAGGGGTGGTGGCATAGTTGCGCCACGGCCGGGAGGCCGTTGGTGCTACCGGTAACCCACCGGCCCGGCAGCAAGAGAGCGCGTTTGGGCGGAATGAAAAGGGCGGTTTTGTAGCGTGTCAGTTGAGCTTGGGCGGAGTTCTTTCATCGATACGTTGTAACCCCTCCATGAGCAGGCGCATGAAATAGCCTATCTCGGGAATATCAAAATCCTCCGGTGGCAGGCCGGGGGTGAACTTAAATCGTCCTTGTTTTTCACGCAATATTTCGTAAAAGGCTGCCTCTCCTTTGGTGCCGGAATAGCTGGCCTTTATCAAGGCGCCTTGTCGAAACGAGCAGCGGGCCGTTCCCTTGGTTAGTTGGCTGATGGTGAGAATGCCGGTTTTGTGGTTGGCGTTGAGGGTTTGGAAAAGCGCCTCCGGTGGAATCTCCTCCAATTTTCCTATCATGCCGGAGGCATAATCGTCGGAGCGAACCTTGTTTGAATCAGTGAGCCGTTTGGCTAGTAAACGGGTGAAATAGCTATGCAGACCAGGATAATTCTGCAAAATGGTTTTGAAATGGTTGTGCGTGGTGTACAGAAGACGGCAATCGCCACCCGCCTGCACCGTTGCACCGATATTTTCCTCACAGATGAGGCTCATCTCGCCAAACACATCACCTTCGCCCAGTTGGCTAATGGGGATACCTGCATCGTTGAGGATATCGACCTGTCCTGAAAGCACGATATAAAAGTGACCGCCGGGTTCACCCTTGCGGACGATGATCTCACTTTTTTGATACGACCTGATCTTAAACAGCTTGACGACTTTGCCTAAGTTGCCCTGATCAATGTGACGAAAAAAAGAAAAGGTACCTAAAAGAGGGACCAGTTCAGCAATCAGCATGGCATCGCCTTCCGAATGTTGTTCAGCCGGCATGTCTCGAAAGTGTTCCAGTCGAATTGAACCAGTGCAACCGCTGCATGAGATCATGCAGTCCGGTATTTGATCAGCCCGTTCGTATTCAATGATGACTTTGGTGAGATCACCGTTTAAGGTTTTGCAACTGCCGCGATGTGGCGGTGAATGCACCATGGTGGTACTGATGAAAGTGTTTTCCCCGTTACTGTCCATGCCGATGGCAATGCCGGAGACTTGCAGTACATCGCCGTAACGAAACAGTGGGCAATGACGGGTCTCGCAGACACGAAAACTAATTTTAGGAAACCCCACGGATACCTCCTGTGTAAACGTTGTTGGATCATTGGGCTCGCCACCTCCGGCATGTGCGTGCACTTCCCTATTATGCGGTAATGAGTCCAACTGCACAAGCAGGAGCTGGTTATGCCTGCACTCTTTTCAGCCCCAGCGTCAAGGTGGCCGAAAATTGGTCGTTCATCTGCATCTTCAGGTATGTTTTTATAGGTTTGAAAAATTTCGTTTTTCCTTCATCTTAGCTCTGCAACCATCCTACAGATTAACTCATCCTCCGATACCCTCATGCTGCGCACCTCAATATCCCCTCAAGGCCATTTCATCGTTGCCCGCCATTCGCCCGATTACCGGGTAGCCAATTTTCGACAACAGGATGCCCTTTGTTCTCTGGGGACAACCGTTGACGGTCAGGTTTGCGATAATGCCAATAATTTTCCCATTGGTGATATTGTTGTCGAGCAGGCCAGGCCCATTTATGAAATCCTCAATCCACTCCCTTTTCGCGGATGTACCTTCATAGATTCCGGATGGGCCGATGCCCGTGTCGGCCGTCCAGACCGTTTTTGTATCCATCCGCCTCCATCGGTCAGCCTTCGAGCATTCCTTGGTCAGCACTGTAACCAAGAGGCTGTGCAGACCATTATCAATGGATTACCAATCCCGCTGCTATACGCGCTGGCCACCACATCGACCGATAGCGAGGAATTAACCTGGTTGGCGCAACACTGTTGCCGGTTTGCCGTCGATGGGGAGGGCAAGGTGGCAGGGCTTCGCTATAGGAAGCTCAACGGACGAATGCAGGCGGATATCGATGACTTTGAGCTCTTTGAAACCATCGCCAACAACCCGCATCTTCCGGATCATCTGAAAGAGGTAATGGTGCTACGCCCCGGAGTGCAAGGGAATAGCGAAATTGTGGGGGATATCGATTGTGGTGCGACCCGTATCTTTGAATACCTGCGCACTAATTCCTACATTCCCTGGGGACATTTCGCAGCCAACTTTGCCCACACCGCCATTCGCTACCGGATTGACGATCTCTCCGAAGAGGACATGCACGGCTTGCGGCATCTTTACTACCAGCGCATGTTCACCGCTCTTGCCGATAAGTTCGGGTTACTGCCGGCCTTTCGACGACGGCCATTTACCGTTACCGAACTGGAGGAGTTGCGCGAACAGATCATCGAGCGGCTAGGACAGGCAGGGGAGGACGTCGAACAGGTTGCCACCTTGTGGGGTTGGAATTTTGGCTATGATTTCTCTGCATCAGGGTATCGTCTGCACGCTTCGCACCAGATGATTCATCAGCAGTATGCCTTGGTGCCGCAGTGGGTGAATTCAACCACCTCTGAAGCGCAACCGACCTATTGCTGCGGCGATCTGGTGGCTGACGTGATCGAGCGATACCAACAACAATTTGGCTCTGATTTCTTCACCGATTATATCCGGGCCATCGCCTCGAACACCCGCACCGATCTTCGGTCTGGTCAACAGTCGCTGGTGGTGTGGCAAGACGCGCATGTGCTGCTGTTCGTTCCCAAGGCGCAGGTGTCGCAGTGGGAATTACAGTTGATGGTGGTTGCCGATGGCGCCTGGGGCCCAGTGGGCAATGTGATTGAGGCCGATGTCGCGGTGCGTCGTTCGCTGGATCTGGGTATTCTCAAGGCGCAAAAGGTCCTGGCCGGTCTTGGTGCGAGGATGGTCACCTCGATTGAATACAGTAAGCGGCTTGGTCTGCATAACGGTCAGCGGTTGCTGTACAGTTTTCTGCCCAAATTGCCCTGGTCCATGGGTGCCTTCAGCGAGGCCCAGGGGCGCTTTATTCTTGGACATTACCCGGAAGACTTCGCAGCGGCCTGCCGTGGGCAACTGGCCTGAGGCTTTTTCTGGGCGAGGAAGAGAAAATAACTGATGAATCCCTGCTAACGTGCTAGTACTAACGGGTTGGTTGGCTGTGGCGGGAGTGATGCTTTTTTTGCGTCGCGACTGCGTTAAGAGAGTCTGAGACGGAATACAACATAATGAAGAAAGGATATTTTGGACAGTGGGGTGGGGCTTTTATCCCCGAGGTACTGCACGCAACCTTTGCCGACTTGAACCGTGCCTACGAGACGGCTCGCGCCGATGCATCGTTTTGGCAGGAATATGTCGATCTCATGGGGAATTATTCGTGCCGCCCCACGCCGCTGACCTTTGCCGAAAATCTTACCCGTCATCTGGGTGGCGCTAAAATCTATATCAAGCGCGAAGACCTCAACCATACCGGCGCCCACAAGGCCAACAACGTCATGGGCCAAGGCCTGCTGGTGAAACGGATGGGCAAGAAACGGGTCATCGCCGAGACCGGGGCTGGTCAGCACGGCATGGCCACCGCCACTATGGCGGCGCGGTTTGGTTTTTCCTGCACCATCTACATGGGTGAGGAGGATGTGGCCCGGCAGCGGCCGAACGTTTTCTGGATGGAGAAACTCGGGGCCACAGTGGTGCCGGTCACCGATGGCTCACGCACCCTCAAAGATGCGATGAATGAGGCCTTCCGTGACTGGGTGGCCTCCATGGATGACACCCATTACGTCATCGGTACCGTCTGTGGGCCGCATCCTTTTCCTGAGATGGTTGCCTGGTTCCAGTCCATTATCGGCATTGAAGCCAAAAAACAGATCCTCGCTCAACATGGCCGTATGCCGGACCGGGTTTATGCCTGTGTGGGTGGCGGCTCCAACGCCATGGGCATTTTTCAAGGCTTTCTTGATCAACCCGAGGTAGAGTTGATTGGGGTCGAGGCCGGCGGCATGGGTATTGCCAGTGGCAAACATGCTTCGCGTATGGTGGAGGGCTGCGGTGCCACTCCCGGTGTGGCGCAGGGGTACAAAACCCGCTTTTTACAAAGCAGTGAAGGTCAGATGCTGGATACCCATTCCATCGCCGCCGGACTCGACTATGTGGGGGTCTCTCCCATCCTTGCCGACCTTGGTGAAACAGGGCGGGTCCGTTTTGCCGCTGCCACCGATGCCGAGGTGATTGATGCCCTGAGTTTGACCATGCGCACCGAAGGCATCATCCCCGCCATGGAGTCCTCGCATGCCTTTGTCCAGGCTATCAAGGAGGCACCGACCATGGATAAGGATCAGGCCATCATTATCAATATGTCTGGGCGCGGGGACAAGGATATCTTCACCATTGCCCATGCCTTTGATGACCCTTCCTGGAAAGAGTTCATCGTCAAACGGGCCGAGGCATATCGCTGAGCGCGACCACCACAAGTTATGCGTGAATTGCTGCAAAAGAAGGGTTAAGGATCATGGATTTAGCCATTGAATTAAAAAATCGTTTACACACCAAACCCATACTGCTGATGACCCACCTGGTGCTGGGCTATCCGTCCCTGGCCGTCAATCGCGAGGTGATCGCACAGATGGCCGCCAACGGCGTGGACTGCATTGAATTGCAGATCCCCTTTTCCGAACCCATTGCCGATGGCCCGGTCATCTTGAAAGCCAACCAACAGAGCCTGAACACCGGCATCAGCGTTGAGGACTGTTTTCAGTTCGGCCAAGAGATGGCAGCCGCCTTTCCGACGGTGCGCTTTCTTTTTATGACCTATTACAACATCGTGTTCAAATTTGGCGAAGAGGCCTTCCTGCGCCGGACCAAAGAGATCGGTTTTTGCGGCACGATTGTTCCTGATCTGCCACCGGAGGAGGGGGCGAGTTACCTTGCCACCAGCGAGGCCCTTGATCTGGCACCCATTCAGTTTTTCACTCCGACCTCCACCGATGAGCGGATGCGCGAGGTTGCCGCCCCGGCCAAGGGCTTTGTCTACTGTGTGGCGCGTCGCGGTGTCACCGGCCACCATACCGCCTTTGATGACAGCCTTGGCGCGTATCTGGCCCGTTGCCGTGCCGCCACCGATCTGCCCCTGGCGGTTGGTTTTGGTATCAGTGGGCGGGAGGATGTGGCCATGTTGCAGGGCAAGGCCGACATGGCGGTCATTGGTACGGCCACGATCAAACTGGTCGATGCGCAGGGACCGACGGCTGTTGGGCCTTTTATTGCGGGGTTGCATGGCTAGGTTGGGAATGTCCCCGTTGCCGATCATGATCGCTGTTGGAACGTATGTGTCGTTGGGCCTCAAGATATCCTTGAGGCCCTTTTTTATTGCTGAAAAAGATATGCCCACTTCCCGCATCGCGCGAGGCGGGGTCGAATGCAGAGATGAACAGCCAGGGTTGGCAGGACTATGACCGCGAAAGAGAAGAACAGCGTGTTGGGCACCACTGAAGTGGTTTGGGCGTTACAAGATCTCTATCCCACCCCCGAGAGCCGTGAGTTTCGAGAGGATATGTTCCGGTGCCGAGAGTTGGCTGAAGAGTTGGCAGCGGAGATGTCCGGCCGGGTAGGGGGGCTTGATTGCGCGGCAATCCTCCAGGTGGTACAGCGGCTTGAGGAAATCGATGTCCTGCTTGCGCGACTAGGCACCTTTGCCTTCCTTTTCTTCATCACCCAGACCGGCAATGCGGCTGCTTCCGCCCTGTTGCAACGGGTGGAGGAGTTGGAGGCTGCGGTGGGGAAACGCACCCTTTTTTTCCGACTGGAATGGAATATGGTGGAGGCGGCAAAGGCTGAACTGCTTCTGCAACATCCGCTGCTGAGCGGCTATCGCCATTATCTACAAAGCATGCGTCGTTTTGCCCCGCATCAACTCAGCGCCAAGGAAGAGGCGCTGTTGCAGGAGTTGCGGCCAGTAGGACGGAGCGCTTGGAATCTGCTCTTTGAGAAGGTGCTTGGGCAGTTACGTTTCGGCGAACAAGGACGCAGTGAGGAGGAGGTGCTGGGCGATCTTCACCATCAGGAACGAGCCGTCCGGTTGCAAGCGGCCAATGAATTAACCCAGGGGTTACAGGAACAGGCGCACATTCTGACGCACATCTTCAATACCCTGGCGGCAGAAAAAATGATCGATGATCGTCTGCGGCAATATCCGGCCTGGGACAGTGCCATGCATCTGGCCAACGAACTCGAAGGGCAAACGGTGGATATCCTGGTGCGCGAGGTGACGGCCCGCTACGATATCGTGCATCGCTATTACCGGATCAAGAGAGAACTGCTCGCCGTCGATACCCTGTATGATTACGACCGCTATGCCCCGGTTCCTGGAGGCAATGAGCAGATAATTTCCTGGGAACAGTGTCGGGAAATCGTTCTTGGGGCTTTCGCTGGATTTTCGCAGAGGATGGCGGCAATAGCCGAGGATTTTTACCGCCACGGATGGATCCATGCCTCGATCATGCATGGGAAGCGCGGGGGAGCCTTTGCACATCCTTGCGTTCCTGGTGTTCATCCTTACATCATGGTCAATTACAACGGCAATATGCGCGATGTCGCCACGGTGGCGCACGAGCTGGGCCACGGCGTACATCAGGTTCTTGCAGCCAGACAGGGCTATTACAACAGTGATACCCCTCTCGTGCTTGCTGAAACCGCTTCGGTCTTTGCCGAAATGCTGGTGTTCAAGGCCCAGGTGCAGTTGATTGACGATGAAAGGGCCAGACGGGCCTTTATTGGCCAGAAACTCGAATCCATCTTTGCCACGGTCTTTCGCCAGGTGGCGATGAATCGGTTTGAAAACAACCTCCACACCGCCCGGAGAGAGCGTGGTGAGCTGTCGGCAGAGCAGATATCCGATCTCTGGATGGAGACTCAGCGCCCGATGTTTGGCGATGCCGTGGTGCTGCGTGAAGACTACGGTCTGTGGTGGACATATATCTCCCATTTTTTGGCAACACCGGGATACGTGTACTCCTACGCTTTTGGGGAATTGCTGGTGCTGGCGCTCTACGCCCGCTATCTCAAAGAAGGCGAAACGTTTGTTGGCAACTATATCGAATTACTGAGTGCTGGCGGCAATGGGGCACCACAGCAGTTGCTGCGCCCCTTTGGTATCGATTTGGGAGATGCCGGTTTCTGGCGTGGCGGGCTTGATATTATCGATGCCATGGTTGCGGAAATAAGATAACCGGTATGGGGCTTTATGCTCTATTTCCGGCACTTCGTTGCACGATGAGCATGGCCGGAAGAATGATAAGGATGCCAACGAGGGTGGATCGAGGGGGGGAACGGTGGTTCAGCATCCATTCGAGCCCGACCAGCAGTGGCGGGTAGAGGTAGGAATAGGCCATGACCCGCGTTGGTCCAAGGTGAAGGGTGGCCCACTGCGAGATAAAAAAGGTGGTGATGGTGGTGAAGACTGCTAAATAGGCGATACCCAGCCAGGTGGTCATCGGTATGGTGCTCCACACGACAACAGGCAGCCTGGGAAGAGAAAACAGCAGCAACCATAAACTGCCTGTCACCAGAATCCACAGGGTCATCACCGCCATCGGTTCACCGTGATGAAAGCGCTTCACCAGGGGCATGTACAGGGCCATCATCAGGCAACCGCAAAAAAAGAGCAGGTCGCCCCGGTTGAGGTTGAACAGCAAAAGACGATCGACGTTCCCCTCAAAAATCACCCAGAGCGCGCCGCTCATGGCCAGAAGAAGCGCAATCAGGCGATGCCGTTCCAGCCGTTCCCGCACCAACAGCCAGCTGAACAGGCCTGAGATGCCGGGTACAGTGGTGAAGATTACCCCGGTGTTCATTGGTTGGGTGATGCGAAGCGAGAGAAACATCAGCCAAAAAAAACCGACCAGCGCCCCGCTGATGAGACTGTAACGGCACAGCGCGCGAGGGGGAGGGAGAGAGAGTCCAAAGGCTTGGTGAACATAGGGCGCAAAGATGAGCGTGGCCAGCAGGAAGCGCAGCAGGGTCAGGACAACCGGATCCAGAGTGGGGGTAATGGCCTTGCCAACCGTGAACGAGGTGGAAACCAGGAAGGCGCAGAGCACCATGGCACCATGCAACAGTGGCCGCGAAGGGGCTCGATGGGTGATGGAGATGGAAGACATTACAACAGGTTTTGCAGCGCCGTGTGGATTGAGCCGTTAGAGGCCAGCGTTTGCGGAACAAAAGGTGAGTAGGGGCCACCCGAGAAATCGCTGAGCCTGCCACCTGCCTCCGTTACGAGTAACCAGCCAGCGGCGGTATCCCAGGGTTGGAGGTTGATTTCATAAAAGCCATCGAGTCGTCCGCAGGCGACGTAAGCAAGATCAAGTGCAGCGGCACCGGCTCGGCGAATATCGCGCACGGCAGGAAGTACCCGACCAAGTTGGTCGATAACTTGCGACAAGGTATCTTCAATGTCGTAAGGGAATCCCGTAGCCACCAAGGCATTGATCAAAAGGTCTGTCTTCGTGACATGGAGCCGACGGTCATTCAGCCAGGCTCCACCGTCCAGGCTTGCACAAAAAAGCTCATCGAGCATCGGGTGATAAACGGCGGCAACTTTGGGCTGTTCATGCTCCAGCAAGGCGATGGATACAGCAAAATGAGGGATGCCATGGGCAAAATTGGTGGTGCCGTCCAGGGGATCGACCACCCAGTAGGTCGACTGACCACGCAGGCTAAGGCTTTGGGCAGATTCTTCGGCCATGACAGGGATTGCTGGAGTTTCCCGTTGTAATCGCTTAACAATGAGAGCCTCAGCCGCGATATCTGTTTCGGTGACGAGGTTGATGACGCCTTTTTTACGAATCTCGCGGGGGTGGGTGTATCGCTGCTTGATGAGCGCTCCGGCAGCAAGGGCGGTGTCACAGGCAATTTGCAGGAGTTGTTGTGTCTCTGCGTTGGTACAGCCTGTTAAGGCGTTATCTATTGTATGCATGGTTGGGTATGAATGGTCTGGTGTGTGGAAATCGCAATTGAGGATGCAGTGGCTAGGCATCATAAATCGGAATTAGGTAAGATTGTCGTTCTCGTAAAAAGCCATGAGAACGACGTTTCGAGCGTCGCAACAGGTTGAATTCTCGATATAGACATCGTCGCTCTCTGACTTTTTAAGAGGTCATCAAGATTCAGAACCATTTTTTAATGCAGAGAAGGCACAGACTGATGCCCCACATGGGGTTTATGATTGCTCCTGCCACAGTGAGAGCGCCAGTTTATACACCTCTGATCGCGGCAGGCCAAGATCGCGAGCGATGCTGCTGACCGCATCCTTGAGGGTGGAATGACGATCTCGGTGCCAGCGAAGCAGTTGCTGTAAATCTTGATAGTCTGGTTTCGCTTCCCGCTCATCTAACCCCTCAATGATCAGCACCAACTCTCCTTTGACTCCGGCTTGGGTCTGAGAGATTAAAGCTGAAAGAGAACCATTGAGACAATCTTCATGTAATTTGGTCAACTCTCGAAACAGCAGTGCTTGACGGTCACCAAGGCAGAGAAGCATATCATCAAGGGTCACAGAAAGGCGATGTGGTGCTTCGTAAAAAATAAGAGGGCAGGGGAGAGCGGAGAATTGCCGTAACCATTGTTGCCGGTCATTTTTTTTGGGAGGGGGAAAGCCTCCAAAAAAGAAGGGGGATTGTTCCAGGCCAGCAATGGATACAGCAGCGGCGAGGGCTGAAGGGCCAGCAATGGCGACAACCTTGATACCTGCCTTGCGAACCTTGCGAACAAGGACCGCCCCTGGGTCAGAAATGCCTGGAGTGCCTGCGTCGGAAACAAGAGCGATATTCTTACCCTGTTGCAACTGGTGGATCAGGGATTCTGATCTGCTTTGTTCATTTTCCCGGTAATAGCTGATCAGTGGCGTGGTTATTTGGAAATGACGACAGAGGTTTCTTGTGTGGCGTGTATCTTCACAGGCAATAAGATCAACCGTGTTGAGGATCTCGAGCCCCCTGTTCGTCATGTCTCCTAAATTGCCGATAGGGGTCGCAACGACAAAAAGCTGGCCTGATTGAATGCTGGTCTGTACAGGTGTTGAGGTTGTTTTCATGGAGACTGCACGCTAATGAGGGGTGTTGGAGAGCCTTATTCCTGCACTCTCTCTGGGGTTGGTGGAGATGCACACAATTGATCTTCTACAGGCTCGATTTATTTTTGACTTTAAAACAAAGGCTAAAAAGAGCATGGGGTATTTATTGCTTTGATATTTGAAAGGTAGAATACCGGTTGCTTGGCTTTTTCAAAGGCAAAAAATTTCCCACCTTTTGACCGCAAGGCGAAACGGTTGGCCATTTGATGGCTCAAACCGATATTGTGAAAAATATATAGCTAAAAATTTATGATTTACACGAAAGATTATGAATTTTCAAAAATTCCGACGTTTGTATTGGATATTACAGATTTGGTAAAAATATGTCAAGTTGACAAAGATGACGGTTCTGCAAAAGTAAGTGAATCGTTAAAGCATAACATTGCCAATAATGTATTTAATCTAATCAAATTAGATTATGCCAATTTTGCAGCAAAAAAAATTCTAAATTCTGAATATGATGATATTGATTTATATATTACGTATTGTAAAAATTTTATTTTTAAAAAATCTATTGATAATATTTTTGATATCATAAAGTTTAAAAATAAAATAATTGAATGTATCGACGACAGTGTATTGAATGAAAATATTTTCTACATTGTATGTAGTGAAGTTGTTTCTGGTAATTATATATATATTATATTCAATGTAATTTGCACCTCTTCTTCTTTTGAGAATAAATATCATTATAATGCATTTGTTGAAAAATATTATTTACTTGTTGATTCTATAGATGATGCAATGATTATTGTTGATGTTAATCATGGTGTTGTAATAGAATATAATAAAGCTGCTTTCTCTTTGTTAAATATTTTAAGTAATAATACTGATTTGTATCATTATGATTTTTACTGCAATGATGATAAGCGTGAATATTTAGAATTTTATAATGACATTTTAACTAGCGGTGTGAACAAATCAAGAGAATTCAATATTACTATTAATGAAATTATAATACCTGTAAAAATTAAAATTTCATTTTCTTTCATAGGTAATTTGAAAGTAGCCCAAATAATATTTGTAGATTTAAGTACCAAGAATAATCTTGAAAATCGTAGGAGGTTGTTAGCTGCTGCTATTGATCAAGTAGCTGATCCTATTATAATAACAGATAAATGTTGGAAGATAGAGTATGTTAATTCATCGTATGAATCAAGCAATGAAGTTAAACTTGACGAAATATATGGAAATAAGATTGAAATACTAAAAGATAATTTTGATAATATATCTCATTATAAACTGATGTTGGATGAAATTTTATCAGGTCGTGTATGGCGTGGTAATGTAACGAATAAAAATAAAAATGGTGAAGTATATTTTGAAAATGTTACTATTTCTCCTGTTGTAAATAATAATGGAACTGTCGCTAATTTTGTAATTATAAAAAGAGATGTGACGAAACATGTTCTTCTTGAAAATCAAATAAGACAGTCTCAAAAAATGCATGCGATAGGTATGTTAGCTGGAGGTATAGCACACGACTTCAACAATATTCTAACATCGATACTTGGATTTGCAGAACTATGCAAATTGCAGACTGATGAAAAATCAATTATATATTCTAATATTGATGAGATAATTAATGCTTCTTTACGAGCAGAACAGCTAGTCGATCAAATTTTAAAATTTAGTAGAAACAAGGACAGAGAGATATCAAAATTTGCAGTTTCTACGATTTTAAAAGAAGTACTCAGGCTTATTAAGGTGACTATCAATCCTGAAGTAAAAATTACGTTAAAAATTGTCGATGATCCAGAAATAAGCGGTGATCCAAACCAAATACACCAGATTTTGATGAACTTATGCACCAATGCCTGGCAGTCACTCGTTGGTGAACAAGGTGGTATAGACTTAAGTCTATTTAGTGTTTTGCTTTCACCACAAGAAGCCATAGTTATTGGGCGTTTATTACCTGGTAGGTATGCATGTATTCAAATAAAAGATAATGGCATTGGAATACCTAAAGAATATATACCCCGCATATTTGATCCATACTTTACGACCAAAAAACTGAACGAAGGGAACGGATTGGGCCTGTCTGTGGTGCATGGAATCGTCAATGACCATCGAGGGGCAATAACAGTTGAATCCGAGGTAGGGGAGGGGAGTTGCTTCCGCGTATATCTTCCTGAGTCTGTGAATGACGGAAAAGAATAGAGTATTAAAATCCCCCCCAAAAAAAAAAGCCCTCAATCGCGAGAGCGATTGAGGGCTTAGAAGGGAATCGGCG
>CAZXHS010000002.1:0-427420 GCA_964639845.1 uncultured Desulfobulbus sp. | reverse complement strand
TCATCCTATCATCAAATACACCGAAATGTTCGGCGATTTATGCACTGATTAATATGACAACAAACCTTTTCGCCAGCCCCAGATATAATAGGAGGCATTGGTACCTGTGTTGAATAGAAGATCGAGGATGGAAACCCCATGCTCGAAAGGAGGGTAGAGCTGTGGATATTCAGGATAGCCGACGTAATCCTTCCATATCAATTCAATGTTCGCCTTTTTAAATCGTGAATCATCGATATAGTCCTTCGCTGCCGGGCCGGAGATGTAGCGTTCGGCACCGCTCTTGCCGACCAGTTCCAGTAGTCGGTCAAGCTTTTTGCCGAGAAGTTGGTATTGGCGTGAGTCCTGGAATTCCGTTTTCAGGCCCAGCAACTCGTTTGAAATTGAGCGAATCAGGTGTTGATTCAATTCTGACAAGTATGTCCATTTTCGTCCAAGATAAATGTCTTCAAAAAACCGCCTATAGTGGTCGAAATATGGACATTTGCTGTAGCGCTGCTGGATTGTCTTCCAGTGCTTCAATTGCCATGTCGTATCCTTCAACTCGACCTCACAAATCAGGCGACTGGCATTAGTACCAACAGGAATCGTAAGCCACTCGGTACCCTTAGATGTTTTCAGTTTATTGCGGTTACGCCAGTCGTTCTTAGTATATTGAAGATCGTCATAGAAAATAAACAAATCGGCCTCATGAATTAGATCAAAATACCCTTTCCAAGGGATGTAGTTTGATTGTAAGACAACGACTGTTTTCATTGAAATAATGTTCCTGGATAAGATTTTTTTAGACCGTGAATTACATTTACGAGCCTTTGGGCCTGCTCCAATGTGAAGTAGCTGTCATTAAACAAATTAATGATATGACTATGCAGGTTTTTAGCTATGGGAGCATAACCCAGCCCGAACACACCGGCTAAGGAGTCGTAATGGCCGCTTGCAAAAAGGTTTTCCCTACGGATGGCTGCCAGCACTGCGGCCTTGTCATTCACCCAAATATTAAATCGCCAGTTGTTGAAGGTAGCTGGCAATTGGATGGAAGGTGGCAACTGTGTAGTGTAGATTTCATTAATTTGGTCCTTATGCTTTAAAGCGCTCACACATTCTCGCTCCACGCGCTGACGGTATTCAGCCCACGAATCGACCGGAACGGAAGTATCGAGCCAATTACTATTGTGATAGACGAAGGTGAGCCCATTTTCCAGGCTGTATTTATAATTGGCGGTTAAGGTTGAGAGGGAATCCACGTCAAAGAGGCAGTGTGATCGAGTATAAGGGACATCGTCGTGCATGAAGCCAAACCCGCCAAAGCCAACGTCGACGCTTTTCGTATGCCCGGTGCTGAACAGCGCAATGTCGACACTGTCGGGGAGCATTAAGTTGAAATCAGGTGGACACAGGCAGCGGTCGTCAATAATAAGTGCACTAGGGTCAATGGATTTGACGGAGGTAAACGTCGCGCTAGCGTCGAAAACTGCACCATACGTCCTCACATAGAGGATGCCGGCCGGTTTTTGCCCTTTGTCGGTCCAGCGTTTCATGACAGCGTCGTGATCCATGCACAAAGTTTCTTTATTGATATCTATGAACTCATAGGCACAACCAGCCTTTGCCAAGGTGATCGGAACGATCGGGCAAATATTAGCGGGTAGAAGCATTACCCCTTTTCTGGGGTAAGAGCAGAGGAGATTGAAAAGCACGGTCGAGGCGCGCTGCTCAAATATGATCATCGTTTCGATTCAGCCGGAAGACCATAGACAACAGCGCCATCTGCCACTGATTGGAGCAGGCCTGAAGCCATGCCGACGAAGGCATTATCCGCTATGTTCACATCTTCTCGTAGCGTCGAATTGAGCCCGACGAAGACGGCAGAACCAATTCGCACTCGAGCACCAACACAAGCACTAGCTGCAAGGAAACAGCCATCGGCAATCTTTGCTTCATGTTCGAGGACAACATGGGAGTTAACGATGTTGAAGTTACCGAGGGCAACCCCATGCTGGAGGCATGCGTGTGACAAGATCACGTTACCATGCCCCATCACAGTACTTGAAGAAACATAAGCTAGAGGGTGTATGAAATTCGTGAAGCGCTCGAGGGGGATCGCAAGTTCGCGCACCAGTGCCAGTCTTTGCGGCATCAAATCTGGCCGGTAGAGGGCATAGATAAACTCGACTTCGCTATCGCGGTATTTTTCCGAGGCCTCGCGTGTACCACACACCACCGGAAAACCGGAGATTTCCTTGCCGAGTGCAGGATCGTCGATAGCGAAACCCTCGATGCGAATTGGATTGCCATAATGCAGACGGGCATCCTCAATTTGTTCTGCGATATTGACAGCGGTCCCCTTGCCCCCAAAGATGATTACTCGACGTTCCCGGTTCAAGACAGGTCACTCCAAGTTCGAAGGCCAATCAGGAAGAGAGGCTTCCTTGAAGATTTGAAATTCATCCTTCCCAGATACTCGCCGAAAATGCCTAGTACAAGAAGTTGCACCCCGCCAAAAAGCAGGATGCCAGCCATGGTGGACGCGTAACCGGAAACAGAAATGCCGCCAAAGAAAAATCGGGCCACAATGATTGCCAGCCAAGACATACCGATCATGAATGTGACAAGTCCTATCCAGGAGGCCATGCGTAACGGCAGGTCAGAAAAGGTGACGAAAATGTTTACAGTATGCGTGATAAGCTTTTTCAGCGTGTAATTGCTAACACCATGAGCACGAGTGCCGTGCTCCACTTCCACGGTGTCGTAACGATTAGTCAACCATGACAGGTAACCATCAACGAAGGGAAAGGGAGAATCGAAATTCACTAAGTGGCGCGCGAGGTTGCCACGGATACAACGAAAGCTAGTATAGACGTAATTCAGGGATGGGATGGCCTTGTTGAACAACCAGCGAGCCACCTTTGAACTGATATTGCGCCAACATGTATGCGTTCGTTCCGGGTAAATACCATACACAAGATCGTAGCCTTCGCATGCCTTTTTATATAACCTTGGAATGAATTCTGGAACCTGTTCAAGATCGTCGTCCAGGGTAATGACCCATTCGCCGCGTGCGTGGGAAAAACCACAGATCGTCGCTGCATGCTGACCGAAATTGCGGCTAAGCTGAATACCTCGTACCCGTAAATCATCGCGGGCGATTTCCTGAATGACTTGCCAGGAGTTGTCGCCACCACAATCCTCCACCAGAATTAACTCGAAATGGCGGTCTATAGGCTCAACGGCCTTCGCCACGCGACTATACAACTCTCGCAACGTAGCCTCGGAACGATATACAGGTACCACGATGCTGATTTTACCTTGCCAGTTGTTATGCACTTGAGATTCCATGAATGAGGATGTTGCCTTTGGCAGCAAAGAAGGCTGGCTGATGTATATGCAAACTCTTAACCGGATATTATTGATTTTTCAATGAACAAGACGCCAAATTCACTTTTCCATATACCGTTACAACATTTTTTGCACAACTGTCCCAATCCATGCTCTGCATTGACGCCCAGATTGCATATTTATCCCACTGTTGTAACAATGACTGACAGATTGCATCTTGAAGAGCAGGCATATCTCCACATGGCACAACATACCCTTTTGCATCCGTATCAACAAGCTCCCGGACTGCACCGACATCCGTAACCACAACCGGTGTTCCGCAGGCCAAGGCCTCCATCACAACATTCGGACAACCTTCGCCCTCGGTCGCTAAACAGAAAAGATCTGCGGCATTATACCAGTCCATCAACGCCGAATGGTCGACATTGCCAACTAGATGAACATTTTTTAGAGACCTACTTTCAATAATCGAACAAATTTCTTTGCTGAAATCACCGGCGGGGCCAGCGCCACCAAGAATAAAAAGTTCGATTGCAAATTTTTTCTGGAGTTCAGGGATAAGCGAGATGAGTTTGTGATGACCCTTACCTTCGATCAGCGACCCAACCGAGATCAAAATTTTCTTCTCTGCATCAAGGCCGAGTCTTATCCTTGCTTCCTTCTGGTCAACCAAGCGAAACTTTTCCTTGTCAATGCCATTCAAGACGACTGAGATCCGTTTGGAAGCTACGCCTATTTTCAAGCATAATCTACCTAATTCCGAGCTGAGGGCGATGACCGCATCCGCCTTTTTCAAAAGATAGTCCAAAATACATTTACGCCCCCCCCGCTCTCCGAGATACAGCGCTTCTCTTCCCCGGATGGTAACGATGAATGGTTTTCGATACAAACTGGAAAGGACATATCCAGCCAAAATGTCAGGATAGGTCCAATGAACATCAATGAGATCGAAATGAAATCCCTCCTGCCATAATCTGCGGACAACAGGGAGGATGGCGATGAGATAGGAGATTGAATCAAACCACTTCATGTACCTTGGGATTACAAAAAATCGTGGATGATGTACCTCCATTCCTTCAAGAAACGTGGTGCCGCGAGAGATGGGCGTTTGACCATTAGCCCAAGATGTCAATCTTCCTTTTAGGGGATACCATTGAAGCGGTGCAATCACTCTTAATTCACAAAATTTCTGCACAGCTTTGAGACGATTGAAAACAAAAATACCGTAATGCGGCAGAGCAGGATTCGGGAACAAATAGCTGAGAGCAAGAATTTTCATACGCCAAATTGCCTATGCCAAACTTCCAGGACAATGAGCTGCCAGATTTCCCGGTGATTCGCAGCACTACCGTTCTTGTGGTCATTCAGGACAGATTCAATCTTGAGACGAGAAAAATAATGTCTCGTTCTGGCATTCTGATCAAGTAGCAGATCCTGGGCATATTGAAAAAGCTCACCCCGGAACATGTGTTCCAGGGGTGTCGGAAAGCCCATTTTTTTTCGGCGAATCACCGAAGGCGGCAGACGGTTTTCCATGAGTTTCCTGAGCAGGAATTTTCCCACCGTCCCGTGCAACTTGTACTTACTGTGGAGAGATGCCGCAAACTCAACAAGACGGTGATCCAGGAAAGGTACGCGTAACTCTATGGATGTTGCCATACTCATGCGGTCGGCCTTGATCAGCAGGTCATCGACGAGCCATGTCTTGGTGTCAAAGTAGAGCATTTTACTCAACGGATCCCATCCCTTGCCCTTTTCGAATATGGCATCAATAAAGGTGTTAACCTCCTGGTTACCTTGAGCGGCAATGCCAAAAAAGTCTGCATGGTACAATGAATTCTTGACCGCCGTTTCATAATAGGAAATTCCGCGATAGCGCTTTTCTAAAGGTTGGGACGCCATATCGAGATACTTTTGCAATTTCCTGACTCGGGCTATTTTCTTGCCAAGGGTGGCTAAAAACGTTGTCAGCGGGCCGCCTAAAAAAGAGCGGCCCTGCTCCATGTACCAATTATAACGATAAAAGTTGTACCCGGCAAAGAGCTCGTCAGCGCCCTCACCGCTGAGCGCTACAACCACATGCTCCCGGGCAAGCCGGGACACATAATAAAGTGAAATGGCTGCAGCTTCGGTAACTGGCTCGTCCATATGCCATATATATTGTGGAATGAAATCAACAAAATCTTTGGGGGCTATGATGATTTCATGATGGTCGGTCTGATAACGATCCGCCACTTCACGAGCGTAAACGGTTTCGTTGAATTCCCGACCAAAATCATAAGCAACTGAAAAAGTCTTCAAACCCGTGCTCGCCCCTGGAGAAAGAAGGGCCACCATGGCACTCGAGTCAAGCCCACCACTTAAAAAAACGCCGAGCGGCACATCGCTTCTCAGCCTCAGCGCAACAGAGTCAGTTAATAATTCGTCTAAATGGGCCTTATACGCATCCAAACCAAGGTCAACTTGATTGGAGAACTGAAAATCCCAATATTTTCGTATAACAAGCCTGTTGTCACGCAAGGTAAGGCAGTGCCCAGGAAGGAGGCGTTTAACCCCTTTGAGTAGCGTATTCTCCCCCGGAACGTAACCAAAGGTCATGTAGGCATCAATGAGCGTTGAATCTATTTCGGGTGGGGCCAGACCGGCAGCAAGAATCGACTTTATTTCCGACGCAAAAATAAAACCTTTTGCATCATGCCGGTAATAAAAGGGTTTCTCGCCGATCCGGTCACGGGCGGCAAAAAGCGTCTTTCCCCGTTGGTCCCAGATGGCGAAAGCAAACATGCCGTTGAAATGTTCAAGGCATCCCTCGCCCCAGTGTATATAGGCGTTGAGAAGGACCTCTGTGTCCGACTTTGAGCGGAATTGGCACCCAGCAGCCACCAAATCCTGATGGATTTCGCGATAATTGTATATCTCGCCATTAAAGACAATCCAGTAGCGATCATCATGGCTTGCCATTGGCTGCCTTCCAAGTTCCGAGGTGTCGATTATGCTTAAACGACGATGCCCCAAGGCGACTTTTTGCTCCTCCCAGATTTTGACGGAGCCACCATCCGGACCGCGATACACCATAAGGTCGGTCATTCGTTGAATCGAAGAGGGATCAAACAAACCTTCAGTTAGGAGAAGTCCTGCAATTCCACACATTGTCACTGCACCTCTTGCTCTTCTTTATGCTTTCGGAATTTGAGGACTCGCGCCGGATTGCCACCGACAATGGCGTAATCCGGCACATTTTTTGTGACGACCGCACCGGCACCGACAATGGCATATTTGCCAATCACAACATCTTTCAAAATGATGGCTCGAGCGCCTATCCAGGCGTACTCTCCAATGATAACTTGCCCAACCTCGTAGCCATTAAATGTTTCAACGCCGTACTTATGATTTTCGCTAATGATAAATACATCCGGCCCCATCATCGCATGTTTCTTGACCTTCACCAAACCCATCCCCATAATGCGGAGGTTCTCTCCAAGACATGCATTTTCTTCCATGATCAGGCAACGACCAGAACCGAAATCAGCATTTCTTTCAATAAAGATATTATTTGCGCTTACTTTGAGAAGTGGGCGGCAAACTATTTTACGGATACAGCTGGATACCTTACCTATTACGGACAATTCATATGATCGTGGAAGATGCCTCGCAAAACAGTAGTACAGGCAATAACAAAAGAGCCGCTTCACGTGACAATAGCTGTTGTAATCATATCATTTTCCCACTTCTCAAGTTATCTCTTTCGCTGGTTAGCAACACGTTCAAAACAGTTCGAATATTTTTGAATAAAAAGAGTTTGGTTAAATTTCGATTCAAATATCTTGCGGCCTGCTGCACCCATTTTTCCCCTCAATATAGGTTCCATTGTCAAGGTCAACATGGCATCGCAAAGCCTCTGCTCATTTTCAGGAGGGACTAACCTTCCACTTTCATTGTCTATTACGACTTCTGGAATGCCCCCTACGTTACTGGCCACAACAGGGAGCCCTGCCCGCATTGCCTCTAATATCGAAATGGGCAAGCCTTCGGAAAGCGACGGAAGAACAAAGAGGTCAACGACCTGGAGACATCGTGCCACATCATCCCTTCTTCCGGCAAAATGGACGTTGGAGGAAATACCGAGTCTTGCGGCTTGGTTGCGCAATTTGTCCTCCAACATTCCGGAACCAATCAGTATTAAGTGTGCAGCTGGAACCTGTGCAAGAAGAAGCTTCATGGCGCCCAGTAAAAAACAATGTCCTTTAACTTCCCTGAAATTAGCCACACACACACACACAATTCCAGCATCAGGCGGAACACCAAGTTGCGATGACAACTTGATTTTTTCAGGAGGGGGCAATGCACCGCTGTCGTTGTCAATGCCGTTATAAATTAATTCAGTTGGCAGCGGGTGTTTCCTGAATCCATTTACATGATCACAGATATTTCCGGAAACACCAATCCGATGGGTTGCAAAAAAGAGCATCTTTCTCCATACCGCCGCGCCTAGTCCCTGTTCTGAAAAATGGCCCAAACCATGAATCGCCACCACGGAAGGAATCCCCGCAAGCGTTGCCGCCACAACTCCGTAATTTACAACTGTAAGTCCATTGATACAGTGAACAAGGTCAACATTATTATCTATTATGAAACGGCGTAGGCGAAGCAGAAACGGCAGATCGGCACCCGGTCGTTTTTCAATGGTCTTCGCGTTGTTGCCCTGCGCCTTAAATAAAGGAAGGAGTTCTCCGTCGTTAAACCCGACAACGTGAGATTGAAACAGATCGGGTGAAAGCCCCCGGCAGAGGTCCAGGGTAATTTTTTCCGCTCCTCCTACCATAAAGGATTCCAAGAAGTGTAATACGCTGATAGTTTTACTCATGGGGTGATCCCTCTGCATTGACAGCGGATATGACCGCCGCGCTCAGGGGGTAGATAAAATTGTTATAGGCCCCCGGGAGAAATAAATAACTGAAGTAAAGAACGATAAGACTATAACTGAAACCGAGAGAAACAATTAGATACTCATCATTTATATTATTTTTTTTTATAAAACTGCAAAGACCGCGCGAAACGGTCAGCCACGCGAACACAGAGAAAGTGAGGAAGCCCAACGATCCAGTTTCGCTTAATATTTGGAGGAATAGGTTGTGCACACTTTTATCAGGTGCACAAAAGATTTTATATTTATCTGGACAATAATACCAGAAATTGGTGTTGAAGTTACCCACGCCCACCCCAAGAATAGGGTGCTCCAGCCACATATAATACGCTGCATAATAAGTGGCGATTCTTCCTGCAGCTGATGCCTCTTGTTCATAATCGGCTGTACTACTTACACGGTCGACAAATTTGTCTGAAACTCGAATGGAGCCAAATAAAAACATCAGTGCCAACACAAGCAGATATGTTTTTTTCTTCATTGTCAGTTTAAGGCAAATAATAAGAGCTAATAAGAGGCTTAAAAATGCACCACGAGAATAACTAGGGATTATACATATAATGAGTAAAATCGCCCCACATAACCCAACATACTTCAAACAATCTTTCTTGTGTATGAATGCATATGCCAAACAGAGAGGTATACATGAAGCTAAAAGAGCAGCAAACTCATTCCGGTCTACAAAGTAATTGGACGGCAAGGGCAACTTCCATCCCAATATTTTATAGTTGTAATATGAAGTGCCGGCCAGGAAAAGCATAATTGCCAAGATGGCAATTTGCAGATCCCTAACATCCTCCTGGGTTTTAACGGTCGATATTCCGATAATAAACAATAGATACATATTGGTGAGTTCAGCAAGGTACCTGTTATAAAATACCCCCATCGGATCGAATAGTCGGGATAAATAACAACACACCAAAAAAAAAGTAAACCAGACGGTGCCTTTTATTACTTGAGAAGGTAGACGAGTGAAAGAACCCGAATAAATGCACTGGAAAAGTAACACAATGCCGAGCATGAGTGGGGCATGAAGCGATTCGTAAATCGCAGGATTACGCTCAAAGATCCATGGTTTGGCCAACAGGATGGCCAAAAACAAAAAAAAACCATATTTGGGTGTTCGGAAGGATGCGACCGCCACTACGATGAATATGAGAAGAAAGGTTACGCCAGACAATGAAAACAATTAGTTACTCCTAGGTCGGGGCCGCCAGCTCACCATGCGTCTCAGTAGGTTAATATGTTTTTCAGAAAAGAAGGTCGCCAACAGATACAGGTGTAAGGCAGGGTCAGTCGCGTAGTGCCTAAACGCCAGCAACAAGTATTTCCTAGCTGGACCGAAAGAATTCACCCCGAACAAACGTTCTCCGCACAGCCTATATAGTTTATATTTCTTTTTTTCTATGGCGGTGGCAGTTACTCCCTGTGCAAGGGCAGTGCTGCTCTGCTTTCCATACGCATAGAGAAGGGCAGAAAAGGATTTTTCAAGATCAGACCTGTTTAATCCACTATTAGAAACGTTATATGTCGCCAAAGGTTCGTCGAGGAATCTGACGTGAAAGGAGGCTGCAATGCGCAGCCATAAATCAAAATCTTCTGCACGGTGAATATTTGTGTCTTCGTCAAAACCTCCAATAGCGGTAAAAACTTCCCGAGGGCAAATCACCGTCGACGTAGTAATAGGGTTGTCTTCCCAAAGTCTGAGATAGCTAATCTGGGAATCCGGAAGCATTACGCAACTCTTTATTTCCCTGTACTCATCGGCATGTCTCCATACTGCCGTACAAAGTAAAGCTGTATCGGGATGTGTACGCAGAAAGGCAACCTGATTTGCCAGTTTCTCCGGCAACCACAGATCATCCGCATCTAGGAATGCAATCAATTCGCCTTGACTATGATTGATCCCGATATTCCTAGCACTAGCCGGGCCGCCATTCTCCTTGTGAATATAGGTGATCGAATCTCCAAAGGAAGCAGCGACGTCACAAGAATTGTCAGTGGAACCATCATCAACGACAAAAATCTCTATATTATCGTAAGTCTGACTTAGCGCGGACTTGACCGCGTCAGTGAGGGTTGCAGCTGCATTGTAACAGGGAATAACTACCGAAACTAAGGGATTGTCAGATAATGACTTCATTCCGTCCCTACTTTGCTTTTTTCGTGAATCTAGTACGCACTCTTCGCAGGAATTTTTTCAAAGAAGAGGGTAGACAAGAACAGATAAGGAGACGAAAAGATTCGATGTTCGGTTTATAGGAAAAGCTCCGGAAGAACGCCTTTCGTGCCTCCGGAAAGGAAGCTTCCGCAAAAAGGAAGTAACCGAGGTTGAAATACAACTCCGCGAGTGAATTGAAAATAATTTTTTGGTTTGCACGATTAGCGGCATTATATTTCAACTCCATCTCGTACATTCTAATCAAGGAGTGAATGTACAGGCCAGTGTTCGCCGTTATGTTGCCGCCATGCCGATGCCGGATAAGCAAGGGTTCATCGATAAAGGCAACTTGATAGGTGCGTGCAATTCTCAACCAAAGTTCATAGTCCTCCCCTATCTTTAATGACTCGTTAAAGCTGCCCAGTTCATTGAGAACCTGTGATCTTACCATAACGGACGGCGTGAAAATAAAACATTGTTGCAAGAGCTTTTTATAGACCCAGCCGCTGGTGAGAGAGAAATACTTTTTTTCGTGCAAATAGGAATGATGGATTTTATTGCCGTTTTCGAAGTGCATCATATCGGTAAAACACAACGCCACCTCAGGATTCTCTTGTAATACAGCTAATTGCTTTGCTAATTTACCCGGAAGCCAGACATCATCCGCATCCAGAAAGGCGATATATTTTCCTTTTGCCTCTAGAATACCTCGGTTTCTGGCAGCAGCCGGCCCCGCATTGTTCTGTCGGAAATAACGGAGACTGTCTCCGCAGAAGGTCTGAACGGTGCCTTCCAGATTGTCGATTGACCCGTCGTCGATAACTATCACTTCTGTGGTTACACCGGGCTGAGACCATACGGAGCTTAGGCATTCGATAATCCTGTCAGCAGCATTATACGCTGGGATAACAACCGTAATTAGTTCGCACATGCCAAATTTTCCATAACTCGCTGCATCAGTCTATCGGACAAAAATACACTCGTATTCAAGATGATGAAGAGCGGGCAAAGCATTTCTGTCACCATCATGGCAACTTATCAATAATGCTATATATCTCAGTAATCTTGTCGTTCCAAGAGGCAGTTTTCATGGACAATGATCTCCGATGTGCTGCAACTGTGGATCTATCTGCAACGGCCACCTCACAGCAACGGACAAAATCTTCTTTATTCACGGCAATTAAAACTGAATCACGGTAGCGCCTGACCTCTGGTATATCAGTAGAGACCACAGGCAAACCAGCGGAGAGATATTCATAGAGTTTCAGTGGGTTACAGTTCTCGGTCAATTTAGATTTTACAAAAGGGATAATCCCAACATCCATTCCTTTACAATAGGTCGGAAGTTCTTCAAAAATTCGTTCACCGATAACATGAATATTAGCAAATTCTTTAAATTCTCCTTCTTTAAGCGAATATTTCCCAATAAGCAGAATGCTCCATTCAGGACGGTTGCCCGCAAGGTATTTCAGCATACCGACATCAACCCAATCATAGGATATGTGGCCATAAAAACCGAGTATTGGCTTGGGTAGCTGTTGGATATCCTTTGCCACCTCCAGGGTATTATCAAAAACCGCTCGAGAAAACAGATCATAGTTCACACCGTGTGACATATGAAAAGTAGCTGCATTATAAGTTTTCTTATGCTCGCAGAGTTTTTGTGAAGAACAAAAAATGACATCGGCAATCCTAGACATTTGTTGATCCTTGTTTTCGAATTGTTTCGCATCAGTGCCTTTAAAACCAGAATGATCATCAACACAATAGTAGATCATTTTTTTACACTGAATATTTTTTACAAACGAGAACCAATTTTGTGAAAAGACAAAAACATACGGAGTCTTGATATCAAGTTTCCATTTGGCGTATCTGAGTTGAGCAAGTAACAGAAGACTATTTATTGCATCTGAACGAGGTATGCCTTTGAAAGGCACAACCAATGGTGTGAGAACATACAGGTTATCTGCGACCTTCCTGATTCCCCTGAAAAATGATTTAAGCTTTGTTAGTATTCTTAATAGGTCTTGAGAAGAAGCCGTGGGAGACCGAAATCCGATTGATGAGACGAAAAGTACTCGGTTTTTCTGAGAAAATCGAATAGACAGTTGATATTTACTGGTTTTCCATCCCCAATCATCAGAAGAAAACAGGATGATATCTTCATTGTTCATACCATCCTCCAGGTGTAGGTCGTAGCTACAATTCTGATCAAGATGAATTCTAAACTAATCATTTTTAATACCACATATTTCATCACGTAAAACCTCAAGATATGCGTGGCCAAATTTCAAATCCGGTTCCAGGTGGTTTCCCTCAGCCCATTCATTCCATGACTTTACAAAGAGGAGATTGTGCTCCGGCGGAAGACTTTGCATCAGATCCAGTGCTTTTCTCAAGTGGACTCTGAACAATTCCGGTGTGGAATTGTCCAAGACGATGCCATTGACACCGCTTCGGGGCGTATTATCCCAATTGGGAAACACACAGGGATAATTAGTGACTCCGGCGACAGGATCCAGTAACAATTCAGGCAACACTTCTTCGTAGGAACGTATGATCGGTTTACCTGTGCGAATCTGATATTGTTTGATCAGCCATTTTATGGGATGGCGGAGGGATACCCAGTTTTTTCGAGAGAGCAATGGCTTAGTAGAAGCATCAAAACCATGCTCTTGCGGAATCCAGTCACGAGGAGTGATCATGCCGACTAAATGCAATCCTTTCAACCCTGATTCACTTGCCCACTTGCGGAACAGACCCGTAACCCTTTTCACATCGGGGATGTCCATCGGGCGGTAAATGAGAAATACCGGATTATCATCAACCCTAAGGTAGCGATTGTCAATAAATGCTTTTAAAAGAAAATCGAAATGCGCCCGGTAATCATCCTCCCCGGGATAGGTCTGCTCAATTAGTATTTTTTTCGGTGATCCATGCCAGACTCCAGTCCAAGTCTCATTAGCCCAGCAGAGACAAAAAGGATAATCCGGCTCACCAGAGGCAAGAACTTCATTAAAAGGACGTTCAAGTATACGTTGCCCACCGAACCAGTAATGATAATAACAAAAGGCTTCTACCCCATATTTCCTGGCCATTTCAGCCTGGGCAATTCTGGTTTCAGGGACCCGCAGATCATAGAAACCTAAATCAGCCGGCACACGGGGTTGGTAATGTCCTCTGAATAATGGCTTAGCCTTTGCTGTATTAGTCCATTCAGTAAATCCTACCCCCCACCATGCATCATTTTCGGGGATTGGGTGAAACTGAGGGAGATAGAAAGCAATAGCTCTGGCATTTTTCAAAATAGACTCCATGTATTTTTGGAAATTATCAACTAAACAAACACCCTGAATCTTTCCTTACTCAAGAAACACCGACCTGACCTTTTCATACAACCGGTTACCAAAAATTGCTTTGGCAAGACTGAGAATTCTGGCCCTTTGAACCATCCTGCCTGTTATTGTTACATCACAAGAAACAATTCCAGCAAATTCACTCAACGAAGTAGAAGCACGGATGGCAAAGCGTGGAATCAAATTCAAAAGTGAAATTTTATTGAGTACACCAACCTGCGACGAACATAGTGACGTATAGCCGAGGAGCCGAGCTGTTTGCGCAACGCGAGCGCTGATCCGTCCACCTGGAGCAGAAAAAGCATTAATCGGTTGTCCAAGCAGGTCCGTTAACAGACTCTTTGACTCACCAAGTTCCGACCTCATCCCCGCATCATCCATCTCACTTATAAAAGAGTGTGTCACCCCATGGGACCCGATTCCCATACCCGCCTCAAGCAAAGCCTTGATTTGTTCCGCTGTCATGAAATGCGGGGTGTTGATCCAGCCGGTCGTGATGAAAAAATCAGCCTTAAAACCATATTGCTGAAGAAGCGGGAGTGCCAAAATATAATTTGATTCATGACCGTCATCAAATGTTAGCACTACGCTTTTTTCAGGCCATACAGCCAAACCATTTAGCTCTTCCAGTAGAACTGATCGATATCCTTCCTGTTGCAGATACGCCAACTGCTCAATAAATTTACAGATTTGTATCACATACAGTTGTTCGCCTGAACCCTGCGCACCTGCTGGGTGATCAGAATCTTCAAGTGCGTGGTACATGATGACGGGAATACTAATTGCCATTATTTGAAGTTAAAAATTCGATTTAGAATGTCTTTAATTTCCACTTGTAATAAACCGTCCTACGGACGGGACCCAAAAAACGGGAACATCGATTTTATTTCGCGTATCACCTTCCAGCTTGAACAACTTCCATATGCTACAATCATGGTGAATGTGGCGATCAGGGCCTTGCCAAACATCCAACCCAATGAGGAGGGAAGATAGTTCCACAACAACAAGCCACACACCAATGTCAACACACCGGCAATAACCACTGGGGCGAGGCTCCTGAACACCTCTCCTAAGTTGAGGCCAATTTCTTGTTTCAAATCAGGATAATATATTAGATTTTTTAGGCCGAAGACGACTGTCACAAGCACAGCTAAACCTTCGATCCCAAAATTTTTAAGGACAGGGTAGATTAATACATATTGTGCCACTGCATTAATAGAATCGGCGATGAGAAAAATTTTGGTGTAGCCCAGAGCAAGGAAGACCGGGGCAACAGTCATATTTAAGGTTCGGAAAATCCCATAAAGACAGAACACCTGAAGTGTTGGAAGTGCCGGCAGCCACTTTTCTGTGCCCTTTCCAAGGACATAAAAAAGGAACTCGTGTGCGCAGAGAAATAGGATGAGGTTGGTCAGAACTGCAATCAAAGCGATATATTCCAGGGTTTGTAAAAATACTATTTTGATTTTTTCACGGTCACTTTGAATTTTTGCAAAAGCAGGTACCAGCACACTTATAATTACATTGTTTACTGTGTTAAAAACCAAAGATCCCCAATTGTATGCAAGACCATAGAATCCAAGTGCAGTTGCCCCTAGCACACTCCCGACGAGTAAGTTATCAAAATTGAGGATGGCGAATGCAATGATTCCCGTATAAAAAAGATTCATCCCAAAAGAAATAAACTGCCGAGCTGCTTTGATATCAATGATAAATTTGATCCGGCGTGGCCTTACAAAATTTAGCGCCACCAATGTAAACACCCTGCTTGCTAGGAGTCCCAGGACCAAACTCCAGTATCTGAAGCCAAGGACCGCGAGAAGAATGCAAACTCCTGCCATAATAATGGAACTGGCCATTTCGACATAAGCGGTCAGCTTAAAGCTTAATTCTCGTTTTAAAAGAACCCCTGGTATGAATGCGAAACAGTTCACAAAAAGGCTCAACGTAAGCACCCTAATCACATTTACGATATTAGGATCATCGAAGAAATGACGGACAAAAGGAGCACCAGTGATCAGAACGATGCAAATGGCGAGAGAGAGAATCGTCTTGATAGTAAATGCGGTGAAAAGTTCGTTATCAGTAAGGTGTTCTCGCCTGATCACGGCGGTGTTTATACCAAGGTCATTAAATAAGGTGAAAAAGCCTATAAAGATCATGGCAAAGCCATTGATGCCGTAATCGCTTGGAAATAAAATCTGCGACAATATTATGTTTGAGATCAGCTGAAAGCCATATCCGACAATCTGGGCAACCAAGCTGAAACTGATACTTTTGATGGTCTTCGTTTTGAGAGATTCAGTCATGCGCATACGTCTGGCCGCAAGGGACCAATCTCCTGTGGCGGTAAGAGGGGTGTAACATCCATGCTGGTTGGCACATTTAAAGAAAAAGGGGCGTCACATTGATTGCGAATGGGGGGGGGCTGTGTATGATGCTGGTTGCCATGTGGTGTTGCATTGTCCTGTTACCCATTTCCAGAAGCCTGCCACAGCAGCAGCGTTCATCACAATGAAAAAATAAGTGCAATTGACGAACCTGTTTTCCCGTGTGGCTGGAAAGAGCCAGCCTATCAGAGCAACGGCGCAAAATAACAACTGTAGCAATGTTGCAATTCTGTATAAAATGTTTTCTGCCAACATACCCGCCAGAAAATTAACCACTAACGCCAGAGGCACCAACAATCGGAATATTTTATGGGAAAGGAACCGCCACCAGATCGGGTTCCGCCATGGAATAAGAAGGGATGGCGAAAGGCTTAAGAGTTGCCAGTTGCCCGCTAAAGTTCGCACCTTACGTTTCCATTCTTGCGAGACATTTTTTGAAATCACATCGTATGCAATAGATTTCGAGTTGAACAGGCAGAGGTAACCTTGCGCGACGATATTCATCGGGGTTAGGACATCGTCCAGGAGCGTTCCTTGCGGTAAAGGCCGATAAAGTTTCCGTCGAATTGCATAAATTGCTCCGGTTGCTCCAACGACGGAACCAGTGGCGCTCTCTTTTTTCCGCACCCATTTTTCATATTTCCAGTAAGCACCGATCTCTGCTTGAATGGCACTCTCGGCATCCTGCAAAAAAAACAGTTCGCCACTGACGCAACCAACGTCCGGATCGGCAAAAGTATCGCTCAAATGCCGGATTGCATCGGGGTGGAATTTTTGGCGGACGTCACAAAATATAACGAGTTCACCCACAGATGCCGCGATACCGGCATTGAGCGCCATTGCCTTGCCTTGATTATAAGGCAAGGCAATGATCTCTAGGTTGGAGCAACTCAAATTTGACAATTCATCCACTGTACGGTCTGTTGAACCGTCTGAGACGACAATGATCTTCAATTTTTCCGGGGGGTAGTTTTGTCTGTTTATATCAATAACTCGTCTTGATATATATTCCTCCGCATTGTGTGCTGCAATAACAACTGAAATTTTTGGCAGTTCACTCAAGCATGCTCTTGAATGATTTGAGATGAACATTTTTCTTATTACAATAAAAAGTGGATATCCAATGTAGGTATAGATGATGAATAAGGAGCTAAGCCAAAAAATAACTTTCATAGGTCCGGTATTTGTTTTTCAATGTCATTAACTTGTTTTATTATTACCGACTATTAACCGACTTTTTTTTGAAAAATACTATTTATCCATCTGGATTTGGTATTGTGTGCTCACAAACAACTCAACAGCAACGCGTGCCAAACCGAAAAACAAAAATCAATTTAATAAAAATTTAAGTTTTCCTGAGTTTCTTGTTTCATTTTCATATGAGGAGCAATGCAGAGCAACTCTTTTCTAAATGCACTGGCCCACAGGGTTTGTTTGTGCCAAGTGTGGTTATATTACGTACAGCGACATCCGTAACCGGCGATAGGTGAGCAGACCGGTAAGTAGCTGACAGGAAAAAATTAAGCTCCTCACTTCTTTTTCTGAAGTAACTTGTTCGTCAGTCCCAAGAGTAATAGTCCAAAAACAAAAATAAACAACCCTGAAAATTCATGCAGAAACCCTTGGGCTACCTTTTCCCCATATATACTCGCCAAGCCAGCGGTAGCGGTGAGGCGAATCATATTAGCAAAGATGGCGATAGGGGCTGCCGTGAAAAAAAGTACCCATTTTTTCCAGTTGGCATAATCGGAAAACCAGGCAAAGGCTGCTGCCAGGGCAAACATGGTGGTTAAGGAACGGAGGCCGGAGCAGGCATCTACCACTTCCAAGGTGGTTTGAGCAAGATGCAGAACATTGCCTTCGCGGAATATGGGGATGCCGAGCAGGCGAACAACATGTTCTGTGATGACACTGGAAAAAAGTTGCATGGGAAAGGCAATTTTGTTCCAGATGATGGCCGGCAGGGGGATCATGAAGAGCAGGTACAGGATTGGTACGATAACTTTGTGGGTTACCGGCTTTCCCCAGAGATAGAGCACTGCGCCGAGCAGGACCAGGATGAGCGAGGTCCGTTGCAGGAAGAATTCGGAACCAACGCTGGCAACGTAAAGTTGACCTAGGCCGGCGAGAAGAAGGAGGATTCCCCAATTCTTAGGCCGCACTGGGAGTTTTTGCAGTTCCCCTTTCATGGTGTACACCATGTAGGCACTGATTAAGGGAATAAAGAATCCATGGGAATAGTTGTCGTTGGATGACCAGTCTTTAGCCAGCTTGACTATAACTGGAAAATAGAGCCCAACGAGCGCGACTGCGACGCACAGGAACAACACGTGTTGGGCCTCATTGGAACGGAGAAAAGCAAGTTGGCTACGCATGGTTATCGTCCGGGGAGAAATCGTTCGAGTTCTTTCATGGCAAGCGGGGCGAAACCTTGTAACTGCTGTTCCGTCTGTTCAATGGTGCCATTGGCAACCGGAGCCATGAGCCGAACAAAGGTGCCGTCGCGCCGTTTCATGAGCACGGCATCAAGGACCAGATAGATTTTTTCCCAATATTCCGAGCCGATAATTCTGCCGCGGTTTTGGTACCAGTACATGACCACCTGGTATTCGTTGCGGTTGCGGATAATCATCTCGCTCACCGTGACAGGTGCTCGGCCATCGGTGGGTGCTATTTGTACTGCTTTTACACGGTCAATCCCCCACCCACCGCCGGGGATGCAGTTTTTGGGAGAGTGGTACCCGCCACCGGTTCCTACAGACTCATAAAAGGCTGCGTAAAAATTGAGCGCCCGGCCGGCCGGGTTGGCGTAATTGTATTCCACATAGTCATCCACGCCGAGCATTTTTACCACTTCATCGGTGGAGGCGCGGCTGGAGAGTACCTTCCATTCGCCAAGAGTGGAGGGGAAGTTGTTCAGGGATTGCTTGATGGGTGTTCGGACCGTGCCCGACACACCTTGCAGGAGAAGGTATGTAGTGACCAATAAAGCGAGTACCATAAGCACTCGGTAGGGCGAGGTGTTGTTTTCGGTAGCGCTGGCCGTACCAGTCATATTGTGTACCCAGGTAAAGAACTTCGTGATACGTTGAATCCTTGTTACTCCAAAAACAAGGGCTTCTGCCCTGAATTCTCATCGTACCCGCCTTGGAGGGAGAGTCAAATAAAAGATGCCTTTAACTTCTTCCCTACAAAACTTAAATTTCACTTCCTTGACTTCGTCCATCGGGCCCTGTTTAATATCAAGCGTGTATCTGCTGCTCACCAAGATCTTTTAATGTAGTGATTACCGCAGAATTTCAGCTTGAAAAGAGGAGATCTCTCCCTTTGGTCGAGATGACATCGAGGTGGTTGGTACCCCTTGGAACGACCCGCCATTTCGATGTCATCCCGAACGAATGTGAGGGATCTCAAAATGAGTTCTTTGAGTTGAGGTTTGGTGGTAATAACGATTTTTTAAGATTATCTCCGAATTTCAGCTTGAAAAGAGGAGATCTCTCCCTTTGGTCGAGATGACATCGAGGTGGTTGGTACCCCTTGGAACGACCCGCCATTTCGATGTCATCCCGAACGAATGTGAGGGATCTCAAAATGAGTTCTTTGAGTTGAGGTTTGGTGGTAATCACAATTTTTTAAGATTATCTCCGAATTTTAGATTGAAAAGAGGAGATCTCTCCCTTTGGTCGAGATGACATCGGGGTAGGGCGAAGTGGGTTTGTATCTTCTGTAGACCGAAATCGCTGGCATGGCCCGCTCCTCCTCCATCCATCATCGGTGGCGCGGGGTACGGTAGGAGAGGGGGCCATGCCCGCGAAGAGATCGGTGCCGGGTGCAAGAAAACGGTTGGTAGCTCTGGCTAAGCGTCGCTGCTTCTGGGTGTCACTCCTCAGGTCGACCGGCCATGACGATGTCATGGCGAACAAATGTGAGGGATCTCAAAACGAGATCCTTGAGCTAAGGTTCATAGGTAATCTTATTTAATTCTGTTACTATGCCGACATTACTTAATAAATATCATCCAGTCCGGAAAATGCTCTTTTTTCTCGGTGAGGGATTGCTCATTTTTGCCAGTGTGTTGGGCATCCTCATAGTGTTTTCCAGTTGGAAGATTTTCATTATCGATCCATCGGAGTACACGCTCCGTGCAATTACGGTGACACTGGTTTTTCAGTTATCGCTCTATTTCTACGACTTGTACGACCTGCGCAAACCAGGAAGCAGCACGACCATAGACACCTTTATCCGCATGATGCAGGCCTTTGGTGTCGGATGTATTATCCTGGCTTTTCTCTATTATATTTTTCCTTCTATTATTATTTCGACGTCCATCTTCTGGGGATGTTATGTCATCATCTGCATCAGCCTGCTCGCCTGGCGGACGCTGTATTATATGGTGCTGGAAAAAAAATTGTTTGCCAAAAATATCATATTGATTGGCACCGGCGAAATGGCAATGAGGATCACCTCGGAAATAACGAACAATCAAGAATCCGGGTTTACCATTCGCGCAGCGGTGGGAGCCACTACACCGATGTTCAGTGATGCCGGTATTCCTGTGATAGCCAGTTTGGGGGATGTGGCCAAGGATCCAGGTCTGGCCGTGGTCGATCGTTTTGTCGTCGCTCTTGATGATCGCCGGGGTACCATGCCCATTTCCCAACTGTTAAGCAACAAAATACGCGGTCGGATTATTGATGACGGCATATCGTTCTACGAGGCAATCACCGGGAAGATTCTGGTGGAAAAGGTGAATCCGGCTTGGCTGATTTTTTCCGAAGGATTCGATTGCAGCCGCTTCTCCCTGCTGATCAAGCGTGTGCTTGATCTTGCCCTTGCAGTGGTGGGGCTGCTGATTACATTGCCGATCTCCTTGATTACAGCGCTTTTGATCAAGCTTGAATCGCCTGGGCCTGTATTTTACAAGCAAGAGCGCGTGGGAGAGCGGGGAGATAGTTTTTTTATATTTAAATTCCGTAGTATGCGCCAGGATGCCGAGAAAAACGGCGCTGTCTGGGCCATGCAAAACGATGACCGGGTGACCCGTGTGGGGCAATTTATCCGCAAGGTGCGCATCGATGAAATCCCACAGATGTGGAATGTACTGCTGGGGCAGATGAGTTTTGTTGGGCCAAGGCCAGAACGGCCTGTTTTCGTCGAACAATTAGAGCAGAAGTTGCCCTACTATTCATTGCGGCATTCGGTGAAGCCGGGCATTACCGGGTGGGCGCAGGTTTGCTACCCCTACGGGGCTTCAGAAGAGGATGCCCTGCGGAAACTGGAATATGATTTGTACTATATCAAGCACCAATCCATTTTTCTTGATGTGCTGGTTATTTCGCGGACGGTGAAAACGGTGCTATTTCAGAAAGGGGCGCGGTAGTTTTTTGTTGGGGGCGGTGGGTTAAGGGGACGCTGGAGCGTTGGAACAATCAACCAGCAAGTGGGGAATCTTGAGAGACGGAGATCTCTCCCGTTGGTCGAGATGACACCGAGCGGGTGATCGATGGTGATGTTCAAGAGTACGGTTGTAGGGGCACGGCGCGCCGTGCCCCTACAGTGTATTCAACCAACAGCCAACCACATGTGCCCTGGAGGATGTGGCATGTCCTCGATAAGGGCAAGAGTTTTGTTCTCGCGTTTTTTCGAAGCCTGGCTTCTCGAGTTATGACGGCGTTAAGACGCTTGTGATTCTTTGGCCCACCTTGTTTAGTCAGACTTGATCATTTCCCATTTTGTATAGGTGCCATAGACGACGATATCCGGTTCAGCTTCTGCATCTTCAAAATAGGTGAGAATTCTCACCACAAGACCGATATCCTTCCACGGGTTTGGAGATAGGTATATCGTTCTGCCCCTGAAAATGCCGCCAACAACCATTGCATTGCCTCCCACGATCCCCGTTCCATGAGCCGTTCCATGACGAAGGTGGCATATTTTCTGGTATCAAGCGTCGCCGGGTCGTACTCCCAGAAGAACGTGTGTAAGGAAGGAGGCAATGCCCACTCCCTGTCATGCCGTTGAGGTTTCATCCCAAGGAGTTGCGTGTCGTGGTCTTCTCGATGTCCCGGTCATCTCGACCAACGGGAGAGAGCTCCATGTCCCCCAGTCATTACCAGCGCCATAGATCCTTGGCGGCACTGATGGTGACCATGAACCGGTGCTCGTCATATTGGTCGGTGTCCAGTTGTCCGTCGGAAATGAGATAGGAGTATTTCACGCCGGCGGTGTACCAGCGGGCAAAGGAGTACCGCAAGCCTACCCCTGTTTCGTAGGTGTCCTTGTCGTAGGTGTTGTCACCGGTACGGGTTTCTGTGGCGTAGCCGGTGAGGGCATTTTGATACTGGCCCTGGGGGTCGATTTGCGATTGTTTGCTGTAGCGACCAAAGACATCAAGCCCCAGATCCTCGGTGTAGCGGTATGTGAGGTTGGCGCTGGCGTTGTAGGTGTCGGTCAGGCCTGAATCCTCAGTGCCACTGAAGTTGTTGGTTTCGTATTTTTTATCGACCTGGAGCGACCAGGAGGCATGTTGGTATTGCTTGCTCAGGGTGAGATAGGCGTTGTAGCCCCACTGCGGATCCATGGCCTGTGTTTTGGCGTACGAGGGACCACCGCCCACGGAAAAACGGGTTTGTTGGTCAAAGGCGTGGTCCCAACCAATCGACCATTCCTGGGACTGGGTGTCACGGCGGGTGTCGCCGTCATATTGGGTTTGCGATAGGTTGTACTGGAAGGGAAAGAAATCTTTGGCGCTCTGCACATAATCAATCCCGGCGGAAAGACCGTACTGGTCGAGATCCGGTGTGGACGAGGACGAGACGGACGGGGTCGATGTCCCACTGGACTGATCATCGTAGAGGCCACGGGTGTAATTCAGGCCCAGGCTGGAACGCCACTGGGCATTGAAACCATGGGAGAGGTTGGTGAAGAAGGCGTGTTTATCGTACTCGTTGTAGTCGCTGCCGGTTGAGGTGTTGGTGGTGGCCCCCTGGTCGTTGCGCAGTACGGAATAGGTGTAGCCGCCGCTGAGGTTGGTCTTTTCAAAAAGGGCGTAGGAGGAGCGGATGCTGGCGTTATTGGTCCAGTAGGTACGGCCTATCTGATCTCTGGAGAGGGTATCTGTCGTTGTCCCGCTGCTACCTGAAGAGGTGGATTCAGTATTCTGCGTTGCGGTTGCGGATTCAGGATCACTGGAGAGGGTGTAGTCATCGCTGAGGGTCAGGGTCCAGCGGGAGGAGAGACGCAGTTGGTCACTGAGGCTCAGCGAGTGGTCCAGGCTGCTGTCGCTCTCCACAAAGTCGTAATTGGCAGTGGGGGAATAGCGAAAATTGAAGGTGTCGTAGATGCCAGTGGAACTGATCTGAATGGTGGGGGAGATGTTGATCTTCTGCTCATCACCGTCGTCGCTGGTGTTGCGCTGGCTCTGCTTATAGTTGCGTTCGCGGATATCAAATCCCGAACTCACCGATCCGTTGACAACGGTTTGCCGTGCATCGGCCTGATGCGCCCACCCGCCAAGCATGCCGGGAATGCAGGTCGCCGAAAACAGTATCCAATGAACACGACGCATATTGGTCATTCTCGATGGGTTAAATGAGCAGGTGCACAGCCAACGACCAACCAGGCAGTATGCGCCGCATCAACGGCGTACCTGTCTTGGTCGGTCAGGTGCGTTGACGAATCAGTGGATAACCACCACATCGCCCGGTTCGAGCATGATGTTTTTTTCCACATTCCGCCCCTTGAGGAAATCGTCATAGTCGAACTCGAATTTCTCGACCTTCTTCTGCGCCTGCTCCTTGCCCTTTTCCACCACCAATTCGTTGCCTTGGCGGATGATGGTGACTTTGTCATTGGCCCATTCGGTCAAGCCGCCGGCCTTGGCCACCGCTTTCACCACGTTGGTGGGGAAATCGAGATGGAAGAGGCCGGGAGCCTTCACCTGGCCCATCATGGTGTATTGGCGACTGTTGCTTTGCAGCAGGGTGGTGATGATGGTGGGATCCTCATAGACCGAGTTGTAGAGTTTTTTCAGATAATCAGCCAGTTGGGTGAGAGTCATGCCCACCACATAGACATCGCCAATATGGCGCAGGCTCACCCGGCCATCTGCGCCGACTTCGGAGCCGGTGCCACGACCGCGCACACCGTCCGGGGAGGCTGCTTCAGCAGTGGGCGGGGTGGTGGCCGGGGAAGCCGGGCCCACGGCCATGGACCCCTCGCCGTACACCTCCACATAGATCATATCGCGATAGCCGATGACATATTCCTTGTCCGTGGCGGCGGATTTTTTCCCTAAAATCTCTTGGCGATGCTTTTCTTTGACATCATTGGTAAGGGTGCGCTCACCCGTGGACTCCGCTGCCCAGGAAAGACCGAGCAGGGCCGAGCAGAGGCAACAGGAAAGCAGGGCAGTCATGGTGATCAATATTTTTTTCATGTGGTCCTCACCTGTTCAGGAACATCCATAAATAGTTTGACAAATCATACTACATACTTAAAAAAATAGGTCAAAAGAAAAATCGTTGCTGGGTGTATTTAGGTCGCGAAAATGATGGGATTATTCCTGTTCATTCATCTAATTTTATTCTCAAGCAGGGGCTGTTGGGATACAATGCTCCCTGCATGCTGATATGTTTATCTTAGGATTTTTCCTTTCATGGAGCACTTATGCGCATAATCAAACGAAAGTACCTCGCTGGTTTTGTCCTGCCGCTGTCCCTTTTCCTGCTCATGTCCGGTTGCTCAAAGGGCGACAAAGATAAGGACACCCATTACAACAAGGCCATGGCCTATGTGGAGCAGAAAAAGGAGAAGGAAGCGATCATCGAGCTGCGTAATGCCATTCAGATCGATCCCAAGTTTGCCAATGCCCGCTACCAGCTCGGCCTGCTCTACCTCAACGCCGGAGAGGTGCGTCAGGCCTTTGAGGAGTTGCAACGGGCGGCAACGCTGGACCCCAATAATGTGGATGCCAAAATCAAGACCGCCGAATTTTATCTGCTCTCCAAGAAAAAGGAGGATGCGCGCAAAAATATCGATGAGGTGCTCACCCTGGCTCCGGGCAACAAGGATGCCCTGGCCTTGTTGGCCAACCTGGAATTGATCGACGGCAAGAATGACAAGGCCTTGGAAGCCATCAATAAAGCCATTGCCGGGGCACCCGAGGATGACCGGCTGTATCTGGTCAAGGGCCGGATTCATGCCGCCAATAAGCAGTATGCCGATGCTGAAAATGCGCTGAAGAAAACGTTGGAACTCAACAGCAAAAAGATCTCCAATTATGCCGGCTTGGCCGCTTTCTATGTGGAACGGGAAGAAAATGGCAAGGCCCGGGAGTTGCTGAACAAGATGGCCACCGCCTTTCCTGAATCCTCGCAACCATACTTGCAGATGGCCTTCATCGATTTGCGGGAAAACAAGGTGGAGGCGGCGGAGCAGCATTTCACCAAGGCCCTGGAGGTCGATCCCAAGAACACCAAGCTGAAGATGGCCATCGCTGATTTTTATTCGAAAAATGGCAAGTTCGAAAAAGCTGAGGAATTATACAAGAGTGCTGCGGAAAATGCCGAGCAAGCCGAAGAAGTGCTGGCGCAGATGGCCAATTTCTATTTTGACTTTGGTAAATTTGATCAGTCAAAGACGATGATGGACCAGGCCCTTGCCAAAAATGGCAAAAATGCCGGTGCCAAACTGGTGCAGACCAAATTCATGCTCAAGGATGGCAAGAATCAGGAGGCCCTGGACGGTGCAACAAGCCTGCTCAAGGATTCTCCCAAGTGGGCGGAGGCGCAGTTTGTCAAAGCGGTGGCCCACAGCAATATGAAGGATTTCAAGTTAGCCAAGGAAGCCTTGGCGGAGGCTATCCGCAACAGCCCCGGCTTTGCTAAAGCCCACTCATTGCTGGCACTGCTGTCGTTGCAGGATGGGGATTTTGATACCGCCAAACGGGAATCTGCCACGGCCCTTAAACTCAATCCGCGAGACTTCCAGGCAGCCCTGACCCTGGCCAAAGGGGTGCTCTTTTCCAAGGAGTATGACACTGCCGAAAAGATGTTCAATGAACTGCACGCCAAGGTGCCGGACAACGTTGAGGTTCTGGGCAGTCTCGGTCTCACCTACCTGGCCATGAAGCAGGATGCCAAAGCCAAGCAGACCTTTGAAAAGTTGCTGGCCAAGCAACCCGATAATCCCCGCGCCTTTACTTTTTTGTTGCAGATTGCCCAGAAAAACGGCACCTCCAAGCCAGATCTCATCAAGATGGCCAAGGCGCAGCTTGATAAGGCCCCTAAAAGTGCTGGCCTCAACCTCGTGCTGGCCAATCTTTACCTCAGTGCTGACAAGCCCGAGGAGGCGCTGGCCCTGTATAACACAGTGCAGTCCCTGGATCCCAACGATCCCCAGCCTTATGCCATGAGTGCCCTCATCCTTACCAAACAGGGCAAGACAGACCAAGCCATCACCGAATATAAAGATCTGCTCGCCAAACAGCCCAAGGCCATTGGCGCCTATATGGGGCTGGGCAGTCTCTACGAGCAGACGGGAAAAAGCGACATGGCCAAGGATGCCTATCAGAAGGCGCTGCAGATCAAACCGGATTTTGCCCCTGCCGCCAACAATCTGGCCTGGATGATTGCCGAAAGTAAGGATGCTGATCTCGGCGAGGCCCTGCGATTGGCCATGGTGGCTAAGCAGCAGAAACCAGATGATATCCACATCATCGATACCCTGGGCTGGGTGCATTACAAGCGCGGTTCATTCAGCCTGGCCCGCAGCGAGTTTGTCCAGGCGGTGGAGAAAGAGGAGAATATGCCCATCCTCCGCTACCATCTTGCCCTGGCCCTGTACGGTGAGGGCAAGAAAGCGGAAGCCATCAAGGAACTGGAAAAAACGTTGGGACAGAGCCAGCCTTTCAAGGAGAAAGACGAGGCGGCCGCTGCCCTGCAAAAATGGCAGAGTGAACGATAACCTCATGAGGGGCCCCGTGAAACTACCATCGCAAACCCGTAACAGCGTTATCAGTGGCGAGCAGCTGCGTGAACGTATTGCCGAGCTTGGCCAATTGATCACCGCCGAGTACCAGGGCCGACAGTTGGTGCTTTTGGGGGTATTGAACGGGGCCTTTATCTTTGCCGCCGATCTCTGTCGGGCCATTGCAATGGATGTGGAAATCGATTTTATCCGCGTCGCCAGCTATGGCACCGCAACCGAATCCTCCGGCGCCATTCGCCTGGTGATGGAACCGCGTCTGGATCTGACCGGCAAAGATGTGCTATTGGTGGAGGATATTGTCGACACCGGCACCACCATGGCCTGGATGCGCGATCATTTTCGCGGCAGTGCTGCCCGGTCGGTGAAAATTTGTGCGCTGATCGATAAAAAGGAGCGGCGGCAGGTTCCGGTGGATGTGGATTATGTGGGATTTTCCCTGGATCAGGGTTTTTTGGTGGGTTACGGCTTGGATTGCGCCGAGAAATATCGTAATCTTGCCGAGATTTATTCGCTGGACGGGTGAAACTCGTCTCTACTAAGGGTTGCAGCAAACACTACACTCAAACCTTCTGTGATGGAGGAGTGCATGCGTAAAAAAAATATTGCCGTTATTTTAGCGGGTTGTGGGCATCAGGATGGGGCGGAAATCCATGAGGCCACCATGACCCTCTGGGCCATTCATAAAAATGGGGCTGAATTTCAGTGCTATGCCCCGGACGTCAATCAGCATCATGTCCTCAATCATCTCACCGGCCAGGAGATGAACGAAAAGCGCAATGTACTCATCGAGTCGGCGCGTATTGCCCGGGGCAAGATTGCCGCACTGGCCACCTTCAACCCGGAGACGGCCGACGGCCTGATCATTCCCGGCGGGTTTGGCGCTGCCAAAAACCTGTGCAGTTACGCCTTTGACGGCACCAAATGCACGGTGAACAACGATGTGGTCACCGCCATCAAGGCCATGTCCAAGGCGGGCAAGCCTATCGGCGCCCTGTGCATTGCCCCGGTTATTCTCGCCAAGGTGCTCGGCAAGGGGACCCTGACCATTGGTCAAGATGCCACCACCGCTGAGAACATCGCCGCCATGGGTGCTCAGCACCAGGCGACCATGCAGGGGGAGATCGCTGTGGACCGGGACAACAAGCTGGTGACCACGCCCTGCTACATGCTCAATTCGCGCCTTGATCAAATCGGTGATGGCGCCGATAATTTGGTGCGCGCCATGTTGGAGATGATGGAATAAGGACTGAACTGCACGATAGTTCATCCATATTTTTTGTTCTTTTGGGGGAGTTCGCTTGTGCGGCTCCCCTTTTTTTAACTGTGTCCATGTACCGCTCTACTCTCCCACTTGAGAAACGCATTCGCTGTCTGCTGGCGATGTGAACATCCGTCCATTAGAGATGGTTGATGAGATTGGCAAAGGCTGCTGCATCCAAACAGCCCTTGCCCAGCATGAGGCCATGCAATCCGGGAATCTGCCACAGGCTTCCTCCATTGTCCACCGTTACCCCGCCACCGTACAACACCGGGCGGTTATCCGTCTTTTGCGCAATCTTGGGCAGCATGGTAGAGATGTCGGCAGTATTGCGGGCCATCTCCAAGGAGGCGGGCGTATCCGGGGTGTAGGCCCAGATGAGATGGCTGAGTTCCTCGACGGCCACGGCCGCTGTCTGAGCAATCAACAACTCCGCGTCGACGCAGACGATGGGCCGGAGATTCTCGGCTAGCGATTCGTAGGCCTGCCTGGCCACATCCTGCACCGTCTCATGAAAATAGCGGCGCCGTTCCCGATGACCAATGAGGGTATAGGTAGCCAGACCACGCAGCCAAGAGGCTGGGGTGCTGCCGGTATAACTGCCCTGTGGGTAGGCGGAGACGCTCTGGGCCGCCAGGGCAACACCAGGCAGGGCCCCGGCCTTCGCGGCCAAGCTCGGCAGGGCAAGAACCGGCACCGCCAAAATCACCTCGATATCCAGGCGAGGTCGGTACACCGCAGCAAAAGCGTCGAGCCACTGCGCTGCCCGTTCCGGTGAGAGGTTGGCCTTCCAGTTGGCCACGATCTTTTTTTTCATAACGGTACTCCCATGTCGTGGAGATGTGAATGATCCCCTGGTCAGGCTTCCGGTTGAGAGCCATCGGATGGCGGCAAGTGGCCCAGCAGCAATTCCTGCAATGCTTGCTGCTCAATGCCGCTGACCAACAAAGTTTTGCTGCGGCTCTGGTGGCCGCTCTTCAGGGTAAAGGCTGATTTGGGTAGATGGCAGATCTTGGCCAGAAAGGCAATCACCGCCTTGTTGGCCTTACCGTCGATCGGCGGCGTGGTCAGGCGTAGTTTGAGCTGATCCCCTTGCAGCCCGGCCAGTGCATTGCTTGATGCCCGGGGCTGCACCAGCAGGCGTAATAATAGAGTGCCGTCCGATAGGGCTTCTAGACAGGGAAGACAATCCATCTAGCCAAAGAGTTCAGCCTGATGCAGGAGAGAACCCTCTTGATCCTTGGCCGAGAGAAGCGGCTCCGCAGTGAGCGGCCAGGCAATCGCCAAGCTCGGATCATTCCAGCAAATGCTCCGCTCGAACTTGGGGGCATAGTAATCGGTAGTTTTATACAAAAACTCGGCTGTTTCGCTTAGTACAAGAAAACCGTGGGCAAAGCCCTGGGGAATCCATAACTGATGTTTGTTGTCCGCACTCAGCCTTGCCCCCACCCAGCGGCCGAAGGTCGAAGAGCTTTTGCGGATGTCCACGGCCACATCAAAGACTTCCCCCTGGATCACCCGCACCAGCTTGCCTTGCGGCTGTTGGATCTGATAGTGCAGGCCGCGCAGCACATGTTGGGCGGAACGGGAGTGGTTATCCTGGACAAAGTGCACTTCACGCCCAAGCAAATCGGCAAATTGGCGCTGGTTGAAGCTCTCGAAAAAAAAACCCCGTGCATCACCAAAGACTGTGGGCGCGATGAGGACAACCTCGGGAATGGCAAGTGGTGTTGCTTGCATCAGAAGACCTTTTGCGTGAGGATGCGCAGCAGGTATTCACCATAGCCGCTTTTCAGCAGCGGTTGCGCCAGGCGGCGCAGCTGCTCGTCATCGATCCAGTGCTGTCGGTAGGCAATCTCTTCCGGACAGGCCACCTTGAGGCCCTGGCGTTGTTCCAGGGTGGCAATGAACTGCCCGGCATCAAGCAGCGAGGCATGGGTGCCAGTATCGAGCCAGGCATAGCCACGTCCCATCACCTCCACTTGTAACTGCCCTTTTTCTAGATACAGCCTATTAAGATCGGTGATTTCCAACTCGCCCCGTGGCGATGGACGCAGGCTTGCCGCCAAGTCCGGGGCCTGGCCGTCATAAAAATACAGGCCGGTGACCGCGTAATTGGATTTAGGCTGCTCAGGCTTTTCCTCCAGGGAAACCACCCGACCGTTACCGTCGAATTCAGCCACACCGTATCGCTGCGCATCCTGGACATGGTAGACAAAGATGGTCGCCCCCTGTTGCTGTTGTTGGGCATGGCTGAGCAAACGATAAAAATCATGGCCGTAGAAGACGTTATCGCCCAAGACCAGGGCAGAGCTGTCGCCGGCAAGGAAATCCCGGCCGATGAGCAGGGCCTGGGCCAGTCCGCCGGGTGATGGCTGGACCGCATAGCTTAGCGAGATGCCCCATTGCTGGCCATCCCCTAAAAGCGATTGAAAGCGCGGCGTGTCCTCTGGAGTGGAGATGAGCAGGATCTCCCGAATCCCCGCCAGCATCAGCGTCGAGAGCGGATAATAGACCATGGGTTTGTCGTAAACCGGCAACAGCTGCTTGGAGATGGCCTGGGTGACCGGATAGAGCCGAGTGCCGGAACCACCGGCAAGGATGATACCTTTGCGTCTGTTCATGGGCGGAGGATTTGTTGCAGAATGTGATGGAGCCCCTGCTGCCAGTCGGGGAGGATGAGGCCAAAGGTTGAGCAAAACAAAGCGGTATCCAACTGGGAGTTGGCCGGGCGGATGGCCGGCAGCGGATACTCGTCGGTGGTGATGGGTTTGACCTGGGCGGGATGGGTTTTCAGGACCATGCCGGCATCAAGGGCCTGTTGCAGGACAAAGCAGGCATAGGCATGCCAGGAAGTCACCCCACCATTGGTCAGATTGTACAGGCCAAACGGGAAAGTGCTGCGGCCTTCACGCTGCATTCGGCTGATCAGCTGCGCGGTGACATCAGCGAGCAGGGCTGCCGAGGTCGGCGCGCCCATCTGGTCGGCAACGATGCTGAGGCTGTCGCGTTCCTTGGCCAGGCGCAGCATGGTCTTGGCAAAATTGCTGCCATGGGCGCCCACCACCCAACTGGTGCGAAAAATCAGATGCTGCGGACAGGTTTGCTGCAAGGCCAGGTCGCCATCGCATTTGGTGCGGCCATAGACATTGAGCGGGTTGGTCGCATCGGTCTCCACATACGGTCGGGGGCTGGTGCCGTCAAAGACATAGTCGGTGGAGTAATGGATCACCGCGGCGCCGATACGGGTGGCCTCCTCCCCCAGCACCGCCGGGGCAAGGGCATTGAGGGCTGTGGCCAGTTGCGGTTCGCTCTCGGCCCGATCCACCGCCGTATAGGCTGCCGGGTTGATGATCAGATCCGGCTGCACTGAGCGTACCAGGCTGCGGATGGCATCGGCATCGGCCAGATCGCAGTCCTCCCGGTCAACGGCGATGATTGCACCCAGAGGGGCCAGGGCCCGTTGCAGTTCAAAACCCAGTTGGCCGTTTTTCCCCGTGACCAGGAATTTCATGATTGCGCTCCATACTGTTGGTCAATCCATTGCCGGTATGCACCACTGGTCACCCGGTCCACCCAGTCCTGATGGTCAAGATACCAGAGCACGGTCTTGCGGATGCCGGTGACAAAGGTCTCTGCCGGGCGCCAGTTCAACTCCCGCTCAATCTTGCGCGCATCAATGGCATAACGGCGGTCATGGCCGGGACGATCAGTGACATGGGTGATCAGGCGGCTGTAACTCCCCGCCGGATCAGGTCGCAGCTCATCAAGCAGGCCGATTACCTGGCCAACGATGTCGACATTGGCCATCTCGTTCCAGCCGCCGATGTTATACACCTCGCCCACCCGTCCACGATCCAGGATGCAGCGGATGGCGGCGCAGTGATCGGTCACATAGAGCCAATCGCGGATCTGCAAGCCATCGCCGTAGATCGGTAAGGCTTTGCCGGCCAGGGCGTTGGTGATCATCAACGGGATGAGTTTTTCCGGGAAGTGGTAAGGGCCGTAGTTGTTTGAGCAGTTGCTGGTGGTCACCGGCAGCCCATAGGTGTGATGCCAGGCGCGTACCAGATGATCACTGGCCGCCTTGCTGGCGGAATAGGGGCTGTTGGGTTGGTAGAGGCTGGTTTCGGTGAAGGGTGCTTCATCCGCGGTCAGCGAGCCATAGACTTCGTCGGTACTGACATGGTGGAAACGAAATTGCGTTCGTTTGTCCGCATCCAGCATCTGCCAATAGGTACGGGACGCCTCCAACAGGGTGAAGGTACCGTCGATATTGGTGCGCATGAAATCGCCTGGGCCATGAATGGAGCGATCAACATGGCTTTCGGCGGCAAAGTGAACCAGGGCTCGCGGCTGGTGTTGGTGGAGCAACTGGTCGATGAGCGGCCGGTCGCCGATATCGCCTTGCACAAAGATATGGCGGGGATCACCGGTCAGGGAGGCGAGATTCTCTAAGTTACCGGCATAGGTCAGCTTGTCGAGATTGATCACCGGCTCATCACTTTGCGCCAGCCAGTCGAGCACAAAGTTGGAGCCGATAAAGCCGGCACCGCCGGTCACCAGGATGGACACAGTGTACCTCCTTATGGAGATGAGGAATTCGGGGCCTCGCCGATGTTACTGCAAATGCATCGCCAGTTGTTGTAGCGTGGGCACCAGAAAACTCTGCAGAAAGACGATGATGAGGATCAGGATCATCGGGCTGAGATCCATGCCACCCATGACAGGCACATAGCGCCGGATATGCAGGAGCAGGGGATCGGTGACCTGGCGGAGAAAGCGGACAATGGGATTATAAGGGTCCGGGTTGACCCAGGAGATAACGGCGCGGGCGATGACGACCCAGATATAGGCGCTGAGTACGAAATTGATCAGCTTGGCGATGGCCATGATGAAGTTGCCGAGCATAAACATGGTAATTCCTCGTGGTTATGGGGAAAAAGAGTGTGAATGGCTGGTGCGCAGACCTTCAGGCCACCCGGCTGCCGGCGGCGATGTCGCCGGCCACGGTGGTGACCACCAGGCGTTCGCTGCCGTCTTCCAACTGTTGTTTGGCAGCCAGCACCATGCCCTGCGAGGGGATGCCCATGAGCTTGGCTGGCTTCAGATTGGCGACGATGAGGACCTTTTTGCCCAGGAGTTCCTCAGGTGCATAATGCAGGGCAATGCCGGCAACAATGGTTCGTTCCTCGGGAGCCTTGACGGTGAGCTTGAGCAAGCGATCGGATTTGGCCACCTTCTCGGCTGCCACCACCTCGGCCACGCGGAGTTCTACCTCCTTGAACTGATCAAAGCTGATCAGCCCTTCGGCCGGTGCTTCTTCCTTGGTTTTTTTGGCCTTTGCATCTTTACCCACCGCCGGTGGCGCGTCCACCTTTTTTTCCACGCGGGGGAACAACTGCGTGCCAGCATGAATGGTGGTACCCATGGGGATATCGCCCCACTCCTGCACATCGGCAATGGTGGCAGCGGCAAAACGGGACTCCATGCCCAGCGCGCTCGCCATCTTGGCGGCGGTGGTCGGCATGATCGGCCCCAGCACCAGGGCGATCTTCCACAGGGATTCGGCGAGGAAATAGAGTACCGTGCGCAGGCGGTCGGCCTGGCGAGGGTTTTTCGCCAGTTCCCAGGGGGCATTGCCGACGATGTAGCGGTTGAGCAGGCCGATCACCTCCCACACCGCCTGCAGGGCCTTGTGGAAGCGGAAGCTCTCCATATGGTCACGATAGTTGGCCACCATGGCCGCCACGGCGCTGATCAGTTCACGGTCTTCCGGGGTATAGGTAAAATCCGCCTCACCCTCCGGCACCTGGCCACCGGCATACTTGTCGATCATGGTCAGGGAGCGGGAGAAGAGGTTGCCCAGGTCATTGGCCAGATCGGCATTGTGGCGGGCGAGGATGGCATCGCCGGAGAAAGAGGCGTCCAGGCCAAAACTCATCTCACGCAGCACAAAATAGCGCACCGTATCTACACCGTAGGTTTCGACCAGCTCCTTGGGCCGGATAACGTTACCCAGCGATTTCGACATTTTGGTGGCGTCGACGTTCCAGTAACCATGGACATGCAACCGCTGGTAGGGTTCCAGCTCCATGGCTCGCAGCATGGTCGGCCAGAAGATGGCATGGGGTTTGAGGATGTCCTTGGCAATGACATGCTCGGCGCCAGCCCAGTATTTTTCGAAGTCCGGGCCACCCGGGTAGCCGATACCGGTGAGGTAGTTGATCAGGGCATCAAACCACACATAGGTGACGAATTTATCGTCAAAGGGCAGGGGGATGCCCCAGGTGAGGCGGGTGGTCGGCCGGGAGATGCACAGATCCTCCAGCGGCTCGCTGAGAAAGGAGAGTACCTCGTTGCGGTAGCGTTCCGGGGTGATGAACTCGGGATTGGCCTTGATGTGATCGATCAGCCAGTCCTGGTACTTGGACATGCGGAAGAAATAATTCTGCTCGGTGATGGCCTTGGGCTCCACCAGATGGTCAGGGCATTTGCCATCCACCAGCTCTTTATCAGTGAGGAAGCGCTCGCAGCCCTTGCAGTACAGGCCCGAGTATTCGCTGAAATAGATGTCGCCACGGTCATAGACCTGTTGCAGGATATCCTGCACCGTTTGAATATGATCAACATCGGTGGTGCGGATGATGTAATCCGGCTCAATGGACAACACCGGCCAGGTCTCCTTGAAGGTGGCCGAGATGCGATCGACATAGGCGCGTTCCGTCTCGCCGGCCTTGGCGGCAGCCTCGGCAATCTTCTCGCCATGCTCATCGGTGCCGGTCTGAAAACGGACGTCTTCACCGCAGAAACGGCGGAAGCGGCTGTAGGTGTCGGTGACGATGGTGGTATAGGCATGGCCCAGGTGGGGCATGGCGTTGACGTAATAAATCGGCGTGGTGACGTAGGTTGGCATAAGAACAGTGGGTGGCTGAGGGGAAAGAGGCGGGGAAGATTACTCGTCGTCTTCCGGTACTTCCTGCATGCCCCAGATATCGATTTTGGGTGATTTGTTGCTTCCGCCTTTCTTGCCCTGGCCTTTGCGGCTGATGGGTTTAGGCAGGATGGGATCGGCAGCCTGCCATTCATCCTCGGAGAAGACGCGTTCCTCGCCTTCGCAGGTGGCGGTGATGCGGCCCATGAGCGGGATCTGCCGGGTAACCATATAGGTTTTGCCTTCGAACTGGATCTGGCGACCAACGCGGGGCATGCCCTTTTTCATGGCCTTGTAGGTCTCGTACTCATAGGTCAAACAGCAGAGCAGCCGGTTGCACAGCCCGGAGATCTTGGCCGGGTTGAGCGGCAGTTCCTGAGCCTTGGCCATCTTGATGGAGACCGAATCAAATTTGTTGAGATAGGCGGTGCAGCAGAGTTCGCGGCCACAGGCGCCCAGGCCACCGGTCATCTGCGTTTCGTGGCGTACGCCGATCTGGCGCATCTCGACACGGGTACGAAATTCCTGCACCAGGGACTTGACCAGCTCGCGGAAGTCGACCCGGCTCTCGGCGGTGAAGTAGAAGATGATCTTGGAACCGTTGAAAAAGCGTTCCACCCGCACCAGGCGCATCGGCAAGCGCAACCGTTCGATGTGGGAGCGGCAGAGGCGGTGGGCCTCCTGTTCCTGTTGGGGCAGTAGCTGATACTGTGCTTGTGCTTCGGGCGGAACCCGTCCTAGAATCTGAAAACTCACCGGCCGTGGCGTCCCGGGTGGGAAGGGCCCGGCGGTGCGATGAATGATGACAGCCGGCTCCGGGCCGTGATCGGTGCGGATCATCACCAGATCGCCACGTTTGAGATCGCTCACCTTGGTGCCGGCGGTAAACTCCTGCCCCTGCTCGCGAAAACGGATCTTGAAAAAATGGAGGGGAGCGGCAGCAGCCTGCTCCTCATCATCGGGCAGGGAGGAATCAGTGGGCTGCGGTTCGTGGGCTAGCTCAGTCATGGGGTGTGATTAAGAGGGGCTACAGTCAAAGAGATCCAGAAGCAGCACTTCGCTGGTCAGGCCACGATGACAGTTTCGGGCCAGGGCGCGTTCCGCCAGGTCAAGAGCTGCTATCTTAGCAGAGAGTTGGGGCAAATTCCAGCGTTCTCTTGCCCGCAGTACCTCCGGAGCAAAGTGGCCACAGCGGGCATCAGTGCGGGCGGCCATGACATTTTTCAGGAAGATGCGCAGCAGCGTCAACAGTGGCTCCATCCCTTCCTTGGCCTCGGCCAGTTGCGCCGCCAGTTGCAGCACCTGCTCGACCCGTGCGGCGGTGGAGCGGAGCGGTGCCAGCCATTGCGTAAGGATGGTGCGATACAACGCCAACGTCCCTTCTGCCTCCAGGGCTAGGGCCTGGCCGGGGCACCCATCGGCCAGGGCCGCCAGGGTGTGGCTGGCTGTGTCATCGAGTTCAGGCCGATGTTGGCGAATCACCTGCGCTGCCAGCGGCAGAGGCAGCGGCGCAAAGGGGATCACCTGACAGCGGGAGATGATGGTATCAAGCATGGCGCCGGCGGTGGAACCGATCAGCACCAGCAGGTTGTCCGGCGGCGGCTCCTCCAGCACCTTGAGCAGGCTGTTGCCGGCCTCGCGGCGCATGGTCTGCACCTCTTCGATCAAGACCACGCGTAGGCGGCTTTCAAAGGGGGCAAAGGTGAGGGCCTTTTTCAACTCGCGGATCTGATCGATCTTGATGGCCGCACCATCGGGTTGAATGCGCAACAGGTCGGGATGGTTACCCGAAAGGAATTTGCGGCAGCCCGGGCAGCTGCCGCAGGGCTCGATTCCCACCGGCGCCCGGCAGAGCAGCACTGCGGCCAGGGAGAGGGCGGCAGTGGTCTTGCCCACGCCGTCCGGCCCGGCAAAGAGATAGCCATGGGCGAGGCGGCCACTGTTGACCGCACGGGTGAGCAGGGTCAGGGCCTTGGTTTGACCGAGAATCCCGGCAAAGGACATGGTTTAAAAAAGCGATTGCTGGCGTTGGCTGCCAGCCGGTTTCTTGCGCGGGGCGGTGGTACCGGGCTCGGTTGGCGCTGGCTGTGGATTGTAATACTCAGGCAGCGGCGGCATGGGTTCGCCTGCACCTGATTCCTGTCCGGCCGGTCCCCGTAGGTAAAGATACCGCTCCAGGTGCCGCTGATACTCGCTCCACTGCCAGCCCTCGGTTTGCATCTTGGCCTGTAGTTGCTGGAAGAAGTTCATCTTGGCGTCCATGTCGTCAAGGTGGTTGAGCAGCATGGCCTCGGCGGTCATCGGTAGCACCGGTGAGCCGTATTCGTACTGGCCGTGGTGGCTGAGTACCATGTGGATGAGCTGGTCGACCTGGTGGCTGCTGATCTCCTCCACCTGGCGAGCCGCCTGCCGGATCAGTTCCACGCCCAGCACCAGGTGACCGATCAGCCGGCCGCGATCGGTGTAGCCAAAGGGCGGCCGGGCAAAATCGAACTCCTCGATCTTGGCCAGGTCGTGGAGCAGGGCGCCGGCCACCAACATATCGCCATCGAGCTGTGGATAATGGGCCGCAGCGCGCCGGGCCATGCCGACGATGGAGAGGGTATGTTCAATCAGCCCACCGATGTAGGCGTGGTGCATCTTCTTGGCCGCCGGTGCCCGCTGGAATTTGGCCAGGGTTTCCCCCTGGAAGATGGTGCGGAGCAACTGCTGCAAGGGCTTGTCGGCGATGTTCTCCAGCACCCCTTCCAGCTCGCGGGCCATCTCCTCCAGGGGGCGGCAGCTGGTGGGCAGAAAATCGGCCAGATCGACATCGTCATCTGCCACAGGGCGGAGGCTGGTGATCCCCAACTGCATCTGCTCGCGAAAGGGCTTGGCCACCGCCTGCACCAGCACATAGCCGCCCTCATCGGCTTGCTCGGCAAAGAGCTGGGCATTGTCCCAGATGCGGGCCTCGACCTCACCGCTGCGATCCATCAGCGTCAGGGCCAGGTAGGGTTTGCCGGCCTTGGTCTCGGCCAGGGATTTTTTGGCCACCAGAAAGACATCCTCAAACTGCTGACCAGCCACCAGCTGGGCGGCAAAGACGGTTTTTGCAGGCAGGTTCATGTGTTCCTCGCAACCATAGATGTCTGGCGGGAGCAGACCGGAAAGCAGCGAAAAAGGTGCAGCTTAGACATTGAAGCGAAAGAGGATGCAGTCGCCGTCGGCCACCACATACTCCTTACCCTCCGAGCGCATCACCCCTTTATCGCGGGCCGCAGACTCCGAACCGCAGGTGATGTAATCGTTGTAGGCAATCACCTCGGCGCGGATGAAGCCGCGTTCAAAATCCGAGTGGATCTTGCCGGCAGCCCCCGGCGCCTTGGTGCCCTTTTTGATGGTCCAGGCCCGGGTCTCCTTTTCGCCGACGGTGAAGTAGGTGATCAGGCCCAGCAGGTCGTAGCCGGCCTTGATCAGGCGGTGCAGGCCCGGCGCTTCCATGCCCATGTCACTGAGAAACTCGCGCTGCTCCTCGGCATCGAGCAGGCTCAATTCCTGCTCGATGGCCCCGGCGATCATCACCAGGGAGGCGGATTCTGCGGCGGCCAGTTGGGACAGCTTGTCCACATGGGCGTTGCCGGTGGCAAGGTCGCCCTCGTTGACGTTGGCCACATAGAGCACCGGCTTGGCGGTGAGCAGGGCCAGGTCGCGGACGAGATCGCGTTGCTGATCGTTTTCCGGCACTAGGCTGCGCGCCGGTTTGCCGGCATCAAGCACATTGTGGAGCTGTTCCAGGAAGGCAACTTCGGCGATCATTTTTTTGTCGCCGGATTTGGCCTGGTTGCGACTTTTGGCCAACCGCCGGTCCACGGAATCGAGATCAGCGAGGATCAGCTCCATGGAGATCACCTCCACGTCCCGCAGCGGATCGATGGAGCCATCAACATGGATGATGTTGTCGTCCTCAAAACAGCGCACCACATGGAGGATGGCATCGACCTGGCGGATATGGCCGAGGAACTGGTTGCCCAGACCTTCGCCCTGGCTGGCGCCTTTAACCAGGCCGGCGATGTCGACAAACTCCATTTGCGTGGCTACCTTGCTGCGGGTCTTGGCAAGATCGGCAAGGGTGTCCAGGCGTTCGTCCGGCACCGGCACGATGCCGACATTGGGCTCGATGGTGCAGAAGGGGTAGTTTTCCGCAGCAATGGCCGCAGCCGTCAGGGCATTAAAGATGGTCGACTTGCCCACGTTGGGCAGGCCAACAATTCCACAACGAAATCCCATAAAACCTCAAAATAGAAAAATGAAACCTTCAAGAAAAAATCAAAATGCGAGCAATGACGCATTGAAAAACAGCAGGTAACGGAGCTCGAAACGCCGCTCTCATGTTCTTTTGCAAAAACGACCAAGATGACAATGGTGCAACGGTCCGGCACGAAGGTGCAGGTTCGTTCGTTGCTGTCGCCGGCGATTCGAGTATACTCAGGCTTTGCCCGGCCCAAGGGATCGGTGCTCTGTGATACACTATCTTCAAGATTTTGTGCAAGCAGTTATGAAAAATGATCTCCTTATCACCAACTGTCTCCTCCTGGCCGATGCCGCTACGCAAACGCCGAGAGCACCCTCTTTTATTGCCATTGCCGACGGCCATATCGTGCAAACAGGTGCGATGGCGGATTGTCCCCTGCCCGACAGCGGGACAGTGCTCGACGCCGCCGGACAACTGGCCATGCCCGGCCTGGTCAACGGCCACTGCCACATGCCGATGACGCTGTTGCGCGGGTTGGCCGACGACCTCGATCTGCACACCTGGCTCCATGCGCATATTTTTCCGGCCGAGGCACGACTGGTCACCCCGGAGATGGTGTATTGGTGCAGTCAACTGGCCGCCATTGAGATGCTGCTCTCCGGCACCACCACCGTGGCGGACGGCTATTTTTACGAAGATGCGGTGGCGCAGGCCTGCATAAAGGTGGGGTTGCGCTGCGTGGCTGCCCAGGCGGTGATCGATTTTCCGGCGCCGGGGGTGCCGGAGCCAAGCCGCAATATCGAGGTGGCTCAGCAGTTTGTCGAGCACTGGCAGGGGCGCCATCCGCTGATCCGGCCGGCAATCTTTGCCCATGCGCCCTACACCTGCGGCAACACCACCCTGCGCCGGGCCAAAGAGTTGGCGCGATCGCAAGGGGTGCCGCTGTTTATCCATGTGGCGGAAACCGCCGGTGAGCAGGCCCTGATTACCGAGCCCCAGGGACCAACACCGCTTGCCCATCTCCACAACCTGGGGCTGCTCGACAGGCATACGGTCTGTGTCCACGGTGTCTGGCTCAGTGAGGCGGATATCGATCTGTTGGCCGCCAGCAGTGCGAGCCTGATCAGTTGTCCGCAGAGCAATGCCAAACTGGCCTCGGGCCGGGCACCGCTTCCGGCAATGGTCGAGCGCGGCGTGCGTTTGGGGGTGGGCACCGATGGCGCCGCCTCGGGCAACAGTCTGGATCTCTTTCGCGAGATGGGTTTTGCCGCACGTCTGCACAAGCTGCCGTCCGGCGATGCCACGGCGATGCCGGCGCGAACGGTTCTTGCGCTGGCCACCGCTCGTGGTGCCGAAGCACTCGGGCTTGCGACGGGATTAGGCACTTTGCAGATCGGCGCACCTGCGGATATCATCCTGGTGGATCACCGGCAGCCGCACCTCCAACCCTGGCACGATGCCAGCGTGCTGGTCTACAGTGATTGCGGTGCCGATGTGCGCACGGTGATCGTCCACGGGCAGGTGGTGGTGCAGGATAGGGGAGTGCTCAGTGTGGATGTGGCCGAGGTCCTGGCCCAGGTACAACGGTTGGCGCGTGAAGGCGGCCTGATGGTGTAATAGGTGTCAAATCAGGAAAATGAGAGGCCGGGAACAACGGCTGCTGTTCGTTGGTGTTCCCGGCCAGTTTGTCGGCCAGCCGCACCGATGGCAGGGTGCGCAGAGTGATTTGGCGGGCAGCTTATTGCCACCAGATAACCCGTTTGGGCGGGTTGCCAAAGGATTCAAAGGCATCGCCCGATTCACGCAGCACAGCATCGAGATCAGCGATGGTGAACTCAAAGCCGTCGGTCTTGGCCAGGGTCACGAATTCTTCTTTGGTTTTAAGAACATCATACTTGTTACGCAGTTTCTCGTCGGCTCCGCCGGCTATCAGCAATTCTTCCACATTTTTTTTTGACATTGTCTGGCTCCTTGTTGGCAACTGTTCCATGGTTCCCTGCCAGCGAGGCGGGGTGGTGAATTTGCTTTTCAAAAGCAGGTTTGGTGCCAATTTGGCAAGGTTGTGAAAAGTAACGTTGAATCAGTGGCTTTTGCTGTGTTGGCCAGTGGCTGGCCCGGTGTCCTGGTTAACGGTGCGACAAAAATGAAGAGCGCTGTCGAAGTCTGAACGAAAATGGCGCATTGGCAACCAGGTGCTTCGAAATAGCCAGGGGCGCTCGAGCCTGATTCGGTGGTGTCGCTTGGCTGGTATCGCGCTAGAAGAGCATAAAAATTGCTTGACGGCTCCGAGTCTCTGCGTTATAGAAAGCAACTTTGCCAGAGTGTTTTGGGCTAAGCCTAAATGGCAGTGCATGCAGCAGTGCACGCAGGTTTGCGGGCGAGTAGTGTACAGCAGTGAAGGATTCTCTCTCCTTGTCTCTCCCCACCTAGTTCAGCCAGTACCCCCCTTGACCATGAAAAGCACGGAGTTGCAGAGCCTGCTGTAACTCCTTTTTTTATTCACGAATGAAGAACAACAGCTGGAGCGCCACCGCCATCGTGCAGTGCGTAACCGGGAAGCGGCAATTGAGGAACGCGTTATGAAAAAGGATCTGACCAAAGTACGGAATATCGGCATCAGTGCCCACATCGACTCGGGCAAAACCACGCTGACCGAGCGCATTCTGTTTTACACCCAGCGCATTCATGCCATCCACGAGGTGCGCGGCAAGGACGGCGTCGGGGCGACCATGGACTCCATGGAGTTGGAAAAGGAGCGCGGCATCACTATTCAGTCCGCAGCCACCTACTGCTCCTGGAAAGATTACGATGTCAACATCATCGACACCCCCGGCCACGTTGACTTCACCATCGAGGTGGAACGTGCCCTGCGCGTTCTCGACGGAGCGGTGCTGATCCTCTGTTCCGTTGGTGGCGTGCAGTCCCAGTCCATCACCGTCAACCGGCAGATGACCCGCTACAAGGTTCCGCGTATCGCCTTTATTAATAAGTGCGACCGTACCGGTGCCAATCCCCAGCGCGTTACCCAGCAGCTGCGCGACAAGCTGGAATTGAATGCGGTGATGCTGCAAATGCCCATCGGCCTGGAAAGCGATCTCCAGGGTATGGTCGACCTGATCACCATGAAGGCGGTCTATTTCGATGGCGACCAGGGCGAAACCATTCGTCACGAGGAAATTCCGGCTGAGTTCATGGAAGAGGCGCAACTCAAGCGCGAGGAATTGCTGGATGCTGTTTCCATGTTCTCCGACGAACTGATGGAGGCCATGCTCGAAGAGGCCGAAATCCCCGAGGAGATGATTCATGATGCCGTTCGTCGCGGCACCCTGGCCCTGGAGTTGACTCCGGTGCTGATCGGCTCGGCCTACAAAAATAAAGGTGTGCAGTTGTTGCTCAACGCGGTCGCCAGCTATCTGCCCTGTCCGACCGATGTCGAGAACACCGCCCTCAACCTCGACGAGGACGAGGCCGAAGTGATGGTGTCCAACGATCCCAGCGATCCGCTGGTGGCCCTGGCCTTCAAGCTGGAGGACGGCCGGTATGGTCAGCTGACCTACATACGGACCTATCAGGGTGTGATTCAAAAGGGTGATACCATCATCAACTCCCGTACCGGCAAGAAGGCCAAGGTCGGCCGCCTGGTGCGCATGCATGCCAACGAGATGGAGGAGATCGAAGGTGCCGGCTCCGGCGATATCGTCGCACTGTTTGGTATCGATTGCGCCTCTGGTGACACCTTCTGCAGCCCGGGCGTCAACTGGTCAATGAGTTCGATGCATGTGCCGGCCCCGGTTATCTCCCTGGCCATCAGCCCGGTGGACAACAAGGCCCAGATCAACATGTCGAAGGCGCTCAACCGTTTCACCAAGGAAGACCCGACCTTCAAGACCTATGTGGACCACGAAACCAACGAGACCATCATCTCCGGTATGGGCGAGTTGCATCTTGAGGTCTACATTGAGCGTATGAAACGCGAGTACAAGGCCGAGGTCGAGGTGGGCGCACCCCAGGTAGCCTATCGTGAAGCGATCACTCAGCGGGCTGATTTCGATTACACCCACAAGAAACAAACCGGTGGTTCCGGTCAGTACGGCCGCGTTGCCGGATTCATGGAGCCGTTGGAAGAGGGCGAGTACGAATTCGCCGATCAGATTGTCGGTGGTGTCATCCCCCGTGAATTCATCGGCTCCTGTGACAAGGGCTTCCAGAAATCACTGGTTAAAGGTACCCTGATTGGTGCCCCCATCACCGGTGTGCGTGTGGCCATCAATGATGGTAGCTACCATGCGGTCGACTCCTCTGACGTGGCCTTTCAGGTGGCGGCCATTGGTGCCTTCCGCCAGGGCTACAGCAAGGCCAACCCGGTTATCCTTGAGCCGATCATGAAGGTGGCCGTCGAAGGTCCTTCCGAGTTCCAGGGAGCGGTTATGGGGAGCCTTAATCAGCGTCGTGGCGTCATCATCGGTACCTTCGAGGAGGGCAACTACACCGTGGTCGAGGCTGAGATGCCCCTGGCCGAGATGTTCGGCTACTCCACCACCCTGCGCTCGCTGACCCAGGGCAAGGCCGAGTTCACCATGGAATTCGCCACCTACAAGCAGGTGCCCCGCAGCGTGGCTGAAGAGTTGGTCAAGGCCTATGCTGCCCAGAAAAAGGATGCCTAACCGGTTTTCCGTTACTGAATGAACCTGAGAGACAACCGTTAAGAGGTCGAATTATGGGATACGAACCATTGGTACAGCAGAATCCGCTGCGGGTTCTCAATATGAGCAAAGAGCAGAATCAGATGGGTTTGGTCATGGCCCGCGCCGGCCTGGGCAAAACTGCCCTGCTGGTGCAGATTGCCCTGGATGCCATCCTGCGCGGCAAGCGGGTCATCCACGTCAGCATCGGTGAGAGCATCGACAAGACCAAAACCTGGTATGACGACATCCTGCAGCTGATTCTGCAGGAGCATAGCGTCACCCGGCCGCATGAATTGATCGATATGGTGGCTCATCATCGCATGATCATGACCTTCAAGGTGGCTGCCTTTACCCGCTCCCGCCTGGAGGAACGTCTCAATGATCTGGTGCTGCAGGATATTTTTCGCCCCAACTGCCTGATCGTCGATGGTTTTGATTTCGTCAAGACCACCCGTGAGGATTTGGAGGACATCAAAAACCTGCTGGAGAACATGAACATGCAGGCTTGGTTCTCCGCCATCTGTCATCGTGACGACCCCCGGGTCTCCCCCACCGGCGTGCCAGCGCCCTGCCATGAGCTCGATGATCTCTTCGACATGGCAGTGCTGCTCAAGCCGCAGGCCAACGCCACCATCCAGTTGGACATCATCCGCAACTACGGTGAGCAGGTCGAAGGCGGCAAGAGCTTGAGCCTTGATCCCACCACCATGATGGTCAAGGAGCGATAAACAGCTCAATCTCAGATATGAAGGGCTGTCGGCTAACTGGTCGGCAGCCCTTTTCTTTTTTAATGGTGTTGTCATGCGTTTTCGACCATGTATTGATCTCCACGATGGCCGGGTGAAGCAGATTGTCGGTTCGAGTCTCGGCGAAGACCAGACCACACTGCGGACCAATTTCGCCTCACACCTGCCTCCGGCCCATTATGCCGAGTTGTATCGACGCGATAATCTGGTGGGGGGGCACGTCATCATGCTGGGTTCGGGCAACGAGGCTGCGGCCCGTGAGGCGCTGACCGCCTGGCCCGGCGGAATGCAGGTCGGTGGGGGCATCACCGATGCCAACGCGGTGGCCTGGCTGGAGGCCGGAGCCTCGCACGTCATCGTTACCAGTCATGTCTTTCATGATGGCCTGCTAGACCGTGAGCGCCTGGCCAACTTGACGCGGTTGGTGGGTAGGGAGCGGCTGGTGCTTGATCTCAGTTGCCGTTGGCGGCAGGATGGCTACTACGTCGTCACCGATCGCTGGCAGCAATTCACCTCGCTGCGCATCAGCACCCAGGTGCTGGAGGATCTCGCCCGTTTCTGCGATGAGTTTCTCGTCCATGCCGTGGATGTGGAAGGCAAATGCATGGGTATCGACAATCGCCTGCTCGAGTTGCTGGCCAGCAGCGTTTCGGTGCCCACCACCTACGCGGGCGGCGTCGCCGGCTGGGCTGATCTGGAACAGATCCACAGCAGCGGCCGAGGGCGCATCGATGTCACTGTCGGCTCGGCCCTCGATATCTTTGGCGGCAGTGGTCTTCGCTATGATGAGGTGGTAGCCTACCATGCCCGACTCCCCGAATGATCATCCACCTCTGGTCGAGCTGAAGTTGCAGGTCCCTGAGGAGCTCTACCGCGCCTTTCAGCGCTGTCTGTGGATACGCATTCAGGAAACCGGGCAAACGCCCGTGCAGGTGATGGAAGAGGCGATACGCTCTTTTCTCATAAAACACGGCTGTTAATCGGCCCCATGGCATGCAGTGCGCTTGACCTGCCCACCGGCTTCATTTATTATAGCCCGATTCTACAGGCAATTCGTCCGCTTTGGTTCATAGTTTCCCCGCATCCACATGAATGACCGGAAAAAAAGACTCGATCATATTCGTGTTTTTGTAGAAAAAATGCCCAGCCTCTCCACCACGGTCGGTAAGGTGCTGGAGATCTGTAGCCGCCCGGACACGGCCCCCAACGACCTGAACAAGGTTATCTCTCTTGACCCTGTCCTCACCGGTCAGGTGCTCAAACTGATTAACTCAGCCTACTATTCGCTGGTCAACAAGGTTACCTCGCTCACCCGTGCCATCATCATGCTCGGGTTGAATACTGTGAAAAATCTCGCCCTGTCCACGGCCATCATCCGCTGCGTCGGTCAGGCGAAAAAGTCCAAATCGCTGCCGATCAAGGATTTCTGGGCGCATTCCATCGGCGTCGGCGTCATGGCGAAGTTGCTCGCCGCCGAACAGGGGGTGCCACTGGGGGAACGGGAGGAGTATTTTGTCGCCGGATTGTTGCACGATCTGGGCAAGATACCCTTTGGCGATGAGTATACCGAAGTGTTGGCTCAGGTGGCCAAGGTGCAACAGCCCCTGAATATCCAAGAGCACGAGTTGATGGGCTTTGATCATGAGGAAGTGGGCGAGATGATCGCCGCTAAATGGAAGCTCAACGACGTGCTCACCGATGCCATCCGCCATCATCACGATGTGGTGCAGGCTGCCCCCGAGCATCAATCGTTGGTGGCCACCGTCGCCCTGGCCGACTTTTATGTCTGCCTCTTTGACATCGGCTATGCCGGCAACCGTTTTCCCGATGAAGCGGCGTTGGAAATCATGCTGGAGCGTTGTGGCCTTTCCTGGAGTACGGTGGTGGGGCTGTCGGCGGCGGTGGACGCGGAAATCAGCAAGGCGGAAATTTTTCTGCAAGTATAGGTGTTTGTTCAGCTGGCAGGGTCATTTCGGCGGTGTCTGCAGCTCGATTACCCCACTGCGCAAAGGAGAGGGAGCCATGATTAAGGTCAAATTTTGGGGAGTACGGGGCTCTATTCCCTGCCCTGGGCCGAACACCATGAAGTACGGTGGCAACACCGCCTGTATCGAGTTACGTTTTCCCGAGGTCAATCGCCACATCATCATTGATGCCGGCTCCGGCATTCGCGATTTGGCCAATTATATGCTGGCCCATGACCTGCCCAAGGGACCGATCAGCACGGAAATTTATCTTTCCCACACCCATTGGGACCATATCATGGGCTTCCCTTTTTTCGTGCCGGTCTATATTCCAGGCACGAAGATCAAGGTGTTCGGCCCGGTGACCTATGAAGACGAGCCCCTGGAGGCTGTGGTCGGCGGGCAGATGAAATACCGATATTTCCCGGTCAACATGGGGGAGCTGGCTGGCTCCATCGAATACTCACGCCTCAAGGAGGAGCCGCTGCTTGATCTCGGTGACGGAATCACCCTGTCCACGGCGATTATCAATCATCCCATCACCGCGCTGGGGTATCGCTTCACCTTTCGCGACAAGGTGTTCTGCACCGCCTACGACACCGAACCCTTTCGCAATCTCTTCATCACCGATCCAGACCATCCCTCCTATGATGAATTCATGGCCCTGGAAGGAGAGGAGGCGGCCCGGGAACAGAATCGGGTGCTGGAGAATTTTTATAAGGATGCCGACTTGTTGGTCCATGATGCCCAATACACGCGCGCGGAATATGAAAAGGGCAAGGTGGGGTGGGGGCACAGTCCCATCGAGGATGCCATTGCCGCTGCCCGGCGGGCCGGGGTTAGGCAACTGGCCCTTTTTCACCATGATCCGGAACGCAGCGATGAACAGCTGGACGCCATGGGCGAACTGTACTGTACCACGACAGCCGATGATCCCATGCGTATGTTTTTTGCGCGAGAAGGGCAGGAAATTATTTTATAAACCGGGTGGCTGCCACGAGCGCCACCCATGAGCGAGGAGTTTTATGGACCCGCAAATTATCGACTGCCTGGGGATGCCTTGTCCGCAACCGGTCCTCCGTGCCAAGCAAGCCTTGGAAGAGGGCGCGTATGCTATCGAGGTGCTGGTGGATAACGAGGCATCGCAAAACAACGTGGCCCGTTTCGGCCGCAGCCAGGGCCATACTGTGCAGACGGTTGCTCGCGGGAACTCCCGCTTTGCCGTTACCATCGTTGCCAACGGCAGCCTGGGCGAGATGCCTGTGGTGAGTGAGGATTACCAATGCCAGGTGCCCAAGGCCATGCAGGTGCTTTACGTTATTTCCTCCGACACCATGGGCCGCGGCAGTGAACAGTTGGGTTGGGCCTTGTTGCAGACCTATGTGCAAACGATCAAGGATGTGTCCCCCCAGCCGCATAAAATCGTCCTCTATAACAGCGGCGTACGGCTGGTGGCCACCGAATCGGGGGCGTTGGAGGCCTTGCGTTCGTTGCAGGCCGCCGGCGTGGAGATCCTGGCCTGCGGCACTTGTCTTGATTTTTATCAGCTCAAATCCGCCATGCAGGTGGGCCAGATTTCCAATATGCACGAAATCATGACCGCCATGGCCGAGGCCGACAAGATCGTCAGCCCCTTCTGATGCCATCCTCCTTCTCTTCCCCTTCCTCCCACACCCGATGTAGGACTGCCATGTCGATCATCCCCCAATTCCGTTGCCGGCGTTTCGCTCGTCTTGCCCTCATTTCGCTGTTGCTGCTATTCGGCTCGGCAACCGCTTCTCTTGCCAAGAAGGCACCGGCCGAGGTCTTTGATAAAGACCACAATCAACTGATCGCCCTCATCCTCAGCCAGCAACTTCCCAGCCAGCATTTCAGCCACCAGGCCCTCAACGACGCCCTGTCGCACAAGGCGTATGATCTTTACCTGCGGCAGTTGGATCCGCGTAAGCGCTTCCTCTTGCAGGAGGATGTGCAGGTACTCAAGGCCTTCGCTGACCACGTTGATGATGAGTTGAGCCGGGGCAATGTGGTCTTACCTGATGCGGGCATGGAAGTACTTAATGATCGCATCCGCATGGTGGATGGCTTTGTCGACAGCCTGTTGAACAAGGGTTTTGATGTTGCTGCGGGTGAGCGTCTGGAAATCGAACCGAAAAAATTGGAGTTTGCCGCCAATCGTGACGCCCTGCGCGAACGCTGGCGCCTGGGGTTGAAGATGCAGGTCATTGAGGCCTATTTTGATATCCTCACCGACAAGAATAAAAAGCAACCACCAGAAGCGGTATTGGACCCGACGCAGCATCCCCAGGAATGGCAGGACGCGATCAAGAAAGTGCGCGAAAGCACGCACCGCTCACTGGGGCGTCTGTTGCAGCAGAGCCGCCAGGATCATTATGACCGCTATTTCGATGCCATCACCCGTGCCTACGATCCGCACAGTGATTACATGGCCCCGACCTCCAAGGAGGATTTCGACATTCAGATGAGCGGCTCGCTGGAAGGCATCGGCGCCCTGCTGCGTGAGGATGAGGGACTGATAAAGGTGGTGCGTATCATTCCCGGCAGTGCCGCAGAAAAGCAGGGGCAGTTGCAGGCCGAGGATACCATCCTTGCAGTGGGCGAAAAAGACGGCGAGCCGGTGGATATCTCCGAGATGCGTATTCGCGAGGCAGTGGGTTTCATCCGTGGCGCCAAGGGGACGGAGGTCCGCCTCTATGTGCAGAAGCCTGACGGCCGCAAGCAGACGGTGCCCATTATTCGCGACGTGGTCCGCATCGAGGAAACCTACGTCAAATCCACGGTGTTCCAGCAGGGTAAGGCCAACTACGGCTATCTGCGTATTCCCAGTTTTTACCGTGATTTTGCCGCACAGAGTAACGGCAAGGAAGGCCGTAATGTCACCGATGACACGCTTGCTGAACTGAAAAAGCTCAAGCAGCAGAAGGTCAAAGGGCTGATCATCGACCTGCGGAACAACGGCGGCGGTGCCCTGACTGATGCCGTACAGATCTCCGGGCTCTTTCTCTCCGGTGGCCCGGTGGTGCAGGTCAAGGACTCCCATGACAGTATTCGCATTCTTGAGGATGAGGATGCCGATGTCGATTATAACGGCCCACTCATCGTGCTGGTCAACCAATTCAGTGCCTCGGCCTCCGAGATCCTCGCTGCTGCCCTGCAAGACTATGGGCGGGCCTTTGTCATCGGCGGAGCCCATACCCACGGTAAAGGGACGGTGCAGGCGATGATGGATCTCAACCGCAACCTGCCGCTCTTTCAGTTGCAGCGCAGCGATGACCTGGGCGCGCTCAAACTGACCATCCAGAAATTCTACCGTGTTACCGGTGGCTCCACCCAGTACAAGGGAGTCGAGCCTGACTTGGTGGTGCCATCGATGTTCGATTATTTGGAGACCGGTGAGAAGTATATGGATTACTCTCTCCCCTGGGATCAGGTCAGCGCGGTGGAGTATGAGCGCTGGAAAGAGGGAAGGCCGGCCATTGAGAAACTGCGCCAGTCAGGCGAGCGCTGGGTGGCGGAGAACAGCACCTTCCGCCGCATCAAACAGGAAACTGAAAAGGCGAAGCAGCGATCCAAGCAAACCAATGTGCTGGTTGCCCTGGAGAGCATGTGGAAAGAACGCATGGAGCTTGAGCAGACGCGCAAAGAGGCCAAGGCTGCCGGATTGTTGCCGGATGGAGATGAGGACGAGGCCCCGCTGCCGGAGGAGAAAAAACTTGACCAGTTGGCTGCCACAGATCCCTATGTGCAAGTGGCTTTACATCTGCTCAGCGGTGGTGCTCCGGCCCCGGTATCTGCGGGCAAACTACCATAAATTTTTATCTTGAAACAAATCAGTAATCATGATAGAGCAATCGATGCATGAATCCTCATTCATTTTTCATGGGTGGGAGATATCTAATATATTGTAGGAATTGCATTGGCTCCCCGGCTGAGTGGACCGAGCAAAACACAGGGGTGGCTAAAAATGTCGGCAACGGATTTGCGAACAGCACTGGAGGCCAAGAAAAAGGCTATCCTGGATGTGTGGATCGAGCGAACGCTCAACACCTACTCCTCGCCGGGCTTTTTCAAAAAAGCGGTGGATCCTTTTGCCAATCCAGTGGGCAGCAATATTACCGCTGGCCTGACGCAGCTGTACGAAGCGTTGCTGGGAGAGGCTGGGCCTGATGTGTATGCCAAGCCACTTGATCAGGTTGTCCGTATCCGCGCCGTTCAGGATTTCACCGCTGCCCAGGCGGTGGCTCCATTTCTGGAGTTGAAGTGGGTGATCAAGCAGGTGCTTGCGGGCGATCAGGCCACCAAACCTCTGCTGGGCGGACTGGATCAGCTGGACTGTGAAATCGACCGCATCGCCCTGGCGGCCTTTGATGTCTACTGCCAGTGCCGTGAACAATTGTACCGCAACCGCATTGCCGAACTCAAGAGCGGGCGTTCAGTCCTCACTGATGCGGCCTGTCCCTCGGCCCTACTCAAGCAGGAGCTGGAAGGTGGCACCGAGGAACAAAGCGGGAGTTGAATGTGTGTGACCGCCGGAAGGCTTTCAGGGCGTTCCTGAAGCATGCGCCGGCTTTATTGCGTAACTTGTCAACAAGTTACTGTTAAACTCGAATGCGAAGGAGTGATCGATGAAGTACGCCTTCCCTTTGGCGGCAGTCATTGCCCTGGTGTTGGTTGCGCTGATACTGGTACAGATACCGGGTATGCAATACCTCTTTGGTGTTGTTATCCCTTATCTGGCCATGGCGCTGTTTTTAGGCGGTTTTTGCTACCGTGTCATCCATTGGGCTAAATCGCCGGTCCCGTTCAAAATCCCAACCACCTGCGGCCAGGGCTATTCCTTGCCCTGGATCAAACAGGACAAGCTCGAAGCACCGGTGAACACCGCCCAGGTTGTGGCCCGCATGTTCCTGGAGATCGTGCTCTTTCGCTCGCTGTGGCGCAACACCAAGGCCACGGTCTATGGCGGCCCAAAGCTGACCTACGAATCGAGCAAGTGGCTGTGGCTCTTCGGTATTCTTTTCCACTACAGCTTTTTGGTGATTATCATTCGCCACATGCGGCTGTTCCTGGATCCGGTACCCGGATTGGTGGCCCTGGTGGAGCTTGGTGACTCGCTGTTGCAGATCGGCGCGCCGACCATGTACACCACCGACGTCACCATCGTGCTGGCGTTGCTGTTCCTCTTTGGTCGTCGTCTGATGAATTCTCAGGTGCGCTACATCTCCCTGGTCAACGACTATTTTCCGTTGTTCTTGATCCTGGGCATCGTCTTTACCGGCATCCTGATGCGCTTTTTCCTGCGGGCTAATGTGGACATCAACGCCATCAAACAATTGGCTGTCGGACTGGTCACTTTTTCCCCGACCATTGTCGCTGATATCAGCTCCCTGTTTTATGTACACCTCTTCTTAGTGTGCACTCTGCTTGCCTACTTTCCTTTCAGCAAGCTCATGCATATGGGCGGCGTCTTCCTCAGCCCAACCCGAAATTTGGCCAACAATTCACGAATGGTTCGCCACATCAATCCCTGGAACCCGGATATCAAGCCGCATTCCTATGCTGGCTATGAAGATGAGTTCCGTGAGGACATGATTGAGCAGGGCATTCCCGTCGAGAAAGAGTTGCCTTCGCAAGGCTAAGACTAACGCTGGATAATTCAAGAGTATAAGGATAGAGCAATGGCAGTGGTAAAGGTAGATGTGTTGGCACGGAGTGTTGCCGAGGGACCTTCGCTGATGACAGGCTCCATTCCAACGAAAGATTGGATGGATGTCCCGGTTGTGTTCAAGCCAGGGAATTATGCTTACCCGGCGAAGCAGGAGGTTATCCGGTATCTGGATAGTCAAAAGGGAGTCAGTTTTCCCAATGCTCGCGAGTGGAGCCCCGAGGACGATGATTGGAAACTTCCGGAAAACTGGAAGGAGATCATCCTGCAGGGCATCGCCGATCGTTTGGATCGGTTCCGTTCGCTGAAAATTTTCATGGATTGTTGTGTCCGCTGCGGCGCCTGCGCCGATAAGTGCCACTTTTTCCTCGGCACGGGCGATCCCAAAAACATGCCGGTGCTCCGCGCCGAGCTGTTGCGCTCCATTTACCGCCAGGAGTTCACCCGTGCCGGCAAGATTCTCGGCAAGCTGGTGGGCGGTCGTGAAATGACCGTGGGCGTGCTCAAAGAGTGGTTCATGTACGCCTACCAGTGTACTGAGTGTCGCCGCTGTTCGGTGTTCTGCCCCTACGGCATCGACACCGCCGAGATCACCATGATGCTGCGCGAGTTGCTGCATCTGGTGGGTGTGGGCATTAACTGGGCCATGGAGCCGGTGTCCAACTCGAACCGCACCGGTAACCACATGGGCCTCACCCCACAGGCCTTTAAGGGCAACGTCGAGTTCCTCTGCGAGGATATCGAAAACCTGACCGGGGTTAAGGTGAATCCGACCTTTAACCGCAAAGGTGCCGAGGTCCTGTTCATCACTCCCTCAGCGGACGTCTTTGCCGAGCCTGGTATCTTCACCTGCATGGGCTACCTGCTGTTGTTTGAGGCCATTGGCCTGGACTACACCTGGTCGACCTACGCTTCCGAGGGTGGTAACTTCGGTCTCTTCACCTCTAACGAGATGATGAAGAAACTTAACGGCAAGATGTACGCCGAAGCCAAGCGGTTGGGCGTGCGTTGGATTCTGGGTGGTGAGTGCGGACATATGTGGCGCGTGCTCCATCAGTACATGGATACCATGAACGGTCCTGCCGACTTCCTGGAAGTACCGCGTTCACCGATCACGGGTACCGTGTTTGACAACTCCGCTTCCACCAAGATGATTCACATCTCCGAGTTTACCGCTGATCTCATCAAGAACGGTAAAATTAAACTCGACAAGTCCCGGAACGCCCACGTTAAGGCCACCTTCCATGACTCCTGTAACCCGGCCCGGGCTATGGGACTGCTGGATGAGCCGCGCTATGTCCTGGATAATGTCCTGGAGAATTGGGTGGAAATGCCGGAAAACACCATCCGCGAGAAGACCTTCTGCTGCGGATCGGGTACGGCGCTCAATACCGACGAGATCATGGAACTGCGTATGCGTTCCGGTCTGCCACGGGCCAATGCCGTGAAGTACGTCCATGACAAACATGACGTCAACACCCTGGCCTGTGTATGCGCGATTGACCGTGCCACTCTGACCACCCTCATGAATTACTGGGTCCCTGAAGTGCAGGTTGCCGGTTTAAGTGAGCTGGTCGGTAATGCGCTGGTGATTGATGGTGAACAACGACAAGACCTGACCGAAGGGCTCAGGACCTTGGTTTAACAGACCGGCAGGAATGGAGGAAATGCTATGTATGATAGCGGTAAGATAATCCCGGGACTGATCATTTTCGTCCTGTTTATAACAATACCCGTCTGGTACAACCGCGGGACTGCCGGCAATGTTCCCAAGCCGGAGCTTCCCAAGGATGCCAAGACCTGTGTTCTCCCAGCAGCCGAAATTCGAGCAAATCACATGCAGTTGCTCAATGCCTGGCGTGATGAGGTTATTCGTACCGGAGACCGCGGCACCATCGAGATCGAGGGCAAGAAGTATCAGAAGAGTCTGATGCTCACCTGCATGAAGTGTCACACCAGCAAAACGAAGTTTTGCGACACCTGCCACGACTATGCATCGGTTAAACCATATTGCTGGGATTGCCACCTGGCTCCTGTTGAGTGAACGGCTAAGGAGGAGATAGACAGATGGACACAAAGAGAAGAGACTTCCTCAAGGTAGCCGGATTGACCACGCTGGCGGGCCTTGGTGGAACCACAGTAGTTGATCGCCTGGTTGCAGGGGTCAATGTTGCCCATGCCTCAACCGCAGGTGGGCAGGGTGCCGAGCACACCGCCGCACCGGCTGGTCATGGCGCTGCTGCGGCCAATCCCAATGCCAATCGTTTTGGTATGGTCGTTGACCTGAAAAAATTCCAGCAGGATCCAAGCCTGGGCGAGAAGGTTGTCAAGGCCTGCATCAAAGCACATAATATTCCACAGTTCCCGGATAAGAAAGACGAGATCAAGTGGATATGGATGACCAACTTCGAGAATGCTTTCCCGGAGAATCCCAGCCTCTATCGCGATGAGGCCACCGAGCATCACCAGTTGCCGATCATGTGCAACCATTGTGACAATCCGCCTTGCGTACGCGCCTGTCCGACCCAGGCCACCTTTCGCACCAAGGATGGCCTGGTGGTCATGGATTACCACCGCTGTATTGGTTGTCGCTTCTGTATGGCAGCCTGCCCCTATGGCAGTCGGTCCTTTAACTGGCGCGATCCACGACCCTTCATTGCTGAGGTCAACCGCGACTTCCCTTCGCGTATGCGCGGTGTTGTCGAGAAATGTACGTTCTGTTCTGAGCGGGTCGAGAATGGCCAGTTGCCTGCCTGTGTCGAGGCCTGTGGTGACAGCAAGGCGATGGTCTTTGGCAATCTCAATGACCCTAACTCCGAGATTCGGAAGGTTTTGAAGGAGAATCACACCCTTCAACGTAACCCGTCTCTTGGTACCTTACCTTCCGTCTTTTATATCGTGTGAGGCCGCCATGTTTGAGAAAGCGTTCAAAGGAAACAAGTACTACTGGATGTGGCTGGCCTTCCTCGGATTTTTTGTCGCGGTAGCCGCTGTATGCTATCTGCGCCAGTATTTTTACGGTTTAGGCCTCACCGGCATGAACCGCGACATCTCCTGGGGTTTGTACATTTCCCAGTTTACCTTCCTGGTCGGTGTGGCGGCGGGAGGTGTGATGTTGGTGTTGCCCTACTACATCCATAACTTTAAGGCCTTTGGTCGAATCACCATCCTTGGTGAATTCCTGGCCATCGCGTCACTGCTGATGTGTTTGATGTTCATCATGGCCGACCTTGGTCAGCCACTGCGTGGCCTCAACGTGCTGCTCTATCCTACTCCGCATTCCATGCTGTTTTGGGATATGTGCGTCCTCTGGGGCTATCTGCTGTTGAACGCCATCTGCGGTTGGGTGATCCTCACTGCCGAGCGTAAGCAGGTGCATCCGCCGAAGTGGATCTACTTCTTTGTCTATCTGTCGATCCCCTTTGCCTTCTCCATCCACACCGTTACTGCTATGCTGTACTGCGGTCTTCCCGGCCGTCACTTCTGGCTCTCCGCCATCATCGCCCCGCGCTTCCTGGCCTCCGCCTTTGCTGCCGGCCCGGCTTTGATCGTGGTCATGGCGATGATCCTAAAGAAAGTGGCCAACTTCGATGCCGGTAAGGAAGCGATCCAGAAGATGGTGACCATCATCATCTACGCGGCCCTTGCCAACATGTTCTTCGTCGGTCTGGAGTTTTTCGTCGGCTTTTACTCCGACATTCCCGGCCACAAGCACACCCTGCAGTACCTGTTCTTCGGCCTGGAGCATCATGGCCATGTGTATAACAACCTGGTGCCGTTCATGTGGGCTTTCGTGGTGCTCTTCTTCGTGGGCATGGCGCTGATCTGCTACCCCAAGACCAGAAAAGGAAGCGATTTCTGGCTGGCCATGGGTTGTTTGTCGATCTTTGTCTCCTTCTGGCTTGACAAGGGTATCGGCTTCGTGCTGGGCGGCTTTGTGCCCACGCCGGTGGATGAGATCGTCGAGTACTACCCGACCATCAATGAGCTGTTCATCACCATTGGTATCTGGGCAACGGGATTTTTTATCCTCACCGTGCTCTACAAGATTGCCATCAGTGTGGAGCACGAGATCGAAGCTTAGATCTCAACGCCCTGCCTGAACTTAACCCCCGAGAATTTCTCGGGGGTTTTTTTTGTCCTGCTGTTGGTGAAAGGGGAGGAGGACACAAGAGGACTGCTCAATGGAGCAAGCCCAGATACATACGCCACAGCAGCATAATCTGCTGTTGGAACAGCACCCAGGTGATGGCGCCAAATGCGAGAAAGGGGCCAAAGGGAATACGGGTTTTACCGCCCTTGCCCTGACGCAGCATGGCAATGATGCCAATAACACTGCCGCTGAGCGAACTCGCAAAGACCACATAGAGCAAGCTTTGCCAGCCAAGAAAGGCACCGATCATGGCCAGCAGCTTGATATCGCCGCCACCCATGCCATCACGTTTTGCCATAACGAGATACCCCCAGGCCACCATATAGAGTAACCCGCCGCCCAAAAGCACTCCCAGGCCCGATTGCTGCCAAGTAATCGTTTCGCTGAAGGGTGAGGTGGCCACGCCAAGCACGATGCCCGGCAGGCTGATGCGATCGGGAATTATTTGGTGATGGATGTCTATAAATATGATAACCAGCAGGGCAGCAAAAAAGACAAAGAGCCGCCCAAACTCGATGCTGGGACCATACTGCCAGAAGAGCCGGGCCGAGAATACGGCCATGGCAAACTCAACCAGGGGATACATCCACGAGATTGAGGCGCGGCAGTTGTGACAACTGCCGCGCAGCAGCAGATAGCTGAGCAGGGGGATGTTTTCCCACCAGGAGAGAGGGTGTTGGCAAAGTGGGCAGTGCGAGGCCGGGTAGGCTATCGATACATCCTCCCGAGGCAGGCGCAGGATAACCACGTTGAGAAACGAGCCCACAGCGGCCCCAAAAACAAGGGCTAAGCCCAGCATTAATGTATCCATATTTGTAACCTTTTGTAGTCTCCCTAAAAAATTTCACATACCGGTGTTGTACCGTTTTCCATGCCCCAGTTCCAGGAAAAATCTTTGCTGCTCGCTACCGAGCGGTTATCAGCCAGCTATTTTCGGCTGGTGCTTTCGGCTCCTCAGATTGCCGCGCAGGCACAGCCAGGCCAATTCGTTATGGTGGCCTGTGCTACCACCCTTGATCCCCTGTTGCGCCGCCCCTTTTCCATCCACCGCTGTCCCGGCGACGGGAGTCTACATCTGTTGATCAAGATTGTCGGCAAGGGCAGCCAGTTGTTGTCCGAGTTGAAACCGGGGACTACCCTTGATTTGCTTGGCCCTCTTGGCAAAGGATTTGCTCCGCAACCAGAACTGCCTACCGTGCTGGTTGGCGGAGGTGTCGGTATCGCGCCGTTGCTCTTTTTGGTTGAGCACAGCAATCTCCGCGCGGCCTCCCAAACGCCGCCAACTGTTTTTCTTGGTGCCCAGACGGCAGCGGATATCCAGCAATTAGCCGATGAATTCGGGCAATTGGGATGCCAGGTCGTTGTGGCCACCGATGATGGCAGCCTCGGGCATCACGGCCTGGTCACCGAACCTTTGCAAACGGTGCTTCACCAATTTCGCAAGGCCTACGTCTGCGGCCCCACGCCGATGATGGCTGCCACCGCTGCCCTGTGCAAGTCAGCCGGTATTGCCTGCGAAGTATCTTTGGAGGCGCACATGGCCTGCGGGCTGGGGGCCTGCCTTGGCTGTACCGTGCACGCCGCTGATGGCGGCTATCGCCATGTTTGCAAGCATGGCCCGGTGATGCCGGCTGGGGAGGTGGCATGGACTCGATGAATACTTTGCCCGATCTCTCGGTGCGCATCGGTTCCCTCACCCTGGCCAATCCGGTGATGACCGCCTCGGGTACCTTTGGCTATGCCCGTGAGTTTGCCGATCTGGTCCATCTGGATCGCCTCGGTGCGGTGGCTGTCAAGGGCATTTCCCTGCAACCGCGTCCCGGCAATCCCCCGCCCAGGGTGGTGGAGACCGCCAGTGGCATGCTCAATGCCATCGGCCTGGAGAATGTCGGCGTTGAGCGGTTCATTACCGAAAAGATGCCCTACCTTCGTGGCTGTGCCTGCAAGGTGATCGTTAATATCCTTGGCGACTCCATTGAGGACTATGCCCGGCTTGCCGAACAGCTCACCGGTGTCACCGGCATCCACGCTCTGGAGATCAATATTTCCTGCCCCAACGTCAAAAAAGGCGGCGTCGCCTTTGGTACGGTACCCGAGATGGCAGCAGCCGTTACCAGAGCGGTTAAACAAACGACCGATCTGCCGGTGATCGTCAAGCTCTCACCCAATGTCAGTGATATTGTAGCCATGGCCAAGGCCGTCACCGAGGCGGGTGCCGACGCCCTTTCGCTCATCAACACCCTGATTGGCATAGCCATCGATGCCCGCACCCGGCGGCCCAAACTGGCCAATATCATCGGCGGCTTGTCGGGCCCGGCGATCAAGCCGGTCGCCCTGCGCATGGTCTGGCAGGTGGCCTCGGCGGTCTCCATTCCGGTGATCGGCATTGGCGGTATTGGCACCGCCGAGGATGCCATCGAATTTCTGCTCGCCGGCGCCACCGCCGTGCAGGTGGGCACCGCCAACTTCTATAATCCCGCGGCCACCGAGCAGATCATCGACGGCATTGTCGCCTACCTGCGTGAACAGGGGGAACGTTCGGTGCAGGATATTATCGGCAGTCTGCGCTTGGGTCGCTGATATGGTGCGACGTGGGTTGATCTGTGTCTCCGTGGCGGCTGCGGATGCGGCCAGCGGGCAGGCCACCGTCACACCAGTTCTTGACTTGGTGGATGTTGTCGAGATCCGTTTGGACAGCATGATTGATCCACGAATTGACAGCTGCATCGCCACACTCAACAAGCCCATTCTGGTGACCAACCGACCCCACTGGGAGGGCGGGCAGTGGCAAAGCTCAGAGCAGGAGCGGGTCGATCTCCTCTGCCAGGCACTGCACGCCGGTGCGCGTTATGTCGATATCGAACTGCATGCCGCACCGTTTCTGCGCCAGCAGGTGCTGGATGAAGCGGCCAAGGTCGGTGCCCAGGTAATCATCTCCAACCATGATTTCACCGCCACGCCGGCCAGCGCCCACCTGCAACACACTCTGGAGCAGATGATGACCAGTGGCGCTGATGTCGGCAAGATCGTGACCACCGCCACGGGGCCAGGGGACTGCCTGCGCATTCTCGCGCTCCAGGAGCAGGCCATGGTAGCCGGCTTTCCCCTTTGCGCCTTTGCCATGGGAACGGCCGGGGCCATCAGTCGTCTGGCCACCCTGTATCTTGGCGGATTCATGAGTTACGCCGCCCTCTCGCCAGAGCTGGCTACGGCCCCAGGCCAGTTGAGCGTGCAGGAAATACACGCCCTGGTGCGCATCCTGGAGCGCGACAGTGATTAACGGCCATACCCAACTCTTTGGCATCATCGGCCGGCCGGTGACCCATTCCATGAGCCCGGCCATGCACAATGCCGCCTTTGCGGAACTTGGCATCAACGGCGTCTATGTGCCCATGCAGCCCGACAATCTCCAACAAGGCTTTCAAGGATTACGGGAACTGGGTTTCATCGGTGTTTCGGTGACCGTGCCCTTTAAAGTCGAAATCATGGAATTTTTGGATCATATTGATCCAGTGGCCCAGAAGATTGGCGCCGTCAATACCCTATTGTTCGAACACAGCGAATCGGGCCAGGTTATCAGCCACGGTTCTAATACCGACTGGTTGGGCTCGAACCAGGCTCTGAGCCAGGAATTGACGCTGCCCGGTAGCACCGTGCTCATCATCGGTGCCGGTGGCGCTGCCCGCGCGGTGGGATTTGGCCTTATCGAGGCCGGGGCACGGGTGATCATCACCAATCGGACCGAATCCAAGGGCAAAGAGTTGGCCGCTCAATTAGGCTGTTTTTTTGTGGCAGCCACCGATCTTGCCACCATCCAGGCCGATGCCCTCATCAACACCACCTCGGTGGGGATGCATCCCCATGTGGATGGGTTACCGATTGCCGGTGAGTTGCTCGATCGCTTCAGCGTGGTCATGGACATCGTCTATGCGCCCCTGCAAACCCGGCTGCTGCGCGAGGCTGCGCTGCGGGGATGCCGTACCATCGATGGCCTCCAGATGCTCTTGCATCAGGGAGCTGCCCAGTTCAGCCTGTGGACCGGGCAAGCCGCTCCCCTGAGCACCATGCGTGAGGCTCTGCTGCGCGAGTTGCAGTCGCGTGTCACCTAATCCTTTTTTATTTTCTCCTGCTATGATCGCCATTACCCCTGTCGCCAGTCTCGATGCCGTGGTCTCCGTCCCCGGCTCGAAGAGTCTCACCCAGCGCGCCCTCATCGCCGCCGCCCTTGCCCAGGGCACCTCCCGTCTCCATGGCCCCCTGGCCAGCGAGGATACCCACTACACCATGACCGCCCTGCGCGCCATGGGCGTGGCCTGCGACGACTCCAACCCCGATTGCTGGGTGGTTGAGGGCCAGGGCGGGCTGATTGCCGAGCCGAAGCAGCCCATTTATTTGGGCAACAACGGCACCGCCACCCGCTTTCTCACCTCGGTGGCGGCCCTGGGCCGGGGATGCTTTCACATCACCGGCTCCGAGCGCATGGCCCAGCGCCCCATCCTGCCGCTGATAGAGGCCTTGCAGGGTTGGCAGGTGGAGATCAGCAGCGATGCCGGCAACGGTTGCCCGCCCCTGACACTCCAGGCCAAGGGAATCGCCGGCGGCCGCACCCTGCTGCCCGAGGGCAAGTCGAGTCAGTATCTCTCCTCGCTGCTGTTGGTGGCGCCCTATGCGACCAGTCCGGCGGAACTTGAAGTGCAGGGCGAGATCCTTTCCAAACCCTACGTCACCATGACCCTGGCGGTGATGGCCGATTTCGGCATTCGCGTCGAAGCCGCGCCGGGACTCAATTATTTCCGTATTCCCCAGGGCCGGTACCAGGGCCGCAGCTACCAGATCGAGGGTGATGCCTCCGGGGCCTCCTATTTCTGGGGTGCCGCAGCGGTGACCGGTGGCCGGGTGACGGTGGCCAATGTGCCGGTGCCGTCATTGCAGGGCGATGCCAAGTTGCTGCCCTATTTGGCGCGCATGGGCTGCCGCATCGAGCAGACTGATGGCGGCATCACCGTTATCGGCCCACAGCGCTTGGAGGGCATAGAGGTGAACATGGGCGACATGCCCGATGTGGCCCCGACCTTGGCGGTGGTCGCCGCCTTTGCCGCAGGAACGACGGTGATCAACAACATTGCCCACCTGCGCATCAAGGAGTGTGACCGGGTCTCCGCCGTGGTCACCGAGTTGCGCAAGATGGGGGCCGAAGTCGAGGAAGAGGCTGATCGCATGATCATCCACGGCCAGGCAGGCGGCACAAATCTGCATGGCGCGCGCATCGACACCTATAACGATCATCGCATGGCCATGTGTTTTGCCGTGGCCGGTTTACGCATTCCCGGCATCGAGATCACCGGCGAGGATTGCGTGGCCAAATCCTTTCCCGACTTCTGGGAGCGGTTTGGGCGCATGGCCGGGTGAGACAACACGAAAGGGAGAGTTGGAGGCCGCAGGGAGCGGCAGCCATTGCATACAAAAAAGGGGAGAGAAAGGATGCTCAGCAGGAAGATATGGTTAGGAGCGGTCACTGGTTGTTTAGCGTTATCAGGGGCACTGTGCTCCACTGGTTGGGGGGCAACACCGGGCACGCATTACAATTACGGCCTTGAAGGTGTGACCGGGGCCACAGCGCCTCCACCAGGATGGCATTATCGCATGTATAATTTTTTCTATAATCCCGATACGTTCAATGATAACAACGGCAATGCCGTACCGGGAAGTTTTGATCTTGATGTGTTCGCCTCGGCCCAGCGCATTATTCATGTCACGGATATTAAAATTCTCGGGGCTGATTTTTTCTATGATTTCGTCATCCCTTTTGTTGATACAGATTTTTCGCAGAATGGGTTTAACGACAGTCACTCCTTGACCCTTGGTGATATCGAAGTCGAATTTTTTGGGCTCGCTTGGCATCAACCTCGGTGGGATGTGGCTTTTGCCCTGGCTGCGATTGCCCCAACCGGTCACTATGAGATGACCGAGCCAGCGTCACCCGGCCTTGGCTATTGGTCCGGTAGGTTAACCCTTGGCGCCACCTACTACTTTGATGAGCAGAAAAGCTGGTCAGCCAGCGTGCTCACCCGTACTCTGATCAACAGTGAGCAGGAAGATACCAATATTACGCCCGGTTCCGAGTTTGTCGCCGAATGGGGCATCGGCAAGGAGTTTCGACCCAATAACTGGATGATCCGCCCCGGCCTCACCGGCGCCTCCTACTGGCAGATCTCCGACGATAGTGATGAGAGTGCCTCTGCCGACGACCACAAAGAGGCCCATGCCATCGGCGCGGAGGTCAACTTCTTCTACTTGCCGATGCTATTCCAGGTCAATCTGCGCTACCTGCAAGAATACAGCGTGGAAAATGGCCCGGAAGAAGGACGGTTTACCGCCACCCTGACCAAATCCTTCTAATTCATGCATATTGATCGGCCGGTTTTTCCCGTGCAGGGGAAGCCGGCCTTTTTTATCGCCCCTGCACTTGAGAGAGGAGTGCCCATGCTGGAACAGTACCGTAAAGACGCTGAAGAGCGAAATAGCCTTGGAGTACCGCCCCTGCCCCTGACCGATGCGCAAACCAGGGCATTGACCACGCTGCTCAGCCGGGGATCTGCCGATCAAGCGGAGTTGCTGGCCCTGCTGGCCGACCGGGTGGAACCCGGGGTGAGCAAGGCTGCCGCCGTCAAGGCCGCCTGGCTGGAGGAGGTGGCGCTGGATAAGGTGCAGGTGCAGGGATGCAGCCCCGAGGCAGCGGTGGCCATGCTGGCGCAGATGGGTGGTGGTTATAACGTGGCGGTGCTGATCCGTTTACTGGAGGTGGAAACGCTTGCCCCGGCAGCAGCGGAAGCCCTCAAGGGGCTGACCAAGATCTACGAGGCCTTTGACCAGGTGGTGGCCCTAGCGAAAACCAATGGCGCCGCGCAAAGCGTACTGGCCTCCTGGGCTGCGGCCGAATGGTTCACCAACAGCCCGGCATTGCCGCAGACCATCGTCTTTACCGCCTATAAGGTGGAGGGCGAGAGCAACACCGATGATTTTTCCCCCGGCAACCAGGCCCAATCGCGGGCCGATATTCCGCTCCATGCCACCTTCTGCGGCAAAACCCGGTTTCCCGAAGGGATTGCAACCATTGCCCAGCTGCGCAGCCAGGGACAGATCGTGGCCTTTGTCGGCGATGTGGTTGGTACCGGTTCCTCACGCAAGTCGGCGATCAACTCGGTGAGCTGGCTGTTGGGCGAGGATATTCCCCATGTGCCCAACAAACGCCGGGGTGGCCTGGTGCTTGGCGGTATCATTGCCCCCATCTTCTATGCCACCGCCCGTGATGCAGGAGTGCTGGCCATCGAGGCCGATGTGGCCGGCGTGCAAACCGGCGATCAGTTGACCCTGGATCTCAAGCAATGGACCCTGACCAATGCCCAGGGCCAGACTATCGCCCTCAAGCCCGCACCTCTGAGCTTGCTTGACGAGTACCGTGCCGGTGGCCGCCTCAACCTCATCATTGGCCGCAAGCTCACCCGCTGGGCCTGTGAGACCCTGGGTACACCCTTTCCGACCATCTTTCAGGAGGTGGTCAACCCGCTGCCAGCCACCAACCAGGCCTATTCCCTGGCGCAGAAGATGGTGGGCCGCGCCTGCGGTCAGCTGGGCGTGCTGCCGGGCGAGGTTTGCGAGCCGCGCATGACCACCGTCGGCTCCCAGGATACCACCGGGCCGATGACCATGCAGGAGATTGCCGAGCTGGCCTGTCTGCGCTTCAAGGCCGATCTGTTCATGCAGTCCTTCTGCCATACCGCCGCCTACCCCAAGGCCTCGGATCTGGGCCGCTGGCAAACCATGACCGAGACCACGGTCGATTGCGGTGGCGTGGCGCTCAAGCCCGGCGACGGCGTCATCCACTCCTGGCTCAACAAGATGCTGGTGCCCGATACCGTGGGCACCGGCGGCGATTCCCACACCCGTTTTCCGCTGGGTATCTCCTTCCCGGCCGGTTCCGGCCTGGTGGCCTTTGCCGGCGCTCTGGGCTTCATGCCCCTGGAGATGCCGGAGTCGGTTCTGGTGCGCTTCCATGGCCAGCGCCGCCCCGGCATCACCGTGCGTGATATGGTCAACGCCATTCCCTACTTTGCCATCAAGGCAGGGCTGCTCACCGTGGCCAAGCAGGGCAAAAAGAATGTTTTTGCCGGCACCATTTTGGAGATCGAAGGGGTGGAGGATCTGCGCGTGGAAGAGGCCTTTGAGCTCAGCGATGCCTCGGCCGAGCGCAGCGCCGCTGCCTGCACGCTCAAGCTCTCCCTGGAGGCGGTGATCGCCAATGTACAAGCCAACCTGGCGCTGCTTGAGGAGCTGATCGAGCAGGGCTATGCGGATCAAACGGCCTTGCAGCGGCGGGTAGTGGCCTTACAGGCCTGGCTCGCCGATCCCAGCCTACTGGCGGCGGATGAGGGCGCCGCGTACAAGGCGGTGCTGGATATTGATCTGGCCGAGATCACCGAACCGCTGTTGGCCTGTCCCAACGATCCCGACGATGTGCGGCCACTGAGTGCGGTGGCGGGCACGAAGATCGACGAGGCCTTCATCGGCTCCTGCATGACCCACCTCTCGCATCTGCAAGCAGCAGCACATCTGCTGCGCGATGAAGCCTATGCCGTCAGCCGGTTGTGGCTAGCACCCTCGACCCGCATGGATCGCGATGCCATGCAGCGGGAGGGCGGTTTGAGTGTCTTTGCCCAGGTCGGTGGCCGGGTGGAGATTCCCGGATGCAGCCTGTGCATGGGCAATCAGGCGCGGGTGCAACCGGGGGCCACGGTGATGTCCACCTCCACCCGCAACTTCGACAACCGCCTCGGCGACGGCGCCCAGGTCTTTCTCGGCTCCACCGAGCTGACCGCCATCACCGCCCTGCTCGGTCATCTGCCGAGTGTGGAGGAATATTTTGCCTTTTTGCAGCGCAAGAACATGATAGCTGCCCAGGAGTAGTGTAAGACGAAAAGAACTGATGATACTGGCCCCTGTTTGTTTGAGGTGGCCAGTATCGCGTGTGCTTCCACGCCCGATCAACGCACGGCCTTCATCGTGCCATGCACAGCTTGCCCATCCACTTCTGCCACGAAAGTGCGGCCACAAACCTGTGGCGTTACCACACTTCCGTGGTCCTGACTCCAGCCCCCTCCTGCCGCAGGAGGTGACCTCTCTCACGTTTGATGATCTCATTTTTAGCAAAAAATTAGCAGGATAGTTCTCTTTGCCCTGATCGGTTGCCACTGCCTTGAGCTGGCACCTCCCATGCAAAAGTCCGTAGCCAAGTGGATAGGTATGTTGCACACCTCCTTGGACAGGGCGCATGGATCAGACGGATCACCCCCAACATTTTGCTCTCCTCCAGAGCTTTGATGCCCTCTTCCCCAGCGAAGATGCCTGCATCGAGTTGCTCTTCCCCCTGCGATGGCCGCAGGGCTTTGTCTGCCCCTTCTGTCGTACCTGTCATCCGAACCTCACCCCACGCCGTTATCCGGTTTGCCCCCACTGCGGCAACCGCAGCTCGCTCACCACCGGCACCCTGATGCACGGGGCCAAAAAACCGCTGCGCGACTGGCTGCTCACCATCTGGTGGTTCAGTGCTGCGCCCTTTGATGTCAGCGCCAAGGAGTTGCAGCGGCTGCTGGGGCTCTCCTGCTACCAGACCGCCTGGACCTGGCTGCAAAAACTGCGTCTGGCCATGGGCCGGGCCGATCACCATCCCTGCAAGGGCGTGGTCGAGGTGGTCTGCGATACAGTGGCCCCGGCTTATGAGCGCCGCGAGCGCGCTTTGGTACTCACCGCCGCTGAGATCGTCCTATCGCTCAACATCACCGGCCGCATTCGCATGCGCTACATTCAGCAGTTTGGTCACGATAGCCTGCTGCTCTTTCTCCGTGACACGGTGCAACCCCGGTCCACCCTGCTCACCAGCGACCCTCGCTTGCAGGAACTGCTGGCCGGCAGCACCACCTATGCCGTGGCCCCGGCCCAGCCGGCCCCCTCCGCCGCCCAGCCCACCCGCGCCCAAGAGCTGAACCGTAGCTTTGAAACCTGTTTGCACACCGTGCATCGTGGCGGGGTGACGGTGAAGCATCTCCAGCTCTATCTTGATGAATTCTGCTTCCGCAACAACGCCTCGCTGTTGCCCGATCACCAGTCCGTGTTCCGTTCCCTGCTGGTCGGGGTACTGGCGGAATCCATCGGCGAATACCGCCAGGTGGTGCAGAGCAAGGGGAGGGCGCTATGAGAAACCCGGTGCAACTCGGACTGTGGTTGTTGACCCTCACCGCGGTGGTGGTCTTTGGCTACAATGTCTACCTGCGTGAAACCACGCCACCACAGCGTTCCTACACCGAATTTTTGGCTGATCTTCAGCAAAAAAATATCGGCAGCGTCCACTTTCAGGGCCAGATGCTGACCGGCACGGACAGTGGTGGCCGTACCTTTACGACCTTTGTCCCGGACCCGGCCGTCCTCGCGCCGCTGCTGATCGAGCAGCAGGTGGTGATCACCGGCGAACCTGTGCATCCCTCGGCGGGTGCTGATCTCTTCAAAGCCCTGTTGCCGTTGGTACTGATCGTCTGTGGCTGGCTGATTCTTTCCAAGAAATCCTTCAAGTCCGATTTTGCCTCGGCTAAGGGTTCGCGTTTTACCCCCATCAAGGGCGAGCGGGTCACCTTTGCCGATGTCGCTGGAATCACCGAGGCCAAGGAGGAGTTGCAGGAGATCGTTGAATTCCTCAAAACACCGGAGAAATACAGCCGCCTCGGCGGCCGCATCCCCAAGGGCGTGCTGCTGCAAGGCGCACCGGGCACCGGCAAGACGCTGTTGGCCAAGGCCATTGCCGGTGAGGCTTCGGTTGCCTTCTTCTCCATCGGTGGCTCGGATTTTGTGGAGATCTTTGCCGGTGTCGGCGCCTCGCGGGTGCGCGAACTCTTTGCTGAGGCCAAGAAGAGTACCCCCTGTCTGATCTTCATCGATGAGATCGATGCCATCGGCGGACGCCGTTCCGGCGGCCAGTCCGGTGGTTCCAGCGATGAGCGCGAACAGACCCTCAACGCACTGTTAGTGGAGATGGATGGCTTTGGCACCGAGGACACGGTCATCATGATCGCTGCCACCAACCGCCCGGACATCCTCGATCCGGCCCTGCTGCGACCGGGTCGCTTCGACCGCCGCATCACCCTCTCCCTTCCCGACGTCAAGGGGCGACTCAAGATCCTTGAGGTCCATGCGCAAAAGATCGTCACCGTGCCGGCAATGGATCTGGCGGCCATTGCCCGCTCCATCCCCGGCTTCAGCGGCGCCGAGATCGCCAATCTGGTCAACGAGGCGGCGCTCAACGCTGCCCGTCATAACAAGGAGGCCGTGGACATGGCCGACTTCGAGGAGGCCAAGGACAAGATCGTCATGGGCCTGGAGCGCAGATCCATCGTGGTCAGCGAGCAGGACCGCCGCCTCACCGCCTACCATGAGGCCGGGCATGCCATCGTCGGCCTGATGCTTGAAGAGACCGATCCCCTGCACAAGATCACCATCATCCCCCGTGGCCGCGCCATGGGGTTGACGCAGCAGGTGGCCCTCGATGACCGCATGACCTACTCCCGCGAATACCTGCTCAACCGTATTGCCATTCTCATGGGCGGCCGCGCCGCCGAGTCCCTGGTGTTCGGGCGGCTGACCACCGGTGCCAGCAACGACATCGAGCAGGCCACCGAAATTGCCACCCGCCTGATCTGCGAATGGGGCATGAGCCCGGCCATCGGCCCCATTGCCTACCGTCGCAGCGGCGAAAACTTCCTCGGTGAAGGCGGCCAGAGCAAAGCCCACAGCGAGATGATCGCCCAAGCCATCGACGCTGAGATCAAGCAGGTCATAGGGAGCTGTCACGACCAGGCCCTGGGCCTGCTCAAGAAACACAACCGGTTTCTCCATCAATTCGCCGAGGCCTTGCTCCTCCACGAAACCATGGATGCCGAGGAAGTGGACATTGTGTACCGCCGATATCTCAAGCAGCGCGAGATTGAACGCTTATTCACGGACAATGGAGAACAACATGACAGTCAAACTTTTGAACAACAGGCGGAGGATCACCCATGATCAGTAACCCTAAAACCGTGCTGGCAGCCGCGATGGTGCTGCTGGCCGGCATGCTGCCCGGTGCCGGTCTGGCCCTGGAGCAGCAGGATGCACCGGAGACGGTGACCATCGATGCCCTGGCCAACACCTACCAACCGGTGCAGTTCAGCCACAAACACCACTCCCAGCTGGCCCGCTGCAAGGATTGCCACCACCATACCACCGGCCAGCAGGATATGGATCCCAACTGTATCCGCTGTCATGGCCAGTCGACCGAGAAGGCGGTGGTCTCCTGCAAGGACTGCCATACCCACAAGCAGTTCTACCCCGAGCAGGTCATTGCCACCGACAACCCCAACCTCTACCACATCGACAAGCCGGGACTCAAAGGCGCCTACCACCTTAACTGCGTGCCCTGCCACGTGAAGAAGAATGCCCCCTCGCACTGTGAGGGCTGTCATGCCCTGACCGAGGCCGGCAAGCAAATGTTCCGCGTCGACCTGAAGGACAAGGCATCGGGTAAGGGATCGAAAAAACACTAATAAGAGCGCATTGCAACCATAGAGGGAACATCGCATGAAAACTTTGATCAACCGGAGACGATTCCTGCAGGGCGGCGTGGCTGCTTCCGCTGCGGCAACGCTCTCCCTGGCCAAGACTTCGCAGGCCGCCACCTTTGAGGGCTATCCCGACGCCATGGGCGTGCTGGTCGACCTGTCACGCTGTGTCGGCTGTCGCAGCTGTGAGGCCGCCTGTAACAAGGAACAGAAGCTGCCCACCCCGGAAAAACCCTTCAACGACTTCTCGGTCTTCGATGAGCTGCACCACGGGCAGAAACGGCGCACCGACGAGACCCGCTACACCGTGGTCAACCGCTACGAGATCCCCGGCCGGGAACATCCGCTGTTTCGCAAAATTCAGTGCAACCACTGCCAGGAGCCGGCCTGCCTCACCTCCTGCTTTGTCAATGCCTATACCAAGACCCCGGAAGGCGCGGTCATCTACGACCCGGATGTCTGCGTCGGCTGCCGTACCTGTATGGTGGCCTGCCCTTTCTACATCCCCGCCTTCCGCTACTCCAGCGCCTTCCATCCCCGCATCATGAAGTGCGTCTTCTGCTACGACACCCGGCTGAGCAAGGGACTGCCACCGGCCTGCGTCGAGGCCTGCCCGCAGGAGGCGCTCACCTTCGGCCGCCGCTCCGATCTCCTCGAGGTGGGACGGCAACGCATCCGCGAAAACCAGGGGACCTATGTGGATCACATCTACGGCGAGCACGAGGCTGGCGGCACCGCCTGGATGTACCTTTCGCCCGCACCATTTGAGCAGGTCGGCATGGACACCACCGTGCCCAAGGAACCGATCCTCAATTCCGTCAAAGATTTCCTCTCCATCGTCCCCATGGTCCTGACCATCTGGCCGGCGCTCTTTGCCGGTTTCCACCTGTTGGCGACGCGCAAGGAACAACTGCAACAAGGCACCGACACCGACACCAAGGGGGAGGTCTGAACCATGGATACTTTTGTCAACAACCGACAGGAAATACCGATTACCTCCCATCTTAAGCCGGACGGGGGACAGTGGACCGTCAAAGAAAAACTGTGGCTGGGGCTGACTCCGCAGCAGTACAAGGCGCAGATGCTGCGTAACCCGGTCAACTGGGCCTTGTTTGTCATCTTTGCCGTGGGACTGCCCATGATCCTGCAACGCTACCTCTTTGGCCTGGACACGGTCACCCACGCCTCCAACGACTATCCCTGGGGTCTGTTCCTGGGCTTTGGCCTCTTTGGTATGGTGCCGCTGTCGGCCTCGGGCTTTCTTCTGGGGACCACGGTGGAGATCTTCGGTCGCAAGGATTTCGTGCCCATCGAGCGGCTGGCATTGCTCAACGGCCTGTTGGGGTACTTCTTTGCGGTGGTCTATCTGGAGGTCGATCTGGGCATGCCCTGGCGCCTCTACTACCCGATGTTCGTTTCCCTGGGTCCGGCGGCGGTCTTGTTCCTGGTGGCCTGGCATGTGGCCACCTACCTCTCGGTGCAGGTTGCCGAGGTCAGCTCCGCCTATTTTGAGTGGATCGGTTATCTCAAGGGCAAGCGCTTCATTAAATCGATTGCCGTCGGCCTGACCATCTCCGGCATCATCCTCTCCACCCTGCACCAGGGGGCCCTGGGGGCGCTGTTCACCTATGCCCCCTCCAAGGTGCATCCCCTATGGCTGTCGGTCAACTTTCAGTGGATCCACTTCTTCTGCTCGGCCATCTTTGCCGGGTTATCGATGGTGATCGTCTCCTCCACCCTGTGTAAGCGCTTCATGACCTGGCGTTGTGATCGCCGCTTCCTTGACAGCGTCGATGAATTGACCATCGGCCTGGGCAAGGGCTGTGCCTATGCCCTCATCACCTACCTGGTAATCAAGTTGGTGGGTGTGGCCCATGACAACGAGTGGGCCTACCTGCTCACCGGCTGGGGCCAGTACTTTTTGCTGGAGATGGGCTTGGCGGTGGTGCTGCCGATGCTGCTCTTTGCCTACGGCGTCAAGCATCATCTGGTGGGCATGGTCCGTTTCGCGGCCCTGATCAGTGTACTGGGTGTGGTGTGGAACCGGCTCAACACGGCGTTGATCTGCTTTAACTGGAAGCTGTATCAGGAAATTCCGCACTGGAAGGAGGTATGGATCACCATCACCATCTTTGCGCTCTACTTTATTACCTATCGCTTCATCCTCTACCGCCTGCCCATTCTCTATCAGTGGCAGGGGGAAAAGTAACCGTCCTGCCCACGTCGTTCCCACCGCTTGCGGTGGGAACGGCACCCCCTCAAGCCTGCGGCGGCGGATCCCGGCTTCCCCGGCCTCTTTCTTTGCCGGGATTCGTCTGCCGTTTGGAGGTGGATCGTGAACAACCGCAACCATCTCAAGCTCCTGCCAGGGCCATGGAACGATTGGCCCCTGCAGCGCATCTTTCCTTTCATTACCGCCCTGGTCTTGATCTTCCTGAGTTTGGTCATGGCCTTGGGGATGCGTCAGTATCTACTCTACAACCAATGCCGCCAGGCGGTGGCCGCCGGTGACCGGCTGTTGTTCCAGTTTACCAGCATCAAGGACCATCTCAACGAATCGCTGGTGCAGGTTGAAACCGTCAACCTGCGCGAGCTCGGCGATGAGTTGCAGCTCCTGGAAAAGGAGTTGGTCCACCTGACCGATAATATCCTCGTTCCCGAGGGGCTCAAAGCCCGTCTGCCCGCCCGTGTTGATCTCATCGGCCTGGAGGTGCAGTTGCGCGCCATCCAGGAGCATCGCAAGGAAAAGGGCCAGGAAACCGTGGATCTGGTGCGCGCCCTGGGCCGCATCAACATTGGTCTGCAACAGTTTCGCTTCGGCCTGGGCGATCACACCCAGCAGATCCTGCTCGGCCTGCACAAGATCATTGTCGGCGCCCTGGGGCTGATCGTGGCGCTCTGCTGCAGTCTGCTCTTTTGGTTGAATCGCTCGCTGACCGGGCCGATTCTGGAACTCTGTCGCCTACCCGGTGTGGAGGAGGAACCGTGTTCGCTGAGCCGCCTGCATGCGCAGATTGACCGGCTGCGTCAGGGGCTGGTCACGGCACAATCAATGGCTGCAACCGTCGAACCGGATGACCTCACCCGGCAGGCCCACCGCTACCGCTGCGCCGTGCTGGGCCTGGTGGGGACGGAGTTGGCCAGCGAATTGACCAACCGCCTCAACGGCATCCTTAACTATACCCAGACCCTGATCGATGTGGAGGGCAAAACGCAAGGTTCGCAAATGCGCGCTGACATCCTGCCGATCTTGCTCCATGAGGAGAAAAAGGCAGCAGAGTTGGTTGGAACTCTGCATCGGGTCGGGCAATGGCAACCCCAGCGTCCCTCGTCCATCCCCCTGCAACGAATTTGTGGCCAACTGGCGCAACTGCTGGAAAAATCGCTGCGTGCCGAAACGATCAGCCTGGAGTTGCCCGCAGAAAACCGTTGCGAGGTGCTGATTCCGGCCGGTGATCTGTGGCTGGTGCTGCTGAGCTTGATTGATCAGGCGCGGCGGGCCATCCTGCACCAGGCCAACTCCAACAGGGCCGGGCAGCTGATCCGCCTCTCCGTCGAGACCGGCGGGCAAGGGGAGCGGCTGTGCCTGCTGTTGAGTAACAGTGCCGGTTGCTGGCTGGAGGGGGATCCTCTCCTGTGGCCGGTGCGCTCCTTTTGTACCCGACTGTTGCACCACCATGGGGCCGGACTGGTCGAACAGACCCGTGATGGCCAGGTTCTGCTCCAGCTTGACCTCCCTTGCCGCGTTTCCGTGGCCTAAATCCCCTCGCAGCCCCCTCCGTGTTCCACACTTGTGCGGCAAATGCCTGCGCCTCACCGCGCCGCACCTCAGCTCGGGCGTCCTGCTGCACCTATCCGGCAACCAGCGCAACAGAACCGTCCTGTTCAACCGCGATCATGCCACAGTTGAGCCACGCTGCTGTGGTGGCCTCTGCCACAGACCACAGTTCTGTGGTGGTGTGTCGGGCTGTATTCTGCGCGGGGTGGTCAATTTTTAATCTGTGTTTTCAGCTAGTTGAAGTGATCACTGCTTGTTGTTCTCTGCCTGGCCCACTCTGGCACCAAGGCTGCAATTTCCTAGGCAAAAGGAATGCACACCCCTTGATCCCAACACCCCAGGAGGACACCATGACCACCCAAGTTATCAACAAAACCGAGACCAAGACCGATGTCGCCCAAGAAACCTCCAAGTTCACCATCCGTATCGTTATGACCATGGCTGCCCTGATCGGCATCTGGGCAGTGGCCTGCCTGATCGGTGGCCTGGCGAGCGGCGGTGTAGGCAACCTCATCCAAGGATTCATCAGCGCCATCACCGGTCACTGATTTAGGCAATCAACCCAACAGCACATAAAGGAGTCCAACAATGTACGCACACAACACCCGTAAGAAAGCCCCCACCATCATGCTCGCCTTTGGTACCCTGGTGGTCCTCTGGGTCGCCGCCGCCTTTGTCGGCGCCCTGTACCAGGCCAACTGGCAGGTCGGCGAACTGGCCCGCCAATACATGCTGGCCACCGGCATGATGAAACCCCTGCACACCCTGGTGGATTTTTACTCGCATATCAAAGGCATCGAGTACCTGATCTGCGTCGCCTTCTTTGTCGCTTTTCCGATCTTCTTCAAGTACGTCAATAAGGAAAAGCGCTTGGTGAGCGTCCGTAAATAATCTTCCCCGCCCAGATTCGACCAAGCCGTGCATCCTGCGCGGCTTGGTCGATGTCTTTGGTCGCTCCGGTGCAAGATATCTGTGCACACCAGCCTCGAACAATCCTCCGCCTCATCCCGGCACGCCCCCTGCATTACTGCCTCAACAGATCAACAATTCTGCGGCATCGATACCACATCAGTGTGGTATTTGTGTGGCAAAATGCCAAGCGATGGCGCATAACTGTAGCAAAGGTTGCGCAGAGATCACTCCAGAGAGCAAACGAGTTATTCATGGATCAGGAAGCCCATCGCATAGCGCTGTATGTGCAGCGCTACAAACTGCTGCGCGAGATCGGCGAGTTGCAGGTCGAGCCCATGGCCGACGAAACCGCCTTTCTCACCCGCTGTTGCAGCCTGCTGTTGCAGGACCCGGAGTATTGCATGATCTGGGTCGGCCAGGAGGACAAGCCGGGGACGATCATCCCGGTGACAACCGTGGTCCAGGAAGGGTTGCCGGTGCGGCAGTGCCGGGGACTGGTGCACCAGTTGGTGGCGGCATCCTCGATCACCATCACCGCCGCCAAGGCCTTGGCCACCGGCGCACCGGTGACGGCGGAACTGCGGTTCAACCCCGGCACCAATCCCACGCCGCTGGCCCTACTCACCACCATCACCGGTAGTCGATCCTGCGGTTCCTGGCCCCTGGTGTACAATCAGAACAAATACGGGGTGCTGACCATCCACTCCATCCGCGAGCATGGCTTTGCTGGCATCGAACTGGACTTTATCGCCAACGTGGTGGCCACTATCGCCCGCGCCCTCTATCTGCGCCACACCTCGCGTCACCTGCGCCTGGAGCAGGACTTCAACTGCGAGATCGTGCAGACGGTGCAGGCGCTGCTGGTGTCGCTCTCCCACTGCGGCGAGATCCTCTCGTTCAACCCGACGGCAGAGGCGGTCACCGGCTATGGCGAAGCCGAGGTCAAGGGACGTTTCTGGGTGGATGTACTCATCAGCCCTGAGAAGCGGGTGGAGAGCCAGAATCAGTTTGCACGGATTCTCAAAGGGGGCCAGGCGGAGATGAACTTCCAGGCCGAACTGGTGACCCGCTGCGGCGAGCGGCGCATCATCGAGTGGCACGGCTCGGTTCGACCCGACATCGAGCAGGGGCGGGTGGGGTTGGTGCTTTTTGGCATCGACATCACCGGGCGTATGGCCGCAGACCGGGCGCTGAACCAGGCACTGGCCCGGTGGGAGAATATCTTTGGATCGGTGCAGGACCCGGGCCTGATCGTCTCCGCGCAAGGAATCATTCTCGATGTCAATCCGGCACTGGTGGCGGCTGCGCGCCGGTCGCGCGAGGAGATCATAGGCCGGGGCGTGTGCGAGATCCTGCACGGTGGCCGGCGTCCGGGGGCGATCTGCCCGCTGGAGGTGCTGCTCGGCCAGCAGAAGAGCCGTATCTTCGAGACCGAGCTGCGTGGCCTGCGCGGCAACTTTCTGCTCACCGTCAGCCCACTTAAACAGGACGGCGGCACCTCCGGGGCAGCCTTGCTTTTGGCGCGCGATCTCACCGAGGAGCAGGTGATGAAGGCGGAGGCGGTGCGGGCGGGACAACTGGCCGCAGTGGGCGAATTGGCGGCCGGCGTGGCCCATGAGATCAACAACCCCATCAACGGCATCATCAACTACGCGCAAATCCTCATTGATGCCAATCAGATCAAGGATCCGAACCATTTTCTGCACAATATCATCAAGGAAGGGCGGCGTATTGCCGGCATCACCAAAAACTTGCTCGATTTTTCGCGTAAGCGCGAAGAATCACCGGAGCCGGTGGATTTGCCGGTGCTCATCCATCGGTGCATCGAGCTGATCCAGCACCAGTCTCATATCGATGGTATCGCCATCGCCGCCGACTATGCGGTCAATCTCCCGCCGGCCTATTGCAATCCGCAGCAGGTGCAGCAGGTGCTGCTCAACGTCTTCAGTAATGCCCGTTACGCCCTCAACGAGCGCTACCCCACCATGCATCTGGATAAGCGCATTGCTATCCACGCCGAGCCTGTTGATCATGAAGAGGTGCCCTTTGTGCGCATCGCTATCACCGATTTCGGCACCGGCATCGAGCATGATCTCATGGATCGGTTGATGGATCCCTTCTTCTCCACCAAATCCAAGGGGGAGGGGACAGGTCTGGGGTTGAGCATCAGCCATAATCTCATCCGCGACAACAAGGGCTATCTGCGGATCAAAAGTGAGTGGGGCAAGTGGACCACAGTGCAAATTGATCTGCCAGCGGCAGAGGGGAGTGTCGTTCATGCCTGAACAAAGCAAATTCATTGGCCAGTTAGCGGTGCTGTTTTTGGTGAGCGCCATTTTACTGCTACTGATGGACCGGCAGATGCTGATTGGCCCGGAGGAATTGGCACAGTGGCCCTTTGCCCTGCTGTCGTTGGTGGTGCTGGCGGCACTGTTTGCCATCGTTGCCTGGTTGAGCACCAGCCGCATGCGCGAATTGATGGCCAGCCGCGTACAGCTTGAGGAGCAACTGACCGAGGCCACCCAGGAACTCACCCAGACCAGGGAGGATTTTGAGCAACGGGTGGAGCGGCGCACCTTTGAGATCAGCGTCGCCAACGCCTCGCTCAACCGCGAGATTGCCGAGCGCATCCAGGCGGAGAACGAGACACGCCAGATCAAGCGCCAGATGGAGCTGATCCTTGAATCCGCCGGCGAGGGCATCTTTGGCCTTGATACGGAGGGCAATGTCACCTTTGTCAACAAGGCTGCGGCGCGGATGCTTGGCTGGGAGGCCGACGACCTGGTCGGCCAGGCCCATCATGCCATCATCCATCATACCCACGCCGATGGCTCGGCCTATCCGGTGGACGAGTGCCCCATCCATCAGGCCTATCGCGACGGCAAGGTCCATTTCGGTGATGACGAGGTCTTTTGGAAGCGCGACGGCAGCAGCTTTCCGGTGGAATACATCAGCACCCCCATCCTGGAGAACCGGCGACTCACCGGAGCGGTGGTGGTCTTCCGCGACCTGGCCACCTATCGCAAACCCCTGAGCCAACACCTGAGCGAAGGAGGTCTGGCATGAACAGCGAGCAATCGGGCAGCGCCATCCTGGTTATTGATGATGAGGAAAGCCTGCGCAATACCTTTCAGTTCTTTTTGCACAATCAGGGCTATGGACCGGTACGCACCGCTGCCACCTTTGAGGAGGCCCTGCATGCCCTGGCGGAGGGTGACTATGATCTGATCATCAGCGATATCGTGCTTGGCGGTAACACCGGTATCGACATCCTGAAAAAGGTGCGGGAGATGGGACTCTCCTGCCCGGTGGTGATGATCACCGGTTATCCCACGGTGGAGACTGCGGCCGAGGCGGTGCGATTAGGCGCCTTTGACTACATCCCTAAACCGGTGGACAAGGAGGCCCTGCTGAAAACGGCGCGCATCGCCCTGCGCCAGTACCAACTGGAACAGGGAAAGCAGCGGGCCGAGCAGGAACGCGAGCGCACCCGGGCCTTTTTGGAGACGGTGTTTCGCAGCGTCACCGATGCCATTATCACCGTGGATCAGCAACTGGCGATTAAGGAGATGAATCCGGCGGCGCGGCTCTTGCTGGGCGAGTTGCAGCCAGGCCTCATTGAGCAGGGCTCGCTCATCCCCTTTTGCGGCCAGGAGGACTGCGCGGTGCTGAAAAAGGAGCTGCTGCGGGTGCTGAAGAGTGGCCAAGAGGGCGGTGCGCAGCTCTTTGAGTGCCAGAGCGAGCAGCGCAAGAAGGTGCTCAGCGCCTCGGTGGCGCCGTTGAAGGATGGTGTCGGCGGGGCTGAGGGCGCGGTGATCGTCATTCGTGATCTCACCGCACCGGAGAGCGCCAACGTGGGGCGACGGCAGCGTTTTCATCGCTTCCTCGGCGCCAGCGATGCCATGCAGGCGACCTATACCCTCATTGAGAATGTCGGTCGGGTGGATCTCTCCGTGCTCATTACCGGCGAATCCGGCACCGGCAAAGAGCTGGCCGCCGAGGCCCTGCACCAGGAGAGTCATCGCAGGAACCGGGCGCTGGTGAAGGTGGACTGCACCGCCATCCCCGAATCGCTGTTGGAGAGTGAGTTGTTCGGCCATCGCAAGGGCTCGTTCACCGGCGCGGATCGCGACCGCATGGGACGCATCCTTCAAGCCGACGGCGGCACGCTTTTTCTCGATGAAATCGGCGATATTTCGCCGATGATGCAACTGCGGCTGCTGCGCTTTCTCCAGGAATCAACCTTCTACCCGGTGGGCCAGGATACGCCCCTGCGCGTCGATGTGCGGGTGATCGCCGCCACCAATGTCGATCTCAAGGAAAAGGTTCGTAGCGGCGGCTTCCGCGAGGATCTCTACTTTCGCCTGCGGGTGATCGATGTCATTCTGCCGCCGCTGCGCGATCGCGGTGACGATGTGCTGCTGCTGGCTGACCACTTCATCGCCAAGATCGCCCCCAAGGTGGGCAAGCGCATCGGCGGCATCTCCGAGCAGGCACGACAGTTCCTGCGCGCCTATCCCTGGCCGGGCAATGTGCGTGAGCTGGAGCATGTGATCGAACGCGCCTGCGTCCTCTGCCAGGGAAGTACCCTGGCGGCGGAACAGTTGCCGGAGGAGATCAGGGACTACCGGCCGCAGCCGGTGGGAGAAGCGGTTGCGGCAGTGGCCGGGCAGGAGGTGGCAAGCGTGGCCACACCCCGCGACGAGCAGGATCTTACCCCTGGTGAGCGCATCCTCCAGGCCCTGCGTCGCGCCGGTGGCAACAAGGCCAAGGCCGCCCGCCTGCTAGGCATCGACCGCACCACCCTCTACCGCAAGGTGCGCGAACTACGGCTGGATCTGTCGCAGATCGAAACCTGACCGGGCGGGGACGGGGCCTCGGCATGATTACAACCCGCAACGCGGGCAGTGCCGTGTTTAGGGCGTGAACAGGGTCTTGTTGATCTGTTCGGAGAAGACGCGGGCCAGGTTGTTGTCGATGACGTAGATGCAGATCTCCTTGGCCCCCTGGCGGGAATAGCCGAATTTCTTCTGCAAATTTTTCATCATGAAACGGACATCGCTCTGGATCTTCTGGTCGTAGGTCTTGAAGGATTCCAGATCGAATTCCTTGACGGCGCGGCGGAAATTCTCGTTGTCGAGGAAGGGCTCGAGCACCTTCTCCTTGAGGTTGTGGATGTAGCGCTCGTGCAGTTGCTGGTAGAGGGTGGTCTGGTTAATCGGCAGGTTGTCGCGCAGGATCTCCTGGGTGAGGGTGGAGCTGGTATAGGCCCGTTGTACCGAAGCGCGGAAGGTGGTGGCATCGTAAGACGACACCATCAGCCGCGATTCGATGCGCTGGAAGAAAGCCTCGCTGATCTCCAGCCGTTCCCCGGTGAAGCGGCAGACCTCGGTGGTACCCGGCTCAAAGTTGACCGCAAACATGTAATTCTGAATGTCGCGGGTGATCTGCTCCTCGTTGTAGTAGTAGAGCGACTCTTTCACCGCCTGCAACACCGAGTAGTTGTACATGCGCAACAGCGAGTCGAGAAAGCCCATGGGCAGGATCGACTTGTCCTTCTTGCAGTATTTGCGGAAGAAGATGCCGAGCATCGACATGTCGATCAGTTTATCGTCGCGGGCATACATCGAATAAAATTCGTTGAACATGCGGATCGAGTCGCGCCCCGACAACCCCTGCCAGCCATCCTGCTCCGACTCGGCGATGATTTTCAGCCGTCGCTTGGAATTGAACCGTTCCACATCTTCCTCTTCCAGCCACGGGGGAATGTGGCCGGTGTAGATCTCCATCTTCAATAGTTGCAGGTTCTTGTCGCAGTACAACTCATACTTTTCCGGATTCTGAATCCATTCGAGCATGGCATCCGATCGGGTGCGCAGGCGGGTCGCGACGATGGTCCGGGCAAAATTGTGCAGCACCCGGGGCAGGAAGGATTCGTCGATGTGTTGGCCGAACACTTCGCGGTAAATCTCAATTTCTGTTTTAATATCTAAGACATAGGGGATATTGATGTACTCGATGCGGTCGGAGAAGGCGGCGAGATCGGTCAACACCTTCTTATCCTCCGGATTCATCAGGGCAAAGAACAGCGAGTTGACCCGCTCCTCGATGTGATCGACCTTGTGCACGCCGTCGCTGATGATGTTGTGCAGATCCATCAACCGCTCGGTATTGTGCGATTTGACATCCATCAGCGCATAGATGCCGTTGTTGACCTTGGCATAGCCGGAGTAGAGATAGGGTACCTTGCCCGAGGGGGCAAACAGCGCATTGAGGGTGCGTTGGACGGTCTCGTCGGTGCGCACATTGCGCTGCGAGCGGCGGTCGCCGGGGTTGAGCACCGAGATGCCCGCGCCCATGCGGCGGTTGAACATGTAGGGGCGTGCATAGACCGATTCCAGCACCTTGAGCGGATCGCCCTCCTTCTTGAGCAGTTCCTGGTAGAGCGCCGCGCAGATGGTGCAGGGCTCGTCGCGGAAGACCCACTCGTACTTTTTCTCATTGAATAACTGATCCTTGAAGACCGCATTGTCGAGCAGTTCATCGAGGAATTGGTGGCGGATCTCCTTGGGAATCAGCAACAGGGGATGGTCATGGCTGGGGCAGGGCAGGGTGAGCCAATGGCCGTTCTCCTCGCGGCTGCAGAGGCAGCCTTCCACTTCGCTGTTGGCCTCTTCGCTGAGTAACTGCGTGATCTTGCCGGCGAGGCCGGCCATGCTGTGTACCCCGCCCACCAGGTCCGGGGCTTTGAGTCGCCAAACAATCTCATAGCGCGAGCCTTGTGGGGTATTGGCATAATCCTCGAACTTGCGCAGCAGATTGTTGAGAAAGGTCGATTTTCCGCTGCCATGCGGGCCGTCGAAGATGTAGATCTTGTTCTGCTGGTCGCCCACCAACAGCGAGGCCACATGGCGGATCAAGCGGTTGGCAAAGAGGCGGTCGGCAAAGAAGGGGCGATCGGAGCCCTCGACGAAGAGCTGGCTACAGTCGTAGTTGAGATAATTAATCGATTCCGGATCGTTGCGATACTCATCCTGGCCGTCGCGGATGAAATGGTGAATCATGTCCGCGTAGACTTGGATGACGTTGCGCAGGTTGCGCTCGGGCCGCTTGATCACCTCGGCCAGAAAATCGGTGAACGACAACTCCGCTTGGAGGAAACGGTCGTCCTTGAACTGCTGCAGGATCTGCAAGGCCTGGGTTAATTCGGACATGGTCACCTTCCTGATGTACAGCGTCGCTGGAGCATCATTCCACCAGCGTCCGCGACAGAGTTCGTTCTTTCATGGTATAGCGGAACCGCTTCCAACTGATGGTTCGCTTGGGAGTCTCTTCCTTGGGCTGGCCGTCGCTGCCCTGGCCGGCCTTCATCGGAATCGGCACGCTGGTGTAGAGATGCACCTCTTCCCCCCAGAGATACTCCACACCCAAAAGCACCCCCTGGATGAAGTCGCGCAGCAGCGGCTTGCCCTCGAAGACATGGTTGAGCACCAGGGCGTTGTTCTCCGCCACTGTTACCTCGATGCGCGGCGGATGGTAGAGGCTGTCCGCCACCATGGCCTTGTAGTCAATGGCCTTGCGGCTCTTGACGTAATACTGCCAGGCCATACGCTCCTTGTTGAGCCGCTTGCCGACCACGAACAAGCGGTGCTGGTCAACGAAATCCTGGTCGATGAATGAGTTGATGAACATCGAGTCGCAGTAGTTCTCGCGGATGTGGAAGATGTAGTCCCGTCCCTGGCCGGTGGCGCGGTCAAAGTCGCGCCGCTGAACGCGGTCGTTGGTCTGGAAGTATTCCAGTCCGGTGCGGCCCTTGTCCGCCTTCTCCTCCAGGTACTGCAACAAGCGCATCCCCAGGGCATAGGGGTTGAGTCCCACCCGGGGCATGGAGGTGACTTTGGCGTTGACGATGGCGTAATCGACTTCATGGCCCTTGATGCGGTCATCCTGGAGAAAGAGGGTGTCGTGCCAGTAGGAGGCCCAGCCCTCGTTGACGATCTTGGTGCGGATCTGCGGCTGGAAGTAGAGCGAGGTCGAGCGGATCACCTCCAACACCATCAGCATCCAACGGTTTTTTTCCTGCTTGAGGAAGGGGGAGTATTCCATGAGAAACTGGAGCAAATCGGTACGGCCAACACTCCTCGTTTCTTGCAGGCTGCGGGCGTGGAGCGATTCCAGCTCGGTGTACTTTTCGGTGATGCTCTTGAGAAAGCGCAGTTCGCCATCTTCGGGGTGGTCGCGCAGCAGCTTGTTGTAGCGCTCGATCTCGCGGGCATAGCTGCTCACCGCCGCCCGCGCCCCGCGCTGGAGAAAGACATCGAAGTAGTAATCAAGCAGCGAGGATTTGCCCTGGCTGGCCGCCTTGCCGCTTTCGGCAAGGATGTCGAAATAGCCCACCAGGTTATCAATGGTGCGGGCAAATTCGATGACATAATCGACCCAGCGGCCCTTTTCCGAGCGCAGCTTGGCGATGAGGCGCTTATCGGCGAGGGCGCGGCCGGTGAAGTCATAGTCCCAGGTGTGACGGAAGAAGAGGTTGTTCTGGAAGAAATCGATGTGGCCGATAACGTGGTAGAAAATCATCACGTTGAGCCAGTCGGGGTTGTTGTCGTTGTAGTAGGAGATGGGTGGCCGGGTGTTGATCACCGTCTCGTAGGGGTTGTTGGGGTAGAGTTCGTAGCGCCCCTGCTCGCGCAGCACCTCCACCTCCTGCACCCAGTAATCATACAGGGTGGGGATCATGATCTTGGGGCCGAGTTCGAGCATGTCGCGGTTGGTGACCACATACTCCAGGGTCTCGTCCTCGAAATGCAGACCGGCCTGGCGGGCGCGCTCCTTGCACCCCTCCATGATCCGCTTGGCATGCTGGCTGATCAGTTCCATAGTCGGCCTTGTCAGGAGATGAGAAGTTTGATGCCTTCGATGATCCGCGCCTCGTTGCTCTCCTTGGACATCACATCCAGGCGCAGCAGATCCTTCTTGGACTCCAGCAGGCCGGATTTAGAGAGGTATTTTTCTACCTCGGTGCGGCGGCTGCCGTCCAGGCCATTTTCGGCGATGGTGATGCCCACCCGGCTGGCATAGCCGAGCATCTTTTCCAGCTCGGGCAGCGATTCTTCGCCGTAGGTGTCCCAGTCATCGCCATCGGTGCCGTGGAAGACGTAGATGGAGTAGTCGCGGGCCAGTTCCTCCTCGGCCACGATCTGGTTGACCAGCCGATAGGCCGAACTGACCTGGGTGCCGCCGGCAACCTGCATCTGGTAATAGGCCTGGAAGTTTTCCACCTCGCGCGCCTCGGTGTCGTGGAGGATAAAACGGGTCTCCACCTGATTCTGGTACTGATAGCTAAGCCAGGCATAGATGAGCACATGCTGGTTGACCACCAGTTCGGTGGGCTTGCCGCCCATGGAGCCGGAGTAGTCGCGCACAAAGAACACCACGGCCTGGGCCTCGTAATCAAGCTCCTTGGAAAGGATACGGTAGACCCGATCCTTGGGGGAAACCATCAGGCTGCCGGCATCGGGTATCTTGCCCGCCTGCACCCGGCCCAGGGCAATGTTGGTTTGCAGCACCTGGCGCAGGGTCGCCTTCTTGTCGAGGATCTGGCCAAAGCCGCGATTTTTATCGGTGAGATCGTAGGCGTAGCGGGTGAGTGAGCGTTTCTTGCCCTTATCGCGCAGGTTGGGCAGGGCAAACTGTTCGGTGAGCACGCGGCCCAGGTCATAGACCGTGGATTCCAGTTCGTGGGCGCCACCCTGGCCCTTGCCGGCCCCGCTGCCGCCGCCCTGCTGCTCGCGCACCGGCTGCTCGCCGATGACCTCGCCCTCTTCGCCCTCGCCACTGCCACCTTCACCCGGATCCTGGCCTTCGCCACTTTCGCCCTCTTCATCGTCTTCGGGGATGCGGTCGTGGATCAGCTTTTCCTCCACCGTGGTGGGAATCACCACCACCTTGTCGTCGCCGTCGCGGCCGGGTTTGACCAGCTTGCCAATGCGGATCTTACGGGGAAAGCCGTCCTTTTCCCGCTGCAAGTCCCGCTGCAAGAGGTGGTCAAGGGACTGGGCCGCCACCAGCGACATCAGTGGCGAGGGATTGGCCTGATGCAGCATCTCCGGGTCGGCATAGCTGTACAGCGAGCGGGGCTCCGGTGCCGGGCCGCGCTGGTGGGCCTGGGTCGGGTCGCCGCTGCGCTCGCAGAGCGCCAGCTCATGCTCGATGACCCGCCGCTGCGTCTCGGAAAGCCCTTGGGCTACCAGCTGTTGGTAGCGTTGCCGCAGTGTCTTCATCATTCCTCCACGCTCGGGAAGTGCTCTTTATGCTTAATTCTCATCCACCTGCGTACAGAAATACTCGATGGTCTTTTGGGCACAGGTGAGGCAGTAACCGAGCTTGTGGAGCATGGTGTCGATCATGCGATCATAGAGTTTCTGGTTTTCCTCGTTGGTGCGGTTAGCCAGGGCGCCGATGAGGCTGCCGGCGCCGGCGATGTCGGATTTGAGCCGCACATCGGTGACCGCCTTGACCAACTCCAGGTTATCCATGAAATCGTAGTCCGGATTGATGGAGATCTTCTGGCCGTAGATCTTGCGGATCGAGGTACGGAAGGAATCCTTCTGCTCGCGCACCTTCAGTCCCAGGCCAGCCTCCACCGAGTCGATGTAACGCTCGTCGATCTTCAGGGCCACCAGCTCGCCGGTCTGCGGATTCTTGTACTTCCACATCCGGTCCACGCCGAGGTTCTCGGCATCGATGCCGATGATCATGTTGACGTAGTTGAGCACATCCTTGCGGATGGCCAGAGGTTCGTCCATGTAGGCATTGAACATCTCGGTCATGATGCGTTCGCGGTACAGTCCCTTGGCGATCTTGAGATCATCGAGGAACTTGGCCCGGTCGGCAGCCTCGGAGACGTAATCCAGCGTCACCCGTTCCAGGGCGGTGAACACATCATAGGCGAACATGCACCTGCCCTCGTTGGTCTCCGAACTCTCCAGCATCAACTGCATGGTGCGCCCCAGGTTGCGCTGGCCAAGGCCCTTCTGCCCAAAACGCTTGGTAATGTCGTGCTCCTGATTGAGGGTATCGATCACCTCGGAGAGCGTCTTCAGGCTCTTTTCACCCGCCACCTCGCCGGCGGCCAGCTTCATGGTCTCGATCGGCGTCAGCTTCTCCGAGCGCGGCAGACGGGTGAGCACCACCGCCACCGAGGCGGCGTAGTTGAGGTTGGGGTCCTGGTGCATGGTGTTGCCGGTGAGCGTGGTCTTGGACTCGTTGCCGATGGCATAGGCGGTCAGGTCATGCTGCTGCCGATAATTGGTGTTGTGGGAGACATAACAGATACGGCAGCGGTCGATGATCGGTGCCTCCTCCTTCTCCGCCAGGAAGCGGTTAAACTCGGAGTTGTTGCTGGTGGCAATGATGAGGGTGTCGATCGGCCAGCGGTAACCGTCGATCTCGATGGTGCGGTTCTGGATGATGCCTAGATAGACCTGCACCAGGTCTTTTTTATTCTTGTAGATCTCGTCGCTGAAATGGATGCCGCCGCCGGCCACCCGCGCTAGCGCCCCGCGCCGCAGGTCGAAGCGGTAGGGGTTGTTGGTGTCGCTGATGTGCAACAACCGCTGGATCGACTCCTCACCGAGCAGATCCACCGCCGATGAAGTGATCTTGTCCTTGGCCGGATACTTGCCGGTGACCGTGCCCAGACTCTCCACCAGCGGCACTGGCAGAATCTCGATATGCTTAAGCATCTCCTCGACATTGCCGCCGCAGAGGTTGCGGATATCGTTCCAGATATAGGCCGAACAGGCACCCAGCGGTCGGTAGTTCTCCATCCATTGCTCCAGCATGGCGTCGCTGGCCTTGTACTTCTTGGCCAGGTACTGCATCGACTCATCTTTGGTATCAAAGAGGTTGAGCGCCAGCACCATGGGGTCTTCATAGGTCTGGGACTCGATCATCTTGATGGCACCGTAGCTGCCGATATGATCCAGGCCGGTGAAGCGGAAGGAATATTTGCGGTTTTTGGGTCGGGCCAGGAAGTCGCGGTAGAGGGCGCAAAGGTACTCCACCAAAAAGGTCTTGCCGTTGCCCGGTTCGCCGACCAGCACAAAGGCCATCTCCTTGGAGGAGCCACCCTGGGAGGCATCCTTGACAAAGGAGACAAAGGAGTTGATCTCATCGTACATGCCGATGATGTGCTTCTTGCCTTCGCGGAAGATGGTGAAATCGAAGGTGGTTTTGCCGTTGACCGTCACCTTGTTGATCTCTTTTTCCAGAATCATGCGGCTGACGCTTTGGAAGGCGTTTTCAAAGACACGTTCGCCTTTTTTGACCGCTTGCAGGTGGGTTTGGAGCGAAGTGGAGTTGGGCTCGGGCATCATGCGCCTCCTTGACGAGGATGGGAAAGGTGAGTCACAAGGGAATGGTGATGGCCTTGGAACAGGTCGAAATCAACAAAACTGTGCCGAGAATAAGGAAGATGCGAGACTGCGCGGCACAAGGTTTTTGAAGATCCGACCACCAACGACCACAGTAGCTCTATTATTGCGGTAACCTTGACGAAATTCAAGGCGGTATTGTCGATTTCGGGTGATCACGGGTGCATTACCGGCAAGCGAGGCGGCCAGCAAAACTGGCCAAAGGGGCGTGGTTGAACGGCTCCGAAACGTGGCGCGCCGGCACAGGGGATCAAAAGGAGGGGCGAGGGCGACAGTGACGTCGGCAAACGTAACCGCCACCGGCTAACCCGGACATGGCAAGACGTGATCCCTCTCGGCGGTGTGCTGCCGATGGTGTGCCGCAAAAGCAGGAGCCGTTCTCCCTGGGAAACTCCGGCCGGGCAAGAGGACACCGGGTTTCCACCGCTGCGATTCGGAGGGGGCCGCGTGCAGATATAAAAAAAAATCCCCGAATCATTTTATCAAATGATCCGGGGATGCCCTGGTCTATCCACGTATCGATACCGTTCCCAAATCCGCGGGGAATGGCGGTCATGTTTCAGGCAGGTATTCTGACTCCCGGTTCGTCCTCTGGCCACGTCTTCCCAACCCTACGGTCAGTGACACATCTGCGGCCTTTGTCCCCGGTTACAGCGGCGGGCCCGTCTCCGATTCACACGGAGTTCCCTTTTGATCCTCGTACTGAGGAACCTGAAACCTGCGGATAAAGGAACATGATTCGATGGTGAAAGTCAAGGCGAAATGTGCGGTGCACCGGCGCGAAGCCGCAGATACGTCCAGCCGGTAACGACAGGAAAAAGCGGAAGATTCCTTGCTGATCCGGGCCTGAATCGGTATGGTGAAGGACAGAGCCGCAGAGGCTCGGTTGCCGTATGAGCCCGCGAAACAATCGAGGAGGATTGCTTTTGTTGTGCTCAGCGGTTGCCTCTCCTTCACCGGGCATCCCCCTCAAGCAGCGCGGAGCCACCATGGCACAGGACAAAAAACGGAAATTTGCCCACGCCATCTCTTTCAGGATTGCCCTGCCGGCCCTGCTCACCATTTTGTTATTTGTCACCGCCACCTTCGTCATCATCCTGCCCTCCTTCAAGGAGAACCTGCTCGCCAAGAAACGGGACATGCTCCGCGAAATGGTGGAGATCGTCTACGATATGGTCGCCACCTACGAGCAGATGGCCCGTGCCGGCGAGATCAGCCAGGAGCATGCCCAAAGGGAGGCGCTGCGCATTATCGCCGCCCTGCGCTACGGCCCCTCCAGCAAGGATTACTTCTGGGTCAACGATATGCGGGCCCTGATCGTGGTCCATCCCTATCGGCCCGACCTGCGCGGTGAGGCCGTGCCCGATTTCCGCTACCCCACCGGCAAGAATTTACTGGAGGAGTTCGTGCGCGTCGTCCAAAGCCAGGGCGCGGGCTATGTGGAGTATCTCTTTCAATGGCAGGATGAACCGAAAAATATTGTCCCCAAGCTCTCCTACGTCAAAGGCTTTGCCCCCTGGGGTTGGGTGATCGGTACTGGCTTGTACCTGGAGGACGTCAACGTCGAGATTGGGCAGATTGCCAAGCAACTCAACGCCATTGCCTCGATCATCCTGCTCATCAATGCCTTTCTCGCCTTTTATATTATCCGCCACACGGTGTTGGCCGACCGGGTGCGGCGCATCATCTGGGAGGAGCGGGAACGGCTGCTGACCGCCCTGGAGGAGAGCAACGCCCGCTTCCGTTCGCTGGTGGAAACCACCAGTGACTGGATCTGGGAGATCGATCCCCAGGGGGTCTACACCTATTGCAGTCCGAAGGTGAAGGAATTGCTTGGCTTTGCCGCCGAGGAGATCATCGGTAAGCACCTGGAGGATCTGGTGGCGGTGCAGGAGTTGGAGCGCACCAGCCGGCTGTTTAAGAAGATGATCGAAGGCCGCAAACCCTTCAACGGCTTTGAAACCGTCTGCCAGACCCGCGATGGCCGGGTGGTGGTGATCGAGAAAAACGGGGTGCCGGTGTTCGGCGACAACGAGGAGTTTCTGGGGTATCGCGGCATTGCCCGCGATATTTCCGAGCGTAAGAATGCCATCGAGGCCCTGAAGAAGAGCCGCGATGAGTTGCATACCAGCCTGGAGGAGACGGTTAAGTCGCTGGCCTTGGCGGCAGAGAAGCGCGATCCCTACACTGCCGGTCACCAGATGCGGGTGGATAAACTGGCCTGCGCCATTGCCCAGGAGCTGGGCTTGCCGGCAAAACAGATCGAGGGTTTGCATTTTGCCGCCCTGCTACACGATATCGGCAAAATCTCCCTGCCCTCGGAGTATCTGGCCAAACCGGCCCGGCTCTCGGCCCAGGAGCGGGCCATCATCAAATGCCACACCGAGGTGGGCTACGAGATCCTTAAGGATATCCCCTTTCCCTGGCCGGTGGCCGATATCGTCTACCAGCACCACGAGCACCTCGACGGCTCCGGCTACCCGCGTGGCATCATGGCCAAGGAGATCCTGCTGGAGGCCAAAATCCTCACCGTGGCCGATGTGGTCGAGGCCATGAGCTCGCACCGGCCCTATCGTCCTTCACTGGGCTTGGAGACCGCCCTGGATGAGATTCGTTCCGGCCGGGGTGTGCTCTACCATGCCGAAAGCGTTGACGCCTGCCTGCGCTTGATTGCCGAGAAGCGGGTGGATCTGAGTGTGGCGGCCTGGTAGCGTTGCGTCGCCCCCCAGGTAGTATTGGCGGGAAAAGGACTGTTTTTCAAAGGGTAAGTGGGGACGCGGAGCGGTCCATATGGCGTGCCCACGGTTGAGCGCGGAAACGATGCTCATTCAACTTGTTAGCATAAAAAAATATAATGCCTTTAGATGAAATTGCTGGTGCAGCTATAGGAGCAATTGGAAGATTTATTCTTTGGTTGTTTCTTCAAATCATATTTGAATTTGTCTGCTTCTATATAGGAAGATTTTTCCTCTTAGCGATTTCATTAGGTCAATATGAAAAAATTCTAAAAAACAAAAAAGATGGAACAATAGAGTCCGTAATGGGTCTGGTTGTACTTGTCTCAATAATAGTACATATTACAAATTAAAAATTTTGCTAACCAACGGCTTCACTCGGACCCCGCAAACAGCGCGGGTCCGGTGAGCCGTGCGTTCGCAACTGCATCGATGCAATGATCCTTCGCCCAAGCATCGCGCCGCCCCTGTCATCTCGACCAAAGGGAGAGATCTCCTTGTGCCGTGCGGCAAGGAAATCTTCTCCCTTCTGACGGGCCTCAAAAGTGAGTTCTTTGCTTACTTCCGCTTGTCCGGCGGCGAGTATTCGCAGCCCATCAACCCGCAATATTCCCCCACATACTGGGCCTGGGGCCGATAGAGGGCCGGTTTGCCCTGGGCATCGGCGAACTGCTCCTCGATGATGTGGGCGCACCAACCGGCCACCCGTGAGATGGCAAAGACCGGGGTCATCAGGTCGGTGGGAATGCCCATGAGGTAGTAGACCGGGGCGGAGTTGAAATCGACATTGGGCAAGATGGTGGTCTTGCCGCGCTCGGCAAAGATGGCCAGGGCGGTTTCCTCGATGCGCTGGGAGATCGAGGCCCATTTGCCGCCGGTCTGCTCACCCAGCCGCTGCCCCATCTTCTTTAAGTACACTGCCCGGGGATCGCCGGTTTTGTAGATGGCATGCCCCATGCCCATGATGCGATCACCCTCGCTCAACTGCCCTTTCACCCATCCCTCGATATCCGGCTCGTTTTCCAGCTTGAGCAGCATCTCCATTACCTTGGCGTTGGCGCCACCGTGCAGGCTGCCGGACAGCGCCCCCAGGCCGGCCGAGACCCCGGCATAGAGACTGGCGCGGGTGGAGACCACCTCGCGGGCGGCAAAGGTGGAGGCGTTGAAGGTGTGGTCGGCATGGAGGATCAGGCAAACATCCAGGTCGTGGGCGGTTTCGGCATCGGGCTTCTTGCCCTGGAGCATCCACAGGAAATTGCCGGCATGATCGAGCTCGGCGTCCGGCTCCAAAACCGGCTGATTGGTGCGGATACGGTGCCAGGCTGCCACCAGGGTCGGCATCTGCGCCAGCAAACCGATGGAGCGTTGCAGGCAGAGGTCGCGGTCCATGGTGTCGCTGTGCTTTTCCGCCATGGAGAGCATGGGCACACAGGCCTGTAGTACGTCCATGGGCCGGGCATCCGTGGGCCAGTGTTTCATGCTGTCGATGATGAAGCCGGGGATGGCACGCATTCCCTTGACCTGGCGCGTGAAGCCCTCCAGTTGCTCGACGCTGGGCAGGGTGCCGAACAGCAGTAAAAAGGCGGTCTCCATGAAGGAGGAGCGATTGGCCAAATCCTCGATACGGTATCCCCGGTAAATCAGTACACCTTTTTCACCGTCAATGAAACTGATGGCGGAATCGGCGACGGTGACACCGCGCAGGCCAGTATTTTTCACACGAATCTCTTCACTCATCGTAAGCCTCCAGGCTGTGGTCGGTAGGGGCAGCAAAGGGGTGCCATGATCGGCCCCGGGAGGGGTGAGAAGAGTTCCCCGGCGCGGCTAGGCAATAAGTATGTTTTTAATGAAGAAAATAACGAAGTTCAACCCCTTTTCCCGGCGTCGCTTTCGCTTTCTTGCGCCTGCTGGCGAGAGGGCGCCTGCGGCTGCTCGTCTGTGGGCGCGGCGATGTTATCCACCTCCGGCAGAAATTCCGTTGCCGCTGGATTATCGCTGGGGTGGGAAAAGAGCGGCCCGACATCGGGGAGATAGGCCTCGAAGGCCTTGCCGTAGATCTCCCAGATGGTGATGAACAGCGCCGCCACAATCGGGCCGAGGATGATGCCGAGAATGCCGAACAAGGAGATGCCGCCCAAGGTGCCAAAAAGCACGAAGAGGTCGTGCATTTCTGTATCCTTGCCCACCAGACGGGGCCGCAGCACGTTGTCGAGGTTGCCGGCCACTGCCCCACAGAGCACAGCGAGCATGCCCACACCGAGAAAATCCCCTTTCAGCGCCAAGATCACCAGCGCTGGCACCCAGACGATGGCGGTGCCAAAGGCGGGGATGATCGACATCACCGCCATCACCGTGCCCCAGAATACTGGCCCCTGAATACCGGCCAGGGCAAAGGCCAGGCCGCAGAGGCCGCCTTGCAGGGCACCGATGATCAGCGTGCCCTTGAGAGTGGCCTTGGTTACCGAGGTGAAGCGCCGCAGCAGGCGCCGCTCATCGCGGTCATGCAGCGGCAGAAAATACAGAATTTTCATCAGCAGCACTTCACCCATGGTGAGGAAGTAGAACATCACATACAACATGATGACGCTGCTGAATACGGCGTTGACGGTGAGTTTGGTGACTTCGGAGAGGCTGTTGATGAGGAAGGTGGAGATGTTGCCGACCACCAGGCCGGCCTTTTCGATGATTACCGCGCGGTAGGGCAGCAGCTCCTGGTAGTAGGGGATTTTTTCCATATAGGCGGTGATGGCGGTGGGCTCGTTGATGAACGATTGCACCCAGGGCGTCACCGACTGGCTGACGCTGATCGCCTGGCCGACCACGATGCCGATGAGGATGGACAGCGGCGCCAGCACCAGCACCACGATGCCGACCAGTACCAGGATCGAGGCCAGGTTTTCGCGGCCGCCAATCTTGGCGGTCAACCAGCGATGGGCCGGGCTGAGGATGGCGGAGAAGATGCCGGCCATGAACATCGGCATGAGAAACTGCTGGATCATGTCGAGAAACAGGGCCGAGATGAGCAGCACCAGCACCAGCAGCACGGTTTTGTTGATCATTTCGCGCTTCATTGCCAACACCTCAACAGGAGATTCACACCATGGCCGCCGCCTGCACCAGGGCACTGGTCAGGCGGGAGAGTTCGTCCGGTTCGATGACAAAGGGCGGCATCAGGTAGAGCAGGCGGCCAAAGGGACGGATCCACACCCCCTCTTCAACGAAAAAGCGTTGCAGCACCGACATATTTACCGGTTTGATGGTTTCAATTACCCCGATGGCCCCCAACACCCGCACATCGGCTACCGTGGGCAGATCGCGCGCCGGTGCCAGTTCGTTTTCCAATTGATTGGCGATATCGGCCACCCGCTGCTGCCAGGGCGTGTTTAAGAGCAGGTTGATTGAGGCGCAGGCCACATGGCAGGCCAATGGATTGCCCATGAAGGTCGGCCCGTGCATGAACACCCCCGGCTCGGCCTCGGAGATGGTGGTGGCCACCGCAGTAGTGGCCAGGGTAGCGGCCAAGGTCATGGTTCCGCCGGTGATGGCCTTGCCGATGCACATGATATCCGGCGATATTCCGGCATGTTCCGCAGCAAAGAGCTTGCCGGTGCGACCAAAGCCGGTGGCGATCTCATCAAAGATCAGCAATACCTGGTACTGGTCGCAGAGACGGCGCAGACCACGCAGGTACTCGGGATGATAGAACCACATCCCGCCCGCACCCTGGACAATGGGCTCGATGATGATGGCGGCGATCTGGTCGTGGTTCTCCGCCAGCAATGCCTCCATCGCGGCGAGATCGGTGGCATCCCAGTCCTCATCAAAACGACAGCCGGGGCGGGGGGCAAAAAACTGGCTGGGCAGGGAGGCGGCAAAGAGGCTGTGCATGCCGGTCACCGGATCGCAGACCGACATGGCGTGGAAGGTGTCGCCGTGGTAGCCGCCGCGCACGGTGAGGATGCGGTGTTTCTGCGGCCGTCCAGCGGCCTGCTGGTACTGCAAGGCCATCTTCAAGGCCACTTCAACGCTGACCGAGCCGGAGTCGCAGAGGAAAACCTTGTCCAACGGCTGCGGGCTCAATTGCACCAGCAACCGGCCCAGTTCCACCGCTGGCTCGTGGGTGAAGCCGCCGAACATGATATGGGCCATGCGCTCGGCCTGCTCGCGGATGGCCTGCACAATCACCGGGTGGCTGTAGCCATGGATGGCGCACCACCAAGACGACATGCCGTCGATCAGCTCACGGCCATCCTGCAACCGAATGCGGACGCCGGCGGCCGAGGCCACGGCATAGACCGGCAAGGGCTTGGTGGTGGAGGTGTAGGGGTGCCAGAGATGATCGCGGTCAAAGCTCAGCAGGTCGCCGGCCGGCATGGCGCTATTCCCGCACAAAGGTGAAACCCAGGGCGCTGAGCTGTTCCAGATCGCCCTGGATGCCCGAGCCGGTGGTGGTGAGGTAGTTGCCGACAATGGCGCCATTGGCTCCGGCGCTGAAGCAGCGGTACTGTTCTGCCCCCAGCTGTTGGCGGCCTCCCGCCATGCGGATGACGGCCAGGGGATTGATGAAGCGGTACAGCGCCACCGTGGTCAGTACCTCGTCCACGGAAAGCGGCGCCAACTCGGCCAGCGGTGTGCCGGGGATGGCGGTGAGAATATTGATGGGGATGGAGCGCACTTCCAACTCACGCAGCTCAAAGGCCATGTCCAGGCGGTCCTCCATGGACTCGCCCATGCCGATGATGCCGCCGGAACAGAGGCTCATGCCGGTGTTGCGCGCCAGTTGCAGGGTGGCCACCTTCTCCGCCCAGGTGTGGGTGGTGCAGACCTTGGGGAAATAGTTTTTGCTCGCCTCCAGGTTGCAGTGGTAGCGGCGCACCCCGGCCTGATACAGGTCGCTGGCGATTTGTTCGTTAAGCAATCCCGCCGAGGCACAGAAGAGCATCGAGGTCTCCTCGGCCATCTTGGCAAAGAGATGGCTCAGCTCAGCCACCGTCTCCGGGGCCAGGCTGCGGCCGCTGGTCACCAGGGAGATGCGATGCACGCCGTACTGGTCGTTATCCCTGGCCTGGGCCATGGCCTCGTCCTCAGCAATCACCGTGTAGGTATCGACGCCGGTGTGGTGGCGGGCAGATTGGGCACAGAAGCGGCAATTTTCGCTACAGTTGCCGCTCTTGGCATTGATGATCGAACAGAGATCGAAATGATTGCCGTGAAAGTGACGGCGGATCTGGTTGGCGGCCTGGTAGAGCGCATCCTTGTCGGCACTGAGCAGGGCGTTGGCCGTGGCCCGTTCGATCTGGCCGCCGTCGAGGACCGTTTGTAGTGCCTGTTGTACGATGGTATCCATAATCCTGTGCTGTATAAATCGGGGTCAGGCCCCGTTGGTTTTGATGTCCTTGGGTGGGCCGCCAACGATCATCTCGGCGATGGTCAGCTTGACCTTGGGAAAGAGCCCGCGTTTACTACCGAGAAAGCGTCCTTCCAACTGCGCTAGCCGCCGGTAAAGGATGGTGCGATCCATGGCCGGAGCCTCGGATTCGATCGCGTAGCTGTCATTGACGATCTCCTGACAGCGGAAGCAGCCAGGAAAGCGCAGGTGCTGGCCATCCGGCCGGGTCAGCGTTGCCGGTACGCCGTGGGTGCGACAGATCATCAAGCGGTGGCTGTAAACGGAGCAGAGGCCGTCATCGTTGAGCGGGCACATCAGCTGCGGCCGCTGGCCCTGGGCCATGAGGCTGCGGCTCTTTTCCACATAGTCGCGCGAGCGTTGCAAAATGCGGTCGAGATGGGCATCGTCAAGCCGGCGGATGCCTTCCCAAAGATAGGCCCATTCGCTGTAAGTATAGTGGAGGAAGTAGGAATCGCAGCAGTTGTCCGGGCAGCCGCTGCAAGTGAGGTGGATGGTCTGGGCCACGGTATCGTAATCACCGGCCATCGACTGGTATATTTCCCCGATTTCACAGGAAAGCTCGGGTGGGAGAAAGAGTTCTTTCATAAAGTATCCCGACTAGCGGGGTTCGGCAAAGGATTGCACCTGATAGGTTGAAATGGCGAGGTTGCCGCTGCGCCAGGCCGTCTCCGCTAACCCCGCCTTACGGCAGAGCTGGGCGAGAAACTGTTCCACACCGGGCAGTTGCTGCCAGACCTGGGGCAAAAAGGTGGCCCGCGCCTGGCCTGGCCCTTCAAGGATAACGCCGTCGCGGCCGGGCCTGAGCAGTTGCAACAACTCGTCGGCCCCGTCATAGGGCAAAGGCACGGGTTCGGTGAGCACCGAGACCTCCACATGCAACTGCGGCAACTCCTCCACACTCACCGGATTGAAGCGGAAATCATGGAAGGCGGCGTTGATGGCATTACGGCGAATGCCGTCGACGATGCTCTCCGCAGCCACCAAAGAGCCTATGCAGCCACGCAGATCACCACGTTTGTGCAGGGTGACAAAGACGCCGCGCTGCTCACGCAGTGCCGGTTGGTCGAGCTGGTCCTCGGCGATGGGTTGATCAGATATGCCCAGCTGGGCGGCGATGGTTTGGCGCGCCAAACGGATCAGCAGTTGGCCCTGTGCATCGTTGAGCATGGATCGTGCCTCCGTCAATGGGGTTGCGTAAAGGGCGGCGTACTCTATTGCACCGGCGGATGCTGTCAAGACAAAACGAGGCAAGGCTGCCAGAACCCTGCGGTGCCAAGGGCTTGCCGGCAAACAGGTGGCAGGTGCGAGATGTCGGGCGATGCCATCACCGCAGGTTCAGACCTTTGAGGGAGAGTTCTCCCGAGGAGTTGAAGGGGATTTCTTTGGCAAAACCATGGATGCCGACCCGCACCGTTCCCTTGAGGGTGTAGGGCAAGGGCTTGTCCTTGCTGGGGATCTTGCCGGCGCTGTGCATCAGGTCGGCCACCGAGGAGATCATGTCCAGTACCGAGGCATACACCTCGACCGGCACGATGGCGGTGCCAAAGGGCGGCACGCTTTGATTGCTGTCGCCGATACCGCTGGCGAAATGGCGTTTGTTGATTTCCAGATCGCAGTTGATGCCGCGCAGGTCCAGGGCCACGTCATTGGGGTTGAGGATGCGCAGCTTGATGACAAAGATGCCCTCCATGGCCTTTACTTCCCGCACGCGGACGTCGGCGATGGAGATTTTCGGATCCTCCTTGAGGCCGTAGATGCCGGCGCACCCGCTCAGGCAAAGAAGGAGGCAGAAAAGCGACAGCAGACCAATAATTTTTGAAGGCAATGCAGCAAACGACATGACCACTCCTGGCAGATGAAACGATGGTCCATTCTTAACCAGCGGATATAACAAAGTCAACAGCTCCATGGAAGGGTTGACGTTCCTCCCGGAAAACGGTATCAATAGCCCGACGCGGAGAAGTGCCGGAGCGGTTGAACGGGACGGTCTCGAAAACCGTTGTGGGGGTAACCCCACCCAGGGTTCGAATCCCTGCTTCTCCGCCATGTTTGATGAAAAAACAGATAGTTAGTATGATTTTTATTTCCTGCCCACGTTTTTGCCCATTTTAAAAAAGCCTGTTGCAGATCCCGAGAGCAGGCCTCCCCAGCCGTCGCCAAGAAAACCTTCTTCCAAGTAAGTCGGTTCTACAATCACCGCTGTCCTTCCATCCCCAACGTCTTTCTCTTTGATCCCTCCGGAATCCACAGAGAGATTTTCAAAACAATTTTTTTGAGTGCCTAGAGTGGTCCACTATTGCGGCTGGAGCACCGGGTAGGGGGGATTGAAATTTCTGGAGTGAGTGCGTGGGGGGCTAGGCGGCCAAGGCCCCGTAGGGTATTCCATACTGTCGTATAACGAGACAAAAAAATTCCCAAAAAACTGTAAAATAGTTTACAAAAAATTTGTTGAAAATGTTTTCCTTGTGACACTATCGGTGTGAATACCTTCAGGTAAGGAGAATTCAAATGAAAATGAGAAATTTGGCCGGGTTGGTGCTGGCCGGGTTGCTTGCTTCTTCGACAGTTTCAAATGCCTCGATGCTTGGGGACACAATCATTGTTTCCGGAAATGACATAGGCTCACTTGGTTCATTTAATAAATGGGCGGTCATTGGACACGGGGTGGAATTTCTGGGGATTTCCGGTGGCCTTGTGTTTGATTTCGACGAAAATACTTTGACCATCACAGGTGATAGCCTGACAGGATGGCACGGTTATGGAGATTTTGTATTCAGTGGTTTTGATGATACCATTACCGGATTTACTATTGCCTCAAATACCGGCTTCGCAGGGTCAATTCTAAATAACCTTCGTTTCGATGAACATAGCATAACCCTGGACATGAGCGCCGCAACACGATCTCTTGGGTCATCGCTAGTCTTCAACATTCCAACAGCTACTCCTGTTCCATTGCCATCTTCCGCACTTCTTGTTGGATCGGGGTTGATGATGCTTGGATTGGTTCGTAGAAAATAAATTTTACTTAAAAATGAAAATATTAATAATATTCAATGTGATTTTATTATTCTTATTTGTAAATGTTTGTGCATCTCAAGCAAATGAAGCAAAATACTCATTCGTAGATGTATTCGATATATGCAAAAAGATGTATAAAATTAAATAAATATGAAAATGGTATGATGATTTTTTTTGTCAACACAAGATGACTTGAAAGATTATGCTAAAAATAAGCTCTTTTTTTATTGCTACATGTGTTGATTTTATTGCATTTTTGATATATTTGGTCAACTTTGGAGTTGTTGTCAAATTAATTAAAATAAATTATGAATAAATTAAATATAATTTTATTATTTTTGATTCTAATATTTTGTTTTAATGAAAGATCATTTTCTGCCAATCATGGATTTAAACAAACATATCTACCTGAGTGCAGGTGTAGCATATTGCTGAAAAGTCCTACCAGACAATTATTTTACATTCCAAATGAATATAGCAAAACTACCAATGTTGCATTTCAGTATTTTTCTTACATAAAGGATTATGACATACTTTACGAGACAATGTGTATCGACTGGAGCGATACAAGAGAAAACTATAAACAAAATAATGTTAGTAACGAAATGTTCGATAATTACATATTAGATTCATCTGTTAAAAATTCTATAACTAAATTAAAGCAAAGAGTCGGTGCAGATGCATCTGTTTTGTTCTCTCGTAAAGTAAGCTTCATGAGATATACTGGTGTTGAATATACATTAGGGTTAATTGTTTCAAATATAAAATACTCTTATATCTATCGTGTGTATATGATAAATGGAAAAGAATATGCTAATTCAGTGCTTTTTCCAAGCATGTATGATATTTCTGCTAACCCTTATAAATTCCTTGATTCATTTAAATTAGAGTGAAAATTGTTTCTCTTTAAACAAGAGGTAATGTAAATATATATGCAGTTATTGTTTTGCAAAAATGAGACTAACTGTAGTGGCCACCCAACATGGTCATCCAAAATTGTCATATTTATATTGTTGCTATATTCATGAATAAGCGAACACAATGCAATCTACGCAAGCTATTGATTGCAGCTTGCAATGATATCCCTTAATCTGTAGGCCGAAACCAATATCTCGCCGTTGGCCGGTCATCCCGCCACATTCTCTTTCGTGTCCAGCCGAGCCCCCACAGTGCCTCCGCCAACTTTTGTGGCGACTCACCAAAGAGAGAGCGGAACTCTGACATGTGCCAGGGGCGGGTTTTATCCTCAGAGGGGAGGGCGTCGGACCAAGCGCTTATGCGCTCGTTGAGGGTGGGCGGTTTTGGGAGTGCCGCCCGTTGGGCTTGGGAGGCTTCCCTTTTCAGTCTTAACTGCTCGCAATATCCTATAAGGTTGACCATGTTTCTCATATTCGCTCAAGTTTTCCTTGGTGGTGTGTCATATCTATTGGGGATGTCCTTTTATGCGTAACAAAGTCACAAGCCTTGACCCCTGGGGGGTTAGGTGTTCCTCATAATAATCGTGTTACGGTCACAGTGAACATTCCGCAACGTCTGATGGTCCGGAAATTGGGGGTTGTGACGGTGTTACGCATTGACAGGGAGAAGAGTCCAAGTAGCGAGAGAAGGTTTCGGTGAACTGTTCGAGTTTGTACCCTTTTGCTGTGGATTGGCCGATTCGAATGGTGTTGCTCATTATTCCATATTCAGACAGACGTCGGGAAACCTGCCGTGGTTTGATAGGGTTTCCTCTGTTGTAGGTTGCCCACGGCTTTTCTTCATCCTGGCACAAAGAAATGATCAGATCAGATGAATTTATCCGGGTCACTTTTTTCAGTTCAAAAATTTCACGAATATCTGCAAGCAGCTCAAGCCCAATAGTTAAAACGGGGTCAGACTCGCTGGACAATTTGACAGCGGTTTGCCTAGCCAACTTGGGCCACTGGCCACCGGCAACATCGGCAATGGCAAGCAAGGGCTCCCAATTATCTTGTGCGCGGTCATTGAGCGTTTCGGGAATTTGTGGCCGCGCTTGGCGCACCTGTTCTCTGAAATCCATGGAAAAACGACACAACTTCCGCGAAAATATCTGAAATAGATCAGGTTCAGCATACCGTAGACGATCTACCTTTTCATGGGGCAACTTGCGCCTCAATTCAAGGATGATAGCACGATCCATCAGCGTATCAGAGAGCTTGCCGATTCCTGCCAATGCCTTGGCGCCCCAAGTGTTGAATCGTTTGGGGTCATGGTCATCTCCGACAACTCGAATAATATACGCTCCATCTCTCGTGTGGCCACTATTAAGCAAACCGCGCATGTCCTCATTCTCTTTCATGAAAGAATCCGCTTCATCAACAAGCATTGTTGGCCGCCAGGCATCAATGGTACGAAACAACGCGGCCGTCGAGATATTGCTTGCGGTCAAAGGACGATAAACCAATCTGCCAAGCAGGAATAACAACTGAGATTTTCCGCAACGCTTTTCCGGGGCTGTAATAATTGCAAGCGGGGCCACCTGCACGACGTCCATTAGCCATGTCATTGCAACCCACAGCGCCACCGCTTGCGCCGTTTCTGATTTACAGACAATGAACCGTTGAACTGTATCCACTATATCGGTCAGCAAAGTTCCCCCGTTTACCGATGCATCCCATGGCTCTACATCATCGAATACCAGGCCGGTATGAAGCTCTTCCTGCTCTTTGACATCTCTCACCATTTTATCCAATACGGCCGTGCGGATTCCCAACTTATTTGCGGCATCCTTGCGCTCACGTTCGTAATCGAGAGTTGAAAGGGATGCCAAGTGTTGGATGGCTGGTAGGTCATCTTGCTTCTTCTCTTCCTTTGGGAATCCTGGCCAACCAGCCTCTTGAGCAAAATGAAAAATCGTTCCGAGGGTAAGCGGCTCCCCTTCAGTTTTTCCAAATGAAGACCATTTATTTCGGCATGAATGAGGGTCAAAATTTTTTGCTCTGCCGCTCCAATTTAAATAAAGTTGCAAACCTTCATTGTGTCCTTTGGTGGAATGGTGCAAGGCCATGCCGACTTTGAGCCATTTATCGTATGGTTGAGAATCAATAAAATTCAGCGCCTCTGGCAACCAGGTAGGAAGACCTTGAGCACTCTCAATTTCAAACTCGGCATTTTGCGAGTGTCCGGCTGTAGTTGCGGATGATGGTCGAGTTTTCGGAGAGTTAGTCATGATCCTTTTTAACACTTTGACCGGCAACGGTGGTGCGTTTGGATTATCGAGCACAATTCTGCTTTTGAATGGAGTCCCCTTGTTGTGAAAATATCCCGGCAAACGCATCACTCTGGGGAGGTCACAGATTGCAGGATCTCCACCAAATAAATTTGCAAAATGCTTTTGTACAGGGGTGAAGTGATCCAGCGGCAATACTCCATCAATCAACCAGTAAACATGGAATCTTCCGGGGCTGCTTTCAACTACTAGTCGCGGGGTGCCGGATTTCATCTGCTTTATTTTTTCAAGTTTATTGATGCCGTTTTCGTCAAGGTCTACAAAAATTCCCCTTACAGACGTGACATTATCGGTTCGTCTGCCTTTTCCGTCCCCGCAGTTCACCATGAAGAAAATTCCGGCTCCGGCCTGATTGATCCTGGCGAGCGTCTCGTTGTTTTCTTCAATGCCGCCATGCAGGATTTTGATAAGTCTCGGGTTCCCTCCGTCCTTTTTGTCATCGAAGGTTTGGAAGGTGATAGCGCCATCGGGAGCAATCACGGATAAAAATTTTTTCGTTTCTTGACCATTGGGAATCATGCTTCTATCTCCCATCCTAGTTGACGATACACATCCGCCCGTTCTTCGAGCATTTTTTGCCGAAGACTCGGACTGTTGGCAAACAGTTCACTCAGTAGTTTCTCGTTTTTTCCATGTGCGATAGCCACCAATTCCGGATGTTCTATTTGGGTGTCGAGGAGAAAGGCTCGAAGGATTAAGACGGACTCATTTTCGTTTTTTTTCGAGTTAGACATCATCACCCCCTCTGGATAGCACGTGATTCGAGCCAGGTAATAAGTGCTGTCACGGGGTAGGCTACTTTGCGACCGACCGTGATCCTGCCTTGTGGGCCATCCCCTATCGAATCAAGATTTGCCAGAGTTTTTGGTGTGATGATGCCGCCTGTGAATTCGCCTATCTTTTCACGAGCGACGTGTGAAGAGGGCCACCGGGCCGCCATTGAGGAGAGATCAATTTCTTTTTTCATGGGAACCTCGTTAGGATTTTGCTGGCATGTTTGCCAGTTATTTTCCTGAAGGGTACCCTGGGCTATGGGGAGGTTCAAAGCAACTGCCATAAAAGGCATGGCAATTGCCATAACGACAATGGTGGGGTTAATCAGAAAGAAGGTCTTTGGCTTGTTTGAATCTTTTGGCAAGAGTGCTTTCAGAACATCCCATGAAACCAATATACTGTTTGGCTATATATTGGCGCAACTTGGTTTCAGTTTCAAAGACCTGTTTATCCATTATTATTTCAAGTAATGCTCCGATGATATGGAGGTTTGTTTTCTTGCTTTTCTCATCTTCTTCAAGGCTTGATGTCGCTGGTTCGGCGAAGTTTTTCAGGAATTGAGCCTTGATGGTTTCGAGGGTTTCGTGGGGCAGAAAAAGTGTTCTGGTATTCAAGGTGAAAGGCCCCGGAACATGCATTGGAAAATTTTTATATGTGAGTGTGGCCATATTACAAATTACCGACTGTGAAAAGGAATGATCATTTTCATGGTACAGTCGGAATACATCATCTTTTGAAATAGGGATTAATAATTCTTCAGGTCTTGATAAAGGACAAAGTGCATTGTCCCAATAGTCCATACCCTGGTACCAGACATGCAGTTCAATTTTTCCTTCAGCGCCCAATTTTAACAGATCGATAACTTCGCAGTTCATTTCTTTAGCTGCTTCCTCAAGATTGTAAAAATCGTGTTTCATTATCAGCCCTCTTAAGTGCGTATGCAAAATGATGCGGGGGGAGCCGTTGGTGTCATCCGGTCGCATGCGCCCCTACCTTGGTGAAAAGTTTTCTTAAGCTGTTTGTTTGTCACGCCGCATGCCTTGCACTAGGTTGATCGGTGTCACGCTTGAAGTAGTCGCTACAATGGCGCAGTATTTCGCCCAATCGGCCATGAGTCGCCGACGCTTGTCAAACAGCGTGCCGCGTGCATAAGCAGCTTCAGCTTTGTCTTTAAGCTGGTGGGCAAGGGCGTGCTCTATTACTTCGCGGGGGTAGCCTGTCGTTTCCCCTGCCCAATCGCGGAAGGTAGATCGAAAACCGTGTGCTGTGATTGGTCGGTTCATGCGTCGAAGTACAGCCGTCAGCGTCATGTCTGACAACGCGGTCCCCTTGGTGTTGGGGAATATCAGTTTGCTCCCCTCTGTGCGCGGAAGATGCTTGAGCAGTTCCAGGGCCGCATTGGATAGTGGGATGCGATGTTCACGGCCGGCCTTCATGCGGTCGGCGGGGATGTTCCAGACAGCTTGATCAATATCGACTTCGGCCCAGGTGGCCCCACGGACTTCCCCGGAGCGCGCAGCCGTGATAATGGCAAATTCAAGGGCACGAGCACCCATGCCCGCCTGTTGGCGTAGATCAGCCATAAACGATCCGATTTCGGTGTAAGGCAGAGCGGCATGGTGTGAAACTTTGGCGACTTTCGTTGGTGTTGCCAGTAATTTATCAAGGTGACCGCGCCAGCGGGCGGGATTGTCGCCCTTGCGATGGCCGCGTACAGTTGCGTAATCGAGGATGTTTTCGAGCCTTCCGCGTAGTCGTGATGCCGTCTCGGTCTTTGTTGTCCAAATCGGCTCAAGGATTTTCAGGATGTGAGTTTGGTCTATATGATGGACAAGAAGAGAGCCTATCACAGGGAAGGCGTAAGCTGCTAGGGTGTTGCGCCACTGGTCACCATGCTTGGCATTCTTCCATTCGTGTTCCTTTGCGGCGATGTACGCGGTTGCACACTGCTCAAACGTCAAGGCGGTTTCACGGGCGGCGAGCATCGCGCTACGGGCAGCTTGGCGTTGGTCAATTGGGTCTATGTCATCACGCAAGAGCAGGCGGGATTTTTCTGCCCGTTCACGCGCTTCCTTGAGCGTTACATCAGGATAAGCGCCTAGGCCCATTTCTCGGGTCTTGCCTGCCCGTGTGTACCTGAATGCCCAAAGGCGTGTGTTGAATTCACTCACGCGGAAATAGAGTCCCCCGCCGTCCGCGTAATAGCCCCGCTCGGTAAGGTTGCTAACCTTGGCTGCCGATAGCCTGTAAAGTGTCCGCCTTCCCATGATTCAAGTCCCATTGTATGTTAAAACTCTGCCCATGTTTCTGCCCATAATAATATACGTGATTCTATGGGAAATCAAGGGAACATTACGGAGCTTGATAATTATAAATACTTGTTTAATTAGCAGTTGTTAATGGTGTTTTGGGAATTTCCGGGAAGTGAATATGGCGGACTGCTTCTCCGCCATGTCATTGTCCAACACCATCTCAAGATGTCCAGCAAGCCCGCAATTCGACAAGGATTGCGGGCTTTTTGCGTCCAGGGGGGTCCGTTGCAATTTGAGCAAATCTGGTTATATTTGTTGGTACTATCAGGGGTATGTACCAACACCCCTCATGTTGGTACCAACACGGTACCAACAGTTACTCAAAAAAATCCTGCCATTTCGATACGTTCGAACAAAAAAAACGGTTTTCTTCGCAACGGGAGGTACCAACATGGGTGGAATTACCAACAAATTAACCGAGTTGGCACTTAGAAACGCCAAGCCAGGAGCAACGGCCAAGAGGTTGGCGGATGGTGGCGGATTGTTTCTGGAAGTCAGGCCGAACGGCTCCAAATATTGGCGCATGGCGTACCGGTACGGCGGCAAACAAAAGCTGCTCGCCCTGGGCGTCTATCCCAACGTATCGATTGCCAAGGCACGAAAAAGCGCCCAACAGGCAAAAGAGCAACTTGCAGAGGGTGTTGATCCGGGCCTCGTCAGAAAAATTCGCAAAGGTACAAACGCAACGGACAACACCTTTCAAGCCGTTGCCGAAGAGTGGTTGGAGAAATTCAAGCATCAGTGGACAGAAAGTCATCTGAAGAGCATCTCCGGCCGCCTGCGTCGCGATTTATTTCCATGGATTGGCGCTCGTCCCGTTGGCGAGATATCAGCACCGGAGTTGCTTTCGGCTTTGCGTCGCATTGAGGCTCGGGGGCACTTGGAAAATGCCCATCGGGCACAGACCAATGCCGGGCAGGTCTTCATGTATGCCATTGCCACCGGCCGGGCGGAGCGTAATCCGGCCGCTGACCTTCGAGGCGCGATCCCGCGACCCAATGTCAGCCACATGTCCTCCATCACCGATCCCAAGCAGGTTGGAGAATTACTCCGGGCGATTGACCGATATCCCGGCTCGCCGATCACACGCTGCGCCTTGCAGCTGACGACCCATGTCTTTTTGCGAAGCAAGGAGATTCGTTTTGCCGAATGGTCGGAATTCGATTTTGAGAAAGCGGAATGGCGTATCCCCCTTGCCAAGATGAAAGGGCGCAAGCGGGATAAAGAAATCAGCGGTTCAGCTTTTCATCTGGTGCCTTTGGCAACCCAGGTTATTGATATTCTGCGCGAGGTTCAGGCGTTGACCGGCCAGGGAAAATATCTCTTCCCCGGTCTGCGATCAACGACCAGGCCAATGAGCGATGCCACCCTAACCAATGCTGTCAATGCCCTCAGACGCATGGGATACAGTCAGGAAGAGTTGCACGTCCATGGGCTCAGGGCAACTGCCAGAACGCTTATCCGCCAGGAGCTTGGTTTCGATGAAGAGCCTATTGAACGCCAACTCGGCCACGCAGTCAAAGGCCCCCTGGGAGCAGCCTACAACCGAGCGGATTTTATCGAAGAGCGCAAACGTATGATGCAGGCCTGGGCCGACTATCTGGAGAAACTCAAAACTAGCAAAATATCGTGAAAAAATGCCGTAACGCCCTGAGGATGAGCGTTTTCAATATGGTTAAGGCAGGTCGGCTTGGTGGACGCTGGCCCGGTCTTCGACAATCTCATACCCCATAGCCCGATAGCCACGCTGGCGTTTGTCCCACATCCGGGCGAGCTGCGGGTGGTCCGGTTCGACGTAATCGAGAATTCGAACATTCTGCTTCCCGTCATGCTCCCGATGCAGGCGACCGGCATACTGTTGCAGCGTTCCTTTCCAGGATATCGGCATGGCCAGAACCAAGGTATCCAACGGTGGGTGGTCAAACCCCTCACCGATCAACCGGCCGGTCGCCAGCAAGACTCGCGGAAGAGCGCCGTCCAATGCTGCAAGTTCTGCCAGGGTGGCGACTCGCTTTTTCTTGGTCAGACGACCATGCAACACGAAGCAATGGACCACTTCATCCCCAAGCGCGTCGCGCAGGAATCGTAGATGTTCGGTCCGTTCGGTCAGCACGAGGACTTTGCGCCCTTCCCGGTATGCCGCCACCACATCAGCGGCGATCCGGCGATTCCGCTGCATATCGCTCACCAGGATGCGGAAAACCTCCTGGATGGGGGCGTTCAATGGAATCTCGGGGGCAGGCAAAAAATTGGGTAACACCTCCAGCTTTGTCGGTGCATTTTCTGCCCTGGTTGCACTGTGGCGTATCGGGCCGCACTGCATGAAGATGATCGGCTGATGGCCATCACGCCGAATAGGTGTAGCCGTCAGGCCGATGATATACCGAACTTTGGCCTGCTTTAGGATTGATTCGAAGGAAAAGGCCGAGAGATGATGGCATTCATCGACGATGATCTGCCCGTAACCATCGAGCAGTTCCGCCAAATCTTCCCGGCGCGACAGGGATTGCATGACGGCGATGTCGATCTTGCCGGTCGGTTTCTTCTTGCCACCACCAATGCACCCGAGTGCGTCTTTGGGAATCTCAAGGAAACCGGTCAAACGTTCCTGCCATTGCCGCAACAGTTCGGTGCGGTGGACCAGCACCAGCGTACTCACCTTGCGTCGAGCGATCAGGGCGGCAGCGGTGATCGTCTTGCCAAAGGCGGTGGGGGCGCACAACACACCGATCTCATACTGCAGCATGACCCGAACAGCCACCTTCTGATCCTTTCGTAGCATACCGGTGAATCTGGCGGCAATTTTGTGACCAGGTAATCGTTCGTCCTCAATCTTGGCGTTGATCTCGTTTTCCTTCAGGAGCGCAAGAATCCCATCAAGACATCCTCGGGGCAAACCAATGTGCAGGGGGAAATTCTCAGCACAGCCGATAATGCGCGGCTTATCCCACACCGGCAGGCGCATGGCCTGGGCCTTGTAAAACTCCGGGTTTTGAAAAGCGGCCAGGCGGATCAGGCGATTCGCCAGCGGTTGGGGGAGGTCTTTCTTGGCAATAAAGATCTGGTTGGCCAACACCAGTGACAGCGATTCCGGAAGCGGTCCGGGTATCCGGGTTGGGTTGGTGGGCGGACGTTCCCACGGTTTGCCCTCTTCCTCATCGGCTGAAAAACCGACATCAAGCGGGCTGCGACCCTGGCTTGCACGCTCAATGGCTCCTTCCAATTCCGCAGCAGTCAAAGGCTGTAGTGTGGCCAGAAATGCCCATTGATCGGCAAAGGGAGCGAGTTGTTCATCCACAAACACGCTTCTTCCTTGTTCGCGGGGTTTCTTTTGCAAGGGGAGCGCAATCAGGTTGCCGAATCCACCCTTGGGCAAGGTATCCTGGTTGGGGAACAGACGGTCATAACTGGCCAGGGACAATTGTCGGGTGCGATTACAGGTGGAGCTGATAAGCGCGGCGCCAAGCTGCCTGGCTGAGCGGGCTGGAACCGGTTCGGCAAAGAAGATCCAGGCGTGTGCACCGTTGCCGGACCGTGAGATTTCCAGTGCCGCCGCTACTGCCAATTCTCCGCAGGACTGCATGAAGGCCTTGGCGTCTTCCTGCCAGTCAGCCTCGTCGAAATCGACGGCAAGAAAGAAACAGGTATCATCCGGCAACAGTGGATACACGCCTATGGTGTGCTGACCGGCCAAATGATCATAGATCACCTGGTTGGTCAGCGGCAGGAGCAACCGGTGCGCACAATTGCCGCATTTGACTTTCGGTTTGCAGCACATCCCCGGCTTCCACTCGTTGCCGCAAACCGGTGAGTATCCCGAAGCGCCCTTGGTCGATTCCCAACGCTGGGGATAGACATCGTCGCGTCCCCGGAACAGCCGGCGGAAAAGAGCAATTTTTTCAGGGGTAGTCAGTTGAAGGCTCGATGTGGGCGGCGATGGCACGGCCGTCGAGGGGAATGACTCAACTGGAATTTCATCACAACAGATGCCGTGGCTGGTCAGGAGTCTTTTCAGGCGAGCGTTTTCTTCTTCAAGGTGCCTGCAGGCCGAGCAATTGTTGCCTTGTTCTAACGGCATCAATTCGCCCGGCAGAGTCCGGCCTTGATCAGCCTTGATCTCCTTGTGGCCGACAAGGGGCGGTCGATGGCGAGAAATTCGTAGTACTGGTATTCGCTCATGATGGGGGCGCAGGTTATACGTTGCTCAACTCAACCTTAAGTTTTTTGATCGCCTGGATAGCGCTGGCCAGCTCGGTTTTGATCTCGTGTCGTTCCGTGTTGTAATGACTGAAGGCATTGAGGACAAGTGATCGGTACGTTTCAATATCATGCCGGATCGCAGATGGCAGGTCCTCTTTGAAAGCATCCCAGAAATCATTCGTGTCGTAATCCTTCAACTGTGATTTGAACACCAACTTTTTCCGTGCTTTCTTGCAATGGTTGCGGATCAATTTTTCGAAAGCAGAACGGGTGTAAACCGCCGCAGCTTTGTAATCGCACTGTTGCAGGTGCCGTTCAGCCTTGGTGATCAGATCACTGTTGTCAAAGATGGTGGGGATTTCCGAGCCATCCGCGCAGGGCTGCGCGTAAAACTCCATGGTTTTCCAACCGGATTGCTGTTCAAGGAAACCCTTGGCATATTCGAACCACGGTTTGTCGTAGGTGGTGATAAAAATCTGGTAATCGGGAAATTCGCTTTCAAGAATTTCTAGAAGTGGCAGTCGGTTACCGATATCGAGACCGATAAAGATATCATCCAGGAACAGCACCTTGCAGGGAATACCCTGGACATGACGCTTGATCATTCCCAGATAGATCGAAATGGCAATGGCCGACAGCCGTGCCTCGTTGAGAAACATGTGCGGGTTCGCCACCCTTATCCCCGCATAGGAGAGATCCACATGTATTTGGGCGCCCTCCAGACGGGTGTACTCTCTTGAAGCAGGCCGCACCTGGGGAAATCGAAGCTGCAACGTGATGTTATGGTTGAAGCGATCAAGGATTGGCTTGGTGTGTTTGAGGATATACTCCGGGCTCTCGGGCTTGAACAGTTCACCGAAGGCCTCATTGAACACCGTGAGCGCGGCATCGACATCTGCCTTCTTTTTGTTGCTGGGATATTCCTTGCCGGTCTTTTTGGCGATGGTCTCCTCGACAGCAGCCCACAACTCGCCCAACTCCCTGCCACCGGTCAGTGAATACTTGAAATGCTTGAGCACCCCTTTGACCAGCAGGTCGAAGAGGTTGATGTCCTCATCTTTTTTCAGGTGATGAATGGCCAGCAGGTGCTTGTAGGTGAGAAAACTCTTGAGCTTGTTGCCGTCCCGGATACTGGTATCTTCTGCGGCCCGCGTATCGTTGGCGGTACTGTCCCAGGCATACGCCGCTTGTGTGCTTTGGCCCCGATGGTTTGGTTTGAACGTTACCTTGACCGCCGTCTTGCCGTGTTCTCCGGCTGGAACGAAGATGTTTTCTAATTCACCCAGGTTGATGTCTTCAATGGAGGATTGGAAAAAATCTTTCAGCCCGTAATAGAGGGAGCTTTTGCCGCTGCCATTTTCACCGTAGATGAACAGATTCTTGCCAGCCACATTGATGGAATAGGTGCCGAGAAACGCCTTGTAATTGGTGAGTTCAATGGTCTGAATTCTCATTGACCTTCCTGCGGGGATGGCAGACTGGCGAGCGTCTTCTCGCCTCGTGCCGTCAGCCGGTATTTTTGCAGACGGCTGTTGGGCTTGTCGGGAATGGTGTAGGCCACCTGGCCCAACTCCAGAAGATTTTTCATTAACTCGTTGAGATATCGGGTCGGTTTTTCTTTGCCAAGTGCGCGGGCAATATCAGATTTTGATAATGGCTCATGCCGGAGCAGCCCGATAATCCTGAGAGCCAATTCCGACTCTACCCCTGACTCTACCCCTGACTCTCCCCCTGACTCTATCCCGGCAAACGGCTGTTTACTTGGCACCGCTTCGGTCTGGGATTTTCTTGACTGGATTGAAGACGGGGCAACCGGTTCATTGAGGTGTACGGTGAAACGCACCCGCATGCCGATCTCTTCGATACTTGGCTCGCGCAATCCCAAAGCCTGGGCCTCGCGGAAGATGCCGGGAATACCGCTGCCCCACTGCTCGATCAGGTCTAGTTCACGGAAGACGCGGGCAAGCACCGGATTACGGATCTGCGACACCCCCTGTTTCATCTCCTCCACCGTCATGCCCGGCAGGAGCAAACCGGGGCTTTCCACTTCGATCCGATTGTCAAAAAAGGCAATCCGGATCGGTGTGCCCCGATGGGAATAATCGGCATGGACCAGGGCGTTGATCACCACCTCGCGCATGATGTTGATGGGAATGCTCCACAGGTCCTTGCGGCGAATCGTCGAAAAGTCTGCCCCGCGCATGGCGTGCTTTTTGAGAAAGAGCATGATGCTGTCCACCGTTTGCGGCAACGGCTCCTCAATATCGATATGATCGAAGATATCGCCCTTGTCGTTGCCGATGAAACGGCCGCACTGCACCCAGGCATCATCGAAATGAAAACGCCGGTCCTTGCCGTAAAGCAGGATGCCTCCCTGACTGGGAACCAGCCTGCCCTGGTGGGGCACGAGGATTTTCAGGCTGCGCAACATGCGTTCATCAACGGTCCGGCCGTGGAAATCCGCCTGCATCGCGGTCAGGTCCAGCGCCTGGAGGGCAAGATCGGGCATGGGCAAGGCGTCAAAACTGATGCCGGCAACACCCCGTTGCAACTCGGCAACAAGTTGCGCATCGGCCTGGCGGTTGGTCGAGCCCAGCCGAACATATACCCCATGGTCCATTCCCTCTGTCTTGAGCCAGTGCGGCCGGGTGCCGCTGAGAAAGACCTCCACAGAAAGCACAGTTTTTCCTCCAACCGTGATCATCTCAATGGTGGGCACCAGGTGCGGTGCAATGCCGTCGGCGATCAGATTGGCCAGCCGTTCTTCCTCGTCAAGGGGATGTTCGACGCCAACCACTGCTTTGTCATCCCCCACACCGATCAGCAGTCTGCCACCGGCGGTGTTGGCAAAGGCCACCAGGGTTTTCAGCAGTCCCTTGGGCGACGACAGATCCCGCTTGAATTCCAGGGTCTTGCCTTCAGCACGGCTGAGGAGGTCGGCAATCATTTGTGCAGGGCCTCGCGGATGGTACGGACCACCTCGACGCTGTCCAGGGTTTCCAGGTGGTTGCGGACCGGGTGACGGGGATCGTAGAGGCGATCGAATTGGCGCTGAATGACGGCGAGTTTTTCTTCAGGGGTCATGCCGTCGGTGAGAGGGGTGAGTTCACCGAGATGCGGCAGGAGTTCCTTGCCTGCGGCCTTGATTTGATCAGGAAAGAATAATTCCAAAACAATTGAATCTGTAAGATCATCAAGAAACCGACTAACCAGTTTTGGTGGTGATGCATATTGATATGCAACTAGACAATCAAAAATATTTTGAATAGCCAATTCTATTGGCGGAATTGGCAACGGCTTTATATATGATGTCTTGAATCGAAAATACCCTCCCCGCTGAACAGATCCTGTGTGAATCAGAAAGAACCAAGCTACCGATGAATTTAGAACCGAATAAATATAACTGACCAGATTAATGTGATTTTTATTTGGAATAATTGCATACGTTGTATCGGAATGAAAGAAGCACCCAAAATGATCAATAAACATGCTCCCGCCAAAACATACATCTGGCGTCAAGATTTTTCCCTTTTGGCTAAGTCTTTCAATGGAACGTTGATTCCAAAGAGAATACCATGCGGGGTAATTCATATTGGAAGAACCTCGTGCGGTTAATCTCGATTTAATACTTATCAAATAAGAATATGCTTTTGGAAATTTATTCTTTAATTCATTTTCAGGGATTAATGTTGTTTTTCCGTTTTTTATTTCATATGGATATACTAGAAAAGTATTGTTAAATTTTTCTTTATGTCGTGAAACGGTCTTTCCATATAGCAGAGGACGTACAATATCTCGCTCGATTTCAATATCGATGTTTGCTGATTTCGAAAATCCTCTGACAATACCATCAAAAATACTGCATTTTTTAATCAAAAATGAATCATTATCACCAGTAACTACACCCTGGTAGATACCATCAAGAATTTCTTGTACAGGAGGATATTTTCTAATTTCATCAAGAATTTTTGTGGCCTTACCTGAAGTGAATGCCCAAGGATCTTTTCCGAGGGTGGAATTATCAATTTCTGAACAATTATTCCCTTGTTTTCGAAGCCAACATCCAAGCTCGTTTTCAGTTTTCAGATCTTCTTCGAGTTTTGTAAATAATGATTTTTTAACAGGTTTGCGAGAAAGCCATATCAACGAAGTGTATGTTGATGCATTAAATACCTGATAAGAATCGAATGATATTAACCGTGATAAATTATTCCCCTTCGAAATAAGATTTCTGAGCCCAATTCCAAATCCTGAACTTATCCATTTAACCGGCATTATGTAATTAAGTTTTCCGTTTTTGTTAATTATATCCAATCCTTTTTCAATGAAGAGGCAATATATGTCAAATTTCCCAGTAGCTGATGAAAATTTCTTTTTATAAATTTTAACAGCCTCTGGATTAGCTTTAGTAAGTGTCTGGATGATCATATAAGGAGGGTTGCCGATGACCACGTCGAAACCGCCCTTTTCCTTGAAGACCTCGGCGAAATTGAGCTTCCACAGAAAAAAAGGCTTTTCCTGATTCTTTTTAACCTCGGCCAGTTGGGCCAGGGAATCGGTCTGGTTTCTTTCAGTCAGGGTGGCTTCGATCAGTTCCCATTCCAGGGCGGTGATGCGCTGGCGGATTGCCTGTTTCCTGGCGGGTGAACTGGCGGAAAAGAAATCCTTGTGGAGTTGGGCCAGCTGCCGGGCCTTTCTTTTCGCCTCACTGACCACATCAAACAGGCCTAGGCGAGGGTCCTTGACCGTTGAGATTTTGAGCTTTTTCATTTCTTGCTCAATTTTTTGGGTCTCTTTGGCAAAAAGTTGCTTCCGCTCTGGAGTCAGTTGATTGGCCTGATGGAGAGCGAGATACTCGGCATCAAGTGCCCTGCGCCGCTCTTGCAACCGTGCTCTCTTCGCTGCATTGCGGTCATCCTCCTGGATGTACTCCTCGTTGAAAAGGGTAACGCCCCAATATTCTTCCACCAGGCTGTTGCCCTGCATGATCTTATAATCCAGGTTGGGCAGGGCCTCGATGGCGCCGTAATCCTCTTCATCGACAATCAGCGACAGCCACAGCCGCAGGCGGGCGATGTCGATAGCCGAGGGGTCGATATCCACCCCGTAAATGCTCTCGGCAATGGCGTGGCGTTTGAGCTGATACGGAGTCTGGCGGTTATCGGAATGGGGGGCCAGGGCCAGGCGGGCGGTGACGATCTCGTGCAGCAACCCGACCGGAAAGGCGCCGGAACCGATGGCCGGATCGCAGACCTTGATGGTAGCCAGCTTTTCATCGAGCAAGGTTGCATGTCGCTTGATCGATTCCGGTAGTTCGACCCTTTTGCCGGTCGTCTTCTGCTGTCCCTGTTCGATCCGCTGCAAAGCCTCAATCGCTGCTTCATCGTTTTCGACAAAGAGATGGCCTTTGCGGATGAGCGTATTGAGATCCTCTCTGGAAACCTGATCTCCACCGTTGCCAGCGTCAAACAGGGTCTGCTGTTCGGCCTGTGATGCGCTCTGTTCCCGTTGCAACTCGGTGTGCAGATAATTGATCAAACTCTCCTGGCACATGTAGTGAACGATCTCGCGCGGGGTGTAGAAGGCGCCCTTGCTCTTGCGCTCGGTCACCTCCAGCATGTTCTCGAAGACCTTGCCGAGCATTTCGGGATCGACCGCTACCTCTTTGTCGAGCGGTTCGTCTTCCTTGATGGTGAAGTTGTAGCGGCCGAACACGTCCAGAATACCGCTTCCCTCGTCTCCAGCCTTGTTCTTTTCCTCGTTGTGAAAGAGGGTGTTGGGCAGCTTGATGGATTGGTCTTGCCAGTCGTACTCAGCCTCGAACAAACCACCGTTGAGAAAGGGGACCCGGCAGTCAAACCGCTGGTAATAACCGGGATCGGCCTGGTTGTTTCGTTCATCGGCTAGTGCCTCGTAGAAGAGATACTGGAGGAAATCGCGGTAATAGTTGCCCCCTTGGCCAGCAATCTGATTGTACCGCTGCCGCATGAAACGTTTGGGACCTGTGCCCCAGGCCTTGTCTTGCTCAACACCCAACCAGCCTTTTTTTTGCAGAAAGTAGAGAAAAACGATCTGGCCAAGCAGCTTCTTGGCAAAACGGTTGACAGCCTGGTCGGTTTCCTCTTCGCTGCTGCGCTGGAAAAACGACTGGCAGCGCAGTTGTTCGGCCAGTTTGACGAACAGCGACTTGTACTGATCGAAGAACTCGCCGGTGACCTTTTCGATGGAAAAAGCCGCCTCAATCTCGTCGATGCGCGGGTCGGCGTAGTCCATTGTCAGGACCGGCAGCAATTGTTTGCAGGCAGTATGACTGTCTTCATGGATGCCGACCAGGTAGGAATACCGCTTAGCCGGTGTCAGCTCTTGCTTCAGCTTGACCTTGCCCTTGTCATCCCTGTACGCCTCGTGTTCGATTTTGACAAAGGAGAATCGCCAATCCTCGCCGTTGTCATCCTGGGCGTAAAAAGCGATCAGCGAGGCCTCTTTATCGAACTTCTTGAGGCGATCGACGGCAAAGTTTCGCAGTGCCGAACGGGCGCGTTCGAGCTTGCCGAGGGATTTAACCTCGACCACCAGCAGGTCTAACTCATGGCCATCCGGATCCGCATATTTGCCAATACGCCAATACTGGTTGACATGCTGCTTGAAGGCATCGGGAATGTAGTTGCCGGTGTAATGACCATCTCGCGGCTCGAACTGGTTGAGCAGATTGCGCAAAAAATGTTGGTAGCGATCGAGATCAAAGGCATGGGTAAAAAGCTGACGGATCAGGTCCTGAGCCTGTTTGGTGTCCATGGATTATTCCTTGTCTCCTGCGATCTGATACCCGGAAAGGATGATCTCGCGGCGAGCCCCTCGAAAACGTGAGGATGGGTCGTTCCCCGTTTCAACGACGCGGATATATTTGCGCAGGATAGCCAATAGTTCAAGAGGATCGAGGGTCTTTTCCATGGCCTTCTTAATGGTTTGCGCGGTCTTTTTCGCCATCAGGCCCTGGGCCATCATGGCCTTGACACCAGCGATGAATTCCTCATCACTATCGGTGAATTTCTGGTAGGTGCGAAACACCTTATCCTTGAGACGCTTCTCAATATAGGTGACATTGGATCGGCCACCACCGGATTGCAGTGGCTCGTCGTCAAACAGGGTATCTTGAGCAAACCGCTGCTTGTTGGTTTCCAGCCAGTGGTAGTATTGCTTGGGGATTGCCTGCCTGTGAGTTTCGGGTGTGCATTCGAGTAGGTTGACCGCCTCGAAAAAGGTGATTTCACTGCTGGCACCAGCCTGGTTGCAATAAAATTTTTTCAGCGGGCCGATGCGAAAGAAACTGACCAGTTGATCGGCGGTGAGGCCATCCACCTGCCTGCCGGAGCGGGCCTTTTTGGGAAGACGCTTCATCTTCTCGAAGAGTTCCGGCTGGTTATCCCGAATCATGCGCATCAGTTCCAGGTATTTCAACTCGGAATCGCCCTCTTCCTCTTCTCCAGTATACAACTGCTTGCGGTTCAAGGTTTCAAAAAGCTCCTGACTGCCGATTTCTTCGCCATCGGAGAGATATTTAGCATCTTCACCGAGGATGTCATGAAACATCTGAATTTTGTTGGTGATGTTGGCTTCCAGGCCGAGGTGGGAGTCAGCTTGCGTGGTTGGAAAAAAATTATAGATAAAAATCGAGGAATGCTCGGTGCCCAGACGGTTGATCCGCCCCGCCCGCTGCAGCACCCGAGTCGGATTCCAGGGGAGATCGTAGTTGATCAGCACATTGCCCCGATGCAGGTTGATTCCTTCTGAAAGGACATCCGTGGTGATCAGGATGCGCAGGGTCTCGTCGCTGACCTTCTGGTTGGGGTCAAATGCGGTCTTGATCAGGTCACGGGCCAAGGCCGGATTGTGGGTTACCGGTGGAGCACCGAACTGTCCTCCGCGACTGCTGAAAAACATGACCCTGCCAGAGTATTGCTCATTGAGCCGCGCAAACAGGTATTCCCCGGTTTCTCTCGATTCGCTGAAGACCACCAAGCGATTTTTCAAAATGTCGTCTTTTTTCAGTTGGCTCCTGAAGGCGTCAAATTTGGGGTCCAAATCGACATCTCGCCACAGGTGTTCGATCTGGCCGAGGAGCTGCAGGTCGTGGTGCAGATCGGTTTGAAATTCGAGACGAAAATCTTCTGAGCGGTATTTTTGCGCCTTTTCCTCTTCAACATAATGTTCAAGGAGGTCAACATCATCGTTATCAAGCAGGTCGTAGACATCGATATCCTTGCTGATATAGATGGTTCCTCCATCACACATGGCGATAAAGCGCTCATAGGACTCGATAAAGCGCCTAATGCTCTTGCGAAAGGCATAGAAGCTGCTTTCAAGACGTTTGATCAGAATCCCCTTCATAAAGCCGCCGACATTGCGTTGCTGCTGACGTTCAAACTCGGAGAGCTGCTTGCTGCCGGCGTAATACAACAAGGGAATATAGCGCGTGTAGCGAAATTCTTGCAGCAGGCTGATGGTCTGGTTGAATATGCCTTCCAGCCGACCTTCAAACTCGTACACTATTCGACGCGGGTCCTGCACCTCCGGGAAAAAGAGCCCTTGGTTTTCTGTATCCTTTTTGAAATAGGTGACGACATCGGCACGGGTCCGGCGCACCATCACATGCTTGAGAATGCGCTCGCGAATATCCCGGGAAACCTCCCTGATAGTCTCCTTATAGGCGGGATCAGTGCGGTCCAGCCCTTTGAAACGTCCACGCAGAGCAGCGAAGAAACGTTCCAGATTTGGGATTCCTGGAATGGTGGAATTCTTCGGGGCCTGGAAGAGCTTGAGCTGGGCAAATATGTCGTCAATGGTGTTGTTGAGTGGGGTGGCTGTCACCAGGATAACCTTTTTACCCCGGCAGATATCAAGAAGGTCGGCAAAGGAACGGGTGTTTTCGTTACGGAACCGGTGGGCTTCATCGACGACAATATAGTCGAAACGATCAAGGCCGAAGCGGATCACCTTCTCCAGTTTGCCCAATGATTCGACCCGAGCCGGAACCCGAAAATCGTGGAGACTCTCTTCCCAGTAACTCTTTAATACCGGTGGGCAGATGACCAGTATCCGGCCTTTGAGTTGCTGGAGAAGTTGGGCGGCGATAAACGTTTTACCTAGACCGACGACGTCAGCCAAAAAAACACCGTTGTACTCGTTGAGCTTTTTTATCGCCTGCTGCACCGCCTGCTGTTGATACTGCAAAGACATGAATCCATCGGGCAGAAATATCTCGATGTTATCCTGCAGGTTGATATCCTCTTGCAGATATTCATAGATGAGCTTCAGATAGAGCTCATAGGGGGTAATGGAATCGTTGAGCCAGGTTTTCTTTTGGATGGTGTCAACAAACTCGTCTGAAATATCGACGGATTGCTGCCAGAGTTCTTCGAATTGAGCGAGGGCGAATTCGACGTCGCGTCGCTGTCGGAGTTCGACATTAAACTCTCGGTTGGCCACCAAACCGGCATAAGAAAAATTACTCGATCCGGTGATAACAAAGCCCAAGTCTCGGTCTGTGGGGGCAAAGCGGCCGATATACACCTTGGCATGGATATTTTTTGTTGGAAAGGCTCTTAGTTGGAGTTTTTTGCCATTGCCACCATCCTTCATATCACCAACGGGATCCGGACAGTCGGCCTGAAGAAATTCGATGAATTTTTTCAGGCCCAACTCCAGTTTCTCATCGGATTCTTCCGCATGTTCAATTTCATGAATCAGGGTGTTCTGGAACAGATTCTTTGCGTTTTTGTATGATTCGAAATCCAGAACGCTTTGGGTCCGATACGCGTTTATTGCGCGACTGGACTCGTCGTCAATGCCCAATCCAACCAAAATGCGCGTTTTGTCGATTGGTTCAATGCTATCGTACAGTTGATAGAAACCACTGGAGCGGAAATAACCGACCAAAACATCAAACAGGCGGGTGTCAGACAGCGTAGCCCTGAAACGATCTAGGAGAGTTTGATTCTGGTCGTTGGTAAAAAAAGTCAGATCTGTTTGTTGTTTGTTCACCCCTTGACCTCATCCACGACAAGTTTGCCCTTCTTCACTTGCTCCGCGCAAAAGAGAAGAAACTGCCGCCGCGCCAGCTTCGACGGAGTTGTTTTGCCATTTTCCCAGCGATTGACCGTGGCGAAACTCACTCCCAGGGCGTGGGCCAACTCCTCCTGAGAAAGGGATAATTGCCGCCGGACATCCTTGACCTGTTCAGGAAAATTTTCGGGTGGCCGGATCATCAAATCAACCTCGGTGCTTATGTTTGCTCAGCATGTTTCCGCCATTCAAAATGGCGATTAACTATAACATGTGACATGCGTTCTGCGAGAAATAACTCAAGAAATCGCGATGAATGGTTTTGTTTCTCTGAAGGGAGAGGAACAACAGAGATCCAAGTAATTCAAAGAGCAACCGGTCGGTTACTTTCTCAACGAATCATGAAGGCAATATATCATTCATGGTCAGTTTTCTCGAAACCTGATCCAGCCACCTCTCAAACCTATTTACCGCCCGATATGTTTGTTCCAAGACCTTTAGGTGAACAATAATCAAACCCTGCTCTCTCGCTAAACTCGTCCATAAAGACTGAGAAGGCCTCTACCGCCTGGCGGGCATTTTCCATGAGTTCCAGGCCTTCTTGTTCCGGGATGCCGCCCACTTCCTTCCAGTGTGCCTTTAGATGATCGTAGGCCAGGTCGAACTGCACCACCAGATGTAGCATCTGTTTGGCCAACGGGGAACGGACATCGATGAGCTTTGCGGTGGGGGTGCGCCTCGCCGTCTTTTTGATTACCTTCTTTTGGCTGGTTGCCATGATCCTTCCTCCAGTGATGTTTGTGGGTTATTTGTGGTCCAGGGTTTCCAAAAACACGCCGAGATTCCGGTAGCGTATCGTTCTGATCTGTCTGGATTACTTACATAATCTCTCTTGACTGCCAACCGATACGTGTCTAAAATGTGCGCGTATTCCCGATTCCGCCCGAGACGGTGGGACTACAGACAATCAAATAACAACAGATACAACAGATACAACAGATACCCAGTCTGGAGAACCCTGCCCGGTACCCGGACGAAGAACTGCTGATCCGTGCCAGGGCAGCACTGCACAGGATCCCCCCGACCATTGCCGGCGTTGCTCCGCTGGCATCCGGCTGGGACCCGAAATCGGACCCGTTGCGAGCACATCAAGGCAACGATGGTTCGTTCTCGTGGCCGTAGGCCAACTCCACCGCCCCATGCACAGCAGGCGAAGGAGGAAGAGAACGCCGGTTCCTCTGCGGAACGCAGGCCACCATAAAAACAATGCCAGGTCATCTGCCCACATGGAGGCAGTGCATTTCTCAAGCGTCTACCCGTACCGCTGACCGCTGCGTTAGACATCGAAACCACCATCAGGTCGTCACGGCTTCCTTGCTGTTCAGGCTTGGTTTGCCCGCCCTCGTGCAGCAGGCCGCCTGATGTGATCCATCTCACGACCGCCATCCATCCAGAGCTAAGAACGTTCAGTACCCTCTTTTTCCTTATTCCAGGGGTGCTGACATCCAACAGCTTCATGTAAGGGATTTTTTTGCCCTTTTGGGGCTATCCACCGCCTCGAAATGAAAACCGGACGGCCGGTTTTCTTACGGAATCCTCATTAGTTATCCAAGAGGAGCAATCCGTTATGGCACGTTCTACAAAAATATTGCGTATGCGCTACGTGACATCGTTTGTTTCGTATCGCAAACACCCGGAAACCACCCTTTCATGGGTGACTTCAGCTTCCTGTTGCCCATCCAAAAGGAGGGAGCCATGGAACTGATGCCAAGAAGTACCCTACCGGAAACCGGCTTTCTGCGTCTGCCCCAGATTGTCGGCGATTCCAAGGCCCAGCCTCCGGTCCCGGCCTTGATCCCGGTGTCGAGAAGCACCTGGTGGGCTGGGGTCAAATCAGGCCGCTATCCCCGCCCGGTCAAGCTCGGACCGCGCATCACCGCCTGGCGGGTGGAGGATATCCGCCGGCTCATCCAGGACACCTTCGTGTGAGGTGGCTATGGAATGGGTCAAAATGAGGTGCGACATCTTTGAACATCGCAAGATCAAACTGCTCCGCAAGGGACCCAAGGGTGATGCCCTGGTGCTGCTCTGGGTGATGCTGATTGCCGAGGCCGGCAAGTGCGGCCGGGGAGGGGCGCTCATGATCTCAGAGAATAAGCCCTATACGGCTGAGACCTTGAGCCTGCTATTGGCAATACCCGAATCAGTTGTCGAGCAAGGCCTCGAATTGTTTGCCCGGTTGGAGATGATCGAGCGAGATGAGGTCATCCGGATTCGCAACTGGCGCAAGTACCAGAGCGAGGACAAGCTGGAGGTCCGCAGGGAAAAGGACCGGCTGCGCCAACAGCGGCACCGGGAAAAAGAACCCGAGGTGTCACAGCCGTTGTCACGTGACAGTCACGCTTCTCCGTCACGTGATGTCACGCCAGAGAACAGAACAGAGAAGAACAGAGTAGAGAAGACAACAACAACAGAGGGTGTACGGTTGTTGTTGTCACAGACACCGTTGTCAAACATCTCGGATCAGGAACTGGGTGGACTGATGCAACGTCACGGTCCTGGACGTCTACGGCAGGCGGCCGATGTCGCGGCAGAAACCTGGCGACGTGACCGGGTGGAGATCCGCAATCCGGGTGGCTACCTCAACACCCTCTGCGAAACCCTGATTATTCCCGACTGGTATGCGCCTCCTGAAGAACGGCAGAAACGTACCCAGGAAACCCGGAGGCGGCAGGAGGTGCAAGCGGCCGGTCTAGTGGCACAGCAAATGGCCGAAGAGATTGAGAACAAAGCCCGTGACGAACTGTGGCAGAGCCTGAGTGACACCGAGCGTGACCAGTTTTGCACCGTTGCCCGGGATGAGTACCCTGTCGGCACTCATGCCCCGGTGGGTGTGGTCCAGATCCTGGCCAAGATGAAGGCCTGGGAGGCCCGGCAGGTGAGCGGCTGCTCCTGAGAGTAGTGTGGCAACCGTGCCCCGCACGGATGCATTGCAACAGACGCGGAAATCCCTGGTGGTTGCAGCGCTGACCAACTGAAGACTGTTTGTCAGCCGCTCCAAACCACTGTCAATTTCGATGCCCGGATTTCCGCGCTGTGTCAGCAGGCGCCGACACAGCGCGGAACCCGCACCCCAGCACCGCTTTGCCGCGCCGGGCGCGACAAAGCTCGGAGGACGAACCATGGCGACACATGAGGATACATTTGATGCACAGACCGAGGTCGCGCGCATTCGCAGCCGCCGGGCAGTGGCCAGGCGGAAACACTATCGCAAAAGCCGACTGGACCGGTACCGGGCGGAGCTGGTGGCCATGCGGCGGGCCGGCGCTTCCTGTGCCGACCTGGCCGAATGGTTGCGCATCCGTCGCTGCCGGATTCACCGTAGCTCGATTGACCGCTATCTGAAACGCTTGCCGGAGTTGCACCATGCCGAGCTTCCGCTCCCCGAAGGCCCAGGCTGAACATGCAATCTCCCGCAAAATTGCCCTGGGGACCGGCAGGCATGATCACCAGAACGACGGTCGGATTCACAGTCTGGGTACAGCCCGGAGCTATGAACAGGCCCTCAAGGGCTTTGCCGACTATCTTCGCCAGCATCGACTGGGAGATCTGCGCAGCGCCACCGAACAGGAGGCCAGGCAGTATCTGGCCGAGCGCTCAGGGATAGTTGGACAGAAGACCCTCGATCTGGACCGCCAGGCGATCCAGATCCATCTTGGCCAGAAGTTGGAGATCGTCTGCAGCAGCAAACTGAGCGCCCTCTCCACCCGGAGCTATACCCCGGCCCAGGTGGAGCGGATTGCTCATGCCCAGAGCGAGGCCAACAGTCTAGCCACTCGGTTGGCCTATCATGCCGGGTTGCGGGCGCATGAATTGCTCACCCTACGTCCGGCCGGTGAACGGGCGGCCTCTGGTCACCGCCAGTGGAGCGCAGAGCGGTTCACTGGCAGGGAGGGAGATCGCTACACCGTTGTCGGCAAGGGTGGATTGGTGCGCGAGGTGATGCTGTCCCGGGAGTTGGTTACGGCTTTGGAAACCAGGATGTTGGAGGAGCCCCGACTGGTGATCGACCGGGGTGTGCACTACCGCCAGCACTACGACATCGGTGGCGGCCGGACCTGGAGCCAGAGCTTTTCTTCTGCCAGTAAACGGGAGTTGGGTTTTTCCAACGGCGGTCACGGGCTGCGCCACAGCTACGCCCAGGAGCGGATAAACGAGTTACAGCATCAAGGGATGCGGTATGACCAGGCCAAGGCGACGGTGGCCCAAGAGGTCGGCCATTTTGACAAGGACACCACCGAGGCCTATCTGCGATGAAAAAAAGTCGGCACAGCTTGTGGTTTGTTGTTGGTTTCTTGCCCCTGTTGCTTGTTCTCTGGCTGGCTTGGGTGTTGCCCGGTTGGGGTTTCTTCCGCTTGGAGACGGACCCGTTTTATCTCCCCGAGGACGGGATGGTGCTGGTGGAACGCAGGGCGGGCAAGGTGGTCAGCAGCTCTGCCCTCGCTTCCCATGGCATGGGCTGGCAGGCCTTATGGGAGCTGTGGCCGCTGATGCTGCTCTGTTTACTGGCCGGATACGCCCTGAGGGTTGGGTATCACTGGCTGTACCGCCTGCTGGATGGCGAGCAACCGCCAGTAAAAGAAGTGACTCAAGAGGAGATAAAGCTCCGGGAGCTGGCTGAAAGTTTGCGCAACAATCAGCAGATACAAGAAGTTGAGATAAAGAACTTGCGAACATTGCTTCAGCAAGCCCGGAAAGAATCCTTTGACCAAATGATGAAGAGCGGTGAGCGCGGCAAACAGATTGCTATATTGGAGCGCAAGGTCGAATCCCAGCAGCGGGAACTGTTCAATGCCAGGGCCAAGATGAAGCGGCTTATGGGAAAACAACGAAGAAAACCGGTTGACCAGCCCCCCTGGCCCGAATACAGTGATGATATGTAGCGCACCGTGGCGCTTTGTCTGATGACACACGGATCGGCCCGCAGAGCCGGACCTCGTATGTGGCAGATCTGCCTGACCTGATAGGCGCAGAGGCGCACAGGCCAGCAGCGGTGAACAGTCCCACGCTGAACTCTTGGGGGCGAATCGGGAAGGTGACTTCTCGCGGTGGTTCAGAGTATAACCATCGGCCACGGCATCAACTGACCGTTTGGCAATCTAACGCGACGCGGACATTGAGCATGCACAGTGAAAGGCCTCCCCGGTAGTGGAGGCCTTTGGTGTTTGTAGCGTATCAAAAGGCGGGCTTGTCCGGTCAGGTAGCATGGCTGGGGGAAAGCCGCAAGGCCGAGCCCTGCGGGTGCTCGCTCACTCGCAGCCTTGCCCCTTTCCCCCAGCCACGCTCCACCTCCAGGTGGCGAAGGCGGAAAGGCGCTCTGCCTCCGGCGGGGCTCAGACTGAAAGGCTTATTCGGTTTCAGTATGACGTCATGGCGTATGCTAATGGCCAGATCATGACTTCTAACGGCCAAATTATTTTTCTTGTTTTTTGAAATACATTTTAAAATCAAATTGATATCGTTTGTTATAGGTAGGATGGCCGTTTGATTGAGCGCGATTTTTCCGCATAGTGTCCTTTAGGAAATTGGCCTCAATCAGCGACGAAACCCTGAAAAATTTGTTGGTACTTTTGTTGGTATCTTGAAAAAATAATGTTTGTCTTTTTAAATTAATTCATAAAGTTAATTGTTTAATACAAAGGCCTGCTTCCCGCCAGTTTTCTCTCCCCTACCGTCTCTACTTCGGGGCTGGTTGTCGACCATCCCTCACTCCGCGGCGCCACCCTCGGCCGGGATTGTCTCGTAAATCACCCTGGAAAGGACCGCGAAGGCCGCATCCTCGAAGGCCTTGTCGTCCATGTACCGCGAGACGATCTTGTCGTTTTCTCCCATGCGCTGGATCATCAGGTCCTCAAGCATCTGGCGCAGGCCCAACTGGAATTTGTCGAAGGGGTTGGCCCTGCGCAGCCGGACCACCTCCGGACTTTTGGTCGCCTTCTCCTTGATCTGCTCGAAAAAAAGGCGGTCCTCTTCGGTGAAGTTGGTGCCGAAACGGTCGTTCAACACCTCGATGATTTCCGACAGCGGCGCGTTTTCCTCCTTGGCCTTGCCGGTGCCCACATCGGTGGGGCTCTTCACCCCGTATTCGCCTTCTCCCTCACGCAGCTCGATGGCCCCGGAAAAGACCCGTTGCAAGCGGTAATATTGCAAGCCCACCTCATCGCCCAGCTTGACAATGCCGGTATCGCGTTCCAGCGGCAGGTGCGGCAGCAGCAAGCGGCCGAAGCTGTAGAGCATTTCCAGATCGGGGTCAGCATAGGGGATGATCTGGCTGAGGAAGCTGTACACTTTCACATAACCGCTCAGCTTGTCGCGGAATTGGCCGCGCTGCTCCTCGTCCTCCATCGCCTTGAAGCGGTCCACCGCCGGTTGCAGATGTCGTTGTAAGTGAGCATGATCAGCCGGGTTCTGCTTGTTTGGCGCCCGGTAGAAGATGCGGGCAAAGGCCTCCACCTCGCTTAAGTGGTAGACCTGAAACCCGTCCAGCACGTGCTTGAGCTGTTCGAGTAGGGCGGGGTCCGAGCTTTCCTGCAGGCTGGTGGCATCAAAGTAGGGCTTGAAGGCCCGGTAGATGTCCGTAGCTTCGTTGACGAAATCAAGCACGAACGGCGTCTCCTTGCCCGGCACCATGCGGTTGAGGCGCGACAGGGTCTGCACCGCCTGCACACCGTCCAACCGCTTGTCCACGTACATCGCCATCAAGAGCGGTTGGTCAAAGCCGGTCTGGTACTTGTTGGCCACCAGCAGCACCTGGTAATCGGGCGAGGCAAAACGCTCGGGCAGTTGTTTTTCACTGATCGGCTTGCCGCCCACCACGTCAAGGTTTATTCCCGGTTCGGTGTATTCCCGGCCGGTTTCCGGATCGCGCACCGTGCCGCTGAAAGCCACCAGCGGCCGGATGTCGGTGTAGCCTTGCTCGCCGATATAGCGCTGGAAAGCCTCCATGTATTTCACCGCCTGCAAGCGTGAGCTGGTGACCACCATCGCCTTGGCGCGGCCGCCGAGATGAGTGCGCACATGGCCTCGGAAATGCTCGACGATCACTTCAATCTTCTGGGCGATGTTGGTCGGGTGCAGCACCAGGAATTTTGAAAGCGCCCGTGCCGCCTTTTTTTTGGGCAGATCGGGATCGTCCTCCACCGCCTTGATCAGTCGGAAGTAGGTGGCATAGGTGGTGTAGTTCTGGAGCACGTCGAGGATGAACCGCTCCTCGATGGCCTGGCGCATACTGTAAAGGTGGAAGGCTTCCGGCTTGCCGCTCGGACCGGTGTGGCCAAAAAGTTCGAGTGTTTTTCCTTTGGGAGTGGCGGTGTAGGCAAAGAAGCTCAGGTTGGGCTGTCGGCCCCGCGAGGCCATCACCTGATTGAGCCGATCTTCCCAGTCGGCTTCCTCGTCATCGTTCACGCTGCCGTTGCTGGCGCCGAGAATGGCCTTCAGCTCCCGCGCCGTCTCGCCAGTCTGGGAGGAGTGCGCTTCGTCCACAATGACTGCATAGCGGCGTTTGCCGATTTCCGCCTCCCCCCAGGCCCGGGCCTGCGCCTTGGCCTCATCGTCGGGACTGTCCAGGCTCTCCGCCCCAGCGGCATGGAGCAGACCGCGCAGGACAAAGGGAAATTTCTGCAGGGTGGTGACCACGATCTTGGTGCCGTCGATCAGCGCCGAAGCCAGCTGCTTGGAATCCTGGTCAATGGCCTTGACCACGCCCTGGGCATGTTCGATCTGGTAGATGGCATCCTGCAATTGGCGGTCGAGCACCTGCCGGTCGGTGATGACGATCACACAGTCAAAGATTTTATGATCCTGCGCATCGTGCAGGCTGGCCAGCCGGTGCGACAGCCAAGAGATGGAGTTGGTTTTGCCGCTGCCCGCCGAATGCTGAATGAGATAGTTCTGCCCCGGCCCCTCGGCACGAGCAGCGGCGATTAGTTTGCGGGTGGCGTCCAACTGGTGGTACCGCGGGAAGATCATGGTTTCGCGGGTCCTGATGCGGCTGCCACCCTTGCCGTCGTCCACTTTTTCCTCTTTCTTCTCGACGAACACGAAATGGCCGAGGATATCGAGGAAACTCTCGCGTTCCAGTATCTCCTCCCAGAAATAGCCGCTGCGGTAGCCGCAAGCGTGTTGCGGATTGCCTGCGCCGCACTGCACCGCACCAGGATGGCTGCCGCGATTGAAAGGCAGGAAGAAGGTCTTGGCCCCGGCCAGCCGGGTGGTCATGTGTACTTCATCCGGGTCGGCGGCGAAATGGACTAATGCCCGCTCTTTGAACGCGAACAGCGGCGCGCGCGGGTTGCGGTCCTCCTGGTACTGGTGCACCGCATGCCGCCAGCTCTGACCGGTCCAGGGGTTTTTCAGCTCGCAGGTCGCCACCGGTAGGCCATTGACGGCAAAGACCAGATCCACCGTCGAATGGTCGCCGGGATGGCAGGCCACCTGCCGGGTGACGGTCAGGCGATTGGCCTGATACTGGGCCAGCACCTCGTCATTGAGGCCATGCGCAGGTTTGAAGGTAGCTAGCCGGAAGGTCTTGCCGTAGAACTTGAAACCGTGGCGCAGCACAGAGAGCGAGCCCTTGATGGCCAATTCCTTGACCAGCGTCGCCAGCACCATCGGTTCCAGCTGCGCCCCGTGCTGGCCGCGCATCGCCTGCCACAACTGCGGCTGGGTGGCGGCGATGAAGGCAACAATCTGACTGGGGAACAGCGCCCGCTCCTGGTCCCACTCACTCACCGAACCCTGCTGCCAACCCTTGGCCAGCAGCATTTGCTCGACATAGGTTTCAAAGGCTTTCTCGCTGGTCTGTGTGCTCATCCTTTGGTCCTCCGATTGGCGGTGCGCACCCGGTAGAGCCGCTCAGTGAAGCCGCCTTCTTTTTCAAAGTTGTCGGCAAGCTGCGCCACCTGGCGCTCAAGAAGATAGCAGGCCAGGTTGAGCAGCGAAAGCGCGCCGTTTGCTGCAAGACAGGAGGATGACAGGGACTGACACGGACCAGCACCGACTGGCACCGACGACTCGTCGATCCGGCTGTCCGTGCCCGTCTGTGTCTGTCCTGGTCCGTCCGTGTTCCTTTGCCGCTCTTCTTCGATCCAGGCCGCAAACGCCGCAACTGTTTGCGGTTTTTGCTTTTTGAAGCGCGTCAGCGCGGGATGGCTTGGCTCCAGCATGGCCAGCCCCCGCTGCCGCAGGAAATCTTCGTAGTCGAGCTTGAGCTCTTCCAGGCTGGCGCGGGCCACCTGGGTCAGCTTGAGTTCCATCTTCTTCGAGGTGGCCGAGGCCAGCGACCCTTCGGCGATGTTCTGAACACCGCTGCGCGCCGCCTGTACCATCTGGTCGTGGGTACGGCTGCGACGGTCAATGTAGCGGTCGCAGAACCGCACCGTGATGTCATACACCAACTGCGCGACCTGGAAACTTTTCAGTTTCCGGTAGCCGCCATGTTTGGGAATCAGAGGTTCCTTTTCCACCGTGCCTTTTGTTGCGCCTCCCCTGGTTGGTGTCGACCTGTCCAGTTCAGATCAGGTCAGATAAGTCCGATCCGTCCGTGTTGGTCCCTGTTTGTCCGCCTTCCCCCGCACATCGATCTTCCCGGTGACCGCGGCAGTGATCAGCGCGGTGCGGTACTCCAGCAAACGGACGATGGCCGCCTCGACCTTGGCGACCAGTTGATCGATCTTGGCGGTTTCGCGGTCGAGGTAGGTGGCAATGGCGGTTTGTTCGGGGTGTGGGGGAGCGGGAAACCGATATTTCCTTAGCTGTTCACCAGTAAGATGCGCAATTGTCGATATGCCTCCAGCATTGAAAACGCCCACTTTCGAGGCCCAATAGAGAACGTAGTACATATATCGAGGATTTTCAGTAGGCTTGCTGGCTCGCATCCTGTGTAGGGCTTTTTGAAATCCAGTTGTCGAGGACAATATTCCAACAATGGCAGCTCTTCCAACTTCGCCACCTTCACACACCAATAAGTCACCCGTTTGTATGGTGTATCTGCTGAACTCGGCTTTTGGAATATCCATTTCCGGAAGATCTTCGTAACTAATCGAATCCCATTGCACATCAACATTTCGTAGATAGCGAACCAGATGTTCTCCCGTGATTCGACTCTCGTTGAGCATTTTTCCGAGTTCAATTGAATAACGCGAGTATAACGGCGGAGTTTGCCACCCCTCCGGCACCTCGCCCAGCCATTCGATGCCGGAATCCTTGAAGCCGGTGTGGGGTTCAAGACCGAATTCTCGGGCAACCTCGCCGGGCAGGCCACGGGTGACGGTGCGGGAGATGAGCGCGGTGCGTTTCTCCCCCAGTAGCGCAATCAGCCGCCGCTTCTTCGCCACCAGGGTATCGATCCGCCCCGTTTCCCGGTCGAGAAAATCGGCGATGGCGGTTTGTTCGGGGAGCGGGGGCACAGGAACCAAAGCCCCAAGCATAGAGGAACTTTCTACACTTTCTACCGTACAGCCGTTCTTAGTCCAAGTGTCCAACAGAGATTTGTTGTGCCCTTGAATGAAGTACGTGAGATAGACGTTTTTCATCGCCCCGTTGGAAACAAGTGCTTTCATGTCCTGGTTTAATGCAACGGGTATCACATTGGTTGCAACCGGCAGCGTGTGTTTGAGAATTCCAGAACGAACGACGATCAAAGTTGAACCCGTAGGAACTATCTGAGTTGCACTCTCAACAATAGCACTCTCCGAAATGTGATCCTCGGTGTCTGAAATCGTTTTCTCATGCATATCCTTCGGGGAAACCCAAGGAATATCTCCTTCCCAAAATGCTGCGTTAGATTTTGAAGGAGTGCCACCACCGAAGCAACGGAAGAGATTCTTCAGTTTCTTCACCTCCCAATGCTCCGGCACCTCGCCCAGCCACTGCACGCCACTGTCCTTATACTTCGGATAAGCCGGGCGCCTCATTGCCGCCTGTCCTTGTTCTTCAACGGTTTTCCCCCTCGGCCAGCTGTTTGGCGGTGGCTTCCAGGTGTTTGATCGTCTCGACTTCGCCCAGGCTCTCCTTGTATTCCCGGCGGCGGGCAGCGAACTGGTCGTATTCGGTCTTGGCATGGGTTTCCGCCGTCTGCTTGCTCACCGTGCCGGCGTTGGCGAGCACAGCTCGTTCGTTGAAGCGGAGGAAATCGTCGAGCTTCCGCTCCCAATCCTGCATGAACACCTGTTTGCGCCGCATGGCCTGGTCCTCGGCAAAATCGAGCCACATGGCGACGATGCGGTTCAACTGGTCGATCTCGCTTTCGTCCAGGTAATTCTTGGCAATGGTGACATCGGTCTTACGCACCTCGGCTGCCTTCCAGGAGGTTAGGCCCATATTGGGCAGCAGGTGGTTGGCGCGGGACTGGATCAGCTCGGCGGCGGTCATACCGGTGGCGGCAAAATGCAGTTTATTCTGCATGATGCTGAAAAATTTGCTGGTTTCGCTCCAGCTCGGTTCGTAGTCCGCCGCCATGGCAAAAATTTCTTTCACCCGCAGGTACATGCGCCGTTCACTGGCGCGGATGTCGCGGATACGGGCCAGCAACTCGTCAAAATAGTCGGGAACGGCAGAACCCTTGACCGGCGGATTCTTCAACCGTTCGTCATCCATGACAAAACCTTTGACGAGAAACTCCCTGAGCTGCCGGGTGGCCCAGATGCGGAAGCGGGTGGCAATGAGGCTTTTTACCCGGTAACCGACGGAGATGATCATGTCGAGGTTGTAGAAATCAAGATTTCTTTGAACCTGTCGAGCACCCTCCTGTCGAACCGACAAGATTTTCTTGTGAGTTGCTTCAGGGATCAATTCGCCTTCTTCGTAGATATTGAGAATATGCTGGCTGATGTTCTGTTGAGTCGTCTGAAACAGCTCTGCCATCAGCGGCTGGGTCAACCAGACGGTCTCGTTCTCCAGCCGCACATCCAACCTCACCTGCCCATCATCCGTCTGATAAACGAGGACTTCGCCTTGCGATGGTTCCAATTCATCTTGTCGGCTTTTTCCGCCACTCATGCCGTCACCTCCCGCAGCAGGTCGAGGATTTCCCCTTCCAGCACCTTGATTTCCGCCTCGATCTCGGCCAGCTCGCGGGGCGGCTCGTAACGGTAGAAATGGCGGTTTAAGGGAATCTCGTAGCCGACCCTGGTCTTGCTGTGGTCGATCCAGGCGTCGGGTACGTGGGGCAGCACCTCTCGCCGAAAATATTCCTCAACTCCTTCCTTGAGGGGCACTGTCTCGGTGTCGCGCAGGTCGGCGTCCGGCTCCGGCTTGCCCTGTTTATCCCGGCAGATGGCGGCGGTTTCATCGCGTTCACACAGGGCGGCGAGCACCGCCTTCAGTTCTGGGGCGGAAAGTTTGACGCCACGATCGCGGTCGATCTCCCGCAGGGCAAGGAGGAACTGTTTACGATCCTTGAACAGTGTGTCGCCGTGCTGCTCGGCAAAGGCGGCCAACAGGTCGCGGATCGCCTGCTGACGCGCCTTGCCCGCTTGGACTTCCTGCTGGCGCAGGGATTCATTCTTCTTGCTGCTGGCAGCGAGGTTCTTAAAGGCGGTCTGTTCCTCCAATCGGGCGATGCGTTCCGATGTGGCCTGGAAGCCCAGGCGCAGCGGCCGCTCGACGGTGATCTTGTGGTAGCCGAAGTCGTCATTGTCGAAGATTTTACTGACGACGAGGGCTTTGGTTTGCTGGATTCCCGCCGCAGCCTGCCCTCGAATGTCTTTATCGGGGGCGGGAATGACGAACTCCCGGGTCTCGCCATCCTGGAAGTTCTCGTAGATGCGGGTGATGTCGGCGATGTGGTCCGGGTCCTTGGCCTTGTCCTGCGGGTCGCCGATGCGACGGCGCTTGTTGCCCAGCGACTTTTCCATCTGCACCCAGAAGTTGCGGGCGTCGATCAACTGCACCTTGCCCCTGCGCTCCTTGGCTTTGCGGTTGGTGATCACCCAGATGTAGGTGGCGATGCCGGTGTTGTAGAACAACTGCTCCGGCAGGGCGACGATGGCCTCCAGCCAGTCGTTTTCGATGATCCAACGACGGATCTCGCTCTCGCCACTGCCCGCGTCGCCGGTAAAGAGCGGCGAGCCGTTGAAGACGATAGCGATGCGGCTGCCGTCTTTGTCGATAGGACGCATCTTGGCAATCATGTGCTGGAGAAAGAGCAGGGCGCCGTCGTTGATGCGCGGGGTGCCGGCACCGAAACGTCCGGCATAGCCCAGGGTATCGGCCTCCTGCTGGATGGTTTTCTGCTGCTGCTTCCACTCCACGCCAAAGGGCGGGTTGGCCAGCATATAGTCGAAGGTCCACTTGTTGCCGTCGGCGTCGCGGTCAAAGCCGTCGCGGGTGAAGCTGTCGCCAAGGATGATGTTGTCGGCATCCTCGCCCTTGATCAGCATGTCGGACTTGCACACCGCCCAAGCCTCGTCGTTCCAGTCCTGGCCGAAAACCTTGGGTTTGGCCTTGCTGTTGAGATGGCGGATATATTCTTCGGCCACCGACAGCATGCCGCCGGTGCCACAGGCGGGGTCGTAGATGGTCTTGACCACATGACTCTTGGCCAGATCCTGCTCCGGCGCCAGCAGCAGGTTGACCATCAGTTTGATCACCTCACGCGGGGTGAAGTGCTCCCCAGCCTCTTCGTTCGATTGCTCCGCGCCGATGCGGATCAGCTCCTCAAACACATAGCCCATCTGCATCTGATCAACCCGCTGGGGCGAGAGGTCGATGCCGGCAAAGGCCTTGATCACCTCGAAGAGGATGTTCTTTTCCGCCATGTGGGCGATCTGCTCGCTGAACTTGAACTTCTCCATGATGGCACGGACATTGGCGGAGAAACCGTTGATGTAGCTGTTCAGGTTGGGCGCGAGGTTGTTGGGGTCGTCCAGCAGCGAGTGAATCTTTTCGCCCGGCAGGCTGAGCTGCATGCGCGACAGGTTGGAGAAACGGTGGCCGGTGATCTGCTGCAACCGCGCCTGCTGCACCCGCTCGGGCTTGGTCTTCAGTGATTGGAATTCATCAAGGGCGGCCTGACGGGTCGGCTCCAGCAAACACTCGAAGCGGCGTAGCACTGTCAGCGGCAGGATGACCTTGCGGTATTCGTTGCGCTTGTACGGCCCGCGCAAAAGATTGCAGATGGACCAGATAAAGCCGGCCAGTTGACTATGGGTTTCACCGTTCATTGGGGGGTGTCCTTGTTTGTTGTCGAAATTCGAGTTGCCGTGGCCGGTCATTGTCTTCTTGGCCAAACGTGGCCATGCTATTATGCTTGCAACGATGAGAATATCGGCACCTTATCATTCTCGTCAGCAGCCGAGAGAGATGTTTATCGATCCGCAACTCGTTGTTTTTGTGAAGTACAAGTTTTCATGTCTTGACTTGTTGTAATATCGTTAATTTTCCTGGCACGTTACAACATCTACAGTATATGCTGCCAGAGAAAAACCATTGAGGGCAAGTGCATGAGGTGTGGATATGGAGAAAACTGATTGGCAGGACAAGGGCGCCGGCCATCGCCAGCGGCTGCGCGATAAATTTCTCGAGCAGGGCATAGATGCCTTCACCGACAGCGAGATCATCGAGTTGCTGCTCACCTTCGGTACACCGCGTTCCGACTGCAAGGAGGCGGCGCGGGCGGCCCTGGCCCAGTTCAAAACCCTGCCGGCCGTGCTCGACGCAGCGCCGGTGCAACTCCAGCAGGTCAAGGGCATGGGGGCCAAGAACATCTTTGCCCTCCAGTTCATTCAGGGGGTGGCGCGGCGCTATCTGCGCCAGCGCATTGTCGGCAAGCAGTATGTGCACTCCTCGCGGGCGGTGGCCGATTATCTCATCCATTCCATGCGTGGCCTGGAGCATGAGGTGCTGACCGTGGTCTACCTCGATGCCGCCCATGCCATTATCGATTCCACGGTGGTGGCGCAAGGGACAGTGAACGTCAACACCGTCTACCCGCGTGAGTTGGTCAAGGCGGCCCTGGCCCGCAACGCCAGCGCCCTGGTCATCGCCCACAACCACCCCTCCGGCAGCTTGACCCCCTCGCGGCAGGATGAGGAACTGACCCGCACCCTGCATCTCATCTGTTCGTTTATGCAGATCAATCTGCTTGATCATCTCATCATCGGCGCTAGTGAAGCGGTGTACAGCTTTGCCGATCAGGGACTCATGGCCACAATTCGCGAGGATTGCCGCCGCGTCCTGGAACGGACGGCCTGATGGATCTGCACCGACAGGCCGGGCTCTACCTGCACATCCCCTTTTGCAGCCGCAAGTGCCACTATTGCAGTTTTTTCTCCTTTACCCCGCAACCCGGCGAGATGGCGGCCCTGATAGCGGCACTGCATCAACAGATCGAGCAGACCGCCCGGCTGCCTGAGGTAGAGGAGTTGACCTTTGCCACGGTCTTTTTCGGCGGCGGCACTCCTTCATTGTTGCCGGTTGAGGCGTTGACCGAGCTGTTGGCCCACTGCCACCGCACCTTCCATTGGAGTGAGGACGAGGTCGAGATCTCCATCGAGGTCAATCCTGGCACCATCGATGGCCAGGGGCTGGCCGCCCTGCGTCGGGCTGGCTTCAATCGGCTCTCCATCGGTATCCAATCCTTGGATGATATCGAACTGCGGCGGCTGGGCCGTATCCACAACCGCAGCCAGGCCCTGGACTGCATCCGTGCCGCCCGGCAAGCCGGTTTTGCCAATCTCAGCGGCGATCTCATGTACGGTCTGCCAGGGCAAACAACCGTCTCCTGGCAACAGACGCTGGAGGATCTTCTGGCCTGCGCACCCCAACATCTTTCGCTCTATGAGTTGACCGTAGAAGAGGGGACCGCGCTCTGCGATGCGGTGGCAGAAAACCCCGTCTTGTTGCCCCCCGAGGAGGCGGTGCTGGAGATGATGGCCATCACCCAGCGCCTGGTCGATGGTGGCGGCTGGCCACGCTACGAGATCTCCAACTATGCCCGGCCCGGTTCCCAGTGCCGCCACAATGTCAACTACTGGCACAATGGATCGTATCTTGGCCTGGGGCCGGGGGCGGTCTCGGGGCTCAATGGCGAGCGGCGGGCGGCGATGGCTGATCTGCACCAATACGCGCAACGGGTCGGCTCGGGGCAATCGGTCTGGGAGGAGGTGGAACGGCTGGAACCGGAGGCGGCCTTCCGCGAGACCGTGGTCATGGGGTTGCGTATGACTGCCGGTGTTTCTGTTGCTGAGCTTCGCCAGCGCTTTACCATTGATCTGCCCAGCTATTACGGCGCCATCTTCACCCGTCTTGTTGATCAGGCCTTGCTGCTCCAGGAAGGTGATCGCATTCGCCTGAGCAGCCGGGGTTTGGCCCTGGCCAACCGCGTCATGGCGGAGCTGGTCTGAAGGATTGCACCGCTCTTTTTTTGCCTGCCAATGAACGCCACTGAACCAATCCTCAGCCAAAACAACCGATAAATGCGGCAATTACCTACCGCTCGCCTCTTGCCATCTCGGGCAGCGCAGGGTAAAAGATATGGTTGTAGTTTGCCTTTTTGCACGAAGATGAGGACGGACCGCTGCCTCGGTGGTGGTCCTGGTGTGGAAGAAGTGATGACCCCCGGTGGTTGTGCTGCCCAAGCAGGGCGCCTGCCGGGAACCCAGCTGGTGTGTTGTTTGTCTGTCGGATGGTCCGGTTTTCCCGGCCCCATATAGTCGTCTTTTCATTCAAACAAGGAGCAACATTATGGCAGGTTTTGTGTATCAGGATCCTTTCCCTCTCGGCAAAGACGAGACCAAATTTCGGTTGTTGGAAGGTTCCAGTAAGTATGTATCCACCGAGACCTTCAATGGTCAGCAAATGCTCAAGGTCGACCCGGAAGCGTTGAAGGTGCTGGCCAATCAGGCCATGCGCGAGGTTTCTTTCCGTCTGCGTCCGGCCCACAACGAGCAGGTGGCCAAGATTTTCGCCGATCCAGAATCCTCACGCAACGACAAGGAAGTGGCCTTCGCCATGCTGCGCAACGCCGAGGTGGCTGCCAACTATGTGCTGCCGGTCTGCCAGGATACCGGTACCGCCTGTGTGGTCGGCAAGAAGGGCCAGAACGTCTTCACCGGTTGTGACGATGCCGAGATGATCTCCGCCGGTGTCTACACCACCTACACCGAGGAGAATCTACGCTATTCGCAGAACGCGCCGCTGAACATGTACGATGAGGTCAACACCAAGACCAATTTGCCGGCGCAGATCGATATCTATGCCACCAAGGGCGACGAGTACAAGTTCCTCTTTTTGGCCAAGGGCGGCGGCTCCGGCAACAAGACCTATCTCTATCAGGAGACCAAGGCCCTGCTCAACCCCGCCACTCTGAAGAAATTCCTGGTGGAGAAGATGAAGACCCTGGGCACCGCCGCCTGTCCGCCCTACCACATCGCCTTCTGTATCGGCGGCACCTCGGCGGAGACCTGCCTCAAGACCGTCAAGTTGGCCTCGGCCAAGTACCTCGACAACCTGCCCACCAGCGGCAACGAGTTGGGCCGCTCCTTTCGTGATGTCGAGCTGGAGCAGGAACTGCTGGTCGAAGCCCAGAATCTCGGCCTCGGTGCCCAGTTTGGCGGCAAGTCTTTTGCCCATGATATCCGCGTCATCCGCATGAGCCGCCACGGTGCCTCCTGTCCGGTGGGCATGGGCGTTTCCTGTTCGGCTGACCGCAACATCAAGGCCAAAATCAACAAGGAAGGCCTGTGGATCGAGCAGATGGACGACAACCCCGGCCGCCTTATCCCGGCCGAGTATCGTGACCGCAAGGGCGGCCATCAGGTGAAGATCGATCTCAATCAGCCGATTGCGGGTGTGCTCGCCGAGTTGACCAAGCATCCGGTCTCCACCGTTCTGTCGCTCACCGGCACCATCATCGTCGGCCGCGACATCGCCCACGCCAAGTGGAAAGAGTTGCTCGACGCCGGCAAGCCGCTGCCCGATTACCTCAAGAACCATCCGGTCTACTATGCCGGCCCGGCCAAGACCCCGGCCGGCAAGCCTTCCGGCTCCTTCGGTCCGACCACGGCCGGCCGTATGGACAGCTATGTCGACCTGTTCCAGGGTAACGGCGGCTCGTTGGTGATGATTGCCAAGGGCAACCGCTCGCAGCAGGTCACCGATGCGTGCAAAAAGCACGGTGGTTTCTACCTCGGTTCCATCGGCGGTCCGGCTGCCTTGCTGGCCGAGGAGAATATCAAGAAGGTCGAGTGCATCGACTATCCGGAACTGGGTATGGAAGCGGTGTGGAGGATCGAAGTGGTCGACTTCCCGGCCTTCATCCTGGTGGATGACAAGGGCAACGACTTCTTCAAGAGCCTGTAACAACAAGCCGATGCGACTGATCTGCAACAGCGGTTGAAGCCGCATCGCCAACCATCAACCGGCAGTCGGGGATTTCCCGGCTGCCGGTTTTCTCTGTATATCCCATGGATGATCTCAAAACCTCGGAGGCCTGGCGCATCTTTCGCATCCAGGCCGAACTGATCGACGGCATCGAAACCCTCAATGATCTCGGGCCAGCGGTCTCCATTTTTGGCGGCGCCCGTTTTGGCGAGGATTCACCCTATTATGCGGCGGCCCGGGAAACGGCCACCCAACTCACCGCGATGCAGCTGGCGGTGATCACCGGCGGCGGTCCCGGCATCATGGAGGCGGCCAGCCGTGGCTGTTTCGAAGCCGGCGGCACCTCAGTGGGTCTCAACATCATCCTGCCCCGGGAGCAGCATCCCAACCATTTTCAAAACCGTAGTCTTACCTTTCGCTATTTTTTTATTCGTAAGCTGATGTTTGTGCGCTACGCCATGGCCTACGTCATCTTTCCCGGCGGTTTCGGCACCATGGACGAGTTCTTCGAGTCGCTGACCCTGATCCAGACCAAGAAGATCCGCCGTTTTCCCATCATCCTCTTTGGCACCAGCTACTGGCAGGGTTTGGTGGCTTGGATCCGCGACCAGTTGCTGCCAGCCAAATCGATTGCAGCGGAGGATCTCGACCTCTTTCATCTCGTCGATACCCCGCAGCAGATTGCCGCAATTATCGGCGACTACACTGAACAGTGCCGCCAGTTCGATGGCGATCAGCGGCGCACCTCCCTGTAATGGACGATCTTTCTTGCCAATGTTTGTTGAGGAGAGTATGAACTCGACCCTGCTTCCGCTCTTTGCCCGCCGCAGTATTCGCCAGTTTGTCCCGGACCCAATACCCGATGCCCTGATCAACGATTTGCTGGAGGCCGCCATGGCCGCCCCTTCAGCCATGCACAAGGATCCCTGGCACATTCTGGTGCTGCGCTCGCGGCCGAGCATCGATCAGCTACAAGCCTGCCTGCCCAATGGTAAAATGCTCGCCGGAGCGGGTGCCGCCCTGGTGGTTTGCGGTGACCTCAACCAGGCCCATGACCGGGAACTTTCCTTTTTGCTCCAGGATATCAGCGCTGCCATGGAAAATATCCTGCTGGCAGCCAGCATGCTTGGCCTTGGCGCCTGCTGGTTGGGTATCCACCCCCGCGCCGAGCGGATTGCTGCGGTCAGCCGGCAGTTCACGCTACCGGAGGGAATCATTCCCGTCGCTGGTGTAGCCCTGGGCTGGCCAGCGGAGGAGAAAGAGGCGCGTACCCGATTCAACCCTGCGCAGGTGCATGTGGAGCAGTGGTGAGCGGCATCGATCTGTTGCAGCAGAAGGGGCCGTGCGGGGCGGGAAACCGGCACAGCAAGGCGCTTTTTGTCAAAACGCACATGCAATTAGAAGATTTGGGAGATTTATGAACCCGAGATCATTAGTTCTTTTTCTTGTCCTTTGCTGCGGAGCAATGCCTGCCCTGGTTGCTGCCGCAACATCGTCCAGCCGTTCCATCCATGTCGAATGGGGCTATACACCGCCGAGTGACCCCCAGGTCTCCGGTTATCGCCTCTACCAGGAAGGCGTCAAGGCCTGCCAAACGACCACTGCCACGGCCACCGCCATGGATTGCACGGTGACCCTGGTCAATGCGGTGACCAACTTCACCCTGACCGCGACCTTTGCCGATGGCACCGAGAGTCCGCATTCGGCGCCCTTTGCCTTCTCTCTCGATGCCGACACGACGCAGGCACCGGTGGCCACAACTCCAGTGACGTCGACTCCACCAACCGCCGTACTCGCCACCAGCGTTGCTGCCGGCACCTATCCCCTGAAGGTGAGTTTTGACGGTTCGAAATCAACCGCCGCCACGGGGAGCACAGTGGCGAGCTACCAATGGCAGTTTGGCGACAGCAGCAGCGCCAGCGGCAGCAGCGCCACGCACACCTACACGCAAGCCGGCACCTTTACCGCCACCTTGACGGTGACCGATAGCAAGGGGCTGCAAAATTCTGCCACCACCCCCATCGTGGTCAGCAAGCCGGCCACCACCAGTGCATCGACGACCACCACGACCAAAACCACCGCCTCCACGGGCACCACTTCGACCTCCGCACCGACCGCAACGACCACTACGGCCAGCACTGCATCGTCACTGCGGCTGGAGGCCGGTGAAATCAGCGTGACCAGCGGCTGGAGGCAGGTCAATTTTGCCAACACCTACCAGCAGCCCATTGTCATCGCCGGCCTGGTGAGCATGCAGGATAAAGCCCCGGTCACGGTGCGGGTGCGCAATGTCACTGCGACTGGTTTTGAGATTCGGTTGATTCAATGGCCCTATCTGCGGTCCGCGCACCGCACCGAGACCATTAGTTATCTGGTGGTGGAAAAGGGGCGCCATACCCTTGCCAACGGCAGCCGCATCGAGGCCGGGGAGTTGACCGGATCGACAGGCAGTGCCACCGTTTCCCTGCAATCATCGTTCACCAACGTCCCGGTGGTGCTCACCTCGGTCGTCACCTGCAACGATGCCGAGGCGATCAGTGGCCGGGTATTGCCTGTGGAAAAAGCCGGTTTTACCTACTCTTTTCGTATGCAGGAGCGCAGCCGGATGCGCCGTCATAGTCCGGAGACGGTGCATTATGTGGCCTGGGAGCCCGGGACAGGACAGATCGGTACCGCACGCTACGAAGCGGCGGCCACCCCGCAGGCCATCACCAGTGCCTGGAAGGCGGTGGGGATGCAATCCACCTTCCGGCAGGCACCGTTATTGTTTGCCGATATGCAAAGCGTGGCGGAACTCGATCCCGCCACCTTGCGCGTGCGACAGGCAACCACCACAGAATATCAAATCATGATCCACGAAGAGCAGTCCAAAGACCGGGAGATGAAGCATCGGGCCGAGAAGATCGGGTATCTGGCGATTGATCCCGTCAGCCTGGGCCAATAAGCAAAGGGATGTCCCTGCAACACGCAGCTTTGCCGGGTGTGTTGCAGGAAATGGTGGTTGATACGCTGTGCCGGCAGCCCGGTACAGCGCTTTAGGAAGGCGGCAGCTTTTTGAGTTTCTGATAGAAGGTCGAGCGGGCGATGCCGAGCAGGACGGCAGCGTCGGAGATGTTACCACCGGCCCGTTCCAGGGCCGCCTTGAGATGCTGTTTCTCCATCTCCTCCAGACTGGGGAAGATGTCCAGCGGCGCGGGAGCGGCAGTGCCAAACTCCTCGGAACTGGCCAGTACCTCCTTGCCGGTGATGGTCCGGCCCTGGGTTTGCACCGCCAAACGCAGCAACACGTTGCGCAACTGGCGGACATTGCCGGGCCAGGGGTAGCGGATCAGTACCTCCAGGCCGCTGTCGGCCAGGCGTGAGGGTGGCCAGTGGTATTCGCCGGCGAATTTCTCCAGAAAATAGTGGCACAGCGGTTCGATATCCTCAATGCGCTCACGCAGCGGCGGCACCTTGAGGGTGAAGCAGGAGAGCCGCTGCATGAGATCGTCGCGGAATTGCCCGGCCCGGGTCATCGCCGCCACATCGCGGTTGGTGGCCGTCACCACCCGCACATCCAGCCGCCGGCTGCGGGTATCGCCTAAACGGGTGATCTCGCCATTTTCGAGAAAACGCAGTAACTTCGGCTGTAAGCTCAGGGCCATATCGGCCACCTCATCGAGAAACAGCGTCCCCCCCTCGGCCAGTTCCAGCTTGCCCGGTTTATCCGTGGCCTCATGATAGGCGCCCTTGCGGGTGCCGAATAACTCACTCTCAAAAATCCCCTCGGGAATGGCGGCGCAATTCACCGCCACAAAGCTCCCCTTGCGTTTTGAAAAGGAATGCAGGGCGTTGGCGATATGCTCCTTGCCGCTGCCCGCCTCCCCTTGAATGAACACCGGCACATTGATGGCGGCGATGGTGCGGATATCCTCATAGAGCTTGAGCATGGTGTCGCTGCGCACGATGGTCTCATCCTTGGTGGCCAATCGCGTCTTGAGCGCTTCCCGTTCCCGCTGTTGCCGGCTGCGGGTGGCGAGGTGATCAAGCAGCAGCAGGCCATGGGTGGCGAGGATCTCCAGCAGATGCTGTTCGGTGGGGCCAAAGGCGCTTACGTCGGAGTGATCGAGGTAGAAGCAGCCGCGCGCCTGTTGCTCCTGCACCAGCGGCGCGCAGAGCAGGGAGCGGGCGGGCGTTGTTTTGCCCTTGCCCGTGCTGTTGTCGCGCACCAGCACCGAGCAGCAGTTGTCCATAGCCTGCTGGATGAGGTCGCGGCGAATCTCCAGGCTGGCGGTGCGCGGGTCCAGTTGGTGGGTGGCCGCGTAGATCAGTTCTTTGTGCTCGTTGAGCAGGGCGAGAAAACCGCGTTCGGCGTGCAACAGGGTGACCGCTTCACTGAGCAGGAGGGCGGTCAGTTCATCGTGTTCTTCACAGGATTGCAAGCGCAACAGCAGTTTTCCCAAGGCTGCCAACGCCGGTTGGTCGGTCGCAGCTATGGATTCGCCCACCAGGGGGTGATAGCTTGGCCAGTCCCGATCCTGGGTAAAGAGGATGGTGGCCGAATTGTTGGCCGCCTGCTCCGCTCCGGCTTGGGCGCTCGCGGGAAAGACCCGTGGGGGGGCGTCACTGCCCTGCTCGTCGATGAAGGTGAAGTGGAAATTGAAGATGCGGAAACCGGCCCCGTGGGCTAAGCGCACACCGTTGACGCGCTGCTCCTCCATCCACACCCCGTTGGTGCTGTCGTGGTCAAAGAGCAGATACTGACCGTTGTCCCGTTGGCCGATGGAGGCATGATGGCGGGAGATGTGCGGCGAGGCGAGCACGATATCGTTGTCCTCCTCGCGGCCGATGGTGACGGTGGTGCTGAATTCCACCACCCGGTAGTCCTGGTTATCCTGGCAAACAATGAGTGTGGGCATAGGGGATGATAGGTGGCAACAAAAACAGGTTCAACAGGTTCACACACAGCAAGGGGCGGTGCCGCTGGTCTGGCGGCCCCACTGTGGCAGAGATACACCACCGTTGCTATGCAGGTGACGTACCGGCTTGGTGCCGGGCAAGACATTCTTCGGGCAGAGGCGTTTATCCCCGGCAGTTCTTGCTGCGCAGGCCGCCGGGGAGGGTGCTGCTCGGTTATCTCAGGGAGAATACCAGAAAAAGTGAGCCAGGCGAAGGGCATTCATCGCCAGGCGGCAACGTGTCCTGTTTGCAACGACTGTTGCATCCCTGGAGGGCTGTCCGATTTTCATCCAGCAGCCGCTCTGTAAATAAATAAAGTATTTTCAATGTCTTAATATGCTGGCGTCGCGATGGTGTTCGATTATCGTACAAATGCTTGTTGCGGGACTACCGCCCGGGATACTCCCCAAAGACGACAATCTGGAGAGGGTGTGCGGGGAATATTTTTTATCTCTTTGATAATGCATGTTTATTTTGAGAAATCGATCGCGGCTTTGGCAATTGGCATCGCCCTTGCTCAAGGGAGGCAACGAGTATTGCTCAACCATCATCAACAACCTCTCAGGAGCCACTTATTATGAAGAAATCACTGATCATCGCCGCTGTCGTTCTTACCCTGTCCGCATCCATGGCCCAGGCTGAATCCCGTAATCATCGTGCTGATCGTCAGCAGAGCGCCACCCCCGCCACTGAGCAGACCGTGGCCGCCACCGGTCAGCAGCAGGCAGTCACCACCCAGCCGACGACCACCACCACTCAGGGCAACCGCTCCGGTCGCGCCTTGCAGGCCAATGGCCGCAACCAGATGCTGATGCAGCAGGGCCAGCGTTCACAGGTGTCGATGAGCAACCAGAACAATCTCAACCAGACCGGTAACATCGGCAGCATGGTGATTGGCAACCAGAACAGTGTCAACACCGGTTCGTCGGTGGCGCAGATGTCGGCCACCAACACACAAACTATGCAGGCTGCACCCATGGCCAACATGAAACGGCATCGCGGCCAGATGGGAGCCGGCACCACCACGGCGGTCACCCCGGGGGCCACCACGAATGCCACCCCGCAGACCAGCGATGCCGGGCAGCAGGTGCAGAATCCGGCCCAGGGGCATGGTCGGGCTGTCCAGAAATCGGACATCAGCAATACCATCCAGCAGACCGGTGCCATCTCCAGCACCGTCACCGGCGGTAATCTCAACAGCGCCAATGCTGCCTCCCTCTCTATGAGCTCGGTGACCCGCAACCAGCCCACCGCCACCTCCTCCGAGCAGGTGGCTGGTAGCACCACCGGCCAGGGACGACGCGGTACCGCTGCCACCGGCGAAGCCGCCGTGGGCCGCCAGCAGGGCGGGCAGCAACAGGGCCTGATGAACAATGCCATCCGCAATGAGGTGCAGCAGACCGGCGCCATCTCCTCCTCTATCAGTGGTGGCGACAACAACAGCGCCAATGCCGCATCCCTGGCCATGAAGGGCACGACCCTGGGCGGCGGTGTGCGCAACTCCATCGTCGGCAGCGGCGATGTCAGCGCCAAGATCAGCGGCGGCAACGACAACCGCGCCAATGCCGGTTCCGTAGCCCTGGGGCAGACCAGTGTCAGCGGCAACGTGGTCAATGATGTGCGCAACACCGGTGCCATCTCCTCGACCGTCGAGAATGGCAGCAACAACATGGCCAACGCCGCCTCCATCTCCATCAACTAATCAGTTTGCACCTATGCCGGGCGGGTCTGCGGGCCCGCTCGGCCAAATCCACAGGAGTCTGCCATGAACAGGATCTCTTTACTGCTGCTCAGCGTTGTGCTGCTGAGTCCCGCGCTCGGCCATGCCGACATGCTTGGCCTGCGCACCGAAAACCGGGTGCAGGGTGGTGAATACCAGGCCCAGACCAAGGGCAATAACAATGTGGCCAACGCTGGATCGATCTCAATGTCCGGCAGCTCTGCCGGGGTGGTGAACAACCAGGTCCGCGCCACCGGCAAGGTCAGCGCCGTGGCTGAGGGCAATGACAACACCGTCAACAGCGGCTCCGTTCACCTGCAAAACAGCACCGCCTCGCAGGTCAGTAACCGGGTTGAGGTGGACTCCATCGGCAACACGGTGCGCGGCAACAACAACATCTCCAATATCGGTGCGGTGTCGCTGCGTAACACCGCTGTCGGCCGGGTCAGCTCCGAGGTGAGCGGCAACAAGGTGCAAGGGATCATCGACGGCAACGACAACCGGCTCAACATCGGTTCAGTCGATCTCACCGACCATCAGGGCGATGTGATGACCAAGACCGATCTCGGCAATGTCTCGGTGTCCATGTCCGGTGATCAGGGCAACGTGGCCATCGATTCGGTGGTCAGTAAATGAAGTCCGTGCGGCGAACCATGCCTCAGAATTTCACCATTGTGCTGCTGTCGTTGGCGCTGACCGGTCTGGCTGGGGCGAACCTCTGCCGTGCCCAGGATCAGGATGACGGCATCGCCATCGACGACAATACCCAGGGCTACGACGACATCAGTAGTTCCAACAAGAACTTCTCCTATCTTACCCAGCGGGCGCGCAGCAAGGCCGCCTCGGGTACGGGGGATGTGGTGCTCTCCGATGCCGGCGCCCTGAACAGCGTTATCCTCCAGTCCGGGGCGCAGATCAACGGCGATGTGGTCATCATCGATGACTCCTCCGGCGATAAGACCGTGCTTTCCCGTTAACCGAATCCACATGGCCATGTACATGCAATCAACCGCTTCAATCTCCCGTCTGGTCCTGGTGCCACTGCTCTGTCTTAGCCTGGGTCTCGGTGGCTGCGGCAAGATGGACCCACGCAACGTCGATGTCGACCTACCCAAAGATATGCCTGAGGTCAAGGAGACCAGTTTTGACCAACCCCTGTCCGAGTTGGGCAAGATGACCCAGATCTACGGCAAGCGGGTCTATATCCAGGGCAAGGACATCACCGACATGACCGGGCTCTCGGTCTACGGTTACGGCGAGATCCCCGGCGATATCACCGAGATGACCAAGAGCGCCCTCAACGCCATCGGCGGCAACGTGGTCTACATCCCCTACAGTCCGGTGTTCATCAACAATCAGATGGTCACCGGCTATTCCAATTTCCAGGGCAAGCTGATCCCCGATGTGGTGCTCTCCGGCGGCATCACCGAGTTTGATCGCGGCCTGGAGACCCGGGGCAGCAACACCGATTTCGGCGTCACCACCAAGCCCTTTAACGTCAATCAGCATTGGGTACCCGGCGATACCATCTCGGTGGATTACAGCCAGGAGGATCAGAACAGTCTGGCCCGCATCACCCTGGATTTCAACCTGCTTGATTTCCGCACCATGTCCGGAGTGGCACGCATGCAGACGGTCAACTCGATCAATGTCTACAAGGCGACGGCCGACCGTGAACTGGGTTTCACCATCTTTGGCCCCACCTTTGGCCTCAAGGGCACGGTGAAGAAGGTGCAGGGACGCCACGCGGCCATTCGCCTTTTGGTGCAGGCCAGTGTGTTGCAGGTGGTGGGCAAGTATCTCTCGCTGCCCTATTGGAAGCTGATACCCGGCATGCCGGCAGATCAGGTGGTGCTCGACAAGATCCGTCAGGATTACCGCCGCCTCAGCCAGAACGAGAAGATCGGCGAGATGCAGACCTGCCTCTACCTCAAGGGCTACAACGTGCCGGTGACCGGGCAGATGGATAACCGCACCCAGGAGGCAATCAACGCCTTCAAGTCCAACAACCAGATGGCTGCGGGCGGTGGCGGTGATACCGAGCTGTATGTCGAGCTGTGGAGCTCGTTGGGCGAAAATATGGGCCAGGTAGCGGATCGCCGCGAGGTGTTGGCCCGGGCCATGAAGCAGGGCGAGAGCCACCAGGCGGTGGCTGCTGCCCCGGCCAAACCGGCGGCCACCAAGGCCGCGCAAAAGGTGGCCAGTGAGAAGGTGGCCAGCGGCAAGGCAGAAGAAGAAAAGACAAAAACACCCAAAAAAGAACCGACCCGCAGCGCGGCCCAGGCCCCATCGGCGGTGGCGCAGCAGTCCAAGACTGAGTCGAAGTCGGGCACCGAGGGCGCGGCAACGGCATCGACTGCTGCCACCGTCGCCACGACAACCAGCACGTCGCAGAGCACCGAATCGACCTCGACCCTGCCCGGCAACCTGGTGCTCGGAAAAACCTCAACCTCGGCGGAGGCCATGATCAATGAACGGCGTATGGCGCAATAATTTCGGCGCAGGGCTGCTCTTTGGCAGCCTACTGCTGCTCCTGGCGACGTTGGTGATGGGTGCGGTGCATCCGGATCGGCCGTCGCTACCGGTGGCCGTCCTCAATCCGTCCACCGATCAGGCGGTGCCGCTCTCCAGTACCGGCCGCTATCAACTGGTCACCTGGGAATCCGGTGGCAGCTCCGGGGCACTGGTGCTGGATACCGCCACCGGTGTCACCAAGATTGCCTACAGTGGCGGCAAGGGGTTGGGCGGCAAAGCCGTCAATAATCTTGGCAAGCCCTTCTCGCAGATGTAAAGCAGAGGTTGACAAGGATCATGCAGGACAACGAACCAAACAAGGAGTCGAGAATGAAGTGGTGGCAACGATTACGGCCGGTGGCTGCGGATCTGATTTTGCTCGGTCTGGTGCTGGTCGCCGTGCTGGTGGCTAACATCGGTCATGCAGCGGGTTCGGTGGGCACACAGGGGTATGGTTTGAAAATTTTCAAAGTGGAATCGGGGTTGTATCCCTTTGTCCATGTCTACATGCGTACCTTTGACCAGGACATGAACCCTCTGGTCAACCTTAATATCCTCAACATCGGGGTGATGGTTGAGGGGCGGGCCTATGATCCGCGCAAGAAACAGTACATGATCCAGCCTATCCGCAGCCGCGAAGAGGCCACCCGCACCATTCTCGTGCTCGACACCAACAAGGGGTTGAAGGGCGCGCCCTTTGAAGGCATGATCCGTTCGGCGGCCCGCTTCATCGATGCCAAGCGTCCCCAGGATCAGGTGGCGGTACTGGCCCTGGACAGCAGCACCGAGGGCTATACGGTGCTCTCCAACTATGACCGTGACCCTGGCATCCTTGGCCGGAGGTTGGCCGATTTGCAGCCGCTGGCCGACAAGACCCGGCTTTACGACGGCGTGGCTGCGGCTATGCAGATGTCCGGCGGCGCGGTGGGCAACAACTCCTCCAGCGAAGTCGATTACATCGTCTCCACCTCCATCGTTGTACTCGGCAGCGGCCGCGACGACGACAGCGCCATGGGCCGATCCGATCTGATGACCCGTATCTCCAGCCTGGCCATTCCGGTGCCCATCTACACCCTCTGCTTCGGCAGCGGCGATGGCAGGGATCAACGTAATCTCCAGGCCCTGGCCAAAAACTCCTTTGGCAAATACTTCACCGTTGGCGGCAACTACGATACCATCACCCGCAACATCGAGGATATCCAGAACGTGATGCAGGGCGATTATGTGCTCACCTTCCGTGCCTATATTCCGGTGGATGGCGACAGGCATAACGTCAAGGTCGGGGTGGAGTATCCTACCGGCAGCGGCGTGATGTACTACGACACCTCGACTTTTGAGGCCATTGAACCGCCGACCTTCCCCAAAATCCTCGAGGCGCAGCAAAAACTCGACAAGGTGCTTGCCGCCGTCAAGGGCGAGGAGCTGTATGTGCGCAATCCCTTTGCCCCGGCAGCCGGCGCAGCAGGAGACAAACACTGAAGACACTGTTCGCTGCCACTTTTCCCGTCCCTCCGCACAGCCCCTGCAAACCGTTCTGGTTTGTGGGGGCTGTTGTCGTTGCCATCGGGGCAGGAGGGGAAGCATGACAGGTACGCTTATGCCTGCGGTCAGTGTCGCGACCCCGGCCTTCCTCATCGCCCTGGAGGCCGGGTTTTCGCAGCGGCAGTACCGCATTGTCGCCGCCGAGACGGTGATCGGCCGTGATGGCCAGCACTGCGGCCTGGTCTGCGCCGGGGAGACGGTTTCCCGGAGTCACGCCCGCCTGCTGCTGCGCATTGACGGCAGCTGCTGGCTGGAGGATCTGCACTCCACCAACGGTGTCTTTGTTAACGGCCAGCGCTTGAGTGCAGCGCACTGCCTGCGCGAAGGCGATCTGATCGGCCTGGGCCGGGCCCTACCGCAGTTGCGCTTTCAGCAGCACAGCAGCCGTGACCCCCTGCATCTGCGCCTGCCAGCCCGCGATCACTGGGTGATCGGTCGCGACAGCGGTTGCGATCTGCCCTTGCTCGGCGAATCGACGGTCAGTGGCCGACACGCGCTACTCACCGTCAAAGGCGGCCGCCTGCATCTGGTGGATCAGCAGAGCCTCAATGGCACCTGGGTCAACGGCTGTTCCCGGCGGCGGGCGGTGCTTGCCCCCCAGGATGTGGTGCTCATCGGTTCAAGCGAATTGCGCTTCCAGCTCACCACGACCGGGGAGTTGGCAGTGACACAGCGGCAATGCGGCCAGTCGGTCCATCTGGAATGCGTGCATCTCTCGCGCCGGGCCAAGGGGCAGGGGGGAGAGAGTCGTTTGCTGCTTGATGACATCACCCTTGCCATCGCGGCGGGGGAGTTTGTCGGTATTCTTGGTCCCTCCGGTGCCGGCAAGACCACCCTGCTCACCACCCTGGCCGGGGCGGTGAAGCCGCAGCAAGGGTCGGTGCTGGTCAACGAGACGGTGCTGGCCAAGTCCTCGGCCATGTTCCGCAACACCGTTGGCTATGTACCCCAGGAGGATATTCTCCACGGCGAGCTGAGCGTTGCTGCCAGTTTTGATTACATCGCCCGCCTGCGTCTTTCGCCGGATCTGGGCCGCGAGCAACGGGCGGCGATCGTGGACAGCACCATCGAGACCCTGGGCTTGCAGCAGGTCCGCCACCTGCCGGTGGGACGGCTCAGCGGCGGCCAGCGCAAGCGGGTCTCGCTCGGGGCTGAGCTGTTGGTACGGCCGGGTTTGCTGCTGCTTGATGAACCCACCGCCGGCCTTGATGCGGCCACCGAGCAACAGATGATGCGCCATTTTCGCCGCATGGCCGACCAGGGCACCACGGTGGTAGTCACCACCCACCTGCTGGCCAACCTCGATCTGCTCGACAAGATCGCCATCTGTGCCCAGGGCCAGTTGGTCTTCTTCGGCCCGCCCGGCGATGCCCTTCGCTTTTTCGGCACAGCCGAGAGGCCGCTGGCCGCCTGGCCCGAGCTTTTCAGCCTGCTGTCCGGTGAGGCATCAGGTGATGAGGTGCAGGACCCTGCCGCCATCGCCCGGCAATGGCGCAGCCGCTATGACCACTCACCCATGTACGACCTGCATGTCCAGCAGCGTCTGTCCACCACGGCCCTGGCCCTGATAACTCAAAAACAGGCAGGGTCTGCGCAACAGGACAGGTGGGCAGGGCTTTGGCCACGTCTGTCCACCGCACTGCGAGGCGCGCTTTTTGAGACGCTTCCGGCCGCCTCTCTGCGTTCCTGCGCCATCCTGGCCCGCCGCCACCTCCATCTGCGTTTGGCCTGCTGGCAGAAGACACTATTGTTGCTCCTGGTGCCGGTGGTTCTGGCCCTGGCCACCCTGTCCCAGCCGGTGGCCGGCCTGCCCAGCGATGGCGAGGTGCAGGCCCGCCAAACCGAGATCAATCAGGTGTTGGTCCAGGGCGGGCCGCTGCTGGAGCGGCAATTGCGGTTGCTGCTGGCGCCGACCACCTCCGATACACGCAGTGCAGGGCAACTGCTCCATGCCCTGCGCTATGAGGGGCCGGCCCATCTGCCGCTGCCCCTGGGCAGTCTGGTGATGATGGTGATGTCCGCTGTCTTTTGCGGCACTCTCATCGCCTGCCTGGAAATTGCCAGTGAAGGCTCCATCTACCGGCGCGAGCGGCTCTCCCACCTGCGGTTGTTGCCGTACCTGAGTTCCAAAATACCCTTTTGCTTTGTGCTCACCGCCTTGCAATGCCTTCTCTTTGCTGGTCTTTGCCAGATGCAGCCCATTTTTCGCCTGATCAATTTTTGGCCGCCAGTGCTGGTGATGGTGGCTGTGGCCTGGAGTTCGGTGGCCCTGGGACTGTTGCTCAGTGCCAGCGATAGCAGCGGTGGTCGTTTTGCGGTGATGGCGGCGGTGGCCGTCGTCCTGCCGCAGTTGCTGCTCTCCGGCGGCATTGGCCCGGATTTTTATCGGGGGATGTCGCTGCCCATGCAATGGCTGGCCGATCTGCTGCCGGCCCGCTGGGGCCTGGAGATGCTGTGTACGGCGGTTTTCGGTAACCTGCCCGGTGAGGGTGCACAGTGGGTCAGCGGCTTTGTGCATGAAGGGATTGGTTTTGACTTCGGGACAGGCGTTTACTATACTGGCGGCCTCATCCTGGCGGGGCAGTTTGTGAGCTGGCTGCTGTTGGGCGCGGGAGTTCTCTTTCTTCGGGATAGTCGCAGATGGTAAATGATGGCCGCACACTTGTTGATCCGGCGGCGATGAATACGCCGCCACCGGTACCTGCGGTGGACGAAGGCACGCTGGTTGCCGGACGTTATCGTCTGTTGCGGCCACTGGGCAGCGGTGGCATGGGCACGGTCTATCTGGCCGAAGACCGGATGCTGGCCCGGCAGGTAGCGATCAAAACCATTCGTCCGGAGCTGTGCGCCAGCGAAGAGGTGCGCGCCCGCATCAAAAGGGAATGCCGCCTCCATGCCGCCATCGGCGTCCATCCCCATATCGTTACCCTCTATGATTCCATCGAGGAGCACGGCCACCTCTCCTTAGTGATGGAATATTTTGCCGGTGGGACCCTGGCGGCCCGGCTGGAGCCCCAAACTGCTGGTGCGGGCATAGCACCGTCGGAGGCGCTGGATATCGTCCGCCAACTGCTGCGCGCCCTGGCGGCTATCCACGAGGCCGGTATCGTCCACCGCGACATCAAAACCGCCAATATCCTGCTGCAACCACAAGACGATGGCGCCATGCTCGCCAAGTTGACCGATTTCGGCATCGCCTGCCCCGCCGTGGTCGACGAAGCTCTCACCCGCCTGACCATCATTGATGGCCAGGGGCCGGGTACTCCGGCCTATATGGCGCCGGAGCGCATCGACTCACAAAGCTTTGGCGCCATCGGCCCGGCATCGGATCTCTACGCCGTTGGCATCATCCTCTATGAGCTTTTCACCGGTCGTCCACCGTTTACCGGGACGATGACCGAGATCTTTTCCGGTCATCTGGTGCAGGCCCCGGCCCTGGAACGCTTATCGGTGACACTGCCCGAGCAGTGCCGCCAGTTGCTGCAAACCGCGCTGGCCAAACAGGTGGAGGACCGTTTTGCCAGTGCTGGCACCTTCCTGGCGGCCGTGGAGGAGGTGGCCGCTTTGATCATGCCGGCACAATCTTCGTTGCCGGAACCGGTGGCAGCAATCGCCCCGTCTGCGGAGCGCACCCTGTTGGCCGTGTCTCGACACGAATCTGGTAGAGGGCAGACCCAACTGCATCCGCGTCTGGTCCGTCGCGCTAGCACGCGGCGGGCTGCCAGCCGGCGTTGGTGGTGGGGTGGTGGGTTGGCCGGCATTGCCGTAGTGTTGCTGCTGTTGTTGGTTTGGCAGGGCAACCGGTCACGGGAAACGGCGGTGACAGGCCCGCCAGGCGAAGCCGTCGCCAAGACGGCTGTTGCCGAACCGGTAGCCATGTCCCGTGAAGAACCGACTGCCACCAGCGCCGGTTCTGCCCTGCAAACCGTTGAAAACGTACGAGTGCAGAAGCGGGTTGAGCCTCCGCCCGTTACTGAGCGAACGGCTCCTGCGCCTGCTCCCGCTGAATGGCAGGTTGTGGAAAACCATTCCCGCAAACTACGCTAACCCTTGTTGAGCCATGTGTTTTCGTCTTTTTCCCGTTTTTTTCTGCGTACTGAGTTTGGCAATTAGCGGTTGTGCGCCTCGCTACCGGTATCAGGTGGAAAATTTTTTTGACGATCTCGGCCGTTCCATCAGCCAGACCACCCGCCGCCTGACCGGTGAGGATCAGGGGAACAGGCGTCCGGTGAGGAGCCGCAGCCAGGTGCAAACGCAAACACCCAATGCCCTTGCGCTCAAGGTGCTGCAAACCTCGCTCAAGCCGGTGTCGGTGCGTCCGGGCGAGCAGGTGCAGGTGGTGCTGCGCTACAGCATTGCCGGTGCCCCGGCTCAGGGCTTGTCGTTGCAGGTAAAATCCATTCTCCTGCGGGATGGCAAGGAATTGACTGTGCTGAAAGAGGAGAGCAGCACCAAGGAAAACGGCGAGTGGGAAGATACGCTCTCCTTTGTGGTGCCGTCCTCGGCCAATCCCGGCAAGTACATGGTGACGATGCGCATCAGTGGTCAGGGGCAAAGCCGATCGGTGCAGCGCTCCTTCACGGTGCTCTGATTCGTCTCCCCCCAACTTGCTCGTCCCTTCGACGCAACGCAGTATGGATATCTCCTGCGGATGCTTTCGCCATGGTTCGCTGGCAATCCATTATGCCGGGGGCACTGATCCGGGCCAAATCCGCCGCTGCAATGAGGATAGCTACCTGATCACCCCTGAGACTGGCCTGTTTGCGGTGGCCGATGGACTGGGAGGGATGGGCGATGGTGATCTGGCGAGCCAGTTGGCCATTGCCCATTTGTATGACCTGGCCTCCCTGCCCTGGTGGCGGCGAGGCAGTGCTTTATTGCCCTGGCGGGGTCCAGGCCGGCAGTTGCACGGTCTTGGCCAACTGATTGCCAGGCTCAACAGCCGCCTCCATGAGACGCGAATTGCCAGGGGCTCGGGCATGGCCACCACCTTGGCCCTGGTGCGGTTGTGGCGTAACCGGGCTTTGATTGGCCATGTGGGCGACAGTCGTGTCTATCTCTGGCGGCAGAATGAACTCCAACAACTGACCACCGATCACTCCCTGGTGGCGCAACTGCTACGGCGAGGTGCGCTCACCCCCCAGCAGGCCGAACATTCCCCTCAGCGTCACGTCATCACCCGCGCCCTTGGTGCCGAAGCGACGGTACAGCCGACGCTGCAAACCCATCGGCTCCAACGCGGCGATCTGCTGCTCCTTTGTACCGACGGCTTGAGCGCAATGGTCAATGACCAGGCGATCAGTGCATCTCTGCTCGGTAACGGCCAGGATTGCAGTGCTCGGGTCCGGGATCTCATCGATCTAGCCAATAGAGCAGGGGGACAGGACAATATCACCGTGCTGGTGCTGGCCATCCACTGAGCCTGGATTGGGCATAAAAAAAGGGTTGTTCCGAATATTCGGAACAACCCTTTTGGAATTGATGGAGAAAAAGAAGCCTGATTAGGCGGCTTTCTTCTCCGGAGCCTTCAGTGACAGCAGGATGACTACCGCTACGGCAAGAACGACGGCCGAGACAATGAACGGGATAAAGAAGGAACCGGTCATCGCCTGGAGTTTACCACCGGCGTAGGGGCCGCAAAAACCGGCAACGCCCCAGGCGGTGAACAGCAGACCATAGTTGGAGCCTTGGTTGGTCGGGCCGTAGTATTGCAACAGGGTCGCCGGGAACAGGGTAAACATCGAACCATAGTTCCAACCGATCAGACCAGCGCAGGCGGCCAGCATTGCGGCACTCTTACCGGCCGGGAACAGCATGACCATGGCAGCGGCCTGGAGGATAAACAGGACGACAAAGATTTGCTTGGTACCGATCTTGTCAGCCAGCGGACCCACCATAATGCGGACCGCAGCGTTGAAGATGGCCAGAGTACTGGGGGCGCCAGCGGCGGCCATGGCAATGGCCTTGGCCTGGTCAGCCGGGATGTCGGTGATGGCTTTGAGGCCATTTTTTGTGATGTAATCAAGCGACATGGCATCGATACCATGTTTGGCGATCAAGCCGATACACATCAGGCCGGCAAAGGAGCCGCAAAAATAGGCAACCCACAACAACCAGAACTGCGGGGTGGATTTGGTCTCTTCGTAGGTATAGTCGCGATAGGCTTTCGGACCACCGGCGCCGGCTGCGGGAGCGGGCGGATTCCAACCTGCGGGCTTGTAACCTGCGGGCGGTACCTTGAGGCACATGGCGGCCAAGACGACCATAACGGCCATAACCATACCAACGTACTTGAAGACGGGCAGGGCGCTACCGAAATGGTTGATCATCTTGGTGGCCAAAGGGGCCATGATGAAGGAGCCCAGACCAAGGCCAACAACGGTGAAACCGGTTGCCAGGGCACGTTTGTCCGGCCACCATTTGGGGGCTGTGGCAATGGGTGGCAGGTAGACCATGGCGCCACCGATACCGCAGATCACACCGTAGTAGGCGTACAGCTTGTACAGGGCGGTTTTAGCGGCGGCCAGGGCTGCCGGATCCTTAGCGGCCAGAGCGGCTGCGTCGGGCGGGGTGATGGTGGAAACCATGAAGAAGCCGAAGGCCATGAACAGGCCGCCGAAGAGAACGACGTTTCTCGGGCCGATTTTGTCGCTGATACGACCGGCGGGAAAGGTGAGAAGACCGAAAATCAGACAGATCAGAGCGTATGCCATGGCAACTTCCGGCACCGTCCAACCAAATTGTTTCATGAGAGGCTTGATGAAAACGCTAAACGCATACAACAATAAACCGCAAGTGGTGCTGCCTAGAAGACCTCCAAGAAGTGGTATCCATCTTGGAAAAGTAGTTTCTGCTTGAGACATTTATGCACTCCCCCTTTTTTGAAGTTTTGTTGAACTGCATGCTGCACATAGTCCTTCCGAGCTCTGCCTGATGTTTTCCTCTCCTCCTTTTTTGCTGAATTTTCTAGAATTTGTGTGACTTTACGCCTGCCATACCTCAACGTAGCGGTGACTATAAATGAGAAGGAAATGGCTGTCAACGAACAAAATCAAGGCCTTGGTGGCAGTTTTTATCATTTTTTCACGGAGTTTCGGTTTAAGGGTGCCAAACACTGATGCGCCATTCAGCGCAAACCTCCTGTATATTCAACCGCTCGCACCATTTTTTTTGTTGACTTTGTCTAGACAGGCTGTCTCGTATCTTGTCGGTGAAAAAAATAATCTGTGAAAAATCAAGGCATGATGACGGGTTAAATAAGCTGTGCCTAATCATCGCTGTATAACTCAGCTTGCCTTGTCGGGTGGCCTCAACTATCATGGGATCATCTTTCCCCCTCCTCCCCTTGGTGCATTCCATGGCCGATTGCCTCTCCATTGCCAACCTGGAAAAAGATTGCGGCAAAATGGTAGTGACGCTGGGTATCATGGAACTGCTGTCGCGACGCGTCGGCCGCATCGGTTTTTTTCGCCCGATCATTCCCGGTGACGGGTCCACGGACAACGATATCGCTCTGATCAAGCAGCGCTACAATATCAACATGCGGTTTGAGGCGATGGCCGGAGTCAGCCATGAGTTGGCGCGGGCCCTAGTGGCCGATGGCGAGGAACGGCTTTTGTTTCGCGAGATCGTGCGCAAGTTTGCCGAGGCGCGCAAGCAGTGCGATTTCCTGCTCTGCGAAGGGCCCAACATCGTCAGCATGTCCGAGGCCTTTGACTACGATATCAGCATCCGTATCGCCCGTGAGCTGGGCACCCCCACCCTGCATGTGGTCAACGGACGAAGCCGTAACCTGGCCGAGATCCAGGAGTGTATCCGCATGGCGGAGAAGCTGTACCAGCAGTCCCAATGCCCGCTGCTGGCGATGTTCGTCAACCGCATTGATCCGGACTTGTTGGCGGCGGCCAGAGCCGAACTCGTTTCCGGACAGGGGGCCACCTCCTATCCTTTGCTGTTTTTGCCGGAGATGCCCGGCTTCAGCATGCCCACCATGGAGGAGATCATCGAGGCCCTGGAGGCTGAGCATTGTCAGGGGCCCCAGGCAGGATTGCAGCGCGATGTCCATGCCATCAAGGTGGCGGCGATGAGCCCGGCCAACTACATCGATTTCCTGGAGGAGGACGATCTTGTGGTCACCCCCGGTGACCGGCCTGATATCATCTTCGCCACCCTCGGTGCCATTGCCTCGCGCCACTACCCTTCGCCGGCCGGGTTGCTGCTCTCCGGCAACTTTGCGCTCAGTCCGTCCATGGTGCGGTTGCTCGATGGCATCGACAACCTTGCCCTGCCCATCTATCTCATGCCCGGCGATACCTACAGCGTCGCCAGCCAGGCCGCCGCCGTCAAGGGTACCCTGCGGCCCCAAAACCAGCAGAAGATCGCCCGTGCCCTTGGTGTCTTTGAGCGCCATGTCGACAGTCAAACCCTGGAGCGGTTGATCGTCGAAACCACCGCCACCACCATGTCGCCGCTGATGTTCGAATACTCGCTTTTTCAGCGCGCCCGCAGTCAACGCAAGCATATCGTGCTGCCCGAGGGCGAGGAGGAGCGTATCCTGCAAGCAGCGGAGATTCTGCGTTCCCGCGAGGTGGTCGATCTCACCCTGCTGGGCGATGAAAAGCTCATCCGCAGCCGTGCCGCCGCCCTGGGGCTGAAGTTGCAGGAAGTGGCCATCGTCGATCCCCGCACCTCAGCCCTGCGCGAGGAGTTGATCGAATCCCTCTACCGGGCGCGTAAGCACAAGGGCTCCACCCGCGATTACGCCCGCGATACCATCAGCGATGTCAGTTATTTCGGCACGATGATGGTGCATACCGGCCTGGCCGACGGCATGGTCTCCGGGGCGATCCATACCACCCAGCACACCGTGCGTCCGGCCTTTCAGATTATCCGTACCCGTCCCGGCGTGCAGGTGGTTTCCAGTGTCTTTTTCATGTGCCTGGATACGCGGGTGCTGGTCTATGGCGATTGCGCCGTCAACCCCAATCCCACCAGCGAGGAACTGGCCGAGATCGCCATCAGCTCGGCCGGGACCGCAGCCATGTTCAACATCGAGCCGATGGTGGCCATGCTCTCCTACTCCAGCGGCAGCTCCGGCCAGGGCGAGGATGTGGACAGGGTGCGCCGCGCTGTGCAACTGGCCAGAGAGCGGCGGCCGGATTTGAAGATCGATGGCCCCATCCAGTATGACGCCGCCGTTGACATGGCGGTGGCGCACGAGAAAATGCCGCAGAGCGAGGTGGCAGGGCGGGCCAGCGTGTTCGTCTTTCCCGATCTCAACACCGGCAACAACACCTACAAGGCGGTGCAGCGTTCCTCGGGGGCAGTGGCCATCGGCCCCATCCTGCAGGGCCTGAACAAGCCGGTCAATGATCTCAGTCGCGGCTGCACCGTGGCCGATATCGTCAACACCGTGGCCATCACCGCCATCCAGGCCCAGGCTCCGGTCCAGGCCGATCTGCCGTCCACCGCTGCGGTTAAGGACAGCGTCGCCTGATGGCCTCGTTGCCGCGTCTCTCGCCCCTGGTCTCGGTCCTCATCGGGGCCGGCTGTATCTCCTTTTCTGCGGTCTGGGTGAAACTGACCACGGTCCCACCGACGGTGTCCGCCTTTTACCGGGTCTTTTTCGGTTTTTTCTTTTTGCTGGCAATCTGTCTCGCGCGGCGGGAGTATCACGCCCTGCGGCCGCGCCAACTGCTGTGGGGCCTGCTCTGCGGCCTGTTCTTTGCCCTGGATCTCTACTGCTGGCACGCCAGTATTCAGTTTGTCGGTCCCGGCCTGGCCACCATCCTTGCCAATTTTCAGGTATTTATTCTCGCCGGTGTGGGCCTGCTCTTTCTGGGCGAGCGTATCCATCTGCGTTTCCTGCTCGCCGTGCCCATCGCCCTGGGCGGCCTCTACCTGCTCGTCGGTACCTCCTGGCAGTCCCTGGGCACCGACTATCGCTGGGGCCTCGTTTATGGTCTGCTCACCGCGCTTTGTTACAGCGGTTTCCTGTTGATCCTGCGCAAATTGCAGCAAGAGGCACCTAGTTTTTCTTTCTTTTTCAACCTGATGCTGGTCTCAGGGGCCAGTGCCCTCTTTTTGGGACTTTGGCTGGGCGCCACCGGCTCCTCCTTTGTCATCCCAGACCGCATCAACTGGCTGGCCCTACTCTGCCTGGGATTGTTCAGCCAGACCATGGGATGGGCATTGATTGCTGGCGGTATGCCCCGTTTGCGGGCCTCGTTGACCGGTCTGGTGCTACTGGTGCAGCCGTTGTTGTCGTTTGTGTGGGATGTAGTGTTTTTTGATCGACCAACCACCCTGCTCAACTGGGTGGGTGTGACCGGCACCTTGCTCGCCCTCTATCTGGGCATGCTGGGCAAGGCTGAGCCGCAAAGTGAAAAGTGAACCCCTTGTTCAAGGAGAACAAAAATGAGCGAAGAAAATCAGGAGATGCAGGACCTGTTACAGCAGATTGAGCAGGTCTTGGACGCCGCCCAGGCAAATGATCTCGATACCATCTACGACCACCGGGCAGCGATTGTGTCGATGTATGCCCAGGCCATGGTGGAGTTCCATTTCGAGGAGAGTCAATTGGACTGGCTCAACGATATCATCGGCGCCGTGGAGACCGACGATATCGCCGCTTGTCGCCGGCTACTGGCCATGGAAGCGGACGGTGAGATGGTCTTCCTCGCCTCCCAGTTCGCGGCGGTCATGGCCGGATTTTTTCATCATGACGAGTGTTTGACTGTGCTCCAGGCCATTGGCTTGCAGGCTCTGCTGAAAAGTATCCAGCAACAGGGCAAGGAGAACTAACGCTCCGGCGCTCTCAGCGTACCTCGCGACCCTTGCCCGAATCGTGCAAACCGGCCAGCGCGCGCGGGTAGGGGTGGAGGAAGACCTGATCGCGGAGATAGCTGTTGCCAAAGCGCAGGGCATGGGCCTCGATCAAGCGGGTCACTGCCAGTAGCGGCAACCGCTCGTCGCGGTATTCCTCGATGGTGTTGATCACATACTGCTTTTCCTCGGCCCCCAGGTGCTCGGAGATCCAGCCAAAGGCGTGGTAGAGGGTGTTGATCACCCCGGGGATGCGCATCGGCGCTTCCAGGATGTGGAGTAGTTCTTGGCGGTAGCGCTGCGCCACCTCGGCGGGGGGCAGTTTTTCGTGGTTGGCGACAATCTTGCCGGCCATGCGGAAACGGCTCTGGTTGTAGGCCAGGAAGAGCAGTTTGTGGCTGGCATGAAAGGCCACCAGTGCCCCCATGGTTGGCTGCTCGCACAACTGGCGGAAGCGGGCCAGGGTAAAGAGTTTGATGAGAAAATGCTCGCGCAGGCTGAGGTTTGAGAGGCGCATCTCATCCTCGATGGCCGCGCCTGTATAATGGCTGAGTACCTGTTCGCCAAAGAGACCGGCCCCTTTTTTCAGCATCTGCGGCTTGTCGACGCCCTGGTAGATCTTGGTGTCTAACAGGCCGCAACTGGGCGATTTGCTCTTGAGAATGGCCCCGTCCATCTGCGGGTGGGTGGCGAAGATGGTATCGATGGTGGTCTGGAGTTGGGCGGTCACCTCGCGGCCAGTGGCCGGCTGGTAGAGGACCAGTCCTTGCTCGGAATCGCAGAGCCGGATCGGTGGCCGGGGAATGCCCAGGCCGCAGTCGGTCTCCGGGCAGACCGTTTCCATCTCCACATAGGGCTGCAACTGTTCGACAAAACTGTTCTTGAGAATCTGGCCGTCATAGCGGCAGGCGGCAAAGCCGAGGCAACGGCTGACAAGAATCCTGGGCCTGGGAAACTGTTCAATCATGGTGAACTCCCCCGGTGGTGGGTGTGGGCGGGTAGGTGCTGTGATTACCTAAAAGGATACTGGACCTGTTGGATTTGGGCCAGCTTGTTTTGTGGAAGATATGGTCGGGACGAGACTGGTTTAATTTACTCTGACCCCGATTTTCTACTATGTTATTTCTGGCAATTTTTCAAAACTTGCCATTTACGGGTACCATTTTACTGCTATAAATATAATACAAGAAATGAATGTAAAAATAATTGATACAACGACATAAACTGGCAATGGTTTATTAAAATCAGGAGCTATAAAATTTCCTTTGAAAATTATTATATCTGCAAGTTTATTTTTCTTAATCAATCCAGTTGCAGCAAGACAGCAATATGCCATGCATGATAACCATGAACCTAATGCCATGTGATATCCAATTGTTATCCAAAAAAGTACAGGGTTGGTATTGCGACTAATTGAGTCGTGACCGTACCTGCTTATCTCAGGAACGCTTCCTGAATATGCGCAATAAAATACCAACAAAACAACATAACAAGTAGCAAATGTAGAAAATAACACTGCGAAACATTTCATAATATAAAGAATATAAATATTATGCATTGTAAATGAATCATACACTTGTCTTTCTGGTTGCAATTTTGTTTGATTATTTATTTGGTAAATTAAATTTAAATCACACTCATTAATATAAATACTATTTGATTTGTCACAATTGCACTTAAGTCCAAGATTTGAAATTGGTTCATCAAGCTCAACCAGTACAATAGCACTGTTTATTTCTTTATTTATTATTCTTCCTGTTTTTCCAATTAATAGCCAATAATTTTCAGATGGATCGCAATCTGCTGGCGCGATAATTTCATTTTTGTAACTTTTTACTATTATTTTTGAATATTTATGCATGGTCCCTGGTGCAACTAACCATGTTGCAAATAGGTGAAATTTAACATTTCTAACGGTGAAATAACCTGCAGGCGTGTGAACTGTCCACCTTTTAGAACGAGATCTGTTCCGGTCAGGTTTATTGACTGGTGTACGCCCGGCATGGGCGTGATCTCATGGGGTGTAAATCCCCTGTGTGTAAATCCTATTACTGTCGTGATGACAGGAATATAAATACTAGCCGAAAGCAAGGGCGATCTCGCGAGGGCTCGTCTGGAGGAAGTTGGAGCGCAAAATTATGAGTCGACGAACAGAAACGGCATACAAGGCCGAGTCTCCAGGTAAGTCAGCACAACATGACAACGCCTCGGGTTTAGGAGATACGGTAAATGCCGCGATCGGAGTCTCCCCATAGTCGCTTACCTGCATAGTGAAAGATCACGTCCTTATCCGGGGAGACCTGTCCGGTATGCGATCCAACTCCCGTTGGAAAGCGCCATGCATGGCAACATGCCTGGTTTCCAGGCAGGAGTCAGCAGAGGTCATAGTAGTCCGCCGCCAACGGACGAAGGACCAAACCCAGAGAAGGGAAAAGACCAGTCATGCTCGACCAGTGCGATGAACCCGACCGGGGAGCATTTGCTCGGCGCGTTGACGGTCAATTCGATCCCGATGAATACCTGTTGGCTGTAATTCCGGTAATTCCGGGGACAGCATACCGAAAACATCGTTCAAGAGTAAACGCCTGGTCAAGCATCCACCAACACAAGTGCAACTGGAATAGGCAAGATATCATGCCGGTTCCAACTGCAAATGTACCCGCCTGCCAAGCGCAGTAGCAATATTGACTAAGGCATCCAGCGAAAACCGTGAGACCCGACCATGTAAAAGATCGTTCATACGTGGCTGCGTGACTCCGCAGTGCAACGCCGCCTCAGCTTGTTTCCAGTTGTTGGCTTTGATTATTTCAGCGATTTGACGCATGAGTTCTGATCGTGCGCTCAAATTGGCCGCTTGTTCGGGAGTATCGGCAATTGCGTCCCAGACAGTGGCGAAGGTTTCGTTTTCATTCATTTGACACCTCTTGCAAGTTCGGAATATCGCGCCTTGGCCAGGTCAATGTCACGTTTTGCTGTGGCTTGGGTTTTCTTGTGAAACGCATGAAGCACATACACCATATCCGCTAACCGGGCCGTGTAGAGAACACGCTAGGTACCTGAATCATCCCAAATTCGAATTTCTTCAACTCCTTTGCCTATCGATGGCATCGGCTTGAAATCGTCAGGCTGTTCGCCACGTTGCACTTTGTCCAACTGGTAGCCCGCGTCCTGCCGCGCATCATCTGGAAAATCCCGCAGACATTTGAGCGAATCGCCCATGAATCGAATCGGTTTCATAAACCATTTATACTGGTTTGGATATAATAAGCAAGGTTCAAAAGATCGACATGATTTTCTGGTGCGGTTCAACTCTTGAAATTTCTATGGGCTCACCCACGATGTTGAACCCGTTCTGTTAAAAAGAACTGTACTTCGAGAGGTTGTGGTGATGACCTATCGGACATGGCTAGGTGGTCTAACAACACTCCGAAAAAAACTTGCGGCCCAAGGCGCGATTGATCCAAGCGCCAAGAATAGCCACGGCGCAGCCCACCCCCGGTGTGACGCGGATGGCCTGTACCGGGCAGTTGCGGGCGCAGGCCCCGCATTCCATGCAAAGGTCGCGCTCTGAGATCTGAAGCCCTTCAGCAGTCAAAGAAAAGATGCGGTGCGGGCAGACCTGCACGCAGTTGCCGCAACCCACGCATAGCTCCCGCTCCACCTGCAAGCTGGCCACCCCATCGATATAGCGATATCCGTACATTCATCCCCTCCTAATTGTAAAAGGGCGCCGCCAACCATCCCACCAGAGCCAGTAGGGCGCAAAAGCCTTGCAGCGGCAAACCCCGTCGCATTTCGTGCTCCACGCCGCTGGGCGAGGTGAAGGGGGTGGAGCCGGTGAAGTTCATCGCCAAATAGGAACTGACGCTCATCATCCACAGGGCCAGCGCGGCCTGTTCGATGGCCGGCAGGGTAACCAGGTACGGCACGGCACAGCCGATAACCGGCAGCGCCGTCCACAGTCCCTTGGCCCAGAACTGACGGCCGGGCAGCCAGGGAAGAAAGACCGGCGTCAGTACTGCTCCCGCGAAGATGCCCCCGGCTGTTGCGGCCAAGAGCATCAATCCTCGCTGCCAGGCCTTGGTCAGGGAAAATATCTCCGGCCCGATGCCTGAAAGCATCATCCCCACCAGCACGATCATCAACAGTGGTTTGCCGAGCAGAAATAGCTCCACCGGAATGAGTTCCAAACGCTCCTTGAGGGTGAAGCTAACCTCGCGCATGGCCGCGTCCGCCTCTTTGTTCTGCGCCAGATAGGCCGGCAGGTCGCTGGCACGGATCGGTCCCCACAGCACCGACCAGCCGCATCCGCGACGGACCATCTGTTGCGAGACCCCGCCGGCGGCGAGCTGCGGCAAAATCAATTCCTGGTGGCTGACCACCTTGGCAAGCTGAGAGCGTTTTACACTGTCGATAATCTCCTGGGAGGAAAAGGTTTCCTTGCCGCTGGCACACCAGACGTTGATGCCCCGGGTATCGAGCACCAGTATCCAGGCATCGACACCTTCGAGGTGATGGCGCAGGGCATCAAAGGAGAGCTTGTAGTTGGCGGTGACCAGCACCGGCGACTGCGGAGAGGGCTGGCCCACTGCATAGAGGCCGGGCGCCACCTTGTAGTCGCGGCGAATGAGGCCGATGCGGGCACCGATCGTTCCCCAGTGGTCGCGGCGGCTTGGGCGGGTGGCCACCTGCGGCACCGCTCCGGCGGCGGTGTCGATAAATCCCACCACATACGGACAGAGGGCATACCCCGGCCGTTCGTGAACCCCGGACCGGGGTTCAGGCTTGGGGCCTCAGCAGGGGGCCTCCGCCTGGGGCTGAAAGGCAGGAAAGGCCAGAGGTTCTGGGGGTGAAGCTTGCGGAAATGGAGCAATCGGTTGCATGGACGCACTTCCCTTGTGTTGCGGAGGATGAGGCTGGTACAGTAGCGTACCGCTGGGGTTTCAGCCAGTGGATTCTCTTGCCCGGAGACTCGCCATGCCCATCGCTGCCCATCTGCTGCTGCACACTGGCCAGCTGCCGCATCGCGCCGCCGCTGCCCAGCAGTTGCTTGCTTCCTGCACCCTTTGCCCGCGGCAGTGCCGGGTGAATCGTTTGGCCGGGGAAAACGGATTCTGCCGCACCGGGGCCAGGGCGAGGATTGCCAGTTATGGGCCGCATTATGGTGAAGAATCGCCGCTGGTCGGTCAACACGGATCCGGTGCCATTTTTTTTGCCGGATGCAATCTCGGTTGCTGTTTCTGCCAGAATTTTGAGATCAGCCAGGGCGATGCGGTCGGCGAAGAGGTGAGTGCAGCGGAGTTGGCAGCGATCATGCTGGAGCTGCAAAACAGCGGCTACCACAACATCAACCTGGTCACGCCCAGCCATGTGGTGCCGCAGATGCTGGCGGCGTTGATCCCGGCACTGGAAGCGGGGTTGCACATTCCCCTGGTGTTCAACTGTAGCGGCTACGAATCCCTGGAGACCCTGACTCTGCTCGATGGCGTGGTGGATATCTACCTGCCCGATGCCAAATTCTGGCAGCCGGCCACCGCTGCCCGCTACACCGGCGCCGCCGACTACCCGCAGCGGATGCGCGAAGCCCTCATCGAGATGCAACGCCAGGTCGGCACCCTGGTGGTGGATGCGGAGGGTTGCGCCAGCTCCGGCCTGATGATCCGCCATCTGCTCATGCCGGGGCTGCTTGAGGAGACCAAGGCGATCCTGCACTTTATTGCCCAGCACCTGCCCCCGGATACCTACCTCAACATCATGGCCCAGTACCATCCCTGTGGTCGGGCTGGTGAATTTGCTGAATTATGCGGCGCAATCTCCCCCGGTGACTATCAAACCGCCCTGGACTCTGCCCATCAGCAAGGGTTGAACCGGCTTGACCAGCCCGATCTCGGCCGGTTGTTGCGTCAACTTGGCTGGTGATAAACATTCTCCTTGACGGATGATCGCTGCTTGGGTATCAAGGAACATCATCCCCGCGTTGGGGATGGCATTTTCGACATTTCCATAAAGGTCGCTATGAACACTGCCTCCAGCATCACCAACATCATCGTTTCCCTCGCACTCGTCGTCGTCAGTGTGGTGGTCGTGGTGCGTACACGGTACGAGGCGCCTTAGCGGGAAACGTCAAACAAGTGACTTCAACCCCCGTCGGCGCCGGCCGACGGGGGTTTTTTTTTGCCCTATCGTAAACCACACCACAGGAGGAACAGACCATGCCCAGAATCAACGGCGCGCAGATCATCATCCGCTATCTGGAAAAACGCGGTATCCGCACCATCAGCGGCATCCCCGGCGGGGCCAACCTGCCCTTGTACGATGCCCTGGCCACCAGCTCACGCATCCGCCACGTCCTTGCCCGTCACGAGCAGGGCGCCGGCTTCATTGCCCAGGGCATGGCCCGCACCACCGGTGAGGTCGGCGTCTGTTTCGCCACCTCCGGCCCCGGCGCCACCAACATCCTCACCGCCATTGCCGATGCCTACCTGGACTCCGTGCCCATTGTTTGCATCACCGGCCAGGTGCCGAGCACTCTGCTGGGCACCGACGCCTTCCAGGAGGTGGATACCTACGGCATGTCCATGCCGATCACCAAGCACAACTACCTGGTACGCTCGGCCAAGGATTTACTCACCATCCTGCCGCGCGCCTTTGAGCTGGCTGGCACTGGCCGACCCGGCCCGGTGCTGATCGATGTGCCCAAAGACGTGCAGACCGAGGTGATCGAGTTCGAATCATGGCCGGAAGAGGTGCATGCAGAGGAAAATATGGAGGAACATGCCGAGGCCATTGCCACCGCTGCGGCCATGATCAACCGCGCCGAGCGGCCGATTCTTTACCTGGGAGGTGGGGTCATCCATGCCGGGGCCGCTGCCGAGGCCCGGCAACTGGCCGAGCAGGGCAATATCCCCACGGTTATGACCCTGATGGGCTTGGGGATCATGCCCACAGATCATCCGCTCTCCCTGGGTATGCTGGGCATGCACGCCAGCCGCGCCACCAATCTGGCCATGGCCGAGTGCGATCTGCTGATCGCTGCGGGGGTACGTTTTGATGACCGCGCCACCGGCCTGATCTCCTCCTTCTGCCCCGAGGCCAAGATCATTCATGTGGATATCGATGCCAGCGAGATTGGTAAGCTGCGCCCGGCCGATACCGGGATCGCCGCTGACGTGCGCAGCGCCTTTGCCGCCCTGTTGCCCAAGGTGGCGGCAGAGCCGCGCGAGGCCTGGCAGGAACGGGTGACGCAGTTGCAGCAGGATTATCCCCGCTTTCATGAGGATGATTTCCTGCCCGGCCGGCCCTTTACTTATATCCGTAAGGTGGCGGAACTGGCCGGGCCTGAGGCCCTGATCAGCACCGATGTCGGCAAGCATCAGATGTGGGTGGCCCAGGCCTATCCCTTCACCTTTCCCCGCCAGTTGCTGACCTCCGGCGGTCTGGGCACCATGGGGTTCGGCATGCCGGCGGCCATCGGTGCGGCCCTGGCCCATCCCGGACGGCCGGTGGTCTGTTTCACCGGTGACGGCAGTTTGCAGATGAACATCCAGGAGCTGGCCACTGCGGTGGAGCAGCATGCCGCGATCAAGATCGTGGTCTTTAACAACCAGAGCCTGGGGTTGGTGCGCCAGCAGCAGCGGCTTTTTTACGAGCAGCACTACTTTGCCTCCTCCTACGGCATCAGGATCGATTTTGCCGCCATTGCCCGCGGATTTGGTATGCGCGCCGTTGATCTGGCCACCGCCCCCAATGCGGATGCGGCCCTGGCCGAGGCCATGCGCTCGCCCGGCCCCTGTCTGATCCATATCCCCATTGACATCGAGGAGGAGGTCACCCCGATGGTGCCGCCCGGAGCCGCCAACACCACCATGATCGGAGACAGCCATGCTCAAAATTAATACCTCTAGCGTAACGGAGAACCGCGCCATGCAGACCACCATCCTTCGCCTCCACGTCAACAACCACCCCGGGGTGATGTCGCAGATCTGCGGCCTCTTTGCCCGGCGCGCCTTCAACATGGAGCTCATCTTCTGTAATGCCACCGGCCAGGGCGACACCAGTTGCATCTGGCTCAAGGTCGATGAGACCGACAAGCTGGAGCAGGTGGTCAAGCAACTGGCCAAGCTCGAAGATGTGCTCAGTGTCGAGGAGCGCAACGATGCCCGTGCCAAAATTCGCGAAATGGAGCTGATGATGGAGCGGATCGGGTGAGATTTCATCCCGGCACCGTGCATGCAGCAGTTGACAAGAGCGGTTGTTGCCGCTACTACTGCTGCATACACACTTCTCTCTCACTCCACTGGATCACCCTATGTTTAGACTGATAGCGGCCGCGGCGGCGATGGACCCAGTTCATTGGCGACCGGTTGCGTAAATATTTTTAGCACACCTTGTACACACCACGCCATGGACTGGAACACCGGTCCGTGGCGTTTTTTTTACAGCCTGGGCCGTATGGTTCAGGCTTTTTTGTTGGTTGATCAACACGCCGCCCTGCGGTCATGGCTCCCACCCACCTTTGCAGGAGAACGTCATGAACAACGAGGTCACTATCCGTTTCGCCGAACGCATGAAGCAGTTGCCGCCGTATCTGTTCGGTATGATCAACAAAATAAAAATGGAAAAGCGCTGGCAGGGGATCGATGTCATCGATCTGGGCATGGGCAACCCCATGGATCCCACCCCCAGCCGGGTCACGGAGAAGCTGTGCGAGGTGGCGGTCGATCCCAAAACCCATCGCTATCCGGCGGCCGGCGGTATGAAGAACCTCAAACGCGAGATCGCCCTCTACTATAAGCGCAAGTACGGGGTGGAACTCAGCGGCGAGGACGATGTCATCTGCACCATCGGCTCCAAGGAGGGCATCTCCCATCTCTGCCTGGCCCTGCTCGGGCCGGGGGATACAGTGCTGGTGCCCTCGCCCTTTTTTCCGGTCCACGTCTATGCGGCGGTCATTGCCGGGGCCAGCGTCATCCGTTTTCCCCTGGGTTCGGAGGAGGAGTTCCTGCGGCAGGTGAGCACCATGTGCCAGTCGCTCCATCCCCAGCCCAAGCTGGTGATGCTCAACTATCCGCACAACCCCACCGGCACCCTGGCCTCCAAGGAGTTCTTCGCCGAGATGGTCAAGCTGGCAAAACGATTCAACTTCATGGTGATCAACGATTTTGCCTACGGCCAGATCACCTACGACGGCGCGGTGGCGCCCTCGCTGCTGGAGATCCCCGGTGGCCTGGATGTGGGGGTGGAGTTCGGCTCCTTTTCCAAGTCCTACAACATGGCGGGCTGGCGGTTGGGCTACTGCGTCGGCAATACGGAGATGGTCGGCGGTCTGGCCAAGATCAAGGGCTATTACGATTACGGCATCTTCTCGGCCATTCAGGTGGCGGGGATCGTGGCCATGCGCGACTGCGACGACACCATCCACGAGCAGGTGGCCATCTACCAGAAACGGCGGGATGTCCTCTGCGAGGGCTTGATGCGCATGGGCTGGGAGGTGGAGATCCCTAAGGCCGGTATGTTTTTGTGGGTGAAGATTCCCGAGCCCTATATCCAGATGGGTTCAGTGAAATTCTCCATTGAGATGATGAACCGCGCCAACGTGGCCCTGGCGCCGGGGGCCGGCTTTGGCGAGGAGGGCGATGGTTATTTGCGCCTGGCCCTGGTGGAGAACGAGAACCGCATCCGTCAGGCGCTCAAGCAGATGAAACGGGCCCTGGCGGAGATCGATCAGGAGGTCAAGGCAGGCACCTTTGTGCTTGCGCCCTGACCTCCCGGCAATGCGGTTCAGTAGAGCTGGAGCAGTTTGTCCAGCTCTTCGGATTTCATGGTGAAGCTGTGCGCCTCGGTGGGGAAGCTGCGGTTCTCCACCTCGGCCTTGTACTGGCGCAGGGCCTCCAGGATCGGTTCATTGATCTTGGCGTACTGCTTGACGAATTTGGGGGTGAACCGATCGTAGAGGCCCACCAGATCGTGGATCACCAACACCTGGCCGTCGCAGTTTGGCCCGGCACCGATGCCGATGGTGGGAATGGAGATGGTCTGGGTGATGCGCTCGGCCAGGGGGGCGGGAATGGCCTCCAGGACGATGGAGAAACAGCCGGCATCCTCCAGGGCCTTGGCATCGTCGAGCAATTGCTTGGCGGCCTGGGCACTCTTGCCCTGCACCTTGAAACCGCCGAGGCTGGTGGCGGTCTGCGGGGTGAGACCGATATGGCCCTGCACCGGGATGCCGGCATTGACAATCGCCGCCACGGTCGCGGCCATGCTGACTCCGCCCTCGACCTTGACGGCATCGGCCCGGCCCTCCTTGAGGATGCGGGTGGCGTTGTTGATCGCCGCTGGAATCGAGCTGTTGTAGGAACCAAAGGGCATGTCGGTGATCACCAAGGCTCGCTCCACCCCGCGCACCACCGCCTTGGTGTGGTGGATCATCTCCTCCATGGTCACCGAGACCGTATCCGGATAGCCCAGCACCACCATGCCCAGGCTGTCGCCCACCAGCACCACATCGATGCCGGCGCTGTCCGCGACCTTCGCCCAGGGATAATCGTAGGCAGTCAGTTCGGCTATCGGCACGTCGTTCTTACGGTTTCTGATGTCCGGGATGGTCAGCTTCTTGGGTTGCATACGATCTCCTTGGGAAAAGGGGGCTACCAATGGGGTTAGAGAACGTCAATTCGTTGGGCACTGGTGGATTCCAGGGCCTTGATCAGGCGGGTCAACATCAGGTTGATGGGGGTGGGGAGACCAGCCTCAATGCCCTTGGCGACGATGGCGCCGTTGATGACATCGATCTCCGTGCTGCGCCCACGAAGGATGTCCTGGAGCATGGAGGCGCGGTTAAGGCGGGTCAACTCGCACACCTGGCGCACCCTCTGCTGCTGGCTGGCATAGTCAAGATCGATGTTCAGCGCCCTGGCCACGGCCAGGGCCTCGGCGACGGCGTCAAACATCAACTCTTCACAGGCCGGTGATTCGATCAGTGCCCCGTTGGGCACCCGCAGCAGGGCGACCAGGGCGTTGATGCCGACGTTGACGATCAGCTTCGACCACAGCAGGCTGTCAATATCTTCTGTGATGCTGGTGGTAATGCCGGCCCGGTTGAACAGCTCGGCAATGGGGGCGAGTTTTTGGCTCTGCTCGGGAAATCCTCTGGCCGGAGCCAGCACCGTCGGCCCCTGACCGGCATGGCGGATCTGCCCCGGACCCACCAGGGTGGCGGCCTGGGCGGTGGTGCCGGCGGTGGCTCGATGCGGCCCGACCACGGCGGCAATCGTCTCCAGATTCCCCAGCCCGTTTTGCAGGGTGAGCACCAATCCCCCCTCGGCCAACAAGAGCTTGGCGGTTTGCGCTGCCACCAGCGTGGCCCCGGCCTTGGTACAGATCAGCACCAGGTCGGCCCGTTGCTGGTACTGGGAGGGCTCGGCGATGGCGCGGACGGCAACCGCAGAGGTGTTGCCCTTCAGATCGGTCAGCTGCACGCCGTTGGTGTTGATAGCTGCGGCGTGGGCCGCATTGGTGGTGAAGAGGCAGGTTTCGGCCAGCGGTGCCAGCAGTGAGGCAAAAAGACCGCCCATGGCACCGGCACCAACAATGAGGATGTTCATGGCTCGATTTGCTCTCCTTGCGGCCGGGAAGCGGCCTGGCCAACGGTCTGCGTCCGTAGCGGGGATAACACTGGCCGCAGTTATAAACCATCGATCAAAAAGGTCAATGTCGAACACTTTGTCATCCTTGGACCGAGCAAGGGTTTGCACAGGTGACGCCAACGCGGTAGAGTTGGCGCTGTTTCGCGGCGATGATCCATGGCGCACACCATCCGGGAGGACGAACATGCAGCTCTTTGTCTGGCGGCACAGCAAACACTTCTCCAGCTGGTCCATGCTCGATGAACCGCATATCTACCGGGACAACTATCTGCAGGCTGCGGTCACTGTCCTGGCGCACAGCAAGGATCAGGCCCTGGAACTGTTGCAGCGCAATGGAGCCTGGAATATCGAGGAGCTGATGCGCATCGAGCCGGAAGTTATCTCCCTGGATGAACCGCGCATCGTTATCAGTCATGTGGATTTCTAGAACCGATCGCCCCGTCCCTGCGAGCACTTGCAGAGACCCCAGCGGGACAGTGGGCAGAGGCGGGCGTTTCCGGAAAAAAGATGTGTAATTACCGTGCATTCTTAAAAAGAACAGCTATTATGCAAACATGGCTCTACGTTGAATTTGGGACTCCAGTGGTTTTTCCCCGTCCAATTGGGCGTGTATGTCCAGTGTTACCAAACTGTTCAGGGGAATGACCCCAACCCGCTTGCCCAAGCGAAGGATGTGACCATGGCCTCGTTCAAACCGAGCAATCTGATTGCCAAAAGGGTCGCCTTGTATGAAGCTGGCGCCATTCTCTTTGTCATTATTCTTTCCTGGTTTGATGAAGTGCTCGATATCCCGCACGTCCTGCTCGGCGGCATGGCCACGCCGATTAACTATCGAGAATCGTTTTTTGAAAGCATCATTATTGCCATTGTCGGCGCCCTCATCATCCGCCACACCTACAAGCTCCTGACACGGGTCAGTTATCTGGAGAGCATCCTGCCGGTCTGTGCCTCTTGTAAAAAAATTCGTCTTGATCCCGAGTTCTGGCAGGACATTCAAAAGATCATCCAAGAGCGTTCGCAACAGGAGTTCACCCACGGTATCTGCCCGGAGTGCATCGAGAAATATTATCCGGAAATGCGCAAGGCAGGGAAAAGCAGCATCAACGGAGCCGAGTGACCAGGGAAATCAGATATCCACTATGAGTACCATTCGAGCCCTCTGCATTGCCGAGCGTTTTCAGTTCGACGCCCTCTATGAGCACCTCTCCCGGCAATCACATGCCGCCCGTATCCGTAATGTCATCGTGCTTAGTCCGGATGAGGGGGTGCGCGCCTTTCTCTTTGATTACGGGGTCTGTGTGCTGTTTCAGTACGATTATGAATCCGAGAAACGGCTGATCGACCAACTGCTCAAATTTGCGACCAACCCCCTGGAATCCTATGTTGAGGAGGATTTGGAGTACCAATTGAGCGCTACGGAGGGGGTGCGCATCCGTAACGACATGATTGATGTCGATGACCTCTCCGAACTGACCTGCCTCTCCCTCAGCCATGCCTTGGCCCAATCCACCAAGCTGGCTTTTTTTGAGGCCTCGATTGAGGAAACCATCAAGAAAACCAAATATATCCCTGAAACATTGGCCAAGAAGGGGACGATTGCCCTCTCGCGCACCAAGCTGGCCCGTGAGCGGGGTAGGGTGTATTTGGAGAAATCGCATATCATCCTTCAGTTCAATCTCCTCGATACCCCGGAATTCATTTGGGAATATCCTGAACTGGAGCATTATTATCTGGCGCTGTCGCGCTACCTGGAAATTTCCCCCCGGGCCACGGTGCTGAAAAATCGGCTGGAGGTGATCCAAGAACTGCTGGAGATGATGGCCGATGAGCAAAAGCACAGTCATTCCAGTATGCTGGAATGGGTGATTATTATCCTGATCGCCATTGAGATTGCCCTGTTCTTCGTCAAATAAGGGATTGCACCCGTTGCCAGCAGCCCCTTTTTCTTTGCCTCACCTGGCGGGATGCTTATCCTAGCTGATAACGATTCCTGGAGACGTTTCGTCAAACCTTTGCCGCAGTGGAGGAGCCCATGAAGATTCTGATCACCGGAGGAACCGGTTTTGTCGGTGGCGCCGTCACCCGTCGTCTGTTGGAGATGGGCCATGCGGTGACGGTGATTGGCAGCAGCCGACAATGTCGGTTACCCGGTCACGATCAACTCACCTATGTTTCCGCGGATACCACCAGGCCCGGTGACTGGCAACGCCATATACCCGAGCAGGATGCCCTCATCAACCTCACCGGCCGCTCGGTGTTCAACCTCTGGACCGAAAGCTACAAAAAGTCTATCTACGATAGCCGCATCCTGACGACACGCCACCTGGTGGCTGCGCTGCCGGAGAACAGCGAGGCGGTACTGCTCAGCACCTCGGCTGCCGGGTATTACGGCGATGGCGGTGAGGCCGAGAAGATTGAACCCATGGGGCCAGGTAACGATTTTCTCGCCCAGGTCTGTCACGATTGGGAAGGGGAGGCGCAGAAGGCCGCTGACAAGGGCGTGCGTGTGGTGCTGATGCGTTTTGGCGTCGTGCTGGGCAAGGGCGGTGGCGCCATGGCCACCATGAAGCTGCCCTTCCAGTTTGGCCTTGGCGGCCCGATTGGCAGCGGCAAGCAGTGGTTCCCCTGGATGCATCTTGAAGATCTGGTCGGCGCCATTGTCTTTCTGCTCAGCGCCGAGGAGTGCCAAGGCCCGTTCAACTTCACTGCCCCGCAACCGGTGCGGCAGAAAGACTTTGCCCGTCAGTTGGGTACTGCCTATCACCGGCCAGCCCTGTTGCCCGCGCCGGCCTTTATTATGAAACTGGTCTTGGGCGAGTTCGGCCAGTCGCTGTTGCAGGGGCAGAAGGCTGTGCCCCGTGCCCTGGGCGAGAGCGGCTACCTCTTTACCTATCCGGATCTGCCATCAGCCCTGCGGGAGATCGTTGGTGGCTGAGGGACAATTTCGCTTTGCCTCGCACTTTCCCGGCACGGCCCAGGAACTCTATGACTGGCACAGCCGTCCCGGTGCCCTGGAACGGCTGATCCCGCCCTGGGAGAACACCCAGGTGGTGGAACGGATTGGCTCGATTGCCCCGGGCGGGCGGGTGGTGCTCAGGTTGCACGCCGGTCCTGTGCCCTACTTGTGGCATGCTCGCCATATCGAAGACCAGCCGGGGGTGATGTTTCGCGATATCCAGGAGCGTGGGCCTTTTTGTCGTTGGATACACACCCACCGCTTCAGTGATACTGCAGAAGGGGCATTGCTCGAAGACGAGATTGAATATGCGTTGCCGGGGCAGGCTCTGCTCCCAAACGTCGCCGACCGCATGGTCCAACAGACGCTGGAGCGGGTCTTTCGCTATCGTCATGCCACCTTGCGCGAGGATCTGCTGCTGCACCAGCAATGCAGTACCCAGCCCCTGCGTATACTGATCACCGGCGCCAGCGGTGTACTTGGTTCGGCCCTGCGGCCGCTCTTGACCACCGGCGGCCATGAGGTGTGGACCCTGGTGCGCCGCATGCCCAATCGAAGCAACAACGAGATTTACTGGGACCCAGCCCAGGATCAGCTCAACCTCGCGGGCCTACCGCCCTTTGACGGGGTGATCCATCTCGCCGGCGATAACATCGGTGAAGGCCGATGGACCACGGCCAAAAAACAGCGAGTGATCGACAGCCGAGTGCAGGGTACCGGGCTGATCGCCCGCACCATCGCCTCCCTGCCGGTCAAGCCCAAGGTCTTTCTCAGTGCCTCGGCCGTGGGGTTCTACGGCAACTGTTTGGATTGCTGCATGCGCGAAGAGGACCGTGCCGGCGGTGATTTTATCTCCGATGTCTGCGCCCTGTGGGAGCAATCCGCCCGGCCCGCCGAGGAGGCAGGGATTCGTACCGTGTTCATGCGCATCGGCGTAGTGCTGAATCCGCGTGGCGGCGCCCTGCAACGTTTGCTTTCGACTTCGGCCGTGGGATTTTGTCGTGGTTTTGGCGAAGGGAGCCAATATATCAGCTGGATCGGCATCAACGACATGGTGGGGGCAGTGCTCCATGCTCTGACCTGTGCACAACTGGAGGGGCCGGTCAACATCGCTGCGCCGCAGCCGGTCACTAACGCTGATCTCATGCAGACCCTGGCCCGGGTGCTGCATCGACCGCTGTTGCCGGCGGTGCCGGCCGGGCTGCTCAAGACCTTGTATGGGCAGATGGCCTCGGAGGTGCTGCTCGGCGGCTGCCGGGTATCCACCGATAAATTGCAGCAGTCCGGTTATGTCTTTCGGCAGGCGGCCTTGGAGCCGGCTCTGCGTCAACTGTTGGGCCGGGGCTAGCCCGGCTTTTTTCCTGGAGTTTTTCTCTTGAGTTGGTACTTCAAAACCCTGTTGATGGTGATGATGACCATCGCCCTGGCCTGTGGCTTTTTGCATCATCTGGTGCCGCCCTCGGTGCATAACTTTGAGCGTTTGCACGTTTTTCTCTTCAACCTCTGCAGCGGCGGCACCCTGCTCATCTATTTCACTGAAGGTCAGCCGCAGCTCTCCCGGCGGGGCCGGCTTTTTCTCGGTCTGGCGGTCGCCTTTGCCCTCTGTGCCTTTTTGCAGTGGTATGTGCCGGCAATGCTCATCCCCCTGGTCCTGGCCCACCTCATCGAAGAGGTGCGCATCGAGCATTTTGGCAGCCGTTTTCCCAAGGACCTGTTTTCCACGAACGAGCCGGTGCCACGCAAGTTTCACCAGGCAGCTCTGCTCTGTCTCTCTCTGGGGCTTTGTTTTTCCAGTCCGGTGATCCTCAATTCGGTCTATCTCAAGTGGTTTGCCGTGGAAAAATTGAAGCTCGACACCTTTTTCCTCGGTTTCTCCTTTCCGGTATCACTGATCTCCATGTCGGTGATCTTCAGTTTGATGAAGCAGGAGGTCCGACCGCTCACCGTCCTGCTCAAGGAAGCCGCCTTCTGGATCATCAATCTCGGGGTGATTGTCTTCTTTGGCTTCATCCTGGCCAACCTGTTCACCTCGCAGGTGGTCATCGCCCTGATCCTCTTTGCCACGGTCTCCCTGATTTTCTACCTCTACTGGTACGAGGGCATGGAGTTGCAGCAAAAGGCCTTTCTTACCTCCGGCATTCTCTTTCTGCTGGTGACGTCGATCACCGGTATCGCCTACATCCTGCTCTCTTTTTCCAGTTATTACACGCCGGAGCACAGCGTGCCGTTGTTGCGGTTGCATGCCTTCACCGCCCTCTATGGCTGGAACCTCAGTGGCTTGGCGGTGATCAGCCGCCACGGCGATTTCCCCCTCAAGCTCCATTCGCGGCCCGTGATTGTGTTGCACTGGCTGACCGTGCTGGTGCTGTGTCCGGTGGGCTACTTTGTGCCCAGTGTGGCGGTAATGGCTGTACTCGCCTACGGCGGACTGCTCATACACTTGTTTTTCAATCAAGGCACCATGGACCGGCAGCTGGCGGCTACGCAACAGGCCACTTTGCAAGAAAGCGGTGGGGCGACAGCGCAGTGATCTCAGACCCTTGCAATGAAGCTGCTGCCCTCGTTCCCTTGAAGCCTTTGGTAATCAACGATTTCGACAACCATAGTGGCGCGGGAAATCTCCTTGACAGGCCCATTGACCATTCGTTACAGAGAATCAAGAATCGCTACAGGGTGGTCAAATAAGCTGGCAGGGTTCGTGCGTTGTTCAAAGAGCAGGGCCGAATACAACATGCTGGTTCTGAAATCATGCATACTGGATGTCTTCACCATGATTATTGCTCGTTGCCCACAGCCCGTCGAGGAGCCTGAAGGACGCAGGTCAGGCGTGGCCGCTGTTGTGCTGCTGATCGTTTTGTTGACGCTGCTGCGCGGTGGAGCCCAGGCGGCACCCAAGGAGAATATCGTGTGGATGGAGGCGGTTTTTCCGCCTTTTTTCATCCAGAGCGGCCCATTGCAAAACCAGGGCTACGGTGATACCATCACCCATCTGCTGCAACGGGCCCTGCCCGAGTACAGCCATGAAGAGGTGACCACCAACATCACCCGCCATTTCTATAAGTTCAAGCAGGGCGAGCAGGTCTGTAGTGTCGGCTTGTACAAGACGCCGGAGCGTGAGGCGTTCATGTATTTTTCCATGCCCAGCTTTATCACCCTGCCGCCGGTTATCATCGTCAAGAAAGATAACTTGGGCAAGTTCAACCAGCAGACCACGGTTTCCCTGGATGCGGTGCTCGGCAATGCCAACCTGATGATCGGTCTGGTCAAGGATCGATCGTACGGTATTACCCTGGATGAGGTGTTCAAACGCCACCAGGGCCAGGCCAACGTGGTGGAATTTACTGGCCAGGAACTCTCGCTTAATCTTTTTAAGATGCTGATGCTCGGCCGCCTCGACGGTCTCATCGCCCTGCCGGAAGAGGCTTTGTATCAGGCTGAGCAGATGGGCATTCGCGACCAGCTCGTCACCTTGAGCCTGAGCGAAAATCAACATAATTACGATGGTTGGCTGAGCGCGGTTGCCTGTAGCAAGACCCCCTGGGGTAAAGGGGTGGTTGATCGGGTTAATCAGGCCCTGCTGCAACTCCGTCCCACTGAGGAGTACCGGGCGGCCTACGAACGCTGGCTCGATGCCAACAGCATCATCCACTACCGCCGTGCCTATGGCGAGGTGTTCTTGAAAAACACCCCATGAAGCACTGTGGCCCGCCGACGGCGATCAACCCGTATAGCTTGGTGGTGTGGGACAGCGTGCGGCTCAAGCAGTTTGCGAAACATTGTGAAATAACGTATACTCATGCCAGTCTTCCATAAGAATGAACAGTCACTGTTTCTGGGAGGAGATGGCCCCAAGCATTCCTTCCCTCTCACGGGCACACCACTGCCCTCATCTATACAGGTGGCGTATCATGCTGACAGATAAACGACAGAAATATTTTGTGAATCATCAGGAGCTGGTGACCATCCGCTGTAAGTCCTGCGGCCGAGTGGCCACCTTTTCCGTGGCCAGTTTCCGCGGGCGCAAACATTCACTGAACGTTAACTGCCCCTGTACCACCGTTTTTGCAGTGGATCTCGAATTTCGCAAAGATTACCGCACCCAAAGCCACATTCCCGCTACTTTCCGCGCACTTTCCACCCCCAAGGCACGCGCCCGCAGCTGCATCGTTGCCAATCATTCCAGCGGCGGCCTGATGCTGATGATCGACGAAGAGGTGCCGGTGAAGGCCGATGACCGTATCGTTGTCTGTTACCGACCGCAGGCAGACCATGCCCAGGAGATCGAGCGGGTCGTCACTGTGCGCCATTACCAGCAGGGCCGCAGTATCGGCGGCGCCTTCATCGATGCCCCGGCCCCCTCACCGCTGATGACGAGTCTTCCCCTGGTCCACTGAACATGCGTACCGTGCAGCGGGGCGACCAGGCTGGCTTGGCCGAGGCGGCCGCTGCTCTGCACGCTGCCGGCAAGGTGGTGGCGCTCACCGGCGCCGGCATTTCGGTGGCTAGTGGCATCCCCGATTTCCGCAGTCCGGGCGGGTTGTGGACGGTCTTTTCCCCTGAAGAGTACGCTACCATCGAGGTTTTTGAGCGCAATCCGGCCAAGGCTTGGGAACTCTTTCGCGCTCTGGGCACGGTGTTGGTGGGCAAAACGCCCAATGCCGCCCACCGCGCTTTGGCCGACCTGGAAGCCCTGGGCCTGCTGGCGGGTATTGTCACCCAGAACATTGACAACCTGCATCAGCAGGCGGGCAGCCGTTGTGTCTTTGAAATTCATGGCGACCATCACCACCTGCAATGCCTCCGTTGCGATAGCCTTGTGCCGGTTACCGCTGATTGCTACCAATCCTCCACGCTTCCCCTGTGCGAACATTGCGGCACAGCGCTCAAGCCCAACGTCGTGCTTTTTGGCGAAGCGGTGCGTGATCTGGAGGCTATCCACGCCTTTGTCGCCGACTGTGACCTGCTGCTGGTGATCGGCACCTCGGCCCAGGTCTATCCGGCGGCGGGCTTGCCGTCCCTGGTGCGGCAAAACGGCGGCCGGATTGTTGAGTGCAACCGCGAATCCGTGCTGCGGCTCTCTGGGCAGGGTGATCTCTTTCTCGCCGGTGCGGTGGAGCAGACCCTGCCCCAGCTGGTTGCCGCCTGTCGCACCCAGTGATCGGTAGAAACATCCTGCTGCGGGCTTGCCTTTGCGCAGTTTGTGCGCTATAGTGGCTTCATTGCCACATTATGTGTTCCATTCTTTCTGTCCACGTTTTGAACATTCCATACGGTGCCTGGCCAATCCCGGTCAGGCTTTTTTGTTGTAATCGACCTGCCCCTTTCCCACATTTGTTGTCGCATTGAGATAGGCTCGGTTCAGTTTGACAGTCAGGCTCGTTCGTGTCGATGGGGTCAACTGTTAACGGACAACAGGGTGTATTGCCGCAAGGCCATCCCCGCCCCAGGATTATCAAGACATTACCCGCCACAAGGAGTTCCCTGATGACTGTAGAAACCTTTGCCGATTTTAATCTGCAACCGCAACTCGCCCAAACCGTCGCTGAATTGGGCTACACTACCCCAACCCCGATTCAACAGGCGGCCATCCCGCTGCTGCTGGCCGGCCGTGATCTGATCGGTCAGGCCCAGACCGGCACCGGCAAGACCGCTGCCTTTGGCCTGCCGCTGTTGCAGCGCATGCAAGGACGGCACCGCGGTGTGCAGGGGCTGGTGCTGGCACCGACCCGCGAACTGGCCCTTCAGGTGGCTGATGCCGTGCAAAGCTACGGGCAGGGATTGGGCATCACGGTACTGGCCGTTTTCGGTGGCCAATCCTATCAGCAGCAGATCCGTACCCTGCGTCAGGGGGTGGATGTGGTGGTGGCCACCCCGGGCCGTTTGCTGGATCTGACCCGTCAGGGCTCGCTGGACCTTGCCACCGTCCACAGCGTCGTGCTTGACGAGGCCGACGAGATGCTGAGCATGGGCTTTGTCGAGGATATCGAGCAGATCCTGGAGCAGATACCCCAAGAGCGCCAGACCATGTTGTTCTCGGCCACCATCTCCAAGCGGGTAATGGAATTGTCGGCCCGCTATCTCCGCGACCCGGAGCAGGTGCGTATCACCCCCAAGCAGCTGACCGGCGCCACCATTGAGCAGCGCTACTACCTGGTTAATCCCCAGGAGAAGATTGCCGCCCTCACCCGGCTTTTTGAGATGGAGACCATTGAAAGTGCCATTATCTTTGTGCGCACCCGTATCGGCACCGGTGAGCTGGCCAACCAGCTGACCTCGCGAGGCTTTGCTGCCGAGGCCCTCAACGGTGATCTCAGTCAGGACGCCCGCATCCAAGTGCTTAACCGCTACCGCAACGGTCAGGTGCGGGTGTTGGTGGCCACCGACGTGGCGGCACGCGGGCTCGATATCGATGACATCTCCCATGTGTTCAACTTCGATTTGCCCGACGATCCCGAGGTCTATGTGCACCGGGTGGGACGTACCGGACGCGCCGGTCGCGAGGGCATCGCCATCTCGCTGCTCACTCCCAAGGACCGCTGGCAGTTGCGCCGCATCGAGGAACTGACCCGTTTCAAGCTGGAGCGGGCTGAGCTGCCTACCATCCAACAGATCGAAAATCATCGCCAGGCCCTTTTGATGGAGCAGTTGGAGGTGTGGATCCGTCGCGGCCGCTGTCGCCGTGAGCGGGAGATCGTCGATATGTTGATTCAGACCGGACACGATCCGGCGGATGTTGCCGCTGCCGCCATGAAACTGGCGCGTACCGACGAGAAGAAGCGGCCGATTGACCCCATCACCCCGATCAAAGAAGAGCTCTTTCGTCAGCGCGAGCGCAAGACCGACCGTTTTTCCCGGCGCGGCCAGGACGCGCGCCCTAGTGGTGGTCGCCGTGGTGGTGGAGACCGGGACAAAGACATGGTGCCGCTCAAGCTCGATGTCGGCCGCAATGATGGCATCGCCGTCAACCATGTGGTGGCGGCCATTGCTCATTATTCCGGCATCAATGCCGCCCAATTGGGCAAGATCCGCCTTGACTCGCATCACACCACCGTGGACGTGCCGGAGTCCCTGGTTGGCGCCCTGCTCTCCAAGAATGGCGCCTATCGCATCGGCCGCCGCTCGGTGAACATGCAGCGCGCTTGATCGGGGAGTTAGCTGCCGGATGTCGATAAAGCCTTATCCTACGGGGTGGTGGATGCGCCGGATTGGCCACAACAACGAGCCGTGGTCGTCTGTTTTTTTGCTGGTCGGAGTGAGCACATCGCGGTATACAACAGGGCATTGCGCTCTTCATCACTCCACAGATAAGGTGTCTTATGACCATTATGATCGGTATACATCAAAAGCAGGATAAGGTTGATAAGTTGTATGAAAACATGGGCTTGAAAGCGGCGCCTCTGTCGGCGGTCGGCCCGTTTGCTTCTAAGGCTGAAGCCCTGGCCTGGCAACAGGACATGCAGGCCAAGGTGCAGGATTTCAGCATCATCGAGCCGCTCGGCCCCGATGCCGACGATGCGCCCTGGTACGGATTTTCCTTTGAAAAATAAGGAATGGCTGCAAGGGGAATAACCAGTAATCGTGGTATTCCCCTTGTTGTTTTCGTAGAGCCGGTTGGCGCAGCCCTCCTGTTGCACGAAAGCAATGCACCTGATGATGACGACTTCTGTATTCGCCCCTTATCTCTCCTCGCACCCTGTTCGCCCTGCTGAGCCTTCCTCACCGCCCGGACCGCTTGCCCTGAGTTTTCCCGCCGCCTTGTCGGCTTAAGCCCCCGTACGCCCGCTTGCCATGAAGTGCATCTTCTCTGGATGTGTTGAGCTGTATGCCGTCGTGGCCTTGCTGCTGCACTCTTTTCTGCCCTCTAGGCATGTAGGCATTTGCCCATGAATCAACTCTTGCTTGCCCTGCTGCTTTATCTCCTGGCCGGTTGTCTGCCGTTGTTGCTGCACCGGTGGCTGACCGCTGCCAAGCTCTTCCACATCACCCTGCTCGCTCTGGGCACGCTCTGCGGTCTGTACGGGCTGTTCGCCGGTAGCGGCGCGCCTCTTGTCGAACAGCTTTCCTGCACCTGGCTGCACGAGTTGACCTTTGCCCTGCGCCTCGACGGGCTGGCGCGGATTTTTCTTGTACCCATCCTGCTGTTGGCACCGGTGCTCGGCCTCTATGGCTATCACTATCTCCATCACCGTGAGCAAGCACTGCGCATAGTGGCCAGCCATTTTTTCTTTGCCCTGTTGCTGATTGCCATGGTGGGAGTCACCCTGGCCGACAACATGCTCAGCTTTGCCCTGGCCTGGGAATCGATGTCGCTGGCCTCGTTTTTTCTGGTGCTCTTTGATTGGGAAAAACAGACGGTGCAGGAGGCGGGATTGCGCTACCTGCTCTTCACCCAGGGAGGCGCGCTCTGTGTCTTTGCTGCCTTTGGGCTGTTGTACAGCGCCAGCGGTTCGCTGGGCTTTGCGGGCTTGGCTGCGCTGCCCCAGGGGGTGAAGACCCTGGCCTTTGTGCTGGCCCTGGTGGGTTTTGGCTCCAAGGCCGGGATCATGCCCCTGCATATCTGGCTGCCGCATGCCCATCCCGCTGCCCCCAGCCATGTCTCGGCGCTGATGTCCGGGGTGATGATCAAGATGGGTATCTACGGTTTGCTGCGCTTAATCGTGTTGCTTGGCCCACCTTCGCCGTTCATGGCCCGCACCTTGATTGGTCTGGGTATCTGTTCGGGCATTCTCGGCGTGGTCTATGCCTTGGGTAAGCAGGATTGCAAGCGCATGCTCGCCTACAGCAGTATCGAGAATATCGGCATCATTCTCATTGGTTGTGGTTTAGGGCTGCTGGGGGTGGTGTCGGGCAAGCCGCTGATGGCCCTGTTGGGGTTTTGCGGCGGATTGTTGCATGTGTGCAATCACGCCCTGTTCAAATCTCTGCTCTTCCTCGCTGCCGGCTCGGTGCTCCATGCCACCGGCACCCGCGATGGCGATCAACTTGGCGGTCTGATCAAGCCCATGCCAGTGACCGGACGCTCTTTTCTCATCGGTTCGGTGGCCATTGCCGGCTTGCCTCCGCTCAATGGCTTTGTCAGTGAGTTTCTCATCTATTACGCCGGCTTTCTCGGTCTGGCCCTGCCGGGGATGGACATGCTTCTGGCTATGGCTGCCCTGCTGGCCCTGGCCACCATCGGCGGCCTGGCGGCGGCCTGTTTCACCAAGGCGGTGGGGATGATCTTCCTGGGCGAGCCCCGCCGGAACTGGCCGCAGCCTATCATCGAGGCAGGGGCCTCGATGCGTCTGTCCATGGTGCTGCTGGCCCTGGGCTGCGTTGTGGTCGGCCTCTGGCCGGAGCCGGTGATCGCCTTTGTCGCTGGCGGCGTGGGCGACCTGGCTGAAGGCGCCGGCATTGCCATGGCCGCACTTGGCTCCATTGCCGGCCATCTCGGTCTAGCGGCGCGTCTGTGCATGGGTGTTTTGCTGGCGGTCTTGCTGCTGCGGCGCCTGCTGTATAGGGGCAAGCCGATGAGCAGCGCCAGCACCTGGGGTTGTGGCTTCAGCCAGAGTTCCTCCCGCGTCCAGTACACCGGCGCCTCCTTTGCCCGCTCCATGGTGGCCTTTCATCGGCCGCTGGTCCAGATCGACACCAAGTATACCCCGATCACCCGCATTTTTCCGGAGACCGCGCATTATGAGAGCAAGGTGCGGGATGTGGCTGAAAACGGATTGCAGCGTCTACTGACGCCGCTGCTGGGGTTGATCGAGCGGATGCGCTGGATCCAGCACGGCAATATCCAACTTTATATCGCCTACATCGTCATCACCATCGCCGTGCTGTTGCTGGTGATCGACTAACCGAGGATTGCCATGGAATCGACGCTTACCTTGTTTCTGGCCCTGGTGCTGGCACCGCTGTTTCCCGGATTCATCCTCAAGACCAAGGCCTTTTTCGCGGGCAAGCAGGGGCCGCCGCTGCTGATCAAGTATTTCACGCTGGCCAAGCTGCTGCGCAAGGGCTCGGTCTACAGCACCAGTACAAGTCTGGTCTTTCGTTTGGGACCGGTGGTCTCCTGCGCTACCGCCGCCCTGGCCCTGGCCTTCATGCCCTTTGCCGGCACCACACCGCTGCTCGCCTTTGGCGGCGATATCGTTGTCGTGCTCTATCTGCTGGGGTTGGGGAGGTTTTTCACGGTGCTCGCCGCCCTGGATACCGGTTCGCCTTTTGAGGGCATGGGCGCGGCCCGCGAGGTCTTTTTCTCGACCCTGGCCGAACTGGCCACCTTGGTGGTGCTGGTGGTCTTCTTCCGCCTCAATGGCAGTTGCAGTCTGGCCGGGTATTTCACCGGCCCGCAGCCGATTACCCTCCTCGGTGCCCACGGGGCACTACTGGTGCTGGTGATCGTTTCCCTGTTCATGATCATGCTGGCGGAAAATTCGCGGGTACCGGTGGATGATCCGGCCACCCATCTGGAGCTGACCATGATCCACGAGGTAATGATCCTTGATCACAGTGGCCCGGATCTGGCCCTGATCGAGCTGGGCGCCTTTTATAAATTGCTGTTGTATGCGGCCTTGATCGCCAACCTGCTCATGCCCAGTTCCCCGTCTCAGCCTCTCGCCAGCCTTCTGCTTTTTTACGGGCTGATCGCGATCATTTTTTTGGTGATCGGGGTGATTGAATCGATAACTGCGCGGCTGAAGATGCCGATGGTGCCCAAATATCTGCTCACCTCGGCGGCCTTGGCCTTCCTCGCCGTTGTCCTCACCATGGAGTTGGTCTGATGCACAATACCCTTGCCGTCATTTTAGTGGTGGTGCTGCTCTCGGTGCTGCTGTCGCTGGGGTCCAGCCGCATGATGGCCCTGATCAAGATCATGGCCCTGCAAGGGGCGATGGTCTCCCTGGTGCCGCTGTTCATGGAATCCGGCGTCCGCCTCAGTAATGGCGGCATCCTTTTTTTCCAGGTGATGTTTCTCATCAAGGCGGTGCTCATCCCCGGCCTGCTCTATCTGGCACTGACCCGCATCGCCATCAAGCGCGAGGTCGAGCCACTGATCGGCTATCACGCCTCGCTGGCCGTGGGTGTTGTCCTGGTGCTGGTGGCTGTGGCCATCAGTCGCCGTTTGTCGGTGACCCTGCACGGCGAGTACACCCTGTTGTTGATCACCGCCATTACCACCCTGGGCGGTGGTTTGTTTCTGATGATGAGCCGCACCAAGGCCCTGACCCAGGTTATTGGCTACCTGATGCTGGAAAACGGCATCTACCTGCTCGGCACGGCCCTGACCAAACATTCGCACAGCGTTTATCTGGTGGAGTTCGGGGTGCTGCTCGATCTGCTCGTTGGTGTGATGATCATGGGCATCATCCTGCACAATATCAACCGCGCCTTCGATGACGTTGATACTGCCTATCTCGGACAACTCAAGGATTAAGCCATGCTGGAAGCCGTCTTTTGCCTGCCGATGATCATCGGCCTGGTCGCCTTTCGTCTGCCGGTGAAGATGGGCCGGGTGGTGCTGGTGGCCGGAGCCCTGTTGCAGCTGCAACTGGCCTTGCTCGCCTGGCTGGCGCCGCTGCGGCCGCTGTTGCCCGATTATTTCGGCGCCGCGCCGGTGGGGCTGCTGGTGCTGGTGGTCACCGCCTTCATCTTTGTCTGCATCGCCCCCTACAGTGTGTTTTACATGCGCGCGCAGGCCATGCCCAACGAGCCGGTCTTCATCGGTTCCATGCTGCTCTTTGTCGGTGCCATGGCCATGGCGGCGGTGGCCGAGCATCCCATCGTCTTCTGGATCGCTGTTGAAACCACGACTCTGGTCAGTGCGCCGCTAATCTTCATCCATCGCTCAAAAAAGGCCCTGGAGGCTACCTGGAAGTATGTGCTCATCTGCTCGGTGGGCATTGCCCTGGCCCTGCTCGGTTTCTTCTTCATCACCCTGGCCATGGACCAGGCCGGCATCGATGTGGCACTCAGTTTCACCGCCCTCAATGGTGCTGCCGCCCAGCTTGATCCCCTGTGGTTGAAGACCGGTTTTGTGTTCGTACTGATTGGTTTTGGCACCAAGATGGGGCTGGCACCGATGCATACCTGGCTGCCCGATGCCCACAGTGAGGCCCCCAGCCCGGCTTCGGCCCTGCTCTCCGGGGCGTTGCTGAACTGTGCCTTCCTTGGCATCTACAAGGTGCATACCCTGATGGTCCTGGCAGGGCTGGGACAGTTTTCCGGTAACCTGTTGATCGGCTTTGGCCTGTTTTCTATCCTGGTGGCCGGGATCTTCATCCTCAATCAACCCGATTACAAGCGCATGCTCGCCTACTCCAGCATCGAGAACATGGGCATCATTGCCTTTGGCGTCGGTATTGGCGGCCTGGGGCTGTACGGGGCCATGCTCCATCTCATCCACCATTCGCTGCTCAAGTCGTCGCTCTTTCTCAGCGCCGGCAATGTGGTGCTCGGTTTCGGTACCAAGCTGGTGTCGCATTGCGGTGGCCTGGTGCGGGTACTGCCGCGCACCGCTATCGCCCTGCTCGCTGGGTTTGTTGGCATCTCCGGCCTGCCGCCCTTTGGCGCCTTTGTCAGTGAACTGCTCATCGTGCTGGCCGCCTTCCGCAGCGGTCACCCCTGGGCGGCGGCCCTGTTCATCGCCACCCTGCTGCTGGTGGTGGCCGGATTTTCTCGCATCATCCTGGCCATGGCCTTTGGCCCGCAACGCGAGGAGGTGCAGATCCCTGAGCAACCCCTGCGACTGGTGTCACCGCTGGTGCTGTTATTGACCTCGGCGCTGTTGTGCCTGTGGATGCCTGATGCCCTGCACCAGATGATCAGCAGCGCCATCGCCGTTCTCGGAGGGACCATTCATGGATAATTTGCTGCGCATTACTAATGGTCAGGCCATTGCCCGGCAGCAGATCCCTTGTCTGCCCTTTGTGCGTTTTTCCCGGACATTGACCGATTTCGTCCACTACGACGGCTATATCGTGCAGCTCTTTGCCTACGCGGTGGGCGAAGAAACCCGCTTGCTGGCCGTACTGCGCAACCGGGAACTCTTTGTTACCGAGACGGTCATTGAGGACGAGTTCCCATCATTGACCCTTTCCGGCGGGGCCAAATTCAGCATGTTCGAGCGGGAGATCGCCGAGCAGTACGGCCTGCATCCCCTTGGCCACCCCTGGTTGAAGATGGTGCGGTACCATGCCAACCAGGCTGGGCGGCCGGATGTGTTCGGCAATGACTATCAGGTCGATATCCCCGGCAACTACCCGTATTTTCAGGTCGAGGGCGAGGCGGTGCATGAGGTGGGCGTTGGTCCGGTCCATGCCGGTATCATCGAACCGGGGCATTTCCGGTTCCAGTGTGCCGGCGAAGAGGTGCTGCACCTGGAGATTCAACTGGGCTACCAACACCGCGGTGTCGAACAGCTCCTTACTCAAGTGGGGCAGCTGCGCCTGCCGCTCATCTGCGAGGGGATTGCCGGCGATACCACCATCGGCCATAACCTCTGCTGCTGCCAGGCCATCGAGGCCCTGGCCGGGCTGGAGGTGGCGCCGGGGGCACGCATCGTGCGCACCATTGCCCTGGAGCTGGAGCGTATTGCCAATCATATCGGCGACCTGGGGGCATTGAGCGGCGATGTCGCCTTCAACCCACCGGCCGCCTATTTTGGCCGCATTCGCGGGGAATTCCTCAACCTGCTGCTGACGCTGTGCGGCAACCGGTTTGGCAAGAACCTGCTGCGGCCCGGCGGCATCACCCAGGTGATGGGTGCGGAGCAGCGAACCATCATCTGCCGGAAACTCAAGGAGCTGCGCCCGGAGATCAAGCAGGTCTGTGACCTGCTCTTCTCCGCCCATACCGTGCAGGGACGTTTTGAGAACACCGGCACGGTGACGCGCAAGATTGCCGAGCAGTTGGGGCTGGTGGGTTATGCGGGCCGCGCCTCAGGGCTGGAGTACGATGTGCGCGCCTCCTTTCCCATCGAACTCTATGATCAGTTGCCGGCCAATCTCAACTTGCACGCCCATGGCGATGTATATAGCCGGGCCATGGTGCGGCGTGAAGAGATCAGTCACTCGCTCGATCTGATCGAGGCCCTGCTGGCGATGCCGGTAGAGGAAGCGTTGCCGGTATGTGGACAAGAGCATCGGCTCGAAGCTGATCAATTCGTGGTCACTCTCAACGAGGGATGGCGGGGAGAGGTGAGCCATTGTCTGCTCACCGATGGCGAGGGTGGGGTGCTTCGCTACAAGGTCAAGGATCCTTCCTTCCACAACTGGACAGGACTGGCCATGGCGCTGCGCAACCAGGAGATTTCTGATTTTCCCTTGTGTAACAAGAGCTTCAACCTCAGTTACTGCGGCTTTGACCTGTAATGGGGACAGCAACGGACAGGAGGGGACAGATGTATTGGATGGCTGAACAAAGAGAAGGTGGCACATGCTGAAGATTATCAGCACTCGGCTGGAGCAGGGCTATCGCACCAGCGCGTATCCGAAAAAAGACGTCGAACTCTATTCCCGCTTTCGCGGCCTGCCGGTCATTAACCCGGATTGTGACGGGGCGATTGTGCGGCAGTGCGCGGCGATATGTCCCCAGGAGGCCATCCTGGTGGCGGAGAAAAAAATCGATCTTGGCCGCTGCACCTTCTGTGGGGCCTGTGCCGAGGTAGAGGAGGGAGCTTTTGTGCGGTTCAGTAACCGCTTTGAACTCGGTGCTGCTCATCGCGGCGATCTGATCACCGATGGTCACCTGCCGGAGTTGGCCGCGCAGGCCAAGGCGCAGTTCAAGAAGCTCTTTGGCCGCTCCCTGCAACTGCGCCAGGTCTCAGCCGGCGGCTGCAACGCCTGCGAGGCCGATACCAACGTTTTGAACACCCCATTTTTTGATCTCTCCCGCTTTGGCATCGACTTCGTCGCCTCGCCGCGCCATGCCGACGGCATCCATGTTACCGGACCGATCACCCGTAACATGCGCACCGCCCTCTTGGAGACCTACGCCGCCGTGCCCGACCCCAAGGTGGTGATCGCCAGCGGCTGTTGCGCCATCTCCGGTGGACCGTTTTATGGTTCCGGCGAGATCATCGGCGATTTGACCACCTTACTGCCGGTGGATCTGTTTATCCCCGGCTGCCCGCCCCATCCGCTCACCACTCTGCACGCCCTGCTGGCCTTCTTCAAGCCCTGATTTTCGAGGGCGCCATAAGGGGCCAGCGTCAATCAAACAGTCCGGCGGTGGTTTCGAGAAACTGCTGAATCTTGTCCAGCTCCACCTGGCTCAACCTGAGTTGCTTGGCCTCCGGCTGGCGCAGCAGCACCAAATCGGGGGTGTGGCTCAGGCCAATCCCCAGGTAATGACAGATATGGTTGGCCATGCGCACCAGCACCAGCAGGTAGTTGTCGCGGTCATAGTCCTCCGTATGATGCTCGCGGGCGATGACGGCGAAAACCGCAGGCATCTGAATCTGTTGCAGCAGGTGCTCCCCCTGTTCGCTGTGCAGCAGGTCCATGGCACCCAGCAACACCGCCTCGCTGACATCCAATCCCCTCGATTTTCGTTTCTTTTCAGCCATAGCCTTGAGGATGAGCAGCTTGCCGATATCGTGAAACAAGCCGGCGGAAAAGGCCTCGTGCTGCATGACGCCGAAATCCAGGCGCTGCGAGAGCATGCCGGCGGCAAAGGCGCAGCCCAGGGAGTGCTGCCACAGCTTTTTCATGATCGCATCGATCTGGCGATCACCGGAGATAAAGATCTTCTCGTTGATATCGATGAAGGCGATGCGGGCCACCTCGGCGATACCCAGGCGAACGATCGCCCCCTTGATGGTGTGCACCGGTGACAGGCCACGAAAGAGCGCAGAGTTGGCAATGTTGACCAGATTGCTGGAGAGCGACTGGTCGGCACGGATCAATTTTTCAATCCTGCTAAAGTTCGGTTCTTTCTTGACCAGCTCCAGCTGCACTCGCAGGGAAATGGGGTTGAACACCGGCAGGGTGTGGCGTTGCTCTTCCAGGAAAGACTTGAGGGCACTGACAAAGGCTGGGTTGTGCTCCATAGCGGTGGCCGGCAGGTTTTAGGGGCGGCAGAAGGCGACGGCATAGGCGAGACAGATGCCCGAACCGGGCCAGTTCCACAACGGGACCTATTTTTGATTGGTAGCACACCTGTGGCCAATGGTGAAGTAAAAGCCACCGGTGGTCGACACTTTGCCCATCAGGTGGCAAGAAACTGGCGGCGCAGGGCGTTAAAGATGAGGTTCATCGATTGGCCGTGCATCCAGCGTAGATTCACGCAGCGACCGGCCAGAGCGACCAGGAGGCCATGCGCCTCCACATTGACCCGGTAGCTGAGCATGGTTCCCTGGCCTTCTGGCGTCAATGCCCACTGACCACTGCCCGTGATAAAGGGGCCGGTGTACTCCAGATCAATGGAGTGCGGAGCGCAGGCAGCCATGACCGTGCAGGTGAACTGACGTGTTGCCAGCGGCCGCAGGTGCAGTTGACTGCCCAGCAAGGCGCCATCGGTCGGGATCGTCACCCGGGGCAGCAGTACGGCTGGCCACCATTGGGGGTAGCTGCGCATATCAGCCAATAGGGGCCAAATGGTTTCGGGTGGCCAGGGGAGGAGGGTGGAGTCGACGGCGTGTATGGATGTGCTGATCATGAGTTTGAGGCGAAAAAAGGCTGGCCGTTTAACTGCCGGCATGTGGCAGCACAGCGTAGATAACGGAAAAGTAGTGCAAGGTTGAACCGGCCAGCACACAGAGATGCCAGAGCGCGTGGTGGAACGGCAACTTCCGCCAGAGATAAAATCCCAATCCCCCGGTGTAGCAAAGGCCGCCGGCGAGCAACAGCCACAGGCCGGTCGGGGTGACGTGCGCCAGCATCGGTTTGGTGGCCACCACCACCGTCCAGCCCATAACGATGTACAGACCAATGAGCACGCCTCGCAAACGGCGAAGCCGGGTCAATTCCAGAATAAGCCCCACCAGGGCCAGCCCCCAGATGACACCAAACAGGCTCCAGCCCCAGGCCCCCTGTAAACTGATCAGGGTGTAGGGGGTGTAGGTGCCGGCAATGAGCAACAGGATGGCCGCGTGGTCAAAAATGCGCAGGATCTGCTTGGCGCGTACCTGTTGAATGGCATGGTAGAGCGTTGAGGCCAGGTAGAGCAGCACCAGGGTGGTGCCGTAGATCGCGGCGCTGACGATGTGTCGCGCCGTGCCGTACCAGCAGGCAAACAGCACCAAAAAGACCAGGCCGGTGATGGCCAGCACCAGTCCCAACCCATGGGTAAGGCTGTTGGCCCATTCTTCGGCGGGGCTGTAGCGAGGGGGAGTGGAGGCGACGGTAGATGAAGACATGGGCCATACCATAGTGCGGTGTCGCGGTGTTGTCCACCTCAAGCAAGGCGTCGCCGGTTATCGGGGCCAGTGCAGCGAGGTGAGCAGCGCAAAGACAGCGTTATAAATTAGCGGGTCGCTACTGGCCCTAGGGCCGGCGACATTGAGGGTGGCGGGTTGAATATTGTCCAACCATCGTTGCACCAGCGTGGTGGCGGCCTCTGCCGGCGACAACTCGAAATCAACATGCAAAAACGGCCGATCATGGCGGATGGCAAGGGCCTCGGTCAGCGCCGAACCTCCGGAAAGCGGGCCGTGGGAGCAGATCAGCGTAGCATCGGCGCAAACGATGTTACGCTCGGTGCGATCACGGTAACGCGGCGAATTGCTTTCCTGCAAGGCATAGTGCTCCGGTAACCGTCCGGCTTCGGTTTTACGCCCGCGTGGCAACCAGCCACCATGGGGAATCGCTAGGGCGATGGCTGCATCCAGGGCGGCGAGATCAGCCCCGGTCTGCCCACCGGAAATGATTTTCATCGGCTGCCATGCCTGGGTTGGTCGTTAGTAAAAGCTAAAAATAAATTCATTGTTAATATATTGAAATTTCTATTGTTTATTATGAGCCTATCGAGAAAAGGCGCCTCATTGCTTGACAAGGCGTCTCTCATCCTTTTAAATGACGAGCAATTTTGGCTGCAACCACTCAGCGTGGGTGTATTGGTTTTGTCCTTTGGACAAAGAAGAATATCCCAAACACAAAGAGGATAATGGTTTCAGATAATTCGTCACCACAATTGTCCCGCCGTTCTTTTCTCGTTCAAGCATCGCAAATCGTTGCCGGGCTTGCCACCCTTTCCGTTCCTGAGCTCTGTGAGGCCAAGGTGGAGAGGAAACGGACCCTGTCCCTCTATCACACCCGCACTCAGCAAGAGCTGAAACTGACCTATGCCGTCGGTAAAAAGTACAACCCCAAGGCCTTGAGCCAGGTCAATTCCTTTCTTCGCGATTATCAGACCGGGCAGGTCCACAAGATCGATCCCAAGGTGCTGGATATCCTCTGGGCCATTCAGCAGCAGATGGGCAGCAAAGGGGTGTACAAGGTGGTCTCCGCCTACCGCTCGCCTCAGACCAACCGCCAGTTGCAACGCACCCACGACGGTGTTGCCGGCCACAGCCTGCACATGGCGGGTCGGGCCATCGATATCCGTTTTTCCGGGGCCAAGACCAGCCAGATCAAGCAATGTGCCCTGGCCATGCGCAGCGGCGGTGTCGGCTACTATCCCGAATCGGATTTCGTCCATCTCGACAGCGGCGAATTCCGCACCTGGTAACATCTCGCGCCTTTGAGGAAGCACTGCCCTCGACACCTTCGAGGGCAGTGGCGTTTCCTTGCGGCGTGGTGTGCACCGCTTGAACTAACGTCCCCCCAGGCTCCGCGCCACGGTAAAGACTTCAATCCGTGCCGCTCCCGCCTTGCGCAATACCCGGGCGCACTCATTCACGGTGCTGCCGGTGGTGAACACGTCATCCACCACCAGGATACGTTTACCCCGCACCTCGTTCCCGTGTTCAACAGTAAAGACCCGTTGCAGATTGCTGCGTCGTTCCCGGCCGGAAAGCTGCGATTGCGGCGTGGTCAAGCGGTTGCGCGCCAGCACATCCATGCGGATACGGTTGGCCCACTGTGGCAAACAGGCGCGGGCGATGAGGGTGGCCTGGTTGAAGCCGCGTTCGCACAACCGGCTGGCATGCAGCGGTACCGGCACAATCAGTTCCGGTTCGGTCAACTCCTGCATGCAATGGGCGATGGCGGCGAGTTGGGCCAGGGTGGTTAATCCATTGAGTTGGCCACCGAATTTGAGCCGGACAATAATATCCGCCACCGGCGATTTGTAGAGCAGCAACGAGCGAGCGCAGTCAAAGGCGTAGTGCTGTTGCAGGCAGTCACCGCAGAGGTGATCGACCCCCGTGGCAAAGGGGATGCCACAGCAGGGGCAGCGCGGTGATGCGATCACCTCTAATTGTTCCAGGCAAACCGCACAAAAAAGCGGCGGCCGGGATGAGTCCAGCCGCCGCGTGCAGCCCAGGCAGGTGGGCGGAAAGAGCAGGTCCTGGATGGCCCCGAACAGAGAGGACATCCGAGGTGCGCCTAATCCATGTTGCTGATGATGGCTTCGCCAAAGGCGGAACAGGAGAGTTCGGTGGCGTTCTCCATCAGGCGGGCCAAATCGTAGGTGACTGTTTTCTTGGAGATGGTAGTCTCCATGGCGCGTTGAATCAGGGCCGCTGCCTCTTTCCAGCCGATGTATTCCAGCATCATCACGCCGGAGAGCAGCAGCGAGCCGGGGTTGACCTTGTCGAGCCCGGCGTACTTGGGGGCGGTGCCGTGGGTGGCCTCGAACATGGCCACGCCGTCGCCGATGTTGGCACCCGGCGCCATGCCCAGGCCGCCGACCTGGGCAGCAAGGGCGTCGGACATGTAATCGCCGTTGAGATTGGGCATGGCCAGCACCGAGTAATCACTTGGGCGCAGCAGAATCTGCTGGAACATGGCATCGGCAATGCGATCCTTGATGACGATCTTGCCCGCTGGAATGACCCCGCCGTATTGATCCCACAGGGCTGCCTCGGTGATAGTCGCATCGCCGAACTCCTCAGCGGCCAGTTCATAGCCCCAGTGGCGGAAGCCACCTTCGGTGAACTTCATGATGTTGCCCTTATGCACCAGGGTTACCGAGTTTTGCCCATTGTCGAGGGCATGTTGAATGGCTTTGCGCACCAACCGCTTGGTGCCGAATTCGGAGATGGGCTTGATGCCGATGCCGGAGTTGTCGCGGATGGAGGCGCCCATCTCGTTGCGCAGAAATTCGATGACCCGGTTGGCCTGCTCGGTGCCGGCCTGCCACTCGATGCCAGCGTACACATCCTCGGTGTTTTCGCGAAAGATTATCATGTCAACCTGTTCGGGATGCTTCACCGGCGACACCACGCCCTGGTAATAGCGCACCGGCCGCACACAGGCATAGAGATCAAGCACCTGGCGCAGGGTAACATTGAGGCTGCGCATGCCCTCGCCCACCGGGGTGGTCAACGGGCCCTTGATGCTGACCCCGTATTTCTTCAAGGCCTCGATGGTGGCCTTGGGTAGCCATTCGCCGGTGGCTTGAAAGGCCTTTTCGCCGGCCAGGGTCTCCAGCCATTGAATGGCCCGCGATTCGCCATAACAGCGGGCAACCGCAGCATCAATGACCCGTCGTGTCGACGCCCAGATATCCGGGCCGGTGCCGTCGCCTTCGATGAAGGGGATGGTGGGCATGTCGGGGACGTTCAATGTTCCATCGGAATTTTTAGTGATAATGTCTGCGGTCACGGGAGACTCCTGAAGTGTCGACGGGGCGCGAGGGTTGAATCATGCTGCCCATACTAAGGTTAGGTAAGGTTGGGCCAGCTGAATTTCGTGCTTGGTCACCTGCTCGGGTTCAGCGCAAAGGTTTTTGAATGCTCAGTTTTTACGCGTGCATCCTATTTTAAGGCTTCCGACTATATTCGATTGGGGGGCGTCCGTCAATGCCGCTGCGGGGAGATCGCAGCTTGGCACGCTGTGGCAGCGGCGGTCGATCCGGGCGGGTTCTGCTTGCTCTTCAAGCGCCCCCCTGCTATGAAAGGCTGAGTCTTTACCCGGCAGTTGCTGCTCCTGTTGTGCTGTGGTGCCGGAATCCTGTTGATCGGTGCTGTAGGAGCGTTTATGTCGTTGTTTGCTTTGTTGCGTGGGTTGTGTACCATGGTGGTGGCCGTACCCCTGACCTTGGTTATCTCCGCACTGACCCTGGCTGATTTACTCTGGGGGCGGAAATCCGAGGTCAAGGTGCAAATGTTCCCTCATTATTGGGGGCGTATCCTCTGTAGGATGGCCGGAGTGCGAGTGCGGGTGGAGGGGCTTTCGAACCTGGATCCGAGCAAAACCTATATTTTTGCCGGCAACCATTGCAGTCAATACGATATCCTTGCCTTCCAAGGATATTTCCCCCATGACTTCCGCTGGATTGCCAAAAAAGAATTGTTTCGCATCCCGCTGTTCGGTCCGGCCATGCAACGCGCCGGCTATATTCCCATTGATCGTTCCCATGGTCGTCAGGCCATCAAAAGCCTGGATGAGGCGGCCCAGCGTATTGCCGCCGGCAGTTCTGTGCTGATCTTTCCCGAAGGGACCCGCAGCAGTGATGGTGTGCTTGGTGATTTTAAGGCCGGTGCGGTGTTACTGGCCATCAAGGCCGGTGTGGAGATTGTGCCGCTGGGAATCAACGGATCACATCGGGTACTGGCCAAGGGGGCGATTTTGCCACGCCCCGGCGAGATTATCCTGCGCATCGGCACCCCCATGGCTACGAATCACTTTCGCAGCAGCGACAAGCAGCAACTGGCCGCTGAGCTGCATCGGGCGGTGGCCGATCTGCTCGATGCAGCTCAGCGGCCCTGCTGAGGGGGCAATAAACCTTGGGGCTGAGCGTGCTGCAACCCTCAGAAATCTTTTGATTTCAAAAGCTCCGCTTCCTTTTTGCCAGAACACGGAATTGCTTGCAAAAACAACGAAACCTGTCATAATGACCAGCAATTTATGCAGGGAAGGGGATGATGGTCATACCCTTTTCTTTTTTCCGCGGGCGGATGGGCAGGTCTCATCCCGGAACATGAAACTGACTCCCACAGGACTTTCACCCATGCAGTCGACATCAAGTAAACGATCAGTATATCAGAATTTCTCGCGTTTTCTTCAAGCTGTCGTAGTGAGTTGGATAGCCTGTTCGTCCGGTGCGGCCTTCGCCCTCGAACACAACACCCTGTTCTTGCCCTTTAAGATCAATGCTCCCGACGCCGGCAGCATCGCGGTGATGGCCGATAAAGCCCTGGAGCATGAGGTGATGGGCAAGGGCATGAAGATGCTGCCACGCAGCCAGGCGGAAAAGGTGGTCAACTACGGCGGCACCTGGCCACCTGCCGCCTCGACCTTGGCCAAGGCGGCCGAAGCGGCTGGTGCCGATTATGTGGTGGTGGGCAGTCTCAATAAACTCGGCAACCGTATCAGCGTCGACTGCGCAGTTGTCGATATGCTCGCCCCACGCGCCCCCTACAGCACCTTCCGCGAGGCCGATTCGATCAATGACCTGCCTCGGGTCACCGGCGACGTTGTCGGCACCATGATGACCTACTCCAACCGCAGTGCGGTGGTCGCCTCCATCGCCCCCGAAGGCAACGAGCGCATCGACGCCGGTGCCATCCTGCAAAAAATTTCCACCAAACCCGGTGATCTCTACGACCCCTCCACCCTGCGGCAAGATCTCAAAGCCGTCTTCTCTCTCGGCTATTTCGATAACGTCGAAATCGAGTCCACCGACAGCGAGGGCGGCAAAAAGGTCGTCTTCCGGGTCAAGGAAAAGCCGCTGGTCAGCAGTGTGGTTATCACTGGCGCCGATGAGATCTCGGAAGAGGATGTGCGCGATGCGGCCGGCATCACTGCCAACACTATCCTCAATCCCTTCAAGGTCAATGAGGCGGTACAGAAAATCAAGGATCTCTACAAATCCAAGGGGTATTACAACACCCAGGTCAATGGCGAGATTAACACCGGCAATGATGGTCGCGCCGAGGTTCGTTTCGTTATCGGCGAGGGCGAAAAAATTACCGTTGAGGAGATCGCCTTTACCGGCAACACCAGTTTCTCCGAGGGTGATTTGCGGGATGTCATTCAGACCAGTACCCACAAATGGTGGATCTCCTGGCTGACCGATGCCGGCGTGCTGAAAATGGATATCCTCCGTCAGGACGCAGAACGGATCGTCAACTTCTACCAGAACCAGGGCTTTGTTGATGCCAAGGTCGGCGAACCGCAGGTGGAGCAGAAGGAGGGATCGCTGTATGTGACCTTCCCTGTCGATGAAGGTGCCCGCTACAAGGTGGGTACCGTCGATATCGGAGGCGATATGATCAAGAGCAAGGAGGAGTTGCTCGCCGGCCTCAAGATTCGTGACGAGGAATTTCTCAATCGCCAGGTGCTGCGCGACGATATCACCCATCTCACCGATATCTATGCGGAGAAGGGCTACGCCTTTGCCGATGTCAACACCAAGATCAATAAGTCCGAAGAGAGCAAACGCATCGATCTGACCCTGCACGTCACCAAGGGCTCGCTGGCTTACATCAACCGTGTCGAGGTCAAGGGCAATACCCGTACTCGCGACAACGTCATCCGCCGCGATCTCAAGGTGGAGGAGGGCGGGCAGTTCAACTCCAAGGCCATTCGCACCTCAACGCAGAAACTCAATCGTCTCGGCTTCTTCGAAGAGGTCACCGTCACTCCCAAGCCGACCATGATCGAAAACCAGATGGATGTGGTGGTCGATGTGAAGGAGAAATCCACCGGTCAGTTCAGCATCGGTGCCGGCTACTCCTCCTCGGAGAGTGTGCTGTTCATGGGTGAGATCTCCGAAGACAACATCTTCGGTACTGGCAACAAACTCGCGCTGGCCGCTTCGACCAGCAGCAAGACCACCAAGTACAACCTGACCTTCACCAACCCGCGCCTGTATGACTCCCAGGTCTCCGGCAGCGTCAACCTGTTCAACTGGGAACATGAATACGACGATTTCACCAAGGACTCCACCGGCGGTACCCTGCGACTGGGCCATCCGCTGGTCGAGGAATGGCGTATTTATTATGGCTATACCTTGGCTGATACCGATATCACCGATATTGATGATGATGCCTCCAATTACATCAAGCGTTCGGCTGAGATCAATTGGGAAAGCAAGGTCGAGCTTTCCCTGGTGCGCGACACCCGTGACAAGATGTTCTCGCCCACCGAAGGTTCACGCAACTCCATCAGCGTCGAGTATGCCGGTGGGCTGCTGGGCGGCGATGCCGAGTTCACCAAGGTAGAGGCCTCCTCCTCCTGGTACTTTCCGCTTTTTTGGAAGACAGTGTTCCATGTCAAAGGCGCCGCTGGCCAGGAGTTTGAAAACGAAGATGGTAAATTGCCGGTCTATGAGCACTTTTTTCTCGGAGGTATGAACTCCATCCGTGGTTTTGAATCGGCCTCCATCAGCCCGCTCGACGGCGATGACAAGATCGGTGGCGACAAAATGTGGTACGGCACCGTCTCCATCATCTTCCCGCTGATCAAGGATATGGGCATGGATGGCGAGATTTTCCACGACTTTGGCAATGTCTATGCTGAAGACGAGGACTGGGACTTCGGGACCTACAAGAAGACCGCCGGTGTTGGCGTTCTGTGGGCCTCGCCACTGGGTCCGATTCGTCTGGCCTGGGGCTTCAATCTGGACAAACAGGACGGGGAAGACAGCTCCAACTGGGATTTCAGTATGGGCGGTACCTTCTAAACCATCCCCTCTCACCCCGCTTGAACGTCGTACATGCAGTCGATCCTGGCGCGGCTGCGTGAGCGCGGCCCCAATTTTGATATCTGTGGTCTTCATGGTGCCTCCACCGCCCTGCTGCTGAGCAGGGCGGTGGATTCTTTGCAGCAGACCATCTGCTGCATTCTCCCTGCCGATGAGCAGCTTGAGGTCCTGGCCCAGGATCTCGCCTTTTTCACTTCCTGCCGGGTATTGATATACCCCAGCTACGAAATTCCCCCCTACACCCCGCTCTCTCCGGATCCGGCCACGGTCTGTCAACGACTGGCTACTTTGTATCAGGTCCGGGAATCGACCCAACCCTGTATTCTGCTCGCCTCCGCCGAAGCCGTGTTGCGGCGGGTGTTGCCACCAACCACCCTCAACCGCCATTGCGAGTTGGTGATCAGTGGTGAGGAGATCGACCGTGAGGGATTGATCGCTTCCCTCAGCCGATCGGGTTACCAGCTCTGCGACATGGTGCGCCAGGTGGGCGATATGGCTCTGCGGGGGGGCATCATCGATGTCTTTCCGCCGATGCTCGATGCTGATGCGGCCGGTCCGTTGCGGCTCGATTTTTTTGGTGATCTGGTGGAGTCAATCCGTCTCTTTGATCCCATCTCGCAACGTTCACGTCAGGCCTTGGACGAAGCTGTGCTGTTGCCGGCCACAGAGTTGCTCTTCCCCGGTGCCGCCGGCCAAGAGGCGACGCTGACGCAGTTGCAGCAGAAGGCCGATGAGCAGCAGTGGACCGTGCCAGCCACCCGTTTTCTGCGGGAGCGACTGGTGACGGGGCAGCGCTTTCCAGGAATGGAGTTTTTCCTGCCCTTGCTCCATGGTGGCCGCGACACCCTGTCCACACTCTTTGACTATCTTCCCAACGCCGCCCCGGTGCTGCTGGCCGATGGACCGGCAATCACTCGCAAGATTGCCTTGGTTCGTGATCGCATCCAGGCCAATTATACAGAAGCCTTGGAGGGCAACACCGCTGCCCTGCCACCGGGGGACCTCTTCCTTGACGATGAGCAGTATCAACGCTGTATGGAATCGCGGCTTGCAGCGCAAGTCGCCATGTTGCCCGATCCGGAAGGCGTTCGTGAGACCATCACCGTAAGCTGTAGCGATCACGGACTGCTTGCTCAGGAAATCGAATTGCAGCGCAAGAAGCGCGGCCTACTGGCACCGCTGGCCGATCGCATTGCCGGCTGGCAGCAGCAGGGCGAAACCATCGTGTTGGCTTGCCGATCGCTGCGACAGTGCGAACATCTCCGCGAACTGCTCGGCCACTATCAGTTGCGCACCGTGTTGCAGGAAGGGCCGCTGGCTGTTGAGCTGCTCAATGACAAGGAGGCGGTGCACTGCTTCGAGCAACCCTTGTCCCGGGGCTTTGATCTGTCCAATGAGGGATTGCATCTGCTCTCCGCCTCCGAACTCTTCGGCGAGAAGCGGTTGCGCTCCGGCCGACAGCGTCGTAAAAGCCGCCAGGAAGGGCAACCGATCCAGATCGAGCAGTTGGTCGAGGGTGATGTGGTTGTGCACCGCGATCATGGCATTGGCGAGTTTCTGGGAATGGTCAACATGGAGATTTCCGGCCAGCGCGGCGATTTCCTCCTCATCGGTTACCGTGACGATGATAAACTCTATGTGCCGGTGGACCGGTTGCACTGGGTCAGCCGCTATCAGGGATTGACCGATCAGGAACCCAAGCTCGACAGCCTTGGCTCGCAGCGCTGGCAGAGTGCTAAAAAGAAGGTCAGTGACGCGGTTTGGAAGGTGGCCCAAGAGCTGCTGGAGATCTACGCCCGCCGCGCCCTGCGCCAGGGCCACCGTTTCACTCCGCCGGGCGATCTCTATCACCAACTGGAGGAATCCTTTCCCTACGACGAGACCAGCGGTCAGGCCAAGGCCATTGATGATGTCATCGATGATCTCACCCGGGAGCAGCCGATGGACCGGCTTATCTGCGGCGATGTCGGTTACGGCAAGACTGAAGTTGCGGCCCGCGCGGCCTTCAAGGCCATCGAAGACGGCTTTCAGGTGGCCATTCTGGTACCGACCACGGTGTTGGCCGAGCAGCATGCTGCCACCTTCCGCGAGCGTTTCGCCTCCTTTCCCGTGGAGATCGCCTGCCTCAACCGCTTTCGTACCAGCAAGCAGCAGCGGGAGATCGCCGCCAAGCTCGCCAGCGGTGGTATCGATCTGGTGGTGGGCACCCATCGACTGCTTTCCAAGGATATCCAGTACAGCAAACTCGGTCTGCTGATCATCGACGAGGAGCACCGCTTCGGAGTAGCCCACAAGGAAAAGATCAAAAAGATCAAGGCCAGCGTCGATGTGCTCACCCTCACGGCCACCCCTATCCCGCGCACCTTGCAGATGTCGCTGTTGGGTATTCGCGATCTCTCGGTCATCTCCACCCCGCCGCAGCAACGCCGTTCGGTGAAGACTTTCCTCGCCAAAAACGATCCTCTGGTGATCCGCGAGGCCGTGGTGCGCGAGTTGGAACGTGGTGGGCAGCTCTTCTTTGTGCACAATCGGGTGCAGTCCATCCACCGGGTGGCGGAGAATATTGGCTCCCTGGTGCCGCAAGCGCGCATTGGTGTGGCGCACGGGCAGATGGCCGGGCCGGATCTGGAAGATGTCATGGTGCGCTTCATCAATCATGAACTCGATGTCTTGGTCTGCACTACCATTGTCGAATCCGGCCTGGATATCCCCAATGCCAACACCATCCTCATCAACCGCGCCGATCACCTTGGCTTAGCCGATATCTACCAGCTGCGCGGCCGTGTAGGTCGCTCCAATCGCCAGGCCTATGCCTACCTGCTGGTGGCCTCGCTTGATCATCTCACCGCCGATGCCCAGCAGCGGTTGCGCGCGCTGATGGATTGCTCCGAACTGGGCGGTGGCTTTAAGCTGGCGATGAACGACTTGCAGATCCGCGGCGGCGGCAACCTGCTGGGCGTCTCCCAGTCCGGTCATATTGCCGCAGTTGGCTATGATCTCTATCTGGAGTTACTGCAATCCACGGTTGCCGATCTCAAGCGTCAGGCTCTGGATGGACCGGATCGGACGGTGACCGCCGAGATCGATCCCGAGATCAAACTCAAGGTAGCCGCCTATCTGCCCGATTCGTACATCAACGACACCTCACAGCGCTATCAGGCCTACCGTCGCATCTCCATGGCCGGCTCTGGTACCGAGGAAGAACTGGCCGAGATCGAGGCCGAACTGGCGGATCGCTACGGTCATTTGCCGCCCGAGGCCGAGGCCCTGCTGGCCATCATCCGTCTCAAACAGCAGTTACGTCCCTTGGGCATTCACAAGCTCGAGCAGGCCGCAGAGGTGCTGGTCTTCTCCTTTATCGAACAGGCACCGGTGGATGGTGGTCGCCTGCTGGCGTTGGTGCAGGCAAAACCATCGGCTAAAAAATCTCTCCCACCGCCGATCCGACTCACCCCGGATGGCCGCCTGGTGGTCTCCTGTACTGCCCAAGAAAACGTCTTTGCGCGTATTGGTTCGATTCTTCAATCGTTACAGGGAGTAACCCCATGACCAACACCCCATTGTACTGCGAAAAAATATTTCCGGTTTTTCCTTGGCACGAGATTGATACCGTCCTCCTGGACATGGACGGCACGTTGTTGGACAAACACTTTGATGACTATTTCTGGGAGCAGTATGTGCCCGAGCATTACAGCCTGGTCCACGATCTGAGCGTCGAGGAGGCCAAGAGCCGGTTACTGGCGCGCTACCATCAGGTCAAGGAGACCCTGGATTGGTCGGATTTGGATTTTTGGTCACGGGAATTGGGAATGGATTTGCAGGAGCTGAAACTGCGCATCAATCATCTCATAGGGGTTCACCCCTATGTGGTCGAATTTCTCGAATTTTGCCTGAAGAATCGCAAAAAATTGCACCTGATTACCAATGCCCACTCCCGTACCCTGTCCATCAAGCTGGAGCAGACCGCCCTCGGTCCCTGGTTTGATCGCATCGTCTGTGCGGCCGAGCTGGGAGCGGCCAAGGAAGAACCGGTGTTCTGGGAGCGGTTGCAAGGCCTGCTCGGATATGACAATGCGCGCACCCTGCTGGTGGATGACACCGAGAAGGTGTTGTTTTCCGCCCGCGACCACGGCCTGGGCTATTTGCTGTTTGTGGCCCGGCCGAGCAGCCGGCAGCGGGTGCAGTATTCGTGCAACTTCCCCTCCATTGAATACTTCAAGGAGTTGTTGCCCCGCTAACTATTCCTGGGCCTCAGCGCAAAAAAAAGCCTCCCCGCAACGAGCGGGGAGGCTTTGTTGTTTGTGAGGAAGCCTGGGATCAGGACTTCTTCCGCGCCTTTCCCGGCGCTGCGGTGCTTCTTTTTTTGATCTCGTCCAGTTCCTTTTGCAGTGCCTCAATGGAGGTGGCCAGCGGTTGCGGATCAAAACCGTCGCCCTTGGCCTCCAACTGCGCGATGCGGCTGGGCAGATCACCGAGGACTTTGTCCGGGGTGATGCCCTGCAACTGGGAGGTGGTGTCTTTGAGTTTGCCCTCCAGATCAGTCATGTTGGTTTTCACCTCGCTGAGGGCCTGGGTGGAGGCGGCAATATCGCCTGCAATGGCCTCCAACTGGGTAGAGGCGACAAATTCACCGCTCTTGGCCTCAAGAGACTGCAATTTGCTGCTGATGGCGGCAAACTGTTCGTTGAGGGCCTGCTGGCTTGCGGTTACCTTGGTCATCTCGTTGCTGATCAGCGCCTTCAACTCTGCTTTCAATTCCTCGGCAGGAGCAGCGGTGGTGCAGCAGGAAGCGCTCTGGCCGCAGAGGCAGGCCAGGGAGGCGAATACCGGCCGCAGCAATTCGCCGACGCGGCCCTTGGTGGCCTGGTACATGGCAGCAGCGTTCTCCTTGTCGACCAGGGAGGCGGCAAAGAGGAAGATGCCGATGAGAAAGGCAATACACACCGCCAAGGCAATGACCATGGCAATAGACCATTGGATGAAGCGGAAAATGCCGACAATGATCAGGCCCAGCGAGCCCAGCACGCCGACCTCGGGTGAGCTGCTGGTCTGGTAGGCAAGCAGCACGAAAAGTAAGAGAACCAGCCCCGATTTAATGAGCGGAGCCCGCATCATGTTCGTTTTCATCATTTACTCCTCCGTAAGGAAACGCACGTCAATCTCATTGGTGTCATCTGGGCGTATCGGCGGAACGATGCCATTCCCGACCGCGACACGCCTATCGATTAATTCTGTGAGGTTTTAGTGTATTTGCTGGGGAACGGCAAGGGAAAATGTTGGCCCACATCCCCTGGTCGGTGAAGGGGAATTCATTTTTTGTTTTCGCTGCAATCCATTGAAACCTGAGACGAAAGAGGCCCTGGTTCCGCCAGGGACTGCCGCACCCAGTTGAACGAGTCCTGCACGAGAAGAAAGGCATCGACAATGGCGGGGTCAAAGGCCCTGCCCACCTCTTCAATAATGGCCTGCACCGCCTCAGTATGGGAAAGCCGTTGTCCCGGATGCAGGGCGGCGGTCCGCTCCTCGTACGCATCAGCCACGGCCATGATGCGTGCCTCGATGGGAATATCGGTGCCATGCAACTGCTGCGGATACCCTTGGCCGTCCCAGCGTTCATGGTGACAGTAGGCGATATTGCGGGCCACACTCAAAAAACCGCTGCACCGGCTGCCCTCCATCATGGTGCCGATGACATCGCCGCCCTTGCTGACATGGAGCCGCATTTGGGCTTCCTCCTCGGGGCTCAGTGAACCGTTCTTGATCAGGATATCGTCGGGTACCGCCACCTTGCCGATGTCGTGGAGGATGGCGCCCTGAAAGAGGTTGTGGATGAAATGCGGGGTGAGCTCGGCGGCATACTGGGGCAGCCGCGCCAGTTCCTCAGCCAGCAAGCGGCAGTATTCACGGATACGTTCCAGGTGGTTGCCCGGGGTCACATCCCGGTATTCGGAAAGTTTGGCCAGGGCAAGAATGGCCGCGTTTTCTGTCTGGCGCACACGGTTGAGCGAGGCAATCAGCTTACGTTCCAGTTCCTGGCGAATGCCGATATCGCGCAGCAGCAGTTGCAGACCCAGTTTCTGATCACCGCGCAGCAGCAGGGCGCCGCTAATCTCCACCTCGATCTCCTGCTGCTGCGTGGAGAGCAGGGTGATGCACCAGGCCGGCAAGGCTGTGCCACGGTAGAGTGGTTGCAATAGTTCCCGTTCCACGCGAATGCGGTCCTGGGCGCGAACGAGCTCAAGAAAAGAGGCCTCGGGCGGCAGAATGCCACCGAAGTAATGATCGACGAAAGATGGGTTGGCCTGCAGAATACGCCCCTGGGCGGTCACCAACACCACATCATCGACAATGGCCTCGTAGAGCAGTTGAAAGCGGTGTTCGGAGTGCTGCTGTTCCTCGGTGCGGCGCTTGACCTCGGATTCCAGGTATTCCGCCTGTTGAGTGAGCCGTTGGCTGGCCAAGTGTTCCTCGCGGCGCAGGCGGAATTCCCGTTCCCGCGCCGAGGTATCGGCCCAGCTCTGAGTGGCGGCGATGAAGACGAAACAGATCATGAAGAAGAGGTTGCTGAACAGGCTGACCACCTCATACTCGCTGAGGCTGCCGATCATGGTCATAAACACCAGATAGGTGCAGACCAGGGCAAAGCCACTGATCAGGGTCTGGCCGATGGTCAGGGGCGCCAGGGCCGTATAGAGTGTCATGGCGACGATCAGGCCGACATAATAGGGCGAGGCAATGCCGCCCATGCGGTAAATGGTGAGCAGGACAATGCAGCCGGCAAAGAGGTAGCCGGCAAGGCCAATGACCCAGGCACGGCTGTGGTTACGGTCGAAATAGTTGGCCACCAGCAGTAACCCCACGAATCCCACCGCTCCCAGCCGGTAGCGCAAAAATTCCCAAAAATGGGCGCGGATCAACAAAAAGTCGAGGAGGGTGAACAACAGCATCACCCCCATGCCCGCCAGTAGGATGGTGTAGACCCGGCGGTGGTGGAGCTGTTGTACTTCCTGTTGAAATTGCTGATCGGCGAGCATCGGTCTGGTATGAGGGGTTAATGCGGGAGTGGCGGCGCCTGGAGGCGGGCGAGGTCAAAATCCTGCTCTCGGCGCAGAAAGGCTGCCACCACCAGCGGATCAAAGAGGCGGCCGCTCTCGCTAAGGATCACCCGGCAGGCCTGTTCATGGCTGAAGGCATCCTTATAGGGTCGCTTGGAGGTGAGCGCGTCGTAGACATCCACCAGGCTGATAATGCGCGCTGCCAAAGGAATGGCTTCGCCCTTGAGCCCGTGGGGATAGCCGGTGCCGTCCCAGCGTTCATGGTGGAAACGGGTGATCTCCTGGCCTAGTTGCAAAAACGACAAACTCTCCGAATCCCGTTCCGCCGAGGCCAGGGCGTTGCTGCCGTACTCGCAGTGGCGCTGCATGACGGTGAACTCCTCCTCGGTCAAGCGGTCGGGTTTGAGGAGGATGGCGTCGGGGATGCCGATCTTGCCGATGTCGTGGAGCATGGAGGAGATGCACAGATCCTCGATGAAATGGTCGTTGATCATTGGTGGCGGGTCGGGCGACTGGGCCAGTTCGGTGGCCAAGATACGGGTATAGGCGCGGATGCGCAGCAGGTGGGTGCCGGTGGTGTCGTCGCGGCATTCGGCCAGGCTGGCCAGGCCGAAGATGGCCGCCTGGCGCGAGGTGTCCAGAAGTTGCTTGGACTCCAGCACCTGCTTTTCCATCTGCTTGGTCTGGGTGATGTCACGGATGATCAACTGCGAGCAGGGGGCGCTGCCGGGAATATCGACGGTGTTGCCGCTGAGTTCTACCTCCAGGGTGTGGCCGTAGTAGGTGAGCATCTGCATCTGTACGCCGCGCACCTGCTGGCCCAGCCGCAGCCGCACCAGGATATCGTCGTGAAGGATATCGCGGTCCTTGGGTGGCAGAAAATCGGCAAAGGGCCGGTTGCGCAGGGCCTGGGGCGAGAGCTCCAGCAATCGGGAGCCATGATGATTGATCATCTGAATGATGCCGCGCGGATCGATCAGCACCACCAGATCAAGGATGTTGTTGTAGAGGTCGCGGAATTTGAGGTCCGATTCGGCCAGCTGGGCCATGCGATCCTTGACGAGATCTTCCAGATTACCGGTGTAGTTTTTCAGTTCAAGATTGATGGCCTGCAAATTTTTCTGCGCCCGCAGCGAGCCGAGCAGGGTCTGGATCTCGTCGAAACATTGCACCGTGGTGACGATGACGATGCTGCAAAAGAAAAAGCTGTTATTGATGCAATAGTTGATCTCCGTCCCATCCAGGGGGCGAGAGCCCAGATAGACGGTGAGGGCGTAGGTCAGGTACATGCCGCCACCCAGCGACAGCGACTGGGTGACATTGAGCGGCAGCACCGAAAAACCGCCGGCGATCATCAGCAAAATGCCCACATAGTAGCCGGAGGAAAAGCCGCCCAGCTTGACGGTCATCAGGGCAATCACCAGGGTGCCCATGAGCATGACGCCGAACATCATCTCCTGGGTGAAGGGTCGGAAGGATGGGTTGCGCAGCAGGTGCAGCAGGCCGATGACCACCAGCACAAAACTGAGCCGGTAGGCCAGGAAGAGGGAAAAAAACGGACGGGCATGGACATAGTCCAAGAGGGCAAAGAAGGAAAAGAACACCGCGCCCAGCCACAGGCAGATGCGTGTGCGCTGATAGAAGAGTTCCTCGATCTCCTGATGGATGGGTGGGGTGATCACCCTTGCCGCCGCATTCATGGCACGGCTCACGCTTTGGTGGCCTTGGCAAAGAGGTTGACGCCGGCTTCTTCGATGAGCACCTCGATGCGCTCGCCAAAGGGGGTGGGGGCGAAGATCTCGCGCAGGTCAGCCTCGGTACGGTAGATCAGTTCCCACTTGAGCAGCTTGTCGAGGAAGAGCGAATCCGGGTAGTGGGTGAAGTTGCCGAGCAGCAGCGTACCGCCGGGTTTGAGGTGGTTGTAGCACTGGGTGATAAGGGCACGGAACAGGCGTGGATCGAGGTAATCGCAGAGCCCGGCGGAATAGATGATGTCCAGGGGCTGGATATGGTGAGTGGCCCGGCCCAGGGACCATTTGATGACATTCTCACTCATCAGCCGGATGGAGGCGCGGTGGGGGAAGATGTTGACGTACTGGTTGGTGTACTGCAAGGCCTCGGAATCGATGTCCACGCAGAGGGCCTCGATAGTCTCACTGTAGTCGCAGGCGGCAAGAAAATCGAACAGTTCGCGATTGGGGCCGCAGGCCAGATTCATGATGCGGGTGGTGCGGCCCTGCTCGGCATTGGTTCGGCTGAGCTGCATCAACTGCTCGCGCATGAGGATGCGGCGACCACGGATGGCCAGTGAGCCAGGGCGTTGCAGGCAGAAGGCATCGATGATCTCGCCGACTTTCCCTTCGCCCTTGGGCACATCGGCATAGATGTGCTCCATCATCAAAAAATCACCGGCATAGCCCTTGGGCTTGAAATAGGCCCGTTCGGCAAAACGGCTGCGCATGAAGTAGGGAAAGATTTCCTTGAACACATAGCCCCACATCACCTCGCCGTAGGTGCTGCCGGCCATGCTGCGCTCGAACTCGGGCAGGGCGGCATTGAGTTCGGTCATGACCGCATGGCAGCGGGCCTCGCCTTCTGGGTCCTGCTTGCCTTCGGCCTCGGCCTTTTGCAGCCGGTGCGAAAGGTTGAACAGCTCGGATTTGAAGGCCTCTACACGGCTGCTGATGGTGTGGAACGGAGCGGAGTTGACCAGGGCCGGTGGCAGCGGTTTGGCCTCGGTGTAGCGGCTGGCATGGCGGGTGGATAGGGAATCGGCATAGCCGGCGATGGGTTCGCGCTCACCAGCAATGCGGCGGAACTTACCGCAGATGTTGCGGGTGAGAAAGACGATGAAGTCGGTGAACAGCTCCGGCTGGGCGGAACGCAGTTTGTCCATCACCGTCTCATCGAAGATACCCACCCGCGCCTCGCCTGCGGCCTGGATGTTGCGTACCCGTGATTCACCGTCAAAATAGCCGATTTCACCAAAAAACTCGCCCTGGCCAATCAAGGCCACGGTGATGCGGGTGTCGGTGCGGTCGGTATAACTGACCTCCACCGCGCCGCTGATCAGGTAGTAGAAGGCGCTGGCGCTGGTCTCCGGCGAGAGGATGGGCTCACCGGTGGAGAAGGTGCGTATGGCGGCAAAAACGAGGATCGAGTCAAGCAGGGCGGGAATGGAGGCGGCAGATGTCATGGCATGTCCTTGGAGGAGGGGGCGATGTGAACGCGGGTCCGGTTGGTGACTGCAATCGATCAGAAGGTGGTGATTAAACCGATGGTTACCGCATGGGCGCCGCCATCGGTGAAGGTGCCATCCACGCCTTGGGCGTTGCTGACGCTGCGGCTGCGGGTGCGGTGATACATGTAGGAAAGGCCAATTTCCGTGGCCGTGCTGGCACGGTAGCGTACGCCGGCGCAGTAGACGGTGGCATCGGTATCCGGTAGTTCAAAGCCCAGGGTGGCGTCGGGCACCGGCGTCTCGTCGTAGGTGAAGCCCAAGGTGGTGGTCCAGGTTTCGTTCCAATCATAGGTGAGGCCGAGGCGGTAGGCATTGGTATCCTTCCAGTTCTTGGTTATGGCACTATCGAAAGTGGCATAGGGGGAGCCGGTGAAATCGGTGTCGTACGCGAAATCAAGGGTCTTGAAGGCACTCCAGAAGGTACGATCCCAACCCAATTCGACGGTGAGTTTGTCCCAGGTGTGGGAGGTGGCGAGGCTGAACACCGCCGGCAGGGTGAGGCCGAGGGACGTGCCACCGGCATAAGGCGTGATCCAATTGGGGGTGGTCCACATTCGACCGTTGCCGCTGAGGTCGAGCTGCACCTCGGAGCGGTAGGTGGCGGCGATGTTCCAGCGCTCGGTGGGGCGCAGGCTGAGGGCGAGGTTGTAGCCCAGTTGGGTGTCGGTGGCCTCGGCGGAGCGGTTGAGGCTGGTCAATGGGCCAATCGGGAAGTAGGGAGCGGTAAGGGTATTGTCCACCTCGCCCTTGCCATAGATACAACTGATACCGCCGCCGATGCTCAGCCAGTCGTTGATGCGCACCGCCATCGTGGGATTGGCCTCCACGGTGAGCAGCGAGAATTTTTCGGCAAAGCCGCTAGGGTAGGGCTGCGACCACTGTTTGGCCAGGCCGTAGGGATAGGTGAGGGAAAAACCGAAACGCAGCCGGCCGTACTGCGGCGAGACGGCATGGATGAGCGGCATGAAGAACAGCTCGGTTTCGGAGTCGCCAAGCATCAGCGGCGAGCGGTTGTCAGTGTAGGTGATGGAGGGGAGATCGAGCGCGGTCAGACTGGTTTCGACCCGCCACTGGTCGGGTTGGAAGGCCATGTTGGCCGGGTTGTAATAGCTGGCATCCGGGCCTGGGGTGTAGGCGATATGGGCGCCGGAGAGGCCAACGGCACCCAGGGATTGATTGGTGATGCGAAATCCCGAGGCGTGGGCAAGGTGCGTTGTGGCGGCCAGCACGAGGAAGGGCGCAAGCGCCATGGAGTAAACTGCGGGTGAGGGCCGGCCTGGAGGTTGTGTACCGGGTGTCATAAGACCTCCTGCGGGGACGGATCAGTGAAGGGAAAGGGGTAGATCGATTATAGCACCGAATTGAAAAAGTGAAATGAAATTAGCCTAATAATTAACTTTCCACGCTTTGCGGCGACATTGCAGGGGACAGGGCCGATAAATGTAGCTAAAAATGTGTGCGTAAATATACTGATTGGTCAACAAAACGGTAAAGAGCAGGCCCAGCGCCTTGGTTGACAATCCTGAGATGGCTTATTCACGCAACACAATGCGCAAGCTGCCCTCGCGCACCTCAATGGCATCGACACCGTCGGCAAAATTCTTCCAGAAGCCGGGATCGCTGCCAAAGACCTCGATCAGATCGATGTTTTTCAGGCCACCGAGCCAGGCATTGGGCAGGGGGACCCCCATCACCGAGATGCCGCGTAAAATCACCACCGGCCTCCCCTGGCGAAAGGCCATCTCCGCCCCGGCCCGTACCTTGAGCACCTTGCCGCCCATGATCGGAAAGTCCGGGTCCACCGGGATGAGCAGCTTGACGCTGACCAGATCCTGGGAAAAATCCACGGCCATGCGCTGGGCGAGATCGGTGTTCTGGGCGATCAGGCCATTGATTTCGCGCTCGCTGAGGCGGATCTCGCGGGAAGCCCCTACCTCGCTGTAGGCTTCGGGCTTGAGATCCTCGGGACCAATCAACGCCTCCGGTCTTCCGGGTGCAGGTGCCGGCCGTCTGCCACCGTCGTCGAAGCGCTCCAGCTTGCGCTCCAGTCGCTGTTCCTCGTCCGGGCTGAGCACCACCGGGGCAAAGGGCGGGGGAAAGAGCCAGAACTTGATGAGCAACAGGCCGCAGACCATGGTCAGCATCATCGCCGCCACAATGATGGCAAAGAGCTTGCCAGCGGACAACGATGGTTTGGGGGGTGGTGGGGGAGTGGGTTGCATGGGCGTCTCCTGTCTCGGAATGGAATGTCTTTCTATACGCCGCTGCGGGCAGGTTGTCAAAAGCCATGGCATCAAGGGGGCCTTGTCTCAGTTCTCACCGCAGAAAAAGTCCTGCAAAAGCGACAGTAGAACAAAATCTTAGCCGGTTTTCCATATTTGCCTTGCATCCCGCTGCAATCTTATGTAAGTGCATCGCACCCGTTGTGAGGGACTTAAATCCGTGAAAGGTGTTGTCATGGCGTTCAATGGCTATCTGTATTTTATTCTCAGTGTCTTGCTTCTGAGTTATCTGCTGGAGCTGGTCGTTTCCCTGCTCAACCTGCGTTCGCTCTCCCCCGAGCTGCCCGCTGAGTTTGCCGGCGTCTTCGATGCCCAGGAATACGCGCGTTCCCAGGAGTACACCCGCACCACCACCCGTTTTTCCCTGGTGCAATCCAGCTGCAGCCTGGTGCTCACCCTGGTCTTTATTCTCGTCGGCGGCTTCAATCACATCGATGTGGTTGCACGCAGCTTCGGGCTTGGCTCCATTGCCACCGGGCTGGTGTTCACCGGGCTGCTCGGCGTGCTTACCGGGCTGCTGGGCCTGCCCTTTTCCCTGTATTCCACCTTTGTCATCGAGCAGCGGTTTGGCTTCAACACCACCACCTGGACCACCTTTGTGCTGGATCAGCTGAAGGCCATCGTGCTCACCGTTGTGCTCGGTGGCCCGCTGCTGGCGGCCATCCTCTGGTTTTTCGAGACCAGCGGGCCGATGGCCTGGCTCTACTGCTGGCTGGCGGCAGTGTGCTTCATCCTGGTGGTCCAGTTTTTGGCGCCGGTGCTGATCATGCCCCTGTTCAACAAGTTCATCCCCCTGGAAGATGGTCCGCTCAAGGAGGCCATCACCCGGTATGCAAAGCGGCAGCACTTCGCCTTACAGGGCATCTACACCATGGACGGCTCCAAGCGCTCTAACCGCGCCAATGCCTTTTTCACCGGCTTCGGCAAATTCAGGCGTATCGTCTTTTTCGATACCCTGATCAGCAAGCTGGCCGAAAACGAGTTGCTGGCGGTGCTGGCGCATGAGATGGGCCATTACAAGCTGCTCCACATTCCGGTGATGATGGTGCTTTCCATGCTGCAGATGGGATTGATGTTTTTCATCCTCTCCCTTTTTCTGAACAACCAAGGGCTGTTCGCCGCCTTTGCCATGGAGCATGTTTCGATCTACGCCTCGCTGGTCTTTTTCGGCTTTCTCTACAGCCCGTTGTCGATGCTGGTGGGCATCGGCTTCAACCTCTTCTCCCGCCGCAACGAGTTTCAGGCCGATCGCTATGCCGCCGAGACCCTGCACGACGAACAGGGGAGCGAGTCCCTGATCAATGGCCTAAAAAAATTGAGCGTCAGCAACCTCAGCAATCTCACGCCGCACCCTTTGCATGTGTTTCTCAACTACTCCCACCCGCCGGTGATGGCCCGTATCGCGGCCCTGCGCCAGCAGCATCCCCTCGGCATCCATGGTTGAGACGGCCTTGGTCGACAGCCGCCTGCACGCGGCCTGGCTCAGCCAGCTGGTGCGGGAGTTTCGGGATATCTGCTTCCAGTATCGGGTTCCCCTGCAACTGCCGGTGTTGACCATCAGCCGCAGCCACAGCCAGCTGGGCAGTTGGTCGGCCACGGATCGCCGCCTTAGCCTCAGTCACTTCCTCATCAGTGCACACCCCTGGGCCACAACCCTGTGCGTGCTCAAGCACGAGATGGCCCATCAGCTGTGCAGCGAGCTGCACGGCCGGGACGATGTCGCCCATGGCCCGCTCTTCCGCGAGGCCTGCGCGCGTCTTGGCCTGGATGAACCCTTCCAGCGCGCCGGCGCCGATCTCCACCATACCCTGCCGACCATGGACGCGGCCACCGCCGCCACCGAGCCCGGCCGCCAGGTGATCGACAGGGTGCGCAAGCTGCTGGCCTTGGGCCAATCGGACAACGAGCACGAGGCGGCCCTGGCCCTGCAACGGGCCCAGGCCTTGCTCGAGCGTCACCGGCTTGATTTCGCCAGTCTCGCCGAGTCCGAGCAGCTGCTGCATCGCTCCATCGATACCGGGGCCGCAGCGCTGCCCGCCCACCGCAAGGTAATCTGCACCCTGCTTGAAGCCGGGTTCGGGGTGCGCATCATCTGCGCCTCGATCTATCATCCCCACAGCGATAGCCTCACCAAAACCATCGAGCTCTTCGGCACTGAAGAGGCGGTGGCCATAGCCGAGCATTGCTACCATTTTCTCGAAGACCGGCTGGCGGTGTTGTGGGCCAAGAACCGGCGCCGTTTTGCCGGCACCGGCCGGACGGCGCGTAGGAGCTATTTTTTGGGCGTATTGGCCGGGTTTCGCGAGCAGTTGCAAGCCCCCGCCGCACCGGGAACGGCTGTGCCAAACGCCACGTTTTCAGGCAACCACTTGCCCATCGTGCAGGACGAGGCCCGGCTCGATGCCTTTGTGGCGCACCGCTATCCCCGCCTGCAGTGGCGGCGTGGACGCGGGCAAACCCTGCATGGTGAAGCCTATCGCAAGGCCGTGGCCGATGGCCGGGAGCTGACCCTGCACCGGCCGGTGGCTGGTGCAGCGCCACCCCGATTGTTGACCGAGTAATCGTATTGTTAGGATTGCATCAGGGCGCGGCCCCGATATTGACGCCGCGCTTACCCCTTGAGTATAAAGACGCAGTTTGCAGTTGAAGGAGGAGTATTGAGGTGAACTACACCATGGAACGTTGGAATATCAATAAGTCGTCGGATCTGTACGGAGTCGATGAATGGGGTGGAGGCTATTTTTTCGTCGCCGAGAACGGCGACATGATGGTCATGCCCGAACCCGGGGCCGCCGACCGGGCGGTGAGCCTGGCGGAGATCTCCAAGGGCATCCGTGAGCGCGGCTTTGATATGCCGGTGCTGCTGCGCATCGAAAACATCCTCGATTCGCAGATCACCAGCCTCAACGAGACCTTCCGCTCCGCCATGGAGGAACTGGGCTACCAGGGCACCTTCATGGGCGCCTACCCGATCAAGGTCAACCAGCAGCAGCAGGTGGTGGAGAAGATCGCCCAGTTCGGCTCGCGCTACCACCACGGCCTGGAGGCCGGTTCCAAGGCCGAGCTGATCGCCGCCATGGGCATGATGCGCGACAAGAAAGCGGCGCTGATCTGCAATGGCTACAAGGATGAGGAGTTCATCGATCTCGGTCTGCACGCCACCAAGATCGGCTTCACCTGCATCCTGGTGGTGGAGATGCCCGACGAGTTGCCGCTGATCATCGAGCGTTCCAAGGCCCTCAATGCCAAGCCCATCTTAGGGATCCGCATCAAGCTCTCGGCCCAGGCCGGGGGGCATTGGTCGGAGTCCGGTGGCGAGCGCTCCATCTTCGGCCTCAACACCTCACAAATCATCCAGGCGGTGGACCTGCTGGCCAAGGCGGGCATGCTCGACTGCCTCAAACTGGTCCATTACCATCTGGGTTCACAGATCTCCAACATCCGCGAGATCCGTTCCGCGGTCAACGAGGCCTGCCGCGTTTACGCCGGTCTGGCCAAGGAAGGCGCCCAGGTGGAGTACCTGGACCTCGGGGGTGGCCTGGCGGTGGATTACGACGGTTCGCAGTCCAACTTCCTCTCCAGCCGCAACTACACCCTCAAGGAATACTGCACCGACATCATCGAGGCGGTGATGACCTCGCTGGAGGACGAACAGATCCCGCATCCGGTGATCGTCACCGAATCGGGCCGGGCCCTGGTGGCCTATTACTCGATTTTGCTCTTTAATATCCTTGATGTCACCCAGTTTCAGACCGATCCCCTGCCCGACACCCTGCCCGAGGGGTGCGCCCCGCAGCTCGAATACATGCACCAGGCGCTCAAGGACCTGACCATCCGCAACATTCAAGAGGTGTTCAACGACACCATCTTCTACCGCGACGAGACCCGGCGCCTGTTCCAGAACGGCAAGATCAGTCTGCGCGAACGCTCCCTGGCCGAGCGGCTGTTCTGGACCACCATCAACGAGATCAACCGCTTGGCCAAGGAGCTGAAAAACCCCAGCGCCGAGCTCACCGACCTGGAACGGGTGTTGTCGGATTTTTATTACTGCAATTTCAGTGTGTTCCAGAGTCTGCCCGACTCCTGGGCCATTGGTCAGTTGTTTCCCATCACCCCCATCCACCGCCTCGACGAGGAGCCGACCCGCAAGGGGATACTTGCCGACATCACCTGCGATTGCGACGGCAAGATCGATCAGTTCATCGACAAGCGCGGCGTCAAACGCTACCTGCCGCTGCACGAGCTGAAGCCTTACGAGGAGTACATCCTCGGTGTCTTTCTCGTCGGCGCCTACCAGGAAACCCTGGGCGATCTGCACAATCTGCTCGGCGATACCAACGTCGTCACCATCAATATCCATGAGGACGGCGAGTTCGAATTCGTCAGCGAGCAGGAGGGCGATACCGTGGCCGAGGTGCTGTCCTATGTGCAGTACGACCCCAAACGGCTCTTTGTCCGCTTCCGTGAAACAGCAGAGCAGGCCGTGCGCGACGGCAAGATCAGCGCCCAGGAACGCCGCGAGATCGTCGAGGCCTATGAGGCGGGGTTACGGGGGTATACGTATTTTGAGAGATAGGGGATAGGTTGATATCTGTCAGCTGGTTGGGTGGGCACGCCCGTTTTGTGCCTGCCGAGCAAAGGCCCCGTGATTGCTCGCAATCAATGGGACGCTGGCGCATCCAAGGTACGTTCCCACGCTGGAGCTTGGAAGCGATCACGTTTACATACTCAAATAATATGGAGATTGGTATGCAAAGATTTGCACTTTTACTGATGTTGCTACTAGCTATACCCAATGTAACGTATGGCTCTTCGGTTGCTAATGTCGGCAATGCTCTTTGTTTAGGAGAATATTCTTCTTCATTGCAGGATAATGCCTCGTTTATTTGTGGTGGAGACTTATCGCTATCCAACGGCTCTATTGCTTCTGGTGAAAAAATTATTATTTCATCGGCAGGTTCGCTTTTTATTGACGATTTGCATATTACGGCACCCGTTATCGAGATCTCTTCGCTCCAAAGAGTTACTATCGGTTCTTCTGTTTATTTCTACAACGATTTTCCAGGCTCCTCCCTGCCGCCGAGTATCACTTTAATTGCTGGGGGTTCTTTGACCATTGGTTCGGGAAATGCTGTCGAGCTTATCTCTGGAGGCGATATCAATCTGACCCTGGGCTCAGGGGATCAAGCCCTCATAGGTGGACAGATTGTTCTAATCGATGGAGGCAATTTATCCCTAACCCCAGTTCCAGTGCCAACCTCAATCGCCCTCATGCTTTCCGCTATGCTGCTCTGTTTGGCTTTCAACGCAGGGAGAAAGAAGCCTTTAGAAAATGCCATTGCATGAAAGGACAAGGGGGAGCATAACCTGCCACTCAATGAACCCGCTAACCGACTAACCACCTACAGACTATCCACCTAAAAAGGAGCCCCCATATGTCCCATGTCCTCATCATCGGCGCCGGCGGTGTCGGCAGTGTTGTTGTCCATAAATGCGCCCAGATTCCCGAGGTGTTTTCAAAAATCACCCTGGCCAGCCGTACCGTATCCAAGTGCGAGGCCATTGCGGCCTCGGTCAAGGAGCGCACCGGTGTCAGCGTGGCGGTGGAGCAGTTGGATGCCGACCAGGTCGCCGAGACCGTGGCCCTGATCAAGCGCGTCAAGCCGGATTTGCTGCTCAATGTGGCCCTGCCGTACCAGGATTTGGCCCTGATGGACGCCTGTCTGGAAACCGGGGTCGATTACCTCGATACCGCCAACTACGAGCCGCCGGATGTGGCCAAGTTCGAGTACAAGTGGCAGTGGGCCTACAAAGAGCGCTTCGAGAAGGCCGGCCTGACCGCCCTGCTTGGTTCCGGCTTTGATCCCGGCGTCACCAACGTCTACTGCGCTTATGCCCTCAAGCACTTCTTCGATGAGATCCATACCCTGGACATCATCGACTGCAACGCCGGCGATCATGGCCAGCACTTTGCCACCAACTTCAACCCCGAGATCAACATCCGCGAGATCACCCAGCGCGGCCGCTACTGGGAGCACGGCGAGTGGGTGGAGACCGATCCGCTCTCCTGGTCGATGAACTACGACTTCCCCGAGGGCATTGGCCCCAAGAAGTGCTTCTTGATGTACCATGAGGAGCTGGAGTCCCTGGTGCAGAACATCAAGGGGCTGAAGCGGGCGCGTTTCTGGATGACCTTTTCCGAGAACTACCTCACCCACCTGCGGGTGCTGGAAAACGTGGGCATGACCCGCATTGACCCGGTCAAGTACCAGGGCAGCGAGATCATCCCCATCCAGTTTTTGAAGGCCGTCTTGCCCGAGCCGGCCTCGCTTGGCCCGCTCACCAAGGGGCGCACCTGCATCGGTTGCGTGATGAAGGGCGTCAAGGACGGCAAGGAAAAACAGATCTACATCTACAACATCTGTAGCCACGAGGAGGCCTACCGCGAGGTCGGCTCCCAGGCCATCTCCTACACCACCGGCGTGCCGGCGATGATCGGTGCCAAGATGATGCTGCAAGGCTTGTGGAAACGCGCCGGCGTATGGAACATGGAGGAGTTTGATCCCGATCCCTTCATGGAGGATCTCAACAAGCACGGTCTGCCCTGGGTGGTGGTCGAGCAGTGAGCTTTGCGTTGGAGTGCAGGCACGCATTGTTGCAGCGTGCCTGCTTGAGGAAAGCCTGCTCGGTCTCTTGCATCTTGGAATTTCTCTCTTTTTCTTCACTCGAACGGAAAATCCAGCTGGATGAGTAATTTTGCTCAGTGATTGAGTAAAATTGATCGACGGTGAAAATGAGACGTGTTAAAGGGCTGTTATGCACTACAAGCGTCCATTATTGACAACACTTCGTGCCCTTTTTTCACGCCCCACACCGGTCATCCATGCCATGGTCGGCCCAAGGCAGGTGGGCAAAACCACCCTGGCCCGTCAGATCGAGGACAGCATCGACTTTCCTTTCCTGTACGCTACCGCCGACAGTCCGGTTCCGCTGGATGCGGCCTGGATTGAAACCCAGTGGCGGTATGCTGCTGCCCTGGCCGTCGAAGCGGCCAAGCCGGTGTTGCTTATTCTTGATGAAGTGCAGAAGGTGCGCGGCTGGAGCGAGACCCTGAAACTCCTCTGGGATGCCCGTGCAACTGGCCCGGAGATTCGCGTCCTTGTCCTTGGTTCTTCTGCACTCTTGATGCAGGAAGGCTTGTCGGAGAGCCTGACGGGCAGGTTTTTCTTGCACCGCTGCACCCATTGGGGCCTTGCGGAATGCCAGCAGGCCTTTGGCTGGAGCCTGGAGCAATGGATATATTTCGGCGGTTACCCAGGCGCGGCGGTGTTTATCGACGATGAATCTTCCTGGAAACGCTATGTCACCGATTCCCTGATTGAAACCGTGCTGGCCCGCGATGTTTTGCAGATGAGCAAGGTGGCAAAACCGGTGCTGCTGCGCCACCTCTTTGCCCTGGCCGCCACCCTGCCTGCGCAAATCCTGTCCTACACCAAAATGCTTGGCCAACTGCAAGATGCAGGCAACACCACGACGCTGGCCCATTATCTGAAATTGCTGGAAGCTGCCTTCCTGGTCAGCGGCTTGGAACTTTTCTCGCAAGGGGTGATGCGCAAGCGGGGCAGCAGCCCCAAGCTGATCTTGTGGAACAACGCCCTCATCAATGCCCTTTCCACCCACACCTTCCACGATGCCCTGGCAGACACCATCTGGTGGGGCCGCCTGGTGGAAAACGCCGTGGGCGCGCATTTGTGCAACAGTCTTGGCTCAGTGGAATATGGCCTCAGCTATTGGCGGGAAGGGAATCATGAAGTTGATTTTGTGGTCACCAGGGGGCGGCAGGCCTGGGCCATTGAGGTCAAAAGCGGACGGAGTGGCACAGCGGCTGGGCTCAACCGTTTTCGTAAGCGCTACCCCGAGGCACAGGCGCTGCTGGTCGGGGCGCAAGGGATCCCCCTGATGGAATTTTTCAGCAAAGACCCAAAACAGTGGTTTGTATGAACAGTAGGAACGAAAATGAAATAGATGCCGGGCACTCCCTCTTGAATGGTCGTTACGCTTGCCGCTTCGATGCGGCGCGGGTGGCCACACCGGCCTTTGTTGTCGATGAGGGTTTGCTCGCCGACAACCTCGCCATCCTCGCCCGGGTCAAAGAGGCCACCGGCTGCAAGATCCTGCTGGCATTGAAATGCTTTGCCATGTTCAGTGTCTTCCCGCAGCTGCGGCAAGTGCTGGATGGCGTCTGTTGCAGTTCACCGCATGAAGCGCAGCTGGGCCGGGAGGAGTTCGGCCGCGAGGTGCATAGCTTTGCCGCAGCCTACTCCGAGAGCGATATCGAGCAGTTGGCCGCCACCTGCGATCATCTGGTGTTTAACTCCTTTGGCCAGTGGCAGCGATTCCGGGCTCTGGCCGAGACCAAGGCCAGGCAGGCCGGGCGCAACCTCGAGTTCGGCCTACGCATCAATCCCGAGCATTCCGAAGGCGCTACGCCCATCTACGACCCCTGTTCGCCGGGTTCGCGGTTGGGTATTCGCCGGAAAGATTTCCGCATCGATCAGCTTGCCGGCATCAGCGGCCTGCACTGGCACAACCTCTGTGAGCAGGATGCCGATTGTCTGGAACGCACCGTGGCGGCGGTGGAACAGAGTTTTGCCGATGTTATCCCGCAGATGGCCTATGTCAACTTCGGTGGCGGCCATCACATCACCCGGCCGGGGTATGATCTTGACTTGCTCATCAACATCGTTAACCGCTTTCAGGACCGCTGGGGCGTGCAGGTTTATCTCGAGCCGGGCGAGGCCGTGGCCCTCAACACCGGCTACCTGGTGGCCACGGTGCTTGATGTGGTCCAGGCCGATATGCCCATTGCCATCATCGATGGTTCGGTGCCGGCGCACATGCCTGATGTGTTGGAGATGCCCTACCGGCCACACATCGTCGGCTCCGGTGAGGCTGGCGAAAAGCCTTTCACCTGCCGCATCGGCGGTCTCTCCTGTCTGGCCGGCGATGTCGCTGGCGAGTATTCCTTCGCGGCACCGCTTGTGCCCGGCGATAAACTGGTCTTCACCGACATGGCCATCTACACCATGGTCAAGACCAACACCTTCAACGGCGTGCAGTTGCCGGCCATCATGCGTTATCAACCGAAGGGCGACCAACTGATCCTCGTGCGCCAATTCGGCTACGAGGATTTCAAAACCCGGCTCTCCTGAATTCCGCACAATTTCAATGGGTTCTCGAGCCGCTCCTTACATTGCCCCTTCGGGCGGATACCTTGCAGTGATCAACCGTTGACAGAAACTCCCCGGGCGGATAGGGTGGCCGGCAACTTTGCAGTCACGCCGGGATTTTGCTGCCAACTTGCGCACAGGGAGACACCATCATGACCGAAATGCTGTACACGCCGAAGAGTGAAATCGATGCCCGCATCCAGCTTTTCCAAACCACGCTGGACCAGATGGGCATCGACGGCGCCCTCATCATTCACCACACCAATCTCTTCTACCTCAGCGGTACCTCGCAATCGGCCCATCTCTTCATTCCCCGCAGCGGCCAGCCCATCCTCATGGTGCGCAAGAGTTTTGCCCGAGCCCGCCAGGAGTCGCCTCTGGCCGAGATTGTCGATGTGAAGAGTATCAAGGCCATTCCCGAGTTGCTGGCGGAAAAGGGCTACAATATTGATGCCATCGGCCTGGAGCTGGATGTCATCCCTTACAATACCTGGCAGTTGTATAAAAAAATCTTCAAGGATACCCATTTCTCGGATATCTCCGAGGCGCTCAAGCGTATCCGCACCATCAAGTCCCCCTTTGAGATTGATCTGTTGCAGCGAGCCTGCGGTGTGCTCGACCAGGTCTTTGCCGAGGTGCCCACCATGGTGCGGGAAGGGATGACCGAGATCGAACTGGCCAGTCTCTTCGAGGCCGGGATGCGCCGGCGCGGCTACGGTGGTTGTTCCAAGATGCGCGCCTTTAATCAGGACTTCTTCATGGGCAACGTCACCACCGGAGCCAGCGGTGCGGCACCCTCCTATTTCGACGGACCGGTGGGCGGCTGCGGCCTCACCCCTGCCAATAACCCGCACGGCGCCGGCTGGAAGACCATTGGCCATGGCGAGGTGATCTACATCGACTACACCTGCGTCATCAACGGCTATACCGCCGACGGTGCGCGCATGTTCGTCATCGGCGATGTTTCTCCGCAGTTGCGCCAGGCCCATGCGGCGTCCCTCAAGATCCAGGAGGCGCTGGTGGCGATGATCAAGCCCGGCCTGCTCTGCGAAGAGGTGTATGGCCGCTCGGTGGAGTTGGCCGCCGAACTGGGACTGGAAGAGCATTTCATGGGGATTGGCAATGACCGCGTCCGCTTCATCGGCCACGGCGTTGGTTTGGAACTCGACGAGTATCCCATCTTTGCCAAGGGCGTGAAGATGCCCCTGGCTGTGGGCATGACCTTTGCCCTGGAGCCCAAATTTGTCTTTGCCGAAGGCGCCATCGGCACGGAAAACACCTTTGTTCTCAGCGAAGATGGGCCGCGTGCCCTCACCCGCGTCAGCGAAGAAATACTCTGCATCTGAATGATACCAAGGGCTAGCGGGGAGGCGAGCCCTTGGATTCTTCCCTTGACATCCACGGAGGACGTGCCACAGTAAAGAAGAGTAAAGAATAAACGCAGTGCCTGTTCACCTCTTCATGCGCAAGGAAACGAATCATGCCTCCCCTTTCTGCTGTGGCAACGGCGAGCACTGGCTACGCCATCGATGCCCATATTGGTTTTCAAGGTGATATCGCCGTCATTGGCCTGGAAAATATCTTCCAATTGCTGGATCTTGCCTCCCTCAGCGGCAAACTCGAGGTGGAAGTGCAGGGCAACGGCGGTATCTTTTATTTCTCTGATGGCGTTTTCAGCTTTGGCAGTCTGCGCGTTAATGCACGCCGGATCGGCTCGATTCTTCTCGATGCCGGACTGATCTCCGAAACGCAGCTGCTGGAATGCCTCCATGTCCATGATGCCGACGATCAACATCGTCCTCTGGGTCAGATCCTGGTGGAAAAAGGCTATGTCGATCCGGCGCGCTTGGATGATTCGTTGCTGCGGCAGGTGAAAGAAGCCTTTTTTGCGGCGCTGGCCTGGCGTCAGGGCTCGTTTTTCTTTTATCCCGGTGAGCAGCCGGTTCCGGCGGTCACCCGCGTACAGGAGCGGGTGGACCATCTGCTGCTTGAAGGAATGGTTTACCTCGACAGCCTGGCTGATTCCCGATTGTCCTGCTGACACGACGTTGCAATCGCCCATCATCCTTTCTTCGCTTGCCTTCTCCCGGCTGCGGCCACTTTCTGTTCGATAATCCGTCCTCCCTGTAGTATATGAGCAATCACTTTTGCGTTTTTTCGCGAGGCCGATAGCGCAGGCAACAAATGCGCCACCGGCTATTTTTCGGGCATAACCTCGTGCAAACACCAAGAGTGGATGATTTCCACCCGGGGCAGCGTATTCTCTTGCGCCGGGGTGCTTTCAGGTTGCGTTAATTCGGATCGTTACCGATCACAGGGAGCATGCGCGGGGCGTATGGAGCAGGAAAAAATCTTCGAGCGGTTGTTGCAGCTGCTTTCCGGCTATTTCAGCCAACGGGAGAGCGGCACCTTTATCGACTACCTTGATCCCGAGCAGTTGCGGCAGCAGTTGCGGTTGGAAAATGAGGACGAGCAGGGCGATTGGGAAGCCACCTTTGCCTGGGTGGAGCAGTATCTCGCCCATGCCGTCAAAACCAGCCATCCCGGCTATGTCAATCGCATGTGGGCCGGTGCCAATCCGCCGTCGATGATCGGTGAGATGGTCGCCGCCATCACCAACACCTCGGCCTGTACCTTTGAGACCGCGCCGGTCTCCACCCTGATGGAGCAGTACATGCTGCGCGCCATGCTTGCACTCGTGGGCTTCGAGGGCGGCAGCGGCCAGATGACCACCGGCTCAAGCAATGCCAACATGATCGCCATGATGGCGGCGCGCAACACTGTCGATGGCGCCATCAAGGAGCAGGGACTGTTCGGCCGGCCGGAACTGTTCGCCTTTGTCAATGCCGATGCCCATTACTCCATGGACCGGGCCGCCAATATCCTGGGCCTGGGCTCGGCACATCTGTGCAAAATTCCCGTCGACGAGCATGGCCGCATGCGCGTCGACCTGTTGGAAAAAGAGCTTGCCGCAGTGGTGGCGCAAGGCGGAGTGCCCTTTTTCGTGGCCGCGACTGCCGGTACCACGGTGCGTGGCAGCTATGACCAAATTGAACCGCTGTTGGCCCTGCGCGATCATTACCGCTTCTGGTTGCATGTGGATGGTGCCTGGGGCGGAGCGGTCATCTTCAGTGACCGACTGCGGCAGCAATTCCTGCCCCATCTCGCTCAGGCCGATTCCTTCACGCTCGATTTTCACAAGATGCTGGGCGCGGCCCTGATGTGCAACGTGTTGCTCTTCAACCGGCGGTCGCAGTTTTTGCGCGATGTATGCAGCGCCGGCGACGAGAGTTACATCTTCCGCGAGGGCGCGCACGGCGAGATTCGCGATCTCGGTACCATGTCGCTGCAATGCGGGCGCCGCGTCGACAGTCTCAAGTGGTTCCTCGATTGGAAATTTTATGGCCAGGCCGGCTTGGCCAAGCGGGTGGAGCACTACCTGGAGTTGTGCGCCTATGCCGAGCAGCAGGTGGAGCTGGCCGATGAGCTGGAGATGGTCGTACCCCGCGAATCCTTCAACATCTGTTTCCGTCACAGGGCGCCCGAGGGTGTTGCCGCGGCGGAGTTCAACAAGGCGATCCGCGAGCGTATGCACCGCTGTGGCCGTAGTCTGGTGGGCACCGGTCTGGTCAACGGCGAGTTGGTGCTGCGGCTGTTGGTCACCAATATCAATGTCGACACACCCCAGATCGACGAATTTTTGCAGGCGGTCATTCTCACCGGCCGGGAGTTGCTGGCCGAGCAGGATCGGCCGCAACCGCAGCATCAGCACGAGGCAGCATGAGCGACAACGAATACACCCTCACCCAAAAGGAGGCGGCGGATTTTCTCAACGTCTCCACCAAATCGATCAGCCGCTACCGCAAGCGTGGCCTACCGCATAAACTGATTCTTAACCCTCTGACCGGCAAACAGGAAGTGCGCTTCCGCCAAGCCGATATGGAGCGTTGGGACGAAGGCCGTCAGTTGCTGGCCACCTACGCCCGCGATGGCGAGCAGGCTACCGCCGTCCCCACCCGGCCGGTCCGCACCAGTAGCTCTCAGTCCGAGGGGGAGGAGCGCTTTCTTGCCGATTTATTGGTGGCCTACAAAGATCAGATTGAGTTGCTGCGTGAGCAGTTGGAGGACATGCGCGAGCAACTGGCCCGCCGTGATCGTCAGATCGATGATCTGATGCGGTTGATGGTGGGCTTGCAGTTGGAATACAAGCCGCAGGCCGCACCGGTTGTGATTGCCGAGGCGCCACCTGCCATCGCTGCGGAGAACAGCGTGGAGGTGCGACACGATGGCATGTACGAGGTGGTGGAGTTGTCGGCGGTGGCAGAGGTCCCCGCATCCAGCCCTGCCACCACGGTTGCTCATCCACCTTCGGAGCCCGTCAAACGCTTCTCTCGTGAAGAGCTAACCCAATCTGTCCTGCGTCTGCGTGCCAAAGGCAAGAGTTTTGAGGAGATCGCCCTCGGGCTCAATCGTCTTCAGGTGGCAACGCCCTCTGGCCAACTGCTGTGGACGGTATCTGAGGTGCAGAGCCTGTTGCCGGGCTTGGTCAATTTTCAAAACGATATTGCGCTTGGATGACTGCTGCGGTGGGAAGTCAGTTCATCTTGTGAGGCATAGCGACAAGCTGAGCGGTGCGGCGTAAGGAATATCGGCTTGAGCACCATATTATGTACTGATATGTGACTCAACATATTCTCTTACCTTTTCTGGTTCGATGTCATATCCAGTTGCTCTCTCTCCACTCCAATTTATACCCATAAGCAAGCCATTCTTTTTCCTTCACTGTTTTTTTGGAGCAGGGAAGCCTCTCTCGTCCTTAATGGTCCATAATTTTCTGGTTTCGGCTACTTCTTTGTAGAAGGCATTCGCTTGTGATGTAGATTGACTCATTTTACTTTAGCTCCATAACCATCTAAGCAAAGGGTCCAATCAGGTTTCACTGGTTGGACCCTTTGTCGTTATTCCGCCAGGGTAAACTTCCAAGCACAGAACCACTTATCCGGATGCGGGTCGGGTGGGCAGCCGACACATTCGGTGCGGATGCGGCTATCGATGGTGCTGGCAAAGGTGGGGTATTCAACCATTCCTGCGGATTTGCAGGGATAATCGGGCAGCCCCTTGCGCTGGCGCGCTGCCTGCACCCGGCAGTTGTTCATGTAAAAGATGATGCAGTGCTCGCCCGCCTCCTCAACGGACTGCTCATTGATAAAGGCATACATGCGGTAGGCCAGGGCCTTTTTCAGGGCCGGGATGCCGCCCTGTTCGGGCAGGTCGAGCAGTTTCTTGATGCGGTTGGCCTCAAAGGGGGAAAAGCGGGTCCAGCAGGTATCGTTGCAGCGCTTGGCATCGCCCATGCCGAACTGTTGCTCCACCGCCTGAAACCAGATGCCGTCATTGGCCAGCCAGTTGATGCTGAGTTTTTCAATGAGATCGACCAGGGTCTCCTTGGGCAGGTTGGCAAGCACTGCGGGGATACCGTTTTCGGTCGGGAAATTGAGTGTCTTGCCCAGTCGGTCCACCTGATTGCCGACACTGGCCTGCCACACCGCATCCTCCACCGCCATGGCCTTCTCCAGGCCAACCTGATGGGCGACCTCGGCAAACCAGGCGCCGTAATGGACGATAGTCCGCCGAAATCCATCCATCACCATCCGCACCAGCATCTTGTTATCCATCTGCGCAAAGAACTCCTTGTCCGTGTTCATCCACACTCCTCCTTGGGGTTGCTGTTGGCGTTGCTTGTTCCGGGCAACCGGGCTGTCAGTCCCTGGGCTACTGTTTTTCCTCCTCATTTCGCTGTACTTCAAAACTGAGCTTCATGCCCGCCATACCGAGACGACAGCGTCGACCAAAGGCATGGCGCAACTGGTTCACCGCCTCCTCGCCGGTGCAGTGACAGGGAATGATCTGTTCCGGTGTCAGGCGTTGCAGTTCCTTGATGGTCGATTCCAGACGCCGCCGGTCGGCATTGAGCAGATGAAAGCCACCGATGATGGTGCGGATGTGCTGGCCGGGATTCTGGCGCAGCACCTGGTGCAGGGTGTTGATCAGGCCGGCATGGGCACAGCCGACGCAGACGATCATGCCGGAGTCAGTTCTGATCCACAGGGCCAAATCATCGTCCACCGGATCGGGGCGATGGCCGGCCTGATCGAGGAAGAAGGGGCCGCCGTTGTCTTCAAAGGCGGTCTCGCGCAGGATGGGGCCGGTGAGGCCAATCCCCGGGGCGAGCAGCAGCGGTTGCTGTACCCAGTGGACCCGTTCCTGGGGGAAATGGTCGAGGGCGGCCATGGCATCGCGCGGCATTTGCAGGTTTTTGGCCTGGCCCTTGCGCACCGAATAGCGGGGTTGCACCGCGAGCGGATGACAGTAGAAGTCGAATTGATGGCCATGGCGAAAGAGGGAGGCAATGCCGCCACTGTGGTCGTAGTGGCCATGGCTGAGGATGATGGCACCGGCGGTGGCGGGGTCGATGTGCAGGGCAGCGGCGTTGCTGAGCAGCAGTTCGCCTTGGCCGGTGTCGAAGAGGTAGCGCTGGTCGCCGGTGTCGATCCACAGGGAGAAGCCGTGTTCGGCCTCCAGGCCGGCGCCGGCGTCGTTGTCAACGAGAATGGTGATCCTGATCTGCCGGGACTCCGTCGATGTTGTCATGGCAACCTCGTCGCATGAATTTGCCCTCGGCCCTGGCCATCATCTGCCCGTCGCATCGCAGCTCAGCCTGCAACTGGTACAGCGGCGGGCAGGCAAAGAGCAGCCTGGCCCGAAGTTCCAGGGGGACGTTGCAGGCCACCGGGTGCAGATAGCGGACGCGGAGGTCGCCGGCCACCGCCTGGATGGATTGGTGGAACAGACAGTGGGTCATGGCGGCGTCGAGCAGGGAGGCGATGACGCCACCATGGACCAGGGTATCGTACCCCTGCAAGGCTGATCCTGCTACAAAATTGGCGACAACTTCACCGTCGGGGACGCTGGAAAAGCGCAATCCCCAGGAGTGGGGATGATCGCTGCCACAAACCAGGCAGTGGTTGTGGCCATTGCCGTCTCGCTGCAACGGCTTTACCGGTGTGGGCGGTATTCGCGCCGACCGAGTTGTTGCGCAGTGGCCTCGTCGACCTCATCCTGCCAGCCATTGCGTGTCCGGGGGATGCAGTCGAACTTGGCGCAATAGGGTTTGATGTCCAGGAGCGGCGTGCAATCGAGGATATCGACGCCGTCGAGCTGCAGGGTGGTGCCCTCGATGCCGACCAGTTCGACAATGCTCAGGCCAATGGCATTGGGGCGACAGGGGGCGCGGGTGGAGAAAAGGCCACGCTCCACGTCTTGGAGAAAGGGTTTGACCCGTAGTTTGACCGGATCGGCTTGGTGGAGATGGACGATGAGGTAGAGGTGGGAAAAGCCCTCCAGGTCGCGTAGCCCCTCGGCGTATTGGGGCAGGATTTCGGCACGGCCCCGGCAACCCTTGGCATAGGCGGGTTGGATGGGGGTTGCTTTGGCCACGGTATGCTCGCTGCGGATGACACCAATGGGCGAAAAGGTGATGGCGGCTTGGTTCATGGTGTTGTGGTCGTGAAAAAGGGAAGGGTGGGCAGAGCGGTGCCGATAGACGGCTTCTCTTTCCCGGGAGTGGTGTGGCTCAAGCAAGGGCGATACCAGGGAGGGATGAAGATGTCGAGTGCAAAAAGAGGTTGTTCTTTGGTCTTTTTTTTGGTGGGGCGTTTGCGAGGGTCGCAAGCAAGGGTCGCAGTTGCGCACTGGCATGGGCTCACGAAGAGCGCAGCGCTGCGACCCTTGGTGGGGTCAGCGTGGGGTGGGTGGCTCGTTGATCCCACCATCGCCGGGCAGATGGGCGGCCAGCAGCAGCCGGGCCACCGCCTCGCTGTCACGCAGGTCGATATCGATGTCGTAGCTGCCTGACTGCTGAGTGTTGCCGGTGCGATGGGCGGCCCAGCGAGCGGCCAGGTCCGGATACTGGCTGCGCAGGGCCTCCAGGTTGCGGGCCGCCACCAGTTCCGGAAACTCCACCAGCACATCATAGGGACCGGGTCGTGACATCACCTTGGCGAGGATGGCGATCAGATCGAGCAAAAAGAGGGTACCGAAGATGATGCTGAACTGGAACAGGGCTGCCATCCATTTGTACTGCTGCACGATGGGATCTGCCTGTTCGCCGCCGCTCTCCGGCACAAAGATCACCTTGAACAGGCCGATGGTTTCCTCCATGGGATCGAATTTGCCCTGGGCCTTGGCAGTAAAGCTCTTGATCACCGGGTCGAATCGGCGTTTATGGGCCGCCAGGTGGTCGGCCTGCTCCTGCTCGGCCTGGGCCAGCGTCTGGCGCAGGGCCTCGATGCGTTCGGCCCGTGCCTTGGCCTCGCCGACAAAACGAGTACGCTGTTCCGGCTCCAGGGCGGTGAGCCGGTCCTTGGGTGGTGCGGCGGGCTGTACCTGCGCCGCCCGCGTCAGCAGTTGTTCGTAGCGTTGGCGGGCGGCCTGCTCGGCCTTGCCCAATAATTCCAGATCGCGGGTGAGTTCCTTGAACTTGGCGCCTTGGCCGGGCTTGCCGGTGCCGCCACGATCGCTGGCCAGCCGACCCCGTGCCTCGTCCTTGAGATCCTGCTCGACGCTGCGCAGGTGGGCAGAAATCTCCTTCCACTGCGCCAGGGCGGTGGCCGCTTCGCCGTCAAGTTGCTGTTTGAAGGCGCGGCTGGTGTCGTCGCGTTGCTGCCCCTGTTGCTTGGCCAGTTCCTCGGCAAAGAGGGCGGGATCAGCCGGGCCGGCGGCCAGGGCTTTGTCGAGTTGCGCGCGCAGATCGGCCACGGTGGCGCCGTCGTTTTGGGTGATCAGTTCACGGGCGGCCCGTTCCTGGCGATGCACCCCGTCCAGGCGCTGGCGGTATTCGCCCTGCAACCGTTCGGTGATGGCACCGCGGTACTGCTCCAGGCAGAAGGGAAAGGCAATGGCAACACTGATTACCGCCGCCAGGCCGATGCGAAAGCAGACCTGCAAGGCCCGACGCCGCCTGGACTGGAACGGCCGATAGGTGGCCATGAGGATGCGGTCGACATGCATGACGATGAAGGCCCAGGCCAGGGCGATCAGCAGGGTGATGAGTGGTCGGGAGGACTGAAAACGGCTGGCAGCGTAGAGGTACATGCCGAAAAAGGCTAGCAGGGTGGGGATCATCACGGCGGAGCCGAGGATGGCGATGCGTTCCTTTTCGCTTTCCGGCAGTTGCGCCAAGGTGGTGTGGCGGGCTCCGGCCAGCCAGTAGAGCAGTCCCATGGGGCGGCTCCAGGCGCGGTCAGTGCGGGAGGGGCGTTGGGCCCAATCTTTGATGTGTTCGATATTGGTGCGTAAGTTCATGGCAGAAACTTCCATGCCTGGTGGGCAAGGGGAAACAAGAGAAGGATGCGGGCCCCGGAGAGTGCCAAGCGGAGCGGGTGAGAAGTAAACAGCGGGCATCCTACCAGAAATTCGTTCTTTTTTCCAGTGAAATAACGATATTGAAATTGACGGGCTTCGGGTGCGGCCTAAACTGGCTGTGATTTCCAGGGGATCTGGCTCTTGAGCCAATCGACGAGGCCGCGACATCGTGTCCATCTGCAAGGAAGATGAAAAATCCCTGGAAAATTGCCTGTCACCCCCGTACAATGCCGCCGGAAAAGCGACTACCACCGGCCCGCAGGGCCTTGACTCCATGGGAAAGGAAACGCGTGTGAAAATTGTCAATATCCTCGGCAGTCCCAGGAAAAACGGCACCAGCGGCCGCATTGCCCGCGCCTTTGCCGACACTGCCGCTGCCTACGGGGCGACCGTCATCGATTATCAACTCAACCAAATGCAGTACCGGGGCTGCCAGGGCTGCGAAGGTTGCCATACCCGCGTCGAGCATTGCGTGCTGCTTGATGATGTCACCGCGCTTCTGGAGGATCTGCACCGCGCCGACGTGGCCGTCTTTTCTTCACCGGTGTATTTTGGCGATACCTGCGGCCAGTTCAAATCCTTTTATGACCGTATGTGGTCGCTGATCGACCCCAATCGCCCCAGCGATGAGTCCAACAGCCGCCTGCCCCCGGGCAAGACCGCCGTGTTGATTCTCACCCATGTCGATGCCACCGGTGCCTATACCGATGTGGTGGAGCGCTACACCCTGTATTTGGGTTGGTTCGGTTTTGAAGTGCGCACCATCGTTGCCGGCGGGCTGCGTTTGGCCTCGGGCAGCGATATCGATGCCCACCTCGATGCTGCCAGCGCTCTGGCCAGGGAATTAGTCCGCGACGAGTAACACCGGCCTGTTAGCTGCTTTCATCCATGCTTTGCATCAAGGCCTGGAGCAGGGCTTGGCCCCAAGCCAGCACCGCCGGGCTGTAGCGGGCCACCTGCACGAGCACGGCGTGGAGACGATCATATTCGGCCAAGGTGATTTGGCCCTGGACGAGCAGGGCCAGCAACAGCATCAGGCTGTTGTAGTGGGGATGTTGACGAGCCCGTGCCCGGCGCAGCAGGCGGCCATCCTCGGAAAGAAGCGGCAGGCGCAGGTCGATGGCCGTGGCGAGCAGCACCTCGTCGGTGCTGCCGGCGTGCGGACCATTCAATAACTCCATCTGCTCGGGATGGCGGCCGAATTCCGCCACCACCTGGGGGATGGTCACCAGGCACCACTGTCGGGCCAGCAGCGGCAGCACCTGTAAACGCTCGCCATAGATCAGGGTGGATGTATCAATGAGGCCCCCGCGCAGAGCCCGCAACTCGGCCAGTACGGGCGCACAATCTTCACATTCCGTCCTCGGCATTTCTTTCACTGCTGCCATCCTTTCCTCTGTTCGGAGGTCTCCAACATGAGTCAATACCACGATAAACCACTGGATTTGCAATTTGCCATCAATGCGGATCTCTGCATTCAATGCGGTGCCTGCGCCGTGGATTGCCCCTTTCATATCATCGACATGGTGGAGGGCTTTCCTGCCATCAATGCGGCGCGGGCGCATCACTGCATCGGCTGCCAGCACTGTCTGGCGGTTTGCCCCAGCGGTGCCCTGTCGATCCTTGGCTACAACCCCGACAATTCTCTGCCGCTGCCGCAATCCCTGCCCAGCGGTGTGCAGGTGGCGGCGCTGATGCGGGGCAGGCGTTCGGTGCGGGTTTATGATCCCGAGCCGATCTCGCCGCAAACCATCGCCGAGTTGCTGGCCGCAGCGGCCAACGCCCCCACCGGCAAGAACAAGCGCCAGTGTCTGTTCACGGTTATCGAGGATCGGGAAAGTATGGATGTGCTGCGGCGAGAGACCATAGAAGGGTTACGACGGGCGGTGGCGGGAAAACGGCTCTCCGCAGGTTTGAGTTACTTCCGCCATGTGGTGACGGCCTGGGATCAGGGCCGTGATATCATCTTTCGCAACGCCCCCCATCTGCTGATGGTTTCGGCGCCACCCTCCATCACCACGCCGGATGCGGATGCGCTGATCGCCATGACCTACTTCGAGTTGCTGGCGGCGGCCCAAGGGGTCGGTACCCTGTGGAATGCCATGATCCGTTGGGCTTTTGCGGTGATCGATGTCGATATGTACGCGCGCTTGGGCATCCCCGAGGACCACTTCAAGGGCTACACCCTGCTTTTTGGCCGGCCGGCGGTGCACTATCACCGCACCGTGCAGCGCGACGAGGCGCTGATCAACCGCGTGAGTCTGAGTTGAAGCAGCGTGGGCTCGGGGGAAATATCCGCAGTCAGCGCAGACCCGGGCGGTGGAGGATCTCCTCGTCGATGCGGTCCGGGTCGGGGGCGTTGTAGCGGATCAGGTTGTGCAGGTGGAACAGGCTCTCCGGGCTGATGCTGTCAAAGCGGATACCGACGTTGCCGGCATCGGCGCGCACGACCACGCCGCAGACATCGATGCCCAGGCCGGGATTGGTGGAGTCCAGGGGAATCCACAGGCGGCAGGCGGTGTCCGGACCGGTGTTAAGTGACACCTCCAAAGAGCAGCCGCCGACGCTGAGATTGTCGATGGTCGGCAGCGAATAGATGTCCTCACCGATGGCGAGCTTGGCGGGCATCCTGAGGGTGATGCGGCTGAACCTTCGTTTTTCCATGGTTTGTGGAATCCTTTGCGAAGTGGGGCAGCTCTACTGGGAGCTACTGATGCAGGCGAATGTCCTTTGGCGATGCGACGCCTACCATGCGCTCACTGAATCATAAGCCAGCCTGGCAGGCAATGAAAAATTTGAGTCGGTGCCAGTGGTTCCTTTTTATCTGGAAGGGGAAGGTGTCCTTCCCGTTGCGTATAAAACGAACATCAAAGGAGAAGACGATGAGATGCAAAAGTTGTGTTGTATTGATGGCTTTGTGCTGCCTGGCCGTCCCCGTGGCCGCTGAGGAGAAACCAGCAGGGCCACCGCCAGCTCCGGTGGCGCGGGATTTCGCGACCGTCAAGCAGCAGAGGCTGCAACGTATTGACCAGCACCTGATTCGCCTGCATCAGGAACAGGACTGCGTCAAGGCCGCCACGACCCATAAGGAACTTAAGGCCTGTCGACCGAAAAAAGATCGACCGCAGCCGGCCGTCGCTCCGCCTCCACCGGCATCGCCGGTGGCGCCGACACCGATGCAGTAGAGCTGCGGCAGTCGCCAAAGGCATTCCCACGATAACGGCAAAAAAAGGGGGCGAGGAAAATATCCTCGCCCCCTTTTTTGCGTGGTTGGCGCGTGCTGCCAAGCTGAGCGCTTAGCGTTCCTTGCGGTAGGATTCAGCCAGCAGGGAGATGTAGTGGACCACATCCTGCTGACCACCGCAGCGGTTGACGTTGTCGAGCAGTTGCATCATGCAGGCCGGGCAGCCGGTGGACACGGTGTCGGCCTGGGTGCGTTGAATGTCCTCGGCCTTTTTCTTGCCGATGGTCGAGGAGGTTTCGTAATGCGAGAGCACGAAGGAACCGCCGCTGCCGCAACAGGCATCGGGAGCGGCCATCTCTTTGAAGGTGAGGCCGGGGATGGACTTGAGAATCGCCCGCGGCTCAGTAAAGACCTTCATCGACTTCTTCAGATGGCAGGGGTCGTGGTAGGTCACGGTCTTTTCAATACGGCCCTTGGGTTCGCGCAACTTGATCACCTTGGTGAGGAAGGTGGAGATGTCGTAGGTGCGCTCGGCCCAGTGCTTGGCCTTGGGACCGTAGACCGGATCCTTAGCCAGCAGTTCGACATAGTCGTGCTGCCAGGCACCGCCACAGGAACCGCAACCGGTGATCAGGTAGTCGCAGCCAGTGGCCTCGAAGGTGTCGATGTTATTCTTGGCCAGCGCGCGCACGGTATCGATGTCGCCGTGGACCAGCACCGGTACGCCGCAGCAGTTCTGCCCCTTGGGGATATGGACCTCGATGTTGTTGGTGGTCAACACGTCGATGAGATCCTTGCCCGCATCCGGGTAGAAGTAGTTGAGCGAGTCACCGGTGAAAAAAGCCACCTTGAGGGTGGAACCGGCAGCCCGCACAATCTCCGGCACCCGATCACGCAGCGGGGTGATGGAGATGGCTGGCATCTGCCGGTCGCCGTCAAAGCCGATGGGTGCGCCTACTTTGGCGAAGGGAGCGCGGGGTGAGATGGCCTTGCCGCCCTTCTCGGATTTGAAGGCCAGCCCCTGCATGGCTGCGCCGACACGGAGCCCGGCGTCAAAAAGTTTGGGGTGCTTGAGGGTGGAAAAGATGGCCTTTTTGAGCCAGGGGAGACCATTTTTCCGTACCAGCGCCGCCCGCAGGGCCAGCATAATCCGGTCAAAGTTGACCTTGGTCGGACAGTTGGTCATGCAGGATTTGCAGACCAGACAGTTAAAGAGCATCTCATAGACCGCAGGATCGTCCAGCTCCAGCTCGCCTTCCAGCACGGCCTGGGCTACGGTGATCTTGGAGCGGGTGACGGCGGACTCGATCTTGTCGGCGCTGTACACCGGGCAGACCGCCATGCAGTTGCCGCACTTCATGCATTTGTCGAGCTCTTCCTGAACGATCGCCAGATCGTCGTGGTAGGTTTTCTCTGTGACAGCCATGGATTAGTTCTCCCGTACCGGAACCATCTTGCCGGGGTTGAGCAGGTAATCGGGGTCAAGGGACTGCTTGATGCTGGCCATCAGGTTCAGCCCACTCTGGCCCAGTTCATCACCCAGATATTTCATCTTGGCCACACCGATGCCGTGCTCGCCCGACAAGGTGCCACCGAAATCAAGGGCAGCCTTGAAGATCTCATCCACTGCCTTGTGCATGCGGCCCATCTCGTCGGCGTTGTTCTTGTCGCAGAGGATGGTGGGATGCAGGTTGCCGTCGCCGGCATGGCCGAAGGTGCCGAGGGTGAGATTGTACTTTTTGCCGATCTCCTGACAGGTGATGAGCATGTCGGTGATACGCGAACGCGGTACGGTGGCATCCTCAAGAATAACGGTGTTGTTCAGTGATGCCAGTGCCGGCAGGGCATTACGGCGGGCGGTCCACAACTGATCGCGCTCCAGGTCGGACTCGGCGGTCTTGAGGTCACCATTGTTCTCGGTGACCACCTTCATCACTGCTTCCGCCTCGGCTGTGACCACGTCTTGAGACATGCCATCGACCTCAATGAGCAGTAGGGCCTCGGCATCCAGCGGCAGACCGATGTGGGCGAAATCCTCCACGGTTCTGATGGTCATGTTGTCCATGATCTCCAGGGTGGCAGGAATAACCTGGGCGGCGATTATACCGGCGACGGAATTACCTGCGTCGGCCAAGGTCTTGAACACACCCATCATGGTGCGGCGATATTTGGGGGCAGGGATCAGTTTGGCGGTGAGTTCGGTGATGATGCCCAGGGTGCCCTCGGAGCCGACAAAGAGGTTGGAGAAGTCGTAGGCAGTGACGTTCTTGACGGTCTTGCCACCGAAACGGACCTTCTCGCCGGAGGCCAGTACCACTTCCATGCCCATGATGTAGTTCTTGGTAACGCCGTACTTGAGGCCACGCAGGCCACCGGAGTTCTCGGCTGCGGAGCCGCCCATGGTGGCGGTGGCAACAGTGCCGGGATCGGGCGGATAGATCAGGCCGTGCGGGGCAACGGCGGAGTTGAGGGCATTGATGACCACGCCCGGCTGCACCACCGCGGTGAGGTTGGCAGCATCGACTTCCAGGATCTGGTTCATCTTCTGGAAGGAAAGCACGATGCCCTTTTTCAGTGGCACAGTGCCACCGCTGAGATTGGTGCCGGCGCCGCGCGGGTAGATGGCGATTTTGTTGCGACGGGCCAGGCGAACGATCTCCTGGACGATGGCGGTGCTGGTGGGCAGAACGACGACATCAGGGGTCTGGCGGGGCAGATCGGCGGTGGCATCATAGCTGTAGGCCACCAGGTCGACCTTGCCGGTGAGTACGTTTTCCTTTCCTACCAGGGCTTCAAGTTGCTCAATGATCGATTGGTCAAGCATGCGACGATTCTCCTCTGCGACAGGCGCACATGGGATGCATATTCTCCGCCGCAATCACCTGAAATAAACGATTTACCGTGCGGAGGTCCATTTGTCTTACCAATTATCATTTGATAAATGATCTGTCAAATAAAATTTCTCGTTCTCGTCAAAAGGATGCTGACCAGTGGGTGGGACAACGTGGGGATCGTTGTGAAACGGCCGGGTTCAGGCAGGTATTCGGTCAGTGTTTGATTCCAAAACCGGCACTGTTCCGTCACCCCGGGCGCAGGCCGGGGGGGGCCAGCTCATTGTAGGCGATAGAACAACATATCCTGGATTGCGACCTGCACCGGTTTGCATCCCAATTGCTCAGCCAATGGGTGATTGCTTCAACGAGCGAAGCAGATGTGTTTATGCCGATTAAACGGAATATTGCACGCAGGCGGGAATGTTCAACTGCCGTTTTTAGGCTGTTTGGTTGCCGGGCGAGGGAAGCGTCAAAACGTCAAGGCGTGGGCAGCGCAAGTATCGAGGAAGGGGGGTGAGGACGCTGTATTGTGGGTGTAAAAGGAGGTTACGGGGCACTGAGAGTGAGATCCCCGTCGCGGCGTGTGCAGCGACGGGGAAAAGAGCGGGCAAGGTGTATGTAGATCCCCAGTCGCAGAGCGGTTTGGGAAGAACAGAGTAATCAGGGAAATTGCTTGGCGACGTAGGCGGTTGAGCGCTGTTCGGCAAAGGTGAGGTGGTGCATCATGGCCTCGCGGGCGCCTTCGGCATTACGGGTACGGATGGCGTCGACGATGGCGGTATGGTGTTGAAAGAGCAGATTGTGATCTTCTGCGGTGAGGTAGACCGCCCGCCAGACACCGCGTTGAAATTCCTTCATGGCATCGAACAGGCTCTGCATCAGATGCAGCCAGACAATGTTGTGGGTGGCGCGGGCAATGATGATATGCAAATTGGCGTCTAGGTCTTCGGAGGGTAGCTGGCCGGCGAGGTTCCTCTCCATACCCTGGAGGATTTCGTCCAGACGCCGTAGGTCCTCAGGCAGGGCGCGCTGGGCTGCGTAGTAGGCGGTCCAGGATTCCATGCACTTGCGCACCTCGATCACCTCCAGCGCCCGATCCTGCTGGGTGCGAATCAGCTCACTGAGGGCATTGTTCTGGCTGCTGTCCACCAGGCTGAGCACCACGGTGCCGCCGCCCTGGTAAGACATCACCAGGCCAGCAGAGGCAAGAATGTTGAGCGCCTCGCGGACAGATGGTCGAGAAACACCAAACATTTCAGCAAGTTCACGTTCCGGCGGCAGCTTGTCCCCAGGGGAAAAATCACCAGCAAGAATCGACTCGCGAATCTGATCGGCAATCTGGCTGGAGACTTTTTTCGGCTTGATCGGCTTGAAACGCATGGTCATCCATTTCGGAAATGAAAACATAAGACCGTCCTTTAATACTCGATAACCTATCGGAATGCAACTCATTGTGGAAAAGTCTCGGACAGGCCGGCAGTTGGCCTTGCGGCAGCCTTTCCGAGGCGTGGATCAAAAAAAAAGGAGACGCCGAGGCGTCTCCGTACTTGAAGACTCCGGACGACCAGAGGGCAGTCGTCCGGAGTTGCGCGCGTCCTCGGTTCAGGTGGGCGTGCCGCCAGGCAGGGGGAATTGCGCTGGCGACTCCTGGGCAGAGAGACAAGGAGCGGATTAGGGAATCATCCACTGCAGGTAGTAGGCCTGGAGATAGACCATGACGCAGACCAGGAAGGTCAGGAACAGGGAATGCTTCAGGGTGAAGCGGAACAGCGTTCCCTCCTCGCCGACCATGCCGCAGGCAGCGGTGGCCACGGCCAGGGATTGGGGAGAGATCATCTTACCCATAACACCACCGCTGGTGTTGGCCGCGCCGGTGAGGATGGGGCTGATACCCAGCTGCTCAGCGGTTGCCTTCTGCAGACCACCGAAGAGGACGTTACTGGAGGTGTCGGAACCGGTAAGGAACACGCCCAGCCAGCCGAGCATCGGGGCGATGAACGGGAACCAGTGACCGGTCTTGGTGAAGACCAGACCCAGACAGTTGGTCATGCCGGAGGCATTCATGATGTAGGCCAGCCCAAGTACCGAGGCAACGGTCACAGCCGGGAAGCGCATGTCAAAGAGGGTCTTGCCGGCGATCTTCAGCACATCGCCAAAACCAACGCCACAGACCAGGGCGGAGAGCAGGGCGGCGATGAGGATGGCGGTACCAGCAGCAGACATGAAGTTGAAGGTGTACTTGGCGGCAACCTTGGCAGGCAGCTGGTCATTGAGTGCCTTGGTCAGACCGGCAAAGGTCTCTTTGGTGGCCACCTTGTCTTTGATCAGGGCCTTGGCGGCATCCTGGATCTCGGTGCTCTTCTTGATAACCGGGTCAATGGCGGCAAAACGCTCGGGAGTAAGAACCGCGCCCTGGCCAGTCATTTTCTGCTCAACAGCCAGCAGTGCGCCTTCCAGGGATTTCAGCTCGCCCAGTTTGGTAACAATGCCAGCCACCTTGGCCTCACCTGCGGGCAGGGCAGCCAGGGTTTTATCGATCTCGGAGACAACAACTTGCAGCTTGGTGGCACCAACTTCAGGGGTGGAGACCTTCTTGATGATCATGTTGTCCAGGCCAGCGACCGGGATGATCATTTTGCTCTTATCGAGGGTAGCCTTGATGGAGGGGATGCCCCAGAGCAGCACCATCAGGGTGAGGAACAGATAGGGGGTCCAGGCGCGGAAGATCTGGCCACCGGTGTAGTTGTGCTCTTCTTTGGTGGCGGCAGACTCATGGGCAAAGACGAAGTTCTCTTTGGGTTGCCATACGCGCAGCAGCAATACCAAGCCAACCATGGCGGCCAGGGAGGCGGTGATGTCCGGCAGATACGGTCCGAGGTAGCTGGAGGTGGCCCACTGGGCAACGGCGAAGGTGACACCGCAGACGAGGATGGCAGGCATAACCTCAAAGGCTTTTTTCAGGCCAGCCATCATGACGATGACATAGAAGGGGATGAAGACCGAGAGGAAGGGCAGCTGATGACCGACCATCTTGGAGAGCTTCATCATGCCGACATCGTCATAGCCCATAACGGCAGACAGGGCGACAACCGGAATACCGATGGCACCGAAGGCAACCGGCGCAGTGTTGGCAACCAGGCAGACGCCGGCCGCATAGAGCGGGCGAAAACCAAGGCCAACCAGGGTGGCGCCGGCGATGGCCACCGGGGTACCGAAACCGGCTGCACCTTCAATAAAGGCGCCGAAGCAGAAGGCGATCAGCAGAGCCTGAATGCGGCGGTCGGCGGTGAGGCCGGCCAGGGAGGCGCGGATGATCTCGAACTGCCCGCCTTTGACGGTAATGTTGTAGAGGAACAGGGTGGTGAGGACGATGTAGAACACGGGAAACAGACCAAAGGCGGCGCCTTGGCCAAAGGCGAGGGCCGCCAGTTTAGCCGGCATCCCCCATGCGCCGATGGCAATGGCCAAGGCTGAACCAACGGCCAGTAGCGCGGCTTTGTGGGCCTTCATCTTGACGACTGCCAGGCAGATGAAAATGACCACCAACGGCACTGCGGCGAGCAGTGCGGACATTCCCAAGCTTCCCCCGAGCGGGGTGTACGTTTGTATCCAGGGCATAGTGGGTACTCCTTACTCCTAAATGTTTGATTGAACACAACCCCGGGCAAGGGGGCGATTACATATTTCCAGGAAGGGCGCGCATATCCTCATGGCCTGATCAATTGGTAATACCAGTTATTCGATCTTGAAAAACTTGTCAATACAATTTTAATCAAGATTTAAAAAAGCATGTTGACAAAGGGTGATACTTTGACATATTCTTGCTCAGAATTTGGTTTTACAATTTGAAATTAGTTGACCAGTGCTGTTGGGGCGGCTCAGGAAGGCCGAGGGAATAGCCGGTCGCAACTTCACCGGAGCGGGATCTCCGGGGTGAAGGAGGAACCTGATGTACGAACAATTTACCACCAGGGCGCAGGCAGTGAGCGCCGAGGTCCATCGTTTCGCCAGCTCGCAGGAGGCCCTGGGCTTTCTGGTCGACTTTATGCAACAGGAGGGTGTTGCCAATCAGGCCGGGCAGTATGCGGTGATGGCAGCTTGCCCCTTCCTGGCCTGCATTGATCGCCAGGTGCTGGAGGGCATCGACGGTTTTAATTTTGCCGTCAGCCGCGAATTGGCCGCCGGTGCCAAGGTCGGTATTTCCCAGGTCGACTGGGCTCTTGCTGACACCGGTACCCTGGTGCAGGATGCCACCGCCATCGATAAGCGATTGGTCTCCACCCTGCCCACCATCCATGTGGCCCTGATCGCTACAGCTGGCCTGCGCCCGGATATGCCCGCCGTGCTTGCTGAAGTCGATCCGCAGAGCGCCAACTACATTGCCATGATCACCGGACCCAGCCGCACCGCCGACATCGAGCGGGTGCTGACCATCGGCGTCCACGGCCCTGAGCGGCTTGTCATTGTCTTTATCGATCAGCTGGGAGGTGCCAACTGATGCAGCAGGAATTCAAGCAGTCCATTGATCGCGCCATCAATAACGCCAACCTCACCGGGGCGCTGGGTAAGTTCTCCGAGGCCTACAAGGTCAACCGGGCCAAGGCCTACGAGGGCATCGATTTCGAGGCCCTGCGTACCAATATCGCCGAGATCAAGGGAAGCGCCGCCGCCCACATCGAAGAGCTGTGTGATCTGTTTCAGAAAAACGCCGAGGCCAAGGGGACCAAGGTCTTCCGCACCAATGATCCGGCCAAGGTGCGCGAATACATCCTCAAAGCAGCTCAGGAGGGCGGCGTCAAGTCCATCGTCAAATCCAAGTCCATGGCCACCGAGGAGATCCATCTCAATCCCTTTCTCGAGAAGGCCGGTATCGAGGTCAATGAGACCGATCTCGGCGAGTGGATCATCCAACTGGCCGGGCAGACGCCCTCGCATATGGTCATGCCAGCTATCCATATGACCAAGGAAGAGGTGGCCGATATTTTCTCCAAAGAGGTCGATGAGCGGCTCAGCTCCGACATCCCCCGCCTGGTCAAAGTGGCCCGTAATGAAATGCGGCCCAAGTTCCTCCGCGCTGACATGGGCATCTCCGGCGGCAACATCGCCGTGGCCGAGACCGGCTCCATTGCCCTGGTGACCAACGAGGGTAATGCGCGTATGGTGACCACCCTGCCCAAGATCCATATCGCCGTGGTCGGGGTCGAGAAGCTGGTGGCCAAGTTCAGCGAGATCGCCCCGATCCTCAAGGCACTACCGCGTTCCGCCACTGCCCAGCTGCTCACCTCCTACGTCACCATCGTCTCCGGGCCAACGCCTACCACCGATGGCGGCATGAAAGAACTGCATGTCATCCTCATGGATAACCATCGCACTGACATGGCGGCTGATCCGATGTTCAAGGAGGCCCTGCAATGTATCCGTTGTGCCTCCTGCCTCAATGTCTGTCCGATCTTTCGTCTGGTGGGCGGTCACGTCTTTGGCAAGGTCTACACCGGCGGCATCGGCACCATTCTCACCGCCTGGCACGATGAGTTGAAGAGTTCCGAGGATATTCAAGGGCTGTGCATCCAGTGCGGCGCCTGTAAGGATGTCTGCCCGGGCAAGATCGATATCCCCGGCCTGATCATGGAGATCCGTCGTCGGCTGGTGAAAGAGCAGGGCATGGGCATGGTGCAGAAGTCGATCTTCGCCGTGGTCAACAACCGCCGGCTGTTCCACTCCATGCTGCGGGCGGCTTCGGTGGCGGCCAAGCCTTTTAGCAAGGGCACCAAGTTCATCCGCCATCTGCCGATGTTTTTGGCGGATCTCACCGACGGTCGTAGTCTACCAGCCATTGCCCCCAAGCCCTTCCGCGATGTGTTCAACTCCATCACCCAGCCCAAGGGACTCCAGGAGAAGGCGGTGTTCTATGCCGGCTGTCTCATCGACTTCGCCTACCCGGAGATGGGCGAGGCCCTGGTGAAGATCCTCAACAAGGCCGGCATCGAGGTCATCTTCCCCGAAGGCCAGACCTGCTGCGGCGCACCGGCCCGTTATAACGGTGCCTACGAGACCGCTGCCGGCAATGCCGAGGACAACATCAAGGCCCTGTTGGCCGATGAGGCCGACTATGTGGTCTCCGCCTGCCCCACCTGTACCGTTGCCCTGGATCATGAGTTCATCGCCACCTTCGAGTCGCTGGGCCGCAAGAAATGGTTGCCCCAGGCACGGCAACTGGCTGCCAAGACCATCGACTTCTCCACCTTGGTGAAAAAGCTGGTCGACGAGGGCCGTTTGACCCTCAAGGAAGGCCAGCAGTTGGGCAAGATCACCTATCACGATTCCTGCCATCTCAAGCGCACCCTCAAAGCCGATCAACCGCCGCGCGAGCTGCTCACCAAGGCTGGCTATGAAGTGGCGGAGATGTTCGAGTGCGATATCTGCTGCGGCATGGGCGGGTCGTACTCGATCAAGCTGCCGGAGATCTCGGCGCCGATCCTGCAACGCAAACTGAAAAACATCAAGGACACCGGCGCCCCGGTGGTGGCCATGGATTGCCCCGGCTGTGTGATGCAGATCCGTGGCGGCATGGACCAGGATGGCGCCCCGGTCCAGGTTCGACATACGGTTGAGCTGCTGGCTAGCCAACTGAAGGATTGAGCCGTGCCCGTTTCCGGCCCGGCTTGTCGCGGGCCGCGGCCGGAAACGGTGTGCAAAAGATCCTGAAATATTTTGATATAAATCCAAAAGCGTTCTACACTACTCACATGTGAAAACACTGGTCCCCGCTCGGAGCCTTGCTGCTCCGGCCGGGGCCAATCCGTTTTTTCTCCCATCAGCCTGCCCAAGTTCACGGGAGCAGGAGGTTCCCTTTCATGGCAAACAATCTGTACGTTACCACTGCGGAAGAGCGAAGTGGCAAGTCGGCAATCATCCTTGGCGTCATGCAGGTGATTCTCAAAGAGATTAGCCGTATTGCCTTTTTTCGCCCGATCATCAACGATCATGTCTTTGGCCGGGTTGACCACGATCTCAACCTGGTGCTCAAGTACTTCAAGCTCGACATCGACTACGCCGACACTCATGCCTACACCCTGAGCCAGGCGCGCCAGTTGATCACCTCCGGTCAGGAGGAAATCCTCTACGAGAATATCCTCAAAAAATACAAACAACTCGAATCCAAGTACGATTTCGTGCTCTGCGAGGGCACCGATTTTCGCGGCAAGGATCCGGGCTTTGAGTTCGATCTCAACGCCAACATCGCTGCCAACCTCGGCGCCCCGGTACTGTTGATCACCTCCGGCCGCGACAAGTCCACCGAGGAGATCTGCACCCATACCGCCATCACCATCGACACCTTGGAGGAGAAGGGGCTGGATCTCGCCGGTTGCATCATCAACCGCGCCCCGGAGACCTTCCTGCGCGACACCGCCACCAACGCCAAGTGTCGCGAGCAGTTCGGCCGCAATTTTCCGCTCTACGTCATCCCCGAAAATAAAGCTCTGGGCAATCCGACCATCGACGACGTCAAGCGTTGGCTCGGTGCCGAGGTGCTCTACGGCAAGCCGAGCATGCTCAACCTGGTGAGCAACTACCTGGTGGCGGCGATGCAGATCAGCAATTTCCTCGACTACATCAAGGAAGGCAGCCTCATCATCACCCCCGGCGACCGCTCCGACATCATCATTGCCAGCCTCGCCAGCCGCATTTCTTCGGCCTATCCCAACATCTCCGGTATCCTCATCACCGGCGGCATCGAGGTCAGTACCAGTGTGCAGCGGCTCATTCAGGGTTGGACCGGTATCCCGGTGCCGGTGCTGTTTGTCGATTCGCACACCTACGACACGGTGCAGAGCGTCAATGAACTCTATGGCCGCATCGAGCCCACCGACACCAAACGTATCGCCACGGCGCTGGGTTGGTTCGCCAAGTACGTCAATGTCGCCGAGTTAACCAAACGTGTCGTCTCCCAGCGTTCCACCAAGATCACTCCGCGCATGTTCGAGTACTCCTTGGTGGAGAAGGCCGCCGCCAACCGCCAGCACATCGTGTTGCCGGAAGGCACCGGCGAGCGCATCCTCAGCGCCACTGATATCATCCTACGCCGGGGCATTGCCGATATCACCCTGCTCGGCAAAGAAGAAGAGATCCGCCACAAGGCCTCCAAGCTCAATCTCAACATTGAAGGCGCCCAGATCCTCGATCCCTCCTCGGCCAGTTGTTACGACGATTTCGTCGCCACCTATTTCGATATCCGCAAGCATCGCGGTATTGTTATGGATGTGGCCCGCGATCGCATGTCCGACCCCACCTACTTCGGCACCATGATGGTGCACAAGGGTTTGGCCGATGGTATGGTTTCCGGTTCGATTACCACCACCGCCCAGACCATCCGCCCGGCCTTTGAGTTTGTGAAGACCAAACCTGGCGTTTCGGTGGTCTCCTCGATCTTCATCATGTGCCTGCAATCAAAGATCCTCGCCTTTGGCGACTGCGCCGTGGTGCCCAACCCCGATGCCCGGCAACTGGCGGAGATCGCCATCAGCTCGGCGGAGACGGCGCAGATCTTCGGCATCGAACCGCGCGTTGCCCTGTTGAGCTACTCCACCGGCGGTTCAGGTTCAGGGCTGGATGTGGAGAAGGTGGTACAGGCAACGGCCATCGCCAAGGAGTTGATGCGTGAACGCGGCCTCAACTACCCGCTGGAAGGACCGTTGCAGTACGATGCTGCCTTTGATCCCGAGGTTGCAGCGCTGAAGATGCCCAACTCCGATGTCGCCGGTCAGGCCACGGTGTTCATCTTCCCGGATCTTAACACCGGCAACAACACCTATAAGGCAGTGCAGCGGGCCGCCAATGCCGTGGCCATGGGCCCGGTGTTGCAAGGCCTCAATAAACCGGTCAATGATCTTTCACGCGGCTGCACCGTAGCCGATATCGTCGATACCGTGGCCCTCACCGCTATTCAGGCCCAGGTGGCCAAAAAAACACTGATCAACCCGTTTCCCAGGAAAAATCATGAAATTTTTTGTCATTAACTCAGGTAGTTCCTCGATCAAGTACCAGGTGATCGAGATGAAAACCGAAACCGTGTTGGCCACCGGCCTGGTCGAGCGCATCGGCGAGGAAAGTGGCCGTTTGAAGAACACCTTTTTGCCGGGTACCGCCACCGCCCGCGAGATCGTCATCGAGCAGCCCATTGCCGATCACTACAGCGGCATGATGCTGGTGATCAACCTGCTCACCGATAAGGAAAAAGGCATCATCAAGGATGCCACCGAAATCAGCGCCATCGGTCACCGCGTCGTCCATGGCGGCGAGGATTTCCGCGCCTCGACCCGCATCACCCCCAAGGTGATCGAGGCCATCCAGCGCAATATCCCGCTGGCACCGCTGCACAACCCGGCCAACCTCGACGGTATCCGTGTCGCCATGGACATCTTCCCCACCGTGTTCCAGGTGGCGGTGTTCGATACCGCTTTCCACCAGACCATGCCGGCACATGCGTACATGTATGCCCTGCCGTATGCTCTTTATGAGCAAGACCGGGTACGCCGCTACGGTTTCCATGGCACCTCGCACCGTTTTGTGGCCGGCGAATGCGCTCGGTTGCTGAACAAGCCGCTGGCCGAGTCCAACCTGATCACCGTGCATCTGGGCAACGGTTGTTCGGTCACTGCCATCGAGAACGGTCAGTCCATCGACACCTCGCTGGGCATGACGCCACTGGAAGGTCTGGTGATGGGCACCCGCTGCGGCGATCTCGATCCGGCCATCCACCTCTTTTTGAAGCAGAACAAGGGGATGGAGCTGGAAGCCATCGACCAGATGCTCAATAAGGAATCCGGCCTCAAGGGACTCTGCGGCATGAACGACATGCGCGATATCCATCAGGCCATCGCCGATGGCAACAAACAGGCGGCCACCGCTCTTGATGTGGCCACCTACCGCAATCGCAAGTACATCGGCGCCTATATGGCGGTGCTCGGCCGCGTTGACGGTATCGTCTTCACCGCCGGCATCGGCGAGAACGATGAGGTAGTCCGTGCCGAGTCGCTCAAAGGGTTGGAGGTCTTCGGCGTGCGTCTGGACATGCAGAAGAACAACACCCGCTCCAAGGAGGCCCGCTGCATCTCTACCCCGGACAGCTCGGTCAAGGTTTTCGTCATCCCCACCAACGAAGAGCTGGCCATCGCCCGCGAGGTGGCTAACGTCCTGCGTGGATAAGTTTTTTTGCGATTGGATTTAAGATAAAAAAGCCCCTTCCCTGGTTTGCCAGGGAAGGGGCTTTTTTGTTGGGGTTGCGGTTGCATTGTACTGGGTAACGGGATATGAAATTTTTGGTTACTCCTTAAAACTGCATGATAACTAGAAACCTGAAATAACTTATAGGAGTCATATGACCACCAGTGCTTCCTCCAGCGATCTTGTTGCGCTTGGTAGTTTAGCTACCGCGGTCTGTGCTTTGATCGCCACTATCTGGCAAGCTGCCATCTCGCGTAAGCACAATAGATTGAGCGTTCGGCCCGTGCTGACACTGTATCGACAAGAGAACGACGGCGTCATCACAGTCAGAAATAATGGCTCTGGTCCAGCAATCATAAAATCTTACGAACTCTACGCTGGCTGCAAGCAGGTCGCTCTGGATGCGATGGAAGGCGTGGTACCAACGATTTCCGATCTACCAGAATTGACCCCCGGCGCCGCAATCGCGCCAGGAGAATCTATTGATCTGGTAAAGAGTGTAACTTTACTCGACGGAAGCCACGTCAAACCCTTAGAAGATCTGAAATTTCGGATAGTCTACCAGTCCATATACGGTGAAGAGCAGGTCCTTGAATGACTCTAACCTTTCTATTGTGAATTATCCTGAGGAGGGATAAAGAAGTCGGAGTAATATATCGATTAACAAACCGGCAGAGTCTTCCACAAAAAGTTCGGTAGGTTGGGGTGAGGTGACGAACCCCAACAGCATCATTCAATCTCCACCTTTCGTCTCCCTGCGGGAGGGGCATTCTTTTCTTTGCTTGCCCAAAGAAAAGCAGGAAAACGGGAAAACGGGGACGGAAAACGGGGACAGATTTATTACAGCGCCCGCATCTTCAGCTTACCCACGCCCTGCTCGGCAATGGAAAGCCGTTTGGCCAGGCCATAGCTGAGGTCGACGTCCCTGCCCTGGTGATAGGGGCCCCGGTCGGTGACCACCGCCCGTACCTTTTCCCCGGTTTCCGGGTTTTCCAGTTCCACCTTGGAGCCGATGGGCATGTCGCGGTGGGCGATGGTGGCAGCGTGCATGTCAAAGCGTTCGCCGTTGGCCATCAGTTTGCCCTGGTGAAAGCGACCGTACCAACCAGCGACCACCTCTTCCGAGGCGGTGGCCACCGAGCCCTGTTCCCGGGCGGGAATGCGGAGCTGTTGTCCAACCTGTAAAGTGCTGGGATTGGAGATGTTGTTAAGGCTCAGGATGTCCTGTGGGTCGACCTGGTACTGCTTCCTGGCCAACTCCCAGACGGTTTCCCCTTTTTTCAGGGTGTGAATGATTTCAGCGGCGGGTTGGGTGGCGATGTCGGCGGCGGTTTCCAGGGCCTCGGTCCGCTCGTTGGGCGCCAGGGCCTTGGTTTGCTGGTCGAGAAATTCTTGAAAGCTTGGCTGCACGGCAACGGTTGCGCCCTCGCCTGACCACAATCCACGCGCGGAGGCCGCCTTGGTGCCGCCTGAAGCGTGTTTCGCCCCATGAGTAGCCGAGGCGCGTTGCAACCCAGCCAGGCTATCTCCATATTGGATTCTGTATTGCATAGATTGCGTCTCCTCCTGCTCGCTGTGCCGCAAAGCATCCTTGCCTTCTTCCTCTATCGACCTCCATCACTCATACGTTTAGGCCGAAGCGCTAGAGAAAGCCGTTTTGCGGGGTAAGAGGTCAGCGAAGGAAGAAAGGGGGCATTCTTTTGCAGCAAGTTTCACCAGCTCCAACTTACCAGCCCCATAGCCCACCCCTGTTCGCATCCGCAACAATTTCGTGAACAACCCGATTATTCTGCACGAAATTGCAAATTGCCCTGAAGACCTTGATACCATTGCATTCCAGGGGATCTGCCTTTAACGCTTCATTTTCGTTGAGATATCGCACCTTCATCATTTTTTCATAATCATGGTGTGGGGGTTGCTTAGGCGTTCTGCACACAGTATCGCCTAACCTCTCTAATTTTCGTTAAAAACGAGAATCATGATTAACAACAACACCGCCACTTTTTCAGTTGCTGAAAGTACATCGCAGCACCTCTTGGAACATTTTCCCTTCGCGGCCATGCAATGCGACGAACAGGGAGGTATCTGCAGCTGCAATGCAGCCTTTCAGCGGGCTTTTGGCTACAGCGATCTCAATCGACTTGCCGGGGATACCCTGGATAATATTCTTCGTCCCCTGCACCAACATCCACAGGGCGCGTCCCTGTGGGGTCCTTGGCCGGTCAGGCAAGCTATACCGGTTCATTGCCGCCGAGCCGATGGTATCTATGTGGAAACCAAGGTCACCATTCATCCGCAAAGAAGCGATAGTGCCCCGGGTGTGTTTATCCTCTTTGGTGAAAACGAGCCGGCCATAGCCGAGCAGCGCGAACGTGAGCGGCTGGAGCGCTATCGCAGTCTGTTTAATAACAGCCTGGAGGGCATCTTTCTCACCACGCCGGATGGGCGGTATCTCGATGTCAACCCGACCCTGGCCAGGATATACGGGTTTTCAACCCCGCACGAGCTGATCAATCATTTCCGCGATATCAAACACCAGTTGTATGTCACCCCGGATCGGCGCGACGAATTCGTGCTCACCCTGGCCCGCGATAATAAGGTGATCGGTTTTGAATCCCAGGTGCGCAAACGTAACGGCGAGGTCATCTGGATCTCTGAAAACGCCAGGGCCGTCTATGATGAGTGCGGCAACATCAGCTATTACGAGGGTACGGTGATGGATATCACCGCCCGAAAGGAGGCGGAACTGGAGTTGGAAATCCAGCGTGCCTACTTTTCCCAGCTCTTTGCCAACTCGCCCCAGGCCATCGTCATCATCGATACCCATCGCAATGTCGTCAACTGCAACCACGGGTTTGAACAACTGTTCGGTTATCGGGCGGTGGATATCATCGGTTTTGGTATGCGAGCGTTGATTGTTCCCGAGGAGTTGCTGGTGGAGTGCGAAAACCTGCGCAACGCCATCCTCGATGGTGAAACCGTGCAGTGCGAAACCCAGCGCCGCCATCGTAATGGCTCGCTCATCCCCGTGGATATGATCGGTTTTCCCATCCGGGTCGGTCAGACCATCAATGGTATCATTTACATCTACCAGGACATCTCCGAACGCAAATCCTTCGAGGACCAGATCACCCACCAGGCCTTTCACGATGCCCTTACCGGCCTGCCCAATCGCACCCTTTTCGGCGAGCGGTTGCAGCGAGCCCTGGAACGCTCGCGGCGCCGGCCGGAGCTGTACTACGCGGTGTTGATGATTGATCTTAACAAGTTCAAGGCCATCAACGACAGTCTGGGGCATCCGGCCGGGGATCAGTTGCTCATCGAGGTGGCGAAGCGGTTGACGGTCTGTGTGCGCACCGTGGACACCGTAGCCCGTCTCGGGGGCGACGAGTTCGCCATCATTCTTGAGGAATTTACCGCCCGCAAGGAACTGCTCAAGGCGGCCCGCCGCATGCATTCCATCCTCTGCGAACCTTTTTCGCTCTACGGCAGCGACATCACCCCCGGGGCTTCCATTGGTATTGTCCCCAAAATCGCCGATTACACCTCCTCCGAGGAGGTACTGCGCGATGCCGATATTGCCATGTACCGTGCCAAGCAACAGGGCAAGGGGATCGTGCTCTTTGACAAGCGGATGCACCAGGAGCTGGTCGAGTCGATCAGCCTGGAAGCGGAGTTACGCGAGGTGCTGGCCCATGACGGGCTCACCCTGCATTACCAACCGATAGTGACGGTGACCGATGAGTGCTTGCAAGGTTTTGAGGCCCTGGTGCGCTGGAACCACCCGTTGCGCGGCATGGTGCCGCCGGATCGCTTTATCCCCCTGGCCGAGGAAACCGGGCTGATCATTGATCTCGGGAAGTGGGTCATTGCCGAGGCCTGCCGTGCCCTCAAATCCTGGCAGCTAAGCATTGATGGCACGGCAGAGTTGACCATGAGCGTCAATGTCTCCTGCCGCCAGTTCACCAAGCCCGGCCTGGTCGAGCACGTTACTGAGGTGCTGGAAAACAATCAACTCAATCCCCACTGCCTCAAAATAGAGGTGACCGAGTCGGTGCTCATGCATGATGTCGACCGCGCCATCAACGAGTTGAACCGGTTGCGGGCACTGGGAGTGCAGATTGCCATCGACGATTTTGGCACCGGCTACTCGTCGCTGGCCTATCTGCGGCGCATGCCCATTGATCATCTCAAAATCGACCGTTCCTTTATCAGTGGGGTGGAGGAGGGAATCAAGGAAAACGATCAGATCGTCCGTTCGATCATCAGCCTGGCCCGTAGTTTGGGGTTGGGCGTCGTTGCCGAAGGTGTGGAAAGCCGCGAGCAGCTCGAATGGCTGCGCCAGCTCAACTGTGATCGGGCGCAAGGATTTATGTTCTCCCGGCCGGTGGATAACGCCAAAGCCCAGGAGCTTATTCGTAAATTTGCTTCGTTTAACCATTAAGGAGTCGTCATGTTTTCCTTGTTCTCCAACAAGCTGTTTCTTAAGCGCCAACAGCATCTGCTCACCATCAAGGAGGAGCTGGCCGGGCGTTGGGATCTGAGCCGCACCTTCACCCTGCCGGGCGAGGGGGAAGGCAATGTGCTCATCGAGATGATCAACCGCATCTTGAGCCGCCTGCATCTCTTCGTGGTCGAGCTCACCAAGGGCAATGTGGCCACCGCCACCGTGGCGCCCTTGACCCAGGCCATTGCCGGTCAGGTGCGCAGCTCTTCGGAATCCCTGGCCCGTGAGGTGGAACAGATCGAGGCGACCTACCGCAGCCTCGCGGCGGGCATCGGCACCTCGGCCGACAGCGCCGGTCAGGCCCTGGAGCAATCTGCCGTGATCGTCGACGCCATTGACCAGACCTCCGAGCTCACCGGTCAGGCCCTGCAGCGGATGCAATCCATGGAGCAGGAGGTGGCGCAGTTGAGTGTTGGCATCGGCGAGCTGGCCCAACGCTCACGGAGTATTGGCACCATCATCGAATCCATCTCCGATATTGCCGATCACACTGGATTATTGTCGCTCAATGCCTTCATCGAGGCGGCCCGGGCAGGGGAGCACGGTGCCGGATTCGGGGTGATAGCCCAGGAGGTGCGGCAACTCTCCCAGGAAACCGCCAAATCGGCCCAGGGTATCAAGGAATTGCTGTTGGGGATCAGCGAGTTGATCCAGCAGACGGTCACAGCGGTTGACCGGGTCCAGGGCGAGGTTGGCAGTGGTTTGGAGGGAAACCGGCAGGCCTCCGCATCCCTGAATCAGGTGAGCCAGAAACACCGTCAGTTCCATCATCACTTGACGTCGGTCATCGATGCGGTGACTGCACAGAAAAAGGCCGTGGCCCAGCTTGCCGGCGATCTCACCCATATTGCCACCATTGGCAAAGAGGGGCGCAAGGACAGCACAAAGCTTGCGGAGCTGGCTGATCGCATCAAACAGCTGACCGATCAACAGCTCCAGGCAACGGGTATCTTTATCCTCCCCCAGTACCGCAAGGCGGAGCAGGCTGTGCTGTCCTTGGCCGCGTTGCCGGATGTTTGCAAGCCGGGAACCGGCACCGATCTGGCCTTGGAGCAGGGCATGCGCCCCCTCGACTATCTGGAGTTGGTCTACCTTACGGATGCCAATGGGATGCAAATTTCCAGCAACATATTGCGTAGCGGTCAGGTATTCTCGCGCGACACCAGTGCTCTGGGCAGGAACTGGAGCCGCAAGGAATGGTTCCGCAGGGTCCGCGAAACCGGCCAACCCCATATTTCTGAACTCTACAAGTCGGAAGCTACCGACACCTTCTGCCTGACCATCTCGGTGCCGGTTTATCGTAACGGCGGCACCTGGGCAGGCGTGCTGGGCGCGGACATCAATTTCGAAAATCTGTTAGCCATTTGATGGCCCTGTTCGGTGCCGGTCTAGTGAAATAATGCTTAAAAGGGTCGGAGTAATATAATGCAAGTTGCCTAATTGTTATTGGATTTGAGCAGGTTCTCGCACGCTTACAAATTCGCCAAGTATTCATAACTCCTTTGCTCGGCAAAAATGAGGTGGTTGAGCATTGCTTGACGGGCACCGTCGGCGTCCCGGTCGCAGATGGCGGCGACAATGGCGGCGTGGTGTTTGTAGAGGAGGCGATAATCTCTTTTCGTTCGGTAGACCACGCGCCACACCCCGCCCTGAAATTCCTTCATAGCTTCAAACAGGCTTTGGATCATGTGCAGCCAGATGACATTGTGCGTGGCGCGGGCAATGCACAGGTGCAGGCCGGCGTCCAGATCCTCTGAGGATTGCAGGTCAACCAGATTTTCCTCCATGCGATAGAGGATCTCTTCCATGCGATGGATATCCTGGGGCAGTGCCCGCTGAGCCGCGAAATAGGCTGCCCAGGATTCCATACCCTTTCGTACCTCAATGACTTCAATGGCCCGGTCCAGGGTGGTTCGGATCAGGTCTCTGAGAGCTTTGCCCTGTTGGGAGTCGATCAGTGAACGCACCACCGTGCCCCCGCCCTGATTTGATTCGACCAATCCCATTGCCGCCAACAGATTGAGCGCCTCGCGCACCGAGGGGCGCGAGACACCAAAGGCGCTGATCAGCTCCCGCTCGGGCGGCAGTCTTTCTCCTGGCGCGTATTCGCCTGCAAGGATGGATTCACGGATCTGATCGGCAATCTGACTTGAAATTTTTTTGGGTTGTACCGGCGTGAATGGCATGGGCGCGTCTAGAGGTCTGCGTGTAATGGCCTGATATGCTGCTGAAAATCTCCAAGAGTGAACTTGCTAACATGTGCATGTTGAAAACAGGTCATACCAATCTCTCTGTTGCTTCGAGAAAGTCAGGGCAGTATGGGTAGAAAAACATCAGGAGGGAACCTGCACCGAAATTGATGTTTGTAGCATGACCCAAACGTAGACGCAAGAAGATGTGTAAGGATGGAAAGAAAAACGGAGGTTCAATCAAAAAAGGAGAGGTGACGACATGAGCAGAAACACGACGTTCATTCTTGTTCTTCTTGGATTGCTGTATTGTTCAAGTCTTGGATGCCTGAACAAGGCATTCAGTAGTGATCGAATGTTTGAGAATGAGTCAAACGTGCAGTCGTTGATTGCCGAGCAAACAGGAATGATTGTTACGCTGCAATGATTTGATGCGTCTTCTTGGCCATGATGTGCAGGGATCATGGGGGAGAGGTTCGGGGATACAGGCAACGGTGGGCGCCGTCTGTATCCCCTTTTTCGCGTGCGGTGGGTTGTGTTGTTCAGGCGATGTGCAAGAAGGCCAAGATTCCCTGCGCGGCCTGGCGTCCCTGCCAGATGGCGGTGACCACCAGATCGGATCCCCGCACCATATCGCCGCCGGCAAAGATTTTGGGATTGCTGGTTTGTAGGGGGAACTCGCTGTCCTCCTTGGCTACCACCCGGTCACGGTCGTTGACCTTGACGCCGTGCGTTGCCAACCAATCCGGCGGGTTGGGGCGGAAGCCAAAGGCGATCAAAACAATATCAGCCGTCACCGTCACCTGGCTGCCGTTGACCACCACCGGACGGCGGCGACCACTGGCATCGGGGGCGCCCAGTTCGGTGGTCACCAGTTCCACCCCCTCCACCTGATGTTCCCCTAAGATGCCGATGGGCTGGCGGTTGAAGAGGAACTGCACCCCCTCCTCACGGGCATTGGCCACTTCGCGTTTGGAGCCGGGCATATTGGCCTCGTCGCGGCGATAGGCGCAGGTGACACTGGCTGCGCCCTGGCGGACGGCGGTGCGGCAGCAATCCATGGCCGTGTCGCCGCCGCCGAGGACCACCACCCGCTTGCCGGCGGTATCGATGAAGGGTGCCAATTCATCAAAGCCGTGGTACTGGCCGGTATTGCCGATCAAAAAGGGCAGGGCATCATACACCCCTTGCAGATCCTCGCCGGGAAAGCCGCCCTTCATAAACTGATAGGTGCCCATGCCGAGGAAGACGGCATCGAACTCCTCTAACAGTTGCTCAAGGCTGAGGTCGCGGCCGATTTCCACCTCCAGACGAAACTCGATACCCATGCGGGTGAAGATCTCGCGCCTGCGTTTGAGCACCGATTTCTCCAACTTGAATTCGGGGATGCCAAAGGTGAGCAGGCCGCCGATCTCCGGATAACGGTCAAAAACTACTGGCCGCACCCCGTTTCGTACCAGCACATCGGCGCAGCCCAATCCCGCCGGACCCGCTCCGACCACCGCCACCCGCTTGTCGCTCCATTCCACCCCGCTCATATCCGGATGCCAGCCCTGGGCCAGGGCCTGATCGGTGATGAACTTCTCGATGTTGCCGATGGTGACGGCGCCAAAGCCATCATTGAGGGTACAGGCGCCCTCGCAGAGGCGATCCTGGGGACAGACCCGGCCGCAGACCTCGGGGAGGCTGTTGGTGCGGTGGCACAGCTCCACCGCCAGTTGCAGGTTGCCCTCACTGATCAGCTTCAGCCAATTGGGAATGAAGTTGTGCACCGGGCATTTCCACTCGCAATAGGGGTTGCCGCAGGCCAGGCAGCGATGGGCCTGGTGCTGGATCAACTGCTCGGGTGTTGGCTCGTAGATCTCGCGAAAGCCGGTCTTGCGGGTGACGATGCTGATCTTGGGCGGCAGCTTGCGCTCGACATCGAGGAACTGGAAGATGTTATTGAGTCGTTTCATGATGTTGTCTCCGCGATCATTCGCCCCGCTCGTGCAGGCGGTCGAGCAGGCTGGAGAGGTCGGCGGCCTTGGGTTTGACCAGCCAGAATTTACCGATGAAGTCGGGGAAGTCGTCGAGCAGACGCCAGCCCCAGTCGCTGTTGGTCTCGCGGCAGAACTCCTCGATCACCTGGTGGAGGTGGTTGCGATACTCCTCCATGTAGCCGGAGTGTACGCGCTGGATCTCCACCAGTTCGTGGTTGTAGCGGTCGACGAAGCAGTTGTCCTGATCAAGCACATAGGCAAAGCCGCCGGTCATGCCGGCACCGAAGTTGGTGCCTGTCGGGCCGAGCACGGTGACCAGGCCGCCGGTCATGTATTCGCAGCCGTGGTCGCCCAAGCCCTCGACCACGGCAAAGGCGCCGGAGTTGCGTACCGCAAAGCGCTCGCCGGCGCGGCCGGAGGCGTAGAGGCGGCCGCCGGTGGCGCCGTAGAGGCAGGTGTTGCCCATGATGCTGGTGTGTTGGCTCTCAAAGGTGGAGCGGTGCGGCGGGCGGATGACGATCTTGCCGCCGGCCATGCCCTTGCCCACATAGTCGTTGGCATCGCCGCTGAGGTAGAGCTCCAGGCCGCCGACGTTCCAGGCACCAAAGCTCTGGCCGCCAATACCGGTGAGCTTGAGCTTGATCGGCTTATCAGCCATGCCCTGGTTGCCCCAGCGTTTGGCGATCTCGCCGGAAAGGCGGGCACCGATGGAGCGGTCACCGTTACCGATGGTATAGGCAAAGGTGCCGCCGCTCTTGGCCTCGATGGCGGGCAGGATGTCGCCCACCATCTGCTCGGCCAGTGGCCCGCGATCAAAGGGCTGGTTGCGGGTGATGGCGCAGTGGCGGGGCTTGCTGGCCAGTAGGGCATCGCTGTGCAACAGTGGCCGCAGATCAAGGCGCTGCTGACGGCTGGTGATGCCGGTGAGCGGTTCGAGGAGATCGACCCGGCCGACCAACTCCTCCAGGCTGCGCATCCCGAGACGGGCCATCCAGGTTCTGGTTTCCTCGGCAAGGAGGGTGAAGAAGTTGACCACCTTGGCCACCGTGCCCTGGTAATGGTCGCGGCGCAGGTCTTCGCGCTGGGTAGCCACGCCGGTGGCGCAGTTGTTGAGATGGCAGATGCGCAGGTACTTGCAGCCCAGGGCCACCATGGGCGCGGTGCCAAAGCCAAAGCTCTCGGCACCGAGGATGGCCGCCTTGACGACATCGAGTCCGGTCTTGAGGCCGCCGTCGGTCTGCAAGCGGATCTTGTCGCGCAGGTCGTTGGCCTGCAGGGTCTGGTGGACTTCGGCCAGGCCCAGCTCCCAGGGTGAGCCGGCGTGGCGGATGGAGGAGATGGGGCTGGCAGCGGTGCCGCCGTCGTAGCCGGAAACGGTGATCAGATCGGCATAGGCCTTGGCCACCCCGGCGGCGATGGTGCCGATACCCGGCCGCGACACCAGCTTGACCGAGACCAGCGCCTGGGGGTTGACCTGCTTGAGATCAAAGATCAGCTGCGCCAGGTCCTCGATGGAGTAGATGTCGTGGTGTGGCGGCGGCGAGATGAGAGTGACGCCAGGTACGCTGTAGCGTAAGCGGGCGATCAGCTCGTTGACCTTGCTGCCGGGCAACTGGCCGCCTTCGCCGGGCTTGGCGCCTTGGGCGATCTTGATCTGCAAGACCTCGGCATTGACTAGGTAGTGCGGGGTGACGCCAAAGCGGCCGGAGGCGATCTGTTTGATCTTGGACACCTTGTTGGTGCCAAACCGGGCCGGGTCCTCGCCGCCCTCGCCGCTGTTGGAGCGGCCACCGAGACTGTTCATCGCCTCGGCCAGGGCCTCGTGGGCCTCGGGTGAGAGGGCGCCGAGCGACATGGCGGCGGTATCGAAGCGGCGGATGATGGGCGCAATCGGTTCCACCTCGTCCAGGGAAATGGGCTTGATATCCTTTCGTAATTGCAACAGATCGCGCAGGGTGGCCGGGGCACGGTGATTGATGGTATCGGCCAGCCGCTGCCATGTGGCCGCATCGCCGCTGCCCACCGCCGCTTGCAAGCCTGTGACCACATCCGGGTTATAGGCGTGGTATTCCTGGCCGTACATGAATTTCAAAAGGCCACCGGGACGGATCGGTTGCTGGGCGCGGGTCGCCTCTTGAGCGAGTATGTGCTGATCCTCCTCCAACTCGGCAAAGCCGGCCCCTTGAATGCGGCTGGGGGTGCCGGGGAAACAGAGTTCGACCACCTCCGAGGCCAGGCCGATGATCTCAAACAGTTGGGCGCCGCGGTAGGAGGCCACGGTGGAGATGCCCATCTTGGAGAGAATCTTCAAGAGCCCCTTCTTGATGCCCTTGCGGTAATTCTTCACCGCCTGATCCGGGGCCAGGACCATCTCGCCGCTGCGGCAGAGATCGCCCAGCACCGCATAGCTCAGGTACGGATACACCGCAGTGGCGCCAAAACCGATCAGGCAGGCAATCTGGTGCGAGTCTCTCGCCGTGGCCGTTGCCACAATGAGGTTGGCGTTGCAGCGCAGGCCCAGGCGACTGAGGTGGTGATGGACGGCACCGGTGGCCAGCAGGGCGTGGATCGGCAGTTGCGGCGGCTGGCAGTCCTGGTCGCTGAGTAAGAGCAGCACACAGCCGGAGCGCACCGCCTCGGCAGCCTGATGGCAGAGCTGCGCAATCGCGGTAGCCAGGCTCTGTTGCGCGGGATAATAGCCCAGCGACAGCCGGCAGAGCCGGTAGCCCCAGCGATCCAGATGCACCAGTGCCCGGTATTTCGCCGTGGAGAGCACCGGCGAGGTGAGGATGACGCGGCTGGCATGCTGCTCGGTTTCCTCGAAGATCGACTGCTGTTCCGGGCCGATGGTGGTCTCCAGCGACATCACCACCGCCTCGCGCAGCGGGTCGATGGGCGGGTTGGTCACCTGGGCGAACTGCTGGCGGAAGTAATCGGAGAGTGGCCGCTGCTGGCGAGAGAGCACCGCCATCGGCGTGTCGTCACCCATGGAGCCGGTGGCCTCCTGACCGGTCTCCGCTAAGGGTCGCAGCACCTGGTCGCGTTCCTCGAAGCTGACCTGGTACATCTTCATCGCCATCCGCAAAGGTTCGCCTTCCAGCTCGCGGGTGGCCTTATCCTGACTCAGCGTACCTTCCAGGCGCAGGGTGTTGTCCTTGAGCCACTGCTTGTAGGGATGGCGGCTTTTGAGAGCATCATCGACCTCGTCGGTATGGCGGATGGTGCCTGTTTCTGTGTCCACGGAGAGGATCTGGCCGGGGCCGAGTCGTCCCTTGGCCACGACATCGCCGGCATCGTAGTTGTAGACGCCTACCTCCGATGCCACGGTGAGCAGGTTATCCTTGGTGAGCACCCAGCGCGAGGGGCGCAGACCGTTGCGATCCAGGGCGCAGACCGCATAGCGGCCATCGGAGATGACCAGCCCGGCCGGGCCGTCCCAGGACTCGGTGTGCATGGAGTTGAATTCGTAGAAGGCGCGACGGTCGGCATCGAGTTGCTCGGCGTTCTGCCAGGCGGGCGGGATGAGTATGCGGATGGCCCGGTGCAGGTCCATGCCGCCGGCCACAAGTACCTCTAACATGTTGTCCAGGCTGGAGGAGTCGGAACCGCTGCGGTTGACCAGCGGGGCGATGGCCGCAATGTCGGGCAGCAGCGGCGTTTTGAATTTGGAGGTGCGCGCCTCGGCCCAGTTACGGTTACCGGTGATGGTGTTGATCTCGCCGTTGTGGGCCAGCAGGCGGAAGGGCTGCGCCAGAGGCCAGCGCGGCATGGTGTTGGTGGAGAAACGCTGGTGAAAGACACAGATGGCGCTCGCCAGCGACTCGTCGGCCAAATCGGGGAAGAAGCCGGGCAGGTCGGCGGGCATCATCAGCCCCTTGTAGACCACCGTGCCTTCACTGAGGCTGGCCACATAAAAATCCGTATCATCGGCCAACTGCTTTTCGGCGATGCGGCGGGCGATGAGCAGGCGGGCGGCCAACTGTTCCGGGCTGAGGTCGTGGCCGTTGATGAACACCTGGGCAAAGGCGGGCAGCGAGGCCAGGGCTATCGGCCCCAGGCAGTCACTCTTGGTGGGCACCGACCGCCAGCCGGCCACCTCCAGGCCCTGATCGCGCAAGGCATGGCTCAGGATATGTTGGGCGTGATCGGCGCGCTCCTCATCCTGGCTGAGCATCACACAGCCCACGCCGTAGAGTGTGCTCAACTCCCCGGCCCCGCATTCCCGGGATACCCTGCGCAGGAAGGCGTCGGGTTTCTGCAGCAGCAGACCGCAGCCATCGCCGGTGCGGCCATCGGCGGCAATGCCGCCACGGTGGGTCATGCAGGTGAGTGCCTCGATGGCGGTGGCCACCAGGCGGTGGCTGGCCTCGCCCTTGGTATGGGCAATCAGGCCAAAGCCGCAGTTATCCTTGAATTCGCCAAGATCGTAAAGCCCGTTCATGGTTCTCTGCCAGGTTGAGGTGAATCGAGCCTCCACTAAAGCATTGCCCGGTGCTCAGCGCAACAGGAATTATTCCTGGATAGCAGGCCTTGCCCGTCACCCGGCCGGGAGTCGCTGTTGTGCATGGCGACTTCACGTTCACTTGTCATCTTCCATTGACAGCTAGGCGTGGTCTTATATGCTGGCAGAGTGTCTTTGTCGCTCGCCCCCTCAACCTCTTGGAACCCTTGTTCACCCATGCACATCGCCACCACCCATCGCAATACCGACTTCGACGGCCTAGCCTCGATCATCGCCCTGACCCTGCTCTATCCCGGCACCGTTGCCGTCTGCCCCAAAAACGTCAATCCCAATGTCCACCGGTTTTTGTCGCTGCACAAAACCGCCTTTACCATCATCCTCGCCAGCGAGGTCAAGCTCGATGAGGTGACGCGGCTGATCGTCGCCGATACCAACCAGTGGCGGCGGCTCGACAAGGTGGATCAGTTGCGCGACCGGCCGGGGGTGGAGGTGCTGCTCTGGGATCATCACCTGGGCATTGGCGATGTCAATCCGACCTGGCAGTGCGTGGAGAAGATCGGCGCCACCATTACCCTGTTGGTGCGCGAACTGCGGGCGCAGCAGATCACCCTGACACCGCTGCAAGCCACCCTCTTTCTCATCGGCCTCTACGAGGACACCGGCCAGCTGACCTTCAGTTCCACTACCCCCGAGGATGCCCGCGCCGCTGCCTACCTGTTGGAGCAGCACGCCGATCTCACCATTGCCGTTGATTTTTTGAACATGGCCTACGGCGAGGTGCAGAAAAAGGTGCTGTTTCGCCTGATGCGCGATGCCGAGCAGCACGAGATCAAGGGCAAGCGGGTGGGCTTGGGGGTGGTGCACATCAACAAGCATGTGGAACTGGCCATGGTGGTGCAGCTCTACGGCAAGATCGTCAACGCCGACGCGGTGTTCGTCATCTTCGTCAACGAGGGTGGCGGCTATTTTATCATCGGCCGCAGCTCCACCCCGGAGATCGATGTCAACGTCATCCTGCAACGCTTTGGTGGTGGCGGCCATCCCGGCGCCGGTTCGGCAACCCTACATCAAGCCACCATGGCCCCTGGCGAGATTCGCAACAAGATCCTCGCCGCCCTGCACGAGGTGCAACGCGGGGCGGCTTTGGTGGCGGACATGATGTCCTTCCCGGTGACCACCGTCGACCCGAGCACGCCGATGTATGAGATCCAGCAGATCATGGACGAGGAGAAGATCCGCGGCGTCATCGTCGAGGAGCAGGACAAGCTGCTAGGCATTGTGGTGCTGTGGGATCTGAAAAAGCTGCGCCTGCGCAAACAGTGGGACAGCCCGGTTAAGGCCTTCATGAACCGCAATGTCAGCACCATCTCTCCCGATGCCCTGGCCAGCGAGGCGGCCGAGCTGATGGTGCAGAAAAACATCGGCCATTTGCCGGTGGTGCAGGGCGAAAAGGTGATCGGTATCGTCACCCGCACTGACATCATCAACTACCTCTACGGCATGCTGCCGGCGTGAATTGCTGTTGATCAATAGGACCATTGGAGCGGTTTATTGGTTAGCCGTACAACTGCAAAAAAAAGTGAGAGCCATTTTCTTTTTTTGCCAGGTTTCGTGGTATGCTAGAGTGCTTCATATAACTGTTCTGTTTATTTCAAAGTTCTCACCACTGCTGAGTAAAGCGCGTGGTTGAGCACAAAGAACGAGCGTTGGTTGAGATGCCCAAAAGGGCATGGTGCCGATAGCTCTCTGGGGTAACCCATGGTGATGCAAAGAAAACTCAAGTCGGCCGTGCACGCGACCACGACCCTGATGCTGTGCCTGGCCGCTGCCCACCCCGCTCTGGCCGCCAGCGAACGGCAGAACGAATTCTTGGAGCTCGACATCGCCCAGTTGATGAACATCACCGTCACCTCGGTGGCCAAGCGCGATCAGCGGTTGGCCGATGCCCCAGCAGCGGTTTTTGTCATCACCCAGGAGGATATCCGCCGCTCCGGCGTCAACAACCTCGCCGATGCCCTGGCCATGGCGCCGGGCATCCAGGTGTCGCAGATCTCGGCCTCCAAGTGGTCGATCTCGTCGCGCGGTTTTGCCGGTTTCACCTCCAACAAACTGCTGGTGCTGATGGATGGGCGCTCGGTCTATTCGCCGGCCTACAGCGGCGTCTTTTGGGATGCGCAAAACACACTGCTGGAGGATGTCGACCGCATCGAGGTCATCCGTGGTCCCGGTGGCACCCTCTGGGGCGCCAATGCAGTCAACGGCGTCATCAACATCATCACCAAGAAGGCCCAGGATACCCAAGGCGGGCTGGCGCGCGCCAGTTTCGGCGGCGAGGGATCGATGTCGGCAGCCGGCCGTTACGGCGGCAAGATCTCTGACACCACCTTTGCCCGTTTTTATGTCAGCTATGATGATTTTGCCGCCAATCGCCTGTTGAGCACCGAGACCGACGGCAATGACTCCTGGCAACCCAAGCAGACCGGCTTTCGCATGGATGGCCGGCCTGATGGTAAGCGCGAGTGGACCTTACAGGGCGATTTGTACAACAATGAGGGCGATCAGTGGGTGTACCCGTACTGGACCAGCGCTTCCCCCGATCCTGCGTTCGTGGCTGATCAATGGGATGCCAAGGGCGGCAACCTGCTCGGTCGCTGGCGCCAGGAACTGGGCAACGACCAGGCCCTGACCTTCAAGGCGTATTATGACTACAACAAACGCAGTGACGTGGTCTTCAACCTGGAGTTCACCACCATCGATCTCGATCTCCAGTACGAGACCAAGCTCGGTCAACGGCAGAACCTGACCATGGGTACCGGGTATCGTTCGATCAAGGGCAAGTTCGACGAGACCTATCAGGTCGCTTTGCCGGATCGTGACGATAGCGTCTACAGTGCTTTCCTGCAGGATGAGATCAATTTGGTGGCAGACCGTCTCTGGCTGACTCTGGGCAGCAAGTACGAACACAACGACTACACCGGCAACGAATGGCAACCCAGCGCCAAGCTGCTGTGGAAACCCGAGGCTGATCATTCGTTCTGGGGTTCGGTGGCCCGTGCGGTACGCACCCCTTCCATTGTCGAGCAATACGGGCGGGTGTTGATGGGGCGATATCCATTCAGCTTTGGAGGGTATGACGGCGTTGGCAATCTCACCTTTGTCGGCAACCCCAATTTTGATGCAGAGGCCGTCTATGCCTACGAACTCGGCTACCGATGGCAGGCGACCAAGACACTCTCCTTTGATCTGGTCCTGTTCTATAACGATTATGACGAGATTTATACCGTTTATCCAAACCGAGTCGGCTTTGATATCGAGAGTACCTTCGTCAACGCCCAATCCGGCAACGGTCAGGGCTTTGAACTGGCAGTCGACTGGAAGGCTCGTCCCTGGCTCTCCTTCGCCCTGGCCTACTCCTACCTGGAGACCGATCTGACCACCGAGTCCTGGGTCGGCAGCCAGGCTGGCAGCGATTGGGTGGCCAAATCAGCCCCCCATTATCAAGTATCGCTGCGCTCCTCCATTGCCCTGGCCGAGGATTGGCGGCTGAATCTGTGGTGGCGCTATGTGGATCAGGTTTCCAGTCGAAATACGGAAAATATCGCCGGTGATCCTCTGCTCATCGACGACTATGTGGTCTTCAATGCCAACCTCATCTGGACGCCCATCAACAATTTGGAATTCATGCTTGCCGGTCAAAATCTCTTCGACAGCGGCCAGGTGCGTTATCTCTCCGAATATCAGACCCCGGCCACCGAGATCGAACGTATCCTGTTCGGCAAGGTGACCTGGCGGTTTTAATCCGTCAGCGTAAGCGGCCTATTTCATGCCTATTCGTCTTGTCCTCATCCTCGTGCTGGCAGTGTCGCTCTGTTGTGGGCGTCCCTGCACCGTTGCGGCCGAGGAAGTTGAGTACAAGGTCAAGGCGGCTTTTTTACTGAACTTCGCCAAGTTCATCACCTGGCCCGCATCTGCGCAGGCTATGGATTCGTTCAGCCTGTGCATCGTCGGCAGTGATCCCTTTGGCGGTGCACTGGCCGGCATCGAGGCCAAGGAGGTGGGCGGCAAGCGGGTGCAGTTGCGCTATCCGGCGACTACGGCCGATGAAATGGGCCAGTGCCGCATGGTCTTCATCAGCCGTTCGGAACAAAAACAGGTGGCCCGTCTTGTCGGGCAACTCGGTGGTACCTCCGTTGTCCTGGTCAGTGATATCGAAGGGTTTGTCGAATCCGGCGGCACCTTTGAATTCAAGGATCAAGGGGGACGCCTCTCCTTTATTATCAATAATTCCAAGGCAAAAAAGCAGGGGCTGAACATCAGTTCCTCCCTGCTCAACCTGGCCCTGGAAGTGCTGTAAGCTATGAAACGCTGGTTTGCCCATCTCTCGATCCGCTTCAAACTGCATGTGATCGTGCTGCTGGCCTGCTCCATTGCCCTGGTGCTGGTCATGCTGAGTTCCTTTGCCAGTCAGTTCTATCTCGTGCGCCAGCAGGTCGCCGACGAGGTCCGCACTTTGGCCAGAGTGCTGGCTGAAAACTGCCGCGCCGGTGTCACCTTTGAAGACCGGCAGGCACTGGATACCATCCTGCAATCCCTGTCCGCCAAACCCAATGTCCTGGTGGGGCGGATCCTCACCAACAAGGGCGAGGTCCTTGCGGAGTACACCAGTGCCAGTGGCGCGCAGGAGGTAAGTGACCAGGCCCATCTGGGCTATGCAGGGCTTGGCCCTGATGGCTTTCATTTCCACGGCGGCCATGCCGGCATTCGCCAGACCATCAAGCTCGATCAGGAAGCCATCGGCTCGGTGCTGCTGATGATCAGCCTCAGCGAGATCAATCGCAACCTGCTCATCCTGGCGGCATCGATGCTGGGCATGCTGGTGCTGGGCCTGGGCATCGCCTCTCTGCTGTCACGCCGGCTGCTGAGCGTGATTGCCGACCCCATTGCCGAGCTTTCCCACATCATGCAGACCATCTCCCAGGATCGCAACTATGCGGTGCGCTCACCCATTGCCAGCGAGGACGAACTGGGCCTGCTCTCCCGTGGCTTCAACGATATGATCGCCCAGATTCAACAGCGCGATCAGTACCTGGAGGAGCAGGTCGAGGAACGCACCCACGACCTGCTGGTGGCCAAGGATGCAGCCGAGGCGGCCAATCAGGCCAAGAGTCTGTTTCTGGCCAACATGAGCCATGAAATTCGCACGCCGATGAACGCCATTATCGGCATGACCCGGTTGGCGCTCGATCAGTTGACCAACCCCAGCCAGCGCAAGCTGTTGCAGACGGTGAAGAATTCGGCCGACAGTCTGCTCGGTATCCTCAACGATATTCTCGATTTCTCCAAGATCGAGGCCGGACAGTTTCTGCTGAGCAAAAAGTCCTTTGTGCTGCGGCAGTTGATGGAAACGGTGCTCTCCACCATGCATGTGCCGGCGGTGGAAAAGGGGCTGGCGTTGAAATTCATTGAAAATGAGTCCCTGCCCAAGATGCTGGTGGGCGATGATCTGCGCTTGCGGCAGATTTTTTTTAATCTGGTGGGCAATGCCATCAAATTCACCGAGCAGGGTTCGGTCACCATTCGTATCGAGCTGGAGCAGGACGCCCGCCCCGGGGAATGTTGCCTGCTGCATTGCAGCGTCAGCGACACCGGCATCGGCATCGAGGCGGACAAGCAGGAACGGATCTTCAACACCTTCGAGCAGGCCGACGGCTCTTATGTCCGCAAGTACGGAGGCACCGGCCTCGGCCTGGCCATCTCCAAACAGTTGACCGAGATGATGGGCGGCCGCATGTGGGTGGAGAGCAGCCCCGGTATGGGTTCCACCTTTCATTTCACCCTGTACATGGAGCGTGGCGAGGAGGCTGAAGCCCTTGCCGCCAGTGTTGCCGGTGCTGAGCCGGTGCGTCGGCTCGTTGGTCTGCATCTGCTGGTGGTGGATGACAACGAGGTCAACCGCGATTTGGCGAGCATGGTTCTGGAGCGCGATCATCATGTCGAGGTGGCCATCAATGGCCTGGATGCCCTATGCAAGCTCGCCGCCAACACCATCGATGTGGTGCTGATGGATGTGCAGATGCCGGTGCTGGATGGGTTGAGTGCCACCCGCGCCATCCGTGCCATTGAACAGGGGACGGCCCTGCCCGTCGATATCGATAAGTCCCTGCACCTTCGGCTGGCGGAGCGGCTGGGTGGTGGTCACCTACCGGTCATTGCCATGACGGCCCATGCCATGGGCGGCGATCAGGAGATGTGCCTGCAAGCGGGCATGGATGAATATGTGACCAAACCCTTCCAGCCGGAGCAACTGGCTGCGGCAATGCTGTCGATTAAGGGACTGGATGTCGGCTCATGCTGCGTTTTGGCCGGGATGCCGCCGCCCAAACAGCCGCCCGGGGCGGTAATGGCGGGGCCGGAGGAGATGGCCACGGTGGGGCAACTCCGCTCGTCGCTGCACGCCACCGCCTCTTTTACCTTGGAGCAGGTGGAACGGTTGTTGACCACCTCGCGCAAGAGTGTGACCAGGTTACTGGCGAACAGCGAGGAGGCTTTGCGACGGCAGGAGTATCAGGAGTTAGGACTGGCCGCGCATACCCTCAAAGGCACCCTGCTGCAATGCGGCTTTACTGGTTGGGCCACCAGGGCGCAGCATCTTTTTGAGGTGGCTAAGCAGGAACAGGGCGATTTGGCGGCAACGGAACTGGAAGCATTGCAACGCGGGCTCGCCGAGTTGGTGCTGGTGGAAGAGGGAACGGCACCGGGAATGACAGCGGCCAACACGGCCGAGCCGGCGCCTCCGCCGTCACGCGGTCGCATCCTGGTGATGGATGATGAAGAGGTGATTCGCGAAGTGGTGGCCGGTATGATGCAGTACCTGGGCTTTGGCTGCGATCTGGCCGTCAATGGCGAGGAGGGCCTGGCTCGCTACACCCAAGCCCTAGAGCGGGACGAGACCTATGCCATGGTGATCACCGATCTGCGAGTGGACGCGGGGATGGGGGGCCTGGAAATGGCCCGGCAGATACTCGCCGTTGATCCCCAGGCGCGCATCTTCGTCTCCAGCGGCGATCCCCTGGACCCGGTGATGCAGGAGCCCGCCAAATACGGTTTTCAGGGCCGGGTGCAAAAACCGTACTCCGTGCAGAGCCTGGCCGAGTTGATGGAGGATCTTTTCGGCCGTCCCTGAGCGCAGGACGCGGTGAACAGACCGCTCAGCCTGGAGGCCAGTTCATGTTGCGGCCGCCAAGAATGTGCATGTGCAGGTGAAACACCGTCTGCCCGGCCTGTGAACCGTTGTTGAACACCACCCGAAAATGCGGAATTCCTTCTTTCTGGGCGATTTCACTGCCCACCCGCATCATTTTTCCCACCACCTGCTCGTCCTCCGCAGCCACTGCCGCTGGCCCGTTGAGATGTTTTTTGGGGATGACCAGAAAATGGGTGGGTGCCTGGGGGGCGATGTCGCGAAAGGCGAGGATGTCGTCGTCCTCATAGAGTTTGGCTGCGGGAATCTCGCCGCGAATTATTTTGCAAAACAAACAATTATCAGGCATGGTCCACCTCGTTGTGTTGCGGAATTATCGTGGATTGCCGACGCGCGGCATCATCTGAAAAACAAGGGCATTGTTGGCGCCGCCGATATGCACCGGATCCATAGCCACCGGAATGGTCTTGCTGCCGACGCGAATGTTCATCGTCTCCAGGGCATCAAGATCGACCAGATACTCATGACCGGCCAGGGCGCCGAGCAGGGGGGCGAGATCATCGCTGCCGTTGCCGGCGTTGTTGAAGTTAGGGGTGACATAGAGTTGCCGGCGGGCGGCGTCGAAGCGGGTTTGCAGGGTGCAGGTAACCGGAAGCCGGACCTCGCCGAGGCGGAGCTGGATCGGCTGCCCGGCCAGCTGGGTGGTTACCACCAGATTGCGGCCGGAGAGCACACCTCGCACAGTGATGGCGGTGTCGGCAATGGAAAGGGAATCGAGGGATTCGACGATGATATCGCCCTGTAACTGACGGCTCTGTGAGGGGATATCCAGCGGCAGCGCCTTTTGCAGGGAGGCGAGTACTGTTTCCGCCGGCAGGGTGAGCACGATGTTGCGACCGGGTTTGGCGTGAGAAGTTGCTGGCAGGGCGGCCACAAGCGGTAGCGCGAGCAGCAGTATACCGACAAAAAGAATGGCTTTATTCTTGAGCATGGCACGAAAAGAGAAAATGGTGGGAGCGAACAGCGTGCCGCGCTGGGAAAACGTTGAAAAGGCGGGCAACGCCAACAGAGAACAGGGTATCGGGCGGCCGGTCTTGAAAAAAAAAATGAGGGGCTGCCGAGGCAAACACACTAAAATGCTCTATTTTCATTGCTCTGTCAAGGTGAGCGCATGCAAAAGCAGCGCAGGATTTGGTGAGGGCTGCCAATGAGTGCAGCCGCTGTCAACGGTGCCCCGCCGCTGCTGCGGGTGAGCAACGAGTGCGTGCTTTGCGGTGCTGCACCGGTGCTACGGGCGGCATTGCGCGCCGCGCTGACCATTGACAATCCTAAGTACCAGGCTGCCAAGCAGTTTGGCCGTTGGATCGGTAAGCAGCTCAAGCCGCAATTACTTTTTTATCGGGAAGAGGGCGATGCGCTGATCTTTCCCCGTGGTTTCGGCAACCAGGCGGTGTTGCTGTGCCGGCAGCACCTGGGGATGAGTCCGGTCATTGATGATCAACGCCGGCAATTGCCGGAGATAGAGGTGGCCTTTACCGGCGAGCTGCGCCCTTACCAGCAGCTGGCGGTGACTGCGGTGCTGGCCCATTCCTTTGGCGTGCTGGAGGCCGGCACCGGCTCCGGCAAAACCATCATGGCCCTGGCCATCATTGCCGCGCGTCGCCAGCCCACCCTGATTATCGTTCATTCCAAGGAGTTGATGTACCAATGGCAGGAACGCATCGAGCAGTTTCTGGGCCTTGGTTGCGGTCTGGCCGGTGATGGCCGGTTTAACATCCAGCCACTGACCGTGGCCATCGTCAATACTGCCAAGAGACACCTGTATGAGTTGCCGAGCCAATTTGGTCAAATCGTGGTCGATGAATGTCACCGCGTTCCTGCCAGCCTGTTCACCGAGGTGGTGTCCGCCTTTGATTGCCGCTTTATGCTGGGCCTCTCCGCAACCGCCTTCCGCCGTGAGGATGGCATGACCCGCTTGATCTACATGGCCATGGGCGATCGTGTCCACCAGGTGGATGGCCGAATGCTGGCAGCCAGCGGCGCCGTGGTGCGGCCGGAGCTGGAACAGCGGGTGACTGAATTTTGCTTTGGCTATCAGGGGGAATACAGCCGGTTGCTCAAGGCCCTGGCCGAGGATCGACCGCGCAACCGGCGCATTGTTGCAGATATTTGCCAACTGCTGGCACCGGGCCATGAGGGCACCATCCTGGTGGTCTCGGACCGGGTCGGCCACTGCGAGACACTGGCGGATTTACTGGGCAAAAGCGGTGTCCAGGTGGCTGTCCTCACCGGTCGCACCGCCGCCGAGGAGCGGGCGCGTATCGTTTCGGAAGTGCAGGAAAATCGGGTGCAGGTGCTGGTGTCCACCCTACAGCTTATCGGTGAAGGCTTCGACTGTCCCGGCCTGTCCACCCTGGTCCTGGCCACGCCGATCAAGTTCGAGGGGCGCCTGTTACAGGTGGTGGGGCGGATCATGCGCCCGGCCGAGGGCAAGCGCGCCCGGGTGATCGATTACGTCGATGAACGCATCCCCGTGCTCTGCCGCTCCGCCGCCACTCGGCGGGCAGTGTTTGCCGGTTGGTGAGGATATGAGGTGTTCGGAATGAACTTTAGGGCAACTGTGCCGTCCTTCTCGCTCTCTGTCGCAGAGCCACGGTAACTCACACGTCTGAAGGCTGGATTACCAAAGGCATATCAAGAGTATAGTTCCAGTGATAGTGAAAAATGCAAGCGGAATTTGGGATTTTTGCATTTGCGGGCTTTAAGTAAACTAAGTAACCTTTTCCCTCATTAATCTTGAATCTATAGACTCCATCTCCCTGATGCGTCTTGTTTTTATCAATTTTGGCACACAGGGCTTGGATGAGGGCAGTCTTCAGGGTTGTATCATCAGAGGATTTGTGTTTTTCGGCGGAGCTTGCTTTGTAAAGTGAATATTTTTCTTTAATATTGCCGCCGTCAATATAGATAGTCGCAGAATCTGTTAATAGTTGCATTGGTCACCTCTTCAAGTAGGTAATTTTTTCATTTGATGGGTTTGATATTGAAAATCTCAATTTTTCTTATAATTTTCATGGTATTTAAAGTGGAAGGTTGTCGCTGTGCATGTTTGCTTCCGGAAAACCTTGAAACCTTGAAACCTTGAAGCCTTGGGGGTATGCAGTCTTGATTGGTGCTTTTACATCTTTTAATGCTGTTGCAGGTCATCACTAGACGCAATCTCACCTGATTGATCAGGAAAGCAGCAGAAGCTTGCCAGGTGATTCCAGTGTAAGTCAATCGAAAAATCATTAAGATAATGAGCATGATGCCCCTGAAATCCTGGAGAGCTTGCAATCATTGATATGTCCGGTTTCATTTTTTTCTCCTCTAAATCCTCAGCCGCCCAATGGCGGGTTCCATGCATTATTCGACACAGCCCCTCTGGTCACTGTTATAGTTTGGTTACAATTTGCCTTCCCGCCACGGCGGCCCCATCAATCTCCTTGTCTTTTTGTTCTTCCTCGGTTAAAAGTAACAGTTTTACCTTCTATGAATGAAGCCCGGTGCACCTTGTGGAATAGGCCGGTCTTTTTCTGAAGCACACCTCGATGTCTTCAATATCCCGTGGTTCACGGGATTTTCTTTTTTATTCTGACGAGATAAAGCCCCCAGCACGGGGCGGGAGCAGTATGGATCAGCAGTTTATACGCAATGTCGCTATTATTGCCCACGTTGACCACGGCAAGACCACCCTGGTTGACCAGTTGTTTCGCCACAGCGGTATGTTCCGCGAAAACCAGCAGGTGGCGGAGCGGCTGATGGATTCGATGGATCTGGAGCGGGAGCGCGGCATCACCATCGCCTCGAAGAACGGTTCCTACACCTTTGGCGACTATCAGATCAACATCATCGACACCCCCGGCCATGCCGACTTCGGTGGCCAGGTGGAGCGGGTGTTGCGCATGGCCGACGGCGCCGTGCTCCTGGTCGATGCCCAGGAAGGCCCGATGCCGCAGACCTTTTTTGTGGTCAAGAAGGCCCTGGCCGCTGGCCTGCCGATTCTGGTGGTGATCAACAAGATCGACAAGCCCGCTGCTCGATGCGACTGGGTTGTCGATCAGGTCTTTGGCCTTTTGGATCGTCTTGATGCCCCGGATGATGTCCTTGATTTCCCAGTGGTCTATGCCTCGGCCAAGGCCGGTTACGCCCTGCAAGAGGCTGATGATCCGGTCACCCCGGAGACTGGCATGCAGGCGGTCTCGGAGATGATCATCAAGCATGTGCCGCCGCCCTCGGGCAGTGCCGATGCACCCTTGCAGTTGCAGGTTAATACCATCGACTATTCACCCTACATGGGGCGGCTGGGCATCGGCAAGATCGTCAACGGCAGTCTCGATCTGCGCACGCCGCTAGTGGTAGCCCGCCGTGATGGCTCGATCGGCCCGGTGAAGATCAACAAGATTTTCGGCTTCAACGGCTCCACCAAGGTGCCGGTGGACAGCGCCTCGGTAGGCGATATCATCGCCGTGGCCGGCATGGAGGATGTCACCGTCGGCGTCACCTTCACCGATCCGGCCAATCCCCAGCCATTGCCGCTGATCGAGATCGACCCACCCACCATCTCGATGAACTTCATTCCCAACGACTCGCCCTTTGCTGGCCAGGACGGCAAATTCGTCACCTCCCGCCATCTCGAAGAACGACTTTCCCGGGAGACGCTCTCCGATGTGGCCCTGCGTGTCGAAGTGCTCACCGATGCGGTCGGCTATCGGGTCTCCGGCCGTGGCGAGCTGCATCTCTCCATCCTCATTGAGAAGATGCGTCGCGAGGAGTACGAGTTCCAGGTGACACGGCCGCAGGTGATCATGCGCGAGATCGACGGCCAGTTGATGGAGCCCTACGAGGAGTTGTCGGTAGATGTGGATGAACAGTTCCAGGGCGTGGTCATCGAGAAGCTCGGCAAACTCAAGGGCGTGATGACCGACATGGTGGTGGAAAAAGAGATGACGCGGATGAAGTTCCGTGTGCCCACCCGTGGCCTGCTCGGCTACCGTTCGGTGTTCATGACCGATACCCGTGGCATGGGCGTGATGAATTACATCTTTGCCGAGTGGGGTGCCTTTGCCGGCGAGATCCAGAACCGTACCAATGGCGTGATGATCGTCAAGGAGCCCTGCACCACCGTGGCCTATGCCCTGTTCAACCTGCAGGAGCGCGGCAAACTCTTCCTCGGGCCGGGTATCGATACCTATCCGGGCATGATCATCGGCGAGCACTGCCGGCCGGCGGATCTGATCGTCAATCCGGCCAAGGGGAAAAAGCTCACCAACATGCGTGCCTCGGGCTCCGATGAGGCGGTCATCCTCACCCCGCCGGTTGACATGAGCCTGGAGGACTGCATATCCTACATCAACGATGACGAACTGGTCGAGGTGACGCCCAAGGCCATTCGTCTGCGCAAGCGTAAGGATGCCAAGATCAGGGGATGATGGACAATTCCCGGGGAAGGGTGTATGAAGGAGATGCTGATGATCGGCGTCGCCGTGCTGGCCGCCATCGCCACCCTGGTGGTGATGGTGCGGCGCTCAGGCGGTGACTGCCTGCCCTGACTGCTGCTGTACGGCTCTGCGGGCGCAGGGCTTGTGACGTACCTGGTGCTGAAAACGCTCTTGTAATCGTTTAATGAAGGGACCCTATGGTTGCTGACCAGGATTTTCCGAGTGAACACGATCAGGACTACGCCCTGGCCCTGATTCAGGGGCGGATCGCCGAAAAGCGGTTGTTTGAGGCCCGTTTCCTCTGCCGTCGTTTAGGTGATGGCTTGGGTGTAGGGAGCCGGCAAGTGTTGGCCCGGGAGTTGGATGAGGCCCTGGCCCAGGTGGAACCGTTACGGCGTCAGGCCCAGGCCCTGGTGGCCCAGGGGGACCACCACCAGGCTGGGCTTGTATACAACCAGATCGAGGCCATTGCCGTGGATGTGCCCGGGGTGGCCGAGGAACGGCAGGCCCTGGCCGGAGCCGAGGCACTGGCGGCGCGCTTACACAAACCGCCGGTTGCCGAGCCAGAAACGCTGGTTGAGGTGGCGCCAGCCGCAACCATGGCAGCGGAGAGCGAGCGCGTCGCACCGGATGCAGTGCAGATTGAGCCGTCTGCCGCGCCTCCTGACGCCCCGGCATCCGCACAGCAGGTGCAAGGGCGATCCTTTTTCCCCGGCTGGAAGTTGCTTGCTGCCAGTGGTTTGGTGGCGGGGGCTTTGGTCTTCGCTTTCTTATTGTGGCATAAGCCCGCCACTCCGCCCTCACCAGCAGCAACCAGCACCATCATCATTCAACCCTTGCAGCCCGTGGAAACGGCTGTTGCCCCTGTTACGCCGCCACCACCGGCACCCGAGCCCCCGCCCGTGGTCGTCGAACCTTTAGTACCGGCGCCACCCGTTCCGGCACCGGATGCCTCCACTTCTGCCCTGCATCTGGGCAGCCTGCAAATCAAACCCGTCAAAAAAAATACGCGTTAGGCCAGTGCCGGCAGTTGGCCGGTGGCTTTGAAGGTGAAATAATCATGCAGGATGCGGGCGTGGTCAAAGACCAGCGTCGGTAGGTTGTGTGCAAAGAAGATGTCCGCTTTCTGGGCATCGTCGGCCGCTACCGGCCGCCCCGTAGCCGTGGCGATGAACACCGTCGAGGCGGTGTGCTGGCGCGCATCCCGCTTGGGATCGGAATAGGTGAGCAACTGGCGCTGAAGCTGCACCGTCAGCCCAGTCTCCTCCTTGGCCTCGCGTCGGGCCGCATCCTCGAAACATTCACCGTAATCGACAAAGCCGCCGGGAATGGCCCAGCCAAAGGGGGGATTCTTGCGCTCGATGAGCACGATGCCGCCCTCGGTTTCGATGATTATGTCCACAGTGGGGGCAGGGTTGCGATACACCGGCACCGTGGTGCCGCAGTTCGGGCATTGCATGGAGGACTCCTTCAGGGACTTCAGGGAGAAAGGCAGAGGTGGCGGATCTCCTGCCAGCTTTGCACCGAGGGAAGGCTGCTGTGGCGGTGCTGATTCCAGGGTTGGGCAAAAACGAGGGCCTGAATGCCGGCCTGGTGCATCTGCAGGCAGGTTTCGGCACGGTCATCGACAAAGGCGGTGAGACCCAGGTGGCGAATATGACGGACCTTGTCGTCATGATCACCCATGGCCACCACCTGCATGCGGCGGTATACCGATGGCGAAAAAACCGTCTGTAACCAGTGATGCACCGGTTCGGCCTGGGGGCGAGCAGTGACGATGGTCACCTGGGCCTGGTTGCTCAGTTCCCCCAACACCTCGACGGCACCGGGCATGGGCAAAAGACCGGTGCCGACGGAATCCTCAAGGATCTGCAGGAAGATGGATTCAGCCAGGCCGGCATCCATCTCCAGGCAGCGTTCGACGAGAAAATCGGTGATATCCGAGGGCTGGATGCCGCAGTGATCATACTGCTCGCAGGCAATACGAATAAAGGCCTCAACGGTATCAGCGATGACCCCGTCAAAATCAAAGCCGATTTCAGCGGGGTGAATTTTGGTGCGCATCACTTCTCTATTTTCGCGTCCTCGACAATGACCTCGTACTTATAGCCGGCACCGAAGTCGCGTTCAAAATTGAGGGTACCCTCGATGGTGACGATGGCGTTTTCGCCCGGATCCTCGGTGCTGGTAATGACCAAATCATGCTGGTTTTTCAAGGGGTTGCCGGTGCCGTCCTGGAGATGGATCCAGTTCTTGCCCATGATCATGCGCGAGATCTTCATCACCTTGCCGCGTACCCGCACTGTTTTTCCCTGCAAGGCTTTGCCCTGCTCAAAACACTCGCCCACGGAATAGCTACCAGCTCCGCTGGCCTTGTTGACGTTGACATCGCTGGAAGGTACCACCGCACCGGCGCTGCCAGTCGAGGGCCCCATGGCTGCGGCCGGTGCAGCACCGCCTTGTTGCTCAGCCTGGATTGCAGCGCTGAAGCTGCCGTTGTCCGCAGTCTTAGGCGCTTCACCGCTCTTGGCCTCTGCATTGGCAGCGGGCTCGGCCTTGTCCAGCCCTGGTGAGAAGATGATCGCTTCAAAGTTGCGGTTGAGGGTTTTGGAGGTGAAATTGTTCATGGTCAGGCCCGGTGCACAGTTGACCTCCTGCCCAACCTTGACGGTCGTCTCTGGAATCGCCACCCATACCTTGCCCTGCTTGGCCTCCAGCAATAAATAGGTGTAGCCGTTGCTGTTCATGGTCTCAATGATCTTGCCTTGCAGCGCAACGCCATCCAGGGGGGCCTGGGAACGGGTTGGCGCAGGTGCAGCGGGCGGTGCTGTCTCCGCCAGAACCAACGGCGGGGAGATCAAAGAGATAGTCAAGGCTGCCTGTACAACGTATTTGCGAAAAAACGACATAGTGTATTCTCCGGAAATTAGGCTAAATGTGATAATCAATCTGCTGTTGCCGGCTTCGGCACTCCGGCGACAATGCAGTGTTAGTTTGTAAGAAGATGGCGCGGTTCTGTCAACCGGCCACTTGGCCGGGAAAAAGCTCTGCCAGCAAACCTTTGATCGTTGCCGCCCAGACCTGATAGCCACGGGTGCTGAGATGTACCTGGTCGTTGAGGAAGCCGGGCTGGGTGATCGGCAGGCAGCGTTCCTGAAAAGGGCCGACGGTATCGAGGAAATGGCAGTTCTCGGTGGCGGCTGCTGCGTCGGCCAGGGCCCGGTTGACCTCTTGCAGATCGTGCGTAGCGACGATGGGCATGGGCATCAGCGAGTTGACAATCAGCGGCAAGCCGGGGTAGCAGAGCCGCAAACGCTGCAACATGGTGATATAGATGGCGGGAAAGATCATGTAGCCCATCAACAGATTGTTGGTGCCGGACTGCAACAGTACCGCATCCGGGTTGGGGCAGGCCTCGATTTCATCCATCAGCCGCACCGAGAGTTCTTCGGTCATCTCGCCGGCTATGCCGCGATTAACCACGGCCACCTCGGGCAGATGTTTACGCCAATCACCCCATTCCACCAAAGAATCGCCCAGCATCAGCAGGGTTATCATAACTTACCTCGCAGGTTGCGACTGCAAAACCACGCAGCCCATAGTGGCGACAACAACACCAGAGCCGCACTCTACTGTATTGGCCCGGTCAGGGTCAACGAAGTCCCGTGGTTCGGCTCTGCCGGTGTCGATAATGCGTACCCAGCAACGGTTGCGGCTCAGGGCAGGAACAGTGAAGGTGGCCGAGTGTTCGGGATGGCCGTTGAGCATGATGAAAAAATCGTCATCCTCGGGTTCAAGTGAAGCACCGTTGAGCAGGAAGGCCAGATTGCGGCATTCATGGGACCAGTCCTGTTCACCTGGATGCAAGCTCTGCCAGGTGATTTCCAGGCTGTGTCCCGGTTCGTGGAGAAAGAAATCCTCGCGTCTGAAGATGGGATGCGCTTTGCGCAGGGCAATCAGGCGGCGGAAAAAACGCAGTTGCTGTGCGTTGCTCATCGCCAGCGACCAGTCGACCCAGCTGATGGCGTTGTCCTGGCACCAGGCATTGTTATTGCCCTGCTGGCTGCGGCCGAATTCATCGCCAGCAACCAGCATGGGCACGCCCTGGGAGAGCATGAGGATGGTGGCCATGGTACGCAGACGCCGGGCGCGTAGTGCCAGGATGTCTTTGTCGGTGGTCGGGCCTTCGATGCCACTGTTCCAGCTGGTGTTGTTATTGTCGCCGTCGCGGTTGTTTTCGCCGTTTGCCAGGTTGTGTTTCTCGTTGTAACTGACCAGGTCGGCCAGGGTGAAGCCGTCGTGACTGGTGATGAAGTTGATCGAGTTGCTCGGGCTGCGGCCGTTGGCCTGGTAGAGATCCGAGCTGCCGGCGATGCGGGTGGCCAGGGCTGGCACCATGCCCGGACGGCCGCAGCAGAAGGCGCGGACATCGTCGCGGAAACGGCCATTCCACTCCGCCCAGCGCGGGTGCGGTGAAAAGCTGCCCACCTGGTAGAGGCCGGCGGCGTCCCAGGCTTCGGCAATGATCTTGGTGTCGGCGAGGATGGGGTCCTCGGCAATCATCTCCACCACCGGCGGGTTGGCCAACACCTGGCCCTGGGCATCGCGGCCCAGAATCGAGGCCAAGTCGAAGCGGAAGCCGTCGACATGCATCTCCATGACCCACCAACGCAGGGCATCCATGATCAGGGTGCGGACGATGGGATGGTTGCAGTTGCAGGTATTGCCGCAGCCGGAATAGTTGAGGTAGCTGCGCGTCCAGGGATCGAGCAGATAGTAGATGGTGTTGTCGATGCCACGAAAGCTGGTGGTGGGGCCATCGGCGCCGCCCTCGGCGGTGTGGTTGTAGACGATATCGAGGATAACCTCGATACCGGCCCGGTGCAGGGCCTTGACCATGTCGCGGAATTCGCGGAGAGGCGCCTCCAGACTGCTGCTGTAACTGCACTTTGGGGCGAAAAAGGAGAGCGGGCTATATCCCCAGAAATTTTTCAGCCGTTGCCCGGTCTCGGGATTGACAAAAATGGGCTCGTTTTCGTTGAACTCGGTCACCGGCATCAGCTCAACGGCGGTGATGCCCAAACCTTTGAGGTAATCGATTTTTTCGATAATGCCGTGAAAGCTGCCCGGATGCGTCACCTGCGAGGAAGGATGCCTGGTGAATCCCCGCACATGCAGCTCGTAGATGATCGAATCTTTGAGTGGCGTGTTAAGCGGTCGATCCCCTTCCCAGTCATACGCCTCACTCTCCACCAGGCAACAGGGTTCGCTGCCCAGGCAACTGCGTTCTCGACCCCAGTCCGGCGAATGGATTTCACGGGCATAGGGATCAAGGAGGATGGTGCGGGCGTCGAAGGCATGGCCTGAATGCTCGGGGTCCCACGGACCATCGATTCGGTAACCGTAGCGCAGGTGCGCTGGTGCCCCACCCAGCAGAATATGCCAGATATCACCGGTTTTATGGTAGCGGGGATCGAGCGGGAATTCCCACTGCCGCTGCTTGCGTTCATCCAAGGTAACCACCAAGGTCACGGCCTGGGCGTGTCGTGAAAAAATCGAAAAATTAATTCCTTGCGGTGTGCGACTGGCCCCCAGCGGGAGCGGTGTTCCCGATTGTGCGATAAAAGTTGTTTTCATCTTGAAATAGTAACCATTATCATTATAGTAATGGGCAGCACACTCGAATCATGCTTGGTAAGGGCACACAAACTCAAAAAAACAAAAGGGTCAATCGAAAAACGGGAGTGCACGGGACAGCCCACGTCGTTCGTGTGAGAGCGAAGAAGGCGGGTGCTGTGAACAAATAAATCGTTACGGAGGTGTGTATGGGACTGTTCAACAAATTAATGATTTCAGGGATTCCGGCAATTGACTGGGAGATGACCCCCGAATACACCTTCGGCACCTATGAAAGCTGGGGAGGCAAGGAACGGGTGCGCAACAACCGTGAGCGCATCTATTATTTCTTCATCGATGCCTGGGATGAAGAGCCCAAACTCTGTCTGATGGAACGCGGCATCAAGCATGCCCGAGTGGTGGCTGAGATTTTGGCCCCACCGGAGATGGTTCGCCAGTGTGTGCGTGACCAGGGTAAAGTGGCTTTGTTTGAGCGTACGCACCCCATCAATGAACAACTCCGGCAGTGGTTACTGGCTAATGTCGTGGACACGGACGACGATTCCAAGGTTGTGCCCCTGGATGCCCCTGAGGGCCACAACGGTCTCGGGGAAACGGGTCTTTCCCGTCGAAGCTCGACGGTGGCGGTGACGGGGCGAGTTTTGCTTCCCAATCAGCCGGCGGAACTGGCGGAGGAGGATGTGGTTTCCCTGGTGAGCACTTACAACTTTGCCGACCAGGAACGCAATGGTCAGGGTGATTTTGGCAACGAATTTATGGATAACGGCGACGGTCTCACCGTCACGGACGCAATCACCGGTCTGATGTGGCAGCGTGGCGGGCTTGATATCATGAGCCATCGTTCCATGCGCAGGGCGATTGCGCAGCTCAATGAACAGGGGTTTGCCGGCCACCACGACTGGCGCCTACCGACCATGGCAGAGGCGCTCTCTTTGCTGGAGCGCGATAAAGGGTCGCAGGATCAATATCTGCACCCATGTTTTTCCGATGAACAGCCCTTTGTCTTCGTCGATGGGGTGCGAAAACCCGGCGGGCAATGGTTTGTTGACTTCAAACAGGGGCGCGCCTTTTGGTCGTCTGGCACCATTCCTGGTGGTTTCGGTCGCTTGTGCCGTCGTGAAAAAGCATAGGCATTGGCAAAAAGCTGTTGAATGACGCGGTGCTCCCTAGTAGGATTGGCAAATGATTCCATAGAAGTGTGACAACGACAAGGGGAGACAGGCATCCGTGAAACGGATATTGGTGGTCGACGACGAAGCGCAGATTCGCACCATGCTCACCCAGATGCTGGAACTGGAGGGGTACACGGTTCATACCGCAGAAAACGGGGAGGAGGGTTTGGCTCTGGTTGGCCGGCACGCCTTTGACCTGGTGATTACGGATATGATCATGCCGGTCAAGGACGGGCTCAAATTTATTATGGAGCTGATTCGTGACTATCCGGAGTTGAAAATACTGGCCATCTCCGGTGGTGGTGCCATCAAGGCGGAGCGGTATTTGACCATGGCCGGTTACCTGGGCGACATTGCCACCCTAGAAAAGCCTTTCAAACGCGAGGTGCTGCTCAACTTGGTGCGTAAGCAGATAGGTTCGGAATAGACCCTGTTGAGTAGTATAGATTCATAAAAAAAGGCCTGCATTCGTGCAGGCCTTTTTTTATGGACATGGTGGACGGAGAGGTTCAGCTGTTGTTGCCGGCGGTCGTCTCCGCGGGCAGCTTGCGGAATCCGTAGTCCACCAGCTTCGCCAGATCAGCCCACATGGATTCACTGCCCATGATGGCCACTACAATAGAGCGGCCTTCACGGCTGAACATGCCGACATAGGTCTGGCGCGCTGCCACGGTGTAGCCGGTTTTGCCGCCCACGGCCCCGTCGATTTTCCACAGGGCCTTGTTGTGATTGCGCAGGTTTTTGCCGTAGGAGGTGCGGATGTATTTTTCTTTCATCCGCGCGGCAAAGGGTTCGTGCTGCATGGCAAAACGAAACAGGTTGGCCAGGTCGCGGGCCGTGGACTGCTGACCAACGGCCGTCAGGCCGGAAGCCGTGCGGCATTCGGTACTCTGCGCTCCCCACATGCGGGCGGAGATGGTCATCAGATTGGCAAATTTCTCTTCGCTGCCAGCGATTTTCTCGCCCAGGGCCACGGCGGCGTCATTGGCCGATTCCAGAAGCACGGCGCTGATCAGGTCGTCAGCGCGGTAGGTTTTATCGGTTTGCAGGTAGATTTTTGAGCTCGGCATCTCCGCAGCATGGCGGCTAACTTCGACGATGTCATCGTTTTGCAGTGATTCGATGGCGATCATGGCGGTGACGATCTTGATGGTCGAGGCCGGCTGACGGGGGTTGTCCGGCATTTTGGCAAAGATGGTCTCGCCGCTGGCCGCGTCCAGAATCATTGCGCTGCGGGCGCTGATCTGTTTGTCGATGTCGAGTACTGCGCTGCCAATGGGGTTTGCCGCAGCGGCTGCGGCCACCGTTCGGGTGCGGCTGCGGCTGTTGCGATTCGTCTTGGTCTGCTTTGCGCTGGTTGCGGAGCGTTTTTTGACCGCTATAGGTGTGCCAGCAGGGCTGGATGTCTGCTTGTTCAGGTTCGTGCTCGCCTTGGCTGCGGTGTTCTTTGGCGCCGTTTTTACAGCGTTGGCAGCTTTGGAAACCGTTTTGGCAGGGGGAGCAGCAGTTTTACTCTGGAGGTTTGTCGTACTCTTGGAGCTGGTTTTCACCGCCGCCTTGGTCGAGACAGAAGCCTTGGGCTTAGTGGTGGCGACAGTGCCCGTTTGTGCCTGAACTGCCGGCTGAAGGAGCAGCAATGGGCAGAGCAGGGCCAGCAGTAAAACGAGGGTTCGATGCATGAGGATAAAAAAGTTCAGTAATGATAAGTGGATAAAATTTTGCGACTTTAATATTTCCTTTGCCGGCCTGTCAAGCATATTGCCCGTTTTCTTTGAAAGTCAATCTTTGTTGTGGTAAACAGCCCTGCTATACATAACCACAGGAGCAAAGCAAGGGGAGGGAGTATGCAGGCGCAGCTAGCAACAGTGGACCACAAACAAGGACAGGCGGAAGAGGAACACGATACCTTGAAGATCGCCGCCCATCTGCCGGCCATCCAGGAAAACCCGCTGACGCTCAATGATCTGGTGGACATCAGTTGCCGCAAATTCCGCCAGTACCCGGCTATCGGCATGGCCATGGAGGAGCCGCTCACCTACAAGGCCTTTCACGAGCGCATCCTCGCCCTGGCCGCTCTGCTGCGCAAACACGGGGTCAAAGCCGGTGATCGCGTCGCCCTGTTAGGTGAAAATTCCCACAATTGGGGTACGGTCTATCTGGCGGCGGTACGGCTCGGTGCGGCCACGGTGCCCATCTTTCCTGATCTGCCCGAGGCGGATGTGCATCACATTCTTGGTGAGATGCGCTGCGATTTCGTCTTCCTCACCCAACGGCAGATGGAGAAGATCTACGACTGCAAGCAACAGCTCAAGCACGTCATCACTCTGGACGATTACCGCGACGATACCGGCCTGATCCAAGTGCAGACCTATAGCGATTTCCTCGCGGAGGCCTTGGCTGAATTCGGTGATCAGGCCCGCGATGAGCTGCTTGAGTTCGCCCCGGTGGACAAAGATTCTCTGGCCGCTATCCTCTATACCTCCGGCACCTCCGGATTTTCCAAGGCGGTGATGCTCAGCCACGCTAACCTCTGCGCCAATGCGCAATCCGCCAGCGGTGTCATCGAAAAGATTCCTCCGGGTTGGGTGTTTCTCTCGGTGTTGCCCATTTCTCACACCTATGAATTCACGGTGGGTTTTCTGCTGCCTTTGTTGAAGGGCTGCCGCATCGTGTATGCCGGTAAGACGCCAACGCCGGCGGTGCTGCAACGCATCTGCGACCGGGAAAAACCGCAGGTGATGCTGGTGGTGCCACTGATTATTGAAAAGATCTACAAAAAGCGCGTGGCGCCGGCAGTGGAGAAGAGCAAGATGCTCAGCTTTTTCTGCCGTTTCAGCCTCAGTCGCCGCATGATCTACCGTAAGATCGGCGCTAAATTGACGGCTTTTTTCGGCAACAACCTGGAAGTAATGGGCATCGGCGGTGCTGCACTCAATCCGGAGGTCGAGCTTTTTCTGCGTGATGCCGGATTTCCCTTCATCGTCGGTTACGGTCTCACCGAGGCCGCGCCACTGTTAGCCGGCGGTCCCCATGGCGATACCACCGTCGCTCCCGGTTCTACTGGTAAGCCCGTACCCAATGTCAAGATTCGCATCGGCGATCCCCATCCAGAGACCGGTATCGGTGAAATCCAGGCCCAAGGACAAAATGTCATGCAGGGCTATCGCAACGATCCCGAGGCCACCAAGGAAACGTTCACCGAGGACGGCTGGTTGCGCACCGGCGATCTCGGTCTGATCGACAGTGTCGGCAATTTGCACATCAAGGGGCGTTCTAAGTCGGTGATCGTGCTCTCCAACGGCGAAAACATTTACCCCGAGGCCATCGAACACAAGGTCAATGCCTTTCCCTTTGTGGTCGAATCGCTGGTGGTGGAGAATCGCGGCATGCTGGAGGCCTGGGTCTATCCGGACTACGAATTCATCGACGGCAAGACCGCCGGCCAGAGCCGCACTCAGCGCCACCAGTACATTGCTGGTCTTTTGGAGGAGATGCGCACCAGCCTCAACGAGCAACTCTCCAACTCCTCGCGTTTGTCGCGGGTGCTGGAGCGGCGCGAGCCCTTCGTCAAAACCGCCACCCACAAGATCAAACGCTATCTTTATTCTGCCGATAACATCCACGTGTAGGGCAGCTACACGACATCATCACTAACCACAAGGGGGAGAACATGAACAAAACACTGGCAACCACGGGGTTGATCCTGCTGGCCACCGCCGGGCCGGCCCTGGCCTCGGGCTACCGCATTCCGGAGCAGTCGCTCAACTCGACCGCCCGCGCCGGCAGCTATGTGGCCTATACACCCAGCGCCGATGCCGCCTATTACAACCCGGCCAATATGTCCTGGCAGGAGAACCGCTGGACCCTGGAGGCCGATGCCACCTGGATTCATCTGGGTTCGATCAATTACAACGACTCCCGCAACGCCGCATATAGTGGCGATGCAGTCAGTGAAAATTTCTTCATGCCGACTTTTTTCGCCGTCTCGCCCAGTTACAATAATTTCCGCTTCGGTGTATCCATGACGGCACCGGGCGGGTTGTCCAAACGGTGGGAGGAACCCTACCCCAAGACCTTTGCCGAAGAATTTTCGCTGAAAATTTTTGAGCTGAATCCAACTGTTTCCTACGCCTTTAATGAGCAATTTTCCCTTGGTGCTGGCGTTCGGGGAGTATATGTCGATGGCAAGGTGAAAAGCGATGGCGTTGTCAGTCTTTCGCCGCTTGCCACCGCTACCAGGGACATGGAGGGTGATGCGCTGGAAGCCGGGTACAATCTGGCCCTGAGCTACCGCCCGGTTAAAGAGATGAATATCGCGGTGACCTATCGCTCGGAGGTCGAGCTGGGCATTGAAGGGGATGCCAACCTGTCAACGAGCTTGGCGTATCCTCCCAATACCTATGTGGGTGACACGGCCGTGGAGATCCCGCTGCCCGCTGTGTTGGCGCTGGCGGTTTCCTACACTTTTTTTGATCAGTTGACGGTGGAGTTGGAATACGACCGGACCTACTGGTCGGATTATGAACAGCTCGATTTCAGCTATCCCACCACCTTTACCAATCCTATCTTAGCGGCGGCCTTTGATACGGCCAAACCACGGGAATGGCAGGATACGGATGCCTGGCGGCTCAGCTTGACCTACGATATGAAAAATAATTTCATCCTTATGGCCGGGTTTGCCATTGACGAGAATCCTGCGCCATCGGAAAATCTCGGCTTTGAACTGCCGGATTCCGATGCCTTGCTCTATTCCGTGGGCGTCCGCTATAAGATCAACGACAATATGGAGATGGGTGTTGCCTATCTGTACGACGACAAGGAGAGTCGCACGGTCAGCAACGGCATTATCGAAGGCACCATCGAGGATGCTTCAGCCCACCTCGTCACTGTTGGTTTCACCTACAAGATGTAGTGACCAGCGCGCCACCATTGCTCATAAAAAAGCCCGGCCTTGGCCGGGCTTTTTTTATCCCAGCAGCAGGGAATTGGAAAAACGGATGATGGGCATGATCACTTGGCTGATGATGCCGGTGTAGAATAGGGCCAGCAGGATGAAAAAACCGTAGGGTTCGAGTTTGGCAAAGCTGCGGGCGCTCTCGGCGGGCAACAGGCCCATCAACACTTTGGAGCCATCCAGCGGCGGGATGGGAATGCAGTTGAACACCGCCAACATGATGTTGATCCACACACTCGCCGCCAGCATCGCCACCAGTGGTTGCAGAAAGGCAAAGGGCAGGAAGCGGAAGTGGACAAAGAGGTGAGCCAGGGCCGCGCTGCCAATGGCCAGGGCCACGTTGGCGGCCGGACCAGCCAGGGCCACCTTGAGCATGTCCTGGCGGGGATTGCGAAAATACCAGGGATTGACCGGCACCGGCTTGGCCCAGCCGATTTTCATGATGATGAAGGCGAGTACCCCGAGCGGATCGAGGTGCTTGAGCGGGTTGAGCGTCAGGCGGCCCTCGTTCTTGGCCGTGGGATCGCCCAGACGCCAGGCCACATAGCCGTGCGCCAGTTCATGGACGGTGAGGGCAAAGAGCAGCGGCGGTGCCTGGATAATCAGTTGGCGCATGAAGCTGTTGAAATCAAAGTCAATCACAGGAAAAATGCCTCAATAAACAAGGGAAAGGTGGGCCGTAAAGGCAGAGCGTTAGTGGGAAGATCATAAGCTCAATCCGCGCAAAAGCGAGCAAAAAGAGAGGTGCGTTATTGCTGGCTGCGGGGAAGGATGGGGTAGCTCTTGCGGATGAAGTCAATAGCCTGTTGTTGGCTGGTGATCTCGCCATCCAGCTGCCGCTCAATGAGATGGTTAAGCATGGCGCGGAACTGCGGACCAGGAACGTAGCCAAGTCCCTTGAGTTCTTCACCGCTCACCAGGGGCCGCACCTTACGCAGCCCGGTGACGAACAGCGACACCGCCTGTTGGATGTAGCGTTTGCGGGCCATGGTCATCAGGTGAAGCCAGCCCTCGGGTTGTAGGTCGCTGAGCAGCCAGTAGATCTCGCTGGGTTTGAGAGAGGCGCGCTGGTGCATCGCCTGGGCGATTTTTTCGACCTCGGTTTTCTGCTGGATCAGTTTGCGGCGCTGCTTGGGTGTCAGCGCAAAACGGTTGCAGAAGCTGATCAGCTCCTTGGTGCGCGAGCGGCTGAGGATGGCCAGTAGATAGACCATCCAGGTTTCCACCGGCTCGGGCAAATAGAGTAGGCGGAACCAGGCGATGGCCTGGTTGGCCTGGGTGAGCAGGTGAAGAAAGCGGCGATCGATCTTAAGGTTGGGACGCAGATCCGGCCAGAGAAAGGGAAAGAGTTTGAAGGCGGCCATCCGTTTCAGGGCCGGCAGTGGATCATCCTCGTCGAGGATCAGCTTCAGTTCGTGGAAGAAGCGCGGTTCCTCACAGCGGTCAAAGAGATACATCTGCACCGCATTTTTGATCAGCTTTTCGGTGTGGCGGGTGATGGTGAAATCAAGGCGGCCTTCGAAGCGAATCGCCCGGAAGATGCGGGTAGGATCTTCCACGAAGCTGAGATTGTGCAGCACATGGATGCGCCGCTCTTTGAGATCGTTCTGGCAGTTGAAATAGTCAACCAGGGCGCCGAAGCGTTCCGGGTTGAGGTGGATGGCCATGGCGTTGATGGTGAAATCGCGCCGATAAAGATCGAGTTTGATCGAACTGAGCTCCACCGTGGGCTTGGCCGCCGGATAATCGTAGTATTCCAGGCGAGCGGTGGCCACATCGATGCGGGTCTGGTCGGGAAAGACGACGGTGGCGGTGCCAAATTTCTCGTGGGGATGGACAATTCCCCGGTGTTTGTCGGCCAGATGCCTGGCAAAGTCGATGCCGTCACCCTCGATGACGATGTCGATATCGGTGTTCTTGACGTGCAGCAAAAGATCGCGCACAAAACCACCGGCCACATAGGCATTGCAGCCCAGCGCGGCTGCGGCCTCACCGATTTCCCGCAGCAGCACGATGGTTTCACGCGGTAACACCTGCGCCATGACGCCGCCGAGATTGCGGGTACGCTCCACTGAGGGGCGTTCGTCGGCACGCAGCAGTTCGCTGGGCAGGTGGCCGGGATCGTTGACTAAAAGAGCAATCAGGTCGGTGCGGGTGATGACGCCCACCACCACCTCCCCTCGCAGCACCGGAATCAACCGCTGGCGGTTTTCCACAATCAGTTTTTGCACATCGCCCAGGGTGGCACTCTCCGGCAGAGTGGCGATATCGCTGGTCATGTAATCCGCCACCGGCAGGCTGCCCAGCTGGTGGAAGATGGCCTTTTCCGCCACCATGCGCGAAATCATGCCGAGCAAACCCCGTGGGGTGGGGCCACTCTCCTGGCCACCATTTTCGCGCACCACCGGCAGCACGGTGACGTTATAGCGAGTCATCAGCCGGTTGGCCTGGGCAATTGAGACCTCCGGGGTAACAGTGATCACCGGGGCGCTCATCATCTCGGCGGCAATCGCCTTGGGGCGAATGTGGTCATGGAGCAGGCCGACCAGTCGTTCCTCGGCCTCGGCCAGGGTCAACTCGCGCACCGTGGCCGAGGCGGCCGAGGCGTGGCCGCCACCACCGAATTCGCGGGCCACGGCGCCAACATTGATTTCCGGAATGCGGCTGCGAGCGATGAGATAGGTACGCTCGCCCATGCTGATCAGGGCAAAGAGCACGTCGATGTTTTCCAGCACCATCAGCCGTTGCACCACCACGGCAAAGTCGTCGATATAGGCTTCTTCAGTCAGAGTGCTGATCACCACCGTCACCCCACGGATGACATAGGTTTGGGCCTGATCGCGCAGGCGGCCAATGAGGCTGATCTGCTCGGAGGAGAGCTCACGGGAGACGAACTGGGTGACGACGTCGAGGTTGGCACCGTGGCGCAGCAGCCAAGCCGCAGCGCTGAGGTCCTCGGGACAGGTGGAGGAGTGGAGAAAGCTGCCGGTATCCTCGTAAATGCCCAGGGCCATCAGGGTGGCCTCATGCGGTGTTGGCACGATGTTGCGTTCCTGGAAGAGCTGCACAAAGAGGGTGGTGGTGGAGCCCAGTAGGCGGATCTCCTCGACCACACCGGTCAAATCAGCGGCGCTAGTGGGGTGGTGGTCGTAGAGATGCAGCGCCACCTGCGGATTCTCGGCACAGGTGGCCAGGGGACCCAGGCGGTCAAGTTGGCGAGTATCGACCACGATCAGCTTGCTGACCCGAGTGAGGTCGAGGTGTTTGGCCTTTTTGAAGGAATAGAGATTGCCGAATTCCTGGGCCAGGTAGTCGCGCACGCTTTTTTCCTGGGAGCCGGGAAAGACCAGTTCGGCTGCAGGATAGAGCCGTTTAGCGGCAACCATGGCCGCCAGGCTATCGAAATCGGCGCCGATGTGGGTGGTGATGATTTCCATGACGTTCAGTATACCCTCATAATCCCGGTAGTTAAACCAGTAAACCATACCGATTTCACCCCGTCTTGGTGGTGATTGCAAGCTCTTGAGTCGGCAAACCGACAATGTGCGGAAAGACGGCAATTTGTCACACCCCCTGTCGCGGGAAAAAGGTTGGTGCATTCGTGCTTGTTTCTTGACATTTGCTCGTTGATGCTCTATTTTAGTGAACTTCCTAGGGATCAGGCGAGCGGGTGTAGCTCAGTTGGCAGAGCACAAGCTTCCCAAGCTTGGGGTCGCGGGTTCGAACCCCGTTGCCCGCTCCATGGCGAAGTGGACCCGGTTTATGCCGGCTGATTCCTCTGGTTCCAGCGGGATCGGCCACCGGTAGCACCGGTTTCGTGAAAGTGGGCTCTGCCCGCTTTTTTTATTGCCTATTCCCGAAAATCGTCCCGCCCATACAAAAAAAATGGGCGCGTTATCCCCCGCACACGAACAGGAACGGAACGTATAGCATTGGAAGAGACCACTGATCGATTGTTGACCGCCATCCAGGGCTTTGCCGATCCCCTTGTTCAGGAGATGGGGATGGAATTGGTGGAAGTGCAGTTTCGGCGCGAAGGACACGGCTGGGTGCTGCGATTATTCATCGATAAGGAAGGTGGCGTCACCATTGACGACTGTGCCGATGTCAGCCGAGAGATCAGTGCCTACCTGGAGGTCGAAGATCTGATCGCTCACGCCTATCACCTGGAAGTATCTTCGCCCGGCCTGGAACGGCCGTTGAAAAAAAAGACCGATTTTACCCGTTTTGTCGAGCGGTTGGTACGCATCAAGCTACGGGAACCCCTGGAGAACGGTGAGCGGGTGCTCATTGGCACCCTGCTTGGCCTGGACGGGGACGCTATCCTTCTTGCAATGGAGGCGGGAGAGGTCCGTATCGATTTGGAAAATATATCAAAGGCACGGTTGACGCTGTAAATCCGAAACGGCCGAAGCTGAAAGGCCCGCACAGATTGGGCGGCGGTAACAACGGAGAGCAGCGCCTGCGCTGGAGTACATCATGGTTGGAGTAGAAAATTTAAAACGTATTGTCGATCAGATTTGCCGGGACAAGGGGATCGATCGCGCCCTGTTGATTGACGCCATCGAGGAGGCGGTCCGTTCCGCAGTGCGGAAAAAATACGGCAATCGCCGCGAGATCGAGGTGCAGTTCAGCGAGGATCTGGGCGAAGTCGAGGTCTTCCAGTACCGCACCGTGGTCGATGAGGTGTACGACGAAGAAACCGAGATTTCCCTGGAGGATGCCCGCCGGCTTGATCCCGACGCCGAGCTCGACGACGACCTTGGCGAAAAGATGGATACCATTGCCGATCTTGGCCGTATTGCCGCGCAGTCGGCCAAACAGGTCATTATCCACCGCATGCGTGATGCCGAACGCGATGTCATCTACGAGATGTATCGTGACCGCGAGGGTGGTATTGTCAACGGTATTGTTCAGCGCTTCGAGCGTGGCGATATGATCATCAATCTCGGTCGCACCGACGCCATTTTGCCGCGTGACGGCCAGATCCCCAAACGCTCCTATAAACAGGGCGACCGCATCCGCGCCTATCTGCTGGAGGTCCGTCGGGACACCCGAGAGGGGCGATTTCGGGATGCGCAGTTGATCCTCAGCCGCACCTGCAACGAATTTCTGGTCAAGCTCTTTGAGATGGAGGTGCCGGAGATCGCCGAGGGCATCGTCAAAATCATGGGAGCCAGCCGCGAGCCGGGATTCCGTGCCAAGATCGCCGTCTCTTCCATCGAATCGGATGTCGATCCGGTGGGCGCCTGCGTCGGCCTCAAGGGTTCGCGTGTGCAGAATGTGGTGCAGGAGCTGCAAGGCGAGCGCATCGATATCGTGCCCTGGAGTCCGGACCCGGCCAAGTACGCCTACAACGCCTTGGCGCCGGCCGAGGTTTCGATGGTTATTGTCGATGACGACCGTAAGGCGCTGACTGTGGTGGTGCCCGACGATCAGTTGTCCCTGGCCATTGGCCGACAGGGGCAGAATGTACGGTTGGCCTCACGGTTGCTTGGCTGGAAGATCGATGTCAAGAGCGAGCAGCGCTATGCCAACCTGGAAAACCCCACCTACCGCAGTTTGGTCGAGGTGGATGGCGTCGATGAAAGCCAGGCGGATCGCCTCTTTGCCGCTGGCATCACTTCGGCAGCTGCCCTGGCCACCGCCAGCGTGGAGCAGGTGATGAGTCTGATTCGGGTTGATGAGGCAAAGGCCGAGGCCTTGGTGCAGGCAGCCCGTGCGGCTGGGGCCAACATTGACGACGCTGAGGCCGAGGAACAGCAGGCCCCGACGGAATTGGGCGACGAGCAGGCGACCGGCGAGCAGGAGTGATGCGGCGCGGGCATGTGCCTGAGCGCACCTGTCGCGGGTGTGGTCGCAAAGGACCGCAATCGACGTTGGTCCGGCTGGGCGTCGCTGCGGGAGCCCTGGTCGAGGATCAGGGGAAGCAGCTGCCCGGCAAGGGGTTGTATTGCTGTGCTCAGCAGGAGTGCCGGGCCCGCATGACCAAAAAAATCAGGAAAGCCCTCAGGCTGGCCTGAACGGCGTCGCGGCGGCGGATGGGTGAAAGAAAGCGTTGGATGAGTAAGGTGCGTATTGAGGATCTTGCTAAGGAAGCAGGGCTTAAGAGCAAGGAACCGGCCGACAAGTTAATCGCTATGGGCTTACCCCAGTGCGAGTCATAGTTCAAGTGTAGACGAAGATATGGCAGCGGAAATTCGAAAGAAATTGAAAGGAGACTCTACCCGTGGGGTAGAGGAAGGGCGCATCGAACTCAAGAACCGATCTGAGAACCCTGCCGTCAAAACAACAACGGTGGTTCGTCGACGCTCCAAGGCCGACAAGGAAGAGGCTGCCAAACGCCAGGAAGAGGCGGAGGCCATAGCCCTGGAAGCCGAGGTGCAGGCCCTGCAGGAACGCCTCCGTGCCCAGGAGCAGGAAGCCACCCAGGCCCAAGCGCCTGAGCCGGTTGAGCCGGTGTCCGCTCCTCCTGCCACTGAACCAGAGCTGCCGGTGCCCAACGACACGGTTGAAGCCGCGAGCGAAGCTGTTGCTGTCGCGACCGTGGAGGCTGGAAGTGTCGCGCCGCAACAACCAGACCCCTCGCCTGCACCATCCCAGGATGCCGAAGTCGTTGCCGTAGCTGCCGAACCGCCGGTGGCGAGTGCTGTGGTGGCGGCTCCTCCCGAAGAAGAGGTGAAGAAGAGTAAATCCTTGGCCAAGATCGTTGGCCGCGTGGTGATTCCGGTTCCGGAAAAGCGGCCAGTGCGTCAGGCCACCCCAACAGGTGGAAAACGACCGCCCCGAGCAGCCCGTCCACTTCCCGGCGATATCGAGAGCGTGCCCGCGCCCCCCAAGGATGATGCGGCCCGCCCCGATGCCAAGGGGAAGAAAAAATCCAAGCGTGTGGTGACCATCCACAGCGAGGAAGATGATAGCAACAGAAAAGGCGCCAAGGGTGCTAAGAAAGGGGGCAAAGGTCGGGTCGATTTCATTGGTCCTGATGGCGAAGTCGAATTTCTCCGTCCACGCAAGGGCAAGAAAAAGAAAGACAACCGCCGGGATCAGCTTGACCAAGGCCAGGTGGCCGAGACCAAGGCCATCAAGCGCCGTATCAAGGTGGTTGCCACCATCAGCGTTGGTGAGCTGGCCAAGCGCATGGGCGTCAAAGCCAGCGAGGTCATCGCGGCTCTGATGCGCCTTGGCGTGCTGGCGACCCTGAATCAGGCCCTGGATGTGGAAACCGCAGCCCTGGTGTCTTCGGATTTCGGGTATGAGGTTGAGCAGGCAATGACCGAGGAACTCGTGCTTGAGGCGCAACAGGAGCAAGAGGTGGAGATGGGCGGCGAGGCCCAGCCCCGTCCGCCGGTGGTCACGGTCATGGGTCATGTCGACCACGGCAAGACCTCCATCCTCGACGCCATCCGCAAGACCGACGTTGCCGCCGGCGAGGCAGGCGGTATCACCCAGCATATCGGTGCTTACCATGTGCAGGCGCCTTCCGGCGATCTGACCTTTGTCGATACTCCCGGCCATGCGGCCTTCACCGAGATGCGGTCACGCGGTGCCAAGGTGACTGACATCGTGGTGCTGGTGGTCGCTGCCGATGACGGTGTCATGGATCAGACCAAGGAGGCCATCGCCCACTCCAAGGCAGCGGAGGTACCCATCGTCGTCGCGGTCAATAAGATCGACAAGGATAACGCTGATCCGGACCGCGTCAAACGCGAACTCGCCGATTTTGGTCTCATCCCTGAGGCATGGGGTGGCACCACTATCTTCTGCGAGACATCGGCGAAAAAAGGTTTCGGTATCGAGGAGCTGCTTGAAGCGGTGCAGTTGCAGGCCGAGATTCTGGAGTTGCGTGCCGACGCCACCCGTAAGGCCAAAGGTACGGTCATCGAGGCTCAGTTGCACAAGGGGCGTGGCCCGGTGGCCACCGTTCTGGTGCAGGAGGGAACCCTGCGGCCCGGCGATCATTTCGTGGCCGGTATCTACAGCGGTAAGGTGCGTTCGCTGACCAATGAACGCGGTGAGCAAGTGCAGGAGGCCGGTCCTTCCATTCCCGTTGAGGTGCAGGGACTCTCCGGCGTGCCTCAGGCCGGTGACGAGTTCGTGGTGCTCACCGACGAGAAAATGGCGCGAAACGTGTCGAATGCCCGCCAGCTCAAGGCCCGCGAAACCGAGTTGGCCTCGGCCTCCAAGGTGTCGCTGGATAACCTCTTTGAGAAGATGGCCGAGCAGGAGATGAAGGAGTTGCGCGTCATCCTGCGTGCCGATGTGCAGGGTACCTTGCAGGCCTTCGGTCAGGCAGCGGAAAACCTCTCCACCAAGAATATCCGGGTGCGTTCGCTGCATGAAGGCACCGGTTCGATCACCGAGAACGATATCCATCTAGCCGCAGCCTCCGATGCTATCATCATCGGCTTCAATGTGCGGCCCACGGTGAAGGTCAAGGAACTGGCCGAGCGCGAGGGCGTGGATGTGCGTTCGTACGACGTCATCTATCACGCCCTGGAAGATATCGAAAAGGCGATGAAGGGCATGCTGGAACCGACCTTCGAGGAACGTGTCATCGGTACTGCCGAGGTGCGCGAAACCTTCCAGGTACCCAAGATCGGAACCATCGCTGGTTGCTCGGTGATTGCCGGCAAGGTTGAACGCAATGCCCGGGTGCGGGTGCTGCGCGAGGGCGTCGTGGTCTATACCGCCCGTATCTCTTCGTTGCGCCGATTCAAAGACGATGTCAAAGAGGTGTTGACCGGTTTTGAATGCGGCATCGGCGTTGAGCACTTCAACGATCTCAAAATTGGTGACAACCTGGAGGCATTTGTCCTCGACGAGGTGGAGGCTACGCTCTAAGCCTTTCTTATGCCCCAGGAATTTGATTTTAAGCTTCCCGGACTCGGCCGCCCCGAATCCTCTCGCCCCATGCGCGTGGGCGAGGCGATCAAGAATGAGTTGACCATGCTGCTGCTGCAACAGGCCGCTGATCCACGCCTGAACACGGTGTCGATCTCCCGGGTGCTGGTGACGCCGGATTTGAAGCAAGCCAAGGTCTATTTCACCCTGCCGCCCGGTGGCAAAAGCGCTCCCGCCCTCAAGGGGATGCAACGGGCCAAGGGTTTTTTTCGCAGCCACATCGCCAAGATGCTCAATCTGCGGTACACGCCGGAATTGTTTTTCTATTTCGATAGCAGCAATGAAGAGGCCGACCGCATCGAGGCTTTGTTTCGACAGATCGAAAGGGATCGCAGCGATGAGCAGCCCTGAAACAGCCATTCGTCAGGCCATTCTGGCAAAGAGTCAGATCATTCTCGCCACCCACTCCAATCCCGATGGCGACGCTCTGGGCTCACTGCTGGGGCTGGCTGACATCCTCGAAGGCATGGGCAAGCAGGTGTTGCGCTACCTCGAGGAGACTGTCTCGCATCTGTATCGGTTTTTGCCTGGTTGCGGGCAAGCACAGACCGATATCGCCCAGGTACGCCAGTTTGCCGCCCAGGCCGGTAATGAGCTGTTGGTGCTCTGTCTCGACTGCGGCGATGTACATCGGCTTGGCCGCCATCATGAGGAACTGAGCAGTCTACGTCCGTTGATGGTCATCGATCATCACAAAGGCAATGACGGCTTTGGCGACGCGGCCTGGATCGAACCGCATCGCTCCTCCACCGGCGAGATGATTTATGATCTGGCCGTCGCTTTGAACGCCGATATCTCCCCCCGCGCCGCTGAGTGCCTCTTTGCGGCGATCAACACCGATACCGGTTCCTTCCGTTACGAATCCACCAGCAGCCATACCTTTACCGTGGCCGGAGATCTTGTTCGTCGCGGTGTCCGCCCCGAGGTTATTGCCAACCACCTCTACGACAACTACACCCTCGGCCGGTTGCGATTGATGCAGGAGGTGCTGGCCACCCTGGAGATGCACGAGCGTGATCGTATCGCCGTTATTCGGGTGACGAGCAAGATGCTTGAGCGTACCTTCACCACCATGGCCGATACCGAGTATTTCATCAATTTTCCCAGGGCGGTGGGTACGGTGCGGGTGGCGATATTCCTCAAAGAAATCGAACCCGATCACATCTCCGTCAGCCTGCGGGCCAAAGGTCAGTGCGATGTGGCGCAGATCGCCGCCCGTTTTGGCGGTGGCGGTCATCGGAATGCCGGTGGTTGCCGTTTTCGTGGCCAGAGTATCGACAGCGTGCGGGATCTGCTGGTTGAACTGCTGCGGCCTGAGGTGCAGTCCTGAGTAGTCCAACGGCACAGGGCAAGGCGCTGGAAGAGCTTGGATGGCATGAAGGGGTGTTTCTGGTCGACAAACCGGCTGGATACAGTTCTTTTTTCATCGTGCGTCGGGTGCGGCGACTGCTAGGAATCAAAAAGGTCGGCCATGCCGGCACCCTGGATCCCTTTGCCACCGGCCTGCTGATCATCTGTGTCGGCCGCGCCGCCACCCGTTGTATCGAGCAGTTCATGGTCGGGCACAAGCTTTATCGCGCCCGACTGCAACTGGGTGTGGAAACCTCCACCCAGGACCCCGAGGGCGAGGTGATCGCCACCAGCGAGGTGCCCGCGCTGAGTGCGGCGATGATCGAGGCCTGTCTTGAGCAGCACCGTGGCCCGCAGATGCAAGCGCCTCCCCCTTTTTCCGCCGCCAAGCACCAGGGCAAACCGCTCTATGCCTATGCCCGCCAGGGGGTGATGATCGAGAAGGCTGCCAAGCCCATCGATATCCTCAGTCTGCAGAGCACCGGCTACGATGCAGCCACCCAGCAACTGGACATCGAGGTGCAGTGCAGTCGGGGCACCTATGTACGGGTGCTGGCCGCTGCCATCGGAAAAAGCCTGGGTTGCGGTGCCCATCTCATCGGCCTGCGTCGGACCGGCAGCGGCAAACTGGGTGTCGATGATGCTCTATCCGGTGAGCAGTTACTCGGTGAACAAGGGCGGGATTTGCTGATAAACGCCCGTTTGAGCGTTGAAGATATGCTTACCCGTCATGCCCAGGCAGCGGATTGTGCTTGCCACGCTTTGCAGCCGTCGGGTATAGAAGAACAAACCGTTCCCCCGCATCGTCCCTCTGATGCGGAATCAGGAACACCCCATCCAGACTCCAGTAAAGGCTGAGGGAAATGCTTTTCTGGTAGCAGAAGGACAAAGAAGGACCATTATGGCACAGACAACCGACAAGAAAAAAGAAATTATCGAGCAGTACAAGACCCATGAAGGGGATACCGGTTCCTGCGAGGTGCAGATCGCGCTGCTCACCGACCGCATCCTCTATCTGACCGAGCACTTCAAAACCCACGCCAAGGATCACCATTCCCGCCGTGGTCTGCTGAAGCTGGTCGGCCAACGCCGTAATCTGCTCAAATATCTGGCCAAGAAAGACATCACCAAGTACCGCACCCTCATTCAGCAGCTTGGTATCCGTAAGTAATTTCGTGTAGTTCGTCGTTCGGGGCGGTGGCTTTCGGCCTCCGCCCCCACCCCCTTCCACGATGTGCCCGCGCGGCAGCGCGACAGTCATAAAGACACAAAGGACACAGAGAGAATGATAAGGGATGTGGTTGTCGCTGCATCCTTTGTGCCTTTGTGACGAATTTAAGCTGCGCCGGTGGCATCGTCCCCCCCAAACGCACATTCCGGAGCATCCGGAACAGGAGTATGCATGATTAAAACAGTTTCAACAGAAATAGGCGGGCGCGTTATCGCCCTGGAAACCGGGAAAATGGCCAAGCAGGCCAGTGGTTCGGTGATGGTGTCCTGCGGTGATACCAAGGTGCTGGTGACCGTGGTGGCCGATTCCGAGCCCAAAGATGTGGGCTTTTTGCCCCTGACCATCGAATATCAGGAGCGGATGTATGCCGCAGGTCGTATCCCCGGCAGCTATTTCCGCCGTGAAATCGGCCGTCCCAGTGAAAAGGAGGTGCTCACCTGCCGCCTGATCGATCGGCCGCTGCGACCGCTCTTTGCCGATGGCTATTCCAGCGAAACGCAGCTGATCGCCACCGTGTTCTCGGCGGATATGGAATATGATCCCGATGTGTTGGCCATGAACGGTGCCTCCGCCGCGCTGCTCATCTCCGATGTGCCCTTTGTCGAGCCGGTGGGTGCTGCCCGCGTTGGTTATATCGATGGGCAGTATGTGCTCAATCCCAGCCGTAACCAGTTGGAAAAATCGCAGATCAATCTGGTGGTCGCCGGTACCCGTAACGCGGTGGTCATGGTCGAGGGACGGGCCAGCGAGATGCCCGAGGATACGGTGCTGGAGGCGATCTTCTTTGCCCATGCCGGTATGCAGCCCCTGATCGACATGCAGATCAAGCTGCGCGAAGAGGCCGGCAAGACCAAACGGGTGGTGCAGGCTAAAGAAATCAATGTGGCCCTGCGTGACAAGGTCGAAGCCGTCGCTGCCAGTGGCATGGAAGCGGTGGTCAATACCGCTGAGAAGATGGCCCGCTCCGAGCGTTACAGCCAACTCAAAAAAGAGGTAGTGGCGCAACTGACCGTGGATGCACCCCAGGATGGTCCGGCAGTGGCCGATTTGCTCAGCAGCTACAAGAAAAAGGTGATGCGTGATCGCATCGTCAACAAGGGCATGCGCCTTGATGGACGCTCCTTTGAGGATGTACGGCCGATCTCCTGCGAGGTCGGGATCCTGCCGCGAGCCCATGGTTCGGCCCTGTTCACCCGTGGCGAGACCCAGGCCCTGGTCATTGCCACCCTGGGCAGTGAGCGCGACGAGCAGCACCTCGAAGGGCTGGGGGGTGATGTCTATCGCCGCTTCATGCTCCATTACAACTTTCCGCCTTTCTGTGTTGGTGAGGTGCGGCCGCTGCGCGGACCGAGCCGTCGCGATATCGGACATGGCACCTTGGCGCGCCGTGGCATCGAGGCGGTGCTGCCGGCGGGCGACACCTTCCCCTACACCCTGCGCGTGGTCTCCGAGGTGTTGGAATCCAACGGCTCCTCCTCCATGGCCACCGTCTGCGGCGGTAGCCTGGCGCTGATGGATGCCGGTGTCCCGGTGCAATCCCCGGTTTCCGGTGTCGCCATGGGTCTGATCAAGGAGGGCGAGCAGGTGGTGGTGCTCACCGATATTCTCGGTGACGAAGATCACCTGGGAGACATGGACTTCAAGGTGGTCGGTACCCGCGAGGGCATCACCGGTTTGCAGATGGATATCAAGATCGACGGCGTTGATCGCGGTATCATGTCCCGTGCCCTGGGCCAGGCCAAGAAAGGCCGCATCCACATTCTGGAGAAGATGGAGGAGGCACTCAGCTCGCCCCGTGCCGTGGTCTCCGAGCATGCGCCCAAGTATGTCACCATCAAGATCCATCCGGACAAGATCCGCGACATCATTGGCCCCGGCGGCAAGGTGATCCGCGAGATGACCACCGAATTCGACTCCAAGATCGATGTCGAGGACGATGGTACCATCAAGATCTTCAGCAACAACAATGAATCCGCCAATGCCCTGGTCAAGCGCATTCAACAGATCACCGCCGTGCCCGAGGTCGGCAAGATCTATGAGGGCGAGGTGCGCACCATCAAGGAGTTCGGCGCCTTTGTGCAGATCTTTCCTGGCACCGACGGCATGGTCCATATCTCCGAGCTGGCCAACGAGCGCGTCAAAAACGTCACCGACGTGGTACGCGAGGGCGATGTGATCAAAGTCAAGGTCATCGACATTGATAACCGTGGCCGCATCCGTCTCAGTCGTAAGGCCGCCCTGGCCGAAGGCGAGGAATAAGCTGGCGTTCGCCAATTCTGAGCGCCAAAGCCGGTTGCCGTGTAAACGGGAACCGGCTTTTTTTTCAGCACAACCAGCGAGAAGATGTGCAATATGCAGAGTCTATCCGTAGCCGTTACCTGGATCGATGCCGAGAATTGCGCCGGCTTGAGCCTGCCCGCTTATGAAACCGAACTGGCTGCGGGGATGGACGTGTGCGCTGCCCTGCGTGAGCCCCTGGTCTTGGCGCCTGGGGCCATCAGCCTAATCCCCACCAATCTGGCGGTGGCTATTCCCGCAGGCTATGAGATACAGGTGCGGCCGCGCTCCGGCCTGGCGGTGAAGTTTGGGCTCACGGTGATCAACGCACCGGGCACCATCGATGCCGACTATCGCGGTGAAATCAAGATCGCGCTCATCAATTTGGGGGCTGCTGCCACCACCATCCAGCGCGGCGACCGAGTGGCGCAGCTGGTGGTGGCGCCGGTGGTGCGTGCCCAGTGGGATCTGCGCCCGCAACTGGATACCACGACGCGTGGAGCCGGCGGCTTTGGCCATACCGGCGTGCAGGGCGGCGGCAACAGGCCGGTGTGAAGTTTTCCGTCCTCGGCAGCGGCAGCAAGGGCAACTGCACCCTGGTGCAGTCCGGCTCGACCCGGGTGTTGATCGATAACGGCTTCTCCGGCAAGGAGTTGCTGGCGCGACTGCACGCGATTGGTGTGGCTGCCGACACCCTCACCGCCCTGGTGATCACCCATGAACATGGCGATCATATCAAGGGTGTTGGTGTCCTGGCCCGGCGACTGGGCCTACCCATCTACGCCAACGGGGCCACCTACCGCGCCGGTGAGCAACAGCTCGGCACATTGCCCCGGTGCTGCGAGTTCGGCACCGGAGAATCCTTTATCATCAATGATCTGCACATCCATCCCTTTGCACTCTCCCACGACAGCGCTGATCCGGTGGGATTTGTGGTCGGCGACGGTCAACAGCGCCTGGGTTACTGCACCGATACCGGCACTATCACCCGCTTGATGCACCATCACCTGCGTCCCTGCCAGACGCTGATCCTGGAGGCCAACCACGACGTGGAACTGCTGCGACAGGGGCCTTATCCCTTGCCGCTCCAGCAGCGGGTCCTTTCCAATCGCGGGCATCTGGCCAACACTGATGCCCTGGCCTTTGCCCGGTTTCTGCTGCCCGGGGAACTGCAAACACTGGTGCTGGCACACCTCAGCGAGGTCAACAATCGGCCGCAGTTGGTGCAGGTAGAGGCGGAGCGGCAGCTTGGCCAGGTGAACACGTTGCGCGTTATTTTGGCCGAGCAGGGACGGCCATTGCCGCTGCTGGATGTTCGCCGTGAAGGCGAATTTGTTGGTTGTTGCAAAGAAACCGTGGCTATTCCATGAAGGTGCCGCTCTCCATGTCGTGGAAAAAAAACAGTCTGGCCCACCGGCTCACCTTTCGCGTGATCCTGTTTAGTTCCCTGATTGCCATCTGCTTCACCCTGTTGCAACTCTATCTTGATTTTCGGCAGGATGTTCGTAATATCAACGATTTTTTTGCTTCGATCCGCGAGACTAGTCTGCGGCCGTTGGAGGAGAGCGTCTGGATTCTCGACGACCTGCAGGTCTCTCTGCAACTGGAGGGGTTGATCAAGCGTGAGGATATCGTCTACGCTGCGGTGGCGATGAATGGCCAGGTGAACTGGGCCAAGGGGCATCCACTGCACAACAGCGGTCTCACCGTTACCTATCCTCTCATGCATCAGGTACGGGGCGGGCAGGAGGAGATTGGCCAGTTGCAGGTCGCCGCCTCTTTTGAGGGTATCTATCAGCGCCTGTTGCGGCGGGTGGCTATCCTGCTTGTCACCAATACCCTGAAGACCTTTTTAGTGTCCGGATTCATCCTCTTTTATTTCCGCACCAATATCACCACTCACCTGGAACAGTTTGCCGACTACATTCAACGGATCGATATCCATCAGCCGCCACCGCTGCCGCTGCAGTTGCAGCGCTCCCATGGCGCGGGCGATGAGCTAGACCGCATGACGGTGGCCCTCAATGCCCTGTGCCACAGCGGTCATCAGGCGTATCGCGAACTGCTGTTGCAGGAGCAACGGTTGCGGTTGTTTCTCGACGCCACCGAGTCGGCCATTTTTGGCGTTGATGCCCAGGGGATGTGCATTTTCATTAATCAGGCTACCTGCGAGCTGTGCCGGGTGAGCAATGGCGAAGAGCTGTTGGGCAACGATCTGTTGTCCTTTCTCAGTCAGGAGGCCGATGGACCACTGCGCGGCGACACGGTGGTCAACCAGATTCGCCGTACCATCGCCGAGCGTCGCCCGCTGTTTGCCGATGAGGTGGAGTTGCAGACAGCCGATGCCTCCACGGTAACGGTGACGCTGCGCAGTTACCCGGTCATCGAACACGACCGGTGTGCCGGTGTCATTGTTTTCTGCACCGATATCAGTCGTCAGCAGCGACTCGAAGAGGAAAAACAGCTGTTTGGCAATATTGTCCGCCAGGCGCCGGCCCTGATCCTCATCACCGATGCCGGTGGTATCATCGAGTTTGTCAACCGTGGGTTCGAGTCGGCCATGGGTAGGCCGGGGGAGAGCCTGGTCGGGCGACTGGCCCTTGATTGCTTTCCTGATTTGCACCTCGATGGGCGTCTCGATGAGGTGCGGGCCAAGGTCCACAGCGCACAGACCTGGGTGGGTTCCTTCACCCGGATCGAGGAAAGTGGGCGGACAGTAACCCTGGATGCAGCCATTTTTCCCATTCATGACCGTCAAGGCCGGTTGACTAATGTCGTGGCCATGGGGCGCGATATCAGTCGCGAGCAGCAGTTGCTGGCCCAGTTGCACCATGCGCAAAAGATGGAGGCCATGGGGAAGTTAGCAGCCTCCATTGCCCATGAGTTCGGCAATCCGCTGTTGGGTATCCGTTTTGCCCTGCGCGACGTACAGCAGCGGCCGGGCTTGAACGAAGACGACAGTCGCTTGCTGGCTCTGGCGGAAAGCGAGTGTGACCGTATGCGCAAGCTCATCCGCGATCTGCAACAGTTTAACCGGCCTTCCTCGGGCCGGAAGACCGATTTCGAGCCGCACCGTGTACTCGACGAGATCCTTGCCCTGCACCACAACCTGCTCTCCAAAAAACAGATTCGCACCGTGTTTGACTACACCCGGCAGGCAGTGCGCCTGCATGCGGTGGAGGATCAGATCCGGCAGGTCTTCATCAATCTGATCATTAACGCCAGTGATGCCATGACCACCGGTGGCGGTGTCCTCAGCCTCGCCACTCGGGTCGAGGCAGGCTTCCTGGTCATCGAGGTGAGCGATACCGGTGCCGGCATTGCAAAGGAGCATCAGGATCGTATCTTTGAACCGTTTTTCACCACCAAGTCTTCGGTGGAGGGAACCGGGCTCGGCTTACCGGTCTCCTACGGCATCATTCGGGCTCACGGCGGGCGTATCGAGGTGCGCTCTGTTCCCGGTAACACGGTGTTCACCGTGTCCTTGCCGCTGAGACAGGCCGGTGAAAACAGCATGTTAGCCTGAGTGAGGCTCTCTTAGCCGCGGGGATGAAAACGGCGGTGGATGGTCTTGAGGCGGTCGCTATCGACGTGGGTGTAGATTTGGGTGGTGGCGATATCGGTGTGGCCAAGCATCATCTGCACCGAGCGGAGGTCAGCGCCACCGGCCAAAAGATGGGTGGCAAAGGAGTGGCGCAGCACATGGGGGCTGATTGCCTTGGTAATACCGGCCTTGAGGGCGGCAGCGCGAATAATTTGCCAGAAACGGTGGCGGCTCATTGCCTTGCCCCGGTTGGAGCAGAACAACTGCGGGCTTGATCGCCCCTTGAGCAGCAGTGGCCGGACCTGTTCCAGGTACTCGCTGAGGATGATGCCGGTATTGGCGGCAAAGGGCACCACCCGCTCCTTGTTGCCCTTGCCGAGAACACGCAAATGGCCGGTGGGGAGGTTGCAGCTGGTGATGGGCAGGTTGACCAGTTCAGAAACTCGCAAGCCGGAGGCGTAGAGCAGGTGGAGCATGGCGTGGTTGCGCAGTGCCTGAGGGGTGGCTGGTACGGGACGCTGCAGCAGGGTTTCCACCTCAGCCACACTGAGGACCTTGGGCAGGCTCTGGCCGATTTTGGGGCTGTCGATTTCAGCCAGGGGATTGATACTGATCGCCTGCTGTTGCACGAGAAATTGAAAAAAGGCACGCAGGGCAGCCAAGCGACGGGCGCTTGAGCGGGTACTGATGCGGCGGTGGTGGCAGTGCTGGAAGTACTGCTGGATCTCTATGGCATGTACCTCGCTCAACTCCCCCTGTTGGAAACGGAGGAAGGAGCGCAGATCAGCCCCGTAGGCGGCCACGGTATTGAACGCCAGACGTCGTTGAATGGTGAGGTGCTGCAAGAAGCGGAGCAGCAGTTCGTTTGCAGCGGTTGGCTGGGACAAGATCTCAGGCACAGCAAAAAAAAACCCCGGTGTTGGCCGGGGTTTTTTTATTCAACCGCGATTTTTCATCCGGTTGAATTTGCGAAGTTTACGCAGGGCTTCCGCAGCTTTGCGACGTTTCTTGACGCTGGGTTTCTCGTAATACTCACGCCGTTTCAGCTCGCGTTTGATACCATCGATCTGCAGTTTTTTCTTCAGCTGCCTGATCGCGTATTCAAGGTCACCTCTGACATCTACTTCGATCATATTGCATCACTTCCTTTGGTGGTTGGCCGAGGCCATTAATAAGAGTGGGGTTTGAAAACCAACTACCCTATCCGTTCGTTAGGGGGTTGTCAAATCAAATTGCTGAATCTCAGCCTTTTTTCTGAGGCGATTTCCACGGACAGCACAGCGGTTGTTTCCTGGGGAATTGCGCCTGCTTTTCATTGTTTTTCTGAGTTGTAATGGTAGGATGTCGCCCATTGGGCAGGGCAGCGCGTTTCCAAGAATTTCGGAGGTCGAGTATGGCACGATTACGATTGGCATTGATAGCAGGTGGCACTTCTGATGAGCGCGAGGTCTCGCTGCGCGGCGCAGCCGGGGTGGAGAAGGCGCTCGATGCGGAGAAATACGAGGTGGTGCGTTACGATCCCGCCACCGATCTGGCACGCATCGCGGCTGATGCCAGCTCCATCGATGTGGCCTTTCTGCTGCTGCACGGTGTCAACGGCGAGGACGGCACCATCCAGGGGTTTCTTGATCTGCTCGGCATTCCCTACCAGGGCGCCGGCGTACTCGGCAGCGCCCTGGCCATGGATAAAAATCTCGCCAAGACCATGTACAAACTGCACGGCCTGCCGGTCGCCCCCTGGGTGATGGTGGAACCGGGCGATCTCGCCGACACCGGTCGCATCCTGGGTGAGGTGGGGCTGCCCTGCGTGGTGAAGCCGGTACGCCAGGGCTCCTCCATCGGCATGTCGATCGTGCGCACGACCGAGCAACTGCCCGCAGCCCTGCGCCTGGCACTCAAACACGATAACGAGGTCATGGTCGAGGCCTACATTAAGGGGCGCGAACTGACGGTGGGCGTGCTCGGTAACCAACAACCGGTGGGGCTGCCGCTTATCGAGATTATCCCCAACGCCCAGTACGAATTTTTTGATTACGAGGCCAAGTATCAACCCGGTGCCACCAGGGAGATCTGTCCAGCCCCGGTGGAGGACTGGGTGCGGGAGCGGGCGCAGCAGTATGCGGTTCGGGCGCACCAGGCCCTGCAACTGCGTGGCTACAGCCGGACTGACATGATCCTGCAAGGCGAGGAACTTTATTTGCTGGAGACCAACACCATCCCCGGCATGACGCCGACCAGTCTGCTGCCGCAGGCAGCGGCCGAGGCCGGTATTCCCTTTGCCGAGTTGCTTGATCGCTTAATTGCCCTGGCCCTGGAGAAACCAGCGCGGCTGGGGGCCTAAAAAAAATTGGCCGCAGCGCTTGAGGGCGCTGCGGCCGATGTGGTGTGGGTTCGATTGAGGGTTGGGCCGGGGTGGCCCAGTGATCAGAACCGCGTTTCGAAATAGGGTTCCAGCACCTTGGGGATTTTGATGCTGCCGTCGGCCTGCTGGTAATTCTCCAGCACCGCCAGCAGGGTGCGGCCTACCGCCAGGCCAGAGCCGTTGAGGGTATGCACCAGGCGGCTTTTTTTCTCACCCTTGGGGCGATAGCGGATACCGGCCCGCCGTGCCTGGAAGTCGAGGAAGTTGGAGCAGGAGGAAATCTCGCGGTAGTTGTTCTGCCCCGGCAGCCACACCTCGATGTCGTAGGTCTTGGCCGAGGAGAAACCAAGATCGCCGGCGCAGAGACTGATAACCCGGTAGGGCAGTTCCAGCAGTTGCAGGGCCTCCTCGGCATCGGCGAGCAGCGATTCCAGCTCGTTCCACGAGTCCTCGGGCCGGGTAAACTTGACCAGTTCCACCTTCTCGAATTGGTGCTGGCGGATGAGCCCACGGGTGTCCTTGCCATAGGAGCCGGCCTCGGAGCGGAAGCAGGGCGTATAGGCAGTGTACTTGATGGGCAGCTCTGCCTCGTCAACCGTCTCGCCGGCAAAGATGTTGGTCACCGGCACCTCGGCGGTGGGGATCAGCCACAGATCCCAGCCCTCGAGCTTGAACAGATCCTCCTTGAATTTGGGCAGTTGGCCGGTGCCGGTCATGGCCTTGGAGTTGACCATGAACGGCGGCAACACCTCGGTATAGCCGTGGCGCTGGGTGTGCAGATCCAAAAAGAAGCTGATCAGGGCGCGGGAGAGCTTGGCGCCAAAGCCCTTGAGCAGGGCGAAGCGGGCCCCGGCCAGACGGGCGGCGGTCTCGAAATCGAGGATGCCGAGTTGCTCGCCGAGATCCCAGTGGGCTTGCGGGTTAAAGGAAAACTCCGGAATTTGGCCCCAACGCTTGATCTCGATGTTATCCTGTTCGCTGCGCCCTTCGGGCACCGAATCGTCGCAGAGGTTGGGGATGGTGAGGATGATCTCCTGCAACGCCTCCTCGATGGCGGCCAGGTCGCTGTCCAGGACCTTGATGCGGTCGGAGACGGCGCGCATCTCGGCGATCATCGGTTCGGCTTCGTCGTTTTTGCCTGCCTGTTTCAGGCCAGCGATGGTTTTAGAGACAGTGTTGCGCTGGTTTTTCAAGGCCTCGGTCTCGGCCAGCGCAGCTAGGCGGCGGTTGTCGGTCTCGGCGAAACGGTCGATGAGTTGCGGGTCAACGCCGCGCAGCAGGCTCTTGCGGCGGACCAGGTCCAGGTTTTCCCTGACAAAGCGTAATTCGAGCATGATGGTGTCTGTGAAAGGTGTTGAGGGCGTGGGTCAAGTCCAGGATGTTGCGGCCTAAGGCCGACTCCCACCGCTTTTATCACGCGGTCCCTGGAAACGCAACGGGTATTCAATTGCTTTTATCCGTCTGTTTTGCTACTTTTTCCCGCAGTTTGTCGCCGTTGTCCCCATCTGTTCCGTTTTTTTGAGGCCATGACCCCACCGCTTAAATCCCTCGCCCTCTTCGTGCTGGAACTGCGCAAATCGCTGAAGATGCTGATCGGCGCAGTGCTGGGCACCACGGTGGGGCTGTTTTTCCTCTCCGGCCGGCTGTTGACCGTCTTTCAGCGCCATCTCGATGAACAGCTCTACTTTTTTTCGGTGGCCGGTCCCTTTCTCGCCCATGTCAAGCTGGCCTTCTTCGGAGCCCTCTATGTGCTCATGCCGCTGTGCATGTATGTGCTGTGGAAGGGGGTGGGCAAGCCTTTCCAGGTCACTGGCCGGCGGCTGATCGGTTTTGTCGTCGCCACCTGTGTGCTCTTTTACAGCGGTACCCTCTTCTGTTACCTGGTGACCCTGCCCTACGGTATCGAGTTTTTACTCAGCTTTCAGTCCCAAGACCTGAAGGCGGTGATTTCCATTAGCGGTTTTGTCAACTTTGTGCTGCTGTTTGTGCTCGGTTTTGGGCTGATCTTCCAGTTGCCGGTGTTCATGGTCTTCAGCGCCCAGGTGGGTTTGGCCTCGGCCGCCACCTTTACCCGTTTTCGGCGCTACGCCATACTGATCATCGCCATCGTCGCCGCCGTACTGACGCCGACACCCGATCTGGTCAACATGGCCCTGATGGGTGGGCCGCTCTACCTGCTCTACGAATCGGGCATCCTGCTCATCCGGCTGCTGCCCCGCCGAAAAGCCGCAGCTTCAACCAGCGATGACGGGGATGCCGTGCCGCCGCAGCAAGGCAGCGGTGACGCCGATCACGGGGGCCAGGCCGCAGGAGGGACTGCCTGATTTGAGGATGCAGCAGTCGACTCGCTGCAATTGGGCGATGGCGAGCACCATCTGCGCCCCGCGCAGAAATTCGGTGCTGCGGTCGATGCCCTGCTGATCAATCACCCGGGCGGTGCCGTCAAGCACGTCGTAGCCATCGCCGTCGACCAGCCGGCAGGGGCTGCGTGGAGTGGGCATCCCGCCGAGTTGTTCCGGGCAGATCGGGCTCCAGTGGTAGGCGGCCAGTTGGCGCAGGCGGTCGGCATTGCCCTTGCTCTGGCCATCGTAACGGGTACACAGACCGATGAGGCAGGCGCTGACCAGGCAGCGGGGCGTATTGTGCGGCATGGTTGTCTGAAGCTCAGGGGTTGTCGGAAAACTGGTTGGCGAGAGGCTGTCTCCCGGCCAGGTCAATGAAGGATTGAGCGGCCTGTTGCAGCCGGTGTGTATGCCGGTGATCCATGTTCCACCAAGGTGTAAGGACGATGCGTAAACGAGAGGAAGACGAGCAACGGGATAAAAAGATGATGTGGCTGCTGGGCAGCGTGGTGGTCCTGTTTTTTCTGCTCTGGATCCTCTTTGCCCCAGGCCGGGGTTTTTTTCATTACTTGAAACTCCAGCGGGAAATCAGCTCGTTAACCGAGGAAAACAGCCGTCTGGAGGCGCGTAATGTCGAACTGACCGCCGATATCAAGCGGTTACAGTCCGATAACGCCTATCTGGAGCAGGTGGCAAGGGAAAAGCACGGCCTGCTCAAGAAAAACGAGATGGTCTTTGAGTTTGAACCCCCAAAAAAGAAGAAATAATGCGACCGGCTTCCTCGGGTGGCGAGGGCAGCATGGCGCCGACTGATCCTGTGACCAAATCCCAACAACCGTCAATCGATCAGGCCAGCGCCGTTGCTCTGGCGGTTGCCTTGCGCGCCTGTCTGCAACTGCACCGGCAGATGGGTATCGATTGCTACCCGGCAACCCCGGAGCTGCGCAATTTCCTCCAGTCGCGCCGGCCTGCGCTCCCTGGCACACCGGCCAGGACAGGTGCCCCGCCGCCTCCACGGCCTGCCGTAGTCCGCCCGCCAGTGACAGCGCCCCCGTCATTGCCCGCCGATGACCATCTGGACAAGCTCACCAGCGAGATCAACGCCTGCCGCCTCTGTTCCCTGGGAGAGGAGAAAGTTGTGCGTCGTTGCGGCCAGGGACCGCTTGGCGCGCCGTTGCTGGTGCTCGGTGATTGTTGCGGCGATGCAGCGGCTGAGGAAGGGGTCGTCTTTGGCGTGGAAGAGGATGCGTTGCTGTGGAAGATGATGCAGGCCATTGGTTTGGGGCCGGAGTCGGTCTATCGCACCAACGTCTGCAAATGCGTCTGCGCCGAGGCGGAGCTGGCCCAGGGTGAGCAGGCCTGCCAGGGCTATTTGCAGCGGGAGGTTGCCCTGGTGCAGCCGCGGATCGTGCTCGCCATGGGCGCGGCGGCGGCGCGGGCGGCACTGGGGCGGGAGGTGTCATTGCTGCGGGTGCGGGGACGGCTGCACCCCTCACGCTTTGTCGATCGCTCTGGCCAGCCGCTCATGGTCATGGTCAGTTTTCATCCCCGCTCGCTGTTGGAGCAACCGGCGATGAAAAAAGCAGCCTGGCAGGATTTGCAGGCCGTGCAGCGCCACCTGTCGCTTCTGGCCGGTCAGACGCCAGGTTCCAGCCTGGGCGGCTGATATCCTGAACCCAGTCGCCTAGTTTTTGGTGTTGCCGGTGACGAACAGCTCAAACACCTTTTCAAAGACAAAGGGAATGGCCGAGGCCTGGGCATTGGCTGAGCTGGCATAGGCCTTGGTCAGTTCAAAGGCGCGTTCAAAGGCCTCCTCGAATTGGGCGGTGGTCTCTTTTTTCATGATTTTGACGAGTTCTTGGGCCAATTGCTCTTCCATGGTCGCACCGTGTTCAAGGGCTGGATTATGACATCGAACGGGCAACCCTGTGCGGTCACCTCGCCCGGCCGTCTGCAGACAGCGGCCATGATAGGCGGGAACGCGGCCCAGGCCAAGTAATTTTTCAGGGAGTTCGCCCGTGGCCGTTGCACCGTCAGGCCAGGTGCGCAGCAACAGCGTCGTCCCGGCGTGGAAAGATCAACCATAGACAGAGCAACTTCGGCAACGTACCCATGTCCATCCACCAACCCGCTCCTCTTCCCTCGGCCCTGGCCATGCGGGATCAGCGCCAGCACTCCTTTGTTCGTCGTTGCGTCAGTGATATCGTCAACGGGCTGACCGATGGCCTGACCCATTTTTCCGGTGCCAGCCGCGCGGCGGTGATCTTTGCCCTGCGGCCGGACAGTCCGATGTTGCTCTGCGATCCGCAACATCTGCTCAAAGGCCACGAACCGATCTTCAAGAGCCTCTATGTGGATAACCAGCAATGGCGCCACAACGACAAGGTGGCCAAGGACTGCACCCAGTTTGCCGATATCCTGCCGGTCAAGGACCCCGGCCTGGCGGGTTTGCTGGCCAACGGCGGCTATGCCGGCTCGGTGTTTTTCCAGCAGTGGTTCACCGATCACCATCCCGATCTCTGCTCCACCGGGCCGACGCTTTGTTGGCTGGAACACGCGGCCTGGCGGTTTTCCCACGACATGGCCAACGATCGCGACCTCTACACCGGTATCTCCGGTTACTTCCTGCGCGAATACGCCACCCATGCGGTGCGCGACTATATCATCGATCAGATGAATCTGCTCTTGGGCTGGGACAGCACGGTGCGCGTCTATCCGGTGCTGGATGCGGTGCTGATGATCTCCGAGACCCGCGAGGAGGGCTCCTGGCCCGAGGGCCGGCTGCTGGTGGTCGATCCCTGTATGCTGGATCAGTTGAATTTTTTGGTGAAATTCCAAGAAGATGTTCGGCCGCAGCTGATCAATTACAAGCATGTGCGCAAACTGCTGCTCACTGTGGAAGGATCGGGTCGGCACCTGGTCAGCGATGGTCGCTCCATTCTGGGCATCTGTGGTTCCTCGCTGCCGCCCTTTTCGCTCTGCGCCGACTTCCGTGGCCGGCACGGTTTTTTGAAGGTCAACCGCAACAAGGTGTGCAGCTTTGCCGATGGTCGCTTCAGTTCCACCACCTACCAGGCCAAGCTGGTGCAGTTGGAGGAGTTGTTGCTGGAAACCGACCTGGACCACTCGGACTGCTATTTCCTCTACAAGATCGTGGTCAGCCTGGTGCATCACTCCCAGCAGCGCAAACACGGCTGCACCGTGGTGCTGGATCTCAATGCCGTGCCGCAGCGCATCTCCGGGCAGCAGCTGTCACCGCCGTTGAATCTGCGCAAGCCCCACACCTTGAAGATGGCCAAATCCCTGGCCAAGGTCGACGGCGCCCTGCACATCGGCGCCGACATGCACCTGCACGGTTTTGCCTGTCTGCTCGATGGCCGTTCCTTTGCCGGCGAAGACCTGGCACGCGGCGCTCGCTACAACTCGGCGCTGCGTTTCACCGCCGAACATACCAACATCATCGTGGTGGTGGTCTCCTCGGATCGGCCGGTGTCGGTGATCCATCAAGGGGTGGATGTGCATGGTGCCTGTGTCCTGGAGGAGGCGGGCGGCTGCATCTACAACCTTGATCGTCTCGATTACTGGGCCGGCCTGTAACCGTCGTTTTCAGCGGCAATAGTCACGCACCTCGGGCTGGTGCTGCTCGCTGTAGGCTTGATCGAGCAGATCATGCAACCTGCTTTTGCAACTCTTCAGCGGCGGCAGAGGCGGCAAGGCCGGCAGGAGATGGTCGACGGAAGCAGGAGCGGCAATGCGCATCTTCTCCTCCATAGCCTGGTCGCGCAGCGGCGAAATCCCTCCGTATAGGCCTCCGTTTGCCCCGGAACCGTCCAGGCGCCTGAGAAAATCCATCATCGAGCCCAAATCGTTTTTGCGGTAAAAGACCTCGATCTCCTCGACAATGGTCTTGCCTTCATCGAGCAAACGGTTCATGGTGGCCGTGTAGTTGGCCACGCCCTGGGAGAGCCGTTGGTAAATGTCGCAAAAGAGGTGGCGGAAGCGTCCGTGGCGGGTGAAGCCATGCACCGCCAGCCCTTTGAACAGTCGCCGCCGGATGGTGGGGGAGCGCAGCAGGTAAGGGTCGAGGAAGAGGGGATCGCGGAAGCCGGTGATGCGGTAAAAATCGTGGATCAGCGATTCACGCTGCAACAGGATGTAGAGTCGCACCAGATCAAACCCCACCTCGTTTTCCAACTGGCGATAGGCCAGGGCAATATGCTCGTTGTAGGCTTGGCTATCCTCCTCAATCATCTTGCGAAAGCCAAAATAGCGGTCCGCAATCTCCTTTTTCACCTCCAGGGAGAGCATTTCGTCCATGCCGTGCATAGATCCTCCTTGCGTTGTCATCCCAGGCCCCTCGAAGGGATGCCGGGGCATAGCCGCTGTGGCTGTAGTCCGTTAATCCGGGCATTGGTGTCAGGTTCAACGATACAGGAAATTGTGCAAGATGACACCGTTGTCGACCGTCAAAATGCCAGAGGTTATGCATCAGCAAGCAACGAGTCGCGCGGCTCAAAACCTCATGCTCTTGGCTTTTTATCGAAAACGACAAAAAGTGCTGTGGACATAATGCTGTTTTTCTTCGACATCCGGGCAGCGGCCGGTGTTGGTACTGTTGTTTCAGGTTGATATCGTATGTCCTCCACCCTTATCCGTGATCAGATCAAGGCCACCGTCAAGGATGCCGCCGATATCGTGCAGGTGATCGGCGAGCATGTCGAACTCAGGCGTGCCGGCGGCCGTTTCACCGGTCGGTGCCCCTTTCACAGCGAAAAGACCCCCTCCTTTTCCGTCAACCCCCAGGGCCAGTTTTACCACTGCTTTGGTTGTGGTGAACACGGCGATGTTTTTTCCTTTGTGATGAAGTTCAATCACATGGAGTTTCCCGAGGCCCTCAAGATGCTGGCGCAGAAGTTCGGCATTGAGTTGCCGGCGCGCCAATTGAGTGATTCGGAGCAGGCCCAGTTGCGGCAGCGCGATCTGCTCTACCAGGCCAACGAGGAGGCGGTGCTGGTGTATCAGCACTGTCTGCGCCATCCCAAATGGGGTAAGGAGGCACGGACTTATCTAGAGCGGCGCGGAGTACCGGCTGAGGCCGTCGAGCGTTACCGACTCGGCTATGCCCCAAGTACCGAGCAGGGCGGCTGGAGCTACGGGGTGGAGCAGTTAACCGGCAAGGGGTTGCAGCTTGAGGTTCTGGAGCAGGCGGGGCTGGCGGTTCGCAACGACCGGGGCGGTCATTATGATCGTTTTCGTTCGCGGATCATGTTCCCCATCAACGACATGACCGGGCGGGTGGTGGCCTTTGGCGGCCGCATCCTCGGCGACGGCCAACCCAAGTACATGAACTCGCCGGAGAGTCCAATCTTTGAAAAGAGCCGGCTGCTCTTTGGCTTGCAGCAGCACCGTCAGGTCATTCGCCAGGCCAGGCGCGCCCTGGTGGTGGAGGGGAACTTCGATCTGCTCTCCCTGGCAGTGCATGGCATCGAAAACGTGGTCGCGCCCCTGGGTACGGCCCTGACCCGCAGTCATATCCATTCCCTGCGCAGTTATGTCGATGAGGTGGTACTGTTTTTTGATGCCGATGCCGCGGGGCTGAAGGCGGCCATGCGCAGCATTCCTTTCTTGTTGGCCGAGCGCATGGAGGCGCGGGTGGCCCTGCTGCCCGTTGGCCACGATCCGGACAGCTTTGTGCGCGAGCAAGGCAGCGAGGCGGTTGCCTCCCTGGTGAGTTCGGCCCGCCCCCTGGCTGAATTTGCCTTTGACACCCTGGTGCGGGCGCATGGCCTGACGCTGGCTGGCAAGAACCGCATTGTCGGCGAGTTGCGGCAAATGCTCGCCGAGGCCTCCGATGCCGGGCAGCGCGAATTGATGGTCGCCCATTTCAGTGAGAAGCTGGGCGTCTCGCCGGGATACTTTCGCGGGCAATCAGGTGCCGCACCGGTTGCGACTGGGGCCAGTCCTGCCCAGCCGGTGGCTTCCTCCTCGCCGATGCCGCGTCAGGAACAGCAACTCATCGATTTTTTGTTGCTGCACCCGGAGTGCTATCCCCAGTTGCAGGAAGCGGGCATGGAGCAGGTGCTGGAGCATCCGCTGGCACTGGCGGTGGTCGACCATGTGGGCAAGGTTGTCGGCCTGGGACCCTGTCAGCCCGAACAGTTGCTCGCCGGGGTGGAGGACGCTGCTGTGGCCGCGTATATGGTGCAGGTGATGACCGAGGTGGTGCCCTGCGACGAGGACGACGACAGCCAATCCCAGCCACGGATGGTCGATGAACTCCTGCTCTGGCTGCGGAGCGAGCGGCAGCGGCGAGAGGGAGCTGGCTTGCAGGAGCGGATCACCCAGGCTGAAAGCCTTGGTAACACTGCATTGTTGATGGAATTGCTCCTGGAAAAACAGGAATTGGAAAAAAAAAGACAGCACTTTTAATTTAACTTGTTGAAAAATGACAGCAATCGTTTAAATTCAAAAAATTGTATTTTCCGTGAGTGAATATCATCCTCGAGATGATTTCCCCAGAGGGAAAAGGGGCTTCGCCCTCCCGGTGTTGAATGAAAAAAATGTGCTTTTTCTTCCTGATGGCCCATGCGGTAACACCCAATGAAGGACAATGACGGCGGTAAAAAAAATTGGACAGCCTGTTGAGGAGGAATGATGGATTCGGAGCATGATTTTGTGGAAGATGAGCTGGCCCCCGACGAGTATTCCAAAACCGACCAACCGTCTTGGACGGCTGACACCGTTGAAGTTGATGTCGAAGAGGATTGGGCCATCCGTAACAGCGTAGAACGCCGATCCGCCTTGGACCGCCGCGCCGGCGATGACCGTCGCAACATTGATCGCCGTGGCCTGGGCAGCAGTATCGATCCGATGAATATCTACCTCCGCGAGATGGGCAACCAGCGGTTGCTCAGCCACGAGGAGGAGATCGAGCTGGCACGCATGATCGAGGATGGCGAAACCCGCATTCAATCTTCCATTCTGCGCCTTACCTTGGGCATCACCGCACTCAATGACCTTGCCGAGAGTCTGTTGCGCGGCAATTTGCGCATCAATTCGGTCATCCGCGGCCTCTCTGAAAACGACGAAAAGGAGCTGGTGCGCGTGCGCGACTCCTTCCTCGATCAGGTGGAAAGAGCCAATGACCTCGACAGTAAGCGGCGGGAACTTTTTGCCGAGCTGAAGAAGAGCGTTGGCGATAACGACCAGAAGATGCGCCTTGTCGACGAGATACTGGCCGTGGGTTCAAGCCTCTCCGAACTTTTTGCCGACTATCGCCTCTGCTCCAAAGGATTGTTGTCCGTAGCCGACGCAGTCAAGGAGCTGGCGCAGAAGTTCAACAAGGTGCGTGTGGTGGCCCGTCAGCAGGAGTTGCTCGATGCCGCCCGCCGTCACCGTGAGGGCGGTGGTTCGGGCGAGGTCAAGCCCGCCGATGTCGAACGCCGCGTCACCCTGGAGCTGGCCGAGACTATCGGTTTGTCCTGGCCGGCCTTTATTGAAGTGCAGCAGGATATCGAACTGGGCCGGGAGATGGCACGCCAGGCCAAGGAAACCTTGGTGCGCGCCAACCTGCGTCTGGTGATCTCGGTTTCCAAAAAATTCATGAATCGCGGCATGCAGCTCCCCGACCTTATCCAAGAAGGCAACATCGGCCTGATGAAGGCGGTGGAAAAATACGACTACAAACGCGGGTACAAGTTTTCTACCTATGCCACCTGGTGGATTCGTCAGGCGGTGACCCGTGGCATCGCCGATCAGGGCCGCACCATTCGTCTACCGGTGCATATGATCGAAACCATCAACCGCATGCTCCGTTTCTCCAAGGATTTTCAGCGCATTGAAAGCCGAGAACCCACCCCGGAGGAGATGGCCAAGCAGTTGGGCACCGATGTGGAAAAGGTGCAGGTCGCGCTGAAGACGGCCAAGGATGCCATCTCCCTCGATGCCCCGGTTAACGATGAGGAGGATACCCTGCTCTCTGATTTCATCGAGGATCATGCCCACCCCGACCCCCAGGATAACTCGGTCACCGAGAGTCTCAAACGCTGCCTGTGCAAGGTGATGGGTTCGTTGACCCCGCGTGAAGAGAAGGTGCTGCGCATGCGCTACGGTATCGAGATCGGCTGCGATCATACCCTGGAGGAGGTCGGGCAGTGCTTCTCGGTCACCCGTGAACGTATCCGCCAGATCGAGGCCCAGGCGCTGAAGAAACTGCGGCATCCGGCGCGCAGTCAGGACTTGCAGGCCTTTATCCAAGACTGAGGCGTTTTTGCCCCAGGCTGCGGTCGCGCAATACTGGCTGGCCCTCGCTCAGCTCCCCGGCCTTGGGGCAGGGCTGATCAACCGGCTGGTCGCCCACTGTGGTTCTGCCGAGGCGGTGCTGGCGAGCCGTGGGCGCAATATCGATGTCCTCGGGGCCGGACCACGCCTGCGGCAGACGCTTGCCGACGTTGCCCTGGTGGAGCGGGCGCTTTGCCAGGCGGGCGACGAGCTCGCCTCCCTGGCAGCGGTTGACGCTCAGGCGCTCTGCCCGGAGATGGCAGCGTATCCCCACGCCCTACTCACCATTGCCGACCCTCCGGCGCTACTCTATTGCCGGGGTGATCTCTCTCTACTTTCCCAGCCCGCCATTGCCCTCATTGGCTCCCGCGCCGCCAGCGAATATGGTCGCCGCGTCGTCGGACAGCTTGCCGGTGAACTGGTGGCCCAGGGCGTGGTGGTGATCTCCGGTGCTGCCTACGGTATCGATGCCGCTGCCCATCAGGGCGCCCTGCAGGCGGGCGGCTCCACCATTGCCGTGCTCGGGTGCGGTATCGACATCGCCTATCCCAAAACCCATGCCTCCCTGCTCGCCGAGATTGCCACCTCGGGTCTGCTCCTCAGCGAATATCCCCTGGGTACTCCGCCCGATGGTTTCCGTTTTCCCGCCCGCAACCGCATCATCAGCGGCCTGAGCGCCGGGGTGGTGGTCGTGGAGGCCACGGAGAAATCGGGCTCACTGATCACCGCGAACCTGGCGCTGGATCAGGGGCGCGAGGTCTTTGCCGTGCCCGGCCGGGTCGATTCGGTCAAGAGTGCGGGTTGTCACTGGCTGATCCGGCAGGGCGCACAGCTGGTACGCCATGGCGGCGATATTCTTGAAGCGCTGGGGTGGGGGCCGCCAACGCCAGACGTAACAAACCGCGCAACAGCTTCCCCTGGTGCCGTCGCCTTAAGCGATGAGGAAGCGCAGCTGTGGGCAGTGCTGGAGGTCTATCCCCAGGATATCGACACTCTGGGGCGTCGCAGTGCTCTGCGCGTAAGCGATTTGCCTGGCCTGCTGCTGCAACTGGAACTGCGTGGCTTGGTGCGACAACTGCCAGGCCAGCTGTATGAGCGCTGTACGGGTGATTGATTTTTTTCGTCGACCTCATCGGGAATGCTGGCCGCTGGGATGGCGAATCTGGTAAACTGCCGCCAATGTCAAAGGTGCTGCCGTTTGCGGTGAGTGCCAGTTCCCAGGAGAAGTACTATGCAATCCATCATGATTGCGCCCTCGATCCTCTCCGCCGATTTTTCCAGGCTGGGCGAGGAGGTGAGGGCGGTTGAGGCCGCCGGCGCCGATGTCATTCACATCGATGTCATGGATGGCCACTTTGTGCCCAACATTACCATCGGTCCGTTGATCGTCAAAGCCCTGCGGCCGATTACCAGCTTGCCGCTGGATGTGCATCTGATGATCAGCGAGGCGGATCGCTACCTGCAGGATTTCATCGATGCCGGTGCCGACTGGATCACCGTCCATGTCGAAGCTTGCCCCCATCTGCATCGCACCCTGCACTACATCCGCAGTCAGGGCAAAAAGGCCGGAGCGGTGCTCAATCCGGCCACCTCGCTCTCCACCCTGGAGTATGTGTTGGAGGATGTCGACCTGGTGATGCTGATGAGCGTCAATCCCGGATTTGGCGGCCAGTCGTTTATCGAATCCTCACTCGACAAGATCAGTCGGCTACGCGCCATGCTCGATGCTGTCAATCCCACCGCCGGTATCGAGGTCGATGGTGGGATCAGCCCGCAGACCATTGCTCGCGTTGCCGCTGCCGGGGCTAACATCTTCGTGGCCGGTTCCGCCGTCTATGGCAGCACGGATTATCAGGCGGTGATCGCTGAGATGAAGAAACTGGCAGCACCATAAACCACTCTTTTATGGAGGGTTGCATGCGTCTACAGGATTTTACCAACTATAAGGCCGTGGCCAAACTGCGCTCCCTGGCGCTCAGGCCCTACGATTTAACGGCGCCGAAGGGGCTGAACCCGGAGCGCATCGCTGCGTACGTCTGTGCCAGCGGTGGATTCGAGCTGCTCTACGCCAGCCAGCGGGTCGATGACCAAACCTTGACCGCCCTGCAAGAGTTCGCTGACGAGGCCGGACTGGTGGATGCGCTGCTGGCGATGAAGCAGGGAGAGATCATCAATCGCATCGAGGGCTACGCCTGCGAGAATCGCCAGGTGTTGCATACGGCCTGCCGCGATGTTGTCAGCGATACGCCACTGGCGCCGGAGGCCAGTGGACAGGCCCGGCACCAGTTGGCCAAACTGCACGGCTTTTTATCGGATCTTGACAATGGCAAACTCACCAATGCCCAGGGGCAGCCCTTCACCACCATGGTGCAGGTGGGGATCGGTGGTTCGGATCTGGGGCCGCGCGCGCTGTATCTGGCCCTGCAACGCTACAATCTGCCTGGGCGCACGGCACGATTCATCGCCAACGTCGACCCCGACGATACCGCTGAGGTGCTGCGAGGGCTGGATCTGTCGCGAACGCTGTTCAATATCGTTTCCAAGAGCGGCACCACGTTGGAAACGCTTACCAACGAGCAGTTGGTACGGGCAGCTCTGACTCGGGCTGGGCTTGATCCAGCACGGCACATGATTGCCGTCACCGGTGAGGGCAGCCCGATGGATGATGCGTCTAAGTACCTCGCAGCGTTTTACATGTATGACTACATCGGCGGCCGCTATTCCTCGACCTCAATGGTGGGCTTAGTGACGCTGGGCTTTGCCCTGGGGTTTGATGCGGTGATGGAACTGCTTTCCGGTGCCGCCGCTATCGATAAAGCGGCAGAGGAGCGCGATGTTCGGCGTAATATTCCACTATTACTAGCAATGCTGGGTATCTGGAACCACAATTTCCTCGGTTTCGCCACGGTGGCGGTACTGCCCTACAGCCAAGCCCTGTCACGCTTTCCAGCCCATCTGCAGCAGTGCGACATGGAGAGTAACGGCAAGTCGGTGACCCGCCAGGGACAAACCGTCTCCTGGCCCACTGGGCCGGTCATTTGGGGGGAGCCGGGCACCAACGGTCAGCATGCCTTCTATCAGCTCATCCACCAGGGCACCGAGATCGTACCGGTTGAATTCATCGGTTTCCGCACCAGCCAGTACGGGGAGGATCTGCTGGTGGCCGGCACTAGTTCGCAGCAGAAACTGGTGGCCAACATGCTGGCCCAGTCGCTGGCCCTGTCCCTGGGCAAGAAAAGCGACAACCCGGCGAGGTGTTTCTCGGGTAACCGGCCCAATCTGGTGTTGCTGGCCGATCAGTTGACGCCGCGGATCATGGGGGAGCTGTTGGCCATCTACGAGCATAAGATAGCTTTCCAGGGTTTTTGCTGGAATATCAACTCATTTGATCAGGAAGGCGTGCAGCTGGGCAAGGTGCTGGCAGGTCGGCTGCTTGCGCTGATGGAAAGCGGAGTCGCTGTAGCGGGGGAGAGGCGTGCTGCGCAAACCGTGGAAGAGGCGCTCTTGCACCGGGCCGGCATCTGCTGAATGGGGCAGGTTGCGGCGAAGTTTTTGTGGTGCAACAATGGCTTAGGTTTTTTGTTGACAAAGACTTTCCGGACGTTTATGCTCGCCTTCTGAATGAGCATTCAATAAAGTATTGTGCGTTCTTGCCTGTATTAACGTGCAAAACTCGTTCGGGCTATTCAAAGCGACAGGTATTTTTAACCACATAATCTCTAGGAGGAACACTGATGGCAAAGCATGAAACGCCTCTATTGGACGAACTGGAAAAAGGTCCATGGCCGAGTTTCGTCACCGACCTCAAGCAGCAGGCTGCTACCAAGCCTGAGTGCTGGGACATTCTTGGTCAGCTTGAGCTTTCATTCAAAGATCGGATCACCCATTGGAAGCACGGCGGTATCGTCGGTGTTTTCGGTTATGGCGGTGGTATCGTAGGTCGTTATTCCGACGTTCCTACCCAGTTCCCCGGCGTCGAGCACTTCCACACTGTTCGTATTGCCCAGCCTTCCGGTTTGTATTACACCACCGAGAACCTGCGCGCCCTGATGGATCTGTGGGAGAAATACGGTTCCGGCGTTACCAACATGCACGGTTCCACCGGTGACATGATCTTCCTCGGTACCCGTACCGAGAACCTGGAGCCCCTGTTCTGGGATCTGACCCATGACCTAAAGCAGGATCTCGGTGGCTCCGGCTCCAACCTGCGTACTCCTTCTTGCTGTCTGGGCGATTCCCGCTGTGAGTGGGCTTGCTACGATGCGCAGGAGATGTGCAATAGCCTGACCCAGCGTTATCAGGACGAGATCCATCGTCCGGCCTTCCCGTACAAGTTTAAGTTCAAATTCTCCGCCTGCCCGAACGACTGCGTTGCCGCCATCGCCCGTTCCGACTTTGCTGTTATCGGTACCTGGAAAGACAACATCCGCATCGATCAGGCCGCTGTGGCCAAATACATGGCCGGCGATGCGGCCTATCCGTCCAACGGTGGCGCTCACAAGGGTCGCGACTGGGGTAAATTCGACATTCAGAAAGAGGTTATCGACCTCTGCCCGACCCAGTGCATGTGGATGGAAGGCGGTGAGTTGAAGATTGATGACTCTGAATGTACCCGTTGTATGCATTGCATCAACGTCATGCCGCGCGCTCTGCGTCCTGGTGCCGAGAAAGGCGCTACCATCTGCATCGGCGCTAAAGCTCCGATCCTTGACGGTGCCCAGTTCGCCACCATGGTCATCCCCTTCATCGAGTGCAATGCTGAGAACGACTTCGAAGAGATTGTCGATGTGATCGAGAAGGTGTGGGATTGGTGGATGGAAGTTGGCAAGAACCGTGAGCGCGTGGGTGAGACCATGCAGCGCATCGGCCTGCCGATTTTCCTCAGTGTCATGGAAGTTGAGGCTATGCCGCAGCATGTCAAAGAGCCGCGTTCCAACCCCTATGTCTTCTGGAAGGAAGAGGAAGTACCCGGTGGCTGGGAGCGTGATGTTGCTGAGTTCAGAAGACGTCACGCCGCCTAAGAAGATTTTTCAATATCGAACGGATTTACAATATAAGGAGATATGAAAATGGGTTACGATCCTAAAAATCCTATGGAAGGTCGGATTACCGACTTGGGACCGCGCTACTACGGAGACTTCCTGCCGCCTGTCATCAAAGAGAATAAGGGCAAATGGCTGTATCATGAGATCCTAGAGCCCGGTGTGCTGATGCACGTTTCCGAGTCCGGCGCCAAGGTATTCACTGTGCGCTGTGGTTCCGCTCGTCTGTTGACCGTCAACCGTATTCGTGTTTATTGCGACATCGCTGACAAGTGCTGCGAGGGTCACCTCCGTTTCACCACCCGGAACAACGTGGAGTTCATGGTGGACAGCGAGGCCAAACTGGCTGCTCTGAAAACAGAGTTGGCTGCACACAAAGACATTCTGCCCATCGGCGGTACCGGTGCTTGTGTGACCAACATCGTGCATACCCAGGGCTGGATTCACTGCCACACCCCGGCTACCGATGCTTCCGGTCCGGTTAAGGCCGTTATGGATGATTTGTTCGAGTACTTTGGTTCCATGACCCTGCCGGCTCAGGTGCGTATCGCTCTGGCTTGCTGTCTGAACATGTGCGGTGCTGTCCATGCATCCGACATCGCTATCCTCGGTATCCATCGTAAGCCGCCGATGATCGACAACGATCGTATTTCCGGCGTTTGCGAGATCCCGCTGGCGATTGCTTCTTGTCCGTTGGGTGCTGTTAAGCCGAACAAGGCCACCAACTCCGCTGGTGAGGAAGTGAAATCGGTAAAGGTTAACGCCGAGCGTTGTATGTTCTGCGGTAACTGCTACACCATGTGCCCGGCCATGCCGCTGGCTGATCCGGACGGTGACGGTATCGCTATCTTGGTTGGTGGTAAGGTTTCCAACTCCAAGTCTGCTCCCAAATTCTCCAAGTTGGTTGTACCTTTCCTGCCCAACACCACCCCGCGTTGGCCGGAGACTGTAGCTTGTGTTCGTCAGATCCTTGAGGCCTATGCCAAAGATGCCAAGAAATATGAGCGCATTGGCGAGTGGGCAGAGCGGATCGGCTGGGAGAAATTCTTCGAGAAAACCGGCCTTCCCTTCACCGAGAAGTCCATCGACGATTATCGTCTGGCCTACGACACCTGGAGAACCACCACCCAGTTCAAGTTCACCAGTCATACCGCCGCGTACACCAAGTAATAGGAAGAACAATCCAAGATCGGCCCTGAGAACCTTCAGGGCCGATCATTTTTGTGTCGAACACATCTCAAGGAGCGCATCATGGCACTGAGCAATGAAGATCTGAAAAAGGCCATCATCGAAAAGGCCAAAAAATCACCGAAGCCCCAACTCTACATTAAAGATTTTTATGAGTGCGATCCGGATGCAAAACCGCGTGACATCAAAAAAGTCGCCAATGCTCTGGTCACCGAGGGTGAGTTGATGTTCTGGTCCTCCGGTTCCACCACCATGTATGCCCGCCCGGATCGTATCCAGAACGAGGAGAAGTAATCGCTCTTTCCGTACTCTGGATCATGTTTGCCGAGCAGAGGTTCCATGGGGACCTCTGCTTTTTTTTTGGGGGGGGGGAGGAGTGAGAAGATCTCGGTATGCGACTACATCTGCAGCAAACTGATTCGACAAATCGCGTCGCCAGAGAGCAGGCTGTTGCCGGTGCGGCCTCGGGAAGTCTGGTGTGGGCTGACAGCCAGAATGCTGGTAAGGGTCAGTATGGGCGGAGTTTTGCTTCACCACTGGGAGGATTGTATTTCAGCCTTATTTTACGACCCGACTTGCCATCTGAACGGTTACCCCTCATTACCCTGGCCACCGGCCTCGCCTGTCGCGACGTCCTGTCGCGTCATTACAACCTCGATACGCAGCTGAAGTGGCCAAATGATCTGTTTTTGCACGGCAAGAAAGTGGGTGGCATCCTCTGTGAGAGTTTTTTTGCAGGGCAAGCCGTGCCACCCCAGGCGACGATCATCATCGGTGTGGGGATCAACTGCAATGGCACATCTGAAGATTTCCCCGGTGAGTTGCAGCCACTGGTGACCACTATTGCCCAGACGATTCAGACACCTATCGCCGTCGTCGATCTGTTGGAGTGGCTCGTTGAGGCAATTGAAGCCGCCGTCCTGCTGCTGGGTCACAAAGAATGCGTCATGCTGGACCGTTGGCAAGACTATGATTATCTCTTTGAGCAACCCTTGCGCTACAGCAATGGCAGCGACGAAATATTCGGTGTGGGCCGCGGGATTAACCAGGAAGGACGCTACCGGATGGTCGATAAGCAAGGCAAGGAGCACATCATTGTGGGTGGGCAATTACGGCCGCTCCACTGGCCCCATCCATAGTGTTCCACCACCCGGCCGTGCGCTGCCGTACTTTTGGCATGGAGGCAGGATGAACGAGAAGACTTTTGCAGCCTTTGTGGTCAGCGAACATGTTGATGGCAGCTTTCGCCGACAAATATTGAGAAAATCCATCGATCAGTTGCCTCCGGGTGACGTTCTGATCAATGTCCTGTATTCATCCCTCAACTATAAGGATGCCCTTTCTGCTACCGGCAATCGAGGGGTGACCAAAGCTTATCCGCATACTCCGGGGATTGACGCTGCCGGCACGGTGGTACACTCCAGTGACAGTCGCTGGCTGCCTGGGGATGAAGTCATCTGCACCGGGTATGATTTGGGCATGAACACCGATGGCGGCTTCGCGCAGATGATTCGCGTTCCCGGTGATTGGTTGGTGCGTAGGCCCTCAACTCTGAGCCTGCGGCAAAGCATGCAGCTTGGCACAGCCGGATTTACCGCGGCCTTGTGCGTGGATGGGTTGCTGCGCAACGGTGTTGCACCCGAAAAGGGTCCGGTATTGATCACCGGGGCAACCGGTGGCGTAGGCACCATTGCCATTCTTTTACTGCGAACTTTGGGTTTCCGTTTGGCAGCAGTTTCTGGCAAACCTGACGCAGGTCCTTTTTTGAGCGGGTTGGATGTGGGCCAAATCATTGACCGAGACCGCTTTTTGGCGGAACGCCACCGGGCACTGCTGCCTGCCAACTGGGCAGGGGTGGTGGACACGGTTGGCGGCGATCTGCTCGCCACCGCCATCAAAGGCACCGGCTTTGATGGCGTGGTCACCAGTTGCGGCAATGCCGCCTCCGCTGAGTTGCCGCTCAACGTCTATCCTTTTATTTTACGTGGTGTTCATCTGTTGGGCATCTATTCGGCCAACTGCCCCATGGACAGGCGGTTGCGCATCTGGCAAAAGTTGGCGGGGGATTGGCAAATACCTCGTCTTGATGCATTGTGCCGTGAGATCAGTTTGCCCCAGTTGTCTGATGAAATTGACCGCATGTTGGCGGCACAGAGCAAAGGCCGTTGTATTCTTGATTTGGGAGAGTTGGTGTGAGTGTGACATTGGCGCGTGACGTGTTGAGCATTGAAGCCGAGGGATTGTTGGCGGTTCGTGATCAACTGGGTGAGGAATTCGTGCAGGCGATTGAGCTGATCATGGCCTGTGAAAGCCGGTTGGTGGTCACCGGTATCGGCAAATCAGGGTTGGTGGGGCAGAAAATTTCAGCAACGCTTAACTCCACCGGTACTCCTTCCCTCTTTCTGCATCCGGTGGAGGCCATGCACGGCGATCTGGGCATGGTGGCACCAACGGATGTGGTGCTGGCCATCTCCTACTCCGGAGAAACCTCGGAACTCAATCGCCTGCTGGGGAGTATCCGTGAACGTGGCAACCCAATTATTGCCATCTGTGGTCGCAATGATTCCACCTTGGCTCGTCATGCTGCCGTCACCCTCAACGTCGCTATTCCCCGCGAAGCCTGTCCCCTGGGATTGGCGCCCACCACCTCGACTACGGCAACGCTGGCCATGGGTGATGCCCTGGCGGTGGTGCTGCTTGATCGCAAACGGTTTCGCGCCGAGGATTTTCGCCGCAATCACCCGGGCGGCAGTTTGGGTGAACGGCTCAAGGTGGCTATTAGCGAAGTGATGCTGGGGGGCGATCTGGTGCCCCAGGTGGTCGAGACGGCCACCTTGCAGGAGGCAATCGCCGAATTGAACCGTAAAAATTTGGGAGCAGTGTTTGTAACCGCCGCCGACGCAACCCTGCTGGGCATCGTCACCGATGGCGATATCCGCCGTCTGCTGTCAGCGAGCAGAGAGCTCAACACCATGCCGCTCACCGAGGTGATGACCAGAAATCCCCAGGCCATCAACAGCGATTGCATGGCCGCAGACGCACTGAGTATCATGCAGCAGCACGAGATTACCGTGCTGGCCGTGGTCAGCGAGCAGGACACCCTGTTAGGCATCCTGCATCTCCACGATTTGTTGGGGAAGGGGGAGTTTCGCTTTTTGATCTGAGTCGCAGGCGACTCACTCTTTGGGAACCGACCATTTGCCGGTGTCGTGATCAAAGGCGTAGTTCAGCTCCAGCTTGGAGGCGGATCCCTGGCTACGCTCGATGCAGGTGAGGTTGAAATAGCTCTTGTTGCCCACCTTTTTGTCAAAAACCGCCTTGGGCTGGGTGAGCTTGGATCCGCGAAAGGTGGGATAATTATTGCGGAAAATATCTTCGTAGTGTTCTTCCAGCCAACGGACCTTGTCGGCCTGGTTCAAGGCTTCCTGATGGCTGCCAACATTGGAGCCAACCTTCTGGGCAATGGTCTTGATGGCGGCATCATTATTAAATTTGCTGCCCTGAATCAGCCGCTGTATGGCGGTGCCATGGCGGATAACGCCGGCGGCATCCTTGTTGCCTTCCGCTATGACTACCTTTTCCTGCAATTGGGCGATATTGACCAGCAGAAGGGTACGTTCGATTTTCTCGACTGAATCGCCAACCAGTTCATTGGCACTTTCTGGATCGTTGTTGAGCAGATCCAAGGCGCCCTGATATTGTTGAATGGCCTGATCCCATTGTTTGCCCTCATAAGCCTCGCGGGCGGTGGACAGCATGAGATACAAGCGGGCATTGACCAAAAGTTTATGCAGATCCAGCCGCTCTTTGTCGGTGACGACGGAGGGGTTGTTGGTGATGGTTTGCTGGGCCTGTTCCAGAAAGCGAATGGTTTCCTGCCATTGCGACTGGGTAAAGGCTTTTTTGGATTGATCGAGATCGCGGCGGAAACTGGCAGCGGTGAAACGGTGGGTGATCTCGCTGGCTGTACCCAGGGTCTTGATGTTGGCGGACAGTGACAGCGCCTTTCGATAGGCCTCGGCTGCCTGATCCCAGTTTTTACCCGACTCGGCCCGTTCAGCCATGGACAGCGTCTGCTGGAGTTCCAAAGATTGAATAATCTCCTTAATGGGCTCCTGCTGCTTGACCAGCTTGTTTTTCTCCGCGAGGGCCAAGGCCTGACGGTACAGGGTCAGGGATTCGGTGATTTTATTCTGACCGGCCAGGGTCTGGCCCTGCTCGGTAAGGACGTTGAGTTCCTGCAAAGCTGTTGCCGCGTCACTGGCAATGTACTCCCCCTCGTAGAGGACACGGCCCTTGAGGCCTTCCTGCATTTCCTTAGAATCAATCAATGCCACGATAGGGCGTTCATAGCTGGAAGTCCGAAAGCGGAACAGCGTCAAGTCCCCAAGGGATCGCTTGGCAGCCTCCAGGGCGTCGTTGGCAGCATCGAACTGCTTTTTTTCCATCAGTACCTGGCCTTTGAGTAGATTGGCCTGGGACTGGCTCAACGTGTTTTGATCCTTAAAATACAGGGCAAGAGCTCCGCCGCCAAGGCCAAGGACTAGGGCACCGAGAAAAATCGGTTTAAAGGGAATACTGAGGGAAAAAGACAGTGACGGTAGTTTGAGTTTGCTTGCACTCGGTACCGGGGGTGGTGTGGCGCCCGGCGAAGGTTGTTGATCCGGTGATCGCTCGCTTCTGCCTGCTTGCGGAAGGGACTGAGCCAGTTGATAGGATTGCTGGATGCGGCTGCGCAAACCCAAGGCGCCGGGAGCATCAACAGCGATAGCGAGGAGATTATCGGTGACCTCCAGGGCCTCGTCGTATTTGGCCATGTCTTCCAACTGCTCGGCCAGTTTGAACAGTTGATCAGTTTTCCGCAGCACCTTGCCGATATTTTGCTGAACCTCTTCGCGATCAGGAAAGGGGGCGCTCTCGGGAAGATCAACAAGCAGTTTGTTGGCGGTGAAAATTTTATTTTGGCTCACCAACTGGCGAATATAGTCGATCTCCGCAGGATCAACAGCCTTTTCCGGTGCCAGGAAGTCATCGGTTTCCAGGCCCAGCGAGGCAAAGGTGTCGTCGACCAGGGAATCGAGCTGCGCATCCGTTTCTTGAATATCGGCCAGACTGAGAGAATCAAGCGGTAGCTGGTCGGCGTGGCTGGTGTACCAGTCGGCGGCCTCCTGGTTGAAGGGGTCGTCGACCTGAAAGACATTGCCGGAGATCATTTCACCGATATGGAGGATCAACTCCGGCAAAGAGGGGTTCTTCTGCCACTGATCGGCGATGCGGATGGCTGCCGGATCAAAATCGGGATGAAAAATAGGGGTGAGCGGTTTGGCGATGGGCGCGAAATGGGGATAACCAAAGGGGAGGCTGACGCGAACCCGATGACGGTTGCCGATGGCCACCGCGTTTTCGGCATCGCGAATGAAGCCGCGCAGGGTGTATTCGATCTCGTAGTTGTCTGGGGGCTGGCCATCGGCCTTCAGCAGGATAATGTTAGGATAGAGTTCTAGAAACTCTTTGAGTTGCGCAAAGTCTTCAGCGAGTTGCTGTGAACCCATAGCCATGACACGATCCTATTTGTACACGATGAATTGACCCCACCCGCAGGGGCATTAGCAGCATTGCAAACCAGTCGAAACACTTTCTGGTTACTGTATAATATTTATGAACGGGAAACAAGGCGGCTTTGCCGCGCGCTGGAAAAAGTTCCTTCCGCTAACTCCTGGAAAAGATTCAATTGAGCCTTGAGTTTTTCATGTGTACACTGAAAGAGGTCAAGCGCCACTCTGGGCGGAGCTGAAAAACATCTTAAACAGTGAACACGGCCAAGAATGCAGTGGCGTGCGGAATGCGGGCAACGGCGAGATCGTAGCAATGAATCAAACTCATGACTGGATAACGGAGAACATGGACATCTTCAAAGCGGTCTTCGAAATCATCCATGTGCGGAGTTGTCCGTTATATGAGCGGGAGGAGATTTTTGCGTTGACGGACAAGGCGGTGGAATTGCCTTTGGGACGTTCTTCCTGCCTGCTACTCGTTCGTGAACTCACCGGGCTGTTGTTTGCCCTGATGCCGCATGCCGCATCCGGTTTTGCCGAGCAGCGCGAAACCCTCTACACATGTGGCGGCTGTACCGGGTTGATCAAATTTAAGCTGACCGAGAAGCCAATGCCGGCCGCCAACAGCCTGCCTGCACTGTCCAACAGCGACAACAGCGAGGCTGTCATCAGCGGCCAGATCGATGCCATCGTGCCGGCGGAACTCTTACAGGTCTTCCACATGCACCAGAAGACCGGCCGTTTGATCCTCGATTTTGGGCATGGCTCGGCGCGAGTCACCTTTCGCGAGGGGGGCCTGCTGGCGGCACGCTTTGAGGATCTCGATAACCAGGAGGCCATTTACGCCATGCTGGCGGAGAAGAAAGGCACCTTTTCTTTTATTCCCGGCCTCCCCGACGCCCTGATGAAGGCGCGCGAGATCGGCGACTTCATGATGATTCTCATGGAAGGGCTACGTCGCATGGATGAGGGCGAGTAGCCGCCTTCACCCCACCTTGCCGCCACCGCTTTGCAGTGGCGGCAGATCTAGAATTTCCAGAAACGAGTTGACCCGGTACCGGGCCTGCAATCCCTCGTTGCGAAAGGCGATCAGATCCACACCGACGCCGGCGCAATGCTCCTCATCAATCACCGAATCGCCAATATAGATAGCTTCCGCTGGCTGCACCTGAAAGCGCTCCAGGATCATGCGCAACCCGTCCGGTGCCGGTTTGGGCCTTGGTGCGTTGCTGGCGGTGACCACCATATCGAACCATGGTCGCAGCGCAAAGGTATCGAGGATGTTGTCCATGGTATCGGTGCGATTGGTGGAGATCGCCGTGTGGTAGCGCGGTTTGATCGTGCGGAGGAAGTCCGGCAGGTCCGGCTCCATCTCCATGTAGCGCAGGTAGGGCGTGTAGTCGAGTTGCTGCCGATAGGCGTTGACCGCATTCACCTCCACCTGGGAATGGTTGCGGAAGATGTGGCGCACCGAGTTGTGGACGTTGTGGATATGGACATAGGCCAGTTCCGCTTCGTCCATTGGCGGGCAACCGAAGGTGTGCAGCAGGTGGTTGTAGTAGACACGGTTGGATTCGCGTGAGGAAAACATCACGCCGTCGCAATCAAAAACGATCAGTTTGAGCATGGGGTCCTGAAGCAGGGAAAGAGGGCAGGCAGTTGCGGGTTTCCCAGGTGAGTTGATCAAAGAATAGCTGCATAAAGGCATGACGCTCTTCGGCCAGTTGCCGGCCGACCGGGGTGAGCATCTGCTGGCGCACCCGCGACATCTTCACCTGGAATTCGCGGTAGGCGGTATCCTCTAGGGAATAAGGCAGGGTGGCCGTAGGGTCGGCTTCGGGGTTGTGCAGCCGTGCCCCGATCTGGCCGGCGAAGAGAAAGGCGCGACCAATGCCGACCGCGCCAATGGAATCGAGCTTGTCGGCGTCAAAGAGAATGCGCGCCTCCAGGCTGGAGGGGATATGGCCACCCCGGTAGCGGTGGCTGCGGATACAGTGGCAGATGGCCTCGATATCCACAGCCGCATAGCCGAGATCTCGCAGAATGGGGACGGCCAGCTCTGCGCCACGCAGGGCGTGACAGAGGCGGCCCTGACAGCGGTTTTCCTCCTGGCGGCCGATGTCGTGGAGCAGCGCTGCGGGGATGAGGATATCCAGCCGCGCTGCCATCAGTCGGCCGATGGCAACGGCGGTAGCCAGCACCCGTTCACTGTGGTCCGGGCCGTGCGAACCGCCTTCGCTGACGCAGAGATCATGGCTGATGTCGCGCAGCCGTTGCAGCAGGGGATGGCTGAGTGGGAGGTCGTGGTAATCGGCCTCGCTCACGGTCGCCGCCTCACTCGCCATAGAACTCCTGCATCAGCCAGCGAATGCCAAGCAGAAACAGTTCCTCGTCGTTGCCAGCGATGCCGGAGAGTTGCGCCGGATTCATCGGGCGGTTGAGGGCGATGCGGCCTTCAACCATGTCACGCCGGAACTGATCCAGATCATAAAGGGCCAGGATGTACTGATCGAGTTGACGTCGCTCCGGGCGGAAGAGGCCTGCCTGAATCGAGGCATGCTGAATGAGGGGCAGCAGGGCATCGTTGAAACGGTTGTACTCCTCCAGCCCCTGGCCGCGCAGATAGGAGGCCACTGACTCGGTGGCCGGTTGTTCAAAGCCACGGCAGTGCGCCTCTTGCACCAGCACCAGCGATTGCTTGGCCGCCCCGTCGTGGCCACGGGCTGCTCCCCGACCAATGGGATAAGCGCGGCAACTGCCCGGTCGATCGCCATAGACGGTGCATCCCTCCTTGGCGACAAAAACACAGGAAGCCCGACCATCATCGACCATGGTCAGATAACAGGTGGGAAAGAGCTGGGTCTCCTCCCATTCGATGATCACATACTGGTCCAGAAACTGGCCGGAGCTCATCTGCAACTGACGCTTGAGCCGCAACACATCATAGGGCGTCAGCGCCAGGTCGAGCTCGCGGCAGCATTCGGTGAAGCAGGTCACCCCGGGATGGCAGGCAAAGGTGAAGGGTTGATCCTCGCTGAGCTGGGCAAAGCCGTGGGCTGCTGTCTGTGCATTGCTCATTGATGCGCCCTCCCCACCGACAGCAAGGGACTGGCCACGAAGATCGAGGAATAGGTACCTACCAGCAGACCAATAAGCAGCGCAAAGGAAAAGTCGTGGATGGAAGCGCCGCCAAAGAGATAGAGGCAAACCACGGTGAACAACACGGTGAGCACGGTAATGATCGAACGGGCGAGCACCTGATTGGTGGAGATGTTGATGATCTCATGCAGGGTGAAGTCTTCGTGCTGGTCCATGTTCTCGCGGATACGGTCAAAGATGACCACGGTATCATTGAGCGAGTAGCCGGCCAGGGTTAACAGGGCGGTGATGATGAGCAGGGTCATCTCCATGTCCATCAGCCAGCAGATGCCGAGCACGATGAGGACGTCGTGGAAGGTAGCCACGGTGGCGGCGAGACCAAACTGGAAATCGAAGCGCAAGCCTAGATACAAGATGACTCCCAGCATGGACAGGCCGATGGAAACAAGCGCCTTGCCCCGCAAGTTGTCGGCTACCGAGGCACCGATCTCAGATCTGCTTTCCAGGGAAAAACCTTTATCGGCCTGGGCCTGTTGCAGGGTGGCGGTGATGCGTTCGCTGAGATCGCCGACCTTCTCGGCAGAGTGTTTCATCTTCACGATCAGCCGGTTTTCGTTGGTGACCTGTTGCAGATCAACGCCTTCAAAGCCACCGGCAGCCAGGGCAGAGCGCACATCCTGCAAGGCAAAGGCTTGCTCGGATTTGTACTGCAACATGGTGCCGCCGGAGAAATCGATGCCCAGGTTGGCCTGACCGCGAAAGATCTGCACCATGGCAACAATGCCCAGCAGCGACAGGGCAATGGAGAAGGTGAAGGCGAATTTACGCACGCCCATGAAATCGAAATCGGCCTTATGGACCAGCTGAAAGAAGGCAAGTTTTTTGATTTTTTTGAGGCTGAACAGGGAGTCGAAGATCAGCCGGCAGACAAAGAGCACGGCAAAAAGGTTAAAGATGATACCCAAGGTCAGGGTGATGGCAAAACCCTTGATCGGACCGGTGCCAAAGAGAAAAAGAACCAGCGCGGTGATGAGGGTGGTTACCTGGGCATCGACCACCGACCAGAAGGCCTTGGTAAAACCGCCTTCCATGGCCGAGCGCGGTGATTTGCCCAGGGTCATCTCGTCACGCATACGTTCATAGATGAGGACGTTGGCGTCCACCGCCATACCGATGGAGAGGATGATACCGGCAATACCGGGCAGGGTCAGGGTGGAGCCGAGCATGGCCAGGCCGACAAAGAGCAGCAGGATATTGAGCACCAGGCCTAGGTTAGCGATGAGGCCGGAGACGCGGTAATAGACCAGCATAAACACCACCACCAGCAGGGTGCCGAGTAGACCGGCAAACATCCCCTTGTTGATGGAGTCCTGGCCAAGGCTGGCGCCAACGGTGAGATTCTGGATGATGTCCACCGGGGCGGGTAGGGCGCCGACGCGCAGCACGATGGCCAGGTCGGTGGCCTCGTTATGGGTAAAACTGCCGGAGATCTGGGCACTGCCACCGAGAATCTTCTCGCGGATGACCGGGGCGGAGCGCACGGTTTCATCCAGCACGATGGCCAAGCGCTTACCGACGCTTTTTTCGGTGATGGCGGCAAAGACCTGGCCGCCGCGCGAGGTGAGATCGAGGCTGACATAGGGCTCGTTGAAGGTGCCGCCGATGCGCACTTGGGCATTTTTGACCATCTCGCCGGTCATTAATACTGGGGTTTCCAGCAAGATTGGGACTTTGGACTCCTTTTTGGTGGTGGCATCGACCACCTTCTCAAAATAAATCTCCATGCCTTGGGGCAGGCGGCTTTGCACGGCGAGATTGAGTTTGCGACGGCTCTCTCCTTCCCGCCACTGGCCGGCCTGGCGTGCATCGTTGATCAGTTGGCCCAGATTGATGCCCGGTGCCTCGGCCACCAGCTTGAACTCCAACTGTGCCGTCTGACCGATGAGGCCCATGGCCCGCTGAGGATCCTTGACGCCCGGCAGCTGCACGACGATCTGGTTTTCTCCCTGGCGCAGCACGATGGGCTCGGCAACGCCGAATTGGTCGATACGGTTACGGATGATCTCCAGCGACTGGCTGACGGCGTTTTTGCGGATAAAGCCGATCTCGCTCTCCTTGAGTTGCAAGGTGATGCGGGGAAAGGTGCCCGCCTCGGCTTCGACCTTGCTCTCCAGGTTAGGAAAGTTATCGGTAAGAATCTGTTTTACCGTTTCCACGGCACTGGTGTTGGGCAGGGTGAACAGGACAGATTTGCCGGATTTGGAGTCCATGCGCACGGCATTGATCTGTTTGGCGGCCAGGGCGGTTTTGAAATCAGAGGCGGCCAGATCCAGGGAGTTTTCCGCTGCTTTTTCCAAATCAACCTGTAAAACAATGTGCATGCCGCCCTGGAGATCCAAACCCAGCTTCAGTCCGGCTGGGGCCATGTATTTTTTCCACCACTGCGGCAGGTCGTGATAGACCGACGGGGCCAGAGCCAAGCCGGAAAAGATGAGGAGGAAAAACACAAGCCAGATTTTGAGCTTCAAACTGGTATTCATGAATACTGTCCCTGGGGGCTGAGAAAGGAAAAAGGAGTGATCTGAAGGCCGTGCCACTGATCAAGAAGCACGGCACGACCCGAAACAACAAAGCATTTGGGGCAAACACCACGCATACAGGAAAGCAAACCTGTGCTTGTCACAAAATGTCCAGACTATACGTCGACAGAGCGGGGGTTGCAATGTTGGAGCCTGCTTTTTTTGCGAAAAAACGGCTGTTCATCGACGAAGGTCAGCATCTTGACGTTCCTCATCGCAGGAATCTTCAGTGAGGGGGATCGGTTTGCGGTTGATGGCTGCAGCCATGCAGGCCGCGCCAAAGCCGTTGTCGATATTGACCACCGCCAACCCCGGCGAGCAACTGTTGAGCATCCCCAGCAGCGCCGAATAGCCGCCAGCTCCGGTGCCATAGCCAATGCTGGTGGGAACACCGATGACTGGTGCAGCGGTCATGCCGGCCACCACTGAGGGCAGGGCGCCCTCCATGCCGGCAACGACGATGATGACCGTAGCCTGTTGCAACACCCCGACATGGCCAAGGATGCGGTGAATGCCAGCCACCCCGGCATCATGGATGGTGGTGACGGTGTGGCCACAGCTATGCAAGGTCAGCCGTGCCTCTTCGGCCACCGGCAGATCCGAGGTGCCGGCGGTGACAATCACCACTGTTCCCCTGCCGGTGGCAAGGGGGATATGGGCTTCGTTACCAAGCAGGATGCGGGCCGTGGGATGGTAGTTGAGCTGTGCAAAGCGCGCGCAAACCGCTGCCGCCTTGTCGGCACTGACCCGGGTGGCCAGCGCCACGCTGTCGGTACGCATCAGGGCGGCAAAGATATCGATCAGTTGTTCAGCGGTCTTATTTTCGCCAAAGATGGCCTCGGGCATGCCGGTGCGCAGGGTGCGGTGGTGATCGATGCGGGCGCAATCAAGCACCTCCATGGGCAAGCGTCGCAGCTGCTCAATGGCTTGATCGATGCCGAGGTCCCCTTGTCTGACCTGGTGCAAAAGGGTGCTGAGTCGCTGTTGGTCCATGGATGCGTGATGATGATGTCGTAAGATGGTTTGCCGTGGAAGGAGGCTGGCTATCGATGGCCGAAACTGTTTACGCTCCACCCGGCTTCTGTTAGATTGCCGTCAATATCAATTTCACAGGGCGCTCCACCGGGGCCGCCGGAGAATCTACCATGAGTCACGCGAATCTGCCGCCCTTTGTCCAGGCGCTGCTCAAGCCCACCAGTTACCCGCACCCGGTGGTCGAGGTGCAACTGGTGCAGACCCATATTTCGTTGGTACTGCTTGCTGGCGATTTTGTCTATAAATTCAAGAAACCAGTCAATTTTGGCTTTCTTGATTTTTCCGATCTGGACAAACGCCATTCGTGTTGTGAGCAGGAGTTGCTGCTGAATCGACGCCTTTGCCCGGAGATTTATCTCGAGCTGGTCACCGTCACCCGGCAGGCCGATGGTGCCTTCATCCTAGGTGGTGATGGCGAGGTGGTCGAATACGGCGTCAAGATGGCACGCATGCCCGAAGAACGCATGATGCCGCATCTCATAACGCGTGGTGAACTTGGCACCGCCCATATCGAGGCACTGGTGGAGGTGTTGTGCGATTTTTATCGTCGTGCCGATGCCGGGCCTGAGATTGCCGCTTTTGGCAGCGCCGAGGCGGTGGCCGTCAATGTGTTGGAGAATTTCGAGCAGACCCAGAGCTTCGTCGGGCAGGGTGCCCTCACCGCTGCGCAGTTTGAGCGGATTTCCACCTATGCACGAGGAGTGTTAAGCAACGGTGATCTCTTTGCCCAGCGGAAGGCCGGCGGGTATATCCGCGACTGCCACGGCGATCTCTACTCGGCCAACATCTGCCTGGCCGAAAAGGTCTATATCTTTGATTGCATCGAGTTCAACCAGCGGTTTCGCTATTGCGATGTGGCCAGCGACGTCGCATTCTTGGCCATGGATCTCGACTTCCACGGGCTTGAGGCCTTATCCGCTTCCTTTATTTCGCAGTTCGTCCAGCGCAGCAACGATGCGGGGTTGATGGGCGTGCTTGATTTCTACAAATGTTACCGGGCCTATGTGCGTGGCAAGATCGGGCTCTTTACCGCCGCTGACCCAGCCGTCGATCCCTCGGTACGGGAGGCCTGTCTCACCCAGTCTGCCCGGTACTTTAGCCTTGCCGATCGCTATGCCCAATCGTGAGGCAGGTGCCTGCCCGCCAGTGCGACGGCTGGTGGTTTTTTTTGGCATGACCGCCTCGGGCAAATCGACTCTGGCCCAGGCCTGGGCGGATCAGCAAGGGGCGCCATATTACAATACTGATCGGGTGCGCAAAGAGTTGGTTGGCCTGAGGGCCACTGATCGCCGTCCCGATGGTATTGGCCAGGGCATCTACACTCCGGAGCTCTCGGCGCAGACCTACCAGGAAATGCTGGATCGGGCGCAACGTGATTTTGCCGGCGGAGCCTTGCTGGTGGTACTGGACGGATCATACAGCCGGGCCAGCGACCGCGATGCCGTACGCGCATGGGCACGGTTGGCGGGGGCACAAACCAGATTTTTTTACTGTTGGTGTTCGCCGGAGGTAACCCGGCAACGATTGGCGCGGCGCGCGGTGGACAGCGCCGCCGTTTCCGACGGCCGCTGGGAGATTTATCAGTACCAGCAAAATAGCTTTGAGTTGCCTGATACGGCGGCAGAGCCAGACTGCGTCATCCTCTCCACCGAAGCCGCACTGGCGGAGTTGCTCAAACAACTGGCGGCTCAACCCTGCCTGCAGGATTGAGCCACCGTCAACGCTCGGGGATTATTGCTCTGCGTCCGGTCCCCGTTGGTCGTCCTCATCCTGCTGTGACAACTTTTCCTTGGCTGCCGCCTCCTTTTTGGCCGCAGCCTCTTCGCGGTCAGCCGGCGCCTTGATCATAAATTCCGGCAACCATTGCCCCATGCCCCAAGCCGGCGGGTTGCCCGCTTCCAGATGCTCCAGCAGGATTTTGGCCTGTGGCGCCAGGTTAGAATCCGGATACATGGCCAGCAGATATTTCAGACGGTGCTTGGCCTCGGGATAGCGCTCGGTGCGCACATAAAACACCGCCACCATATATTCGTGGTTGACCAAAAATTCCTTGGAATCGTTGATTTTGGTCTTGGCTTCCTTGGCATAGGGTGACTGCGGATAGGCATTGATCAGCCGGGTGAAAGCCTTGATGGCATCCTGTGGGCCGGACACGTCGCGATCAATGCGGTCGGAGCGATGATAATCGCACATGCCGATCTGAAACATCACATAGGGGATGGCCTCGTTGGTCGGATGGTGCTCCTCAAAGGCCTTGTACAGAATTTTGGCCTCCGGATACTGCTTGTTGTAATAGTTGGCATCGGCAGCCTTGAGTTCCGCCAGGATCGCCTGGGCGCTGAAGGGATGCTCGTCGAGAATGAGCTTGAAATTCTTTTGCGCCTCACTGTAGTCGCCAACATTGTAGGCGTCCATGCCCTGGGTGATCAGGGTCTCCGGCGGCAGTGATTTGGGATCTTCATCCTCGCCAAAGCTGAACTTATTGAACATGCCACTGAAGGTCGAGCAACCCGACAGAGTCAGGGTGCCGAGCAGAAGGGCGGCCAGAAGAAGGCGTGAGACGGTGGCGGGCGACCGGTGGTGAGGCGTCACGGGCATGGGTTCCTCTATTCGCTACAGTTTAAGGGTTGGTCAGGGGCTTGGTTGCCGAGGAAGTGCTCCACCGAGAGTTCGGCGACCGCCCCCTCACCGGCGGCGTTGATGATCTGCCGCACACGCTTGCTGCGGAGATCGCCGGCGGCAAAGACACCGGGGATGTTGGTGGCCATACTGTCGTCAGTGATGATGAAGCCGCCGTCGTCGGTGCGCAACTGGTCCAACGGCAGAATATCGGTGTTTGGGGCGATACCGATGAGCACGAAGATGCCGGTGACCTTGATCTCGGAGGTCTCATTGTCATAATGACGCAACAGCAATGATTCAACACCGGCTGTTTTGGAACCCCGGATTTCCACCACCTGGGTATTCCACAGAAAATCGATCTTCTGGTTGCAGAAGGCTTTTTCCTGAAGGATCTTGGTGGCCCGCAGTTCACCACGTCGATGGATGATCGTCACCTTGGAGGCGAATTTGGTGAGATGCAGGGCTTCCTGGATGGCGGTGTTGCCACCTCCAACCACCGCGATTTCCTGGTTGCGGTAAAAGGGGCCGTCACATGTGGCACAGTAAGAGACACCTTTGCCGGCAAATTCGTATTCACCGGGGACGTTGAGCTTACGTGGTTTGGCGCCGGTACAGAGGATGACGGTCTTGGCGGTAAGTACCTCGCCGTTTTCCAAGGTGATACGCTTAATATCACCATCCAGCTCGAGGGCGGTGATGGTGGCGAAGCGTTTCTCCAGGCCAAAACGATCGGCGTGTGCGGTCATTTTGTCCATGAGATCGAAGCCGGAAACGCCTTCAGCAAAACCGGGATAGTTATCGACCCAATCGGTGACCAGAACTTGTCCACCGGTGGCACCTTTTTCGACGAGGAGCACACTAAGGCGGCCACGGGCGGCATACAACCCGGCCGTCAGGCCAGCCGGTCCTCCCCCAACGATGATCAGCTGATACTGTGCCTGTTGCATGTCGTTACCGCGAAAAAGAAGGCACGGTCATCCGGGGTGCCGGAAAACCGTGCCAAAGAAGGGGCAATCAGAGGGCTTTTTTGATCAAATCCTGCAACTGGGACTTGCCGACGGCACCGGTGATCTGATCGACTACCTCGCCGCCCTTGAAGAGGATCAGGGTGGGAATGGCACGGATGCCGAATTTTCCAGGTGTAGCGGGGTTGTCATCCACATTCATCTTGGCGATGACCACCTTGCCTTCGAATTCAGCGGCTAGCTCATCGATAACCGGGCCAATGGCCTTGCAGGGCCCGCACCAGGGGGCCCAGAAATCGACGAGGCAGGGAAGGGCGTTGCCGATGATGTCTTTGTCGAATTCGCTGTCGGAAATATGCATAACCTTTTCACTTGCCATCTCGTGATCTCCTTGTGGTCATCCATTGAAAGTGGGTAAAAATATTTGATTTTCAATGGTTATGTAATGGTGACCTGCATCGGCGAACATTCTACCTTGCCGGTTTCGCGGTGACAAGAGAAAATTACCATCTTCACGGCCCTGTCAAGCCGGGTACTTGGTTGAAGTTTTTGCTTTTGACATCTCAAAATTGCCCATGCTATAAGGTGGCTTTCGTGCCCTCACATGCCCTTGCTGCCCGCCTCTGTTGTGCAGAGACGGCTTGGACCATGGGGCAGGCCACCTTTTTAACCCGTGTTTTTTCAGCCAGCGGAGGCGTAATGATAACGGATCGTTCGGCCCAACTCTTCAACCAGGCCCAGCAACTCATTCCCGGCGGCGTCAATTCACCGGTGCGGGCCTGCCGTTCCGTGGGGTGCGACCCGCTGTTTGTGGCCAAGGCCCAAGGGTGTTGCATCACCGACGTCGATGGCAACGAGTTTATTGATTTTGTCGGCTCCTGGGGGCCGATGATTCTCGGCCATGCCCACCCCGAAGTGGTGGAGGCGATTCAGCGAGCAGCGGTCCACGGTACCAGTTTTGGCGCCCCCTGTGAACAGGAGGTGGAACTCGCTGCTCGTATCTGTGCCGCTGTGCCATCTTTGGAGAAGGTGCGCTTTGTCAACTCCGGCACCGAGGCCACCATGAGCGCCATTCGCCTCGCCCGTGGGTATACCGGCCGCAAGGTGGTGGTGAAATTTGACGGGTGCTATCATGGCCATGCCGATTCTTTTCTCGTCAAGGCCGGTTCCGGGGTGATTACCCTTGGCATACCCGGTAGCCCCGGTGTGCCCGAGGCAATCGTTAAAAATACCCTCTCCATCCCCTACAACAATATTGAGGTCTTGGAGCGCACCCTGCGCGATCCCGAGATCGACATCGCCTGCGTCATTGTGGAGCCGGTGGCCGGCAACATGGGTGTGGTGGTACCGGAACGCGCTTTTCTGCAGCGGTTGCGCGATTTAACAACTGAACTGGGCATTGTCTTGATTTTTGACGAGGTGATCACCGGGTTTCGCCTGGCCCTCGGAGGCGCTCAGGAGCGATTCGGTATCCTGCCCGATCTCACCTGCCTGGGCAAAATCATCGGTGGTGGACTGCCGGTGGGGGCCTATGGCGGTAAACGAGAACTGATGGATATGATCGCCCCGAGCGGACCGATCTATCAGGCCGGTACTCTCTCTGGTAATCCCCTGGCCATGGCAGCCGGGTTGGCCATGCTCGATGTGGTACAGCGACCTGGTTTTTATGAGGCTCTGGAGGCCACCAGCACCTGGTTCGGAACGGAGATGGAGCGACTGGCAGCCGCAGCTCCGGTACCGATCACCGTCAACCGCATCGGTTCGTTGATGACCTGTTTTTTTACCACCGGGCCTGTGACGGATTTTGACTCCGCCATGCAGGCGGATGCTGCACGGTATGGCCTGTATTTCCGGCACATGCTGGCAGGTGGCATCTGGTTGGCTCCGTCCCAATTCGAGGCAGCCTTCGTCTCTGCGGCCCATAGCCCGGAACAGCTGCAACGGGCCTTGGACGTGACTGAATCATCATTCAAGAAATTGATAGATTAGTTAAAAAAATATTGCGTTTGCCGGTTGCGCATGCTACCTGTAGCTGCGATTGTCAAGGATTCGCCTGCACCTGGATTTAGTATGAGCAATGATCGTCGGGAAATGTTCAGGCAGCTCGCTCTCTATAGTCAGGCGGGCATGACCTTTGTCTTCTCCATTCTCATTGGATTTGGCATGGGTTGGGCGCTGGATAACAAAATGTTCGCCGGCAAAACATCGCCATATTTGACCTTTTTCTTCTTAGCGCTGGGCATTGTCGCCGGGTTTAAGCACCTATGGGAGTTGACCCGGAGCATTGAGGATAAGTGAGCCGGATAAAGATGAGTAAGCCCTCTGCTAATGAAAACGACACTATGCTGCTGCGTCGGGTAATGCTCTGCGGCTGGCTGCTGCTGTTGGTGTTGGCTGGAGGTGGCTGGTGGCTGGTTGATAGCGATTTTGCGCATTCAGTCGTTGTCGGCGGGGTGCTGGTTAATTCCAGTTTTTGGCTCATGGCCAAAGATGCCAAACGACTCTTGCTCCGTGTGAGCCAGTCCGAGGCGGGCATGGCGGTGCAAACCGAAAAAACACGGTTTGTGCTGCGCACCCTGGCTCGATTGGTTGTTCTTGGATTGTTGGTATTCGTGGCAGCTACCAAGGTACCGGTCAATGTGATCGGGCTGACCCTTGGATTTGCCACGGTTATGGTCAGTGTTGTCATTATCGGTCTCGGTGCAGGCAAGTGCTGGGTGCCGAGCAAAGCGTGAGGAGCGTGTAGGTCATGGAACATCCAATATTGTTTATCTCTTTGATTCTTGAGGCATTGGGTCTGCCGGTTCCCCATACACCGGTTGGGGCCACGTTGCTGGAAAAAATCTGCGAACCCTATATGACCTACACCTGGATGGTCATGGCGTTTCTGATCATCGTTCCCCGCCTGACCATGGGCAAACTGGAGATGGTTCCCGGTAGCGGCCAGAATTTTTGGGAAGTAATGGTTGGCGGCTTGATGGATTTCTGTGCGGAGAATCTGGGCGAAAAAGGTGCCAAGATGCTCTTCCCGATGATGGCCACCTTTTTCTTTTACATCCTGATTGCCAACATGATCGGCTTGATTCCCGGTTTCATGTCGCCGACCTCGAGCCTCAACATCACCATGGCCATGACCATTATCGTGTGGGTCACCCATCATGTGCTCGGCTTCAAGTATCATGGTCTCCATTATTACAAGCACTTCATGGGACCGAGCAAGGTACTGGCACCGTTCATGTTCCTGCTGGAGATCATCAGTAACTTTGCGCGTCTCATCTCGCTTTCCATGCGTCTTTTCGGAAACATCCTGGCCAAAGAGGTTCTGCTGGGTGTTCTCTTTATGCTGGCCGGCGCCTTCTTCGCGCCGCTGCCAATCCTCTGCCTGGGTGTACTGGTTTCGTTGATCCAGGCCGTGGTTTTCGTGCTGCTGTCCCTGCTCTACTGTGCAGGCTCCATGGAGCACGCTCACTAATTTGCTTGTAAGGTTCCGTTTTAACGGAGAAGAAGGCCAACTTTTATATAACTTTTAGTACGGAGGACACCACCATGGACAAACTTAGTCTGGCTCTCATCTGCATTGGCGCAGCACTCAGCATCGGTCTTGCCGGTTTCGGCGCTGGTATCGGTATGGGTAACGGTCTGCGCGGCGCTTGCGACGGCGTTGCTCGCAATCCTGAAGCCAAGGGCGCAATCACCACCACCATGATTCTTGGTATGGCTCTCTGCGAGTCCATCGCCATTTATGGTCTGGTTATCGCCTTCATTCTGCTGTACGCAAACCCCTTCAAGGCTGCGCTTGGTCTGTAATCCAACGCCTTAAGGAAGTTCACGTCCCATCAAAAGGGCTGCGGTGTTGCCGCAGCCCTTTTTAGTTGGTATGATGCGGTATGTCCGATACCGTCATCACCCCGCGCCGCGAAAAAGGCGATCCCCAACTGCCAGCTACCGGCATTCTGTCGCTCAATCCCTCCGACTGTCCCACCATGCAGGCCCTTGCCAAGGAACATGGTCTGCAACGCCATTTTTTGTTCAACGCCCAGTTATACAGTAATGAGTGTCTTTTTATCGCCGGCCCCGCAGTGGGTGCCCCCATGGCGGTGTTGTGCCTGGAAAAACTCATTGCCCTCGGTGCGCAGCGTATTTTTGTTTTCGGCTGGTGCGGTTCTTTATCTGTCCAAGTGCGCATCGGCGATCTATTTCTACCCACTTCGGGGCTCTGCGAGGAAGGAACCAGTGCGCATTATCCCGTCTCCCGCCCCTGGGCGTGCAGCCTGCACACCGCACTCGGCTCTCGCCTGCGGCAATCGGGCGAGCCCCCTCACTGTGGTCCCATTTGGACCACAGACGCCCTGTATCGTGAGACCTGGGACAAAGTCGAGCGCTATGCAGAGCAGGGAATCATGGCGGTGGATATGGAGTGTACAGCTTTGCATAGTGTGGCTAGCTTTCGTGGTATCCAGCTTGGTGCGGCGCTGCTGGTTTCTGATGAGCTTTTTGATGGTCAATGGCGGCCAGGATATACACGCCCACAGTTTCGCAAGCGCTCACGTCATCTGCTGAGCTTGTTATTTTCTCTTTTTTATCAGGATTCACGATCATGAAATCCCTCTATATGGTGAGTTTGGGCTGTCCCAAGAATCTGGTTGATAGCGAAGTTATGCTGCACTCCTTGGAGCAGGCCGGCTATGCGGTGGTGGATGAGCCGGAGGCAGCAGATCTACTCTTGGTGAATACCTGCGGGTTTATCCAATCGGCAGTTGAGGAGGCCATCGATACCATTCTTGAACTGGCCCAGTATAAACAGGATAATCCCCAGCAGCAGCTAGTGGTGACGGGGTGCATGGTGCAGCGCTACCAGGGGGACCTGCAGGCTGAGTTGCCGGAGGTTGATCTCTTTGTCGGTCTGGACGATTTCGCCCACCTTGATCTCTTGCTCAAGGATGCCGGCAGAGGTCAAGTCATTGCCAAGCCGGGTTCAGGCCAATTTCTTATGAACAGCAGGCACCGGCGACGTTTAGCCACACCATCTTTTCGTGCCTATTTGAAGATCACCGAAGGCTGTGATAACCGTTGCAGTTATTGCATGATTCCATCGATTCGCGGGCCTCGCCGCAGTCGCGGTGTGGAAGATCTGCTCGTTGAAGCGCGTGAGCTGCAAAATTCTGGAGTGCGTGAACTTTCCCTGGTAGCCCAGGATCTCACCGCCTATGGACAGGATCTGCCAGGCAAAGTCGCGTTGATCGATTTACTGGAGGCCTTGCTGGATCAAACCTCCTTTCCGTGGATTCGCCTTTTGTATGCCTATCCCTCGGGTATCAGCGATGCCCTGCTACAATGTATGGCAACGCAATCCCGCATTTTGCCATATATCGATGTGCCCTTCCAGCATGTGAGCGATCCGGTATTACGCCGCATGAATCGTCATTACACGCAGCACAACCTCGATGTTCTTATTGAGCGTATCCGCAACTATGTGCCTCACTGTGCGCTGCGCACCACCTTCATGGTAGGCTTTCCCGGTGAGACCGACCAGGACGTGGCCGTGCTGCTTGACGCCCTCCAGCGCTGGCAGCTCGATCATGTCGGGGTCTTTCAATATCAGGATGAGGAAGGCAGCCCGGCTTTTCTGTTGCCGGACAAGGTGGCGGATGAGGTAAAAGAGGCTCGTTACGCGCAGGTCATGGGCGTACAAGCCGAGATCAGTATGCAACGATTGCAGCGCTACGTCGGTTGCATTGAAACGGTACTGATTGAGGGGGTAAGCGAGGAGAGTGATTTACTGCTGGAAGGGAGAAGCCGCTATCAGGCCTCAGAGATTGATGGTTGCGTCTACATTACCTCCGGCCAGGTCAGCCCCGGTGATATAGTCCCTGTGCGGATCACCGAGGCACATACCTATGACCTGGTTGGAGAAGTGGTGGAAGCGTTGGAGGATAAGGCAGCAGGCTGAGGTTATTAGTCCGTATGCTTGTTGACCTGCTCGCGCAGATCTTTACCGACTTTAAAGAACGGCAGCTTTTTGGGCTTTACCTTGATCTTCTCGCCGGTTTTGGGATTGCGACCGGTGTAGGAGGAGTATTCCTTCACGACAAAGCTGCCAAATCCTCGAATTTCAATCGCTTCACCCTTGGCAAGAGCATCGCTCATGGTCTCGATAATGGTGTTGGTTATCGAGGCAGCCTCGCGAATTGGTATGTTCATCGCTTCGGCTAAGGCTTCAATCAATTCGGATTTGTTCATACTTATCTCTCCCCGCAAGCTCCTCTTGGATTTCGCTACAATAGATTTCATCCCTCATGAAAGACGACACGCAGATGGTATCGTAACAAGAATTTCTTTCAAGAGGTTGACCAAATTTAAGCAAGTATGTTTTTGATTGTAAAGGGGATTTTGTCCGAAAAAATCTTTTTTAGATCGTTTTGGCCAAGAATACGGTATTTCCCGGTTTCCAAGGTCCCCAGGCGGAGTTGGCCATAGGCGGTACGCCGGAGATGGACGACCCGATGATTGATAGCCTGAAACATTTTTCGGACCTGCCGCTTCTTGCCCTCATGGATGATGATTTCCACCAAGGTCTGATTGGTCCGCCGCTTTAAGATGCGCAATCGCGCTGGAGAGGTTTTTACCCCTTCAAGGATAATCCCCTGCTCCAGTTGCTCTAGGTGCCGGGCAGAGGGAAATCCCGCCACCCAGGCCTCATAGGTCTTGTTCACTTCAAACCGAGGATGCAATACGGCATTGCCCAACTCGCCGTCGTTGGTCATCAGCAGGGCGCCCTCTGTTTCCAGGTCGAGGCGGCCAACAGGAAAGAGCCGCTGGGGAATGTCGACCAGCAGGTCGGAAACAATGGGACGGCCCTGCGGATCGGCCATGGTGGTCACATAGCCGCTGGGTTTGTTGAGTAGCACATAGAGTTTCTGCTCAAAGAGGATCGCTTTTCCATCACAACTGATCTTGTCACAATCAGGATCAGCCTTGACGCCCAATTCGGTGACAGTGGTACCATTGATGGCAATCCTGCCGGCGCGGATGAGCTGCTCAGCCCCTCGGCGTGAGGCCAAGCCAGCCTGGGCGAGTAGTTTTTGCAGGCGTTCTTCCATCAGGCAATTCCAGGGTAACGACAATTCTTCATGCGCTTACCGGTACGCAGGGGGAAGCATGGAGGCCATCTTGTCATCCACCAGGCGCTTGGTTGCCGGATCCACTTCCAATACATCGGTGTACCAGGGCTTCATGCGGCAATCAAAAACGATGGGCGGTTGCAAGCCGACGTGGAAACGATGGACGATTTGCTGGCAGCCATGAATATCGGCAGCCGGTTCAAAGCGGGTGAAAAAGGTCCAGAGAAATTCCTGCAACGAGACCGTGGCCTCGGCGGTGGAATCGACCAACAGCAGCACCTGCCAGTCCGTCACCCCAGGATGATTGGCTAATTGCTGGGCGAGCTGAGGCGACTGGGCATAAGGAGAGGCCTCCACCACCAGCGTTCCCGGCAAATAGACCATCGGGCGGTGGCATCCGTCAGGCAACGAGCCATTGAATTCCCGGGGTAAATCGCGCACTTTTTCCTTGCCCAATCCCAGCATCATCGCCTTGGAGCCTTTGTTGACCGATGGGCCGGTATAGTCGAGGGTATCCTGGGAGACATTGGCAAAGACAAACAGATCCCGATCCCATTGAATGCGTTCAAGGATATGTGTCCACAAGCGTGGAAAATCGGCAACGTCCAGCATGCCATCGGTGAGCAGGAGAAATTTACTCAGTGAGAGTTGGCCTTCACCAAGGATCCGTAATCCGGCAGCAAAGGCTTCGCGGGGATAGCGGTCCGTCACCCGAGCCGCTGCCAGGCAGTGAAAGCCGGTTTCGCCAAAGGTCTTGAGTTGCACTACACCTTTCATCACCAGGGGGAAGAGCGGGGAGAGCAGTTCCTGCAGGAAATCACCGATGAAGTAATCTTCCTGTTTGGGTCTTCCGACCACCGTGGCCGGGTAGATGGCATCCTTGCGGTGATAGAGGTGGCTGGTTTGGAAGACGGGATAGTCGTGTTGAAGGGAGTTATAGCCGTAATGATCGCCGAACGGGCCTTCCGGCTGGCGTAAATGCGGCGGTACCAGACCCTTGATGGCAAATTCCGCCTCTGCCACCAACCGGTGACCACCCAGCGGATCCTCGACCATGCGCAATTTTTCCCCCTGGAGCAGCGAGGCTAGGATCAGTTCCGGTATGTTTTCCGGCAATGGGGCTATGGCGGCGAGCATAAGGGCTGGTGGCCCACCGATGTAAAGGGTCAGCGGCAGAGCTTGGTCAAGCTGCTCCGCAGCATGATAGTGGAACCCGCCACCCTTATGTATTTGCCAGTGGATACCGGTAGTGGTGTCATCGTGTCGCTGGATACGGTACATGCCCAGGTTGTGGCCATGGCCTTCGGGATGTTCGGTGTAGACCAGGGGTAGGGTGACAAAGGGACCGCCATCGGAGTGCCATGATGTGAGCATCGGCAGTTCGCTCAGACGTGCTGGGCGCTGGCAGCAGTCGAGAATCGGTGCATTTTTGGTGGTTTTCAACCCCACTTTGAATCCTTGCGCCAGCAGGGATCGTGCCTGCCACAGGGTGTCCAGGCCTGGAGGCATGGACCGTTCCACCAAATTAACCAGGCCTTGCACAAAGTTGACCGGACGTTTGCCAAAGGCCAATTCCAGGCGCAGCGCTGTACCGAAGAGGTTGGTCACAACCGGGAACCGGGAATTCTTCACCTGGGTAAAAAGGAGGGCCGGACCGCCTTTGGCGATCACCCGGCGGTGGATTTCCGCAATTTCCAGGTAGGGATCAACGGGCGTATCGATGGTGAGCAGTTGGTTGTTGACACGCAACACCTCTAAAAAATCACGCAGATTGGTACAAGGCTGCATACAAACAGTATCCTGGGATAATTTGAACGGGTCTTACGAAAAGCGATTCAGTGGTGATGGTGCTCTTCTTGGAGAAAGAGGCGGTGGTACTCATCGCCAGTTAGGTGGTTTTTCATGATGGCGCTTAGGAGATCGATGACCTGATGAATTTCTTCTTCGCTCATGCGGGCGGTGAGCAGTGGTAAAAGACGTGTATCGGTGAAATGGTGCATAAATTCGAGAAGTGATTGCTCGTCAGTAGCACGATCAAGACCAAAAAACATACAGATTCCGTGGTATGAAAAAGATTAACCGGCAAGAATTTTCCACCACAATCGACGGCTGCGGGGACCATCGAATTCACAGAAAAAAATTCGTTGCCAAGTGCCCAGACGCAAACAGCCATTTTGGATGAAGATGCTTGCAGATGAGGCGGTCAAGGCTGTGAGCAGATGGGCTGGAGAATTGCCCTCCGCATGCCGGAAAGAAAAATTTGAAGGGACTATCCGGGCAAAGGCACACATCAGATCGTGTTGCACATCCGGATCCGCCCCTTCATTGATCAACACGCCAGCAGTGGTGTGCGGGTTGTACACAGTCAACACACCTTCGCTGATATTTGAGTCAGCGACAATAGTTGCCAATTGCCCGGTGATGTCGAGCATCTCCAGGTGTTGGCGGGTGGTGAGGGAAAGCTCGCCTTGGGGCATGAGCAATAAATTACTGGAGCTGCCAGGAACCGTACTCGTCCCGACAGGCGGTGCTATAGGTCCGCTGCGGTTTGCCGTCGATCACTGCTTCAATTTCCGCACGCCGGCAAACCCGATGGGTATTGGGGTTTTGGTAGGCCGGTTGCGGGGTCACCGAGTACTGGTTGCCGTTATCCGGGTTGACCCAAGACGACCGTTGATTCGACATGCCACGCTCGTAGGTGTGGTTGAGTTGCTCACGGTCGTACTTATCCATCTCGTTGCCGACGATGTAGCCAAGCATGCCGCCGACGGCCGCACCTATCAAGGTAGCACCGGTGTTATGACCAATAGCTTGACCAATCAGCGCACCAGCCGCCGCGCCTCCAAGAGCGCCGGTCTGGCCCTTGGTTGCACAGGAGGAGAGGGTGAACAGCATCAGTAGAGCAAGAGCGATACTTAGATGTTTCATGACAGTTCTCCTGGTTCAGAAGAGGTGCATTTGAGGGAGGCTGGAATATCCTTGGTGGCTTGCACTCCCAGTTCTTTGAGTGCTTCGGCCCGGGAAACGAGATTGCCTTGGCCTGTGGCCAAGCGGTTGCGGGCGGTGTGCCAAGCCTGTTGGGTTTGATTGAGCCGCAATCCTATTTCTTCGAAGGCCTCGGTAAAACCGACGAATTTATCATAAAGATTCCCTGCTTGTTTGGCAATCACTAAACTGTTGCGGTTTTGAGCGTCTTGCCGCCACAGATGATGGATGGTGCGGAGGATGGCCAGCAAGGTGGATGGACTGGCGAGAATGACCTTTTTTTGCATGGCCGTGGCCAGCATATCCGGGTCCTGTTCCACGGCCAGTTGAAAAGCGCCCTCCACCGGGATAAACAGCAATACAAAGTCCAATGATCCAGCCTCGGGCAGCAGATGGTACTGCTTGGCAGCGAGCAGATTGATCTGTTTCTTGATAGATTCAAGGTGCTGCCTGATCAAGAGGGTCTTGTCGAGGTCATTTTCGGCCTGATGCGCATCGAGGAAGGCTTTCAGTGAGACCTTGGCATCGATGATGACTGTCCGGTTTTCTGGTAGAAAAACAAGAACATCTGGCCTGTAAGCGTTGCCATCGGTGGTCGCATGATGCACCTGTAGGGCATATTCCCTGCCGTTGCGCAGCCCGGAGGCTTCCAACAAGCGGCTGAGAATCATCTCGCCCCATTGTCCCTGCAATTTGTTGCTACCTCGTAGCGCCTGTGTCAAATTTGCAGCATCGGTACCGATCTGTACATTGAGATGTTTAAGGTGCTCGATCTCCTTGAGCAGGCTTACCCGGTCGCGAGACTCCCGCTCGTGAATATCGTCAACTTTATGTTTAAATGACTGAAGTTGTTCGTGAAAAGGACGAATGAGCAAGTCCAGGGCAGCCGTATGCTGCTGGTTGAGCATTTCCCCCTTCTCTGTCATCACCTGCGTAGCCAGCAGGCGGAAATCTTGTGATATTTGCTCCCGGGTTTGGGTATACAGTAACTCCCGTTCTTGCAACTGTTGTTGCAGCGAGCGGCAGGTGGTGTGCAATGATGCGTTTTCGGAATCCAACTGGCGGCATTCGCCGAGCAGTTGGTCGTATTCCTGCTGAAGTTGCGCCAATTCATCGTCGAGATCTTGTGCTTCATCCTGGATTCGCTCCAAGCGCAGGGCCAGGGTGATGTGTCGCCGTTGGTTTCTGATCTGCAGGAGCAGGAGCACGATGGCGGTGATGACAAGGCAAATCGCTGCGCCAAGGAGGCAGGACAGTAGGTCCAGGCGATCAAATGGAGGTTGGAGATTTGTCGGTAAAGGCAAAGAAAGACCTCCGGTCAGAGGTGGTACACGTAAAGAGAACTTGCCGTGTATGCACTTCTCGTTGTTTGGAATTTAGTGTGATCTTCAGTGCATGTGCTACCGGATCAAGCGGTGTATCTGACTCCCTAGATACGCGTCATGCCAGGTTCTGGTCTGCCAGGATGCAACGTTTTGGCGATACATGCGGCAAGAGTTCCTTGACGCCGCCTTTTTCTTTAGGGGCTGACAATGTGGTTGGGTTGCAAAATAAGAATAGAGTATTAAAAAGAAAAGAAAAAAAGGGGAAAAGCTGCTTTCCCCTTGAACTGCTGATAGCCTTTCTTTTATGCTCAACACATGATGCCTTCCAACAACACGCCCAATAAAATTGTCCTGACCGGTTTTCGTGCCACCGGGAAAAGTACCATCGGCCTTTTGGTCGCCAATCAATTGGAATACCAGTTTTTAGATACGGATCAGGTGTTGTCGCAGCAATTTGGCACTACCATTGCTCAGATTGTTGCCCGCCATGGCTGGCCTTTCTTTCGTCATGCTGAGGCGCAATTAATCGGTGAATTGTCCAGTGCATCGGGAGTGGTTATTGCCACTGGCGGCGGGGCCATTGAGCATCAGATTCAATGGCAACTTTTACGTCGAGGGAGTTTTGTCGTCTGGCTGGATTCCGATGCCCCCACCATCAGCCAGCGAATCGCAGCAGATAGCACCTCAACGACGCAGCGGCCGGCGTTGATCAGTGAGGCCTCACCGGAAGAGGAAATCACTCAACTGCTTAGAAAGCGTAACCCGCTCTACGCACTCGGCTCAGATATACGTCTTGATACAGTCCAAGGCAATGTGCAGGATTTGGTGGCCTCGGTATGTGATGCATTTCTGTGCCGGTGCAAACAAAAGGGATAAAAAGGCCCGAGGAAATGCTCAAGGCGATAAGGAAGAGTGCTGTCATGGAATCGACGCAGGCGAAGAGAGAGAGGCGAACGGTCCAGTCGGTGTGGATGGTCAGTCGTGAGTACGAGGGCTTGGCCGGTGCCGGTGGGGTTAAGGATGTGACCCGACAGTTGGCAGAAGCCTTGGTTGCTGCCGGCCAGGTCAAGGTATCCGTGATCCTGCCCCGGTACGGCTTTCTCGATGTGGCCCAGGCGGGATTTACTCCGCTGCCGGTGACTGCTCAATCGGCAATGATCGGTGGCCATCGCGCTGAACACGCCTTTGCCGTTGACATGGATTATACCCAAGAGGAGCGTCGGGAAGACGTTGCCATATGGCAGCGATTGCTTAACGGTGTCATCATTTACCTGGTAGAGGCTGATCGATTTGCTGAAAAACTAGGAGTGTACACCTACACTGAAGTCGATGAACAGCGGCAACCATGGCAAGTTAAGGGTGAGGGGCATTACGATTATTTTGCGATGAATGTTCTGCTGCAGAAGGCTGCCCTTGACCTGATGATACTTCTTGAAGCGCATCCAGATGTAATCCATTGTCAGGATGGTCATGCTGCAATCTTGCCGGCGATGATGCGAGAAAATTGTGGGTATCGGCATTATTTTCGTAGTACTGCTGCGGTAATCACCATTCACAATGCCGGTATCGGTTACCATCAAGAAGTTGGCGACCTGCACTTTGTTCGTGCAGTGACCGGATTGCCACAACGGGTTATTGATGCATCACTGTTGAACGGCGCTTTTGATCCTTTTTTTGCCGCTGCCCCCTACGCCCTGCTCAACACTGTCAGTGAGAATTACGCGCGTGAATTGCAAGAAACCGTGGAGGATCGTCGAACCGGTTGGCTGGGGCATGCATTGTTGGAGCGCCAGGTGCATCTGGCTGGAATTACCAACGGCATTGATCCTCATACTTTTGATCCCACTCAACCCGAGGTTTTGCAACTGGTTGCAGGTTTTGACGTTCGCAACGCGCAACTTGAAGGAAAGCGCCGCTGTAAAGGAGCGCTGCTGAAGCATCTGCAAAACCAGGCGTATGGTGATCGACTCGTCCAACATGGAACATTGCCGTGCCAACTCGACGTCCCCCTTTGTGTCTTCATCGGCCGATTGACCGCCCAAAAGGGAGTAGATCTGCTTATCGCCGCTATGGACACTCTGATCGCCACGGATACCCATTGCAGCTTTCTCGTTTTTGGCTCTGGATCAGCTGCTTATGAGCAACAATTGATCCGGTTGGCGGAACAGGGCCAGGGCCGAATGTGTTTTCTCAAGGGCTTTGACCCGGTTGTTGCCAACAGTGTATATGCGGCAGGCGATTTGTTCCTTATTCCCTCCAGGTATGAACCCTGCGGCCTGACCGATTACATTGCCCAATTACTGGGGACGCTGCCAGTCGTGCATCATGTGGGGGGATTGGTCAAAGTGATCGATGAGGAAACCGGTTTTGCCTACAGTGGAGAATCCGTCACCGCCCTTGTACGTGCCCTTACTCGTGCCCTTGATGTCTATCGGCATGACCCTGATCGTTTCAAAAAAATGCAACAAAATGCGGTGGAGCGCATAGAGCAACTGCACACCTGGAAACAGGTCATGGTAGCCTATCAATCGCTCTATCTTCAGGCAATGGAACAGTGTCCCTGAACGGAGTGGCCGAAGAAGGACTGTGTTATGACCACGATACTTTTACAAGAGGAGTGAAAAGCTATGGCCATTAAAGTGGGAATCAACGGATTTGGCAGGATAGGCAGGAATATTTTTAGAGCACTCTCCAAAGACCCGCTCTTTGCGGATATCTCGATTGTTGGTATCAACGATCTCACCGATGCCAAAACCATCGCCCATCTCATGAAGTACGATTCGGTGATGGGGCGCGCTGAACAGGAAATCACCTTTGCTGAAAATGCGCTCATCGTTAACGGAGTCAATATCCCTCTGACCAGTTATCGCAAGCCCGGAGAAATTCCTTGGGCAACGCTTGGTGCAGAATATGTTTTGGAATGCACGGGTCTTTTTTGTGATATGGAGTCGGCGAAAGCACACATCGATGGCGGAGCTTCCAAAGTTGTCATCTCTGCACCGGCCAAGGGTGAGGTGAAAACTATTGTCATGGGAGTCAATGAAGATGAGTATGACCCCACTGTTCATCACGTTATTTCAAATGCAAGTTGCACGACCAACTGCCTAGCACCGGTTGCCCAGGTGATTCTTAATAATTTCGGCATTAAAAGGGGATTGATGACCACGGTTCACGCCTATACTGGTGATCAGCGCCTCCTTGATTTTCCCCATTCTGATCTTCGCCGAGCCCGCGCAGCGGCCTTGTCCATGGTGCCGACCAAAACCGGTGCGGCCGCAGCGGTTGCCCTGGTTATCCCCGAACTGAAAAACAAATTTGACGGGTTGGCTGTACGTGTACCAACCCCCGATGTTTCCTTGGTTGATGTGGTCATCGAGGTAGAGCGTGAAACGACAGTTGTTGAAGTCAATCAGGCCCTGGCAGCAGCCGCGAATCGTTATCTTGGTTTTACGAATGAACCACTGGTCTCCATCGATTTTCAAGGGGACTCCCATTCCTCCATTGTTGATGGCCTTTGCACCAAGGTGTTGGGGACTACGGTCAAAATCATGAGTTGGTATGACAACGAGTGGGGCTATTCCAATAGAATGTTGGATTTGGTGCTGCACATGGAGGCTAACAAGCCTGTGTAAAATTACCTGGTCCATCAGGGCCGAGGACTAAAAAAAAGGGTTACCCCGTGAGTTGATAGGGTAACCCTTTTACACTTTTACCGTAAAGAATGAATCAACTCACATAACCCTTCCCGTCACAGGTCGGGCACTTTTGGTCAGGGGTACACATTTGGCCATCCGCTGTTTTTCCTTGCCATTCACTGCTGGTTTCGCAAACACCCTCGATAATTTTTTTTCCCATACAGGTTGGACATACTTCCTTTTTTTCTTCTTGGGCCATGATATCCTCCTAGTTGTTTGTGATATTGCTTCTTAAACCTCTTTATTATGCTAAAGCAATATCGTGAAAAAACAAGTCCGTGGTAAAAGATTTTTGTGACGCTAAGGTGCCACAGTCGCAGTGATCTTAGGTGGCCGTAGTGTCGCACGGTTTGACATCGCGTCTTAAACGCGTTCCTTGAGAGAGCGAACATGCTTCAAAAGTGAAATTGAAGTGGACACGTTTTCGCCTGCGAAAAACCCTGTCAGGGCATTGTTATTTTGTCGTTGTGGCAGGAGTATCTTTGGGGGTAGGGAGTGCTGGTTCAGCAAAAAGGTCACTCTGAGCGATTGCCTGGTGGAGACGTTCCAGGGTAGCCAGGGTTAGGCCTTTGCGCAGCCTGAAATGGACGAAAACCTCATCGTGGCCCTTCTTGGCTGACGGTGTTATGTTAAAATCTTGCCTGCTCGCTTTGTCGCCAAAATAGGAACGACGTATTGAGGAAACTTTCGCCTCAAAGTCATCTGGTGTCATGGTGGGAAGAGTCTTGTTCTTTGCTGAAAGCAATTTGATGAAGGTGCTGGCCGGTTGAGATCCAGAGCACGCTCGTTCTAGGCAGGTCTGCACCCGTTCTGAAGCGACTGCTTCGCACAGGTTTAGGGATATCGCCAGGATAAGACGGGTGATTTGGTTGATTTGCGGGCGGGTTGGGCTCAGTGGCCGAATGATCTGCGTGTACAACGCATCACGATCTTTGCTATTTTTAATGGGAGCGAGAACTTCAGCGGCAATAGAAAATTGCAGTCGCTCATTGACCACATCAGAAATGATTTCCGCTGACTCGCCACGAATGCGAATCTGATTGACCTTCCGATATTTATGGACGGTTGAATGGGAAACCTTTTGTCCAGGTTTGCCAATGCCGAGCGTTGGGCCGAACTGCTCAGCCAGTTCGGCGTTGTTGAGGCCGAGAGTCGTGCTGGCTGACTCCAGGAAATTGCCAATTTCAATAGGATTGAGATTTCTGCGTTTGGTGTTTTCAGCCAAGGAAATATTAAAAAAATCCTCTGTCGCAAAATCTGATTCCTGGTAGACCTTTGCCTCGACTTGCGCCTTGTTCAAGCGTCGCAAGGCCTGAAACCGTCGATAGCCACAGAGGATTTTGTAACGGCCATTATTCTTTTTCAAAAGAACCAGGGGATGGAGAAGGCCGTTGCGATCAATCGAGCTGGCCAGTTCCTCTATGTACGACTCCCGCAGCAGTTCGCCATACCGGCTGTCCCCTTGAAGGCGAAAAATATATTGTAAATCCTCGGCAGTACTCACATCAATGTTGCTCATGTCGATATTGCGGACCAACGACATGGAGGTGGCGAAGGGTGACAAGGAGGAAGCGAGCATTTCGGCGATGGATTGCGCGGTCTGCTGTTGGTTGAGGAGATCTTGGCGTAGGTGGAGGACAAGAGAGCAGGCCTCGGGATTGTATGTATCGCTGCGTTGTTTTAGATGAAATAATTGATTGAGTTGGTGTTCGTCGCGGGCACAATAATTGGAAATGGTCGGTGCCAATTCAGTCGTGAGATGGTGATCTTGACAAGCTATTCGGATCTTGGATAGCAAGGATGCGGGGAGAGATGGACGGTGCGGTGCCACGGTCGACCCTCTCTCCCCCTGGCCGTAACCGAAAAGGAGCATGGGCATAGTGGATTCGGAGGCCGGCAGTGCTTGCAGGATCAGGATAAGGGGGGTGAGGCCATTGTCGCTGATTTCTCGTTGAAAACGCGTGATCGGTTCCAGGAAAGCTTGAATGACTTTAGGCCTGCTTTGCACGGCGCGCAGATCATCAAGATCCATGATCTCTTTTTTGTATTTGGCGTTCACCACCGCATAACAATGCAGTTTCTCCGCAACCCTCAAGGCGAGGTCGGTGAGATAGTTACGGCTTGTATCCTGAGTCGCAGTGTATCCATGCGGGACGATGATCAGGATATTGCTGTTGCCAAGACGAGTGTACATGGTTGGCGGTAACACTTCTGGCATGGCGCTACTCCAGAACTAGGTAAAGGGAAGGGGAAAGACTGGTGCTAGCCCAGCGAGGTGGCTGAGCCACCTCCGGATGACTCACCTGCCCAGTTCCCGGTGCAACCATTTTTCGATGATTTCGAAGATAATTTCCCGTTTGACCGGTTTGGTGATGTAATCATTCATGCCGGCTTCCAGGCATATCTCCCGATCACCCTTCATGGCATTAGCTGTCATGGCGATAATCGGTATCGACTGAAATCCACGAGAGCGTAACTCTTTGGTCGCTTCAAGGCCATCCATTTCCGGCATTTGAACGTCCATGAGGATCAGATCGAAATTGGCTGGTTGCTGAGTAAATGTCTCGACAGCTTTTCGACCGTTGTTGGCAACATCGACCTGATACCCAGCTTTGTTGAGAATGAGCACGGCCAATTTTTGGTTGACCGGATTATCCTCGGCCAGGAGGATACGCACCGATTGTTTAATATCCTCGCGTACACTGTATTGGGTTATAAAGTGTTCTTTGGTGACGGCGTCCGCAACAGGAACCTCGCAGGAAATGAGTTTTTCGATGGTCTTAAAAAGGATTTCCCGCCGGGTTGGTTTGGTAAGAAAGGCGTCGAAACCCGAGTCTTTGCAGCGTTGGGCATTGCGTTCAGTGGTTGACGTGTATGCCAACAGGGGAATGCTTGAGGTCGTAGGTCGTTCATAGCGGATGAGGTGTGCCAGAGAATAACCATCGGGTTCGGGCATTTGAATGTCGAGAATGACTAGATCCGGTAGTTGGGAAGTGGCGATGGCTTGGTCTAGATAGCCCTGAACCAAAGCAGAATCCTGAATGGCCACCACCTCAAGATCAGCAGTTCTAAGTATATGCTTTAGTATACTGAGGTTAGTGGGGTTGTCGTCCACAACCAGGATCCGTTTGTTGGCCAGAGAAACCTTTTTGAAATTCTTGCGCGTTTGCTCAGGTGATTTTTTGAGCATGGCCGTAAAATGGAATACGCTACCCTTGCCTACTTCGCTTTCCGCCCAGACGTGGCCTCCCATGAGACTGGCAATTTTTCGGCAGATAGAGAGGCCAAGGCCTGTGCCACCATACTCACGGGTGGTTGAACCGTCGGCTTGGCGAAACGCTTCAAAAATTGAGTCCAGTTTATCGCCGGGTATACCGATACCGGTATCACGGATGCGGGCGTGGAGGGTGATCGTTTCTTCGGTTTCTTCATCGACGGCGATGGCCAGTTCCAACTCTCCCTTTTTGGTAAATTTTGCAGAGTTGCCCATCAAGTTGACCAGTACTTGCCGGTAACGTCCAGGATCACCCATCACGTTGGCCGGTAGGGTGTCGTCGATGCGACAGAGCACCTCAATGGGCCGTGAGGCCACCTTCGGGCGGACGAGATCGCACACATCCTGTGCAGTAATTTCAGGATCAAAATTGATGCATTCGAGGTCCAGCTTCCCTGCTTCAACCTTTGAAAAATCAAGAATGTCGTTGATAAGGGAGAGCAGTGCATCGGCACTGCGTTTAATAGTTTGGGCAAACTCCTCTTGCTCAGCATCAAGGCCGGTGTCGAGCAGCATGTCGGTGAAGCCGATAATGCCGTTCATTGGGGTGCGAATTTCATGACTCATGGCGGCCAGGAATTCGCTCTTGGCAATATTTGCAGCCTCCGCCGCCTTTTTAGCGGTACGGAGTTCAGCGGTCTGCTGCCGGATTTCCGCCTGTAACCGTTCGGAATAATTGCGCTGTTGTTCCTGAATTTTCAGATAGTTTTCTTCGTTTTCAGCCATGATGTCCTGGAATTTCTTTTCCAGAACTGCTGATTTGCGGTCAAATTGTTTTTTTTGGATGCGTAGCCGATTGACGGTTTCCGTGGTCTCCCGGTGGGCGAGGAAGAGACGGACGGCCAGGCGGACGATGGTCGCTCCCCATTGCGACGTTGTTGTTTGGCTTTTGGAGGTGGCCAGCACATATCCCTGCAAATCGGGTACGGCGAGCAGAAAAAAAAGTTGCTCTCCCACGGTGAAGCTGAGCTCGGAGGATTTTTTTTCGTGTTTATCAATACAGGAAATTGTTTGTTCCGCTGGAAGAGGGAAATTGGCAGAGGCTACATGGTGACCGGTCAGATTGAGGCAAAAATAGACAAGGTCATCGGTTTCCTGCTCCAAATGGGCGAGCAGGGCGGTTAATTCGCCTACAGGGTCGACCAGGTCGGCAAATAAAGGAGATAACACCATGGCTGACCCTCCTTAACCACCGTACATTTTTTGTGTTTTTTCGAGTTCTTCTGGGAGATCCTCTGCCAATACTTTGTATTCCTCAACATTGGCCTGGATGTGTGCCGCCAGGGGTGAAGGGAGGGACAGTGGCAAGCCCTGCTTGATGGCGGGAAAATTGAGCTGCTGTATGATGTATTCGCTCATTTGCAGGATGCCGGTGGGCGACTTTGGGTCAATCTGTCCGTTTTTAAGGTGATGATCACGGATAGCCTCGGCGATGGCATCGGGAATCCGCCATTCCTTCGCCAAGATATAGCCGATTTGTCCATGATCAGTGTTGAAAAGCTGCTGCTCGACCTCGGTGATGGAAGGGCCATCCGGGGTCAACTGATCAATCAGGCGTAGAAAGTTTTCCTGATCACCTTCCATTTCCACGATGAGACCAATGTCGTGGAGGATACCGCAGAGGTAGGCATCATCGCCGTTAATGGTGAAAATTCTCTCCGCGATCATTTTGCAGCAGATACCTGAAGCGGCACTGTGCAGCCAGAGTTGCTGTGGCGAAAATTCTGTGGAGCCGGAATTGCTGCGCAACATCCCTTGGATGGCATCGGTCACGGCGATGTTGTGTAAATTTTTCATACCGAGCAGTGCCACTGCGCGGGAGATGGAATCCACCTTCCGCGTCAGGCCGAAATAAGAGCTGTTGACCAATGTCAACAACCGTGCCACCAAGGCCGGGTCAAGACGTATAACCTCCTCGAAATCCTGCAAGGTGGAGTCTTCGTCGTTGACCAGTTGCACCAGCCGAGTGACAATATGGGGCAATGTTCTGATCTTTTTAAATTTTTCAATCAGTTGTTCGGCGGTGGACATGGTGCGCTCCCCATGAAGCGATGCTTACCGAAGGCCGGCAAACAGACTTAGACTTTGGTTTCAACCTTGGTGATGGCCTCAGCTTTGATGCGATCAAGCAGATCGGCCAGGACGGGTTTAATGTTTTCGCGAATGTCGCCAGCAACGATGATGAAAAGCAAATCATCCCCAGGTTGAAATCGACCTGAACGGGCTTCAACTATTATGTCATAGATACCAGGGCGTTCAAGGTATTCTTGGCGTAATTGTTCGACTTTTTGATGGTCCACCATGGTTTCGAGTGCGGATACGCCTGCATGGTCACCCCGTGACCAACCGCGTACCGTACCGTTATGAATGAGGATCATCCCTACATTATCATTGAAATCATGACGTTTCTTCATTTCGGCGATGGTTTTTGAAATATCCATGCTGTATTCTCACTTGTTTGGGTTGGTTGAAGGAAGGCGTACTTATTGTTTGAATTTCTGGACTTTCAATGCTTGGTGGAGGCAAGGCGTTTGGGGCCGGGTTTAACTGATGGCTTCTTTGCGGGAATTTTAAGGACGTATCCAGGGGGAATCGGACTGATGCCTGTAAGTACTGGTTTTTGCAAAGCAGGATTAAGGTGGCGCAGCGTTTCCGAAGATAGGCCGGTCTGGAGACTGACTTGTTGAAGCGTCAGCGCTTTTTGCAGGCGCATCGAATCGAAATTATCTGGTCGTTCTAACGTTATGCCTGTACTGCGTTCAAGTGACTTGGCCACCCGTTTGGCGGCAATAAATTCAGCGTAAAAATTACGAGCAGCAAATTTGAAATAGCCTTGGTCATAGGAGCTGAAAATAGCTTCGTAATTGCCTTTATCTTTAACAGCACGAACCATGCCCGCCCGGCCATAGTTGTAGGCAGTCAGGGCCAGAGGCCAGCTTTGCAGGGTTTCGAAGTTGTCCTTGAGTAATCGTGCCGCCGCGTCGGTGGCGGTGTACGGATCAAGTCGTTCGTCGATTGATGCGTTGATGTTCAGATAATCGCTGCCAGTGGCACGGGTAAGCTGCCAGAGTCCAGCAGCGCCGGCCTTACTATATGCTTTGGGGTTAAATGAGGATTCCACATGGGGTAGATACACCAAATCTGGGGGTAGTTGGTGATGCGCCAGAATTTTTCGAAATGCTGGCAGGTATTTGCCCGAGCGAATCACCCCTTCCCTGAAACGGTCTTTTTGGCCGAGTTGAAAACGAATATTATCGCAGGCCTCGAGGAAGATACTGGAATGTTTGCGGGGGAAGAGGGCAGCTATACGGCGCGCTTCGACCGTGGCCGGTGGCTGCCCTGAGGCTAATTGCTGCAGGATGTCCTTGATCCTCGCCTTGCCTTGCGTAATCCGCTCACTGTTAATGGCTGCCGCGTTCGGAACCGTCTGGTCGACGAGGGAGAGAATGGTATAGATTCGGCTAAGATCCTCGCCGTCATGCAACACCCCCTGATTAGTGCCATACTTGCCGTAAATCGCTTCCCAAAAAAGGATATTTTTTTGAATACAGGGGTACTCGGGGAAGATGGAAGAGGGCGGTGTCGCCCACGCCGTTGCAGCGGCAAACAGCGCAGCACAGAGACAGACGCAGAGAAGGAAACGAGCTCGCCGTTTCGATATGAAATAAAGCATGGTATGAAACGAATCGTGTAGATGGGGGCGGCAAGAAAAAGGGTTTCTGTTGGAGCCTTTTTCAAAAAGACAGTTTCGTCATTGCCGAGGCAGTCATCGGGAATCAAGCCTCAGAAAAATCAAAGAGTTCTGGATTACCGCTTTCGCGAAGATGACGAATAACCGCCAGCAGTTCATTTTGCAAGAGGCTCATCGAAATCTAATATATAAGGTTCGCCTGCAAAGTGGTATCGGTTTGTTGATGCCTGTAAGCAGGCATCGGCTAGTTTATTTGAGGCAACAACATGTATTTACCCATTATTGGGACATTGGGCTATATCCTTTCGCCAGATCGTCAGCAAACCCTGCTGGTCCATCGCAACGCCAGGAGCAGCGATCAGCATCTCGGCAAGTATAACGGCCTGGGGGGCAAGATGCGCGCCGATGAAGATGTGCTCAGTTGCATGCGCCGTGAGGTTTTTGAGGAGTCCGGTCTTCACTGCAACGAGCTGCAACTGCGCGGGTCAATCAATTGGACTGGTTTTGGGCCGGAGGGGGAAAACTGGCTGGGATTCATCTTTTTGATCACCTCCTTTTCTGGCACGGCCTTTACCCGTAACGAGGAAGGCGAGTTGGGTTGGTATTCCCTCTGTGAACTGATGCGATTGCCTATGTGGGAAGGGGATCGGTTTTTTCTTCCCCTGGTCTTTGACGCTGACCCCAGACCCTTTCATGGGTACATGCCTTATGAGCAGGGGAGGCCCATCGATTGGCGTTACACAAGGATGTAACGATGAAGCTGATGCCTGTGAAAGTGCAAGGAAGTGCTTGCGTTCACTGGTTGAGCTCTGTATAGTATGTTTTGTTAAGTTTATATATAATTCCAGTTTGTTATGCTGTGTTGGCGTGTCCGGCATGTGTTGGTATCGCCTGGGATGAATATGCGCAAACCGTGGGATGTTTTTTTGTAGCTTCTCGGTTTTGTTTTCGCGGTTCGCCGATGACGAATGTTTGTGGTCCATAATACGCTGAGGTATCATCATGGAACAGAGCGCTGAATTGGTACGCTTGGAAGAGTTTGTCGATAAGTTGTTGTCCAAATACAATCAGTTGAAATCAGAATATTGTTCTTTGCAGGAAACCGTACGCCAGCGCGAGGAGGAATGTGCTGATCTGAAAAAAAAGGTGTTCGCGCTGAGTGCCGAACGCACCGAGGTTGGCAACAAGGTGGCCGGTTTACTGGGGCGCATCGAGCAGTGGGAAAGTGAGCAACTGGGCGCCGCCCCCGATAGCCCCCCAGAGAGTAGTGGCGCCCAAGGGGTGTTGTTTGGAGAAGTCTCCCCCGGAAAAATGATCTAGTCCTGTCGTGGTCGGTTGATGCAGGATCGTCTTGTTCGTTTCACCTTGTTCGGGCAGGAATTCACTTTCTACAGTGATGCATCGGAGGAGGAGGTGGGAGCTGTCATCGCCTTGCTCAAGCAAGAATTGGAGGAGGGTGGAGCAGCCAGCCGGAGTTCCGTTCCTTCCAGTAAAATGCTTGTGTTGGGATGTTTGCGTATTGCAGCAAAATATGTTCAGTGCCAACGTGCACAGCACCGTGACGATGAGGTGCAGCGGCAACGGATTGCCCAGCTCATCGAAAAAATCGCATCGGTTACCGATGTTCCAGTATAAATTGGGGTATGGCCAACAAGGAAATTCTGCTATACTCTGCTTAATAAACAAGGTACCCCTGCTCTGTTGGTGATCAGCGGAGTATTGAGCCAACTCGCTTGAAAAGGGCAGCCTGGATGCTGGATTATGGAAATCTGCACTGATTACCAGAAGCCAGCTGGGGCACAGCCCACCTAATATAATTAGGTTTAATCATTCCGTTGACACGGCAGCGCGGGGGACTTTTAACAATAACGGCTGTTTCGTTGTCAAGGCAACGAACCATCTTGGTTGAGTGGTCGGCCGGTTCGAGTATGTGGACGTTGCAGGTCCAGTGATAAGATACCCCTGATGCGATCAGGTTTACCATAACGAGTAACCGTCCCCCAGGATGTTCTCAGGAAAAATATCAGGTAATTCAAGCCCCTTATCCGGATAAATTTCTTGCGTTTTCTCTCGCTGAAGACCACCAGGGATGCCAAAGCGTTTCTCATCCGCTTGGTTCTTCCGGTCACCTGCCGTACAATGGCGTCTCCCTGAGTGCCCTCGGGTTACTCTTTCTCGACCGTTTTCCCCACTTGTTATTATGCGGCTTTGATGCGGTGCTGACCCCATCGAGGCCCTTCATTCATATATAGAAAGGAGAGGTGCGTGCAATGGAACTCAATGTGACGACTTTACTGTTGGCCCTGGTCAATCTCGTCACCGGTTTGGCGGTGGGGGTGTTGCTGCGGAAACGTCTCGTTGAAGGCAATCAAAAAAATATCGCTCTTCAAGGGCGTCAGATCATCGAAAACGCCATCAGCGAAGCCGAGCAGATCAAAAAAGAGGCACTGCTTCAGGCAAAGGAAGAAGCCTTTTTAATCAAGCAGGAAGCTGATCGCGAGTTAAAGGCTAGCCGCCAGGAGCTCAAAGAGGATCAGCGTCGACTGAATCGGAAATTTGACGAGATACAACGCGAATTTCAGATTCTTGAGGAAAAACAGGTCAGTCTGAAGTACCGCGAGGAGCGCCTGGAGACGAGCGAGGCGCAGGTTGTCGCCCAGGAAAACCAGCTCAACGGGCTCATTGACGAACAGCGATATAAGTTGGAGAAAATTGCCGGGATTGATCGTGAGGAGGCCAAGGTGCAACTCATGCAATCCATTGAGAGCGAGGCGCGCATGGAATCGGCCAAGCGCCTTTCCCGCATCGAAAACGAGATGAAGATCGAGGCGGATCGGAAAGGGAAAAATATCCTTGCCTTGGCCATTGCTCGCTATGCCGGCGACTATGTCGCTGACAAGACCGTCTCCATGGTTCCCTTGCCTAACGAGGAGATGAAGGGCCGGATCATTGGCCGCGAGGGCCGTAACATCCGAGCTATTGAAGCTGCCACCGGCATTGACATCATTATTGACGATACTCCGGAGGCGGTGATCCTCTCGGGCTTCAATCCTATTCGTCGCGAAGTGGCACGGCTGGCGCTTGAGCAACTGATTTCCGATGGCCGTATTCACCCCGCCCGCATTGAGGAGGTGGTGCAGAAGGTCGCTGAAGATTTGGAGGTCGGCATTCGCGAATCCGGTGAGCAGGCAACCTTTGATGTGGGTGCCCACGGCATGCATGTCGAACTGATCAATCTGGTGGGCCGGCTGAAATACCGCACCAGCTATGGCCAAAACATCCTACAGCACTCTCTGGAAGTGGCCTTTCTGTGCGGTGTCATGGCAGCCGAGTTGGGGCTCGATGTGAAAAAGGCCAAACGTGCTGGCTTGTTGCACGATATTGGCAAAGCTGTTGACCACGAGGTGGAAGGCTCCCATGCCATTATTGGCCGTGATCTGGCCAAAAAATATGGCGAGGCGGATGATATCGTTTATGCCATTGGCGCCCATCATGAAGATCAGCCGCCCAAATCGGTGCTGGATGTGTTGGTACAGTCCGCCGATGCCCTCTCCGGTGCTCGTCCCGGTGCCCGCAAGGAGATGTTGCAGAGCTATGTGAAGCGGTTGGAAGATTTGGAAAATATCGCCAATGGTTTTAAAGGGGTGGATAAATCCTACGCCATTCAGGCCGGTCGTGACCTGCGCATCATCGTCGACAGTCAAAAGGTCAATGATGATGAGGCTACCCTGCTGAGTCGCGACATCGCCAAGGCTATTGAAGATCAATTGACCTATCCGGGCCAGATCCGGGTGACGGTCATCCGTGAAACACGCGCTGTTGAATACGCGAAGTAGGGGGAGAGGATGAAGTCGGTTGCAGAACAAATTGCCCTGATCGAACGGGGTGCTGTTGATTTTCACTCCAAAGAGGATTTGGTCAAGAAACTGACCCGATCCTTAGAAACAGGAAAGCCCTTAACCATCAAAGCAGGGTTTGACCCCACGGCACCGGATCTTCATCTCGGGCATACGGTGTTGATTCAGAAGCTGCGTCATTTTCAACTGCTGGGGCATGAGGTCAACTTCCTCATTGGCGATTTTACCGGATTGATCGGCGATCCCACCGGCAAATCGGAAACACGTCCGCCGCTGACTGCCGAAGACGTCAAACGCAACGCTGAGACGTACAAAGAGCAGGTCTTTAAAATTTTGGACCCTGAAAAGACCAAGGTGGTGTTCAACTCTACTTGGCTAGGGCAGCTAAGCTCCTACGACATGATTCGATTGGCCTCTGAGTTGACTGTGGCCCGCATGCTGGAGCGTGATGACTTCAAAAAGCGTTTTGAGTCCAATCGCCCGATTTCCATCCATGAATTTTTGTATCCTCTCATTCAGGGGTACGACTCGGTGGCCATGCATGCTGATGTGGAACTGGGCGGCACCGACCAGTTGTTCAACGTGCTGATGGGACGGGATCTGCAACGCAGCCGGGGCCAAGAACCTCAGGTGGTGTTGACCATGCCGCTGCTCGAAGGACTGGACGGCGTCAATAAGATGAGCAAATCATTGGGCAATTATATCGGTATTTCCGAGCCGCCCGATGCTATCTTTGGCAAGATCATGTCCATTAGTGACGATCTCATGTTCCGCTACTACGAGTTACTCAGCGACCTGTCCATGACCGAGGTGCAGTCCCTCAAGCTGCAGATGCAGCAGGGTGACGTCCATCCCAAGGCGGTGAAGGTGCAACTCGCCAAGGAGATGGTGGCCCGTTTCCATACCCCGGCTGCTGCCGAGGAGGCGGAACGTACTTTCGAACAGGTCTTTGCCCGTCATGAATTACCCGATGAAATCGAAGAGGTGCAACTCTCTCCGACCGAGGAGTCAATCTGGATACCCAAACTGCTGCTCGATGCAGGACTGGTCAAATCCACCTCGGATGGGCGACGGATGATTCAACAACACGCGGTCACCCTTGATGGGGTGAAGGTTGAGGACAGCAATGCCACTATCCCTGCACAGGGAACGGTGTTACTCAAGGTGGGCAAGCGAAGGTTCTGCCGCGTTAGTTTTGCTTAAACGGGCGCAGCGTTGAGAAACAAAAGCGGCGATCTCCCCTTGGGAGATCGCCGCTTTTGTTGGTTATATGGCTGGAAATTAGTGGCTCATTCCGCCCTGATTTTTCTGGCAATTTGCGCAAATCCCTGTGAATTCAACATGATGGCCTTGGATTTTATAGGCGCTGCTCGCTGCCGCCTGGGCAACCAACTCCTTGACCACGGGCACGTCAATATCATCAACCTTACCGCAGCAGGAACAGCGGATGTGGTAGTGTTCGTCGGTGGTGGCGTCAAAGCGTTTCTGCGTGCCACCCACTTCGATTTTTAAGATCATGCCACTTTCAGCCATCAATTCGAGGTTGCGGTACACGGTGCCGAGGCCGATGCGCGGCAGGCGTTTGCGCACCATGTCGTAGAGTTCACTGGCGGTGGGGTGGGTTTTGACTTTGGCCAATTCTTCGAGAATGATCTGTCGTTGCGTGGTCAGGCGGATCATCGCCGCTGGTGCGTTCATGGTGTCTCTATCAGTGAAAATGAGTTGTTTGTTAAATAATAATTATCCTCAACTAACATGAACCCTCTTTTGATGTCAAGCACGATTTGTAGGCACCCTGGTTCAGGTACCGCCGGGAGATTCGCATGAAGGTGCGTGGCTTAACGATCTGGCCACCCTTGCTACTGGCCCCCATGGCCGGTTTAACCCACTCGGCTCTGCGTACAACTCTGCTAGGCTGCGGTGGTGTGGGGTTGTTGAGTACAGAGATGTTGTCAGCAGCCCGTTTGCCAGTGGAAAATGCGCAATTCTCCCCCTACCTGGTCCGAACTCCGGCTGAGCAGCCCCTGTCGTACCAATTGCTGGTAGCCGACGAAAAATATGTGCCAGCGGCCATGGCCAGACTGCGGCAACTTGAAGCCGACAGTGTTGATCTCAATTTAGGCTGCCCCGCACCCCAGGTGCGGCGGATGGGAGGCGGTAGTTGCCTGATGGATGATCCGCAACGGGTGCGCCGCATTGTCGCCGGTTGCCGCCGGGCGTCAGAAGGGCCGCTGAGCGCCAAAATTCGTCTCGGTGAGCGGTTGGATGAAGCGTTTTTGCGCGAGTTTTGTCAGATGCTGGTGGGAGAAGGAATTGATCTGCTGACGGTGCATGCGCGGTTGCGCGGCGAGTCATTCGCCAGGCGGCCACGCTGGGATTGGATTGCCAAGGTCAAGCAGTGGATCGATATTCCAGTGATCGCCAATGGCGGCATCGACTCGGTGGAGAACGCCCGTCTCTGTCTGGAACTCAGTGGAGCCGATGGTTTGATGATTGGGAGGGCGGCTGCGGTTAAACCGTGGATCTTTTCGGAGATTGCCCGCACGCTCTATGACGCTGATATCCCGATTGTTGAGATGAATTTGCCGCAATTATACAGCGGCTTTGTCACCGCTTTGGTTGATCGTTTTGCCCCGGAACGTCGTTTGGGGCGTCTCAAGGAATTTACCCACTATTTTGCCAAAAACTATTTTTTTGGGCATCATTTGGCAGCGCAGGTACAATCCAGCCAGAGTTTGGAGGACGCCTGGACAAGGGCCGTTCAGTTTTTTATCGCCAACGGAAGCCCGCCCAACAGGTTGCCTCACCACATCGCAGCGCTCACGGCCGCAAAGGGGGATTGTAATAGCCAAAGCCCAAATGGGGAAATTGCGCCTTGAGGCGAGCAAGCCAGGCAAGGATACCCATGGGTGCTTGCAGTGGGGCGTGTTCAATGACCCGCAGGTAGTGTTCCGGGTCCATGTTGAGATTGCGAAGCTGGATGAAGTCCGGATGATATGTGTCGATAAGGTCCGCCAGTGCATCGAACTCGGCCGGATCATCAGTGCAACCGGGCAAAATAAAATAGTTAAGTGAAACGTGGCGATTATATCGCTTCATCACCGCGATTGATTGGCAGACATCGGTTAACGAAAATCCTTTGGGCCGATAATAGCGATGGTGGTGCGCAGGTTGGGCACTGTTGAGCGAGATACGGATCGAGTCGAGTCCGGCTTGCGCCAGTCGCTCCACGGCCTCGGGCAAACTGCCATTGGTATTGAGGTTGATGGTGCCCCGATCAGTTTGTTGGCGAATGAGGCGGATACTCTGCTCCATGACTTTCGCCTGCAACAACGGTTCTCCTTCACATCCCTGGCCAAAGCTGGCAATGGCCCAGGGTGCACTTTTCAGATGCGGCACCGCCACTCCGGCAATCTCACGGTCTGTTGGAATAAAGGTGATGCGATCCTGGGTTGAGGGGCAGCAGCCTGAGGGTTGCAGAGAGATGCAGCCGACACAGGCGGCGTTGCAGGTCGGGGAGCAAGGTAAGGGGGCTTCCCAACGGCCAAGGAAATAGTTACGCGCCGCTGGGCAACCGTATGTGAGGCAACACTTACCCAGGTGCTGAATGAGGCGGTTATCCGGATGCCGTTGCAGTTGTTTTCGCGTGCGTTGTTCAAGCACCCGCTGCTGGAAGCGATCTGCATCCTGTCGGCAGTCGGCATCGCTGCGAAAGGCAGCAACCCAGAATTTCCCCTCAGCCCAACCCACCGCCGTATAGGCAAACAGGGGCAGCATCGAGGCCTCGGGCGATATTGTCTGATAGGCGGCGGAGTAGAAAGCCGTATGGGCCGGGGCCATGAAGGCTGCCACCGCCCGTACTGGCTGGCCGGGTGTGTAGGGATTGTCATCGAGCAGGGCAGGTTCGTTATCGTTGGGGTCGATACCCACCGGCAAGCGGTCCGGCAGGGTGAACAACTCGCTGCCGGCCGGGAGTTCGATTAACTCGTCGAGGCGGGGTGGAACGATATGGCCGGCAGCGTTACCGGCCATGAGCAGACCGCTGTACTCGAGTATTTCGCCTGAGGCCGTGGCAAAAAGAAGGGCGGGAAGGGTGGTGGGATGCACAGCAGGCCGAGTCCCCGCTCAGCGGGGACGAATTTTGCTGATCACTGAGTCCACGGCACGGTAGATCTCGAGATCGTCACCGAAAACATCCTGAATGTTGGGATGGTCGATCAGATCCTCGATGATGAACTGGGTCAGAAAAAGACTAATGACATTGGGATCTGGAGTCAGATCACGGATAGGCGCGATCTTAAACTGCATGTCGAACTCTTCCATGTCGCCGGCCTGTTGGAGCTGTTTGGCCATGATTTCCTGGATGGTATGAATGGCGTTTGTCTCAATGACATGGGTATCGAGCAGGCGCTGCACCAGGCTGACCGCCAACTCCGGCGCCATTTCACGGGCCTTTTTCAGCATTAATTGACGCTCCCGCTCCCGTTTTCTGTCAATGGCGTCAATGGTTTTGTTGGTTGAGTTGCTGGGGTTGAGGTGGCGGGCCATGGGTATACTCCTTTCGTCTTGCTAACGTTCTCGTGATATTCTGTGGCGGTGAGATTCACCGGAGCATCCTTCCTCTGTCAGGAAGAGATCCTCCACATTCCGGGGTGTGGTGAAGCTCCCGCCGGCACTGTGTCTTTAGGGATTGCGTTGTCCTCCCCTGCCTTTTCTTGTGCGATTCATCCGGGCGCGGTGAACAATCCACTGCAAAGCGGACACTACGCCGGGACAAGCTCCCTGGCAAGGGAATGAGCATCTTATACTGCACCTCTCGGCGATAAGCACTGCTTTTGTACGCCAAAAAACCGTGCAAGGCTTGCAAATGCCGCCAACCGGTGGCGAGGATCAGGGAGTGGGGGCCTCACTCTGATAGAGTCGACGAAATTGCTCGATGGTTGCGCTTTGTGGTTTGGGTAAATCGAGGTTGTACTGGTTGACGTACTCGGCCGCCATACGGTGGGTGTTGAAAATGGGCACATTGAGGGCAAGGTTGTGCAGTGACCGCTCCATGAAGCGATCAGGCTGGTTGTAGAACAAATCCAGCACGGAGGGCAGCAGGTCGTAGAAGGCATCGGCATCCTCGGTGTAGAGCAGTGCATCCGGAGCCTCACTGAGATCAGCTTCGTCCACCGGCCCTTCGTAGCCAAATTTCCAGCCGGTCAAGCCATCGTGGTAGCCTTCGACCCACCAGCCATCCATGATGCTGATATTGGGCACGCCATTCATTGCAGCCTTCATGCCACTGGTGCCGCTGGCTTCAAGGGGCCGTTTCGGGCTGTTGAGCCAGGCATGGACGCCGGCGACCATCTGCTTGGCCACCTGCATATCGTAACCGGGGATGAAGATCAGTTTGCCCAGGCCTTGGCTGCGACAGTAGAGTTCCTCCTGGTTGTCGAGGATTAGTTTGAGCACCGATTTGCCGGGCTCATCGGCGGGATGGGCCTTGCCGGCAAAGACAAAATTGATGGGCCAGTTGTTGCGAATGAGCATATCGGCCAGGCGAGGGATATCGTCAAAGATGAGATCAGCACGTTTATAGGTGGAAAAACGGCGAGCAAAGCCGATGGTAAAGGTGCCGGGCGTCAACCACTGATGTTCAGGCAACCCGGAGAGGTAGTTGGGTGGATCGATCCAGGTTTCGACCATCTGCTCGCGATGAATGCGCAGCATGGCATTGATGGCATCGATCAGCAGCCGATTATCCGCCTGCCAGGCCTGCATCAGCCCGGTTTGCAGTGCCGGCAGGTCGGAGGCAGCAATGGCGGCGAAGCGACTGGGGTCCTGACGCCAATTCTGCAACGAGGGGATGCGATCAAAACAGGCCTGGCGCTGCTCGCTGATCCAGGTGAGATGATGTACACCGTTGGTGATGGCCTTGATCTTGCCGGCAAAGGCCGGAAACTGCTTCTTGGTGACGTCACGGTGCAACCGGCTGACACTGTTGATGGCCCGGTTAACACGCATTGCCATGGCGGTGAAGTTGTATTCCTGGGAGGAGTCCTCGTCATGGGCGAGTAAATTGAGGATACGCTCAAAGGCCCTGTGGCTGATGGATGCGTAGAGATCGCGGGAAAACCGGTCGTGCCCGGCCTTGACCGGCGTGTGAATCGTATAGACGATCCGTTGCGCCACCTCATCTGCGGCCTGAAAAATATCACGGTCCGTCATGATGTCGCTGTAGTTCTCGCCCAAACGTTCTGAGAGTTCCCGCAGGATCATGTGCAAGGTGACGCTGACGCCATGCTGTTCGTTGAGATGGATGATAGGCGCGTGCAGTCCCAAAGTGTCGAGCAACGGCATGATGGCGGCGCCGAGCATGCGCCGCTGGTTGGCCTTGATGATGGTCGACTTGGCATTGTAGAGCTGCTGGGCTGACTCTCTCACCCAGGCAGGCGTGTCAGGTAGGCTGTAATCAAGGAGGAATTCGGGGACAAAATAGTCGCGCTGATCGTTGAGTTCCAACTTCATCCACACATGCGCTTTAATCATGTGCGGTTGTGCCTGACCGTTATAGAAGGGAATGTCGATGGTCAGCGGCGTGCTGGGTGAATCAGGGGCATGCAGTTGAAACAGTGTTGGGGTCTCCTCCGGCTGCCACATGGTGGCGTGGTCGATTTGTCCGATCTTGGAGTCAACAATCTGTGAAAAATAACCTTGCCGGTACAGTAAACTAATGCCGAAGACGGGAAGGCGAAGGTCGGCGAAACTTTTGAGCGTGTCGCCGGCCAGTACCCCAAGTCCACCGCTGTAGTTGGGTATTTTTCGTGAATTGTGGAGGTATTTGTGGATAAACCCATTGAGAAATGGTGATGGATCCTGGGTGATACCTGTCTGAATGAGATGGTCTTTGATGGGGTGAAACACATCGGGGTCCGCACCAATCTCCATGGAGACATAGGCCACACTCTGGATGGTAGGGGTGGTCAGGTTATGCCAGACGGTATCGAGAACCTGTTGTGGAATACCAAAAAAGGTGCCAAACCTATGGGTGCTGAGCAACGAAGCGGACTGAGTGGTATTAGGCGATTGCAAGCTATTCATAAAATTAATATTTTTTCTCAATAACAAAAAGGCACACCAACACAAAAATTTACGCGAGTTTAATAGGCTGTGGTGCTTTTGCAAGGAAATTTGTTTTTGGGGAAATAATAGTTGTATTTCTTCCTGGGCGCAGTAAATTGGCGCAACGTATATTTTGTATAAATTTCATCCAAATGGAGGGAGAAATGAGCAGTAAAAAAGCGTTGCATTTGGCCACGTTGGTGGTGCTTGTCCTGGGCTTGAGCCTGACAGGCTGCAGCAAGAAAAGCAGTGATACCTCGGCTCAGATGACCGAGGGCACAGGTGCGGCGGAACCGTTGGAGAACGAAGATACAGGGATCATGGAAGGCCGGACCTCCGGACCGATGGTGCCGGTGTATTTTGCCTTTGACAGCTCCAAGGTCGAAGGAGAGCAGGTGCAACGTATCCAGACCAATGCCGATTTCATCAAAAAGAATCCGAGCATGAGCATCCGTATCGAAGGCAACTGCGATCCGCGTGGTACTCAGGAGTACAACCTTGCCCTTGGCGAGCGTCGTGCCCAGGCCGCCAAAAGCGCGCTGATCAACCAGGGTGTAAAAGCCAAGCAGCTGACCACCGTCAGCTTTGGCGAAGAGAAGTTGCTTCTGTTTGGCCATGATGAGATCTCTTGGGCCCAGAATCGCCGGGATGATTTTGTTATTGTGAAGTAATATGCAGTGCTGACGTATGACGACCGGGTGTGGGCTCTTTTGCCTGCACCCGGTTTTTGTGTTTCACCCCTTTGCCGATTTGTCGGCAACCATTGCCGCAAGCAGTAATCCCCAACACCTTTGTGGAGTGATGATCGTGGAAAAGAAAAAGTTTGTAGTTCGTTGCTGTTGTCTGTTGGTCATGCTGGCCGCTCTTTGCTGCCAGGGGCAGAACGTCCAGGCTGCTGATACCAAAATTGCCGTAATCGACATGAAAGAGGTGCTATCAACCTCCACCGCTGGCAAACGTGCTCAAGGACTGATCGAGCAGAAAATGAAGTCGCTGCAAGCCTCGTTCAAAAACGATGAGAACAGCCTGCTGAAGCTCAAGGACGACATGGAGAAAAAGGGCTCTGCATGGAGTGATAGCGTCAAGCGTGAAAAAGCGGCTGAATTTCAGCAAAAACGGAAGGATCTTGCCGAGAAGCAGGAAAATGCCAACGAAGAATTGAAGAAATTGCGCGAGCAGAACGTGAACCCGATTCTCAAAAAACTTGAGGATATCGTCAGTCAGGTGGCCTCCGATGGAGGGTATTCGGTGGTGCTGCCTAAAAATGTGGTGCTCTTTTCCGCCGATTCCATTGACGTCACCAATAGGGTCGTTGCCGAGTTGAATAAGGTGATGAAGTAATACGCCTGTTGCACGAGGGGTGGTTGATGCGGCAAGCAGTATTGCAACCACCTCTGCCAACCTTCAGCGTGTGCTGATTGTGCGGCACCAGGGCTTTTGATTTATACGAGGACCACGTCATTGGTTATTTCTGCTGAAGCGCTGTCAGGCGCGGTCTCGCGGTTTGCATCGGCCAAGGTGCTGGTGATCGGTGATATCATCATTGATCATTTCCTTTGGGGAGTGGCCACCCGCATTTCCCCCGAGGCGCCGGTGCCCGTCGTCAACGTCGAGCGTGAAGATCTCATGCTGGGCGGCAGTGCCAATGTGCTGCGCAACATTGTCTCGCTGGGTGGTAGTGGCGCGCTGTGCGGCATTATTGGCGATGATCACATGGGGCGCAGGATTATCGAATTGTTGCAGGCCTTGGGTGTGCCCACCGATGGGCTTGTGGTGGGCCAACGGCCGACCACGGTAAAAACCCGTGTTGTTGCCCAGGGGCAGCAGGTGGTGCGCTTTGACCGCGAAACGGCCGGTCCGCCATCCCTTGCCTCGTTGCAAAGCCTGCTCGCTTTTTTGGACCAACAGGTCCAACGTTTTGATGCGATCATCATATCCGACTACGCCAAGGGGGTCATCAGTGATCAGCTGATGACCCCCTTGCGAGCCATGTTGGAGACGTTACGCCGAGAACAAGGGCGTATTATTCCTTTGATTGTCGATCCCAAGCCCCAAAACATGCCCTGTTTTGTCGGCGCAACCATTATTACCCCCAACCATCATGAGGCCTGCCAGATGGCGGGTATTCACATCCACGATCAGGTCAGCCTAGCTGCTGCGGCCAGACAGATCCGTGACGATCTTGGCTGCAAGGCGGTATTGATCACCCGTGGTGAGAATGGGATGGCGCTGTTGCAGGAAAACGATCAACTGGTCACCATCCCTACCATGGCCAAAGAGGTCTTCGATGTGACCGGTGCCGGTGACACCGTTGCCGCCACCTTGTCGCTGGCCTTGGCCAGTGGTTGCGGCATGCATGATGCGGCCATGTTGGCCAACTATGCCGCAGGCATCGTGGTGGGCAAGGTGGGCACGGCCAGCGTCACGGCCTTGGAATTATCGTCTGCCTTGTGCAGATAAGCTGTTCACAGCATACGGAAAATGGGGCAGAATTATCTTCCCCGCAAAGGAGTGCAGCGAGATCATGCGAACACGCAGTATGACGGGATATGGGCGCGGGGAAGCCACTGGCGAGGGGCGGATCTGGGTGGCGGAAGTGCGTACGGTGAACCACCGTTTTCTGGAACAGCGGGTGATTGTGCCGCGTACGTTCGCCGCATTGGAAGAATCTGTCAAAAAGCAGGTCTCTGCGCAGCTCGATCGTGGACGTGTCGATGTCACCATCAGCCTGTTGGGTGGTGCGGCGGTTGAACCGCAGTTGGTGGTCAACGAAACCATTGCCTGCCAATATCACCGCTGTCTTGTTGCTTTAGTGAACGAATTTCAACTCGCTAAAGAGGTCACGCTGCGGGATATGCTCACCCTGCGCGATGTGATCAGCATGGAAGAGACTCGCCCTGACATGGAGAGCGAGTGGCAGTTTATCAGCCAGGCCCTGCACGCGGCCTTGAATGAATGCAATGCGATGCGCGAACGGGAGGGCGCAACCTTGCAGCAGGAGTTGCTGGGGCGTCTTGATAAGTTTGCGGGCATTGTCCAAGAGATTGAGATGATGATTCCCGTTTTGCAGGTGCAACGGCAGCAGGATGTACGCACCCGCATCGGTAAGCTGCTGGAAGGCTTGGATATCGACCCCCTTCGTCTGGCCCAAGAAACAGCCATTCTGGCTGATAAGAGCGATGTCACCGAAGAGATTACCCGTCTGCACAGCCACATTCAGCAGTTTCGCGCCTTTTTGCACAGCGATGAACCGGTTGGCCGCCGCCTTGACTTTCTCCTGCAGGAATTCTTGCGGGAGGTCAATACGCTGGCCTCAAAAATCTCCAATGCCGGTATCGCCCACCTGGGGGTGGAGATGAAGAACGAAATCGAGAAGCTGCGGGAGCAGGTGCAAAATATCGAATAAGTCCGGTTGGTAAAGTTTCATGGACAGCAGACTCGTCAATATCGGATTCGGCAACGCCGTGAAAGTGGGCCGCATCCTGGCTGTGGTCAATCCCGGTTCTTCACCCATTCGCAAACTCAAGGAAGAGGCACGCCTTGAGAAAAAATTGATCGATGTCACCGAGGGCCGGCGTACGCGTGCCATCATTCTGCTCGACACTGGTCATCTCATCCTCTCCTCGGTACAACCGGAAACCATCAGTCAGCGTTTGCTGACCATGGATCAGGAACACAAGAATCCCAAACAGCTGCTTACCAAAAGCAAGCAGGAGGATGGTCATGACTGAAGGGTTGCTCATCGTCCTTTCCGCCCCATCCGGCTGCGGGAAGACCACCATGGTCCAGCGGTTGATGCAGTCGTTGCCAGGCCTGGTTTTTTCGGTGTCGCACACCACCAGAGCTCCACGGGAACGGGAGATCGACGGTGTACATTATCACTTTGTCAATACAACTGACTTTCTGGCCCTGCGTGATCGGCAACCGAACGGTTTCCTCGAATGGGCTGAGGTGCATGGTAATTACTACGGCACCGCGGTGGAGGCAGTGGCTCGCCAACTCCAGCAGGGCAACGATGTTTTGCTTGATATCGATGTGCAGGGGGCTGCGCAGGTACGCGCCAACAGCAATCCAGTGACGGTTTTCATTGCCCCGCCCTCCCTGGCCGTGCTGGAAAAACGGCTGCGTGGACGCGGTACGGAGAGCGAATCCACCATCACCAAGCGGCTGCGCAATGCCCGGGAAGAGTTGGCTGCTGCCGCCGATTACGACTATCTGATCGTTAATGACCGCCTTGATGAGGCCGTGGACACCCTGCGCAGCATCGTTATTGCTGAGCGCTGCCGGCAGCGACGTGATCGAGCTGGCCAGCCGTTGCAGTGGGAGAACTGATGAGCCGCGATGCTAAAAAAGCTGCGCCCGCCGTCCGTGAGCAGGAAAGTGCTGCACCGGCGGATGATCTGATCTGGGGGATCAATGCCGTTTGGGAGACATTGAGCGGTTCTTTGGGCAGCCACATCAGCGAGGTGCTGGTGCAGGCCGGTAAGGCTGGCCCGCGCTTGCAGCAGATTATCGATGCAGCCAAGCAGCAGTCCATCACGGTGCACTTTGTTGAGCCAAACCGCATGCGCGTGCCTCGGGATTGCCGGCACCAGGGGGTGGTCGCTCGATTGAGCGCTGCGCCCCTGCTGGATCTTGATGGATTGCTGGCTGGGCTGATCGTGGATGATCGCCAGCAACCGGCGAGAATCATTGTCCTCGATTCAATCCAAGATCCGCACAACCTCGGCTCTATCCTGCGCACGGCGCTGGCCGCTGGGTTTACCCGGGTGATCATGACCCGGGAGCGTAGTGTGCCCCTGACCGGTACGGTGGCTCGTACCTCGGCCGGTGCGGTTGCTCATCTACAGATTTGTCAGGTGGGTAATCTGGCCGATGCCCTTGAAACACTCAAAAAGCACGGGTTGTGGATTTATGGCGCGGTGGCGGAATCAGCGTGCCAATCCATCTACACGACTGATTTTTCCGGACCGATCTGTCTGGTGATCGGCAGCGAGGGCAAGGGGATCAGACCACTGGTTCGTCGCCATTGCGATCACCTCGTCACCATTCCCATGCCTGGCGCCTTCAATTCTCTTAACGCCTCGGTGGCGGCGGCGGTGATCATGTTCGAGATTGCCCGTCGCTCCCTGTAAAGGAAGCAACGGGTCCCACAATGAAGGCGGCAGGTTCTGGCCGCTCTGCTCAGCGTTTTTTCGCCAGTTGCGATTTGAACAGATCGCCCAAGGTCCCCATGGAGACGGGTTCCTTGCTGGTGATCTGGGGCATGTCCTCTTCGTTGCTGATGATTTCCTTGGGCGTGAAGTCCTCGGGAACCAGGGCGATACGCTTTTGCACAGTGTCGACAGACTCGATTTTTACCGTCAGGGTTTGTCCGGGTTCAACAACCTCGCGCGGATGGCGTATACGCCGACCAGCGCCGAGCTTGGAGATGTGCAACAAGCCATCGATACCCGGTTCCAGACTGACAAAGGCACCGAACTCAGTCAAACGGCTCACTTTACCCTGCAACAGCGAACCCACGGGGTAGCGTTCCAGCACTAAATCCCAGGGGTTGGGCAGGGTATCACGCAGGCTCAACGAGATTTTGCCGTTGGCCCAGTCCAACCGTTTGATCACCACCTCGACCTGCTGATTGCGGCTGAGCACGTCCTCGACCCGTTCGGTCTGTCCCCAGGCCAGCTCGGAGAGCGGAATCAGGCCATCAACGCCGCCAATATCGACAAAGGCACCAAAATCGCGGATCGAGGTGACCACGCCACTCACCTGCATGCCTTCTTCAAGCCGTTGCTGCAAAGCCTCCCGTTCCTGCTGGCGTTGCTCCTCGAGAATCGCCCGTGCAGACAGGATGATATTGCGCCCCTGTTTACCGTACTCGATGATCTTAAAGGTGAAGGTTTTTTCAAGATAGTCCTCGGCGTTTTCCACCTTGCGCAGATCCATCTGCGAATAGGGGCAAAACGCGCGTTGCCCGGCAATATCGACGGAAAACCCTCCCTTGACCTCGCCGGTGACCTTGCCGGAGACAGGTATGCCAGCCTCGAAAGCCTCCTCCAACTCCCGCGATCCGGCATGGCTACCACCCAGGCGCATGGTGAACTGCATTGCGCCGCCCCGGTTCGCCACGAAGAAGACGCTGATGCGATCTCCAACCTGCACTGTTATCTCGCCAGCGTCGTTGCGGAGTTCCGCAGCCTGCAACACGCCTTCGCTTTTGGCACCGACATCGAGAAAAATGTGTTCGCCGCTGATGCCGACGATTGTCGCTTCCACCTTGCTGCCAGGCTCCACGGCCGAACGGGTTACTGTTTTTGCCTGAAACAGATCTGCAAAAGTTTCGTCACTCATAGGATTCGTTGTTTGAGGGGATGAGAAAAACGCCGTCTGTTGCTTTTCAACAGGGCGTGCCAGTGCTAGGGTTTGCGGTGAGCATCATGCAGGTATCACCAGTTGTTGGCCCACCTCTTCGCGGCTCACTGTACCTTCGGGTAAATCAACCAGCGCGAAGCTGGGAGTACTGTCCTTGCCCAGGAGATCACCGGGATTAACCAGCAGACAAGTTCCGACGCGCTCGACATGAAAGATATGGTCATGGCCGCAGCACACCAGATGGTGGCGTCCGGAAGCTACCTGCTCGCGAGCAAGTTCTGGGTAATGGTTTAAGGCGATACGCCAGCCTTGCACCTCAATGGCTGCATGGAACCCGTGGTGGTGCAGGTTGGTAAAGGTGGTGCCGCAACGGGAGGCAATCAGGTGCTGGTCCCCTGCGTTGTTGCCGTAGATCAGATGGACCGGGCCGTTGAACCGGTGTAGGTAGCGCAGCATGAACGGTGAAATGAGATCACCACAATGCAGCAGCACTTCCGCTTGCCGCTCGTTGGCGCGTTGCACGGCCAGATGCAGATGGGGAATGTGGTCGTGGGAATCGGAGAAAACGGCTATGCGCATGAGTTGGGTGCCAAAGTGATCCGGTGAGTAGGAGAACCCGTACCAAGGCGGCGATCAAGGGACAGGTAGGCCGTCATCGCATTCTTGCGCAAAAAAGTCAAGTGGCCTGGCTGCGTTACTGGTGAATTATTTCCGTGCCTGGCGGGATGTCGAGATCGAGAAGTTGTTGCTCCTGGGCAGCATTGTTAGCCGGCAAGGCATTGAGTCGCACATCCTGAAAACGAAGTTCGGTCAGTACTCCAAAATGATCTTCCAACAGCAGTGTGTGCAGGATATGGCGTTTATCGAGCCAGATCTGCACGCGTTTGATCTGCTGATGCGGTTGACGAGGGGTGAGAAGCAGGCCCTGCAAATCCTGAGGGGGCGTATTCATGACAAACAGGGGATCCGCGTCGCTGATGGTAAATTCTTCGTCCAGCCTTTTGGCGCCGGTGAACAGGGCATAGGTGATGTCCGACTCCAGGTCGCTGGCGGCAGTGATCAATAATTGCCGGTCTTGTGGCGTCAGTATGGATAATTCGCGACCGTCATTGAGGATGACCTGCGGGGTTGGCTGTTCATAGTTCCAGCGCATAATGCCCTGGCTGCGGTTACCCTTCTCTTTGGTACGGTAAAAGGTGGCCTGACCGCGTCCTTCTCTGACACGGCCTTCGGTGCTGGTCAATTGTTCAAAGGTGCACTGGAGGCTATGCAGCCGTTGGTAGGTCGTTTGCACCTCGGTCACCAACTGTTGCTGTGCGGTGGGTGTAGGTGCAGCGAAGGTGATGCTCGACCAGCAGGGCAGGGTGAGGAGGCAGATCAGCCACGGTAGGATCTTAGACATCGGTTTTCTCCAGTTGGACAGTGCGGCCGAAAATAGTGGCAGCTAGGCCATGGACCGGCGCGGGAATATCGGAGACGAAAAATCGACTGGGCGTGTTCGGGGCGTACAACTCCGCACGCAGCTGTTCATCACTTTCCAAAAGCGATTTCAGGTGCATGGCCACCTCAACGGAGGAATCGATAATATTGACTCGCCGTCCGATACGCGGCGCAATGATCCTCTTCAGTAATGGGTAATGAGTACAACCCAGGATAAGCGTATCGATCTGTTTGTCGCGTAGCGGTCGAACGTACTGTTTGACGATCATCTTGGTTTCCCGCCGGTTGAGCCATCCCTCTTCAACCAGCGGCACCAGAAGCGGGCAGGCCTGGCTGTAAACCGTACACGCCGGCCGGGCGTTGTGGAGGTGTTGGTCGTAGAGGCCGGAGTTGATGGTGGCCCGGGTGCCGATTACCCCAATACTGCCACTGACGCTGACGCTGGCCGCCTTAGCCACCGCCGGATGAATCACATCGATAATGGTATGGCTATAGTGGTTGCGCAAAAAAGTCGAGGCCGTGCTCGCGGCTGAGTTGCAGGCGATGACGATCAGCTTGGCGCCCTGGCGGAGCAGGAATTCGGTGTTGCGGTGGGAGTATTCGGTGATCGTGGACGGGCTCTTGGAACCGTAGGGGGAACGGGCAATGTCACCAAGATAAATAAAAGGAAAACCGGGGCACAGCGTTTCGATGGCGCGTGCCACCGTCATGCCGCCGACTCCGGAGTCAAAAAGACCGATCATTGCAGGGTGCCTGTGGAATCAACCAATCAAAGGGAAGAAAAAGCTGGGGCCAGGAAAAGATGAGAAATTACCTGATGAAATCGGCAGGATTGCACCATCGCGTGCCACAACACACTGGAAAAATACAAGGTGACGACTGAAACACAGCCGTCACCTTGGAAGCGACATACTACCTGAGAAATAAGTTTTTTACTTCTTTTTGTTAACGTCTTTGGTGCGCATTTCAATAGCCTTGCGCAGGTTATCCGGTAAGCCCCGTTCCTTGCCGGAGAGGGAACGTTTTTCAGAAAGAGCCTTGGCGCACAGGGGCTGACGAGCCGAGAATCCATGTTTTTTGCGGTATTCTTTGGAGGTGAGGCCATGCGACTTAAGGTGTTTGGGGGAGAGCATTTTGAATTCCTGCCCACACTCCAAACAAATGATTTTATTTTTTTGTATCGACTTTTTAGGATCGATTGCTGGATTGCTCTCCTCCGGCTCGACTTCAATGCCGGTGGATTCGGAATCCTGAAGAGATTTAAGGGTTTGGAAAGTATCGTTAAGTGCCGCCTTTATTTCCTCGGTGCTCATTTGTTTGCTGCTGATTTGCGATTGGATGATTTCGGCGGTCATTTCAACGAGTGATTTACTCATATGTTTCTCCTGAGTATGGATTGAAAAAGAATGTTCGCGTGATCCCTTTAAGGATCATTGTAATAATAGGATAAGATTTGTTGCAACGCAATTCATTTATGTGGGTGAAAAAGAAAGTTTTTAACAAGTAAGAGCCGTTTGGTGACAGGTGAAGAAGATAAATGTTTTACTTGGTCAGTAATAACCATTTAAGTTGATTGTAAAACTGCGTGACGATACTCACAATTGCTCGCCTCTAGGCGCAATGTTATCCGTGAAGAGTTGACAGCCGGATGGCTTGGCATTACTTTGTGGCCGATTCCAGTTTATGCCAGCATCGCAGCCAGTTGAGATGCGAGAAATTGCGCATTGCAAAACAGAGGGTTGCGAAGATCGAAACGTTGTTCTTGTGGACTCCTGCGGGAACGATATATATCTGTCTTTTTTAAAGTGAAGTTTTATTGAATTGAGAGGTGGGAGTATGCCTGTCTACGAGTACGAATGCAGTGGATGTGAAAAGGTTTTTGAAGTGCAACAGCGCCTGTCTGAAAAGCCATTGTCAGTCTGCCCGACATGTGGCGGGCAGGTCCGTAAGCTGATTTCCATGAGTTCCTTTCAGCTCAAAGGGGGCGGTTGGTATTCAGATGGTTACAGCAACGGTGCCGGAAGTGCGGCCAAGAGTGACGGCGGCGCGTGCAGCAGTGATGCCGGCAGTGCCTGTGGTTCAGGCGGTGGTTGCTGTCAGTGTCCCGCGGCGCACTGATCCCTGCCAAAAGCTATAAGCAAGAAAACCGGCCAACGGCCGGTTTTCTTTATTGGATCGACTCGTCCCTTGTTTAAGGCTTGGTGAGAATGGCCATGGCATCGCCATACGAAAAGAACCGATACTGGCGGCTGATGGCTTCCTGGTAAGCGGCCAGAATCCGTTCCCTGCCCGCCAAGGCCGACACCAAAAAGAGCAACGACGACTTGGGCAGATGAAAGTTGGTGATCAGGTTGTCGACCACCCGGAAGCTGTAGCCGGGGTAAATAAAGAGATCGCATTCGGCGGCGGTTGGCCGGAGCATACCGCTGCTGGCGGCAAATTCCAAGGTCCTCACCGTGGTGGTGCCCACCGCCCAGATCCTGCCACCGGCGGTCTTGGTCCGGTGCACCTTATCCACCGTCTCCTGGTTGACCTCCACCCACTCCCGATGGATGCGATGGGCACGAATATCGTCAGCGCGTACCGGTGCGAAGGTCCCGTAGCCCACATGCAGGACAATCTCCGCCTTGTTCACCCCCCGTTGGCTGATGGCTGCAAGTAACTCATCGCTGAAATGGAGTCCGGCGGTGGGGGCAGCCACAGAGCCGGTTTGTCGGGCGTACCGTGTCTGGTAGCGGCTGTAATCCTCACTTGAGCTGCCCTGTGGCCGGCTGATATAGGGCGGCAGCGGTACCTGGCCGTGGCGGCTGAGGATCGTTTCCAGGCTTTCGTCATCTTTGGGCCGGTAGAGCAGGGTAACCAGGGCCTTGCCGTCCTCGTCCAACCGCTCGACACGGGCGTGAAGCTGGTCGTTGAAGAGCAGTTGGCTGCCTTCCTTCGGGCGTTTGGAGCTTTTCATGAGCGCCATAGCCTGGGCTTCGAGCCAGCCACCGTTGGTGGTCAAGGTATTTTGCGGCTTGGGAAAGTGGAGCAGGAACAGTTCCACCTTGCCACCGCTGGCCTTTTGACCGAGCAGGCGGGCAGGGAAAACCTTGGTGGTATTGATGACCAGCAGGTCGGATGGCCGCAGATAACCTAAAATGTCGGCGAAAAGGCCATGGGCCGGCTGCTGCTCCGGACTGAGGATCAGCAGTTTGGATTGGTCCCGTTCGGGTTCAGGAAACTGGGCGATGCGTTCCGGTGGCAGGGGGTAGTCATACGCATCAAGCTGGTAGAGTGGATCGATCATCGGGCAACAACGGCAGTAAAGACAGAGGCGAATTTCTTGCAAAGGCCGGTAACCTACTTTACATTGCCCAAAAAGTCTTGGGCAAAGAGCGGCAGCTTGTGGAAAGTTTGTCGCCTCGCCTCCTTCCATCGCCCCTGGCGAGCATCTCTCTGATCCATGTTGCTTGTGACCGCTGCCACCGCCTTTGAAATGGATGGTTTTTTATCCGCCTACCCGGATAACTCTCAGGTGCTCACTGTCCTGACCGGGGTCGGTCCGGTGGAGGCGACCCTGCAGGTGACGCACTTTCTCGGCACCACCTCCCATGCTATCAGCGGTGTGATCAATTTCGGTGTCGCCGGCGCCTATTTGGGCACTGGCCAGGGGGCGAATATGTTGGATATCTGCCTGGCTGATCAGGAAATTCTGGGTGATCTCGGCATCTGCATCCAGGAGCAGGTCGAACCACTGCGCGGTGAGAGCTTTGCCATTGTTGATACCTTTGATCTGCACTCGCCCCTGCTCCAGCAAACGGAGACCGTACTGCGCGATGGCGGCATCGCGGTGCAGCGCGGTACCTTTGTTACGGTGAACTGCGTCAGCGGCTCCCGCCGGCGCGGCGACATGCTGGCCCATCAGCACCGGGGGCTGTGCGAAAACATGGAGGGCGCCGCCGTGGCCCGCGTCTGTCACCACTTTCAACTGCCTTTGGTGGAGGTGCGTTGTATCTCCAATCTGGTGGAGGATCGCGATACCGCCACCTGGCGTCTGCGCGATGCCAGTCGTCGCTGTGGCCAGGTGGTGGCGCACCTGGTTCAGGAGCTTGCCCATGTCTGAACAGTCCTCGCTCTCCTTGGGGTTTTCCCCCTGCCCCAATGATACCTACATCTTCAATGCCCTGGTCCACGGCATGGTTGCGCCCCAGCAGGCACGGTTCTTGCCACCGCTGCTTGAGGATGTGGAAACCCTCAACGATTGGGCCGTGCAAGGCCGCTTGCAGGTGACCAAGCTCTCCTTTCACGCCCTGGGCCATGTTTTGGATCAATATGCCCTGCTCCATGCCGGGGCAGCGCTTGGCTGGGGTTGTGGCCCCTTGCTCATCACTGCCGGTCGCAAACCACTTGCGGATCTCTCTCGCTGGCGGATTGCCATACCCGGCCGCTTGACCACTGCGGCCTTGCTCCTGCGCCTCTACGCGCCGGCCTGTAGCGATCTGGTGGTGCTGCGTTTTGATCAAATCATGGAAGCCTTGGTGCGCGGCGAGGTGGATGGCGGCGTCATTATTCACGAGAGCCGTTTTACCTATCAGCAGTTGGGGTTGCACTGCGTGCAGGACTTGGGGCAGTGGTGGGAAGGTGCCACCGGTCTCCCTATCCCCCTGGGGTGCATCGCTGCTCAGCGCACCCTGCCCCAAGCCTTACGCCAGGATATCAACGAGGCCATCGCTGCTAGTATCCGCTGGGCCGATGCCCACCCCAGCGAGACCCTGCCCTACATTCGCGCCCATTCCCAGGAGATGGCAACCGAGGTGGTCAACAGCCACATTGGCCTTTATGTCAATGCCTACTCCAAGGACCTGGGCGAGGAGGGCCTGTATGCGGTGCGCGAATTGCTGCGGCGTGGGGCGGCAATCGGTCTCTTTTCGGTCGAGGCCGCTTCCAGGGTATGAGCGTCGTTCGCCACGATGCGGTGCATCCGATCTGGGGTTGCGTGCTCATTGGCGGCCGGAGCAGCCGCATGGGCACACCCAAACATCTGATTGCACAGGATGGCCAATCCTGGGTGGAACGCACGGTGGCGGTATTGGGGCAGGTGGTGGAGCAGGTGGTGGTGGCCGGTGGCGGCGAATTGCCGCCATCGCTGCGCACCCTTCCCCGGGTGGCCGACATTGCCCACCTGGGCGGGCCGCTGGCCGGCATTCTGGCGGTGCTACGCGCCTATCCTGCGGTCTCCTGGCTGGTGGTGGCCTGCGATCAGCCCGATATGCACCCCGATGCCCTGCACTGGCTGCTCAGCTATCGTGCGCCCGGGGTGCTGGCGGTGCTACCCGATATTGCCGGCAACGGGCGGGTCGAACCCCTGCTCGCCTACTACGATCAGGCCATGCGGCCGGTCCTGGAGGAGATGGCGGCCTCCGGTCATCGGCGCATGAACCGGTTGCAATCGGTGGCCGGCGTCATTAGCCCCTGTCCGCCCGCCCATCTGCACGGTTCCTGGCTCAATATCAATACCCCCGGCGAGCTTGATGCCCTGGCGACAGGGCGATCCCCATTCTCTCCATCCACGGCTGTGCAAGGATAAGGCATGGAACAGATCCTGGCGGCTTTACTGCACCGTGATCCCGGACAACAGGAATTTCACCAGGCGGTGGCGGAATTTTTGGCAACGATTCAACCGGTGCTGGAGCGCAATCCCCTGTACCGCCAACAGGCCATCCTGCAACGGTTGGTGGAACCGGAACGGGTGATTATCTTCCGGGTGCCGTGGATGGATGATCAAGGGGCGATCCACGTCAACCGTGGCTACCGAGTGGAGATGAATTCCGCCATTGGCCCCTATAAGGGCGGGTTGCGCTTTCACCCCTCAGTGAATCTCTCGGTGGTCAAGTTCCTGGCCTTTGAGCAGGTGTTGAAAAACAGTCTCACCACGCTCAGCCTCGGCGGCGGCAAGGGTGGGGCGGATTTCGACCCCAAGGGACGCAGCGATGCCGAAGTGATGCGTTTTTGCCAGGCCTTCATGGCCGAGTTGTTCCGCCATATCGGCGAGGATACCGATGTGCCGGCCGGCGATATTGGCGTCGGTGGCCGCGAGATCGGCTATCTTTTTGGCATGTACAAGAAGTTGCAGAACAAGTTTACCGGTGCTCTCACCGGCAAAGGGGTGGGGTGGGGTGGCAGCCTCATCCGACCCGAGGCCACCGGGTACGGGGTGGTTTACTTTGCCGCCGAGATGCTGGCCCGTCGTGGACAAACCCTGGAGGGCAAGCGCTGCCTGATCTCCGGCTCCGGCAACGTCGCCCAGTTCACCGCCGAAAAGGTGCTGCAACTCGGTGGCAAGGTGCTCACTCTTTCCGACTCTTCGGGGTACATCTACGACGAGGAGGGGATTGATTTTTTTAAGCTGGAGTTCATTAAAACCCTGAAAAACATCCATCGCGGTCGTCTCGAGGCCTACCTCCAGCATGCGCCCCGCGCCCTTTTCGTGCCCGTTGATGCCGCTCTTGGCTACAATCCCCTTTGGCAGCACGCCGCCGATTGCGCCCTGCCCTCGGCGACCCAGAACGAAGTCAATGCCCGGGATGCGCAACACCTCATCGATGGCGGAGTACGGCTGGTCTGCGAGGGGGCCAATATGCCGTGTACGGCCGAGGCCATTGCCCTGTTGATGGAGCACGGGGTGTTGTTTGGCCCGGCCAAGGCGGCCAATGCCGGTGGCGTGGCGGTGTCTGGCCTGGAGATGGCCCAGGATGCGCTGCGCATCAGTTGGAGCCGCGATGAGGTTGATGCCCGTTTGCGCGGTATCATGGCCAATATCCATCAGAGCTGTGTGGACGCTGCTGCCGCCTATGGCCAGGACGGAGATTATCTGGCCGGGGCCAATATCGCCGGCTTTGTCAAGGTGGCTAATGCCATGCTTGATCAGGGATTGGTATGACCGGCAGCAATCGCGGCCATTCCCGTTCGATTCCCATCGCTCTTGCACGGTGGGAGCAGTTTTTCGTCAATGCCGCCGCTGAGTGCCCCTACGGCAAAGAGACGCCGGCTATCTACCATCAGGCCATTCTTGGCCACATCGATGACCTGGCTATGGGCGAGTTCCTGGCCCATGGCTATCGCCGCAACGGCAACTGCATGTACAACATGCGCTGCCCGCAGTGTTCGCTTTGTGTGCCGATCCGCATTCAGGCCGAAGAGCTGCGCCTCAACCGCAACCAGCGGCGGGTGTGGAAGAAAAATCAGGATGTGGCAGTGGAGGTGGCGCCCCTGACCATGTCGCGGGAAAATCTCAACCTGTTGCAGCGTTTTCTCTCCACCCGGTTTCCCGAGGGCAAGTGCAGTGCGGAGAGCTATTACGCCGGCTTCTTCATCACCAGCATCAGCCGCTGCTTTGAGATCCGCTACAAGGTGGGTGGGGAATTGTTGGGGGTGGCCATCGTTGATGGCGCACCGCAGTGGCTCAATGCGGTCTACTTCTTTTTTGACCCGGAACAGGGCTGGCGCAGCCCAGGAACGCTCAACATCCTCACCCTCAACCATATCTGCCGCACCCACGGTATCCAACTGCTCTACCTTGGCTATTGGATCGACGGTCACGCCGGTATGAGTTACAAGAGCGCGTTTCGACCCCATGAACTGCTCATCGACGGGGTCTGGCAAGTGCAGCGATAGGCTTGGGGGGGGTGAAGGACAAGGCTTTGCCCTGAGTAGAGGGTAAAAAAACGCCGCCATCAAGAGAGTCTTGATGACGGCGTTTTTCGTTGCTGATGTGTTAACTTACGCCTTTTCCTTCCAGTCCGGGCGCAGGTGCAGCTCAGTAAGTTGTTTGCGGGCCACCGAAGACGGCGCCTCGGTGAGCGGGCAGGTGGCCCTCTGCGTCTTGGGAAAGGCAATTACGTCGCGGATCGAGCTGGAGCCGGTGAGCAGCATCATCAAACGGTCGACGCCAAAGGCGATGCCACCGTGGGGCGGGGCGCCCATCTCCAAGGCGCGCAACAGGAAACCGAATTTTTCTTCAGCTTCCTCCGCTTCAATGCCCAGGGCCTTGAACACGGTCTGCTGCATCAGCGGGCTATGGATACGGATCGAGCCGCCGCCGATCTCGTTGCCGTTGAGCACCAGGTCGTAAGCCCGGCTCTTTACCGCGCCGGGATCGGAGGCCAGCAGCTCCAATTGATCCTCGTTGGGGGCGGTGAAGGGGTGGTGGACGGCGGTGTAGCGCTTCTGTTCCTCATCGTACTCGAGCAGCGGAAAGTCAGTCACCCACAGGAAGTTGAACGAGTTCTCGTCCACCAATTGCAGGCGTCGGGCCAACTCCAAGCGCAGTTCGGAGAGCACCTGATGCACCACCTTGGGCTTGTCGGCGCCAAAGAGGATGAGGTCGCCGGGTTGGGCATCCAGGGCCTGGCCCATGGCGGCAATCTCCGCTTCGCTGAAGAATTTAGTGATCGGCGATTGCCACTCGTCATCCTTGATCTTGATCCAGGCCATGCCGCGGGCGCCGAAACGGCCGGCATACTCGGTGAGATCATCGAGATCCTTGCGCGAGAAGGTGCCGCAGCCCTTGGCGTTGATCGCCTTGATCACCCCGCCCTTGTCGATGACGGTGTTGAACACCTTGAAACCGCAGCCGCGCAGGGTGTCGGTGAGATCCACCAACTCCAGGCCAAAACGGGCATCGGGCCGATCGGTGCCGAAGCGGCGCATGGCCTCGTCATAGGTCATACGGGCAAAGGGCGGCTGCAACTCCAGGCCGCGAATCACCTTGAACAGGTTCTTGATCATGCCCTCGACAATGGTGATGATCTCCTCCTCGGTAATGAAGCTGAGCTCCATATCGATCTGGGTGAACTCGGGCTGGCGGTCGGCGCGCAGGTCTTCATCGCGGAAGCATTTGACGATTTGGTAATAGCGATCCATGCCAGCCACCATGAGGATCTGCTTGAACAGCTGCGGTGATTGCGGCAGGGCAAAGAACTTGCCAGCATGGACCCGGCTCGGTACCAGATAGTCGCGGGCGCCTTCCGGGGTGGAACGGGTGAGCATCGGCGTTTCGATCTCCAAAAACTGCTGGTCGTTGAGATAGGAACGCACCGTTTGCAAGGCCTGGTGGCGTAAAATAAGATTCTTGGCGATCTCGGGCCGCCGTAAATCGAGATAGCGGTACTGCAAGCGCAGGGTGTCGGAGACTTCGATGTCCTCATCCAGGGGGAAGGGTGGGGTTTCGCTGGTGTTGAGGATGCGCAGTTCACTCACCAAGATCTCGATGGCGCCGGTGGCCAGCTTGGGATTCTCCATGCTATCGGGCCGTTTGGACACCGTGCCGCGCACGGCAATGACCCACTCGCTGCGCAGCTGATGCGCCTTGGCATGCACGTCGGCATTGACCTCGGGGTTGAACACTACCTGGGTCAGGCCCCAGCGATCACGCAAATCAATAAAGATAACGCCGCCATGGTCGCGGCGGCGGAGCACCCAGCCCATGAGGGTGATTTCCTGATCCAGATTGGCCAGGCCAAGGTCATTGCAAGTGTGTGTGCGCCGCAGCGCGCCCATAGATTCCATATTCTTCTCCAAAGTGAGTCGGATCAGTGGTGCTGATCCGTGAAAAACGCGTGATTGTCGATAGTCGGATTGGTGTGTGCCGGTTTCCCGGCCTTAGCCCAGCAGGTCGCGAATGCGCCCGGCCTGCTCTGCACCGCTACCGCTCAGGTCGCAGGGTTGCTGTTCCTGGGTGGTCATGTTACGCAGGATGCCCTGCTGTTTGGCCAATTCCTCGTCGCCGACGATCAGGGTGTAGCGGGCATTGACGCGGCCTGCCTGCTTGAGTTGGGCCTTGAGACTGCGGCCGCTGTAATCGATGGCCACCTTCACCCCCAGCCGACGTAGTTCGTGGGCCAGTTGACTGCAACCAGCCAGGGATTGTTCCCCCACGGCGGCCACGAAGAGATCCATGGATTCCACCGGCAGTTGCCGTTCCTCCTGCTGCTCCATCAACAAGGCGATGCGTTCCAGGCCCATGGCAAAACCGATGCCGGAGAGTGCCGGGCCGCCCAGCTGTTCGATGAGGCCATCGTAGCGCCCGCCAGCGCCCACCGCCGCCTGTGCGCCCAGATCGGTGGTGAGGAATTCAAAGGTGGTGCGGGTATAATAATCGAGTCCGCGCACCATGAAGCGATTGAGGGTAAAGGCAATGTTCAGGGCCGTAAGCGATTGACGCACCGCCTGGAAGTGCTGTTCGCAATCCGGGCAGAGTCCGTCGAGTAGCGAGGGGGCGTCGGCCACCAGGGCGCGGCAGGATGGTTTCTTGCAGTCCAGCACCCGCAGGGGATTGGTGGTGGTGCGGCGACGGCAATCCTCGCAGAGGTCCTCGTGTTTTTGCCGCAAAAAGCTGACCAGCCGCTCCTTGTAGGGTGGGCGGCAGACCGGGCAGCCGAGCGAATTGATCTCCAGGCTGGTGCGAATGCCCAGGCTGTCGAGCAGCATCTGTCCCATGGCGATCAGCTCGGCATCGATCTGTGGTTCGACCGCGCCGATGATCTCGGCATCCAGTTGATGGAACTGACGCAAGCGGCCCTTTTGCGGTCGTTCATGACGAAACATCGGGCCAATGGTATAGAGTCGCTGCACCGGTTGCTGCACATGCATCCCGTGTTCGATGAAGGCGCGCATGATCGAGGCGGTGGCCTCCGGTCGCATGGTCAAGCCCTTGTCGACAAAGGTGTACATCTCTTTTTCGACCACATCGGTGGCCTCGCCGATGGAGCGGACAAACAGCTCGGTTTTTTCCATGATCGGCAAGCGGATCTCGCGCATGCCGAAACGCTCGAAGATATCACGGGCCGACTGCTCAATAAAGCGCCAGCGCACCGCCGTTTCCGGCAAAATATCCTTAAAGCCATTAACTGCTTGAATTTTCAAAAGCAAACTCCTTATATGGTTCAGCCATCCCGCAAGGGTTGTGCCGAAGAGAGGCATTATCCATGAAAAATTAAGAAATGTACCCGTAAAAGAGGTGAAAAGTCAAGCCGATGTGGCTGTGCTGTGGTAGAATGCCAACATACTTCCGTTTTTTTCGTTTGCAATCCTGAGCGGGTCTCCATGCTTGACAAAGGAGGGGGAGGCCGGCATTGTTTTGCGCTGTGCCCCATGGCGTCGATTGCACGATGCGGGAGGCTTTATTATAGAAGTATTGAGAGCAACATCAGACAAAGAGGCTTGAATGAAACTGCCAGAACTCAAAATCGGAGATCTCATCGCCAAAATTCCCATCATCCAAGGGGGAATGTCCATTCGCGTGTCGACCTCGGCACTGGCCATTCCGGTTGCGGAATGCGGCGGCATTGGCACCATCGGCGGCTCCGGCATTCCTGTGCCGGAATTGCAGGAGGATATCCGCAAGGCGAAAAAGGCCACCAATGGGGTGATCGCCGTTAACATCATGTACGCCATGAAGGATTTCTACGAGCTGGTCATGGGCTCGATTGAGGCCGGTGCCGACATGATCATCACCGGTGCCGGTTTTTCCCGCGATATTTTCAAGATCGGCGCCAAATTCAATATACCGATTGTTTCCATTGTCTCCTCGCCCGGTCTGGCCAAGCTGGCCGAGAAACTGGGTGCTTCGGCGGTGATCGTCGAGGCCACCGAGGCCGGTGGTCATCTCGGCACGGAAACCCCGCTGCGCGAACTTTTCCCCTCCATCCGCAAGGTGGTCTCCAAGATTCCGTTGATCGCCGCCGGTGGCATCACCAACGGTTTTGAGATGGCGGAGATGATGGATAAATACGGCGCCGATGGCGTGCAGATCGCCTCGCGTTTCGTGCTGAGCAAGGAATGCTCGGTGTCGCAGAAGTTCAAGGAGACCTTTCTCAAGGCCAAGGAGGAGGATATCGTGCTGGTGACCTCGCCGGTCGGCCTGCCCGGGCGCGCGGTGAAGACCTCCTTCGTGGAGAAGATGCTGCGCGGCGATGACATCTCCACCGACAAGTGCCTGTTCAAGTGTCTGAAAAAATGCAGCTACAAGTACTGCATCAGTGAACGGCTGCGCAATGCCCTGGTGGGCGATGTTGACAACGGCCTGGTCTTTTCCGGGGCCAACACCTTCAAAATGAAGGAAATTCTCTCGGTGCAGGAGATCTTTGACAGTTTCGTCAAGGCCGCCGAGTCGGTGTATAAGGAAAGGGTGCCACAGACCTGAGGGGTTTTTGCATGGTCAACGTCGGCGAACAGATCGAAATAATGGACAGTTTTCAGCAGCCGCCCGAACAACAGCCGGACCGTCCGGCTGTTGTTGCGCGTATCATTCCCGAGTCGGAGCACCCCATCCGCGAGCATCTGCTGGACCGTGAGGCCCTCAAGGTGCTCTACCGGTTGCGTGATGCCGGCTTCAAGGGGTATCTGGTGGGCGGCGGTGTGCGTGATCTCTACCTGGGGCGCGCCCCCAAGGACTTTGATATTTCCACCGACGCCCGACCCGGTCAGTTGCGGCAGATGTTTCGCAACAGCCGCACCATTGGCCGCCGCTTTCGCCTGGTGCAGGTGTTTTTTCGTGGCAACAAGATCATCGAAGTCTCCACCTTGCGTTCGAGCAGCGAGTTCGATATCGAAGGCGACGATGCCATCCTGCCCTCGAACAACACCTTCGGCACCCTGGAGGAGGATGCCTTTCGCCGCGATCTCACCATCAACGCCCTGTTCTACGAGATCGAAAATCACACCATCATCGATTACGTCGGTGGGGTCGATGACCTGGATCGCGGTGTCATCCGCATGGTGGGCGACCCGGATCGGCGGTTTACCCGCGACCCGGTGCGTATGATGCGGGCCATTCGCCATTCGGCTCGCACCGGCTTTACCATTGATGCCGAGACCATGGCGGCGGTGCAGCGCCATCGTGACAAATTGCGACTTTGTCCGCCTTCGCGTATCCGCGACGAGGTGCTCAAGGATCTGCAATCGGGTGCCAGCCGGCCATGGGCCGAGTTGTGTATGCGCGCCTCGTTGTGGGATGTGCTCTTTCCCCTCTATGAGGAGCCGCTGCATGGCGAGACCGGCGAGCGTATTCGCGAGCAGGTGTTGCGGGTTTTCGCGGTGCTCGACCGCTTACACGTCAAGAGCCGTGACGAAGAACCCGTCAAAATTCCCGAGTTCTTTTTGCTGGCGACCTTACTGCTGCCTTGGGCCTGTCAACGCTTTGAGTTGCCTGAAATCAATGTGCGCGGTCAGGGATACCATCGCCTCTCCCAACAGATCCGCGACGATGTGGACCGCTATTTCGGCGAGCCCTTCAATGTGCAGCGCATGGCCAAGGAATCGATGACCACGCTGCTGATCAATCTCTCCACCTTTCACCATGCCCGCGCGCAGGGGGGCGGTGACCCCAAATGGCTGAAAAAGAAAAGCTATTACCGCGATTGTTCACGGTTTTATGACTTTTATTTGGAGGTCCAGGGCATGGCCACGGTGCGGGCCGAACGATTTGTGGTGGAAGTTCCCGCCGTGGAACCGGTCGAAGTGGTGAGTATGCCGGAAGGCAACGGTGAATCCTCGGGACGAGGACGCCGGGGTGGTGGTATCAATCCGGCCTTCAGCAGTACCCCGCAGGGTGTGTTTGGCCTGCGTCGCCCACGCAATTGACCGGGCCAGGAGGTTGATTGCGTTTTCTGCTGTATAACATCCGTTACGCCACCGGTACCGGCGGTCGCTTTCATTTTCCCTTCCCCTTTGCCGGGTATCTGCGCCACTCGCACAGCACCTTGCAGCAGATCCTCGACTTTCTCCAGTCCGTACAGCCCGATATCATGGGGTTGGTCGAGGTGGACGGCGGTTCCTTCCGCACCGGTCAACTCTGCCAGGCCGAGATCATTGCCCAGCATTTCGGCTATGACCATGTCATCGAAACCAAGTACGGTTCGGCCTCCATGGCCAAGCGACTGCCGCTGTTGAAAAGCCAGGGCAACGCCATCCTCTCGCGCATGCCCATCATCAGTCATCGCCTGCATTACTTCGATGAGGGTGTCAAACGGCTGGTGATTCAGGCCTGCACCGAGCATCTCACCATTTTCCTGGTCCATCTCTCACTGACCTTCCGCAAGCGTCAGTACCAGTTGGAGCGCCTCTACCGGCTCATTCGCCAGGTGGATCGGCCGGTTATTCTGGCCGGTGATTTCAATATCCTCTGGGGTGCGCGCGAACTGGAACTCTTTTTAGGCGCCACCAGTCTGGTCAGCGTCAACCCCGAGAAAAAGCCCTCCTTCCCCAGTCGTGCTCCCAAGCGCGAACTCGATTTCATCCTCCATAGCCCGGAACTGAAGGTGACCTCCTTTCAGATGCCGCAGGTGACCTTTTCCGACCATACGCCGCTGATCTGCGATTTTGAGCTGTGATTCCTGCGTGGGCTGCCTGTTTACCCTGGCAAGCCGATGATCGAGCCATTTCGGCCGGTGATACCACCGGAGTTGTGAACTGCCCGCCGGTAGGAAAAATACGAATCATTGCATTTGGTGCAGAGGCCGGCGGTGTCGATGTGCTGTGGGCTGATGCCCGCCTGCATCAACTGCTGACGACTGATGGCCCAGAAATCAAAATGGTTGGGACTGGTTTGGAAGTCATGCATCCAGGTGGGCAGTTCTTGGCGATAGTTGACGAATTCCGCGCAGCAGGGTCCCAAGGAGGGGCTGATTACCGCGCGGATGGTCTCGGGTGCGACCCCGTACTCCTGCTGCATACAGTCGATGGTCTTGCCGATGATGCCCAGAACGCTGCCGCGCCAACCGCAGTGGATGGCGGCCACCACCTGCGGTTGCGGTGCCCAGAGCAGAACCGCCTGACAATCGGCCTGTTGGATGAGCAGGCCCGTGCCCGGCAGGGTGGAGATGATGGCATCATAGCCTTCGGGTTCGGTGCCGATGTGATGCTCTTCTGCTAGCAGAATACTGTCATTGTGGACCTGCTTGACCGATATCAGGCGAGTCAGGCCAAGGGATTGTTGCGCCACGGAGCGGTTGGTGCGAACATTTTCTGGAGTATCCCCCACAGAAAAACTGAGGTTGAGCGAGGCAAAGGGAGGATTGCTGACCCCGCCCAGTGCGTTGAACATGCCATGCGGTACTGGAAGCAGGGGGCTGGTGATGAATGACGGGGAGATTTTCTGTGGCATAGCCGTTGAAGGGATGAAGGGATAAAAAAGGGGAAAGCCGGATGGCTTTCCCCTAGAAATGACAAGAGGTGTAACTGCTGATTAGAAATATGCCTCGAAGGTGAGGTAGACCTGGTTTGCACTTTCCACAGGGTTTTGAACGCCTAATATTCGTAATTGCTCTTTTTCGGCATCAAGATCGTATGGTTTCATGTTCCAGTCAAATCCTCCAGAATAATCATAGTCATAATATTGCCAACCCAGACGAATGAAGGTTTTGGCAAATTTTGAAATTGCTTCACCCGTCGGAAGATCATAGATCATGTAAATTTCGTAGGCACTGCCTCGAGTCGCCAACTTAGACATGTAAAGATCGTCATGGCCAGGAGAGAATGCAATCCAGTACTGTGATCCATAGTTGTATTCAGCTCCAAGCTTTAAACCCAAATTATCTATATCATAACGGATGCCGGTGTAGATGGAATAACCATTTTAGCTATCGGTATTTGGGCCTGTTGTTCCAGTTACCATCATGTTGTAATAATCATTAAACATGCCGTTATTGTTTGGATCTGTTTTGCTCCAACCTCCCGCAAGAAAGTAGTTAAGGTTGTTCGCTTTGTCCATGTAAACAGCACTGGTGTGGTATACGTTACCAAGATTGATCTGGTCACCCATTCCGCCGCTTGAGGCGGGTTGTCCGATTCCATAATTGACAAAATCACTAGAAAAAGTCGGGTAATTGAACAAGTTAAATGCACCGAATGATTGGATATTAAGAAAACGTGAGCCTTGTTTCATGACATCCCAACTGAGCCCAGCAAAGTCGGTGTCATCAATAGTAGGTCCAGTATTTTCGGTGGCGACTCCATTTTCAAAGCCTCTTCCGTAGCAAAAACGAATTCGTCCTTCTCCCAATGGTTCATAGCCCCAATTATAAGCGTAACCTAGTGAAAGCCCATCAAAGGGATAATCCATGTAAGACACAGGAGTTGCCATGCGTTCATCTGTGCCCATACGAAGTTGAGCCGGTGGTCCATCGGAAGTCGGACGTCGACCTATAGAAAACCAAACCGGGGCACCTCCAATATTGTTCCAGTTAACAAAAGCTCTATCGACATACAGGGCACTATCGTCAGGGGTACGAGTGGTGTTGCCATCAAAAATCGGAAAACCAGCACCAAGGCCATCGGGGGTGCTTTGCATTCCCCACGCTTTATACATGGCTAGGCGGCCTTTGAATTCCAAATTTTCAGTTGCCTTGACTCGCATATTGAGACGGAGACGATTAGTGAGCAGTGTGTCGTTTTCCTGATCTCCAACAGCAGTACCCCAGTTCACCATATCTGTGGTGCCAAAGCGTTCTCCAGCAGCAAACAGATTGTTGCCATTGTAATAATCCCCCCGAGCCCGAAAATCGCCGTCGAACTGGAAGCGGGAGGCGAGATCCCATTTCTCGGATTTTTCTTCGAGCATGGAATCCATGTCGTCGACCTTGTCGCCGTACTGGCTAATGGCTTCGTTCTGCTGGGCCATCTGTGCTTTCAACTCGTCGAGTTGTCGTGAAAGTTCTTCGACTTTGCGTTCCAGGTCCGCCTTGTTTTTACCGCCACCGGCGGAAGCCATTGCAGGAAGCACCATCAATCCGGCCAGGGCCAGCATGGACAATCGTTTTACCATTGCACTCCTCCTTTTGGTTGAATCCCCCACTCCTGTCGTCACACGGCTGTTTCCAAGGCTCGGCAAGATCCGTTCCTTGCTGACAATGGATCACAGTTCCAAACGTAACTTGACAGTATCCTGTCTTATTTTGCTTGTCAATCGTGCAAAGGGATAGGGGTAAAAAAAATTGTACTCATGAAAGGAGGCAAAAAAACGCCGGACAGAATAATCTGTCCGGCGTAATGCCACGGTGTGCAAGAGGGATGTTACAGGTAGGAGAAGGTGGTTTTGTCGTTTTTACGGCCAATCTTCACCTTGCCCCCCTTGGTGAGATGGCCAAAGAGAATCTCTTCAGTGAGTACATCGCCGATCTCCTTCATGATGAGGCGCCGCAGCGGTCGGGCACCGAAGGCCGGTTCATAGCCCTCCTTGGCCAGCCAGGAACGGGCGGCCGGGCTGAGGCTGATCTCCACCTTTTTTCCGGCCAGTTGCTGTTGCAACTCAGCTACCATCTTGTCTACTACCTGTTCCACCGTCTCCAGCGACAATGGGGCAAAGGTAATGGTGGCATCGAGGCGATTACGGAACTCCGGCGCGAACATATTTTTAATCGCCTTCTGTTCCTTGCCTTTGGTGTCGCCAAGGAAGCCGATACTGCGCTCGCTCATTTCGCGGGCACCGGCGTTGGTGGTCATGATGAGGATGACATTGCGGAAATCCGCCCGCCGCCCGGCATTGTCGGTCAGGGTCGAGTGATCCATCACCTGCAACAGGATGGAGAACACATCCGGATGGGCCTTTTCGATCTCATCCAGCAGTAGCACGGTGTAGGGGTGTTTGCGGATGGCATCGGTGAGCAGGCCGCCCTGATCAAAACCGATGTAGCCGGGAGGCGCACCAATCAGTCGTGCCACCGCGTGCTTCTCCATGTATTCACTCATGTCGAAGCGCTCAAAATGGATCGACAAAGATGCTGCCAACTGGCGGGCTACCTCGGTCTTGCCCACGCCGGTGGGACCGGCAAAGAGGAAGGAGCCCGTGGGTGCCTGCGGGTTGCCCAGACCGGCACGGGAGCGTTTCACCGCCTTGACCAGGGCTGCGATGGCTGGATCCTGACCAAAGATGACCGTCTTCAGCTTGTCTTCCAGGTGCAACAGATCGTCCAGATCATTGCTCGTTTTGCTGTTAACCGGTACTCGGGCGATCTTGGAGACGATCTGCTCGACATCGCGTACCCCCACCACCTTGCCGGTTTTGCCGGTGAGACGGAAAAAGGCACCGACCTCGTCCATGACATCAATGGCCTTATCCGGCAGAAAGCGGTCGTTGATGTAGCGGTGGGCCAGTTCGGCAGTGGCCTCGATGGCGGTTCTGGCGTAACGGATCTGGTGGTGCTCCTCGTAACGCGTTTGCAGGCCACGCAGAATACGGATGGTGTCATCCACCGAGGGCTCATCGATATCGATCTTCTGGAAGCGGCGCGACAGGGCCCGATCCTTCTCAATCTGATTTTTGTACTCCTCATAGGTGGTGGAGCCGATGCAGCGGATGGTGCCTGATTGCAGTGCCGGCTTGAGCAGATTGGAGGCATCCATGGAGCCGCCGCTGGTGGCGCCGGCGCCGATGATGGTGTGCATCTCGTCAATAAAAAGGATAGCCTTCTCCTTTTTCTCGATGGCAGTGACAACCTCCTTGAGGCGTTTTTCAAAATCGCCGCGATATTTGGTGCCGGCCACCAGGGTGCCCAGATCAAGCATATAGATTTCCGCGTCCTGCAGCAGGGCGGGAACCAGCTTTTTGGGATCTGGTTTGGGCTCCTGGCGGGCAACGCTATCTTCATGGATACGCAGCGCCAACCCCTCGGCCATGGCGGTCTTGCCCACGCCCGGTTCACCAACCAGCAAGGGGTTGTTCTTCTTGCGGCGGCAGAGCACCTGCATCATGCGGTGCAGTTCCTGGTCGCGGCCAATCAGCGGGTCGATGGTCCCTTCTGCAGCGCGCTTGGCGAAGTTAACGGTGAATTCCTCCAGGGCCTCCGGTGCCTTGTCCTGCCGTTTTTTGGAAGGATTCTGCTGGCCAGGCGGCGAATGGCGGTAGGGCTCTTTTTGCAGATACTCGGGCAGGCCGTGGGAGATGTATTCCACCACCTCCAGACGACCGACGCCTTCGCTGCCCAGGAAATAGACGGCATGCGAGTCCGGCTCGGTGAAGATGGAGACCAGCACATCGCCGGTATCGACCTGCTTCTTGCCACAGCTCTGTACATGGCTGACCGCTCGCTGCAAGACGCGATTAAAGGCCACAGTCTGGGCAGGTTCGCCGTCGATCTCCTTCATCACCGGCATGCCGGTTTCAAAGAAGCGCTCCAGCCGTTCCTTGATGTTTTGGTTGTTGCCACCACACTTATCAATGATGTGTCGGGCCAGATCGTCGTGCAGCAGACCGTAGAGCATGTGCTCCACGGTGACGTATTCGTGCCGGTGGGTTTTCGCTTCCTTGATCGCTTTGATCAGGGCAAGTTCCAGTTCTTTGCTCAACATGGTTGCTATCCTCGTCGGGGATTTCACCTCCCCGTAGATCTGCGGATACAGGGTATCCGTCCCGCCGTCCCGCCTGCGTCAACCCTCTTTTTCCAGAGAACAGCGCAGGGGAAATTGATGCTGCTTGGCCATCTGATGCACAATCTCCACCTTGGTCTCGGCAATCTCGCGCGTGTAGATGCCGGCGATACCTATACCCTGGTGGTGAACGTTCAACATAATCCGGGTGGCCTCTTCCGTATTTTTGTAAAAAACCGTCTGCAGAATCATCACCACGAAATCCATAGTGGTGTAATCGTCATTGTGCAGCAACACCCTGTAGAGCGGTGGTTCCTGCAGCGCTTCCTGATCACGGTTCTGCGTCTTTTCCTCAACGATCGATTGTTCTTTTGCCATACCTCAACTCTGTGGTGCCCCTGTTTTGTACCCTTGGCAGGCACCGGCACGGTCAATATTCGCCCGGGGAAGTGGGGGGAATGTCGTGAAAATCGGAAGGGTTGCAAGGGCGGCTTCCATGACCTTGACCCTTGCCAGTATTGTAATGCCCGGTCATGATTTTGCAAGGCCGGGTGAAAACGGCCCTATTCTTTTACCGGAGGAGGAGAAATCATGGTCAGTAATAGATGCTGGAGCACGGTTTCGGCGGCCAGCGGCGAGCCTTTCAGCCGCAGTTCGGCCTGAAGCAGGAGCTGCATCCAGCCACTCAGCCGGGCCAGGGGAAAGGTGGCGGCACTTTTGAACTGCATGTAGAGGGCAAATGGATGGCCGCCCAGTTCCTTCTTCCACTGCTCCCGCTCTTTCAGTCGGGGCAGGCAGGTGCTTTGAAAGGCGGTCGGCGACATCGAAGCCTGGAAGCCCACCTCCGGTTGCTCCAGCAGTGAGCGGAACAGAAGCAGGTTGCGCACGAAATTGCGCAGGGTGGCCACCACCGCTAGGGGATGGATGCCGTTGTCCTGCAAGCGCTGCCCAATCACCAGGGCCTGCTGCAAATTGCCCTCGGCAATGGCGCCGGTCAGCTCAAAGAGGGCTTCCTGGCGGGTCCGACCCACCAGCAGATCCATATCCTCACCGGTGATCTGCCGCCGTTCGCCGACATAGGCCATCAGCTTGCGCAACTCCATGACCACGGCCACCGGATGAAAGCCGACCCGATCAAAGAGCCGTTCGGCAAGCCCTGGCGCCAGGCTCTTGCCCTGTTCGGCCAGCGTCTGCTTGACCAGATCCAAAAGGACCGATTTTTGTTCCTTCTGCGCCTTGGCGCTGGAACCGGATTCGACACTGCAATCAAGGATGGATTGCTCGTCCTTGAGCAGTTTGAAGAGCTTTTTGCGCTTGTCCACCTCCTCGGCCAGCAGGATGAGGACATTGGCTGCCGGCAGGCCGGATTTGAGCACAGTGCCCAGCATCTCCGCCGGATCAGAGTCGCTTGCTCCTGCGCCACTGGCCGCTTCCTGTGCCAGTAGTGGTCCGGTCCAGCTCAGGTCGCCGCCCGGCTTGGCAAAACCAAAGCAGTGCTGCCATTCGGCATCGGCCATGGCCACCAGTTCGCCCTCGGCATAGGGTGGGCGCAGGCCACCGCTGGCGAGAAAGGCGCGCAGGTTACGGTTGGCCAGCTCCGGCTTACCAGCGGCCTGGGCCTTGGCTGCCCGCTCCCAGATGTTTTTGGCCACCTGTTTGGAATGGAAGAGGCGGGTATCGGTGACGCGGTACACCTGGCGGCCGGGCAGCAGGCTGAAGCCGCGCAGTTTGGCCAGGGTGGCGTTAATATCCTCGCGGTCGCCGTCGATGGCATGGACGGTGCCACCGTTTTTCAGCAGGGTCTGTTCGAGTTGTTCAGCAGCGTTTTTACACAGATAACGCTCGCCAAAGAGGAGATACACCTGTGAAGGGGCAGTGACTGCCCGAGTCAGTAACTCGGGCAGGGTTTCACGGGTGTGCAGGGGCATGGAGAGGGAAAATCAACGGCTGCGGTCAAAGCGCTCTTTGGCCGGTGCCCGCCCCGAGGCCTGCTGTTCCTCGTCGAGGATCTTGTGCAGGATGGCGGTCAGTGAGCCGGGCAACAGGTAGTCCTGGCCACGCTCGCCCTGGAAGACGGAAGCCGACTGCTGCGCCACATTCTTCCAGGTGATGTTGGGGGTGTTGCTGGCAATGATCTCAAAAAACATCTTGTTGTAGGGATCGTTGATCATAGCCAAGCCGGTGCCGATGGTGGCCAGGATATCCACCGAGGAGGCAAAGAGCCGGGTCAAGGTTGTGTAGACCTTGACACCACCGCAGGAGCCGAGGCTGAGGAAACGCTGTTTGCCACGCAGGTCAAAATCGCTCACCTGGCCCTCTTCGATCAGTTTGGTCAGCGGCTCAATGATCTGCTCCGAGCGCCAGTAGCTGTGTCCGCGCTGGGCCAGCATTTCGTCCTTGTTGCGAACAAAGCGCTTGAGCATCTCCATCTGATTTTCCAGGTTGGAGAAGACAAACTGGGTATGCACAATATTGATGCCGTTGACCTGCTTGGTGAAGGCCACGGCAAAGTGGCGATCGCGCATGGCCTGGAACAGGGAGACCAGCCCGGAACCGACGTAGCGCTGGGTTTCGGCGCGGAAGGCAGGAGTCATCTCCGGAATGGAATACTGCTCGGAAACCACCAGTCTGTAGCCATTGTTCATCAGCATGTTGGCGTTGGAGACAAAGGACTGTCGGCCGTCGTCATCCGGGTGATACATGGAGACCGAACCGAGGCGGCCATCCTGTTTCCATTCGGCAAAAGGCGTCACCTGGTAACGGTCGAGATTGACCGCACCGTGGCGGACGATGAGGCGGCTGATCAGTACCCGGTCGTTGGGGCCAAGCAGTTCGGGATAGGTTTGCAGATAGTATTGCAAAATGACGTTGACCAGCTTGGAGAAGGCGGCGTTCTCCGCCTCGCTGTTCTGGGCCATCAGGGTGATGAGATGGGTGCGCGCCTCCGGGGCCAGCACCTTAAGCAGATGGCTCAGTGTTGCCGAAAAGAGCAGGATGGAGTCTTCGTCCTGGAAGGCGGAGGTGGCCACCAGGCTGAGAATGGCTTTCTGCTTCTCGGAGTCTGCCGGAAAGAAGGCGGTCAGCTTGCCCTTCTGGGCGCAACTGGAGATGAAGTCGGAGACCAGCAGGTTGCCGGGGTCAATCGAGCGGAGAAAGCCAAGCAGATCTCCCTGGTTGCGACTATTGAGCCGGGCCAGTAGCACCGGCACCATGATTTCGCGGAAGGAGGAGTCGTAGAGTTCGCTGCCCTGGGCCATGACCGCGTAGGCATTGGCCACGGTGAGATCGCGGGCAGTCTGCACCCGCGCCGCAGCGGTGGCCTGTTTGAGGATGGAGACAGCCTGGCCCTGACCACCGCTGGCAAAACCGCTGTAGCGGGCCTGTACCGAGGGTTGCAGTTCGTTGAACTTGGCCTGCAACTGCTGCATTGACCAGCGGCTCAGGGTGCCTTCGGAGATCTCATAGCCGTTGGCATCGGTGACAGCGTGGAGGTTGTTGACTTTCCACAGCACCTCGGTGCCGCCATCGTAGAGGGCCTTGAGCAGCACTGTTTTGTGCTGCGCGTCGAGCTTATCGTACTGGGTTTCCTGAATGTTGGTCGGCAGGGCAAAATAAGCTACCAGCCAGTTCCAGGCCTCCTTGGGGGTGACGGCCTTGTTGGTGAACAGGCAGCGGGCGTTCCAGGCATCGTCCTGGTAGAGCTTCAAGAGCAGCTCCAGGCCATCGAGCATGGTTTCGCTGTCCATGGCGGGAATCTTGGCATAAGCCTCGGCCGCCTTGGCCTGGTTGTCACGCAGCCGCATTAGGCCCGGCATTCCTTTCTGGGCGATATCGACGCGCATGCCGCTGATCTTGAAAAAGGCCTGGGCAGCGCGGTTGTTGGTGTCGCCCATGTTGTTGAGGGTCGTGATCATGGCCAGGGCCTGGTTGGAGGTCACCCCCTGCATGCCGACATAGGCGCGGAAGGAGCGGCTGGCCTCGAAACTCAACTCCTTGACCGTATCCAGGGCAGCGACACCGCTTTTGATATCGGTGGAGGCGATGGAACTGAAGGCCTCAAAGGTCTGCACCTGCTCGAAGGTGAATCGTTCCTTGCCAAGCAATTCGATCACCTGCTTAGCAGAGTCGAAGTTGATCCCCGGCAGGGTGCACATCTTGCGCAGGATGCGCTGGGCGTTATAGTGCAGGCGGGGAATGGCGGTGCGGCCGTACTCAATTTGCTGGCTGGTCAGGCCGGGGATATTCTGGTATATGCCGACGGTCTGCTGGGTGCTGACCTCATTGGGCTGGTAACTGGCGCTCCAACTGGTTCGCGCCGGTGCCGCCCCAAGCATGAGCAGGGTGGCAAACAGCAGGGCGTGGAGACAGCGCCGGGATTGTCGAAGGTACATGGATGTGTGCATGGTCATGAGGAGTGGGGTTGATGATGGCTGAGAATGAACAAAGGATGCTGCCGCTTTTGGCCTTGTTGTTAGCCATGGCCTTGTGGGGCAGTTCCTTTGTGGCGTTGAAATACAGTTTTCAGGAGATGCATCCCCTGTTGGTTATTTTCGGGCGGATGGCCGTGGCGTCCCTGTGTTTTGTTCCGTTTTTGCGCCGTTTTACAAGGGCTGGCCTGCGTCGGCACCACCTGCGGCCAGTGCTGCTGATGTGTCTGTGCGAACCCTGCTGTTATTTTGTGTTCGAGTCAGCCGCTCTTACCCAGACCAGCGCCTCGCAGGCGGCGATGATCACCACTATGCTGCCGTTGATGGTGGCCCTCTGCGCCGGGCTGATGCTGGGTGAGCAGATCACGCCGCGGACCATCAGCGGCTTTGTACTCGCTGCTGCCGGTGCCCTGTGGTTGAGCCTGGGTAGCCAGGAAAGCCAGCAGGCCCCACGTCCCGCCCTGGGCAATCTGCTCGAATTTTTAGCCATGGTCTGCGCGACGGGCTATACTATTCTAATGAAACGCTTAAGTAAAGAACTCCATCCGTTTTTTCTCACCGCTATCCAGGCTTTTACGGGCGCGATATTTTTTGCCCCAGCCCTGCTGTTGCCCGAGGTGCGCCCCTCTTCCCTGAGTTGGGGTGGTATGGGGGCTATTCTCTATCTGGGAGTGGTGGTGAGCATGGGCGCCTACGGCCTGTACAACTTCGGGGTCAGCAGTATTCCCGCCAGCCAGGCCTCGGCCTTTGTCAACCTCATCCCCGCCTTCTCGCTGTTGCTCAGTTTCTTCATCCTTGGCGAGCGGTTGCAGTTCTGGCAATGGCTGGCCTGCGGGCTGGTCTTTGCCGGGGTGGTGATCAGCCAGGAGAGCCTTGGCAGCTGGCGGAGGGTAGCGGCATGAACAGAACCTTGATCGTCATCGGCCTTATCTGCTTGGGGCTTGGGTTGCTGTGGCCCTGGCTGCGGCAGTTGCCGCTGGGGCGCCTGCCCGGCGATATCCTCATCGTTCGCGAAAATTTCCGTTTTTCCTTTCCTCTTACCAGTTGCATCATCGTCAGTCTGCTGCTGAGCCTGTTGTTATGGTTGTTGCGCAAGTAGAGGGGGCGAGCGGTGGCTGGTGCAGCCGTTGCGGTTGCGAGCATTGGTTGCCGGCAGAAGAGGTGATCGACGATTGCCGCCGGCTGATGCAGTGCTTGCAGACGGAACAGTGCCTCGATTGGCTGGTGCCAGTGACTGAGCGCGATCCGCGTCTGCGCACCGAACCCCTCTTTGCCGAGGGCGGTGGCAAGATGTTTGGTGTGCTGGCTTGTCGCGATGCGGCGGGTTGCCGCCAGTTGCTGCGCGCCTATTCTGGGCAATTCAATGGTTTGTGGCAGGCGCCGGGCTGGGTGGGGCCGATCTGTGATCCGGCGGCGTTTGATGCACTGGTCGCTGTGCCGGATCGGGAGATCAAAAAAATAGGGCGGGAGTTGGCGAACCTGGAGGCGGGCAGCGCTGCCTACCGGGTGGTGAAGGCTCGGCGCAAGTCGTTGTCGCAGGAGTTGATGGCTGCAATCTTTGCCTTGTACCGCTTGCGTAATTTTCGCGGGGATGAGGCCGCGTTGACCGACGTGTTCATCGGACAGGGCCTGCCGCCTTCTGGCACCGGCGATTGTTGCGCTCCCAAATTGCTGCATCATGCGGCTAGCTATGGCTTGATTCCTCTGGCCTTGGCCGAGTTCTACTGGGGGGGCAGCAACGAATCCGGGTCTAAGCAGCACCGGCATTTCTACCTGGCCTGCGCTGCCAAATGCCAGCCCATCCTTGGTTTTCAACTCTGCGGTCTGCCCCAATGGACGAACTGAAAATACTCTACCAGGACGAATACCTGGTGGTGGTGGAGAAACCCGGCGGCCTGCTGGCGGTTCCGGGACGGGGAGCGGAGAAGCAGGATTGCGTCAGCGCGCGGATTCGGCAGTTGCTTCCCGTATGCATCGAGCAACCGGCGGTGCATCGACTGGACATGGCCACCTCCGGGTTGATGGTGCTGGCCCTCACTCGGGAAGCACATCGGCAGCTGTCGATGCAATTTGCCGAGCGGCGGGTGGAAAAACGGTATCTGGCACTGGTGGAAGGTATGGTTTCTGGCGATTCGGGAGAAATTATCCTGCGATTTCGCCTGGATCCGGACAATCGTCCCTATCAGGTGTATGATCCGGTGCAGGGGAAATTAGGCATCACGCAATGGCAGCAGCTCCTGGTGTTCAACGGGCAGAGTCTGATTGCATTCACCCCACTCACCGGGCGCACCCATCAACTCCGCCTGCACGCCGCCCATCCCCTGGGACTGGGGCGGGCCATCGTCGGTGATGCGCTCTATGGCCATGGACGTGCGGGAGAACCGCTGTGTTTGCACGCCACCGGATTGCGGTTTACCCACCCGGTCAGCGGCGAGGTTATGGCCTTTGCCAGTCCCGCACCCTTTGTGCCGTCAGATCTGTGGAGGACTATTGCGGCTGCTGGCAGCGATTGGGCAGTCCGCTGAGATCGAGCTGGGTGCCGATGGTCAGTTTGTTGGTGTGGCTGATCAGTTTGCGGTTTTTTTTGTAGATTTTTGACCAGGCCTCGACGGAACAGAGTTGACGTTCGGCGATGAGAGAGAGGGTGTCGCCGTCCTGCACGGTGTATGTGAGAGCAGTGGGCGGCTTGGGAGGCGGTGTTGCCGGTATTGAGTTGGCGGGGGCGTTCGCCGCAGTTTGGTCAGTCACTGGCCCCGGCACCGCACTCGGTTGTTGAGGGACCGCCGCCGGTGTGCTGGCTGGCAAGGTCTCGCTGGGGGGCGGCTGGGGCGGGGTGGCTTCGGCGGTTGGCCCGTTTACCGTGGCAGGTGATGGCGCCGGTGGCATGGTTTGGCTTGCCACCGGTGCCGTGATCGGTGGCGTCTGTACCGGGAGGGGGGCAGTTTTGGGCGAAGATTTCACCAGCCACCAGCCTGCACCGAGGCCAAGAAGCACCACCGCGGCCAGCAGCAACGGTGTGCGCCGGCGTGATCCATTGGATTTTCCTGCCACTCTGGTGGCATTCTGGCGGATGCGCTTGCTTCGATGCTGCACCGCCTTGGTTAGGGCCACGGCTTCGTTCATGCGTCTGAGCGTTTCCTGGAGACCGGGCAGGTCGCAGGCAATTTTTGCCGCCTTCTGGTAGGTCGTCCAGGCTTCTTCCGTCCACCCGGCCAGCTCCAGGGCCTCGCCCTCGATCACCAGTTCATTGGCCCGCTGCCACAACCGCTGCCGTTCCTGCTCCAGTTCCTGGCGCATGTCCGGCGGCAGTTCCTCGCCATGCATGGCAAGCAGGGTGCCGGCCTCGACGACGCGGCCTGCGGCGATCAATGCGTGGATGTCGACAGCGGCATTTACAGACACGGCGATGCTCCTGGGGCAAGAGGATTGTTGGCTGGAAGGTAACGGTGGAATCCATCCCTTGTCAAGATGAACACGATGGGCATAAAAAAAGGGGTGCCCAAGAGCACCCCTTTTTGCATCCTCAAAAACGAGGGTCGATCTTATTTGATGTGATCGGCAACCGCAGCGCGCTCACCCTGGAGCTCGGCTTCGGTCTTCTTGATCATCTCACGGCTGTAATCGGTGACTTCCAGGCCCTCGACGATCTTGTAGTCGCCGCCTTCGCACACGATCGGGAAGGCAAACATCAGATCCTCATCCACACCGTAGGGGTTGCCCTTGCTGTAGATACCCATGCTGACCCACTGGCCACCGGAGCCCAGTGCCCAGGAACGCATGTGATCAACGGCGGCGGAAGCGGCGGAGGCAGCCGAGGAAGCACCACGGGCTTTGATGATAGCGGCGCCGCGCTGTTGCACGGTGGGGATGAAGTAGTTCTTGTTCCACTCGTCATCGACCAGACCCTTCACGGCCTTGCCGTCGGCGGTGGCGTAGCTGATGTCCGGATACTGGGTGGAGGAATGGTTACCCCACACAACCACCTTCTCCACCTTGGTGGAATGGGTGCCGGTCTTCTCGGCGATCTGCGACATGGCGCGGTTGTGATCCAGACGCATCATGGCGGTGACGTTGCGCGGATTGAGTTTCGGGGCGTTCTTCATGCAGATGAGTGCATTGGTGTTGGCCGGGTTACCAACGACCAGTACGCGGCAATTGGGCTTGGCGTTGTCGCTCAGTGCCTTACCCTGGACGGTGAAGATGGCACCGTTGGCGTTGAGCAGGTCGGAACGCTCCATGCCCGGACCGCGAGGACGGGAACCAACCAGCAGAGCAAACTCAACATCTTTGAAGGCGACATTGGGATCATCGGTGGCGACAACGCCGGCGACCAGCGGGAAGGCGCAGTCGTTGAGCTCCATCAATACGCCCTGCAGGGCGCCCATGGCCGGCGGGATCTCCAGCAGCTGCAGGATGACGGGCTGATCCGGTCCGAGCATGCTGCCGCTGGCGATGCGGAAAATGAGGGAATAGCTGATTTGACCGGCAGCTCCGGTTACTGCTACACGTACTGGTGCTTTCATTTGTTTCTCCTTGTTGTTGAACCACCCAAATTAGTAGACCAAAAATTGGTACCACCATCAGTTGTCATGCAAATCCTCAAGCGAGGACTGTCGAGCAAGAAACGAACTCCGTACTTATGTGAAGCAAAAGCTATATAGGGATGTGAGGGGGAAGGTGTGCAGGCGTGTTCGGGCTGATCAGGCGGGCAGCGCTTGCTGCTGTTCCCGATCCGGGAGGCGGAAGAAATTGTGAATAATTCTCGAATGCTCCGTCCAAAACGGCAGATTCCCTTTCAAATCCGCCGTAATTGATACAAATCAACGGCTAAAAAGTCAAGCCCTCTTTGGTGGGACGCCTTGCGGCTAGAATAGAGAAATTTTTCAAGAAATGTGGGCGTGCCAATCGGCGATCACCAGCATCAGCATCTCAAAGGTGAACCCCCAGATAAAGCCTTCGCTCACCGGAATGCAGGGAAAAAGCACCTCCGGGCAGCGTGGGCTCATCGGTCGTTTGATGATGTTGCCGCTGTCGGCCACATATTCCAACTCAATCCATTCATGGCAACTGATCTCCGATTGCTGCAAGCGGATGGCAGGAGGTTCGGGCAGCTCGAAGAGGTATGTGGTGACGGGAATGGGTTGGTTGAGGTGGTTGCCGGCTTGGCGTACCGGGTACTGTTTGACCAAGTGCTCGGCAGAGAGCTGGATGCCGCATTCCTCATAGGTTTCGCGGATGCAGGTGGCCAACAGCGAGGGGTCGGCGTCGTCGCGGCGGCCACCGGGAAAGGAGTAATGGCCGGACCAGGGATCGCGGGGGTTGGCGTTGCGCTTGAGGACCAGCACCTCGGGCTGCGGATCAAAGCTGATGATGGTGGCGACAGCCGCCTCTTTTCTGGTGAATGGTTCCATGCCTTTGTGTATAGCAGATTCGCCGGCATTCCCCAAGGGCTGAATGCGGGCAATGAGGGGGCAGGGAGGCGGTCGGCGTGTCGGGTTGGGTTGAAAATGCAGGGGCCGGTGGCATTTTCTGTACAATCACACCGCTTTTCAGTATTTTTTGAAGCAGAGTCAATGCCGCCTTCCCGGCAATGCACCCGCCCCCGGGTACTTCCGCCCTTTTCCAGGCTCAGCGCGAGCACATCCTATGCACATACTTCTCTACGGTGCCACCGAGACCGGTTATATGGTCGCCTCGCAGCTCTACCGCAAGCACGATATCACCATTGTCGATGATATCGACCGTTTGCCCGACAAGTTCAATAACCTTGATGTCAGCTTTGTCTCCGGCAACGGCGCTGATGTGCAGGTGCTGGAGCAGGCCAACACCGACAAGGCCGATCTCTTCATCGCCTGCTCGCCGATCGATGAGGCCAATATCGTGGCCTGCTGGACCGCCAAGAAGATCACCGAGGCGGAAACCATCTGCTTTGTGCGGCGGATGGAACTGTACCGTAACCTCAACTCGCTCTCCCAGAACCGCTACCAGTCCAAGTACGATATCGACACCATCATCTGGCCGGAGCAGTTGCTCACCCAGGACATCTTCCGCATCATCTCCGTGCCCGATGCTATCGACGTGGAATATTTTGTGCGCGGCAAGGCCAAGATGTTCGAGTACCGCATCAAGGAAAATTCGATCATTCGCGGCAAACGCATCATGGATTGCTCCTTTCCGCAGAACGTGCTCATCGTCGGCATCACCCGCGACCATAGCCTGTTCATTCCCGACGGTGCCACCACCATCCAGGCTGATGATAAGGTCATCTTCATGGGTACCGGCCCGGCCCTGGACAGCTTGGCGGCGCACTTCTTCCAGAACGTCAACCGCATCAAGACGGCTTCGGTGATCGGCGGCGGCAGTGTCGGTTTTATGCTGGCGCAACAACTAGAACAAGCCGATATCAAGGTCAAACTGATCGAACAGGATCGCAACCGTTGCATCTACCTGGCCGATAATCTCAAGCACAGCCTTATCCTTCAGGGGGACGGCACTGACCTGGAATTGCTGGAAGGGGAATCCATCGGCGAGAGTGATGTCACCGTCTGCGTCACCAACAACGATGAAAAAAATCTGCTCTGCTCGCTGTTGATCAAGCAGTTGGGCTGCGAGCGCATCATCACCCGGGTGGGCAACGTCCGCAATTCAGCCCTGTTTGAACGGGTGGGTATTGATGTCGTGGTCTCGCCCCGCGATTCGGCGCTCAAGGAACTGCTCAACCGCCTGCACGCCAAGGATGTTAACATTCTGGCTCTGGTCGAGGGCGGGCAGGGCGAGGTGCTGCGCCTCAACTTGTCCGAGTCGTTCGAGAAAACCCTGGTGCGCGATTTCAAGCTGCCGGCCCGCGCCATCATCGGTGTGGTCAAACGGGGGCGTAACGTCATCTTCCCCCACGGCGACACCGCGCTGTTGGCCGAGGATCAGTTGATCATCTTCACCATGGCCAAGGATGCCGAGGCCATCAAGGCGGTCTTTGCCCGATGAAGCTTTCCAACATCAGCAATGTGTTGGGTATCATCATGGTCGCGCTGGGCAGCATCATGCTCATTCCCATCAGTGTGGCCCTGATTTGCGGGGAATACGGGTCGATTGTTCCTTTTGTGTCGGCCAGTCTCACCAGTGTGGCCCTGGGGCTGCTCTTTCAGAAGTACGGCGGGTTTTCGCGGGATTTCGATAACCTCAAGCGCAGCGAGGGCATGCTGATTGTCACCCTTTCCTGGTTGGTGACCGGCGCCATCGGCGGCATGCCCTATCTCTTTTACGGCTTGGGGCCGATTGACGCCTACTTTGAATCCATCTCCGGTTTTACCACCACCGGCGCCACCATTCTCAAGGACTTCGCCCCCTATTCCAAGACCTTTTTTTTCTGGCGCAGCCTCAGCCAGTGGCTGGGCGGCATGGGCATCATCGTCTTGTTTGTGGCCATTCTGCCGCAATTCGCCGTGGCCGGGCGGCAGATGTTTTTTGCCGAGGCCCCCGGCCCCACCGAGGAGAAGGTCACCCCTCGCATCACCCATACCGCCAAGGCTCTGTGGCTGATTTACTTCGTCCTCACCGTGCTCGAGGTGGCCTTACTCTGCTTGTTCGGCATGCCGCTCTTTGATGCCGTGTGCAACTCCTTCTCCACCATGGCCGCCGGCGGTTTCTCCCCGCATCCGCAATCGATTCTCGGCTACGGCAACCACACCTGTACCTGGATCATCACCCTGTTCATGTTTCTGGCCGGCGGCAACTTTGCCCTCCAGTACCGGGTGCTGTTCCAGGGCAAGTTGCGGGCCTTGGTGCATAACGAGGAGTTTCGCCTGTATACGACCATCGTCGTGGGCATGTCGCTGCTGCTCTGCCTGTTCCTGGTCGGCCAGGAGCGAATGCTCTGGCTGAGCGGCCTGCGCGAGAGCTTTTTCCAGATCGCCTCGATCATCACCACCACCGGCTTTGCCTCGGTGGATTTTGCGCTGTGGGCCGTGCCCGCCCAGACCATTTTGTTCACGGTGATGCTGGTGGGCGGTTGTGCCGGATCAGCGGGCGGTGGCGTTAAGGTGGTGCGGGTATTGTTCGGTATGAAGTATCTCAAACGGGAGATCGCCCAGGTGGTCCACCCCAAGGCCATCCTGCCCATCAAGATCGATCATGTCACCGTGCCCGAGGATATTCAGCGGCAGATGCTTGGCTTTTTGCTCTTCTACATCATCCTCATGACCCTCTCCTCGTTGGTGGTCACCATGATCGAAAGCGATGCCGTGGTCGGCATCGTCGGCACCGCCGCCACCATCGGCAATATCGGTCCCGGTTACGGCACCATTGGTCCCATGGGCACCTTTGGCGGCCTTTCGCCCTGGACCAAGATCATCTTCATCATCGACATGGTGGTCGGCCGTTTGGAGCTGATCCCCTTTCTCGCCATGCTCCATCCCGACTTCTGGAGCTTCAAACGCAGCCCCGCACGCCAGCGGGCATAAGCAAGGATGCCATGCAGCAGGTTGCACCCTACAAAGGCTTTGAGCAGGGGCCGATCCGGCCGCCGAGCGAGAGCAACAGCCTGCTCGTTCGCGTTACCCGCAACTGTCCCTGGAACCGCTGCACCTTCTGCGGCCTCTACAAGGACGAGCAATTCAGCCGCCGGCCCGTTGATCATGTGCTGCGCGATATTGATCTGGTGCATCGCTTTGTGGAATTGCTGCGCCAGGGTGCTCCACTGTCGTCGCAGGGATTGGCAGAGGGAGAGCAGATGGCCATGTACGCGGCGCGTAACTGGCTGCTGGCCGGCTGCACATCGGTTTTTCTCCAGGATTCCAACTCGCTGATCATCAAGCCCGAGGAGCTAATCACCATTCTCAGCCATTTGCGCCGCTGCTTCCCGCAGATCAAGCGCATCACCTCCTATGCCCGCTCCCACACCATTGCTCGCATGCGCGCGGAAGACCTGGCCGCCATCGCCGCTGCCGGGCTCAATCGCCTGCATCTTGGCCTGGAATCGGGCTGTGATGCGGTGCTAACGCGGGTGCGCAAGGGCGCTGACGGGGCCATCCATGTGGCGGCGGGGATCAAGGTGAAGCAGGCGGGGATCGAACTCTCGGAATACTACATCCCAGGGCTGGGCGGGCGGGAGTTGTCGCGGCAACATGCCCTGCAGAGTGCGGCGGTGCTGAATGCCATCAACCCGGATTTTATCCGCATTCGCACCCTGGCCCTGCCCGGGCCGCTGGAGTTGGCCCGCGAACAGCGCGAGGGCCGATTCGAGAAGCTGGGTGATCGTGAGACCGCCGAGGAGCTGCGCCTTTTTCTGCAAACGCTCTCTGGAATCAGTAGCCGTATCAAGAGCGATCACATCCTCAACCTTTTTGAGGAGATCGACGGTGTGCTGCCGGATGATCAGCCACACATGCTGGCGGTGATCGACCGTTTTCTCCACCTGCCCGACGAGGAGCAGGTGCTCTACCAGATCGGCCGTCGCACCGGCGTTTTTCGCCAGTTGACCGATCTGGGCCAGCCCAGTCTGCGGGCCCAGGCCCTGCGTTTTGTCGAGCAGTGGATGGTCAGCCCGGAGAATGTCGACCATGTCTGCGATCAGCTGATGCAGCGCTTCATCTGATCAGCGCGTTCATTTTCCTTTGAGCAGCGGCACATACTGCCGATCCACACCCTTGATGTGATTGACCAGCCAGTCGCTGAGAAAGTTCATCAGATCCAGGGTGACGGTGACGCTGCCGGACTCGAACTGGCGCTGGAAATCCACCACCTGGGCCACCAGTTTTTCATGATGGCGCTTGTGCGCCTCCAGCTGCGGATAACCGGCCGCGGCCATCTGCTGTTCCTCGAACTGAAAATGCTCCACGGTGTAGCGGGCCAACTCCGCCAGGGTGGCACCGAGCACCGTTTTGCCGGCGCGGCTACGCATGGCGCGGTGCAACTTGTTGACCAGGTCCACCAAGTGGTGATGCTGGCTGTCGATGCTGTCGATGCCGAAGCGGATGGAATCATCCCAGGTGATGAGATCCGGGGCATCGCCGCTGAGGACGACCCCCGTGGACTGCGAGCGGTCGACCTTGAACTCGCTGATCATCACCTTCAAATCAGAGGCCAGCTTGGTGAGGTCGTTGGCGTTGACGCTCACCTTGGCGCTGCTGTCGGTGATGGTCTGGGCGATGGCGTTGACCTCGCCGATATCCGAGGCGATCTCGCCGGAGAAAGCGCTGGAAGCGGCGACGTTGCGGCTGACCTCCTCGATGCCGGTGGAGGCCTGGTGCAGGTTGTTGATGATCTCGCCGGCGGCGGTCATCTGGGTGTTGACGGCGGTGGTGATCGAGGAGACGGTGGCATCCACCTCATGGATGACCTCGGCGATGCGGCCAATATCGGCCACGGTCTCGCGGATATGGCTCTGCACGCCCTCGATCTCTTGCTTGATGTTCTGGGTGGCAACCGAGGTCTGTCGCGCCAGCTCTTTGATCTCATTGGCAACTACGGCAAAACCCTTGCCCGCCTCGCCGGCCCGCGCCGCCTCGATGGTGGCGTTCAGGGCCAGCAGGTTGGTTTGCTCGGAGATCTCGGTGATGGCCTCGGTGACCTTGCTGATCTCGGCGGCGGCATTGCCCAGATCGTTCACCTTGGAAGAGGCCTGCAAGGTTTCTGCCACCGCCTTGCTCGATATGGTGCGTGCCTTTTCCGAACTGGTGCCAATCTCGCTCATCATCTGGTTCATACTGTCCACGGTGGAGGCCACCAGGCGCACATTGGTGGCCGCCTCCTCGGTGGCCGCGGCCACGGAGTGCATGTTCTGGCTCATTTCACCCGCTGCCCGGGCCACGGCCGATGATTTGTCGCTGAGGGTATGCACGCCTTCATCCATCTGTTTGGAGATGATGAGCAGCTGATTGGCTGAGGCAGTCACGGTCTCAAAGTATTCGGCAATATTGCGCACGATGTCATGGAGCTTGCCGATGAAGGCGTTGAACCAGCCCGCCATCTGGCCGACCTCGTCCTTGTTGGTGATGGTCAGTCGTTTGGTGAGATCGCCCTCGCCCTGGGCCACCTCGCGCAAGAACTCGCCGGTGTTGACAATCGGGCGGGTGATACGTCTGCTGAGCAGGGCCACCACCACCATGCTGGCGGCAAGCAGGGCGGCGATCATCAGGCTCAGGTGCCACCGCTGCTGGTTGATCACAGACTTGATCTCTGCCTCTTTCTGCTGCACCGCCCGGTTGACATCCTCGACATAAATGCCGCTGCCGACCAGCCAGTTCCATGGTTTGTAGGTTTTGACGTAGGCCAATTTATCCTCGGGGGCATCGCTGCCGGGTTTTTGCCAATGGTATGAAACCATCCCTTCACCCTGATCCCGGCCGATACGAGAGAAGGCCTGGAACATCAAAAGTCCCTTGGCGTCTTTGAAGTCGGCCATGTTCTTGCCTTCCAGCTGCGGCTGTGCCGGATGCAGCACCATCACTGAATCTAAGGTGTTGATCCAGATATAGTTGTTGGCCCCGTAGCGCATGGCGCGTAGGGTGCTGATGGCCAGCTGTTTGCGCTCCTCCTCGGTGAGCTGACTTTGGTTGGCGGCAAACTCGACGGCCTTCTGCGCCACCTCCACCAGGTTACGGATGGCCTCTGTTTTTTCAGCCATCATCGAGGTGCGGATGGTGGCCAGTTCTTTTTGTCCTTGTTGCTCCAGGGTGCGGACTGACCAGAACAGAGAAATCAGACCAAGAAGCAGCAGGCTGATGGTCGAGGAAAAAAGTATTTTTTTGAAAATATTCATGGGGAACCTTGATCCTGGAAGATGACATTGGCAGCGCGCGTCGCCGCGATTTTATCAAGTATGAGGGAGTATAGGCGGGGAGTTTCCCAAGAGTCAAGGACCCCAGGCTCTTCAAAGAAAACTTAACAATATTGTGGGGTGGCGAACGGGCGGATTCAGTGCTCGTGGCGGACAAAGGCAATCAACCCTGCGACGGTGATCAGCATGCCCAAAAAACCGATGGCGCTGGGCAAGGGCGCTTGCAGCAGGAGGATCTCGCCCGTTAAGGCGAAGATGACCTCGCTGGCCTGGGTGGCATCGACGGAGGCCAGTTTGCTGGCGTTATCAGCATGGCTGCGAGCGTGGAGAAAGAGGGTGGTGGCGATGACGCCGGAAAACAGGGACACCAGGCCGGCATTGATCAGTTGGCCGGAGGACGGCGCCCCGGCCGTGGTGCAGAAAAAAAGCCCCAGCCAGAAGGGCAGGCTGCCCAGGGAGAGCAGCAGCACCTTGGTGAAGCTGTTGGCCAGCAATTCGGCATTGATGGCCGGTAGGCCGGGCCGGCGGTTGAGTGCCTCCCACACCAACTGGTTGCCCAGGGGATAACAGAACGCAGCCAACAGTACCGGCAGGGCACCGAGCAACAAAGGGCGCAGATCGCTGGCCGCGACATTACTGCAATTAACCAGCGCTACCCCGGCAAAAACCACGCCCGCATAGAGCCAGATGCGCTTTGCAAAACGGCCGCCGAAACAACGCAGCACGATCAACGTGGCGATGATGGTCAACTGCCAGGTGGTGGCCACCACCCAGCCGGGGGCAAAAGCGGCGGCAAAGCAGATCAGGGCGTAAAAACAGCCAAAACCGATCGAACCGCTGAGTATCCAGAAGAGCCAGTGGCGGGTCAGTTCTGCCAGCACCCGTCGCAGATACCTCGGCCCCTGGAACACCAGCAGGCCAATGCCCAGCAAACCAACCATATAGAAATAGCGTAGAGCCGCTGTCCAATACCAGTGGCCACCTTCCAGGCTCATCGCCCGGTTGAGGACAAAGGTGGTGCTGAAAAAGAGGCCGGCGGCCAGGCCGGTGAGCATCGGATGGATCATGGCAAGGTATGGGTGATGAATGGGGCGATGTGGAAGTGAAAAAAAGAATGCTTCACAAAAATTATCTTTTTGATAGTTGCTCTCACCACCGTCACCCCTGTATAGTGGCGCAAATTTTCAGATAAACCAGCAGCAAGAAGCACCATGGATGCAGAAGAAATCGCGTATTGCGGCCGCTTGTCGGCACCACAGCGTGGCGTGGTGGAGCGGCGAGTGGCCAAAGAGGACCGGCGGGTGAGTGATGAGCGCCGATCCGGTGACGAACGGCGCCGTGATAATCGCTTATCGCCGGCCAAACACCACAAATCCCTCAAAGAATGGTTTCGCGCCGTCACCCACCTGCGGTTGGGCGTTGATCGCCGCAAACGCCGCGACCGCCGCAGAACCTTTGATCGCCGTCAAACCTATCAGGCGCAATCCCTGCTCACCCCGGAAGAACTCGCTGATCTGCTCTCTTGATCGTAAGGTGTCATCAAGGGGCGAGGTATCGGCTCCATACCAATGAGATCAGCATGACCAACACCAGCGCCGGCAGCATGCTGAGGATCGGTACCTGCACCAGGCCGAACTGACGCAGCCCGGTGCCGAGCATGATGATGCCGCCGCAGGCCGAGAAATCGGCGAACATGGCCGGGCTGATCAACGGCACCACGGTGGTGGCCATGCAGAAGATACCACTCTGGATGAGCAGTTGCGGCAGGGCAAGCACGCCGATCACCCCGCCGATGTTGGCGGCAAAGACGATGGCGGTGAAGAAATCGAGCAGCGCCTTGATCAGTAGCAACGAAGGATCGCCGGTGATGCCCTCATGCATCGGCCCCATCACCCCCAAGCTGGAGACGCAGAACAGCACCGTCACCACCGCGAACTGATCGCGGAATCCTTGGCCGGCAATATCCGGTCCCCCCTCTTTTTTGCGCCGAAACAGATCCACCGCCTTCAGCGCTCCCCCCATCACCAGCGATTCAATGCGGCAGGCCTCACCGATCAGTGCCCCGAAGAGCAGGGCGAAGATCACCGGCGGCAGGGCCTTGCCCTTGGTGATCATGAACACGCCAATACCCATGGCGATGCAGGCAAAGACATAATTGATTTTCTGCCGAAATTCCGGCGACAGCATCGTGCCGCCGACTGCGCCGAGCATCGCGCCGGTGACGATACCCACACTGTTGATAATTGGTCCAACCATGGCTCTGTTGCAGAACTGTTCGTTTCTCGTATACTGGTTATTATCGGGCAACAGCCGCAAAGCCCCCCCCGGACTCAGCCCAGACCCAGCGCACGACCATAGTGCGCTGGCCTGGAAGTTACAACAGCACTTTTTTTCGTTCTCGTAAAAAAGCCTTGAGAACGGCAAACTTTATCCCCCCGCTCGCCCATGCCCATTGAGATACTCGATAAAGACCATCTGCCCTCCCTTCCAGAATTCGACGGACTGCGGCGAAATCCCCCGGACAAATGCCTGCTTGCCGGCAAGAGCCGCTGCGGCCTCTGGTTTGCCCGTCCCGGTCACGGCGAGGAGCGTTACGGAGTCATTGGCCACTATTGGGTAGAAGATGGCCAGCAGAGCCACCGGTTGCTCACTGCGGCCTGCGATCTTTTGCGGGAAAACGGCTGCACCACCGTCTACGGGCCAATGGATGGCAACACCTGGAAACCCTACCGTTTCGTCACCTGGTCGGATGGCTCCGCCCCTTTTCTCATGGAGCCGCAGAACCCGCCAGAGTGGCCCGGCTACTGGATCGCAGCCGGGTTTACCCCGCGCCACGAATATAGTTCCACCGTGGTGCACGATCTTGCCGCCATTGATCCTCGGCTCGTCAAGGCGCGAGTACGGCTGGCGGATGCCGGTGTCACCTGGAGACCGATCGATCGTGGTCGTTTTGCCGAGGAACTCACGGCGGTCTATGGTCTTTCCCTCGAGGCATTTTCCAGAAACGTCCTCTATGCCGAGATCGATCAGGCCACCTTTCTCCAGCAGTACCTGTCCTTTGTCGATCACATCGACCCCAGGTATGTGCTGCTGGCCCATGATAATGAGGGAACCTGCTGCGGCTTTGTCTTTGCCATCCCCGATCTGCTGCAACTGAAAAATGGCAGACCCCTCAACCGTCTGATCATCAAGACCCTGGCGGTGAGCGGCAACAGACGTTATGGCGGACTCGGCGCCGTTCTTGTCGAGGAGGTCCAGCAAGCCGCGCGGCAAAGCGGTCGTTCCTCGGCCATCCATGCCCTGATGTACAGCGGCAATGTCTCGACCAACATCGGCCGCAACAGCGACCTGGTCCGGCGGTATACCCTCTTTGCCAAGACGCTTTCATGAACGTGGTTGCACTGCTGGCGGCCCAGGCTGAGGAGCGCGGCGAGCAGGTGGCGCTGCGCCATGGTGGAGCGAGCATCACCTTTCAGGCCCTGCACGAGCAGTCCTGCCGGGGCAGCGCCTTGCTGCAATCGCTGGGCTTTGCGCCGGGGGACGTCGTCCTGGTCTTCGTGCCGATGTCGATCGATCTCTACTGCATCCTGATCTCCCTGTGGCGCCTGGGGATGACCGCCATGTTCATCGATCCCTCGGCCGATGCCCGGACCATGGAGGCCTGTTGCCTCAGGGCCAGGCCCAAGGGCATGATCGGCACCCCGCTGGCCCAGCTGCTTCGTCTGAAAACCCCGGCCCTGCGCAGGATCAAACCGGTGCTGACCACCGGCTGGCTGCCCTGGGTTCGCCGGTGGTCAAGTAGATCGAAGTATGCACCAACCAAGACCCTCGTTGCCTGCGTACCGGAAACTCCCGCCCTGATCACCTTTACCTCGGGCTCCACCGGTCAGCCCAAGGGCACGGTGCGCAGCCATGGGTTTCTGCTCGCCCAGAAAGAGGTGCTCCAGCACACCCTGCATCTGCAACCGGGTAAAAGCGATCTGGCCACCTTGCCCATCTTTGCCCTGATCAACCTGGCCTGCGGCGTCACCACCATTATTCCGCAGGTGAGCCTGAAGCGTCCGGCCCAGGTTGCCGCCGGCCCTATCCTCGACGATTGCGCCCGCTACCAGCCAGCCACCAGTGTCGCCTCGCCGGCCTTTTTTGCGCGTTTGCTCAAGGATCCCCGCTATGCGCAGTTGGGCTGCCTTGAAGCCCTCTATACCGGTGGCGCCCCGGTTTTTCCCGGCCTGTTGCGCCAACTGGCGACCGCACTGCCGACGACCCGAATAATGGCCGTTTATGGCGGCACCGAGGCCGAACCGATTGCCGAGCTGTGCGCCCTGGATATCAGCGAGGAGGATTACCGGCGCATGGCCACGGGCGGGGGGCTTCTTGCCGGCAGCGTGGTGGAGGCGATCGACTGCCGCATCATTGCCGACAATTGGGGCAGGGCGCTAGGTGCGCTCAGTGCGGAGGAGTTTCTCGCCCTTGCCCGGCCAGAGGGGGAGGTCGGGGAAATCGTCGTCCATGGTGCGCATGTACTCACCGGTTACCTGGACGGCATCGGCGATGCGGCCAATAAGTTTTCGGTGGCAGGTGCGATCTGGCACCGCACCGGCGATCTCGGCGCCTTCGATGCCCAGGGGCGGCTCTGGCTCCTGGGGCGTTGTGCCGCAGCCATTGATGACGACCATGGCAGGGCCTATCCCTTTGCCATCGAGACCGCGGCCCGCCAGTTTCAGGCCATCACCGCGGCCGCCTTCTGTCAGCTGGGCGGGGAGCGGCTGCTGGTCGTCGAAACGGCTCTTAGCCATGCGGCGGCAGCGACACTGCTTGCCCCCCTCATCGACCAATTTCACATTGATCGACTGGTCATTGCCGCAATTCCCATGGACAGCCGCCACAATGCCAAGGTCAACTACCCGGAACTGGTTCGGCGGCTTGCCCCGGCGAACAAGTCATAATCCATTGCTCCCCCATCGGTGATACCATGACCCAGAATGCCCAGAAAATCGAACAGCTGGCCCGGACCCTTCTTCACGATCGTTCACCGGCGGAGGTCTGTCAGCACCTTGCCCCGGACACCACCACACCCTATACCCGACTCGCCAATATCAAGGGCTCGGATGCCGAGGCGATGCGCAGCCGCTGGCAGGGGGTGATCGGCCAGGACCAGTCCATCCCGAGCGCCCTCTACGATGGCGAGGACATGGAGGTCTATAGTGCCAACATCGAGAACTGCATCGGCACGGTCAAGGTGCCGGTGGGGCTTGCCGGGCCGCTCCGGGTCAACGGCAGTTTTGCCCGGGGCGATTACTATCTACCCCTGGCCACCACCGAGGCGGCCCTGGTGGCCAGTTATCATCGTGGTGCCGTGGTGCTCTCCAAGGCCGGCGGCTGTTCGGCGGTGATCCTCGCCGAAGGGGTGACCCGTTCTCCGGGATTTGCCTTCGCCTCGATCAGCGAGATGCTGCTCTTTGCCCACTGGGTGCTCACCCACAAGGACCGACTCAAGGAGGCCGCCGCAACCACCACCCGGTTCGGCATCCTCGAGGATATCCGCTTTGCCGCCCAGGGCAGCCATCTTTATCTGCTCTGTGATTTCACCACCGGCGATGCGGCCGGCCAAAACATGGTCACCATCGCCACCCAGGCGGTCTGCGACTTTGTCATCGCAAGGACGCCGGTGAAGCCCCAGTACTGGTTTGTCGAGGCCAACGCCTCCGGCGACAAGAAGGCGACTGCCCAGTCCTTCACCACGGTGCGCGGCAAGAAGGTGACCGCCGAGGCGGTGATTCCCGGAAAACTGATCGAACGCTTTTTGCATACCACCCCGGAGAAGATGGTCCAGTACTGGCAGATGTCGGCCCTTGGCGGCGTGATGACCGGGACCATCGGCGTCCAAGGTCACTACGCCAACGGCCTGGCTGCCCTGTTCATCGCCTGCGGCCAGGATGCGGCCTGCGTGGCCGAGGCGGCGGTGGGCATCACCCGTTTCACCCGGCTGGAGGACAATAGCCTCTATGTCTCGGCCACCCTGCCCAACATGATCGTGGGCACAGTCGGCGGCGGCACCAAGCTGCCGAGCCAGCAGGCAGCCCTGCAACTGATGGGGCTGGCCGGGGCCGGGCATGCCAAGGCCTTTGCCGAGGTCTGCGCCGCTGCCGCCCTGGCCGGTGAGATATCGATCATCGGCTCGCTTTCGGCCGGAGATTTCACCAAGGCCCACGATGATCTCGCCCGCAAGCGATGATCCGCCTTTGCTCGGCGTCGCTCAATACAATCAACCAAACCGAAACCTGTTTTCGCTATTTCAATGAATGAAGCAAATCTCCCTGTCTGGCAACGCTTCTGGATCTACCAGAAAGAGCGTTTTCCCCTGGCCGCGCATGTGCCGCTGATACTGGCCTTCAGTTTCTGCGCGGTTTCGATCTCCTCCCATCTCCGGGCCGGGGTCTGGCCGCAATGGCCCTCCGCTGGGGTGGCCTTCCTCTCCTGCCTGCTTTTTTTCCTGCAACTGCGCATCGCCGACGAGTTCAAGGACAACGAGGAGGACAGCCGCTACCGGCCCTACCGGGCGGTTCCGCGCGGCTTGGTGCGTTTGCGCGAACTGGCCATCCTCTTTGTGCTCGCCTGCCTGATTCAAGGGGGCGTTGTGCTGTGGTGGCGGCCAAAACTGGTGCTGCTGCTCCTGGTCACCTGGAGTTACCTGGCGATGATGAGCTTTGAGTTTGGCCTGCGCGACTGGCTCAAGGCCCGACCCATCACCTATCTCTGGACCCACATGCTGATCATGCCGCTGATCGACCTCTATGCCTCCTCCACCGACTGGCTGGTTGCCGGCGCCGCCGCTCCGCCTCAGGGTTTGATTTTTTTTCTCGCCGCCAGCTTCTTCAACGGCATCGTCATCGAGATCGGCAGAAAGATTCGTACCCCGGCCCAGGAAGAAGCGGGGGTGGAAACCTACTCCCGGCTCTGGGGCTGCCGCAGGGCCGCGCTCATCTGGCTTGTGATGATCGCGATGACCGCACTGTTTGGCTGCCTGAGCGCCTGGAAGGCCGGGGCGCTTGCCGCGGTGGGCAGCGTGCTGTTGGTAAGCGGTCTCGGCTGCGCTTTTTTTGTGATCTTGTTCCGGCAGCGGCAGACGGATACGCGGGCAAAACGTTTTGAACTGGCCGCCGCCCTGTGGACGCTCTGCCTCTACCTCTCCCTTGGTTTGCTTCCCGGAGTGCTTGCCCATGGATGAAATGATCAAATTCCCCCGCCAGGCCATGCGCCTTGAGGAGATGGGCGGCAAGGCTGCGGCACTTCAGGCACTGCACAGGCTGCCCATACCGGCCTGGTTCGTCATCACCCCGGCCGCCTTTGCCGCCAGCGGCTGCCAGGAACAGGAGGCTGCTGCCTGGCAGGTGAGCGACCAGGTTTTTGACCAACTGCAACAGGCGCTTGACCAGTTGGCCCCGGAAGAGGCCACCTTTGCGGTGCGCTCTTCGGCGGTGGACGAGGACTCGCAAGGCTTCAGTTTCGCCGGCCAGCTCGATTCCTTCCTCGGTGTGGCCAGGACCGACGTGGCTCGGCGGGTTGTCGAGGTCTGGCGTTCGGCCTTTTCCGAACACATCAAGGCCTACCGGGCTGAGCATGGTCTGAGTGGTTGTGTGCCGCCGGCCGTGATTATACAGCGGATGACCAAAGCACAGTGCGCGGGCGTCTGTTTCGCGGTTGATCCGATCAGCGGCAACTGGGATCATGCCCTGGTCTCCTCGGTCTGGGGGCTGGGCAGCATTCTGGTCGATGGCGCCATTGACGCCGACACCTTCCGGGTAGCACGCAACGGTACAGTCATCAGCAAACAGGCCGCATGCAAACCCTTTGGCCTCTACCTGGAAGGCGGCACCCCACAACGGCGAGAGCACGATCACGAGCAGGCACAGGCCTACTCCCTTGCGGAGCCGATGGCGGCGGAGGTGGCGGCCCTTGCCCGGCTCTGCTCGAAACAGCGCGGCTGTCCCCAGGATATTGAATGGGCCTACGAGGAGGGCAGGCTTTATCTGCTCCAGTCGCGGCCGATCACCAGCCTTGGCCAGGTAGCCGATCCTGGCGGCAGGCTCAACATCTGGGACAACTCTAACATCGCCGAGTCCTACGGCGGGGTGACCACGCCCCTGACCTACAGCTTTGCCCGCTCGATCTACGAGGAGGTCTATCGGCAGTTCTGCAGGATCATGGGCGTTCCCCGCCAGGTTATCGCCGCCAACCAGGAGACCTACCGGGGACTGCTTGGCCTGATGCACGGCCGCATGTACTACAACCTGATCAACTGGTACCGCCTGCTCGCCTGCTTTCCCGGTTTTTCCATCAACCGTGGTTTCATGGAACAGATGATGGGGGTGCGCAAGGAGATGGGCGATGAGCTGCTGGCGCTCATTCCCAGGCTCAAGGCAAACCGTCTGCTCAGTTTGCTGCACCTGAGCAAGGCGCTTATCGGCATGGGCTGGAGCTATTTGCTGTTGCCGCGCACGATCAAGCACTTCTACCGGCGTCTTGAAACCGCCCTGGCCAAACCTTCTGTCGACCTGGCCGAGCAGCGGGCCGATGAGCTGGCCGCCTCCTATCGTGCGCTTGAAAGCCAGTTGTTGCTGCGCTGGGATGCGCCCCTGATCAACGATTTTTTTGCGATGATTTTTTTCGGCGTCTTGGCCAAGCTCTGTAAATCCTGGTGCAACGATAGCCACGGCACCCTGCAAAACGACCTGGTCGGCGGCAGCGGTAAGGTGATCAGTGCCGAGCCGGCGCGAAGGGTGGCGCAGCTGGCCGCTTGCATTCGCGGCAACCAGGAGGCCGTGACCCTGTTCCAGGAGGCGTCGCCCACCGCGATCCTTGCCTATCTCGATGAGCATCAGGAGATGGGGCAGCTGTTTCGTGAGTATCTGCATACCTTTGGCGACCGATGCATCGACGAGCTCAAGCTGGAGAGTGTTCCCCTCCATGATAACCCCGCACCACTCTTGCGGGCCATCGGCCATTTCGCCGCCCGCAAGGAGACGGGGTCGGCCGGTCAGGCCGCGGATGCACGAATTGCCGCAGAACAGCAGGCGATAGCCGCCCTTGGCAGCAGCGGGCTGCGTCGCCGGGTTTTTACCTTCGTGCTCAAACATGCGCGGGCGCGGGTGGAGGCCAGGGAAAATCTTCGTTTCGAGCGCACCCGACTCTTTGGCCGGGTGCGGCAGATCCTGGTCGAGCTGGGCCGAAGGTTTGCAGCCCTTGGCCTGCTCGAAGAGCCCGGCGATATCTTTTACCTGGAAAAGGATGAGATCCTCGGCTTTGTCGAAGGCTTTGCCTCCTGCCCCGATCTGCAAGGCATCGCGGCGGTACGCAAGAGCCATTTCCAGCGCTATGCCACCATGGCCCCGATTGCTGACCGGTTCCAGACCCGGGGCCTGGTTTTTGTTGGCAACGACTTCTATCAGGGCGATGAAGCAAAGCAGGCCGAGGACTCTGACCCGGAGGCGCGGCAGGGGATCGGCTGCTGTCCGGGGGTGGTGCGTGGCCGGGTCCGGGTTGTCCGCGACCCCAGAGGCGTGGAATTGCCCGCAGGTGCCATCCTGGTGGCAGAGCGGACCGATCCGGGCTGGATCATGCTCTTTCCGGCGGCCGCCGGCCTGTTGGTGGAGCGGGGCAGTCTCCTCTCCCATTCGGCCATCGTTGCCCGCGAGCTGGGACTGCCTGCCGTGGTTTCGGTGCCGGGGGTGACCAGTTGGCTCAACGATGGCGATACGGTGGAACTTGACGGCAGCACCGGCAGGGTGCGGCTGCTTGCCCAGGGAGAGGAAGATGCGTGATACGGAAATTGCAGCCAAGGCCTCATTCAGCGCCATCCGCTACGCCCAGTGCTGGGAGGATGCCGATATCCTGCTCCAGGGGCTGGATATCCAGGAAGGCGATGTCTGTGTGGGCATCGGCTCGGCCGGCGACAACTGCCTATCGCTGCTGACCAAAAAACCCAGCCGAGTGATCGCCGTCGACCTGAACCCGGCGCAGTTGGCCTGTATCGAGCTGCGGGTGGCTGCCTACAAGTGCCTCTCCCATGGTCAACTCCTCGAGCTGATCGGCTCAAGGCCAAGTGAACAACGGCTGGCTCTCTATGGCCAATGCCGGGGCCTACTCTCTGCGCAAAGCCGCAGTTTCTGGGACAGCAACCAAGCAAACATTGCCCAGGGCATCGGCTCGGCGGGCAAGTTCGAGCATTATTTCATGCTTTTTCGGCGATACATCATCCCGCTCATTCACAGCCGAGCGAGGGTGGGGCAGTTGCTCGAGGGCGGCGCCCGCGAGCGTTGCGCCCGCTTCTACGACACCACCTGGAATACCTTTCGTTGGCGCATGCTCTTTCGCCTCTTCTTTTCTCGCTGGATGATGGGGCGGCTTGGCCGGGACCCCTCCTTTTTTGCCTATGTCGAGGGCAGCGTGGCCGAGCGGATTCTGGGGCGAACCCGCCATGCCCTGCGCGAGCTTGACCCCGGCGACAATCCCTATCTGCACTGGATCCTCACCGGTCGCCATGGCAAGGCCCTGCCGCACGCCCTGCGGGAAGAGCACTTCGAGACCATCCGCAACAACATTGACCGGCTGGAGATCCGCCTGGGCACCCTCGAATCAGTGCTCGAGGCGGAAGGCCCCAACAGCGTGGACCGCTTCAACTTAAGTGACATCTTCGAATACATGTCGGAGGAGACGGCGCAGCGAGTGCTGTCGCAGATCGTGGCCACCGGCCGCAGCGGTGGGCGGCTGGCGTACTGGAATATGCTGGCCCCGCGCTGCTGTCCGCAACAGTGGAGCGACAGGGTAGGGCGCAAAGATGCGCTTGCCCAACGGCTCTTTGCCGAGGACAAGGCCTTTTTCTATTCGGCCTTCATCGTGGAAGAGATCCTGTGAGTCCCTGGCTCGGCATCCTCCTCGTCCTGGCCAGCCTGGGGCTGCTCTTGGGCGGCTGTCATTACGGCAGCCGGCGATTCACGTTTGCAGCGGAGCTGAGCCGCAAAACCGTCCACATGGGTATGGGCCTGATCTGCACCCTCTTCCCCCTTATTTTTGATGCAACCTGGCCGGTGCTGCTGCTGGCCGGCGTGGCGGTGGCCTCGCTGCTGGTCCTCAGGTTGTTGCCAACCTTGCGCACAACTATCGGCTCGAGCCTGCACGGCGTCGCCCGATCCTCGCTGGGGGAACTCTATTTCCCGGTGGCGGTCGCTGCGGTCTGGTATATCTCTGTTGATAAACCACTCTACTACAGCCTCTCGGTGCTGGTGCTCACCTTGGCCGACGCCTTTGCCGCTTTGATCGGCACCAGATACGGGCAACAGCGTTACACCACCGCCGAGGGCCATAAAACCTGGGAAGGTAGTTTCACCTTTTTTTTCGCAGCCTTTCTCTGCATCCATGTGCCTCTGCTGCTGATGACCACCATCGGCAGGGCCGAGTCCTTGCTCATCGCCCTGCTCATCGCTGTTTTGGTGATGCTCGTCGAAGCCATTGCCTGGCGCGGACTTGACAATCTCTTTATTCCGCTTGGTGTCTGTATCCTGCTCAACGTCTACGACAGCTACACCGCGCTGCAAATCCTTCTCCGGATTGTCTTTATTCTGCTGGTTATCATCGGCCTCTTCATCGTGCGCTCCCGCTCCAAGCTCGATGACGCCGCCATTCTCGGCGCCAGCCTGGTCACCTATCTTTCGATGACCGCCGGCGGCTGGCAATGGGTTCTTGCTCCCGCCACGCTCTTCGTTATCTCCCTCTTTTGGGGGCCGGCCAAGAAAAGTGTTGATGAAAGGGTGCATACCATCCATATCATCCTGGCCTTGACCCTGCCTGGCCTCTTCTGGCTGCTGCTCTTTTACCGTCAGCGGGATCCGGTCTTTTTCTTGAGCTACAACCTGGCCTACATGGTCGAGCTGGTCTGCATCTTCATCGTCCAGTGGGCGTTTGCCGACAAAACGAAAAATCTTGTTGGGATCACTGCCACGGCTGCCCTGGCAAGCTTCGCCATGATTATGACGCCGTGTTGGGTGTTTTCCTTCGATGGTTGGTGGAGGATGGAGATTGTCATTGCTCTGATGTGCTCCCTCCTCGGCGGGCAACTCTTTTGCTTGCTTCAACCGCAGATACGGGACTGCCCCCAGGACCTGGGGCGCTATCTTCGTCAGGGAACCATTGGCTTTTCCGTTTCCTTGCTGCCCTTGCTTGCACCATTTTTTTCAGGATGAGTGAGTTTGGGCAAGCCGTTTCCTTGGGCAAAAACGGTTGAACAGGAAGTGGCAGCCATTTCGGCCAGCGTGCCGACTGCAAGCGCAGAGGTGGCCGCTCCAAGCGGGCGCATGATCGACGATCCACCGAAATCATCTTGACCTGACCCCTGGCTTAACGGTTAAATGCCCGCCTCAAGCCCCGGAAAGGCCGGGCTGTCCAAACCGCTGTTTTTTAGGTTGAATGCCAAGAGAAACGCCATGAATCCACCTGTTGCCAACCCCGCCTCATTGGATATTTTTTCCGCCGCCTTTTTGTTGCCCAATGTCGGTGCTCCCTTTCTCGTGGGTCTGGCGGTGGGCTATTTTGCCAAAAAAATCGTCAAAGTGGCGCTGTTTATCGGTGGCGCGGCGGTGGTCGTCTTGTTTGTCGGCGAATACTACGGCATCACCCAGGTCAACGAGCAAGCCCTGCATCAGACCGCGCAGGCCGCTGCCGATCTCGCCAACCAATCGGGCAGTTTTCTCTACAACCGCCTCTCCCAGCTCACCTGGAAAGGCGGCAGCGCGGTGGCCGGTTTCCTCGCCGGCCTCAAGTTGGGCTAGATGCGCGGTGTGTTGCGGCATGGTTGAGCGGTGTGACGACCGTTCCTCGGCGGCGTGTCGCCAAGGATGTGCTATTTTGTTCTGACCCCCAAATGGTGTGCTGATCGTGAAAATCCTGTGCTTGCAAGAGACCGATGGTCTGTCGGGGTTTGAAGGCTTCATGCAACATATCTCGGCAAAACTTGCCGCGAACATTGTCAAGAAACTGCACGCTTTTGCCGAGCTGGGTGCCATCTCCACCAGTACCAGCCTGAAAATCCTCAATCCCCGGATTTGGGGCTACAAGGGTACTATCTACAAATTGCGCGTGGATTGCGGCAAAGAGTCCGCCCGGGTGCTCTTTGTCAAAACAGCGGCCAACGATATCGTACTGGTGCACGGTTTTTTGAAAACGACCCGCAAAACACCGAGCAAGGATGCCAAAATCGCCATGGAGAATTTCGAGCGGGTGAAAAACAACGCCGCCGTGAAGCCGATAGCTTGGAGATCATCGGTCACGGCGGCTGAAAGAGAGGTGTTGTGAGGCGGGCGAAAAGCAGCCTCTGGTGGGAGACCGGCTACTGCCCGAGCACCCCGGAACTGTAGACAATCTTGGTGGCGTAGCCGGCCGCCTTCAGCTCTTGCAGGCAATTGAGCCAGATCGGCCAGGTGTCGCGCTGCATATCTGCCATGGCCAGTTGCATAGCTTGTTGCTGATTGGCGGATGGCCCCTGGAATTCCTTGCGGCTCTGCGCCAGCTGCATCATGCCGGCGATGTCGCCCTTGGCTTTCAGCTCCTGCATCTGCCGCTTCACCTCTTGCGCCGCAGCCTTGTCTTCGGCTGAGACCTTGTTCTGCTTGCCGGCTTCCTTCAGTTGCGCCTCGTTGGGATGGGCCGCCTTGTGGGCACGTTTGACGATCAGCTCGCCCTCGCTGATGCTCTTACCGGTTTGCGCATCCTGGACAGTCCGATAATACGCCGTGCCGACCTCGCCATACTCCTTTTCTGCGGCGCGTAATTCGGCCTCGCTGTGCATGCCTCGGGTGACCAGAGCCGACATCTCGTTAAAGGCCGGGTGATCTACCTTGCTGATGGTGACGCCGGCGCTGGCAACGGTCTGTTGGAAGGCCTGGGTCTGCGCCGTTGAGGCCGAGGCCTTCTTGCTGGCGCAGAGTTCGTTGGCCTTTAATTCGCGGCCCCCGGCCTGCTCGGCGTAGACGATGCAAAAGCCGGTGCTGTCGCCTTTGGTGAAGGGTTCGATACGATCACCGGGCCGCAGCTTTCCCGCGTAATACCGCTCGACCAACTCCAGGCTATCCTTGCTCAAGCGTTGTGCGCGCTCTCCCTCGCTGATCGCCACGCTGCCCGGATAGCTGGGCATGGCATGGGCGGTGACAAATTCCTTGCCGCCGTCGGCATGCAGCGCCGATGGTGCCAGGCCGACAATGAGCGCACAGAGGATGAACTGCGACAGCCGGGATTGTGGTGTAATGGTGGGCATCCTTACCTCCTTGGTTCAGCAGTGGTTGAAGATTGTCACGGTGTTAAAAAGGTGGCGCGGCCGGATGGGCTGCGGGTGCTGCTGCACCCACTCAACAGGGAATGCGTCATCATTGGCCATGGGCCAGCGCAAGGATCCTCGGAACGAGGGGTGCCGGGAAAATGCGCCCCACCTCGGCGGGGGACTCCTTCACTTCGGCCTTGCTCATGTATTGCAGCACTTCAAAACTTTGACGTTCAATAGCAGCCACCCGCACTGCGCCCTCGGCAACAAGCTCTGTGCCGGCAAATGCCGTAACCCATAGGTAATACTTTGGCAAAGCAACACCAGACTGGGTGGGCACGTTTCGCAGCAGCGTCAACTCAACCCGCGTGGCAGCGAGGTTTCTCTCCTCCTTGAAAAAAGCGAGAAGATCGCGTTGAAGAAATGTATGGAATGCGTCAGCGGGCGGAACATTGGCCTCGATGTGCGACGTTTGCAGTGCCGTTTGTGCCGAAGCCGCCAATGGCATGCAAATAAGGATGAGCAATATGCGCAAGATGTGAAGCCCGCCACCTGGGGGAAGATGCACTGTTTTCATAGCAATTGCAGAGAGCTGCGTAATGGGGCAATGACGGTGTGCCGCCAGAAGGCTAACCGGGGCGTGATGCCCATCCCGGTAACCGCAAGGGGCAACGCTCCTGCCAGCGGGTTGTAGCCTTTTGAAAGACGGTAAAGAACGACGATCGACAGTACCACGGAATGAACAGATAAGTTATTGTTTTTTTGCTGGAACAACCAATTTTTCAGTCGGGCACGGGCCGGACAAAAGAATGGTCATGGCCCCTGTTTAATGGTAATGCAGGCGCATCGTGTGGGCCGAACCCCTCCTGGTGGACAGGCGCTGTTTTTTCAATGCACAAGGTGAGATGATGGTGAAGCGAATTTGTTGGCTCTTTGGCTGTATGCTGATGCTGGCAACCCTGTCGAGGGCGGAGACCGGTTCTGCGGTTGCCGCGGATTTGGAAGGTGTTGCAACACAAATGGCTGTGGAGATTTTAAGCGGCAATTACAAGGAGGCCATTGCCATGGGCGCCCCTTGGATGCAAAAGATCGATACAATCAAGCCAGGAGAAACCAACGCCATCTTTGGCCTGCTCAACGGTTTGTCCTATGCCTATGTCAAAACGAATCGATTGCGGGAGGCGCAAGAAACAGCTGATGTGATGTTGCGGCTGTTAAGCCGTTCCGATGGCGAGGTGAAAGAGTATGGGTATCTGGCGAACATCTACGACACCTTCGTAGCGGTGAAGGATTATGATCGAGCGGAAAAATTGATCGTCAAGAAGCTGGAACTTCAAAAAAAAGCGGTAGGTGAAAAGAGCCGTGAATATGCCTATACGCTTTCCGATCTTGCTGAACTGTATGCAAAGAAAGGTGATACTGCAAACGCCGAAAAAACATATCTGCTTGCATTTGCTCTGATGACAGACGAGAGCGCTCCTGTCGAATATGCAGCAGCAATGATTGCCGAAAATATTTCGAAATTGTATCGAGTAACCGGCAGAAGTGATGAGGCGAAATCGTTTGCAAACAAGGCAAAAGAGATCCGTGTTGAATACGATAAAGTAAATAAAATTTGATTACCACCCAACCTCAGCTGAGATTTATTTTTTAGAGGGACACTATTTGT